>NZ_BAAACI010000007.1:0-631011 GCF_039521425.1 Clostridium subterminale
CATTTTTGAAACAATTATTTAACCACCTAAAAAAATAAATCCCTGTAATTACAATACATATCCCCATTATTGGTATTATAATCCTCATAATACTTTTTTTAATAAATTTTCTACGTCTTTTACTTTTTCTCATATTAATACTCCATTTACCTTATTTATAAATTTATAGTACAATTTTTAAAAAATTATATATTAAGTAATATTTATAATTTCATTATACATGTTAAATAGACATTAAATATTACATTAACATTACAATTTTGGAATATATAATCTTTTATTATGGTAAAGGAGTGAAATAATCATTAATACTTCTATTAAAAACTATATATATATTCATCTTGATTCCATCTACAGCAACTTCATAAGTAGATTGCATTTATATGTTCTTATCAGAAGCACTAGTATTAAAAATGGTTAATTTTAATACTCCTCCAATACAAAGGGTTGCAATTACTAAACTTATAATCTTTTTTTTCTTCCCTGTAATTTTACTAATCTTTTTTCTTTCCATTATTTTTATACCTCCAAAATATAATTTTTATTTAGTATCCTCAAATGACATATTTGAATTATATATCATTCTTTTCTTCTTTTTAGTCCATGTAAATTTTACCTTTAGGTTACCATATGAACATTTCATTTTATAAAGTATTACTCCAAAGTTAATTATATCAATAGAATTAACTTAGTTTATTACTCTTTTCTTACATATTTCTTACATATTTCTTACAAATATTTTCATGTGTAAAATAGCCAAAAGTGGTATTATTAACTTAAGATAGATAAAGTAATTTCCTTCACTATATTGCATCCTAATGTTATTTATGGTTTTATTATATATTCTAAGTAAAATTCCAAGCTGGATTAAAGAAACATAACTTAGGACAATCTATGTCCAGACATAGAAAACATCTTTTAAGTACTGCTTAACCCATTTCTTTATTGTTTCCTTGACAAGGGGTGCATTTTAAAAGTCCCTTTTCTTTATTTTTTATTAGCTTAATTTCATTTAATGATTACTTAATTTTATATCTAAGCTAATCTGGACAGAAAAAGTATTTTCCGTTTTTTTAATAACAATTTTCCCCTTATGCCTTTCGATAATTTTTTCGCATGTTTTCATACCGATTCCTGTGCTACTTACTGATTTCAAATTATTATTTATTTGGTTCTCAACATAAATAAATAACAATTGGTTTTCAATATAGCATTTAACTTTAACTAGCTTGGATTTATCCGCATATTTCGTGATATTAGAGAAAAGATTATCAAAGACTCTGTGTATCGAAATTAAATTTACCTCTATAAGGAAAGGCATGTTGCAAGAATTAATTTGAAAACTAAACCCATTATCTTCCAATATAAAAATTTGTTCTTCCAGTAGTTGATCTAAAAGTTCATTCCCATCAAAGGTCTCTAATTCTAAATCATCATCATTAGTATTAAACACCATAAAGTATTCAAATAATTTATCAGAAAGATATTTAATTTGATATGCTTTTTCTCTACTATTATGAATATACTGTCTCAAATTTTCATCTGTCTTATATTTGTTGTATTCTATAATGTCTAAATATCCTACTAGTACTGTGAGAGGTGTTCTTAAATCATGTGACATTGCTGTAATCAGTTCACTATTTGCTAACCTTGCTTTATCTTCACTTTCCAATCTTCCTATAAATGATTTTCTCATCTCATTAATGCCTTGAGCCAAAGAAGAAAGCTCATCATCTCCATTAATAGTAATTTCGTGAGTTAAATTCCCACCTTCTAATATTTTTATTTCACTCTCAAGCATTCCAATATACGTTGTTTTTCTTTTTATGAAAAATAACATAATTGTTATGAAACAAAAAAAAGAAATTGCAATACCCAAAAAGCTTGCAATATAATAATACTTGTACTCAAAAAAGCATTCCATATACACTTTTGCATTCGTATCAGTAAATGCAATATCATAAAGTGTTTTGCTTGGCAAAATTATTGAATTCTCCTGATGTTCTCCATAATCACTAGTTGAATTGTTCCTATTAGAATCATAAACTAATTTATTGTCCTTATAAATATAAAGATTTACATATTTCTCTTTACGAACCCATCTTGTTATTTCATCATGATCACTTGTCGTCAAATTCTTATCTGATATATATATTCTAAAATCAGATATGGCTTGATTTTTTTGGTTATCAATAAAGGATATTTTATTAAAATGATTATCTAATATACTTTCTCCTATTGTTTGTAATAAAAAGAATATAGCAACAGATATAACAAATGAAAATATTAAGCATAGAATTAATTTAATTTCTAATTTAGTGCATAAGAAGTTCTTATTCAATTCTGTACCCCCTTCCCCATACTGTTTTTATATATTTAGGGTTCTCTGGGTCCTTTTCCAATTTCTTTCTCAGGTTTCTTATATGTACCATAATTGTATTGTTACAAGAATAAAAATAAGATTCTTTCCAAACACTTTCATATAAATTTTGTGCTGAAAATATTTTTTTTCGACGCTGTGCCATTAATAGCAAGATGTTATACTCAATTTCCGTCAATATAACCTCTTCTTCATCTATTGATATTTCATTTAAAGTTGTATTTATTGTTAATCCATTTATATTAATAAGACCAGTTGAATCAACTTTCTCTTTCCCCTTGTATACATAATACCTTCTAAGCAACGCTTTAACTCTTGAAACCAATTCGGTATATGAAAACGGCTTTGATAAATAATCATCACTCCCAACGGAAAATCCCATACATTTATCTGAATCTTGAGTTTTAGCAGTTAAAAACAAAATAGGCGCACTTGTTTTTTCACGAATTTCTACACATGCTTTAAATCCAGACTTTCTAGGCATCATTATATCAAGTATGATTAAATCTATACTTTCATCAACTTTAATTACAGCATCTTCACCATCTACAGCTTCTATTACATTATAATCCTCACTCTCCAGTAAAACGCGGACTATTTCTCTTATCTCCTCGTTATCATCTGCTATCAAAATATTCTTTATAGTATCCATTATTGAATCTACCTCCATTTTATTATTAAGTATATACTTCAATATAATTTAAATCCATATTATTTAAATGATTTAATAAACCTTAAGAACTCTTAAGAATTCTTAAGAACTCTTAAGATCTATTGTATACAAATCTTAAGATGTTTCTAATAAACTATTAATTAAAAGTAATATAGGAGGAAGGACTAAACAATTATGAATAAATCTAAAAAATTTTTAATTTGTAAAATTTTACTATAACTGTTAGGATTTTTAACAATTATATTAGTATTGAAATATTTACCACGTATCCTTGAATTGACTGTATCACTTGATAAATTTAGGAATTATATAATTTCTCTAGGCAGTTTTGGATCTGTTGTTTTCATTTTTTTTCAAGTGCTACAAACAATTATCGCTCCAATTCCCGGAGAGGTAATTCAAATTGCTGGTGGATATATTTACGGTGTGACCTTTGGTGTAATTTATTCAACATTAGGGCTGCTTTTGGGAGCTATTATAGCTTTCTATTTTACCAGACTTATAGGCACCCCTTTTATAAAAAAGCTAATAAACAAGAAGAATTCTCAATGGATGGCGGATATTATGGATAGTAAAAAATTTTCTGCTATTTTATTCATTATTTTTCTAGTTCCTGGACTACCTAAAGATTTTCTAATATATGTTGCAGGATTAACACCTATAAATCCCTTAAAGTTTTTTGGAATTTTACTCATTAGTAGATTTCCTTGGCTTTTAGCATCTGTAAGTATTGGATCAAATCTTCATTATGGCAATTATATATCAACAATAATAGTATCGGTAATATCCCTAGTGTCATTTATTTGGGGAATACGTTACAAAGATAAGCTTATAATTAAGTTTTCTAATTTTTCATATAATAAAAATGTTTAAAAATCTTGTAAAATTGATTAATTCGATTCAGCTAATGAGGAGTGAGTCTATGATAAAAACATCTATACCAAATTTACTTACATTTACTAATCTATCACTAGGAGTTCTTTCAATACTTGAAACTTTTAAGGAAAATTACTTTTTGTCTGCCATATTCATACTTATTGCAGCCTTAATAGATAGATACGATGGTAGAATTGCCAGATTTTTAAATGTATCTAGTGATTTAGGAAAGCAGTTAGATTCCTTATCTGATCTGATTTCCTTCGGGGTTGCACCAGCTTTTTTAATATTTTTTAAGTATAACTTTCTTGATTTAGATTATATGGAAGTCATTGGAGCTTGTTTTCTATTGTCATATATTATCAGTGGTTCTTATAGATTGGCGAAATATAACGCAATCCAATTTGATGGTATCTTTACTGGAGTGCCCATAACAGCTGCAGGTTCTATTATTGCATTATTTTCATTAGCCACACCTAGTAATAGTATTTTTTCTATACTTTCATCAATTACTTTATTGGCAATTCTTACTTATCTTATGGTCTCAGAATTAAAATTTAAAAAAATATAACCTAATTACATAAGTTTCGTGTAAACGAAACTTATGTAATTAGGTATTTGCAGAATATATATTTTTTTGCGTAACCCTCTATATCAAATTCAAATTTTTTAGTCATCTCACTTATTTTGATATTTTTATAATCACTTTGTTCTTCATATTATTCTATCGTAGTCATATCATACGTTATCTGAAATATTGCTGTATTTTCCATTGGATCTATGTCAATATCTTCGACACAATTTCTGAAGGTCATTAAGAAATTTTCTTAACTCTATCTTCACACTGCTGAGGGGTTATATACCCTATACTGCTGTGGATTCTTCTTCTGTACTTCTCCTTTCTTTAATAGAGCATGAAATGATTCTAATTTGCTCCCTTGTATTACCATCAACTTCTGGTGCTACAAGTCCATCAGGTGATACTTTAATTATCATTCTATAGAAACCTAGATTTTTAAGTAGCTTCATACTTTCCATCGGAAGTTCATCCTCATCATCAGCTTACGATGGAACACTACTATCAATTCCAACAAATGCACTGACCTCATTTTCGTAATGACTCACATATTCAAGACCGTAACCCCCTAAAATAGAATGCCCCATCAAAATGTACTCATCATTGTCAAAACTATATATATTAAAATAATATCTAGAATAGAAAGGTAACGTCTTGGGGAATATAACATAAATTAATGAAATATAAAAATAGGATGAGTGAAAAGTATGAAGCTATCAAATAATATTACGGAAAATAAAAAGTATATACAAAAAATTCTTCCCCTAGAAAAGAGTTTTGATATTATAGGTAGAGAATTTAGAGTAGCAGGAAAAGAAGCTTTTCTTGTATTTATCGATGGATTTGCGAAAGATGATATAATGGTAAGGGTAATGGCAGAGCTGCAATTTACTAGTGAAGAACAGCTTGGAACAAATCCAATTATTGACCTTCTCAAAAGTAGAATTCCTTATATTGAGGTAGAAACCTTCAATAATATTGACGCTCTTGAGACACCTGTACTTTCTGGAGCACTTGGTTTAATAATTGATGGTGAAGACACCGGCATAATAATTGATGCAAGGGAATACCCTGTAAGAGGTCCCCAAGAGCCAGATCTTGAGAAGGTAACTAGAGGTTCAAGAGATGGTCTTGTGGAGACTATTATTTTTAATACAGCTCTCATACGAAGAAGAGTAAGAGATCCAAAGCTTGTATTCGAAATTACTAATGTTGGGAAAAGGTCCAGAACTGATGTAGTAATAGGTTACATAGAAGATCTTGCAGATAAGGCACTGCTAGATGAAATAAAAGGCAGGCTTGAAAAAATTGATATTGCTTCCTTAGTTATGGCGGAAAAAACCTTAGAGGAGCTTCTTTTAAAGAAAAAATGGTATAATCCTTTTCCGCAGGCAAGATTTTCTGAAAGGCCTGACGTTGTAGCTGCACACTTGTTGGAAGGACATATAGCTATTATAGTAGATACTTCCCCGAGCGTAATGATCCTTCCGGTCACATTGTTTCATTTCACTCAGCATGCTGAGGATTATTATCAGACACCTATTATAGGGACCTATGTAAGATGGGTTCGATTTTTAGGAATGTTATCAGCCTTTATATTGCTTCCATTATGGCTGCTCCTTGTATACAACATTGATTTGATGCCGGAGTATCTTCAATTTTTAGGGCCAAAAGAAGAAGCTGCTATTCCATTATTCATTCAGTTTATTATAATTGAATTCGGTTTGGATTTGCTAAGAGTGTCTTCTATACATACACCTAATACATTATCTACTTCTCTTGGCATAGTAGGCGGTTTGCTTTTGGGTGACTTTGCTGTAAAAGTTGGGTGGGTTGTACCGGAAACAGTTTTATATGGAGCTTTGGTTGGAATAGGAACCTTCGCAACACCAAGTGTTGAGTTCTCAATGACAATAAGGCTCCTCAGACTTATATTACTAATATTAACTGGACTATTTGGAATCTATGGCTTCGTTGGAGCGATGGCAGTTATATTCTGGCTCCTTTATTCTACTAATAGTTTCGAAAATGAAAAGAAATACACCTGGCCCCTCATACCTTTTGATGGAAATGCCCTTATGAACATCTTATTTAGAAGGCCGATTCCTCAGTTAAAAAGAAATGAAAAAGAAAAAGATTAATTGTATTATGCATAATAACACCCTATATAATAGACTTTTTTTAAAGTGTCTACTATATAGGGTATATTTTAACATATACGTAGCTTTTTTCATTTTAAATATAGTACTCCCATAGGCTTATACCAATATTCTAACCCACTATTTCACACAGTCATGATATTACTGGATTTAAATCTATTAACCTTCCCATCCTTCTGGGAATTCAGCATTGTGGTACACATTTTGAACATCATCATCATCTTCAAGTACATCTAGCATCTTTTGGAATTTAGTTGCAACTTCTTCATTTATTTCAGTGTATGTGTCTGGAATCATTTTAACATCTGCTTCTAAGAATTCTATTCCATTAGATTCTAAAGCCTCTCTTACTGTACCAAAGTCTTCCGGAGTTGTAGTTACTACAAATACTTCATCTTCAGCTACAAAGTCCTCAGCACCTGCATCTAAAGCCATCATCATTAATTCATCTTCATCTACTGAATCAATTTTTTCTATTATGATTTCTCCTTTACTTTGGAACATGAAGCCTACACATCCAACTGTTCCCATATTTCCACCTTGTTTAGAGAATGCATATCTTACATTTCCTGCTGTTCTATTTTTATTCTCAGTAAGACACTCAACTATAACTGCTATTCCTTCTGGTCCGTATCCTTCATAGATTATAGTTTCATAGTTTACTGCACTTAACTCTCCTGCAGCTTTTTTAATTGCTCTAGTGATTGTATCGTTAGGCATATTAGCTGCTTTTGCTTTTGCTATAACGTCTCTAAGCTTCGCATTTGTCTCTGGATTAGATCCACCATTTTTAGCTGCAACAACTATTTCCTTACCTATTTTAGTAAATATTTTACCTCTTTTAGCATCTGCCTTACCCTTTTTAGCTTGGATATTATGCCACTTTGAATGTCCTGACATATTAAATTCCTCCTGTACTATCTATATAATTATTAACTTTAAAATCAATGTACCTATTATAACATAATATGTCTAATAATTTCAAATTTCAAGTTACTCTTCAATAGCTCTATAATATCTATGTTCTTCTTTAAATAAATATTCTTCATCCTCTTCGCAAATAGTTACTTTTCCGTTAGTAGCCTCTACAAAAGCTGCGATTATTGTTTCCTTGTTTTCGCTTTCTGAAAACAGACATAATTCTACTTTATCTGTGTATGTAGTATCTTCAATATACCAATTCTTTGTGCTACATAGATATTGTATTTTTCCTATTAAGTCATATTCTAAAGTGAATCTTAATTTTAATCCCTTTACTTTTTCTACAACGCCAGCTTCCTCAATTGCTGAAGAAGCTCCTTTAGAGTAAGCTCTTATTAGTCCGCCTCCCCCTAAAAGGATACCACCAAAGTAACGAGTAACTACCACTGCTACATCTGTTAAATCATTTTTCTTTATAACTTCTAAAACTGGAATACCTGCTGTTCCTTGGGGTTCGCCGTCATCACTGTATCTTTGTATGCCTTTATTTTCTCCAACTATATAGGCATAAACATTATGGGTTGCCTCTTTATGCATACTCTTTATTTCATTTACAAAGTTCTTTGCTTCTTCCTCAGTATTTACTCTCTTTATATATCCTATAAAGGTAGATTTCTTTTCTTGAAATTCTGAAGTAGCACTTCCTTTCACTGTAAAATAACTCATTATTAAGCCCCCTCTGTAATATTTATTTGCTTAATATAACTCTCACAAGCCTTTTTAATATACTCCTTATCAGTGCTATTAAATAAAGCTCTTATTTTATCATCTGCTTCTCCAGTTCTTACCTTCTGTAGGGATTTAACTGCATAACTTATGACTTGAGGATTTTTATCATCCAAAGCTCTAATAAGAGCTCTCTCAGCTCTTGGATCACCTATTTTCCCAAGAGCTGAAATTGCCATTCTTCTAATATTTACATGGTTATTAACCGTTGCCTTTATAAGTATATCTACAGTGACATTACTTCTAAGTTCACCCATAATCCATATGGCAGCTTCCTTCTCCTTAAGTCCTAGCTCCATATAATTTTTAACTAGAAAATGAATTAACTTTTCTTTATTAACTCTATCTAAACTATTTAAAACTAAAATTCTTTCTTCCTTAGCTGCTAAAATTAACGATTTAAACAAATCTGACGGTGATTCACTTTTAACTAAAAACCTATATTTAATTTTGCAGTTTATAAGATGTTTTTGAACTGTAGCTCTATCTAAGTTTCTAATTTTACATATAGTTTCTATAGATTTTCCTTCTAAACTTAGAAAATAGCTGATTTCTTCATCACTGTAGTTTTCAATGAAGTTCCAATCATATTTTATTAATCCTGTGTTCAAATTATCCCCCTACTCTCCCCTTCATCTATTGCTTTAATTTTTTAATTCATACCTTAACAACCTAATTATCTTTTAGTTGCTACTTTAAAATATACTTAAAACTTTTATTGTAGACTTCATCATCACCTTGAACTACAAGAATAGTACCTTCTTCACCATATTCTTCACTTTCTACCATAGCATTTCTATGTAAATATGCCACTGCTGAAGAATCACTATAAGGTATTAATACCTTGAAAGTCTTTAATTTATAAGGAAGGATTTCAGTACATTTATTTAATAACTCTTCAAAGTTAGTTTTCTCTTTAGCTGATACTTCTAAAATAGAATAGTTATCGAATCTTTCTTTTAAAGAATTTAATAGCTCATCATTAGAATTATCAATTTTGTTAAATACTAATAAGGTTGGCTTATCTCCTGCACCTAATTCCTTAAGTACTTCTTCCACCACTGTTATTTGCTTTTCTGCTGTGTCATTAGATGCATCTACTACGTGAAGTAATAAATCTGAATAAACTACCTCCTCTAAAGTTGATTTAAATGCTTCTACTAAATCGTGAGGTAGTTTTCTTATAAATCCTACAGTATCTGTCACAGTAGCAACTCTATTGTCTGGAAGAGCCATAGCCCTAGTTGTAATATCTAAGGTTGCAAATAACATATCCGCCTCAAAAACTTTTTCTTTTACTGTAGCTGACTTAACTGGTGAGTATTCACAAAGGGCATTTCTAAGGGTTGATTTTCCTGCATTTGTATATCCTACTAATGATATCTTAGAAATAGTATCCTTACTTCTTCTTTCTCTTTGAGTTGCTCTTATACTTTTAATCTTTTCTAATTCTTTATTTAAATCATATATAGTGTCTCTAATCTTTCTCTTATCGGTTTCTAGCTTTTTCTCTCCTGGCCCTTTTGTTCCTATACCTCCTCCTGTTCTTGAAAGCATGGTTCCTAAACCACTAAGCCTGCTTAATCTATATTTTAGTTGTGATAACTCTACCTGAATTTTAGATTCCTTACTTCTAGCTCTTCTTGCAAATATCTCTAAGATAAGGGTGGTTCTATCAATTACCTTTGTTCCTATGGCTTGCTCTAGGTTTCTTACTTGAGATCCTGATAATTCCTCATCAAATATTACTACATTTGCTCTTAAAGATTGCCTTAGATATGCTATTTCTTCAACCTTACCACTACCTATGAAATAGGCTGAATCAATTTTATTACGTTTTTGAAGTATTTCATAAACAGGTTCTACATCACAAGCTTTAGTAAGTTCCTTTAGTTCATCTAGGCTTTCTTCATCTTCTATAGATACTAATATTGCCCTTTCTGAGTTATCTTCCATTATGTTATCTTCTTTAAAAACATCCTCAATATACTTAATTTTATCTAAAAATTTATAGCTTAAAACTTTATCAATAGTTAAATTTTTAATTTCATCTTCTATAAGTATGTTATCCTTCACATCACAAAAACCTATATTGTAAATTAAAGGCTTATCCTCTGATACTCCAATGGCAACTATAGAATCTAGTTTTAATTTTAGAAGTGCTGATAAATCTAAAGCCGATAATTTTGGATTTCCATTGGGATGGGTATGTATTACTCTAACTTGAGATAATCTTCCCTCTCTAGTATCAATCATGGGAACTTCTACTGTGGAGCTATCTCCTATTGCAACACTAACCACACTTCCCTTTCTATCTATAGCAACGCTAACTTCTCTTTCAATTTCAAGGGTAACCCCTCTTAGAAGTTCTGCTAGCTCTTCAGTTAATATCTCTGATTTTTGAAATCTCATATCATAGATAGTTTCTAATTTTTTCAAGATAAAGTTTTTAACCCCATCAATATTTCCATTTATCATATACTCATCTCCAAATTCTATTTTCTCTGCATTAAATAATTTTTCTACATTAAACAAACAATGTTTTCTCATACATTTTATACTATTGACATTTTCACCTTAATTTTATACTATGAAAACATTAATGTAAATATAAATTGAGGTGTGATTACATGGAAGATAAACAAAGAAATATTCTCTTTTCTAGAGAAGAAATCAATGAAGCTGTAGTTAAAATTGGAGCAAAGATTTCTAAGGACTATGCGGGAAAATCTGTTTACGTATTGTCTCTACTTAGAGGAAGCTTTATATTTGCTGCTGACTTAGTTAGAGAAATTACTGTACCAACAACTATAGGTTTTATGACTACATCAAGCTATGGTCATGGTGAAGAAACTAGTGGTACTTGTAAAATAGTTCAAGATGTACCTGATAATATTGAAGGTATGGATGTACTTGTAGTAGATGACATTGTAGATAGTGGTATTACTATGAATTTTGTAGTTGAACACGTTAAAAAGCTAGGTGCTAAAAGTGTAAAATGCTGTACTTTATTAGATAAGCCAGAAAGAAGAACTGTAGAAATCTCCCCAGACTATTGTTGTTTTGAGATTCCTGATTTATTTGTAGTTGGATACGGCTTAAATTATGGTGACTTATACAGAAATATTCCTTACATATTTAACTGGGAGTCTAAATAATAATTTTATAAACTTTTAAAGACTTAATAGATAATAATACAAGAATAAATATGAAAACATACTAGAAGCTAATATAACCTATTAATTTCTAGTATGTTTTTTATTTACTAAATTAAATTTTTTGTTTATATTATTTTAGCTTTCTACTTAATAGCCTCTACTATTAAAGGAAGAGCATTTCCTGTATAGTTACTTCTTTTAAAGTCATCGTAACCTTGAATTTTTTCAAATCCCAATTCCCTTAGCATTTCAAATAACTCCTCGTTTTCTAGCATAAACAGATCTACTGTATTTTCTAAAATCTCATCACTTTCCTTATCAGTTATTCTTCCAGTAAACTTTACAATATCACTGCCTGATTTAATACTATAAAACCTTTCAAATTTAACTTTAGGACCGTCAATGAGAGGTAATTCTTTAATATGTTCCCTCTTTACCTTGTCAAAATTAATAGTTTGAATGCATAATGGCGAATCCTTTTTTAGAACTTCATAGCATCCTTTTAAAAATTCCTTTATTTGATTTTTTCCTCCTAGATGAGGAAGTACATTTCCTATACATACAATCCCATTAAATTCTTCTCCAAAGGACTGTGCTATGGCTTTCATATCCATGACTTTAAACCTCAAAGTATCACTTTCATTATACCTATTCTTAGCTATTCTTATCATTTCTTGGTCTAAGTCTATTCCTAAAGCTTTATATCCTTGTGAAGAAATATATTCTGTAGTTTCTCCAGTACTACATCCAATATCTAAAACAAATCCACCCTTATCTATGTTCTTTAAGGCAAACTTCTTTTTCCCTTCCGGTGCTGGGAAAACATCATCATAATATTTAGCTAAAACATTATAAAATTTTATACATTGATCCATCCTACTCATCCCCTGTTCTTTAATTATTTACCTTATAGGAAACTTCCTATTTTTCAAATTTAATTATATCTTTTCAGATATTTATATTTATTTACATACATACTACATCATAAAAGAAATTTATTCTGTGCTTAGCATCACACTTTCTAGTTACCGTTAAGATCCATTTGTATTGCAGTGTTAGGTACCCTTCCAACTATTATGGTTTCAACTATAGGTATTTGATTAACTATTTCTAATTCACTAGAAGATACTGCCATAACCATCTTTACCCTAGTGGTAGTTTCTATATAAATTTTGTGTCTAGTTTGATTTATTCCCGCATCTTCAAATTCGGATAAATATCTAGTAGTAATATGCCCTATTGGACGCATTCTTATTTTTACATCTGGACCAAATCTAGCTAAAATATTATTTTTAGTCACATATCCCATGGGTATCCTTATATCCACTTGAGATTTTTTCTCTAATTCTTCTTGTGCCTTTAGTACAGTTAATGTGGCAATTTCACTGAGTTTTAATGTATCTGCCGTCATCATTATGACGTTTCCATCATTATCCTTATCAAATTTTATTATATCATTATAATTAAAATTCTTAGAGTATTCCTGAAAAATTGTTTTGTTTATTGTATTTGTCACCTCTGCCCTCATCTGTGCATCAGCCACTAATTTAACCGTTGGCATTATAATTTTATCTAAAGTATATATAAAAGTTATTAAAAAGGTCATAATTAAAAAAATTGCTATGGTAAATTTTAGCTTTCTTGATGATTTCATAGTATTACTCCTTTACAAACGTGGTATAATGTTAATAAATGTATATTCAATTGCATAAACTCATTTTATATTCAATATATGTATATGTATAATAACTTCATTGAAGAATACTATGTTGTATTTATACTAGTATATAAGTTATAATATAGTATCGAAGATATGTTCATCATAAAAGGAGGAGAATATGGGAGAGAATAAAAAAATTAAACCTAAGCAAAAAAAGCCCAAGAAAAAAAGTCGTAAAACCTTTAAAGTAATATATATAGTTTTACTACTTTTAATTATAACTTGTGCAGCTGCTGGTTTTGGTATTATATCTGGCATGATTAAAACAGCTCCAAAGCTTGATCTTGATATATTTTTATCTAATGGAGAAACTACAATTCTATATGACAATAAAGAAAAAGAAATGGATGAGTACAAGACTCCTGAAAAGAGGATATCTGTAGATATATCTACAGTACCTAAATATCTACAAGACGCCTTTGTAAGTATTGAAGATCAAAGATTTTTAGAGCATAAAGGTGTTGACATAAGAAGACTTGGAGGTGCAGTAATCCAAGATGCTAAAATACTTCTTGGTTTATCTAATGATGAAATCCAAGGTGCTTCAACTATTACTCAACAATTAGTTAAATATAAGTTTTTCCTTGAAGATTCTATAAATAATAGAGCTAACATAGAAAGAAAAGTTCAAGAGATTTATTTAGCACGCAAGTTGGAAAAGCTTCTATCTAAGGAACAAATTCTTAATGAGTATATGAATACTATCTTTTTAGGTGGTAATGCTCATGGAATTGAAGCTGCTTCAACCATGTATTTTGGAAAATCTGTAACAGACGGTTTAACCCTTAAGCAATGTGCATTTTTAGCAAGTGCTGCTCAGAATCCAACTATATCTTATATGAATGCCTATGAAGCCTTTGAAAAGAAGGAAGCTTTCGATTCACCAAGAACTAAACTAGTACTTGCTAAAATGCTTGAACTGGGAAAAATAACTCAAGAAGAGTATGATACTGCTTTAGCAGAACCTCTTATGTTAAACTTCTCAACTTTAGAGAGTGACAAAATGGTTTATGAATGGTTTTCAAGACCCGTAATAAAACAGGTTGCAAAAGACTTAATGAAAACCTATGGATATACTGAAGCTGAAGCCTATGAAAAAATCACCTTTGGTGGTTTAAGAATATATACAACCATGGATAGAAACCTTCAGGATTCCGTACAAAAAATTATGGACAATTATCTTAAAGATACTCAAGGTTCTAAAGCTGATGGAGTTCAAGGTTCCGCTGTAATAACAGATTATCTTAATGGTGAAGTTAAGGTTATAATTGGTGGTATTGGTGATCAACCAGCTATGTCTTATAATAGAGCTATTTCTGTTGGAAAGGATGGTCAAACCTTTCTACGTTCACCAGGTTCTAGTATAAAACCACTTACAGTATATGCTCCAGCCATTGAAAGTAAAACTTTAACTGCAGGGTCAGTATTTGTAGATGGTCCATTACCAACTTCTATTGGATCTAAATATTCTGGTGATGACGGCCCATATGTTCCACAAAACTGGAATTACGTATTTGATGGATATATAACTATCCGTGATGCTCTTGCTCAATCTAAAAACACCGTTGCAGTATCTGTAGTTGATAAAATAGGTTTAGATACCTCTGCTTCATATGGAGAAAAATTTGGCTTAAGTATAACTGATAGAGACAGAACTAGTATTTCAGCTTTATCTTTAGGTGAAATAGATGGAACTACACCTTATGAAATGGCTCAAGCCTTTGGTGCCTTTGGAAATCAAGGAAATATGACTACTTCAAGAATATATACTAAGGTTACTGATAAGGATGGTAAAGTTCTACTTGAACCGAAACTTGAATCTAAGCAAGTAATTTCTCCACAAACAGCTTATATTGTTTATGATATGCTTAAAGGTTCTGTAAACACTACAGGTCCACAAGCGAAATTTGGAAGTATGGAAGTTAGAGGTAAAACCGGTACCTCTGAACATACCAAGAACCTTTATTTCAGTGGATTAACTCCTTATTATTCAGGAGCTGTATGGCTGGGTTATGATAATAGTACGGAATTACCTTTTACTAGTAGTAGCGTTCCTGCTGGTCTTTGGGGTAAGATTATGGAAGTAGCCCATGAGGGTCTTGAATCTAAATCTCTTGAAATGCCTAGTGGTATAACTAG
Source organism: Clostridium subterminale (assembly GCF_039521425.1). NCBI lineage: Bacteria > Bacillati > Bacillota > Clostridia > Eubacteriales > Clostridiaceae > Clostridium > Clostridium subterminale. The sequence goes on from NZ_BAAACI010000007.1 coordinate 15,390, forward strand.
TGCCTATATTTCTAAGGATTCTGGAACCCTTCCAACGGAGCTTACTAAGAGGGATCAAAGGGGAAATAGAATTTACTCCGAAATCTTTATAAGCGGTACTCAACCAACTACTCTGGATAATATCCATGTGGAACTTGACGTTGTAAAGGCTGCAGATGGTAAATACTACTTACCTTCTGATAAAACACCTAAAGATAAAATACAAAAGGTAGTATTTATAACTCGAGATGCCAGATTATATACTGGTAATATGACAGATAATAGATATTTAGCACCTGTGGCTAAAGATCCTACGGAATATAAAGCTGAAGTTAAGGATAAAGATAAAGATAAAGATAAAGATAAAGATAAGGATAAAGATAAAGATAAGGACAATGTACCACCTAATTCTAATAACCCAGGTGACAATCAAAAGCCTGGTGATACTGAAAAACCGGAAGATCCTAATAAACCTAAAGACCCACTTAATCCTGGTGGTGAGGGCAATTCTGGAAATGTTGACACTAAGCCCGAAGCTTTAAATCATCTGTTAAATATCTATTCTACAATTCCTAAAATATTTAACAATGGTATAAGAGGCTAAATAATTCTATTATAAAACTATAAAATTAAAGTCTTCTCAAATATACAAATTTGAGAAGACTTTTTATATGCTTTACTTCGTTTTAGAGTCAAATAGTACTGACATTAGATATCCAAATACTACAGCTGCAGTGATCCCCGCAGCTGTTGCACTTACACCTCCTGTCACAATTCCTAATAAACCATTTTTGTCTACTTCCTCCATAACTCCTTTAGCTAAGGAATATCCAAATCCAGGCAGAGGTATCCTAGCTCCTGATAAACCAAATTCAGCTATCTTTTCATATATGCCGAATCCTTGAAGAACCACCCCTGCTACCACAAAAATTACTAATATTCTAGATGGAGTTAGTTTAGTAGTATCCATTAAAATCTGTCCTATTACACAAATAATTCCACCAACTACAAAGACCCTTAGAAAATCTCCCCACATATTTATTCACCCCCAAACTCTAGAGCAATAGCGTGGGCTATACCTGGTATAGTTTCACCTTGATAGTTCGATATAGTGCTTAAAAGTGCTCCTGTAGCAATTAATAATACCTTTTTATATTTTTTCTGTATCATTCCTTTGTAAATCATACTACTCATAACTGTAGCGGAACATCCTGCTCCACTACCTCCACAGTTGGTACCCTGAGATTTGCAATCAAATACCTCATCACCGCAATCAATATAATTTGATCCTATGTTGTATCCATATTCCTTTAATAGCTCGGTTGTTATTTGCTTACCAACAGAACCTAAATCTCCGCTGACTATGATGTCGTAATCACTAGGCTTTCTACCTGTATCTTCAAAATGTTGTTTTATAGTATCGACTGCTGCTGGAGCCATTGCTGCTCCCATTTCATTAGGATCTGTTATTCCATAATCCTTTACCTTACCAATGGTAATATAAGTTACATGAGGTACATTATTTCCCTTTTTAGCTAATACCACTGCTGCTGCTCCTGTAACTGTCCATTGAGATGATGGTGCTCTCTGACTTCCCATCTCTAGCGGTACTCTAAACTGACGCTCTGATGATGAAAAGTGAGATGAAGATACTGCCATCATATGATTACCTAACTCAGCTTCTAGACATATGGATGCTAGTGAAAGTGCTTCTACAAATGTAGAACATGCCCCATATAGACCCAAAAATGGAATACTAACTTCCCTTGCCATAAAACAAGATGGCATTAATTGATTTATTAAATCGCCGGCAAAAATATAAGATATATCTTGCTCTTTAAGGTGTGCTTTTTTAAGTACCTCTTGAACTACATGTAATTGCATTTTACTTTCTGCAGATTCAAAAGTTTTGCAACCGCATAAGTCATCCTCTAGAATCTCATCAAAATTATCCTTTAATGGCCCTTCTCCTTCTTTGGGACCAACAACTGTATACGTAGCTATAAGCCTTGGTTTTGTCAATAATTCTACTGTTTGTAATCCTACTTTTCTTCCCATACTATTACCACCTAAAAATATAATATAATATTCCGAGTATGACAGAAGCACTAATGCTATAAACAAGCACTGGTCCTGCTATTGTAAACATCTTTGCTGCTACTCCAAATACATATCCTTCCTTTTTAAATTCTATGGCTGGTGATACAATTGAGTTTGCAAAGCCTGTTATTGGTACTACAGATCCAGCCCCTGCATAATCACCAATCCTATCATATATACCTATCCCTGTTAATAGAGCTCCTAGAAATATCATAATTACTGTTTCCCACGCAGTAGCTTGTAACTTATCTTGACCCAAATAAATCAATATTTTAAATATAACTTCACCTATTACACATATTAATCCACCAGTCCAAAAGGCTCTGAAAGAATTCTTAAATATAGTTGGTTTAGGTTTGGAATTTTCATATACATTTTGAAACTTAGCTTTTATCTTACTTTCTTTTACTTTCATAATTACCCTCCTAACATCAAAATTGTAAAAGTATTAATGATAGTATCTGCATTTTACTAAAATTTAAACAAAAAAAGATGCTTACGCATCTTTTTCAATTTATAAATTAAAAATTTATTATTTTCTTAATTTATAATGGTTAAAAATTATCCCGATAACCTATCTCTCATAATTTTTAAAACCTTTTTCTCAATTCTTGAAACTTGTACCTGACTTATCCCCATCATCTTAGCTACTTGAATTTGAGTTTTATCTTTGAAATATCTAAGTATTATAATTTGTCTTGATTTAACATCTAATTTACTTAGAGCTTCTTTTAGTGCTAACTTATCTATTACCTCATTATCTTCTTCATAATCCTCACTGAGCTTATCTATAAGTAATACTGGAGCTCCATCATCTTGATGAATAGTATCATATAAGTATTGCATACTACTAGCAGATTCTAGGGCAGTGATTATATCTTCTTTATCTACCTTTGAGTATTCCGATAACTCTTCAATAGTAGGCTCTCTTCCTAGAGCTTTAGTTAAGGCATCTTTGTCATAATGTAACTTTCTAGCCGTGTTTTTAATGCTTCTACTTACTTTTATCATTCCATCATCTCTTAAAAATCTTTTTATTTCTCCTATAATCATTGGAACAGCATATGTAGAAAATTTTACATTAAAGTTGTCATCAAAGTTATTTATGGCCTTTACTAAGCCTATACATCCTATTTGAAATATGTCATCGTACTCATAGCCTCTATTTAAAAACTTCTTACTTATAGAAGAAACCAAAGGTAAATTCATCTCTGTTAAGTACTCTAAAGCCTCATTATCTCCATCTTTAGCTCGTTTTATAAGTTCTTTATTATCGTCATAATTATAGTTATTATTTCTATGAATTTTCTCACTCATACTTTTCACCTATCTTACAATGTTGAAAGCTTTTTTCATTGTTACAGTTGTTCCCTGACCCTTTACAGATTCTACTATTAGGCTATCCATAAAAGTTTCCATAACTGTAAAGCCCATTCCTGATCTCTCTAAGTCAGGTCTAGATGTATAAAGGGGTTGCATTGCCATGTCTACATTATCTATTCCTGCTCCATTATCTATTACTTTAACTGTAAGTTCATTCTCAATAATTGTAGCCTCTAATTTTACAAAGTTACCTTCACTTTCATTGCCGTAGCCATGAATAATTGCATTAGTAACCGCCTCTGATACTGCAGTTTTTATGTCACTAAGCTCGTCTAATGTAGGATCTAACTGCGCAGCAAAAGCTGCTATTACAACTCTTGCAAAGCTTTCATTTTTAGATAAACTACTAAATTCAACTTTGATTTTATTTTCCATATCATTAATTCCTCCCACTAAATGTTCCTTAGTGCTTCTTCAACATTTTCATACATTGAAATTATTTTAAACATACCTGAAAGCTCAAATATCCTCTTAACTGTAGGTGTAACATTAGTTAAGCACACCTTGCCACCCCTTAAGGACATCTTCTTATATCTTCCAATTACTGCTCCAATTCCTGAACTATCCATAAAATTTACTCCAGAAAAATTGAAGATTAAAGCCTTATATCCATCTTTATCTAAAATATCATCAACCCTGGTTCTAACTTCTTCTGCACTATGATGATCAAGCTCTCCTTGAAGTGTAACTACGATTTTGTCATCTAAAGGTTCAAACCTAAGTAACATATGCTTCCCTCCAACCTATATTATATTCATAAACTTTTACACTTAGAACATACACTAATTATACACTAAATTTATAAACTATTACAGTTTTTTCCATAATTTCTTAAAGAAATTTAATACAAGAATATCAAATTATCTACAGAATTTTACGGCTAACTTCTTCATTATTTTACATTTAGTCATATTTCCAATATTTTCACAAACTTTTGCTTTAAAAATTAATGATTTACTATAATATAGATTTTAATATTATTACTTCTTAGTGTTATTATTTTTCATATATTTAGTGAGAACTTCATAATTAATAACTATATTTATAACAATTCTACTTAGAAAAAGAGAATGTACCTCAATGGATATAAATTATAATCCCTTGAGACATTCTCTTTATACAGTGCGTATAATTACCTTAAGTTACATATGTTGATTTACAATCGCTAATATCTCTTGTTGCTTTTTCATACCATCTTCACTTAATCTTTTTAATTCACTTCTAATTTCTTCTGTATAAGCTTCATCTTTTATAGAAGAAAGATTTATTTTTACATTTAAAATTGCTCCTTCTATAGCACTTTGAGCTAATAATGCTGCTACACCACCATCAGATATAGCGTTCTTATTACCGTATTTAACACATACTAGAATTCCTTCATAAATTTCATAGGATCTTCTTGCTACCTTTAATGGTACTTGTGTTGCTGCCTTATAACCTAATTGTATTTTACTACTTCTTGCAGCTTTTTCTTCATCAGTGTCCTTAGGCATTTTAAATGCAGCCATAAGTTCATTAAAAGCTTCTGTATCTTCATTCATAAGGTCTAGGAATTCATCCTTTTCTCTTCCTGATACTTCTAAATATTTATTTACTAATGCTTTCTCTTCATCATTTAATGCTTCATAAGCTTTTTTACCTACAGTTAAGTTAAAAACCATTGATGATAATGCACTAGATAATGATGCACAAAGAGCTGCTACACTTCCACCACCCGGAGCTGGTGAATTTGAGCCTAGTTCTCCGATAAATTCTCTCACAGTTTTTGTATCTAACATAAATATTCCTCCTGTAATTACTTATTTTTTTCTCTATCTACAACTATATTACCATTTTTTATTACCTTGTCCACAGAATTTATTCCAAAGTGATAAACTAGATAATTTAAGTTTTTGCTATTAAATATAGCTATATCTGCCTTTTTCCCTTTTTCTATGGATCCTACAGATTTTTCTCTATTTATAGCACAGGCTGCATTTATAGTCATAGCATTGATTATCTCATTAGGAAGCATTCTCATACCAAAACATGCAAAGGTCATAACATTTTGCATAGATTCAGTAGGAGATGTTCCTGGATTACAATCTGTAGCAAGAGCAACGGCCACATTATTATCAATCATATCTCTTGCTCTAGCAAAATTACCAAGCATTAAATAAAAAGCTGTAGATGGTAATAATACTGCTACCACATCATTTTCACTTAAAGCCTTTATTCCTTCATCAGAAGCTGCTATTAAATGTTCTGCTGAAATACATTTTAACTCCCCTGCAAGCTCTGCTCCTTTAACAGATTCAACTTCATCCCCATGAAGCTTAAGCTTCATTCCATACTCTCTACCCTTTTCAAGGATTCTTCTACATTCCTCAGTAGTGAATACACCTTCCTCACAGAAGCAATCTATAAATTCTGCTAAATTTTCTTCTGCTATGCTTGGTATCATTTCTTCCATTATAAGCTTTATAAAGCCTTCTCTATCTTCTTTATATTCCTTAGGAATAGCATGAGCTCCCATAAAAGTAGATACCACATCTATTGGATGAGTGTTGTTTAATTCTTTATTTACTTTTAATATTTTTTTCTCATTTTCTAGGTCTAAGCCATAGCCTGATTTACTTTCCACTGTAGTTGTACCGTGATTTAGCATTATATTAAGTCTGTTACTAGCTTCCTCTACTAATTCATCTACGGATGCTTTTCTAGTGTTTTCTACGGTGCTTAATATTCCTCCACCCATATTTAGGATTTCAATATACCCTACTTTATTTAATTTTAGAGGTAACTCATTTTCGCGACTTCCACTATAAACTAAATGAGTATGCGGATCTACAAGTCCTGGTGTAACTGTTTTGCCCTTACCACTGATAATTATAGTATCTTCATTTATATAGGATTTATATTCCTCATCTTTTCCTACAACAGATATTATATCATCCTCTATAAATATAAAACCATTTTCTATGATTTTAGCATCATCCATTTCCTTACCTTTTTTTCTATGGCTACCTTCACAGGTAACTAGGCAATCAATATTCTTAATTAATATAGACATGTACTTCAACTCCTAAGCTATTACTATTCGCTTATTCTTCTTTCTAATATTTGGTCCATAGAGAAATTCTCTATTTGAAGATAATATTCAGCACTATTGATTAAAGCAGCCATTGGTACAAGGCCTATAACTTCACTTCCTACTACTGGTACTCCATAACGTTTTGCTTCCATCTTAACCATTTCAAAAGCTCTATATACTGCTGTTTTTTCATAGTTTACTAAGTTCATAGATACTTGCGCTATGTTTCTATCTTCAAGCATTACTCCCATAGCCTTTGCAAATCTTAATCCACCACCTAAATGTCTAACTGTTTTGGCGATGGTATCTGCTATTTGCAAATTATCTGTACCTAGATTTACATTAAAAGCTACTAAAGGTTGTCTTGCAGCAATGGCAACGCATCCACCCTTAACATTAACTTCTTTTGGACCGTAGTCTGGCGCCCATTTATCTTCTTTTATTTTTTCAAAGAAACCTTCATATTGACCTTTTCTAACCGTTGCTAGATTTTCTCTATGTGAAGCTGTAGCTGCCTTTTCATATAGATATACTGGAATATTAAATCTTTCTGCAATTACTCTACCAACTCTATTAGCTATTTCTACACACTCCTCCATAGTAATTCCATCAATAGGTACAAATGGAACTACATCTAGAGCTCCCATTCTTGGGTGAGCCCCTATATGAGTGCTCATATCTATATTTTCATAAACCTTTTCTGCCATGTTTATTATAGCTTTCTCTAGCGCTTCTGGCTCTCCTACTACTGTAACAACAGATCTATTATGATCTGCATCACTAGAATAGTCTAGTAGTTTTACTCCATCTACTCCCCTAAATACATTTACTATAGCTTCAATTTTTTCCTTGTCTCTTCCTTCACTAAAGTTAGGTATACATTCTACTATTCTTGCCATAATTAACTCCTCCTATTTATTTATAGTTGGTACCAATATCTATATTTATATATTGGCATCACTTTTCTTTGTAAATTATATTCTATAAATTTTAAAAATCTTTGATGCTATATTAATAATTAACTTTAACTACTTCTTCAACTTTAATAGCTAGTTCTCCACTACGAAGAAGCTCTGTAACCTTATCTATCTCTTTGTACATAACTACATCATTTTCTATAAAGTTAACTACGTCTCTAACTGATTCATAGGCAACTTTAGTACCTTTACCTAAGGTATATTCCTGTCTAAAGTCAATAGCTTGGCATGCTGCTAAAATTTCAGTAGCTACTACTCTCTCTGCATTTCTTATTATATCTCTTGCTTTTCTAGCTGCTATTGTTCCCATACTAACATGATCTTCTTGATTTGCAGAAGAAGGTATTGAATCAACGCTAGCAGGGTGGGCAAGAATTTTATTTTCAGAAACTAAAGCTGCTGCTGCATATTGAGTTATCATAAATCCTGAATTTAAGCCACCATGTTTAACAAGAAAAGCTGGAAGATCATTTAATTGATAGTTAATTAATCTTTCAAGTCTTCTTTCAGAAACATTGGCTATTTCACTCATAGCTATGCCTAAGAAATCGAAGGTTAATGCCATAGGTTGTCCGTGGAAGTTTCCTCCTGAAATAACGTCACCCTCCTCTGTTACAATTGGGTTATCAGTTACTGAATTAATCTCTATTTCTACTTTATGTTTTGCATAATTTAATGCATCCTTAGAAGCTCCATGAATTTGAGGTATACATCTTAAAGTATATGCATCCTGTACTCTAATTTCCCCTTGAGATGTAACAAGAGAACTTCCATCTACTAAAGCTAATATGTTTTTTGCTGTTTCAATTTGCCCTTCATGAGGACGTATGTTATGAGTTCTTAAATCAAAGGCATCTCTTATTCCTCTTAGCGCTTCTACTGTTAATGCAGCAGCTATATCGCCACTTTTAATTAAGTTTATTCCATCCCATAAAGCTAAAGCTCCAACTGCAGTCATAACTTGAGTACCGTTAATTAATGCTAGACCTTCCTTAGCTATTAATTGAACTACCTCTATACCAGCTTTATTCATAGCTTCTCTACCACTTATTATTTTTCCCTGATACTCAGCTTCTCCTTCTCCTATCATTGGTAATACCATATGAGATAATGGTGCTAAATCACCAGATGCTCCTAAAGAACCTTTTTCCGGTATTATAGGATGAACTCCTTTATTTAGCATAGCAACTAAAGTTTGTAGTGTAGATAGTCTTATTCCTGAATATCCTTTGGATAAAGCATTAGCTCTAAGTAAAATTATTGTTCTTACTATATCTGTATCAAGGCTATCACCAAAGCCACACGCATGAGATATAATTAAGTTTCTTTGAAGAGTTTTACAATCTTCACCTGATATAGATACATCAGAAAATTTTCCAAAGCCTGTAGTTATTCCATAAACTACTCTATCTTCTTCTACAATTTTATCTACAATTCCTCTAGATTTTTCTACTCTTTTTATAGCTTCTTCGCTAATATCTACTTGATAATTATTTCTAGCTACATTTACTATATCCTCAAGTCTTAAGTCATTTCCATTGATTATTACTTTATTCATTAATATCTCCCCCTTACAATATTCTTCCCTATATAATTATTATTCTTTATAAAATCAAAATAACCTTTTAATTGTTACGTCGGAATATTATGAATATTTTTAATGTATTATCATTTTAACTTACTAAAGAATTAATTATGCAGATAACCAAAATATTAAAATAGATTTATTCTTCTATTCATATATACATAAAAGTATTTATATTATTTTTATATCTCACACTCAATTTTATAATTTTAAAAGACTGTATCAGAATAATTTTGCAAATTATCCTGATACAGTCTTCCTAATTTTTAATAGTATCCTTAGCCAATTGAATCATGGCTAAGATTATAATAGTACTTCCAATTATTATTTTAAAAGATATTGATTCTCCTAAAACAATAACTCCTAAAACCAAAGATACTATAGGCTCTAAAGCACTAAAAATAGCCGAATTAGTTGGTCCTATAAGTTTTACTCCCTTTAGAAATGCCATTAATGCAACAACGGTGGATATAAATGCAATCAATAATATAGATATAATACCATAAAAATTGATTGGATTATTAAAACTATTAGTTACAATTCCTGTAGCGCTTCCAACTATTGCCGAAATTACAGATATGTAGAATGTCATAACATAACTATTTATATTTTTAACCTTATCGTTAGATGCTCCTAGGACATATATAGCATAACATAATGCAGATAACAATACTAATACTACTCCGATAGTATTAATGCTTCCAACCTTAACATCTAACATTATAAATACACCTATTGTAGTTACCATTAAATATAAAAATTTTTTTAATTTGAATTTTTCTTTATATATTACAATAGATAAAACCATAACCATTAAAGGATATGTATGTAATATCATTCCTGCTATACCTACATCTATATAATTATAGGCTATAAACAGTAGTATAGATGTCATAGAATATCCTATCACACCCATAAATAATATAAGTTTTATTTGATCTTTATTTAACCTAAGTGATAGTTTCTTAGTTTTTATATAGAAAAATAATATTATTGATGCAAAAGTAAACCTTAGAGCTAATGTATTTATTGCATTCGCTCCACCTTTATAGGCTAATTTGGCTAATATAGGCATTATTCCAAAGGCTATAGATGCTATGGCAATATAAAAAATTCCCCTTATTTTATCGCTACTCTTGTCCATGATTTTCCCCCTTCCCTACTAACTCATAATATATTAAAATTTTAATATACCATGAAAGGAATATCATAAATTAGTTCTATATTTCTTTATAGCTACCACTATTATAGCTGTGTTCGTGCTATTGTTCTGTATAACTACATCTATTTTCTTTTAGCATATAGCCTTGTATAACCCTAAAATAACCTTACCTTTAAAAAGCTCCCTCTCTCTTAAATACTTTAAAAAACGTCGTAAACAATATTTTAATATCGTACCAAATAGAAAAGTTACTTATATAAGTTAAATCATAGTAAATAGTTTTTCCTAATTCTATTTCTCCTCTTCCGCTAACTTGCGCAAGACCTGTTATTCCAGGTAATACTAATAACCTTTGATAATAATTTTCTGGATAATATTTTACAACTTCAGGTATTTCAGGTCTTGGTCCAACTAAGCTCATATGACCAAATAAAACATTAAATAATTGTGGTATTTCATCAAGGCTTGTGTTTCTCAAAAAACTACCTACCTTTGTGATTCTATTATCACTTTTGCTCTGAAACACAAAGTTATCCATATTTGTTGGATCTATTTGTAATTCTCTCTTACTTTCAGCTGAAATCACCATTGTTCTAAATTTATATATAGTAAAATTTCTCCTATCTTTTCCTACTCTAACTTGTTTAAATAATACTGGTCCCTTACTATCTAGTTTTATTGCTATAGCAATAACTAAATATATTGGTAGTAATATCACTATACCTATAAAAGATAATATAATATCAAAAATTCTTTTTACTCCAAATTGAATTTTTTTATTCTCGATTTTTTCCTTTATATCTATTACTATATTGTTCTCCAAAATAATTCCTCCTTGTACGAACACAAAATTATTATATCATTTATTTCATAAAAAAAATATTTTTTAATTATTATGAATTTATTAATTTATATCTATATTATGTGAATTTATAATATAAATATCTATATTCAAGCTTATATTTCATACAAATTTAATTATTTTTCATCGCTTTTGCAAAATTATAAATTAAAAGATCTAATTCTATTTAAAAACTAGATCCTTCAATTTATATATTTATTTATGGTAATTACTTATAATATGTGTAACTGCATTAATAACATCTTGAACATCTTCATCCGTCATCTTCGGATACAATGGTAATGAAAGTATAGTATCAAAGTAACTTTCAGCTACTGGTAAGTCACCTTCATTATAACCATAATTCTCTCTGTAATAACTCATTAAATGTACAGGTATAAAGTGAACACTAGTACCTATGTTAGCTTCTCCCATGAGTTCTATAAACTTATCTCTATCAATTGTAAGCTTATCAAGCTCTAATCTTACTACATAAAGATGCCATGAATGAGTAGTATAAGCTGCTTCTGGTGGAAGTTTGATTCCATCAATTTTAGAAAAAGCTTCTTCATATTTCTTTACAATCTCTTTTCTTCTATCTTGCATAGCAGTTAATTTATTCATTTGTGTCTTTGCAAGCGCTGCCTGAATATCAAACATATTATACTTATGACCCGGATATTCTATATCATATCTCCAAGATCCACCTTTTCCATATCTATTCCATGCTGCTTTACTCATACCATGAGTTGACATTACTCTTGCTTTTTCAGCTATGTCTTCTCTGTTAGTTGTAAGCATTCCACCTTCACCTGTACATATATTTTTAGTTGCATAGAAACTAAAAGATGCACAATCACCTTTTTTTCCTATTAAATCGCCTTTATAATAAGTATCAATTGCATGAGCTGCATCCTCTGATACGAAAAGATTGTACTTTTCTGCTATAGTTCTAATTTTATCCATATCACAAGCATGGCCTGTGTAATGTACTGGAACTATAGCTGAAGTTTTCTCTGTTATCTTCTCTTCTATCTTATTTGCATCTATACAAAATGTTTCTGGATCTACATCTACAAATACAGGAGTTGCCCCTACATGAATTATAGTATTAGCTGTAGCTGCAAAAGTAATCGGAGTTGTTATGACCTCATCTCCTGGCTTAACTCCACCAGCTATCAAAGCAATATGTAATGCAGCCGTAGCTGAATTCATAGCAATGGCATATTTAGCCCCTGTATATTCTGCAAATCTCTTTTCAAATTCTATAGTTCTAGGTCCCTTAGCTACCCATCCTGATTTTAATGTTTCAACAACCTCATTTATATCATCATCATCAATTAACGGCACTGCATAAGGTAAAAAAGTTTCTCTTTTTCTATACATATAAATTCTCCTTATCTTGACATTTCTGCATTTTTACTTATTTTTTTATTTGATTTGAATAAATAAAAATGCATCAGTCCTTCTAAAAATCCAATTCCATAACTAATATGTAGTATAGGAAATATTATGGATGTATACTTGAACAATTTTCTTTTTTGCTTTGTAATTTTAAATGATTCAAATAAATCACTTATTACGTATATTCCTAATACACTCATCCATATATAAAGTATTGGTTTAAATAATATACTTAATATAATCCCTAAAACATTTCCTAATACAAACATCATAGGAATTAAATGTCTTATCGATGCAGTTTTACCATGTTTCTGCATAACTCTTACTTTCCAGAAACCATATTGATAATATTGTTTCCATAGTTTTTTTAAAGAGCCTCTACTATAGTAAACTGATTTAATACTAGGTGATAATAATATTTTATATCCGTTTTTTATCACTCTAAAATTCAATTCATCGTCCTGATTCCTAACTAATTCCTCATCAAAATATCCTATTTCATCTAATACTTCTTTCCTATAACCTCCAAAAGCTACAGTATCAACAAATACTTCATGTTGAGCATACCTAAAAAGTGCATTTCCAACTCCAAAAGGCGAACTCATAGCAAGGGATATAGCTTGCCCAATTTCATTCTCACTTACTGTTTCTATTGGACCACCTACACAACCTATTTTTATATCTTTATATAATAACTTTACATTATTCTCTATAAATTTTTCATCAGCATAAGCATGAGATCCAAAAATTATTATTATATTAGAATTACTGTGTTCTATTCCACAATTCATCCCTTTAGGTGCTGTCAATTCTTTATTATCTATTAATTTTACATTTCCATAATTACTTTCGTACTTTTTTATTATTTCTCTACTTCCATCTATAGACATACCATCACAAATCAATACTTCATATAAATTCTTTGGATAAGTTTGATTTAAAAATGAATCAATACACTTTCCAATGTACTTTTTTTCATTTCTACAGGGTATTACTACTGAAACTGTTTTAGTAAATTCCATACTTTCACGTCCTAAATAATTAATTTATTACATAATCCTCTTCAACTCTATATATAGCTAATACGCTAAAAATATCTCTTTTCTAAGAAAAATAATACCTCCTTTAATATATTACTATGACAATTTATCTTTCAATTAAAATACTTTTCTACACTATCTAAGTTCTAAAGCTCTAATATATATATTATTTACATTATTAAAGTTATCTACTACATTATAATTTTCAACAACAAATTTTCTTCCATACTCTCCCATTGTTCTTCTTAATTCTTTATCTATTATTAACTTTTCAATGGCATTTTTTAATTGACTCACATTTTTTGTTTCAACAACTATACTACTATTGTTAGGACTCGTAGCTTCTGGCAACCCTCCCGTATTAGTTACTATAGTAGGTGTTCCACATGCTTGGGCCTCTACAGCTGAAACTCCAAAACTCTCAAATAGGGAAGGTATTACTGCAATATCAAACTTGTTAAAGTTTTCTACAACTTTTTTTTGATCAATATACCCTAAAAATTTTACTCTGTCTTCTATACGCAATTCTTTACACAGTTTTTTCAAATTTTCTTCTAAAGGCCCTCTCCCAGCCAGATGAAGTTCTATATTACAATACTTATGGCATAATTCACCAAAAGCTCTAATCAAATACTCTATACCATATTTAGTATCAAAAGTTTTTATTGCACCTATTATAACTTTTTCGTTCTCCTTGTATCTACTATCAAATGGTTTAAATATATTAATATCAACTCCAAAAGGAGTAATTTGTATATCTTTATAAGTATATTTTTTAGTCTCCTCTGCCATAGCTTTACTAGTAGATAAAATTATATCTGCTCTTGATAAATTTTTCTCTAAGAACTTTTTACATATTATATTTTTCTTTGGAAATTCATAAACATCACTTCCCCATACTGATATAATATAAGGGTGAAATCCAGTTAATCCTCCTAGAAAACCATAACTAGTAGCATAATGAGCATGTAGAATATCTGGTTTAATCATTTCAACTAACTTTCTAACTTTAGCAATAAATTTAAAATACTCAACTTTATATAATAGACTTTCTTTTTCTACTTTTTCTGAGTCAATATTAAAGCTATGAACTGTTACTCCAGGTATATCTCCATTATTTAAAGATATTACATGAATGTCATATCCTAAATCCTTAAAAAAAGAACACCATTTTTTAGTATGCACACTATTTGCATCAGATAAATAACAAATTCTCATTTTTCTACCTCGTGTTAATTTATTTTAAAATTTCTTCATATACTTTCTTTAATTCATTACCTATAACATATAAAGAATAGTTTGATTCAACATAATCTTTAATATCTTTACTAGAAAAGTTAGAATAGTTTATTACCATTTTATTTAATCCATCGTATAGACTATCAACACTTCTATTTTCAACCAACATACCATTGGTTTCATTTATTATTTCATTTGGTCCTCCACATTTTGTTGCCAACACTGGCCTTCCATAACTCATACTTTCAATAATAACAGCACCAAAGGTTTCCTTTATACTGGATGAAACTAGAAAATTACTATTTTTTATATATGAACCAATTTCTGAATTAGGAATACGCCCAATAAAATTGCAATTTTCTTCTATTCCTAACCTTTTTGAAAGGCTCATATAGTCATTTCTATATATACCATCACCTATAAATGTTACATTAACATTAAGACAAGTATTTTTTATGAATTTTTCAAGAGCTGGAATTAAGTATTTCAGTCCTTTAACTTCATTTAATCCCATACTTCCTATAAATAGTATATTGACACCATCTTTTATCTGTTTATCATACACCTCTTCATTTGGAATATCTACAACATTTCCTATTACTACTCCATTGAAATCATAACCTAAACTTCTAAGTTCTTCCTGTAAAAATTCACTAACTGTTATAACTTTTTTAGCATTGAAATATACCTTTTTAAGTATATTATTGTAAAATCTATCTGCAAATTCTGTTACATTAGATCTATGTTCTGTTAATACATATGGAACTTTCTTATTCATTAAATATGACATATAAGAAACAATTCCAGCCGGATAAGCCACATGAGTATGAATTATATCTATATTATTTTCTTTGATAATTCTTCTTAAATTTCTAATTGCATTAATATAACTAATAATTTTAGATAATTTATGTTTGTTACCATGCTCTGTATTTGCCCTATATATTTTCACATTATCTTCGACTTCATCACTTAATTTATTCGGTAAAACTTCACTATCATATGGATAATATACTACTGGTTTAATTCCGACGCTTTGAAGTGCCTTAACTTGCTGTTTTACAAAGATACCTGCAACATAATCCTTTTTATTAGGATACCATGCCGGTAATATTAATACATTCATATAAAACTCCTTTTATACTCTAATTTATAGAATAATTAACCTAATTCATAATAATTAAAATATTATACATTAATATTATATTATTAAGTATTATTTTTATAAATATAAAAACTTATTTCAAACTACATATAACTGTATTAGCTCTCATTTTCCAAGTATTTAACTCATGTGTCTTTTTTAAAGCTTTTAGTTTATCATTGTATTCTATATGATAATTTTTTTCTATATAATTTAACATTTCACTTATATCTTTTAAATTATATTCTGATACATATCCAATATTAGCATCTTCAATAAATCTACCACATACAGTATTATTGACACCTAAAATTGGTTTACCATAAGATATATATGAAAAAAGCTTCATTGGCATTGCAAATTCCCAGTAAGATGATGGTTCTATGGATAAAGACAATATATCTGAACCTTCAGCAAATAAATCTAATTCCTTTCCACTCTTATGTATAACATGAATTCTATTACTAGTAAGATATTTTTCATAATAAGGCTTATTTTTTACCCATTCATTCGGTCTACAACATATATATAATTCAAAATTTTCATTTTTATATACTGCTTCAACTAAAGTTTCAATATTATATAGAGACTTACTTAATCCCCCTACATAAAGCAATTTAAGTGGTAATGAACTTACCTTTTGATTTCCCATAAATTCACTATCGCATCCAGAAGGAAGTTCTATAACTTTCTTATTTAAATTTATAGGTATATGCCTTTTCATTTCATGAGATGGTAAATACAGTATATCTATGCATTTCTTAAATTTAATTAAATCATAATAGTAAAAGCTATATGCTATTAACCTTTTTAGTATAGAAACACTGTTTTTATATTGGTCAAATCGCCAATGAATATCTCTATAGAATAACCCAATCTTAATATCTTTTTTCTTACAATAACTAAGAAATTTGAAATCAAATATGGGATGTATAGGTAAATGATGTTTTTCCGTTAACAGAGTTGGTTCCGTTGAATTTTCCATGTAAAGAAAATCATAATGTTTACCTTCATTTATATTTTTTTTAATTAACTTTATAGATTTTTTTCTTTCTTTTGCATATCCTTGTATAATTTCAACATTATACCCAGCCTCTTCGAACCCTTTAATAAATTTAACAGGTCGTATATTTGAAGCACTTGGGTGATTTGGGTCAATTTTAAAAGGATAATATACAATACAATTTTTCATTTACATCTTACCTCTTAAATTACATATAGCAAATTATTGATATTAAAAATCTTTTTCCAAATAATTAATATAGTTACATTTTTTATTGAATATCTTTCATATCTGATGATCCTAAACTAAAAGCGCCACCTATCCCAATCCAAAATACAGGAAAATTTCCTACTGTACTTGGAGCAAAACTTAATATAATTAAAGTAAATAGCCATACGCCACCTATAAACAAATTTTTCTTTTCAATATTTTCTTTTTTCATATTTAAACTTAAATATTTTTTTAAGATTCTTATTCCTTGTGAAATAAGAACTATAGCAAATACAGCTAACATTATAACACCATAGTCACCCAGTATTTCTAATAGAAGACTATGAAGACTATATATCCCATATGTATTATCTCTATACTTTATATATTCTGAAGTCATCCCAGGTCCAAATCCTAAATATTTTTTTTCTTTAATTACACCTTCTAAAACATCTGTAATTAAAGTTAATCTTACATTAACAGAACCTTCTTGACCTATATGTGCTCCTGTCTCGTTTCCTAATAAAGTATCTGAAGTTATTTCTTTTAGCTGGTTCATTTTACCATAAAATGGTCCCATAGCAGGGATAAGTGATAACCCATTATAAATTATCAAGCTCATTATAGTTAGTATAACTGCTCTTTTCATGTATATTTTTTCTTTCGATATAATAAAAAATATTATCATAAATATAAATGTAAATACAAGGCTTATCCACGCTGTTCTAGACATAGCAAATATTATATTAATCATTCCAAGTATATAAAAAAATAAATTTTTATAATTTATTTTTTTATATATAATATCACTTATAAATATTACCATCATCATTACTAAAAATACAGAATAATTATTAGGATTATAGAAGAATGTGACTGGAACATGTGCCACATGTGGATACCTTTCAGGTGTAATCCCACTCTCATAGAAATGATTTCTCATGCCATAATTTACACCTATAATTTCTAGTAAACCTAAAAGTGCTACTCCTAGAAATAAATATTTTAAAAATTTTATCATAGCTTTAAAATTATCATATTTTTTAAGTTCTATGAAAGCTATAATAAGAGTTGCAAAAGAAATTATATGATTTTTAACTTTCCCCATAGATATACCTAAATTATCTGAAGTTAAAGTTGAAAATATTATATATAATCCTACTAAGGCTATCACCATAAGTTGTGTTATTGACAAAATTGTAATTTTTTTATTTTTGATAAAATCCTGAAAAATATTCCAGAAAAGGGATAATAGAAATATAAATATAACTATATAATATACGTATATAGTTGAATTCCCTAAATTCATAGATGCATTAGAATTTATTATAGCAAATATTAGCAGTGAACTAATTTGTATTTTTTCAAAATCAAATCTATAACACTTATAAGCTAAAATAATATAAATAAAAGCAAATGCATATGCTACTGCATATCTAGGCTCTTGTATAAAACATATCAATGTAGAAATAACTAATAATAATAAGTATCCAAAAGTAAAAATTTTTTGTTCCTTTTTTACCGATTCCATAATACCTCCAAGTATTCTAAAATTAATTATAATTATTTTTTATTTTTTCATTTCCTTCATATCCATAGTAGAAAAATCTCCTAATGGAAACTTAACAGGCATTCCTGTTGCTGTAGATTTGTAAGCAGCTAATATTATTTCTAGTGGTTTTTTAGCTTCTTCTCCGCTCACTAGTGGCTGTCTTTCTTCTATGATAGAGTCTACTACATCTTTAAATAGTAAAGTATGTCCAAATCCATAAACATTATCTGGATCTGCTTCTTGAGCTGCCAAGACTTCCTCTTCACTTTCATCTGAACCTTCAACTCTCCAAGTTTCAATTTTATTTACTGCAAGACCGCCTATACAAACAGCTGCCTTTTCTCCAAAAATACTTAATGTTTCCTCTAAATTCGTTGGATACACGCAGGCACTTCCTTCTATTATTCCTATAGCACCATTCTTAAACCTTATTAATATAGCTCCAAAATCTTCAGCATCAATATCTCTTAAGAAAGTATCACACTGAGCATATACAGAATCAACATCTGAGCACATCATCCATTGTAGTAAATCTATATTATGGATACATTGATTCATTAACGTTCCACCATCAAGTTCATAAGTCCCTCTCCAAGGAGCTTGCTCATAATATCCCATATTTCTATTCCAAAGTATTCTGGCTGTACCGTTAACCATCTTCCCAAAATTATTTGCTTCCACTTCACTTCTTAGTTTTTGAATAGCAGCATTAAATCTATTTTGATGTGATACACATAACTTAACATTATTTTTCTTAGCACAAGCTATCATCTCATCAGCATCTTTAATTGATAATGCCATTGGTTTTTCAACGATAACATGTATACTTTTATTCATACAATTTATAGCAATCTCTGGGTGATACCCACTTTCAGTTGCTATATAAACTATATCTATATTTTCTTTTTCTATCATTTCTTTATAATCTTTATATGTATTTACTATTGCATCCTTACCCAATTTTTCAATATATTCATCTTTTTTGGCAGTTGCTTTTTCTTCAATAGGGTCACAAGTTGCTACTAGTTTTAATGTTTCTTTATTATTTACTATTGCCTCTATTCCCTTATAAGATATCCTTCCACATCCAATAACAGCTACATTAAAATTTTTCATTATTAATTCCTCCTAAAACTTTATATATATTTATAAGCTTTTCTTCTTCTTATCTCCAATTAAATTCATCTGAAACAGCTCTTATACCATTATTACCCATACATTTAATTAAATCTTCATCCATTAGTAATTTTGCTATATTTTCAGCGATATCAATCTCATCTAAAGGATTTACTACTATACTTGAATTATATGCTGTTATATGTCTCTTTATAGGAGGCATATAACTTCCTATTACAGGAATACCACAACTCATGTATTCAAATTGCTTTGTAGGAATATTTTTAAAATATTTAGGTTCAGGTAATAGTGGAACAAGTCCTATTTTAGATTTATACATATATTCTCTCACTATATCCCGATCCACTCTTCCAGTAAATAGCATTTTTTCCAAATCATTTTCACTGGTATATTTCATCAATATCTCCTTGCATTTAGCATAACCAAAAGGTCCTCCAAATATCATTTTTTATAGCATTAAATTGAGTGTAATTATGTATAACTTCAACTCTCTTACTTTTGCTCTCAAACTCATCTTTAACAACTTCATCAGCTGTAATTATGAAATCAAATTTTTTTGATATAAAAAGTTCACTTTTATCTACCATAAGTGTAGTTATCGATCTTATAGGTTTGGGTACCTTCTTTGACATTCTAACCATATCAGGATAATGTTCATGAACATCATAAATTATTTTTGAATTATTAAATCTAAAATAAGAAATCTTCCTTTTAAATCCTTTGGTTTAGATATACCTTTTATTTTAATTCCTGAAATCATCTCAAATTCTTTATCATAAGAACCTATTATAGTAATATCATCACATATCTTTTTAAGAGAATTTGCTTGCTTATAGAATATTTTTCAATCAAAAGGACTATGCCCCGTGGCTAGTATATATATTTTCATGCTATATATTCCACCTCATCTCTTTTGCCCTCATTATTTATTATATACTCCATCTGAGCAGCTAAATCTTCTACGTCTTTTTGATTCACTAATAGCCCATCTATATTATCTTCAATTACATCCTCTATACCTTACCCTTTGCAACCAATAACTACTTTCTCTTGGGCCATTGCTTCAATATATACTACACCAAATCCTTCCTTGTAACTTGGAAGAACAAAAAATAACATTGCTTCATATATTGCATTAATTCTTTATGAGGTACTTTACCTTTTAAAATCACCTTATCCTCAATACCCTTATCCCTAACAAGTTCTTTCAAATTTTCTCATTCTTGTCCTTGTCCAACAATGACTAAAACTAAATCTTCATATTTTTTATGAATTTTAACAAAAGCCTCTATTGCATAGTTTATGGATAAATACACCATTATTTTCATTAAAACTATTAGGATACATATGTGATATTATCAATACATTCATAAGTAATTCTACTCACAATTTTTAGATACAGTACTAAATTTTTTTGTACTGTATCTACCCCTTTATTATATTAAAGTTTATTTATTTTATTTCTATTATTTTTAACATTTTTTGTAGCATTTCTTGTATCATATAGGAGCTTAGCCTTTTCCACCATTAATTCATAGTCATAGCAACTGTGATCTGTAGTTATAATTACTATATCTGCATTTTCAATTTCTTTTTCCCAATCTACTGATATATATTCAACACCTTTATGTTTAAAAGATGGGATGTATGGATCATTAATCATTATGTCCGCACCATTTTTCCCTAATATCTCAAGTACTTTCAATGTTGGTGATTCTCTCATATCATCTATATCTTTTTTATATGCGGCACCCATAACGAGTACTTTTGCACCATTTAGTGCCTTTTTATCTCCATTTAAAAGCTTCATCACATTCTCAACTACAAATTCTGGCATAGAATCATTAATTATACCTGAAGTTTCTATAAGCTTTGTATGGTAATCATACTCTTTAGCCTTCCACTCTAAGTAGAATGGATCTAGTGGTATACAGTGACCTCCAAGACCTGGACCTGGATAGAATGGCATAAATCCATAAGGCTTTGTTTTTGCAGCCTCAATAACTTCCCAAACATCAATGCCCATTCTCTTGCATAATATTGCCATTTCATTAGCTAACGCTATGTTTATATTTCTAAAAGTATTTTCAAGAATTTTTTCCATCTCAGCTACTGCTGGTGATGACACCTCCATAATTTCTCCATCTAGCACACATCTGTATAAAGTTCCTGCAACTTCAGTACAATCTGATGTACATCCACCAACTACCTTAGGTGTATTTTTAGTATTATATTCCTTATTACCTGGGTCTACTCTTTCTGGTGAAAATGCTAAAAAGAAATCTTTCCCACATTTCAACCCATTTTCTTCAAGAATTGGTTTTATAACTTCCTCGGTTGTTCCTGGATAGGTTGTGCTTTCAAGAACTATAAGCATTCCTCGTTTTAAGTATTTTGCTACATCTTTTGTCGAATTTACTACATAGGATAAGTCTGGTTGTTTATAAAGATCAAGAGGTGTTGGTACAGCTATACATACTGTATCTACTTCTTCTATAAAGCTAAAATCCGTAGTTGCCTTTAACTTGCCTAATTTTACAAGAGCTGATAAATCATCATCTACTATATCACCGATATAATTCTCTCCATTATTAACCATAGCAACTTTTTTATCCTGAACATCAAATCCTATAACTTCATATCCAGCCTTAGCTTTTTCTACAGCAAGGGGAAGTCCTACATATCCAAGACCTACCACACCTAGTTTAGCTGTTTTATTCTTTAATTTTAATAATAATTCATCCTTTAATTGACTCATAATTGTTCCTCCCATTAGTAATTTGTTATATTACACACTTCGTTACATATCTTAATCTTTCTTTCTTTTATATGTCGGAACTTTTTCTTCAAGCAATTTTATTATTTCCTCTTTAGTCATACTATCTACATTTTTAAACTGTTTTATAGCTTCTTCTATAAATTCTATAGTAGCATCTTTAGGTTTTTCCACAAAAATTTTATTGTGTTCTGTAGATGTAAGTGCTACTTCATCCATTAAAAGCTCTTCATATAGCTTTTCTCCTGGTCTCAATCCCACATATTCTATTTTAATATCTATATCTGGTTTATATCCAGATAATGTTATTAAATCTCTAGCTAAGTCAACCATCTTAACTGGTTTACCCATATCTAATACAAATATCTCTCCACCATCTGCAAGACCTCCTGCTTGAATAACTAGTTGAGCAGCCTCAGGAATAGTCATAAAGAACCTTGTTATTTCTGGATGAGTTACAGTTACTGGTCCACCTTTTTCTATCTGTTTTTTAAATAGTGGTATTACTGAACCATTACTTCCAAGAACATTTCCAAATCTAACGGCTACATAATCCGTTTTACTAACTTCATTAAAAGCTTGAATTATAAGCTCACAAAATCTTTTAGTGGCTCCCATTACATTAGTTGGATTTACCGCCTTATCTGTACTAATTAAAACAAACTTCTTAACATTATATTTATCACAGCATTTTGCTACATTATAAGTACCTAAAATATTATTTTTAATAGCATCTCCTGCATTTCCCTCCATTAGAGGTACATGTTTATGAGCAGCTGCATGGAATACAACTTCAGGCCTGTGCTCATTAAATATTTGATCTATTCTAACTATATCTCTTACAGATGCAATAATTACTTGCTTATTTATTTCTGGATAGTTTCTGTTAAACTCCATTTCTAAATCATAAGCATTATTCTCATAGATATCTAAAATTATTATTTTCTTAGGTGAAAACTTTGCTATTTGTCGAATGATTTCAGACCCAATACTTCCACCACCACCAGTAACTAATATGGTTTTACTTTTTATATATCTGTCTATGTGCTCTGATTTCAACTTTATTGATTCTCTTCCTAATAAATCATCTATGTTTACATCTCTCATATGATTTACATTTATGTTATCATCAATAATTTTATAAATCCCTGGCATGGTTTTAATATTTTTTGTTACTTGCTTACATATGTCTAAAATTTGTTTCTTAGTATTCTTATCCACTGATGGCATTGCAAGCATTATTTCATCAACCTTGTTTTGCTTACAAAAGGATATAATCCTATTTCTATCTCCTATTACCTTTACTCCATGAATTCTCTTACCTATCTTATTAACATTGTCATCAATTAAACCGACAATTTTATAATGCAAGTTATTATTATTTTTTATTTCTTTAATGAGTATAGCTCCAGCATCTCCTGCACCTATAATTAATAAATTCTTTATTTTATTAATTTGCCCTTTATCTGACCCATTATTCTCCATGATTCTATATAAAAATCTTACTCCCCCTAAACTTATGACGCTCAATAACCAAAAGATAATATGAACTGTAATGGGGAATCTGAAAAATCTACTTTTTAGCATTGTATGGCTTATAAAGTATCCATAAATTATAAATGCTACATTAGAGGCTGTCATTGAATAGACTATAGATAATAACTCTTCTACAGATGCATACTTCCAAATATTGCTGTACAACTTAAATATCATGTTAAATATAATGGTAAATACTACAACTGGAATTATTGATAGTAAAAAAAACTCTATATAATCAGGTTGAATCCTAAAATCAAACTTTAGTAATAAAGCCAAGTATAAACTCATTACAACAAGAATTACATCTAGTACTATTATTTTCTTTTCTTTTTTCATAATTTCACTTCCTAAATCAATTATGGTAATCAAATAGGTCTATGTGTTTTTAACTGCAGATTTCAAAAGTTTATCACAGTTATTATACTGTTTTTTACACATAAACACAATTCCATTCAAAGTTATTCATAAAATGTTATTTAATTATTTATATTATTATATTGATAAATACTTATTTATTTGATTATCCTAATGCATTTTCAAGTTCCTTAACAATTTCATCTTCTGGATTTAATTTTTTAGCTATATCTAGATGTATTTTTGCTTGATTAAAATCTTTAATATTTATGTAACACATTACTAAATTAGTGCATACCTCTATAGATTTTGTAACTTCAAATACTTTTCTTAAATACTTAATTGCAGTTTCAAAATCATTCAAGCAAGCATAGTTTATTCCTAGTTCATTAAACACCTGAACATAGTTGCTATCTATAGATAAAGCTTCATTTAAATAGTATATAGCTTTTTCATAGTTTTGTAAAATTCTATAGGAAACTGCTATATAATAAAATATTTCGGCACTATCCCCTAGCACGTCTATCAGTGGCAATAATACTTCTAATGCTTTCTTTGGCTCTTCATATACAAGTTCTTTCCCCTTATCAAAAGAATTGATTATATCTAGATTCTCTTTTAGCTCCTCTACCTCTTCAGTGATATTTCCTCCAAATGAGATATATTGCTTAATATTAAAATGAGCTTTTTCAAAATCTTTATCTTCATAACATACTAAGGCTGCATAATAATATGGTTGTGGATAATCTTTAATTTCTTTTCCAATTTCAATAAGTTTAAGAATCTCTTCTTTAAATATAACATTATTTTTTCTCATTCCATCTATCAAAATAAAAGCTTTATTTAAATTATCTGTTGTAACTTTAATTTCCAATAATCCCTTTAATAGTATATATCCATCTTCATATTTTTCATTTTTAATATTCTCAAATATTTTTCCTTTTGCATAATTAACGCTATTAGGAATAGACTTTATTATTTCCTTATATACATGATTAAACTTAAAGTTTTTATCTGCTCCTAGTGCATAGAACATTCCCTCTATAAAAAAATTAACAGGAATATTAGATAAATCATCTCCTTCTTTAGCTTTGGAAACAATTTTATCTGAATTTACTGGTATATATATATTATCTTTAAATACATATTCGTTTATTTTGCTACCTTTTTTTATTTCAAGAAATAACATTTTCTCAAGTTTTTCTAAAAAATAATTTTCATTACTCATAATGCACCTTCTTACATTCTATATTTTTTAATTTCTTCCACTAAACTATATTACCACCTAATTAATTTTTAATCATCTTTTTTTTGCATAAAGTAATATTTTCGTAATTTTTATATATTTTATATAACACAATTTATAAACATATAAAAATTATATACTTTATTATACATTTATAATCTCATAACTTATATAATAAGTAAAACAATATAAATATTTAATTATAAACTAAAATCTTATTGCATTGATACTAATATTATTCTATAATAAATTTGTTTTATAACTTTATAAATGTTATATTTGAAGTAAAATTATTATAGGGAGTCATTAAATTATATTATTGATATCTCTATACTTTATAAATTAGAAAGAGGGTATGGAATTGTATAAGTTAAACCAAAATGAAACCCCATTATTTGATGCCTTAATGGAATATGTGAATAGAGACACTCTTCCATTCCATGTTCCTGGGCATAAAAAAGGTGTTGGAGTAGACATAGATTTTAAAAACTTCATGGGCGAAAACCCATTTAAAATTGATGTTACAGTTTTTAAACTAGTAGATAGTTATCATCATCCAACAGGTCCTATAAAAAAAGCTCAAGAATTAGCTGCTGATGCCTACGGTTCAGATGCATGCTTTTTCTCTGTTCATGGAACATCCGGAGCCATTCAAGCAATGATTCTTTCTGTAGTTGGTGCTGGGGATAAAATAATAATTCCTAGAAATGTACATAAATCTATTACTGGAGGAATTATCTTAGCTGGTGCTATCCCTGTATACATGCAACCTGAGTTAGATAAAAAAATTGGAATTGCAAATGGAGTTACACCTGAAACAGTAAGAACTACATTGGAAGCTAACAAGGATGCTAAAGCTGTTCTTATAATCAACCCAACCTACTATGGTGTGTCTACAGACATTCAGCAAATTGCTGATATTGTTCATGAGTATGACATTCCTTTAATAGTTGATGAAGCTCATGGACCTCATTTAAATTTTAATAAAAATTTACCTATGTCTGCCATGGAAGCTGGTGCTGATATTTGTGCTCAAAGTACTCATAAAATTATTGGTGCCTTAACTCAAGGATCTCTACTTCAAGTTAACTCTAAAAGAGTTAGTATTCCAAGGGTAAAGCAGGTTTTAAACTTAATGCATACAACTTCACCTTCTTATATTCTAATGGCTTCATTAGATACTGCTAGAAGACAAATTGCATTACATGGAGAAGAATTATTAGATAAAACAATAGAACTTTCCAATTATGTTAGAGCTGAAGTTAACAAAATCCCTGGTTTCTATTGCTTTGGTGAAGAAATTTTAGGAGTTCCTGGAGCATATGCCTTTGATCCGACTAAAATAACAATAACTTGTAGAGATTTAGGTATAACTGGCTATGATTTAGATATGATTTTATCAAATAAATATCATATTCAAATGGAACTTTCAGATTTATATAATGTCCTTATTGTAGGTTCCTTTGGAGATACTGAAGAAGGTATGGAAAGACTTTTGAGATCTTTGAGAGAAATCAGTGATGACTACTATGGTAAGGGTACTGCCAAAGCAGACTTCATAGATATACCTTCCATTCCTGAGCAAATACAAATTCCTAACGAAGCCTTCAATAGCGTTAAAACTTCTGTTAGAATTAAAAATAGCGTAGGCATGATTAGTGGAGAATTCCTAATGGCTTATCCTCCAGGAATACCAGTACTATGCCCAGGTGAAAAAATCACACAAGAAATTGTAGATTATGTACAACAGCTTAAAGATACTGGTCTTTATGTTCAAGGTACAGAAGATCCTGAAGTTGAGTATATAAATGTAGTTAAAGATGAAGATGCTGTATTTATTAACGTTGAATAATAAATATGAATTTTATAGTATATAAATTATAATAATTAAAGGTATGATGTCTCTTAGATTCATACCTTTAATTATTCCTATTAATCTTTAACAGTATTTCTAGTTGCTATTTTTTTTACTTCTTAGCTCCAATAATTTATATTCAGCATTAATTTTTCCTGAATTAACTATACTTTTTGCATATTGATTATAAGACATATTTATAATGCTTTCATAAGCTCTAATCAAACTTTCAAAGTATCCCATCATATAGTTTACCTTCATTAATGGATCTGTATATGTAACATTAAATCTTATAGAATATTTTTTTCTTACTTTCTCTGCAGCTTTTTTTAGGTAATTATAACTTGAAGCTCCTTTAGCAATAAGTTTTACCTTTTCATAATTACAGGTCATAACCTCTTTATATGCTGGCATACATGCTTCGATGATATTTTCATCAAAATATTTTTGTTTCGATGTTTCTTCCTGTACTACTTTAAGGAAATCTTCTAATTTCAAGTTAGTTTTAGCTCTAAGTTCTATTAATTTTGTTAATATATCTTTAACCTTCACAACTTCAATATGTTCAATATCATACTTTTTATTTCTTTCCTCTATAATATCAAAGCCCCTCATCATTAATTCCAAATCAGTTTTATTTTTTTCTACCTCTTCGTCATTTTGAAGAGCCTTAATTATACTGCCATTATCATCATTTAAGAATGCATCCATAAAGAAAAATATTCTTCCAAGTCTCATTACTGTTTTCTCATCTTCTACTACTTTATTACTTGCATCAATATATATATATCCCTTTTCTTTACCAATAACTTTCGCAATACCCTTCTTTTCAAATATTACCTCTCTATATGTATTTCCTGCAAATAATGCTGGCTCAGATACCTTAATATCCTCAAATAACTTACTATACTTTTTTATAATTTTTATTTCTTCTGAATTAGGTGCTCTGTATATTCCCATTAATTCTCCTCCTATAGTAATTTTACTTACATAATTATGAATAGTACCCACCAAACTTAATATATTCTTATTATCATTAGATGTACTTTTCAGGTTTTTATTATAATATATTATATCAGAAAATAATGAAAATCATATAAATTTATTGCTTATATAAAAAATATTAGCTTTACCTCTATATAATAGAGTAAAGCTAATATTTTATCAAAACTTATTCTAATCCTTGTAATAATTAATAAGTTTCAACCATCAAATCAACTTTTCAGATTTTCATCTATACTTCCATTCCTGCAACTAAAGCTTTCTTATTTAACTCTACAGCTTTTGCTGGCACTAATGAAGCTACAACCTCTTCCCAATTTACTTCTTTAATATCTAAGGCTTTAAGTAGTGCTCCTAGTAATACTACATTTTGTGCTTTCATATTACCTAATTCTTTTGCAATTTCTGCAGCTTTAATTATAACTGTATTTTCTGCTGTAGATTTTAGCACATCATTTACACCCTCTGGATATTTTTCTAGTCCTATTAGTACTGGTACTGGATGAATTTCATAATCATTTACTATTAGATGCCCACCTTCTTTTAAATAAGGTAACGCCCTTAGTGCTTCACTTTTTTCAAAGGCAACTATGGCATCAGCTTTTCCTTTTTCTATTAAAGGAGAATATACCTTTTCTCCAAATCTAACTTGAGTAGTAACACTTCCACCTCTTTGAGCCATTCCATGAACCTCAGACATTTTAACATCATAGCCATTTCTTAATAAGCCTTCAGATAATATTTTTGAAGCCAGAATAGTTCCTTGTCCTCCTACACCTATAAATAATATATTTTTTACTTCCTTCATATTATTCACCAACCTTTTCTATAGCATCAAATGGACAAACTTGCTTACATATTTCACAACCGTTACACATGCTCTCATCTATTTCCACTATACCATTTTGGAATTTCAATGCTGGACATCCTGTTTTCAAGCACATTTTACACTTTCTACATTTTTCTACATCAATTTTACATTTTAAGTTAGCTCTTTTCTTTAATACGTCTTTTATCAAAGCACAAGGTTGTTTTGTAATAATTACAAAAGGTTCTGTGCTATCATGAGCTTCTTTTACAGCCTTTGAAGTTTCTTCTATTTTATATGGATCTACTACTCTTATATTTTCCTTTTTAATACCACAAGCAAGTACTAAAGCTTCAATATCTACCATTGGAGCCTCTCTATTTTGTAGAGTTTTACCTGTTCCCGGGTTCTCTTGGTGTCCTGTCATTCCTGTGATTCTATTATCAAGAATTACAGTTACTATTGGTGTATTGTTATAAACACTTTCAATTAATCCAGTTACTCCTGAATGGAAGAAAGTTGAATCTCCAATAAAGGCAAATACTTTCTTACCTTCTCTATTAGCTACTATACTAGCTCTTTCCATTCCTACTCCTGCTGATATAGAAGCACCCATACAAATTACAGTATCAGTTACACTAAGTGGTGCATTCATACCAAGGGTATAACATCCAATATCTCCAGATGCTATTACATCCTTATATTTTGATACTGCATAGAATATTCCTCTATGAGGACATCCTGGACATAGTACTGGTGGTCTAGAAGGTGGATTAGTGTCTGTAGTATATGTTATTTTGTTTTCTTCTCCTAAAATACCCCTTCTAATAATAGCTGGATTTAACTCTTCACATATAGGTATTGCTTCCTTACCTATACAATTAATTCCTAAAGCTTTAACTGCATTTTCTAAGTATGGATCATTTTCTTCAACTACATATAATTTTTCTACCTTAGCTGCAAATTCTTTAATCATTTCATCTGGTAACGGATAAGAGAAACCGATTTTTAGGTATGATGCATTGTCTCCAAAAACTTCTTTACAATATTCATAAGAAATACCACTAGTAATTATACCTATCTTTGTATCTCCAATTTCCATTCTATTAAGTTTTGTACTATTAGAATATTGTCTTAATTTCTCTAATCTTTCTTCCACTTCATAGTGCTTAATTTTAGAGTGACCTGGGGTCATTATATATTTTTTAATATTTTTTTCATATGGCTTTACTTCTACAGCTTGTTTATCTCCAACCTCTACTACTGTTTTAGAGTGAGATATTCTAGTTGTAACCCTAAATAGAACTAATGTATCAAATTTTTCACTTATTTCATATGCTTCTTTCATATACTCAAGGCATTCTTGTGAGTTTGATGGCTCAATCATTGCAACCTTAGCATGCGGAGCGTAAAATCTGTTATCTTGCTCATTTTGAGAAGAGTGCATTCCTGGATCGTCAGCAGTTACTACTACAAATCCTCCATTTACTCCTTCATAGGCCATAGTAAATAATGGGTCTGCAGCTACATTAAGTCCTACGTGCTTCATTGTAGTTAGTGCTCTTGCTCCTCCAATAGATGCACCTGATGCTACTTCAAACCCAACCTTTTCATTTGGTGCCCATTCTGCATATACACCTTCATATAATGCAAAGTTCTCTAATATTTCAGTACTAGGTGTTCCTGGATAAGCTGATGCTACATGACATCCAGCTTCATAGGCACCTCTAGCTATGGCTTCATTACCAGTCATTATAACCTTTTTCATATTCTCATTCCCCCATTAAAATTTATCTTTTTAATAATTAATAACTACCCTATTTCAATTATTCTTCGATAATTGTTTACACTAAAATACTGCCTAATGCTATTGAATAGAGCTTTGACTTTGCGCTATCTGCTCTAGAAACCAACACTACAGGACATTTTGCACCTACAATTACCCCAGCACTTTCTGCGCCTGCAAAATAAGTCATAGACTTTCCTAAAAAGTTTCCAGCTTCAATGTTAGGCACAAGAAGTATATCTGCTTCGCCGGCTACATCACTTACAATTCCTTTATGGTGAGCAGCTTCCTTAGATATAGCATTATCTAGTCCCAGTGGTCCATCTATTAAACAACCTTTAATTTGTCCTCTCTTATTCATTGCAGAAAGAGCTGCAGCATCTAAAGTTGCCTGCATTGATGGATTAATCACTTCAACAGCACAAATCGGTGCTACCTTTGGCATCTCTATTTCTAGTGCTTTTGACACTGTTACTGCATTTTTTATTATTCCTATTTTGTCTTTTAGTTCTGGATATGGCACCATTCCTCCATCTGTAAGAAGTAATAGCTTATCATAGGACTTCACATCATATACCATTACATGAGATAGTAGATTATTTGTTCTTAGATTTGCTTCCTTATTAAGTACAGCTTTTAATAAATCTGAAGTTCCAAGTAACCCCTTCATTACATAGTTAGCTTCACCCTTTGTCACCAATTCCACAGCTTTTGCTGCAGCCTTAATTATGTCACACTCATTAATTATTCTTACTCTAGATAAGTCTACATTAGAATCTTTTGATATAGTTTTAATTTCATCTTCATTTCCAACTAATATAGCATTTATAATACCCATGTCCACTGCTTTTATAACTGCCTCTAGAACAACACTATCTTGTGCTACTGCTACTGCCATAGTTTTCTTTTCTTTTTTCTTTGCCAATTCTAGCAATTCTTCCAAACTTTTAACCATTTTTTCACTCCTTATGTATAGGTTTACTTAAAAAAATAAAACAAATAGTAGAAATCCAACACTTTTTTTATAATATTTTATATTTTCTTACTTTTAAGTATAATGTGTAATCCTTCCTTAGTCAATTTTAACTGCTAAAGCGTA
Organism: Clostridium subterminale; assembly: GCF_039521425.1. Classification (NCBI taxonomy): domain Bacteria; kingdom Bacillati; phylum Bacillota; class Clostridia; order Eubacteriales; family Clostridiaceae; genus Clostridium; species Clostridium subterminale. The sequence goes on from NZ_BAAACI010000007.1 coordinate 47,684, forward strand.
ATAGTATCTTTTTATTTAAAATTGATAAAAAAGTAGATATCTTTAATTATCTAATTTAAAATTCTATACGAATCTCTATTGTTAGCTAATTTAAGATATCCACTAAAAATTTTATTATATTAAAAGACTTTGTTCATAAGATTACTTTCTTTCAAATATAATTCTCTTATCTATACTATTTACATTTTTACATCCTGTAAGAACCATAGCAGATTTTAATTCTCCCTTTAATCCATCAACATAAGTGTTAACGCCTTCTCTTTTTCCTCCAAAGGATGCAGTTACAAAAGGTCTTCCTATTAACACAGCATCTGCACCAAGAGCTAAAAATTTAAGTACATCTACTCCTGTTCTTACTCCTCCATCAGCTAAAATCTTAACTTTACCTTTTACTGCTTTTGCAATATCTTCAAGAACATCTGCAACTCCTGGAGTTTCATCTAGAACTCTACCTCCATGATTAGATACTACTATAGCATCAACCCCTGCTTCTACTGCAAGTAAAGCTTCATCTACAGTCATAATTCCCTTTAATATAAATGGAAGCTTAGTACTATTAACTAGTTCTTTTATCTCTTCTACTCCTTTAGGCATAACTGGCTTTCCATGAAGAGCTAATGTTATAAGTCCACAGGCATCTATATCTACTCCTACAGCAAAAGATCCTGATTCTTCAGCTAGTTTTATTTTTTCAATTATATTTTTATTTTCCCATGGCTTTATAAATACAATACCCTCACCATTAAATTCCTTTAACACCTTTAAATTAGTTGTTAAAAATGTATCTACTGCTGTATCTCCTACCATAGGATATATTCCTGAATCTAAAGTACCACCAATAACCCAAGAAATATATTCTTCTTCAGAATACTTTCCACCCATATTAAGAGTAGTCCCTGAAACTGGAGCTGCAAAAACTGGTATATCTAATCTTTTACCAAAAATTTCAATAGATGTATCCGGATCTTTAGCATTGTGAATAACCCTCATATTAAGCTTATATCTTTCAATAGCTCTAATATTCTCTGTAAAAGCATTTCCAGTACTCTTTCCACCCATGCCTGGAACCTCTCCAGCACAAGCAATTCCATTACATACATTACATACTTTACAACTATTATTTAAATTAACTCTAGCTTCTTTTCTAACATCATTATAATTCATAAAATCCCCACCTAACTATAAAATTCACCTTAAATCCTAAATTAAATATTATTTTCTTTAAAAAATTTATCTAATTCCTCTTCAGTATAAATCTTTATATTATTTCTCATTAAAAGCTCTGCGGTTACTCCATTACCTGGTTTTTTACTGCCTGAAAAAGTACCATCATATATAGTTCCTTTACCACAAGATGGACTTCTTGCCTTTAAAATAGCTGTATCAATTTTTAACTCTCTAGCTATATTTAAAGTTTCTTCTGCACCTTTAATAAATTCAGCAGTAACATCATCATTAACGCCCGTTCCTAAAACACTACATTTTCCTTCTAAAACCATAGCACCATCACCATTTACAATCTCATGAGCTTCTCTAGGAGTCGCCTGTCCTCCAAGCTGCTCCGGACATACTGGTATAGCCTTTCCTTGTCTTAAAAGTTCAAGAACTTTTTCATTTAAATTATTATTACCGTCATATTTGCAGTTAATACCACAAAGACATCCACTTACTAAAATCATTTAATCATCCCCTATACTCTACATTAAATATACAATTCTATGGTGTTTAAATCGCATATTATATTACTTTAACTCAACAACAGTAACTCCCGTTCCACCTTCTCCATAATTACCAAGTCTAAAGTTTTTAACATGGGGATGATGTTTTAATAAATCAGTGATAGAACTCTTAAGTACTCCTGTTCCTTTACCATGGATTATTGTAACTTCACCCAGACCACCAAGATAAGCTTCATCTAAATACTTATCTGTGGTGTAGATAGCTTCTTGAGAATCCATACCCCTTAAGTCTACTGAAGATGATACTGCTTTTAGATTAAGCTTAGCTTCTCTTCTTTGAACCTTTGTCTTTTTCTTATCTTCACTAGACACTTTTCCCTTTCTTAAATCTTTAAGTTTCACAGAGATTTTCATTATTCCAGCTTGAACTTGAACTTCACCCTTATTATCTACCTCGGAAACTACTATAACATTTTGATTTAAAGATGGAAGATATACTTCCTGTCCTGGAACTACAGAGGTTAAGCCTTCTCCCTTAGGTTCATCTTTTTTATTTAACTTTTCTTGCATATTATCAAGAGAGTCCTTTATTTTCTTTCTTTCATTCTCTATTTTAGTTCTAGCTTCTGAAGAATAACCTAGCCTTTCAAGTTCTCTTATATTTTTTACAATTGAATCGGCTTCTTCCTTAGCAGCCTTAATCAATTCTTTAGCTTCTCGTTGTGCTTCATAGATAGCTTTTTCTCTAACATTTTCAAACTTATATAACTTCTCTTCATATTTATTTTTTAGTTTTTCTGCTTCTGATTTTAATCCTTCAGCTTTTCTAGCATCATTTTCCGCCTTAATACTTTTTTGCTGAAGATTTTGTATTAACTCTTCAAACTTTAAGCTCTCTGTAGAAATATTTTCTTTAGCATCATTAATAATATATTCCGGTAACCCTAGTCTTCTTGATATTTCAAAGGCATTAGACTTACCGGGCACTCCTATAAGTAAATTATAAGTTGGTCTTAAAGTTTCAACATCAAATTCTACAGAACCATTTTCTACTCCAACAGTTTTTAAAGCATAACCCTTAAGTTCACTATAGTGGGTAGTAGCTACTATTTTTGTATTTCTAGCCCTTAAATTATCCAAAATACTCATAGCAAGAGCTGCACCCTCCGTTGGATCTGTTCCTGAACCAAGCTCATCAAACAATGCTAAAGTATTTTCATCTGCTTCATTAATAATATTTACTATATTAGTCATATGAGATGAGAATGTAGATAAACTTTGTTCTATACTTTGTTCATCTCCAATATCTGCAAATATATTTGAGAATACACTAACAGCTGAACCTGCTCTTGCAGGAATCATCATTCCACTCATAGCCATAAGCTCTATTAAACCCACAGTTTTTAGTGTTACAGTTTTACCTCCTGTATTAGGACCTGTAATAACTAAAGAAGTAAATTCTCTACCAAGATAAATAGTGCTCGGTACTACAACCTTCTGATCTATTAAAGGATGTCTAGCCTCTATTAAATCTATAATTCCTTTATCATTTACCTCTGGACATATACAGTTTAATTCATTAGCATATTTAGCTTTAGCAAATATGAAATCTAACTCCCATATTATACTTCCATTATTTTCTATAGCATCAATGTTACCTGCAATTTTTAAGGTAAGTTCCTTAAGAATTCTATTGATTTCTGCCTTTTCTTTATTTCTAAGTTCTCTTATTTCATTATTAAGATCCACCAGTCCCATAGGTTCTATAAATAATGTGGCTCCTGTACCACTTTGGTCATGGATTAACCCCTTAACCTGCTCCTTATATTCAGCTCTTACCGGAAGAACATATCTATCACCTCTTACGGTATAAAGACTTTCTTGAAGATATTTAGAATAAGTTCTCACCATACTATTAACTCTATCCTTAATAGAAGAACTCTTATCTTTTAACTTCTTTCTAATTATAAATAAAGTTTCACTAGCTTTATCTGCAATTTCATCTTCTCCAATAATAGCTCTAAAAATTTCATCTTCAATATTCTTAAAAGGTACTATTCCAGCTATTATATCTTCTAAAACTCTATAGGTAGTATCCTCATCTTTACTTTGTACATACTCCTTAAAGTTTCTAGAACTTTTAAGCATGTTACCAATTCTAAGCAATTCTACTGGCATAAGAGTAGAGTTCTTCTTAGCTCTTAAAAGAGCTTCTCTAACATCATATATTCCTTCAAAGGGTGGTGCACTTTTTGTAGTTAATAAAATTAATGCTTCCTTGGTCTCCTCTAAGTGTTCTTTTATTTCATAGAGATTGTTATACGGTTTAAGATTATCAATTAAATCTTTTCCAGCCTTTGTTACTGTGTACTTTTTTAATATTTCCTTGATTTTATAATATTCAAGTACTTTAAAGGTCTTTTCATTCATTTCTTATCCCCTACTTTCTATTCAATTCCCCTCTTATAATGTCCTTTTGTAGTTTTCCCTAAATCTACATCTTCATCTTTAAATATATATTTCATTACCTTTAAAACCTGATCATAATCTTCATCTATAAAGTCAACTCTATAATTGTTGATATTATTTTTCTTAAGTTCCCTAATAAACGGAACTAAGTTAACAGGTACTGTATTATATATATGGCTTCTACAATATTTATCTGTAGTAACTAAAAACTCTTCATTCATCCTATCTCTTAATACAAATCTATCTTCATCGCATCTAAAATTACAGTTTGAGGTAGAGCTTTTATCTCCAAAGGTACTTCCAATGACACAGTATTCACTTACCATAAGCTCATACTTACCATAAACTACTACTTGCACTGGCATTTTAATATTTTTAGCTAAGGAGAACATCTCCTTACTATTAAGCTCAACACTTAAAGCTGATATATCTGTAAATCCACTGTAAAAATCATAGCTTTCACTATTTAAAATGTTCAACTTATAATCACCTATTATATTAAGCCTATCTTTAAACACATTTATTATACCTAAATTAGCTGTAATTAGTCCCTTAATTTTAGAAATATTCTTTTCTATAGCTTGAATAACTAAATTAAATTCACTTTTAATTATATTAGGAACAACTATATATAAATTTTCATAATCTACTTCTTCTAAATTTAAAGCCTCACCCTTTTTAAATAAATCTATAGCTATAGCTGGAGTTCTATCTAAATTTTCCTCAACAAACTTTAATACACCTTTTAGCTGCTCCATAGTTTTTACACATATTAAATATTCATCATTAAATCTATTTTTATCTTCTCTAATATCCTTATATAAATTCTCATCCTTAAACTCTCTATAGGTTTCTTCCTCTATATTACGTTTATCTCGAGTCTTCACATAATTTATTATCTCTTCAATAAGGTCACGTCTTACACTATTAATAGATGAAACTCTTAAAAATCCTTCTTCAAAGTTTTCAAATTCAACACTTTCTAACTTGAAGGGAGTATCACCTAATTTGTTAAGATTTTTAATTACAGACTCTTTATCCATAGGCTTATTAGATGCAATCTCTACATTTTCTCCATAAGCTTCAAATTCTTTTCCATGATAAATAGTAGATAAATAGAATCTTTCTCCTTGGACAAATCTAACTTTTATAGTTAAAGGAAGCTTCACACCATAAATATCTTCATAGTTTTTCTGAAGCCTTGTTAAAAGTTCCGTATCTGAAGTAACATATACCTTATCTCCAGCCTTATATTTAGTAGGTATAAGCTTCACTTTCTCTCCCTTGTATGCCTCTTTAACCTTTTCTTTTCCTTTTATAATGTTAGTAATAGTAAATCCACTATTATCAGTTCTAACTCCATCTTGAGCTCTTATATCCTTTTGAAGCTTTATAGTTAAATCTTTTTCAATTGTTCCTAAAAACACACCTGTATTTTTAGGACAATTATAGGCCATCATATCTCTTCCTATGTTTCCTCTAAGATATGCCTTTGAAAATCCCTCTCTATTAAATAGTTGATTTAACATACCCTTTTTAGGAGCTATCTCAAACTTCTTATTATCATATACACTATCTATAGCCTCTCTATAGGTAGTTACAACACCACTCACATATTCAGGTTTTTTCATTCTCCCCTCAATTTTTAAAGATGATGTTCCACTTTCTACTAAGCTTTTAATTTCCTCTATAGTACATGTATCCTTTGGACTTAATAAGTAACCTTCTCTACTTTCTCCACGGGATTTGCTTATTATAGTGTAAGGTAATCTACATGGCTGAGCACACCTTCCCCTATTTCCACTTCTTCCTCCTATGACACTACTCATAAGACATTGTCCTGAATAACTTATACATAATGCTCCATGCACAAATATTTCTGTTTCTATATCTAAGTCCTTTGAAATATATCTTATTTCATCTAGACTTAACTCCCTTGATAAAACTATTCTTTGAAAGCCCTCATTCTTTAAAAATAGAGCCCCTTCTCCATTATGTATAGTCATTTGTGTGGATGCATGAATTTCAAAATCTGGTATAGCCTCTTTTATAATTTTAAATAATCCCATATCTTGAGTTATAATAGCATCTACACCAATTTCATATAAAAACTTCCCATATTCTAAAGCTTCATCTAACTCTTCTTCTTTTATCACAGTATTAAAGGCTATATATACTTTAACATTATATAAATGACAATAATTCACTACTTCTATTAATTCTTCTTCATTAAAATTATTTGCATAGGCTCTAGCAGAAAACTTACTTCCACCCATATATATAGCATCTGCACCACCTTGAACAGCAGCATATATACTTTCTTTACTTCCACCTGGCGCTAGTAATTCTATTTTATCCATATGTTCTCAACTCCTATCAATAAGAAATGTCTTTATTCTATATTAAAAAAGTCATACTTATTTTATTAGTACTTATTTTTTGCTTCTCATGGATTATTATATCACAATTCTCTTTGTTACAAACTGTAAAAAATAATAGGAGCTAATACCTTTTTATTGGTTAGCCCCTATACATCTTAATTCATTAATTTTAAATATCCTTCATATATGCCTTCTAACATATTTTTCAAGTTGTAATTATATCTTATATATTCTTTTAATTTATTATTTTTTCTTTTCACCTTACTTTTTTCTACTGCTGATTTTATACTATTATGATTGTACGGATCACAATATATTGCCATATCCTTAAAATATTCCTTTGAAGCCCCTTCCTCTGTCACTACTATATTACATCCATAAGCTGCTGCCTTAAGGGATGATAAACTTGTAACCTCTGAAAAACTAGCTAATACATGAGCATTAGAGAACGTATACGCATTATACAAATCATAGTCATTCATAAATCCTAAGTAATGGGTAGTTGAGTAAGCTAAACATTCTTTTAAATAGCTTTCCTCTGAAGTTGTTCCTATTAAAACTAAATCTATTCCTAATTCATTACATACCTTGCTTAATTCTAGCTGATTTTTAATATCACAAATTCTACCAACACATAAAATATAATTATCTAAATTATACCTTTCCTTGAAATTATATAAAGGAACTTCATCATAATTTATATCAACTCCATTATAAACAACCTTAATTTCTCCCTTTGTAGTGAAATCCTTTGTTATTAAAGACTTTTCGTATATACTATTGCAAAATATAATTTTACTTTTCTTCAAAATCAATTCCCTATAAACTTTGCAATTGTTCCATAAATTATTACGTTCCACATTATCACTATATTGAAAAAACTTTTCCATATTAAAATACATAGGTGATACTACTATATTACATTTACTATTACTAGCTAATTTAAAATGTTTATAAGCATCAAATATATTTTTAATATCAAATAAATGTACTATGTCATAATCATCATAATTAGCCTCCTCATTGGCTCCACATATATCTACATTAACCCCCTTCTCTTTTAAAAAAGTGTATATTTTAAATATTATAGTAGTATCTCCTGAACTTAAATTTATATAATTACTTCTAGCGCATAGTAAAACTTTCATGTATAATCCCCCTAAGAATTATGGTTTTACCTAATACCTATGCCTATAAAATTTTAATTATCACAATATTAAAGAATAAAATTATATTTAATTCTTTAATATTTCTAATTATCCTAAAATAGAAAATAGGCGATAATATAAAATATAATATTATCGCCTAAACTTTTATTTTTTTCTTACATTCACTTGTCCACTTTTCATAAGCTTAAGGTTTTTATCCTCAATCTCCTGACTAAGTTGCTCTAGCTGTCTTACTCTAGCTATTTGTTGATATCTTAAATTATTATTTTCAGATAAAAGCTTTTTATTAAAGGTCATTTGCTTTTTATTATCTTTTTTTAACTCTTGAACAACTTGGTCCATAAGTTCTAATTGCTCTTTAAGATATGTAACTTCATCTTTTAGCTTTTCTATCTCCTCATCTTTATCCTCAGTACTAATTTTTCTTAAGTCTTCATTTTCTTTTTTTGCAGCTTGTAAATCTCTTTTTAGTCCTTCAACCTCAGAAATAAGATTTTTTTGTTCCTTCACAATCATTTTATAATTTTCATTTGCCCTTTCACAAGCTTCTTTATTTTTAAAAACCTCATCTCCTAAATTAATTGCTGCAAGAATAGTAGCATCAGGACGACTTATTTTAGAATTCTTAAACATTAGACTATTTATTTTATTATCTACATATTGAGCAACCATTTGTAGATACTCATCATTTTCTTCTCCTCTAAGGTTATATTCCATTCCATTTATCTTAACTGTTATAATGCTCACATAAACACCCTCTTAATTATAAATTTACATCTGCATAAACTTATAATCATTTTAACATATATTAGCTATTTATTAAATAAGGTATTTAATAAATATTCCAAATACTTGTCAACAATATGTTTCATAAAACTTAATTAAATATAAATATAATATATTATCGTACATATTTTATATTTATATTGTAATATTTTATTATATTCATCATACCAAAATTTATTATGGGAAATATACTTTACTAACTATTTATGGTAATGTAGTCAAAAAATGTTACACAGCTATCTTTTTAAGTTAGCTGTGTAACATCTTCTTTATTTCCCAATATTACCGTTAATTATAATTTTTATTTACCCTCTACAATCATTCCATCAGAAATAGTAATAATTCGATCTGCCATTTGTGCTATACTACCATCGTGGGTAATCATGATTAGTGTTTGATTATACTTTTCTATGGTTGATTTTAGTAGCTGCAATACTTCTTTACTATTTTTACTATCTAAGTTTCCTGTAGGTTCATCTGCAAATATTATGGATGGTTTATTAACTAGCGCTCTAGCAATGGATACTCTTTGTTGTTGTCCTCCTGATAACTCTCCAGGAAGATGCCTTTTTCTTTCCTTTATATCAAGTACCTCCATAAGTTCCTCAATATAGCCCTCATCTACCTTTTTTCCATCCATTAGTATTGGAAGTTTTATATTTTCTTCTGCTGAAAGTATAGGAATTAAATTAAAGGCTTGAAAGATAAATCCTATATTTTGTCTTCTATATCTAGATAACTCATTTTCACTTAGCTCATAAATATCTTGATCATTAATAAATACCTTTCCTGCTGAAGGCTTATCAAGTCCTGCAATAAGGTGAAGTAATGTACTTTTTCCAGAACCACTAGGCCCTACTATAGCTACAAATTCTCCCTCTTTAATTTCCAAATCCGTAGGTTTTAATGCCTTTACTGCTGTTTCATTCATTCCATAGGTTTTAGCTAGTCCACTAGTTCTTAATATACTCATATTAATTCCTCCATTACTCTTCTACTCTACATCTCTAATGCTCTCAACAATACTTGACTTAAACAATATTCTTGATGGCAATATTGATGATAATAGTGTAATTATTACTGTAACTATTAGAGTTATAGCCATCTCTCCTATAGGTATATGCCAACTTATAGTTTGTCCTAACCATACCTCTGAGTTCTTTGTTATAATTGTGGAAGTACCTAAAGTCAATACAGTAGCTACTATAGATGATATAACTCCATAGATAGCTCCTTCCCACATAATAATTTTCTTAACCTGTTTTTCACTAAGTCCCATAGCTCTTAAGAATCCAAACTCTTTTTTTCTCATAATAGCACTCATATTCATGATATTTATAAGATTTATTATACTTACCATAGCTACTACAATAACTATGCTGTACATAGCAAATATAATTTGAGCATTATTTACCTTTACTTTTTCTAGCTCTTCTCTATAAGATAATAATGTAGCACCTTTATCACTATTCACAACACTACTTAACTGATCTTCAACATTTTCATAGTCATATCCATCCTTAACATTGCCTTCCCAATATTGGTATTTAGTCATGTCCATATGCTTCTCCATAGCAGAATCAGGTAAAATTATTGCTGAAGATCGAGCTGTAGTACTTGCCTCATCAAAAGGCAATTCTTTTATGGCCTCTTCACTAACTATAGCTCCAACCTTAAACTTAGGGAAAGTTCCACCTAAAAACTCTCCATTATCATTTAATTTACTAAATGAAGGTTGTACCTCATCTCCTACTAATAAATTAGTATAGTTTAAACCACCTATATTTTGTACAAGAATTAGGATATCCTCTTCCTTCATCTTATCTATATCTATCTCACCATCAATTACATATTTCTTTAGAGCTTCCAACTGTTTATCACTATATCCAAATATAGTGATTTCTGTTAAGTATCTATCTAGATATATACATTGTGAAAAATATTCATTTGTTTCACCTAACGCTTTATAGGCCTTCAGCCCTTCTTCTGTAAACTTTTCCTTCGGTAAATCCATAGTAGTACCTCTTCGTTTAAGCTTCAAGGTTACATCTAATCCTTCGACAGCAGAAACATTTTCTACTGATAATCCACTTTTTGAATTAACCTTAAAATCTACCTTAAAACCATCTTTAAATGTAGCTACAGGGTTTGTAGAGCCTATAACATAATTTACCGTCATAAACATAGTTATAGTTATAATTAAAGATAAACACGTAGATAAAAATCTTTTTTTATTTCTAAATGTATTTATAACTGCCATACTTCCCTCAAATGGTAATTTTTTAAGGGCAGGCTTATCTAAATTTAATTTTATACTACTCCCTTGCAATGAAGTATTGTCTCCTCCTGTTATAGCCTCTATAGGTGAAATAACTGATGCTCTTTTTGCTGGAAAATAAGTTCCTATGAATCCAGTTAAAAGTCCTATACCTACTGCTATTATAATAATTTTAGGATCTAGGGTGCTTACTGTACCTAAATTTTCTATTCCTGTTATCATTTTTATAATAAATCTTGTTATCCAATTCCCTAATAAAATTCCTACAGGTATAAATACAATGGTTATAAGCATTCCCTCAACCAAAATCATCATCTTTATTTTCCAAGGAGGGCAGCCTATTGCCCTAAGCATACCTATTTCCTTAGTTCGTTCTGATACACTGACGTTAAATATGTTAAAAATTATTACACTAGAAATTGTTATTAAAATTAAGGAAACAAAAAACATTATATTATCATATTTTTTATATTCATCTTTTAGCTGTAACTTTGATTCATTAGCAAAGAAACCTCCTGTAGAATATCTTGATTCTGTCAGTTTTTTTACTGCTTCTTCAGCTGAATAGGAAGGTTTTATCATTATATATCCATCAGCTTCTACATTTTGCAAAGTAAGCTTTTTCTCTTCTAATATTTTAGCTCCAAATTCAGGAGTAATATATGCATTTCCTTCCTTAGGATAAAACCAATTTCTATAAGTAAAGTCATAAGTTCCTGTAAGTATAAACTCTGTTTCTCCTTTTTCATAATAAAATTCTGTACCTCTCCCTCTATGGCCTATGGTATAAGGAATAATTATCTTATCTCCTACTTTATACTTCTTAGGGAATGAGTCAAGAATCCACTTTTCTATAGCTATCTCATTATCTTTCTCTGGATATCTTCCTTCTAATAATTCAAGATTTAATATATCTGTAGCATTCTCTTTAAAAGCTGATATTTGAAGAGTATTATCGGTATTGGGAACATCATATCTTGCAATTGGCCAAACTGTTGTAACCTCTTTAACTACCTCTTCCTTTGCTACCCTATCAAAATCAACATACCCCATTGTACCTAAATATATATCATGTATTCCTCCAGAATCATCCTTCATCTTTTGATATAAGGATTCCTTTAAGGCTTCCGATATGGTTCCTAAGGATACTATAAGAGCCATAGATACTATGATTCCTAAAGCTACAAATATAATTCTCTTTTTTCCCTTTTTAATATAACGTGGAATTATACCCCAAAAACTTTTCATATTTCCACTCCTTTATTTTAGTACTATCTAATACAAAAAATAGTCATTATATAAAATTATACACTATAATACATATATAACCATAATTGTACATTAATGAGGTTACAAATTCAACATTTATAGATTATATTTTGTTTAAAATTGTAAACTATTCTCTTTATATAAAACTTCCCATAAAAAAATAAGCAGATGTAAATTTACACCTACTTATTCCAATTAATAATTATCTTAATTCTGCGCCTAACTTATGCTCTAAGCTTCTTAAAATCTTATCATGAACCTTATTTACTTCAGTATCAGTTAAAGTTTTATCTGCATGTCTATAAGTTATAGCATAAGCTATACTCTTCTTACCTTCTGGAATTTGACTTCCTTTATAAACATCGAATAGCTTAGCACTTTCTAAGATACCGCCACCTTGTTTTTTAATAGTATCTTCTATTTCTTGTACTAGAACTCTATCATCTACTAAAACTGCAATATCTCTTGTTACTGCTGGGAATTTAGGAAGTGCTTTATGTTTTTTGTCCATCTTAGCACATTCCATCAACATATCTAAATTTAATTCAGCAACAAAACATCTTGTATCTATACCATAATTTTCACTTACATCTGGATGAATTTCACCTAAAACTCCTGAAACCTTATTTCTAAGTTTTAATGCTGCAGTCTTTCCTGGATGGAAGCTAGGATTTTCAGTTTCTCTAATAAAGATTCCATTATCGATTCCTAAAACATCTAGTACATTTTCTACCACACCTTTAAGTTCTAAATAGTCTCCGGCTCCATACATTCCTAAGGTTAAAATATTTCTCTCCTCAGGTAGTTTCTCTTCATCAGTATTTTTTATATATACCTTCCCTATTTCAAAAAGCATTGCACTCTCATTGCTCTTTACATAGTTTCTAGCTAAAGATTCCATCATTGAAGCAAGAGTAGTAGTTCTCATTACTTTGAAATCTTCTCCTAGAGGGTTTCTAATTTCTACTACATTTCTTAGTTCACTGTCCTGTGGAATTAAAAGTTTATCGAAAATCTTATTACTTACAAATGAGTAACTTATAGATTGATTCATTCCACTAGCTACTAAACCTTCTATTATTTTATCTTCTAGCTTATGCTTATCTGATTTTCCTGACTTTATAACCTCACAATGAGGAAGGGTAGATTCAAAATTATTATATCCATGAATTCTAGCGATTTCCTCTGCTATATCCTCTTTTATATTTAAGTCACTTCTAAATGTTGGACAATTAACAACTAAAACATTACCTTTAATTTCAGTAGTTAAATCTAATCCATCTAAATATTTTTTCATATCTTCTTTTGATATATTACTACCTAAGAATCTATTAACCCAGTTACTATCAACTTCTAAAGTATAAGCTGTTCTAACCTCATTATATATATCTATAACTCCAGCCATAACCTTACCTGCACCTAGTTCTTCAACTAAAGCACATACTCTATCAACAGCTAATTCACATAAATTTGGATCTAAATCCTTCTCATATTTAGTTGAAGCTTCTGTTCTTAATCCTAATTTTTTAGATGTATTTCTTATATTAAGACCATTGAAGTTCGCACTTTCTAGGATTATCATAGAAGTATCATCTTTAACCTCTGAATTTAGTCCCCCCATAACTCCTGCAAGTCCTATAGTTTTATCTCCATCCTTTATGCAAAGCATAGAGCTATCTATAGTTCTTTCTTCTTCGTCTAAAGTAACAAATTTTTCTCCATCTTTTCCAGTATCAACTACTATAGTATTAGATACTATATCTCTAGCATCAAAGGCATGTAATGGTTGACCTAGCTCTAACATAACAAAGTTTGTTATATCTACAATATTATTGATAGGTCTTACATCAGCTTCTAATAATCTCTCTTGCATCCACTGTGGTGATGGTTCTATCTTTATATTGCTAATTCCTTTAGCCATATATCTTCTACATAGTGGACTCTTAATTTCTACTTTATAACTATCAGTTATATTAGTTTTACCTTCTTCACTATATTTAAGATTTGGCATTTTATAAGTCAATCCTAAAGTAGCTGCTGTTTCTCTTACCATTCCAATTATACTAAAGCAATCTGCTCTATTAGAAGTTATTTCAAAGTCAATAATAGCACTTTCAAGAGGTATTACAGACTTAATATCTACTCCAATAGGTGTATCTTCAGGTAATATCATAAGTCCATGAACTGGCTCGTCTCCAGCAATTCCAAGCTCTTCTTCTGAGCAGAACATACCGTTTGATACTACTCCTCTTAATTTACCTTTTTTTATTTTAAGTCCGCCATGCAGCGTTGCACCATGTAGTGCTACTGGAATAATATCCTGCTCCTTCATGTTTGTAGCAGCAGTTACTATTTGTATTTCTTCCTCTTTGTTAATATCCACTGCACATACAACTAATTTTTCTGCATCTGGATGTCTTTCTATCTTTGTTATCTTTCCTGTAACTACATTAGAAATTTCATCTCCTGTAAGTATAACCTCTTCAACATGAGACCCTGAAAGATTTAATGCATCTGCAAGTTCTACAGGGGAAACATTTATATCAACATAGTCTTTTAACCATTTAACTGGATACTTCATAATCGTCCTCCTTATCTATTAAAACTGATTTAAAAATCTCATATCACTTTCATATAATAATCTAATATCTTCAATTCCGTATTTTAACATTACAATTCTGTCTAGTCCAAATCCGAAAGCAAAACCGCTATATTTTTCTGGATCAATTCCACAATTTCTAAGTACTTGTGGATGTACCATACCGCAACCTACAATCTCTATCCATCCACTACCTTTACATACTTTACATCCCTTACCTCCACATACGAAGCAAGTTGCATCCATTTCTGCTGATGGTTCTGTAAATGGAAAGTGGTGTGGTCTAAATTTAACCTTCATGTCATCTCCAAACATCTTTTGTATAAACATTTCTAAGGTTCCCTTTAAGTCTCCAAAGGTAATATTTTCTGCCACTACTAATCCCTCTATTTGATAGAATATTGGTGAGTGAGTTGCATCTACAGCATCTGAACGATATACCTTTCCTGGTGCAATCATCTTTATTGGTGGCTTTTGATTTTCCATAGTTCTTATTTGAATTGGAGATGTTTGAGTTCTTAACACTATATTATCATTTATATAAAAAGTATCTTGTTCTCCTCTAGCTGGATGATCCTTAGGTATATTTAAAGCCTCAAAATTGTAATGATCATATTCTACTTCTGGACCTTCTTCTATCGAAAAACCCATAGATAAGAATATATCATTCACTTGGTCAAGAGTTAAACTTAATGGATGTTTTCTCCCCACAGTTTGTTTCTTTCCTGGCATAGATATGTCTATTACTTCACTGTTTAATTTTGCTGCCTTTTCTGCACTTCTTATAGCTTCACCCTTTGTATCAATGGCATTTTCTATCTCTTCTCTTACTTCATTTGCAATTTTACCCACAACAGGTCTTTCTTCTGCTGATAGTTTTCCCATACCTCTTAAGATTGCAGTAAGCTCTCCCTTTTTCCCTAGATACTTTACTCTAATATTTTCAAGTTCAGCTTTATCTGTTACTTGACTTAGCTGTTCTAAGGCAATTTTCTTAATTTGTTCTAATTGTTCTTTCATATTCTAAGCTCCTTTCTAAAATTCATCATTTCATTTAAAATTATGGATTAAAACTTCTACTTAACTTCAGTAGTAAATAACAGTCTCTGAAATTAAATTTTCTTTTATACACATAAAAAAACCGTCCCTAAAAAGGGACGGAAAATCCGCGGTACCACCCTAATTGAGTTTTATTAAAACTCCTCTTAGTAAATTTATCGACCATAGCCGCTAATTACTACTATTACTTCATAATTAGTACTCGGAAGTGAACTTCGATATAATCTTATAAGAACAGCTTTCAGTCTTTGGCTCTTCCTCCCTTATATAAAAATATATATCTACTCTCTTCGTCATTGTATAAATATTTCATTTTATATTTACTAAACTAGTTAGCCTACTCTTTTACTTCAAAACATTAAAATCCTAACTTGTTAGAAACATTATACATATAATATATAAAAATTTCAAGTATTAATAATTTTTATTTGATATCTTTTGTCTTACACCTTCATATATCATAATAGATGCAGCTATAGCAACATTTAGTGATTCTGTATTTCCTAGCATAGGAATTTTAACCTTACAAGTAGCCAAATTCATAACTTCATCACTAATTCCATTGCCTTCATTACCTACAGCTATTATTGCATTATCTACTAGGTTAACTTCAAAAAAATTTTTATCAGTTTGTAGAGAACTACATACTAAATTATATCCTTTATCAATTAATTTTTTTGTAAAATACAAATCTTCATCATGGATTATAGGGATATTAAATATGGAACCCATAGTAGATCTTAAGGTTTTTTCATTATATAAGTCTACTGTATCCTTACTTAAGATAACTCCCTTACAGCCAGCACTATGAGCTGTTCTTATTATAGTTCCTAAATTGCCTGGATCTTGCACCTTATCAACTAAAATATATAATCCCTCTTTTGCTATGAAGGTTTCTTCTTTCATGTTAAGTACAGCTAAAACCCCTTGGGAATTTTCTGTACCTGAAATACTCTTAAATAAGTTATCATTTATTATAAATAATTTTTCATCATACTTACTAATGCAAAAAGAAAATTTTTCATTGAACTTATCTATAGAACTTTCCTTTATAAAAAGTTTATCTATAATAAAATCTGATTTAAATCCTTCCTCTAGGAACCTAAAACCTTCTATAATAAACTTTTTATTATCAACTCTATATTTTTTTTCTTTTAACTTCTTAATTTCTTTTAATGTGTTATTATCCTTACTTTTTATAACCTGCACTTATAAATCTCCTTATCTAACTAAACTTTCAATACTGTTTAGTTCAGAAGTTCCTCCTATGGCTACTATTATGTCTCCTTCTTGTATAACTTCATCTGCAGCTGGAGATACCTCAATATTATCATCCCTTTTAATGGCTACCACATTTACACTGTATTTTACCCTTAAATCTAGTTCTTTTAAGGAGTGACCTTCCCATTCCTTTGGGGTGACAATTTCTGCAATACTAAAATCTGGTGATAACTCTATATAATCAAGTATGTTAGAAGAACAAAGGTTATGAGCAACTCTAATCCCCATATCACGCTCTGGGAATATAACCCTATTAGCACCTATTTTATATAAAACTTTTGCATGTAATGCATTATTAGCCTTAGTTATGATATGCTTAACATTCATTTCTTTAACTAAAAGAGTAGAAAGAATGTTAGCTTGAATATCAGAACCTATACTGATTATAGCTACATCAAAATTACTAATTCCAAGAGCTCTTAAGCTGTTTTCATCATTAGCATCTACTTGAACAGCATGGGTAACTTTTTCCGCAATATTTTGAACTGCTTCTTCGTCTATATCTACTGCCAAAACATCATTACCTAGTGCATATAAAGTTTCTGCTACCGAAGTTCCAAATCTCCCTAAACCAATAACTATAAATTGTTTTTTACTCATATATATCCCCCTCTTTATCCAACTAGAATTTTATCTTCTGGATATTTAATAGAATTTCCTCTTTTACTTTTTCTTATAGAAATTGCTACAACTAGTGTAAGTGGTCCAACTCTACCTGCATACATAGTTAGTGCCACTATAGCTTTACCTATAGCAGTAAGCTCTTGAGTTAATCCTAATGTTAACCCAACAGTTCCAAAGGCTGAAGTTGTTTCAAATAAATAATGTTCAAAAGGAGCTCCGGATGCTCTCTCCGTAATAGATAATAATATAGTTGTAGTGAAAATTAATGCTAATGCTATAATTACTACTGCTAAAGCCTTATATACAGTTTCTTTATTTATTTTTCTTTTAAATAATTCTGTATCTTCTCTTCCATTTATAACTGATAATATCGTCATAAAAAGCACTCCAGCTGTGGAAGTTTTTATCCCTCCAGCGGTTGACCCTGGTGAGCCACCAATAAACATCAACATTATCGTTAAAAATGTAGACGCCATAGTCATCTGCGTCAAATCTATAGAATTAAACCCTGCTGTTCTTGGTGAAACTGATGCAAAAAATGCTGACAACAGTTTTCCTTTAATCCCCATAGGCTTTATAGTTCCTGGATTAGAAAGTTCAAATACTAGAAACATTATAAATCCAAATAAAATTAATCCTGCACTTACGGCTATTACTAACTTAGTTTGTAAAGCTAATCTCTTAGTGTGTTTATAATTAAATATATCATTCCATACATGAAAACCTAATCCACCTATTATTATTAAAGATGATATTGTAAGTATTACCAAGGTATTATCGCTATATGCAGTTAAGCTATTATAATTTCCCATAAGGTCAAATCCAGCATTACAAAATGCAGAAACAGCATGGAATATACTATAATATATGCCTTTAACAATTCCAAACTCAGGTATAAATTCAAATGAAAGCAATAACGCCCCTAGAAGTTCTATTGAAAAAGTAAATACTAATATATACCTTGCTAATTTTACTATTCCCTGAAGAGATGTGGAGTTTAATGATTCTCTTATTATTAATCTTTCTTTTAAAGTTATTTTTTTACCAATAATTAATGATAAAAGTGTAGCAAAGGACATAAATCCAAGACCACCAATTTGTATTAAAATAAGTATTACTGTTTTTCCAAAATAACTCCAATAGGTACCAGTATCTACAGTAACTAATCCTGTTACACAAACTGCTGAAGTTGATGTAAATATACAATCAATAAATGGAGTTCCTACACCTTCTATAGTAGCAATTGGCAAGCTTAATAATAGGGCACCTGTAAATATTATCGTTGCAAATCCCATAGCTATTATTTGAACGGGAGTAAAGTTTTTACGCCTTAGAATGCCAATTAATCTCAATTGCATAGATAACACCTCATACTTCTTACAAAAAAATTTATTATAATTATATAATTTTCCCTTTTGTTTATTAAAATATATATAGTATAAGAATGTAGCCATAGCTACATTCTTATACTATATATATCCGTCTATTCATTATCTTTATTGCTTACATAAAAAAATAATAAATAATTATGTATATTAAAATTAAGTCTAACAAAATCCAGAGACATGACATAGTCATCCTCTGGCTTTAATTTCTTATATTAAATTAATCCTATAGGTGCTTCTTAGCAACTTCTACTAATTCAGCAAATGCCTTTGGATCATTTATTGCTATTTCAGAAAGCATTTTTCTGTTTATTTCAACGCCAGCAAGTTTCATTCCATTCATGAATTTTGAATAAGAAAGATCATTCATTCTAGCAGCTGCATTTATTCTAGCTATCCATAGTTTTCTGAAATCTCTTTTCTTTAATTTTCTTCCAACGTAAGCATTTCTTAATGCTCTAATTACTGACTCATTAGCTGTTTTAAATAACTTGCTTTTTCCACCGTAGTATCCTTTTGCAAGTTTTAATACTTTTTTATGTTTTTTACGACTATTCATCGCTCTTTTTACTCTTGCCATTATATTTACCTCCTAGATAACTTCCTACTATAAGTATGGTAGTAATTTCTTCATTATTTTTTCTTGAGTAGTTGAAACATATCCTGTTTTTCTAAGATTTCTCTTAGTCTTTCTGCTCTTCTTAGTTAATATATGGCGTCTAAAAGCTTTAGATCTTTTTAACTTACCTGTTCCTGTCTTTTTAAATCTCTTTGCTGCACCTCTATGTGTTTTCATTTTTGGCATTGTAAAGTCCTCCTCTCGGTTATGCTCTTTTTGGAGCTAATATCATTATCATATTTCTTCCTTCTTGTCTAGCTGGCTTTTCAATAACATAAACATCGCCTAATTTTTCTACAAAAAGGTTTAATATCTTGTGTCCAACTTGTGAGTTTTCAATTTCTCTTCCTCTGAATCTCACAGTAACTTTAACTTTGTCTTCATCTAATAAGAATTTTCTAGCATTATTAGCTTTTATCTCAATATCGTGCTCTTCTATGCTAGCACTTAATCTGATTTCTTTAAGTGTAGTAATTTTTTGTTTCTTCTTAGCTTCTTTTTCTTTCTTTTGCTGTTCATAAACAAACTTACCAAAATCCATTATTTTGCATACCATAGGTTTTGCATTTGGAGATACTACAACTAAATCTAATTCCTTTTGTTGAGCAATATCTAGTGCTTCTTTTGTAGAAATTACTCCTAGTGCTTCCCCATCTGAGTTAATAACTCTTACTTCTTTATCTCTTATTTCTTCATTCATCATGAAATCTTTATTTTTACTGATAACATTCACCTCCGGCTTTTAAACCACATATTTTTCATTTTATATAAAATAAAAAGGACAGCAAACGCCGCCCCATATTTACAGTTATTGTAAATTAAAATCATTACCTTACTAGCAGTACTGTAAGGTGAGAAACGGCAGTTTCTACTTGTTAATAAATTATTCACTTTCCAACTAACATAGTCAATTCTACTACACCTTTATATTATTGTCAATAGGCATTTCTATAATTTCTTTAAACATTAGACATTCATTACACCCACTGCAATGATAAATTCTGTCTTCAAATACCTTCTCTATAGTATTAATTAATTCTTTATTTTTACACCTATTAGCAGAATGTATCACTATCTTTTTCGGACACATAGTTATGAGTCCACTTATGACTAAATCATCTTGACTAACTTCTACTATATTTTTATTTTCACAAATCTCATTCAAAAGGGTTTCCATAATATTATTCCCAAATTCATCTCTGAGTATATATGAATCTCCTCTTTTTCCAATATATAAATCTACTTTCTCAGCCTTACTCTCTTGTATTTCAACAAAATATTTTAGAAGACTAATAAATTCATTAAATTCCTTTTCTATCATATAGCTTTCTACCACTTTTTCTATTATCATATATATCTGCGGCATTAATTCCTTCGCTCTAAAGTCAATAAAGCCTTTAATATTTATTTCATTTCCTTCTTCTATGCAATTAATAATTCTATCTAAAATGTTATTTTTCTTATTCATATAATATATTACAGTATCATCTATAGGTAATTCTTCCATTAAAACTTTATATATATCCTTTTTTATATCACTTACATCGTTATAATTTAGAAAATTATAAGTTTCATTTAGATGTTTATTAACCTTTTTTTCTAAAAACTCGTTAATAATCACACCATATAAAATGTTAGCTATATAATAGTTAAATAACTTCTTACCTTCATCCTCAGTGTAATCACCATCTTTCCAATATATATGTATACATTCATTTAATTCATCATTTTCAACTTTTAAATTTAAACTTTTCTTTTTTGTCCTTAAATAATCACCCATACTCTTAACTTGATTTAATACATAATCCTTATAGCTATTATTCACAATAGTCAACATCAGCATTCAATCACCCCACTTCATGTTAAGAATTTTATAGATACAGAACTTCACTTTAATATATTATGTGTTTTTATTTTTTACTATATACAATTTTTAAAATCCAATTTATTCTATAAATTTTATAGCATTTATGATATATTATTTCTAAATTAGTCTATTGATCTACTTAGCTAAATAATCTTTATAAAAATTTCTTAGATTAACTACCTGGTATACAAAAATTTTTTCTATAAAAATATAGATATAAATAAGAATATTTATACTGGGAACTATTTAAATACAGATATATATTCCTATATAACTATTTAACTATTTAACTATTTAACTATTTGTTCTATTTATGCGGGTTTGAGAAGAATCTGTCATTTAAATAGTCTGATTAAAGATATATTAAAATTTGAATTATTAATAACAACCAATAATAAGGTGGTGCTATTTTTGAAATATGCTTTTGTTGACTTCAGAATTTCTCAAGAGGAGCTTTTAGCTTTGGAAAATTTAAATTGTAAAGTTATACTTTGTGAACCTTGCAATTCATTATATCCAGCTATATGTGGTCATCCTGATATTCTTATACATTTTATCGATAATAATAATGTTATTATTCATAAGGATACATCTTCTACCTTTGAAGAAATTCTAAAATCTCTAAATCTAACGGTATTGAGAAGTACTGATGCTTTAACTGATAAATACCCTAAAGATATCATTCTGAATGCTGTAAGTACTTCTGATTTTTTTATGCATAAAATAAGATATACGGATAAAACTTTGTTAGAAAATATTCATGATAAGACATTAATAAATGTGAATCAAGGTTACTCCAAATGCTCTACTGTAGTATTATCTAATAAAGCTTTCATAACTTCTGATATATGTATTTATAAAGAATTAAATATCTATGGATATGATGTACTATTAATTCCATCAGGGGATATTCTTTTACCTCATTTAAATTATGGGTTTATTGGTGGAACTTGTGGTATGATAGACTCTAAAACCATAGTTTTTTATGGAAATTTAGATTTATATCCTCATGGAGATTTAATAAAAATATTTTTAAATAAGCATGGTATAACTCCTATCGCTTTAACCAACTCGCAATTAATTGATAGAGGTAGTATATATTTTTTAGATATTTAATAATTTATACTTGCCAAAATTACTAGAATATGAATTTTAAAATACTCAATTATAATGTGTACTGCTCTAAGAAGTATATTTATGTTTATATACAAAAGAAAAAAGCAAGTAATTTAATTACTTGCTTTTTTGGAGGCGCCACCCAGATTTGAACTGGGGATAAAGGCTTTGCAGGCCTCTGCCTTACCACTTGGCTATAGCGCCATATTGGAGCGGAAGACGAGATTCGAACTCGCGACGTTCACCTTGGCAAGGTGACGCTCTACCACTGAGCCACTCCCGCGTAATAATGGTGGCTCGAGCAGGAATCGAACCAGCGACACGAGGATTTTCAGTCCTCTGCTCTACCGACTGAGCTATCGAGCCAGACACAAATTTTAGAATTTATTGGCGACCCAGAAGGGACTCGAACCCTCGACCTCCGGCGTGACAGGCCGGCACTCTAACCAACTGAGCCACTGGGCCATATGGTGGTCGCAACAGGGATCGAACCTGTGACCCCCTGCTTGTAAGGCAGGTGCTCTCCCAGCTGAGCTATGCGACCAAATTTAAATTTGTGACACCACTATTAAAAATAATCTTTGCTAAGCTTAAAAAACCAATGAATTTTCCAAGTCTTAACAAAGACTATTATATTAAATTTTAAGTTTATTGTCAATATAGTTTTTAAAATTTATTATAAAACTAATTAATGTCATCTAATATTTTTTTAATATCTTCTGGTTTAAAATCATAGGCTTTATTACAGAAATGGCATAAGATTTCTTCCGTCTTGCCATCATCATATATTTCTTGCAAATCATTCTTACCAATACTCATTAACACTCTTTCTACTCTTTCTCTTGAACAGTCACATTTATATTCAGGTACTAAGGAATCATATATTTTTAAATCCATATCTTCAAATACAAATTCTAATATTTCTTCTATAGTCATTCCTTTTTCTATCATAGATGTCACTGATGGAATTTCTTCCAATCTATAAGTTATAATATCTGCTAAAAATTCTGATGCACCTGGCATCATTTGAATAATAAATCCTCCAGCAGCTTTTATAGATAAATCTGTATCTACCAATACTCCCAAAGCAACAGCAGATGGTGTTTGCTCCGATACAGTAAAGTAATATGCTATATCATCTCCTACTTCTCCTGTATATATAGGTACTTGACCTACATAAGGTTCTTTAAGTCCCATATCTTTAATTACTTTTAAATATCCATTTTTACCTATGGCGCCACCAACTTCCAATTTACCCTTTTCATTTAAAGGTAAATCTATTTTGGGGTTTCCTATATAACCTTTAACACTTCCATCATTATGAGCAGTAACGGTAATACCTTTCGCCTCTCCTCCACCATCTATTTGAATACTTAAACTGTCAGTATCATTTTTCAGCATAGCTCCCATTAAAACACCACCAGTTAGCATTCTTCCTAGTGCCGCTGATGCTGTTGGCATACATTCATGAGTTTTAGTTGCTTCATTCACTAAGTCAGTTGTAATCGCTGCAATTATTCTTACTTGACCATCCTTTGCTGTAGCTCTAATTAATTTATCTTTCATTCCTCTAACATCCTTTCTTACTCAAAACATAGGTTATTCTTTCCGTATTCTCACCTATAGCAACTTCTTCATAGCAATTAAGTTTTCTTTCTATGACAAGGTCTGCTTCATTTATAAACTTTTCTATCTTACTCTCGCTATAAGCTCTCTCTCTGTGGTGTTCATCAAATCTATGATACACTTGTCCTTCTTTAACAAAAAAAGTTAAATACATATCAACTACATCATCTTGTAATTGATTTTCCCAAATATAGACTACATCTTCCCTGTCATAGTTAAAACTATTATTTCCTAATATATTTTTAATTTTGTACTCCGTATTAATATCAAAAATAAAAATTCCATCATCCTTTAAGTGTTTATTAACTGACATAAAATATAATTGAAGTTTTTCATCCTCAATTATATAGTTAGTAGAATCCAATCCACAGGTTATCAGATCAAACTGCTTTTTAAGGTTAAAGTTACATATATCTTGACACATAACCTTAGCTTTAATTCCCTCAGCCTTTAACTTTTCATCTGCAATAGACAACATATACTCCGATAAATCTATAGCCGCTGTAAATATAAAGTTTCTTCCAATTAACTTAGTAAAATTTCCTGTACCACAAGCTAAATCTAAATAGTCTCTTCTTCCAACTTTATATTCCTTGCAAATATCAATAATTTTTTCTGCCCAACCTCTATAATTGATATCTTCATTAATTAGTTCATCATATATATCAGCAAAATCATTATAACAGTCCATAGGTTCACCATCTTTTCTATATAATCACCTATTTATTTTACCTTACTTTTTTTCTTTTGTCTAAGAAATCTTCCATGATTATGTAACAAATTTCACCTCTATCTAAATAATTGTATATTAAACTACAATTAAATTTCTTCATCAAATTAACACAATTTATCTTAATTTAGACTAACAAACTCTTAACTAAAATAGATTATTATCAATACACTATATAACATTAAAAAAATTCATCATTCCTAGGCATATTTAATCCTTTTTTCTTTTTTGTCATCATTCCTCCAATTCTTCCCGTTTCTTCTGCAGTTAAACCACTCCATCCAAATTCATTTACTTTATCAGCCAGCCCCAATTCTTCTACTATATCATATTTTATCTGCTCTCTTAAAGCTTCTTGTGGAGTTAATTCTTTATTAGCTTTCAATTTAGATTTTATCACTTTCTTTAAAGGAGTCTTACCCATGAACTTCTACCTCCGCATTGTTCAAATATAGTTTTAACATACTAACTATATTTTCTACCATAGGCTTTTTTTTATTCATCTCCTATATAATTTATGTAGCTTTGTTACTCTATACTCCCTTAGGTATCACTAAAAGCATTTTAAATAATTACATATTTTCACTTAAACAAATATATTTACATAAAATGCAAAACTTGAGAAAGCTACAATTAGGGTAGTTAAAAAAGAATCTACTAGAATGATTTATTTAACGGTTCTTTGTATGCAGCTAATGCAAGTTCGAAGTATTGGATTGACAAATTAAATAAAACTGGAGATTTCAAATTAAAAAAGGTTATGATGCTTCACTATGTTATAATTTCTTCAATCAAGAAAATAAGTACTTTAAAAATGCCAAAATAAGAAAAGCTTTTTCAGTAGAACTGCAATAATGCATTAGGCATTAACATAGATATATCTTATGTTGAGTGAGCAATATTCTGTGACAAAACAGATAATACGGATTACGAATTAGCAGAAACCCCAGTCACTGCTGACTATAATGATCCATTAACTTAAATCTTTGGATATTAGGATTTAAAAAAAGTCTATACATAAGGTAGACAATACGCTAGAATTATAAAAATACTCCTTAAAGTATTTACAAATACTTTAAGGAGTATTAAACATTCTAATAATATTTTATATTACTTTCTACCTGAAGTGTAAGTGTATTTTAAATCATAATTTCCACCAAATAATGGAGTACTTAAATTTTTAACATATTTTCTAATATAAGTATTTTTAAATCTCCATGCTTCTGGACTTATAACACCATCTTCATATAATAGTATGCTTTCTGCTTCTTTAAATAATTCAGTTCTTTCTGCAGGATCTACAGATTTTGCTGCTTTCGCTATAACTTCATCATATTTAGGATTTGACCATCCTGTCATTACAACATCAGCTCCTGTTACCCAGAAGTCAAGGAATGTGTTAGGGTCATTGTAGTCACCACCCCATGCCATACCAGCTACTTGGTAATCATAGTTATCAGTTCTCTCTTGGAATTGTGCCCATTCAACATAGTCAACTTCTACATTAATTCCAAGTTGCTCTTGATAAACACTTTGTTGGAACTCAGCATATTCTTTTGATGTTGTATCAGTTCCTGATTGAAGGTATTTAATAGTTACTTTAGATGGATCCTCACCAAGTCCTAATTCTTTCATTCCTTCTATTAATAGAGCCTTTGGATCTGGATTTTCATCTATAAGCTTTTGAATTGGAAGATCTTTAACTTTATCTCTATATTCTTCTCCACCTATTTGTACTTTTGGAGGTACGAAAGATAATGCTGGTTCACCAAGACCTTTTCTTAAAGTCTTAATTTTATTTTCTCTATCTTCAGCTATTATAAATGCTTTTCTTACTTTAGCATTACTAAATAATTTCTCTTTGTGGTTAAAGAAAGTATAGGTAGTTGAACCATCATATCCTCTTCTATTTTCAAATTCACCAGTTGCATCAAGTTTTTCTATCCATTCTGTTTTTACAACTGGACCTACATCTAATGAACCATTGTATAATTCATTCATTTGAGCAGATTCTTCTTTTATTATTTTCATTGTAGCTTTTTCAAGTTTTACATTTTCAGCATCCCAATATTCAGGGTTTTTAGTAAATTCAACCTTATTATTGTGTACCCATTCAGAGATTACAAATGGTCCACAATATACCATTGTATTTGCTTCTGAGCCATATTTATCACCGTGCTCTTTTATTATGTCTTCTCTTTGTGGTTGCATTACTTTAAAATATGTTAAATCTAAGAAATATGCACATGGTGATGCTAATTTAAATTCAACAGTTTTTTCATCTACTGCTTTAATACCTAATTCTTCTGCTTTAACTTTTCCTGCATTAAACTCTGCAGCATTAGCTATAGGATATAGCAAGAATGCATATGGTGATGCAGTATCTTGAGCTAACGTTCTTGTAATACCATAAACAAACTGTTCTGCAGTAACTGGTTGACCATCACTCCATTTTGCATCTCTTAACTTAAATGTCCAAGTTAGCCCATCTTTTGATGTTTCCCAACTTTCAGCCATACCTGCTTCAATTTTATCTTTACCATTTTCATCTTGCACAATTCTAGTTAAAGCCTCTTGGCAGTTAGTAAGTACTTGTGAAGAATATAAATCACTTGATTTTGATTGGTCAATTGTTTTTGGTTCAGCCTTCAAAAATACGTTAAGAAACTGTTCTTTATCCATATCTCCAGAAGCAGCAGTTTCTTCACCTTTACCATTTTCTGCTTTCTTGTCATCCTTACCACAACCTACTAAAGCAACAGACGTTACCATAGATATCGCTAATAAAGAAGCTAATATTTTTTTGCTTTTCATGAATAATCCCCCTTCATTAATCATCAATATGATAGATATAAAGCACATATCCATCTGATTTAAATTTATTATATATTAACATTTTCACTATTGCAATACCCATTATCTGAATATTAACAAGATTACCTCAATTCGACTTATTATCTTATATATTAACAAATATTTAACTAAATAGTAATCTAAATTCTTTTTTTTGGAATAATTATATTATATTTTTTTAAAATAAAATATATTAATGAAATTATTTTTCTTTTTTTATCTAATTATTTTTCTTTTTTCTACTTTTTTCTTGCTAAATCGTGTTTTATTTATATATACATTCGAAATTTGTAATACGAATTTTCCTGATTAAATCCTATAACCACTATAAATATATTAAAACATTTTGGATAACATCAACCTTTTCTCATACTTTATAATGAATTTTCCTATAAATTCATTATATATGTTGTTTTATGGATTATAAAATATTATAACGAAACAAAAGAGTAAAGCATTTTATCAGCTTTACTCTTTTGTTGTTTCATTATAATACTAGTTTCTACCAGTAGTATAAGTATATTTTAGGTCAACTGTTCCAAATAATGGAGCAGCATAGTTTTTAACATACTTTCTTACATAAGTATTTTTAAATCTCCACGCTTCTGGACTTATAGCACCATCTTCATATATTAAAATTCTTTCAGCTTCTTTGAAAAGTTCAGCTCTTTCATTTGGATCATTACTTTTTCCTGCTTTAGCTATAAGTTCATCATACTTAGGGTTTGACCATCCTGTTGGCACAACGTCAGCATTAGATGTCCATATGTCTAGATATGTGTTAGGATCATTATAATCTCCAGTCCAAGCTATACCTGCAACTTGGTAATCTAACTCATCTGTTCTTTGTTGGAATATAGCCCATTCAACGTATTCAACATCTACATTAATTCCAAGCTTGTCTTTATAAACTTGTTGTTGAAACTCAGCATATTCTTTAGCTGTTGAATCAGTACCTGATTGTAAATATTTAATATTTATAGTCGATGGATCATCTCCAAGCCCTAATTCTTTCATTCCTTCTATTAGTAATGCCTTTGGATCTGGATTTTCTTCTATTAATTTTTGAACTGGTAATTCATTTACTTTAGTTCTATACTCTTCTCCACCTATTTGTACAGACTTAGGTACAAATCCTAGAGCAGGCTCACCAAGACCTTTTCTTAAAGTCTTAATTTTATTTTCCCTATCCTCTGCTATTATAAATGCTTTTCTCACTTTAGCATTGCTGAATAGTTTATCTTTATGGTTAAAGAAAGTATATGTAGTTGAACCATCATATCCTTTTATAGCGTCATACTCACCAGTTGCATTAAATTTTTCTATCCACTCTGGTTTAACTACTTTAGCCACATCTAATGAACCATTAAGTAATTCATTCATTCTAGCAGATTCTTCCTTTATTATTTTCATTGTAACTTTATCAAGTTTTACATTTTCAGCATCCCAATATTCAGGGTTTTTGACAAATTCAAATTTATTATTGTGGACCCACTCAGATATCTTAAACGGACCACAATATACCATACTATCAGCCTCTGAACCGTACTTATCACCGTATTTTTTTACTATATCTTCTCTTTGTGGTTGCATTACTTTAAAGTATGTTAAATCAAGGAAGTATGCACATGGTGCTTTTAATGTAAATTCAACAGTTTTTTCATCTACAGCTTTAACACCTAAGTCTTCCGCCTTAGCTTTACCAGAGTTGAATTCTGCAGCATTAGCTATAGGATATAATAGGAAAGCATAAGGTGATGCAGTATCTTGTGCTAACGTTCTTGTAATACCATAAACAAACTGTTCTGCAGTAACTGGTTGACCATCACTCCATTTAGCATCCCTTAACTTAAATGTCCAAGTTAACCCATCTTCTGAAGTTTCCCAACTTTCAGCTATACCTTTTTCAATTTTATCTTTACCATTTTCATCTTGCACAATTCTTGTTAATGATTCTTGGCAGTTTGCAAGGACTTGTGAAGAATATGAATCACTTGATTTAGATTGATCAATTGTTTTTGGTTCAGAATCCAAAAGCATATTTAGATATTGTTCCGCATCTGCTTCTCCATTAGTCGCAGCTCCAGAATTTTTTTCTTCACCCTTACCGCATCCAACTAATGCAACTGATGTTATCATAGATAATGCTAATAACGATGCTAGTATTTTTTTACTTTTCATAAGTAATCCCCCTCAAAATAATATAGTTTAGTTCAAAAATTCTAAATCTTCATTCTAAACTCTGTTCATCTTTGTCGTTAATCTTTGTGTATATTTCTACACATTTCCTCATAACTTTTATTTATTTTTATAATACACCCTTTTAACGACAATGTCAATGTTCGCTTTTCCGACTAAAGACACCTTAATTATAATTTTATTCAATTATACGAATTATCTTCTCTATTCTCGACACAAAATACCTTATTTTTCAACAAAATATTACAAGTATAAGAATTATTATTATTATTATTAACATTGGCATATCTACTTTATCGGGTTTTACATTATTTTTTGTCGTAATTTGTATCTTTTTTAATAAAATAATTGATTGGAGTAGATATATGAATTACTATTTTGATAAAAATTCTTTTTTCTGTATTTTCTTTAAATAGAATTCAACTGAATTTAGTAAATACTTTTCTACTAAATATTCATATATCATCTCCTTTTATATTATTACTAAGCCATAAAACAATTAATATGCCTAATAATAAAACCCAATCATTGAATAAACTTTACATATCTCTTTCTTTTATCATATATAGCAACACCATTTTTCTTACCTTTTTAACAACAAAAAAGATAAGAGTAATAAAATACTCTTATCTTTTTATTTTAATTATAATATATGGCATGCAGCAAAGTGATTTGGCTCAATTTCTCTAAACTCAGGATTCTTTTCACTACATATAGGTTTTGCATATCTACATCTTGGTGCAAATCTACAACCTGGTTTAGGATTTATCGGACTAGGCACTTCTCCTTCTAGAGGTATTCTTGCTTTCTTCTTAGTAGCATCAGGATCAGGAATTGGAATTGCTGATAATAATGCTTGAGTATACGGATGTAAAGGCTTATCATATAAATCTTTACTACTAGCAAGCTCTACCATAGTTCCTAAATACATAACTCCAACTCTATCAGATATATGTTTAACCATTGATAGGTCGTGGGCTATGAATAAATATGTTAACCCTAATTCATTTTGTAATTTTATCAATAAGTTAACAACTTGTGCTTGAATAGACACATCTAGAGCAGAAATAGGTTCATCGCAAACTATGAAGTCTGGTTCTATAGCAAGAGCTCTTGCTATACCTATTCTTTGTCTTTGCCCACCTGAAAATTCATGAGGAAATCTAGATGCGTGTTCCTTATTTAATCCTACTAATTGTAGCAATTCATAAATTCTAGCCTGTCTTTCATCACCTTTGTGAAGATTATGAATATCTATTCCTTCTCCAATAATATCTCCAACAGTCATTCTTGGATTTAGTGATGCATAAGGGTCCTGAAATATGATTTGAGCTCTTCTAGTAAATTCCTTTTTTTGTTTTTTATCATATTTACTAATGTCATCTCCATCAAATAAAATTTCACCACCTGTTGCACCGTAAAGTCCCATTACTGTTCTTCCACAAGTTGTTTTTCCACAGCCTGATTCTCCAACAAGACCTAATGTTTCACCTTTTAATATATTAAAACTAACATCATCTACTGCTTTAAGTGTGGCATTCTTACCAACTTCAAAATACTTCTTAAGATTCTTTACTTCAATTAAAACTTCCTTTTTATTTGTTTCAGCCATCTTATTCACCTCTTCTTAACGCTTCTGGAATTTCAACCTTTGGTGCCATTGGATGTTTTAACCAACATAACACTTGGTGATCATTCTCTACATTAGTAGCTTCCGGCATCTCCTCTAAACATATTTGCATACAATATTCACATCTTGCAGCAAATGGACATCCGATCGGTGGTTTAACTAAGTCTGGTGGAGTACCATTTAAAGCGTAAAGCGTATCCTTATTTTTTGTATCAAGTCTTGGCACCGATTGAAGTAATGCCCAAGTATAAGGATGTTGAGGATTCGCAAATATCTCCTCCACAGTACCTCTTTCAATAACTTGACCTGCATACATTACTTGAATTCTATCTGCAGTGTCTGCAACAACGCCAAGATCATGAGTAATAAGCATAACTGCAGTTCCTAGTTTCTTTTGAAGATCTCCTATAAGATCCATTATTTGTGCTTGTATAGTAACATCTAGAGCAGTAGTCGGCTCGTCTGCAATAAGTATCTTTGGATTACACGCAAGCGCTATAGCTATCATAGCTCTTTGTCTCATACCACCTGAGAATTCGTGTGGATATTGATGAGCTCTCTTATCAGCATTTGGTATATTAACAAGATCAAGCATCTTTATTGCTTCTTTCATTGCTTCTGCTTTATTCATACCTCTATGAATTATTAAACTCTCAGCAATTTGTTTTCCAACCGTCATTGTAGGATTTAATGAAGTCATTGGATCTTGGAATATCATAGATATATCTGACCCTCTTAATTTTCTTAATTCCTTCTCATTCATATCTAAAATATTTTTACCATCAAAAATGATTTTAGAATCTTTCTTAATTTCTGCCGGCATTGGTTCTGGTAATAGTCTCATTATAGCTTTTGATGTAACTGTTTTTCCACAACCTGATTCTCCAACTATAGCTAAAGTTTCACCCTTATCGAGATGAAAATCTACACCTCTTACTGCCTTTACTTCACCAGCATAGGTATGAAATGAAACTTGTAAATTTTCTACATCTAAAATTCTTTCCATTTGCCATTCCCCCCCTTATTGACGTAATTTAGGATCCAGTGCGTCTCTTAAACCATCACCTAATAAATTGAAAGATAACATTGTTAATGAAATCGCTAAGGCAGGGAAAATTAATTGATAAGCATAGAACATTAAATTCTGTTGTCCTGCAGCTGCAAGAGCTCCCCAGCTTGTCATAGGTGATTGAACACCTATTCCTAAGAAACTTA
The DNA here is from genome assembly GCF_039521425.1 of Clostridium subterminale. Classification (NCBI taxonomy): domain Bacteria; kingdom Bacillati; phylum Bacillota; class Clostridia; order Eubacteriales; family Clostridiaceae; genus Clostridium; species Clostridium subterminale. The sequence goes on from NZ_BAAACI010000007.1 coordinate 80,518, forward strand.
AGAAAGCTTCAGCGAATATAAATCCTGGTATATCAAATGTTATAGCAACAATCATTACACCTAAAGTATTTGGAACTAAGTGTTTTGCTATTACTCTTGATGCGTTTGCTCCTAATGCTTTTGCAGCAAGCACATATTCTTGCTCCTTAATTTGCAAAAGTTGCCCTCTTACAAGTCTAGCCATATAACACCATCCCGTTATGGTCATGGCTATAATAAGTGGTGCCATACCACCTTGATCCATAAGAACTCTGATAAGTATAACTAATACAAGGTATGGAATACTAACTAATATCTCTAATATTCTCATCATGATATCATCAGCAATACCACCAAGATATCCAGATATACCACCATAAATTGTTCCTACAACAGTGTCTACAATAGCTCCAACTATTCCTATAGTGATAGATATTCTACCACCTACCCAAACTCTTGAAAATAAGTCTCTACCTAAACTATCTGTTCCAAACCAATACGTTGAGTTTGGTTTCATATTTAACATATCATTATTTGTAGCTTGATATTCAAATTTACCTATCATAGGTCCTATAATTGTCATTAATGCGATTAATCCTAATAACACTAATGAAACCATAGCTACCTTATTCTTTTTAAGTCTTCTCCATGCATCTTGCCAGTAGGTCATACTAGGTCTAAGTATTCCCTCTGAATCTAGGTTATCACAACCTATAATTTGAAATTTTTCTTTTGAAAATTCTGCCATACTTATCCCTCCTAACGCTTACTGCTTGATACTCTTATTCTTGGGTCAACTAATCCATAGATTATATCAACTAAGAATAATGCAATTATAAATAATGCTGATACGAAAATCGATTGTCCCATTATCATAGTATAATCTCTATCTGTAACTGATGATACGAAATATTGTCCCAACCCAGGTATTGCAAATATACTTTCAACTACGAAAGAACCTGTAAATATGTTAGCAACCTGTGGTCCTAGAAGGGTAATAGCTGGTAATATAGCATTTCTTATAACATGCTTAAATACTAAACTAGTCTTAGAAACCCCTTTAGCCTTAGCTGTTATTATATAGTCTTGTCCAATAACATCAAGACAGTTAGCTCTCATATATCTAGCATAAGTAGCTATAGGCGCAAAACTTAATGCTATGGTAGGTAATATAGTATTTTTAAACTCTCCCCATCCTGTTGTTGGTAACCACCTTAATTCAACTGTAAAGAAATATTGTAGTAATGATGCTACAACAAAGCTTGGTATAGATATACCAACTATAGCTATAAACATTACTAAATAATCTGGCCATTTACCTCTATTAAATGCGGCTATAATACCCAACAGAATACCTAATGTTACTCCCACTATAAGGCCTTGTCCACCGATTTGTGCTGAAATAGGTGCATGTTTCTTAATAGTTTCTGTAACACTTCTTCCAGGGAATGCTAAAGATTCTCCCAAATCTCCCTTTACAGCATTCTTAACGAATAAACTATATTGAGTTAAAAGTGGCTGGTCTAATCCATATTTAGCATAGTAGTTAGCTTTGATCTGCTCTGGAAGCTTTCTTGCTGCCACCGCAAGTGGATCTCCAGGCATAGCATGGATAAGCATAAATGTTATTGATGATGCAATGAATAATGTCAATAACATATATCCAAATCTTTTTAGAGTAAATTTAAACATCGTCATCCCTCCATTTTAAGTAAAAATATGCAATAAAATCCCCATCTACTGCATTTCCCCCAACATTAACCTTTTTCTACCTTAAGCACAATGAGACATTATTAGAAATTACACTTCACCTATAGACTCCCATAAATGAAATGTAAATATTTAATGCACCCTTAAGTTTATTAATGATATCGTATACAAAGCTATTTGTTTTATAATATTTGTATTTAATATACTAAAAACTTTGGCACTCATTATTTCTTTTTTTGCCCCAAATCAACTTTTAAACTGCAATGCATTATTTTCCCTTACTAACACCTCCCACACTATTAATAAAACTAGTAAGGCTTCATTCCTTTAACATTACTAAAACACACTTAAGATGCTATTATAAAATCAGTAAAAACGATTTATTTAAATAGTTAGTTCCTTTGAAATATTTTGACAATTGCCACAATATCAAAGCCGCTTACTTTTTAAAAACAGCAATAAGGAATTATATAACTGTGCTTCAATCATTCATACATATTTCATATGTAATATGTGGACATGGGTTTTAGTAGTTGTAATTGTTAAAAGTATGAAAATAAAAATAATAATAAATTCATTTTTTATAATATTAACACAGGTTTCTGTAGGTGTCAAACTATTTTAATACATAATTTGTTCTTAAGATTACAAATTGTAACAAAATATTAGATAATATATTAAATTCATATAATTTGCACCCCTATATATCTTCATATTTTTACACAATTAACCATATGCATCTTTTTATTTAAAATATTATCTGTGAATTTTTAAAGTTATTCTTTGATATTTAAAATCTTATTAAATATCAAAGAATAACTTTATACTCCCAAAAACTCTTTAACATTATAGTTTCATAAATATTATTTAAATATATTCTATTTATCCCTTAACTTACCATGGCATCTTTATTCTGTACTTACCCTATAATAAAATTTTATATATAAATTTAATAAAGTTATATAACTTTACCTCTTTAAGTTATATAATGTATTATAAATATAACTTAAATGAGGTGGTATTTTTGAAATACAATGTTGCTATAGTCGGTGCTACCGGAATGGTTGGAAGACAATTTATAAATATTTTAGCTGAAAGAAATTTTCCAATTGAAAACCTATATCTTTTCTCATCTGCTAGATCTGCAGGAAGTACTATACACTTTAACGGAAAAGCTATATTAGTAGAAGAACTAAAAAAAGAAAATATAATTAATAAAAAAATTCATTTAGCCCTTTTTTCAGCTGGTGGAGATGTTAGCTTGGAGTTTGCGCCTATCTTCGCAGACCACGGTACTGTGGTTATTGATAATAGTAGTGCATGGAGAATGGATCCTAACGTTCCCCTAGTAGTTCCTGAGGTTAATTGTGAAGATATTAAATGGCATAATGGTATTATTGCTAACCCTAACTGTTCTACTATTCAAGCAATGGTTGCTCTTAAACCTCTTGATGTAAAATATGGAATAAAAAGAGTTGTATACTCAACTTATCAAGCTGTATCAGGTGCTGGAGTTCAAGGATTTAATGATCTAAAGGATGGAGTATCTAAGGTTCCTCCTAAGAAATTTCAATATCCTATAGCCTATAATGTAATACCTCAAATTGATGTGTTCCTAGATAATGGTTATACAAAGGAAGAAATGAAGATGATAGATGAAACTCATAAAATTCTTCATAATGACCAAATCAAGGTTACTGCTACAACAGTGAGGGTACCTGTATTCCATGGTCATAGTGAAAGCATTAACGTAGAATTAGAAAATGATTTTCAGTTGGATGATATTTTCAACTTATTTAAAACTTTACCTGGTATTACTGTAATGGATGATATAAAAAATAATATTTATCCTATGCCTATAGATATAGAAGGTCAGGATGATGTTTATATCGGAAGAATTAGACGTGATTTTAGTGTTGATAATGGTGTTAACCTTTGGGTTGTAGCTGATAATATCAGAAAAGGTGCTGCTCTTAACGCAGTTCAAATTGCAGAAGTTTTTATAAAAGAAGATTTAATAAAATAAAATTTAATATTATATAATTCAAAACTTCTATCATATAATAAATATATATAACAATAATTTTATGTTATAGTTCAGTAGTTTAATTCTTTTCAATAGCTTGAAAGGGATTAAATTTACAGTTATATCAACTTACTATAATGATATTAAAAATATAATGATTTAAGAGGTGTATATATGAGTATTTTTAAAGGTTCTGGTGTTGCAATTGTAACTCCATTCAACAAAAACGGCGTAGACTTTCCTAAATTAAAAGAATTATTAGAATGGCAAATTGAAAATGGAACTGATGCTATCATAGTATGTGGTACAACAGGAGAAGCATCTACTATGACAGAATATGAGAGAAAAGAAACTATAAAATTCACTGTAGATACAGTTAATAAAAGAATCCCAGTTATAGCTGGTACTGGTAGTAACAATACCATGGCTTCAGTAGAAATGAGTAAATTCGCTGAGTCAGTTGGAGTAGATGGACTTTTAGTAATTAATCCTTACTATAATAAAACTTCTGCTAAGGGTTTAATTGCTCATTTTAAAACCATCTCTGAAGCTGTTAAAACTCCTATAGTGGTATATAATGTACCATCTAGAACTGGTATGAACATTTCACCAAAGGCTCTTCATGCGCTTTGTCAACTAGAAAATATTGTTGCAGTAAAGGAAGCTAGTGGAAATATAAGCCAAATTGCAGAAATAAAATATCTTTGTGGAGATAAGTTAGATATATACTCTGGAAATGATAATGAAATTCTACCTACCCTTGCTATAGGTGGACTTGGAATAATATCAGTTATTGCAAATATTGTACCTAAAGATGTTCATGATATATGTGAATTATTCTTTAATGGGCAAATAAAAGCAGCTCAAGAGTTATTCTTAAAAACTATCCCTTTAACTAATGCATGTTTCTGTGAAACAAATCCTATTCCTATAAAAACTTCCTTAAATCTTATGGGTAGAAATGTAGGAGACTTAAGACTTCCATTAGTTGATATGGATGATAAAAATTTAGAGACTTTGAAAGATGCTCTAAAAAATTACCACTTAATATAAAGGAGACTATACATGATAAAAATTTTATTAGTTGGATGTAACGGAAAAATGGGTCATATGATTTCGAAGGTAGCTTCTAATTCTGACATATTAAAAATTCAAGCTGGAGTAGATATGAATACAGATACTAATTTCCATTACTCTATTTATGATTCCATAGATAAAGTAATGGAAGAGATAGATGTAATTTTAGACTTCTCGAGGCCTTCAAGTTTAGATTCTATATCAAAATATGCTTTAACTCACTCACTACCAGTGGTGTTTTGTACTACAGGGTATACAGCAGAGCAAATATCTCATATTAAGGATTTACAAAATTCAATCCCCGTGTTCTTCTCTGCTAATATGTCTATAGGAATTAATATAGTAAATAATTTATTAAAATCTATTAGTAATAAACTTTATAAGGATTTTGATATTGAGATAATAGAAAAACATCACAATCAAAAGGTAGATGCTCCAAGTGGTACCGCACTACTTCTTGCAAATACTATAAAGGACTCCATAGATGAGGAAACAAATTTTAACTATGGTAGAGAAGGAATTTCTAAAAGAGAACACAAAGAAATAGGAATTCATGCTATTCGTGGTGGTAATATTATAGGTGAACATGAAATTATATTTGCTGGTATGGGTGAAGTAATTGAAATTAAACACTCCGCTATTTCAAGAGAAGTATTTGCCGTGGGAGCTCTAAAGGCTTGTGAATATGTTCATAGCAAACCAAAAGGCTTATATTCTATGGATGATGTAGTTAAATAGCAAATCAATTTAGTACAAATAAAAAGTGTTATGAAAATATAGATTTCATAACACTTTTTTATTTACCAGTTAATTATTTTTTATATCCTAATCTTAATTGAACGCAATCTCATTTAGCCACTTTTCCATGAAATCTAAAGCTAATTTCAAATCTTCCATGCTGTAACAATAGGAAATTCTTATATATCCTTCTCCACCTTTTCCAAATGCAGTTCCTGGTACCACAGCTACTTTAGTATCTTTAAGTAGTTTTTCGCAAAACTCTTCACTATTAAATCCAAACTTTTTTATCGATGGAAATATATAAAAGGCTCCTTCTGGTCTTATAACCTCAAGTCCCATAGAAATAAGTCTATCATATACATAGTCTCTTCTTAATTTTAAATTCTCTTTTATATAATCTATATGATACATAGACTTTTTAAGTCCTTCTAAAGCTCCATATTGACCAATAGATGGGGCACAAGACACATTGTATTGATGAACTTTTATTATGTTCTTTAATATCCATTCTGGAGCACATACATAACCTATTCTCATTCCTGTCATGGAAAACATCTTTGAAAATCCACCTATAAGTACTAGTTTATTTTTTAGTTCTTTATACTGCGATATGGAATTAAACTCGTCAAATACAATGGAGCTATAGATTTCATCACTTATAATTAATATATCTTTATCTCTTAATATATTGAATAGCTCATCACATTGTTCTTTGGTCATAAGTCTACCTGTAGGATTTGATGGGTGAGATACTACCATCACCTTCGGGCATTCTTGCTCTACAACCCTCTTCAATTCCTCCATATCTATAGATAGATCTTCCTTAAGATTATAATTTATAACCTCTCCGCCAAGGATTTTAACACAATTTTCATAGGCAGGATATGCAATAGTCGGTATTAGAACTTTATCTCCATGATTTAATATTCCAGTAAAAGTTGATAATAACCCTTCACTTCCTCCTACTGTTACGCATATTTCTTCCTTAAAAAAATTTATATTTAAAGACTTCAGATATTTTGAAATCTCTTCTCTCAACTCTTCAATTCCAGCATTAGGAGTATAGGTAGTTTTATCTTCATCTATGGATCTTTTTATAGCCTCTTTTATTTCCACAGGTATTTTAAAATCCGGTTCACCTAGAGTTAGTGATATAGCTCCTTCTATCTTAACAACCTTATTATAAAATTTTCTTATACCTGATATTTCTATATTGTCTATATTACTTGATAATATCATAATTTATACCTTATATTCCTTAGAATTCTATTCCTTTTCTTGCTGGAACACCTTCATTAAAGTAGTGCTTAAGATCTTTCATTTCAGTAACTAAGTTAGCTCTTTTCATTATTGACTCTGGCACATTTCTACCTGTCATTATAAGTTCTACATCATCTGGTTTTTTATCTATTAGTTCTATTAATTGTTCTTCTGTAATTAGCCCATTAGATAAAGTTCCCATAATCTCATCCATTATTAATATATCGCAGTTTCCTTCTTCTAATTGCTTTATACAGAACTTATATGCTTCTTGAATATCCTCTTTTAGCTCTAACTTTTCTTGATCATTTAATGTCCAGAAAAATCCTCTAGGTCTTTCAAATCTATGAATAGTAAAATATGGAGCCATAAGTTTAGCTGACTCTAATTCTCCTGTTACTCCACTTTTTAAAAACTGAACCATACATACTCTAAATTTGTTTCCTGCCGCTCTGGTTGCAAGACCTACCGCTGCTGTAGTTTTTCCTTTTCCATTTCCAGTATATATTTGAATATATCCTTTGTTTAAGTTTCCCATATATTTACCTCCTAGGACTATATTTTAACTTTATTATATCATTTGCAAATAAAATATTCCATTATATATGATTTTTATGATATAACTATAGATATAACTATATTAGCAAATTAAATATACTAAGTATTATATTCAAAAATATCTTATTTATTTATAATTAATGTAGGATTTTAGGATAATATATAAATGAATATATATTACTTGTCGAAAGGAGTTAGAAGTATGGAATATAATTTTACTGATCCATATGAAATTGCTAGATTTATAAAGGAGTCAAAGAAATCAACCCCCGTTAAAGCTTATGTTAAAGGCGATCTAAAGGATTGTAGCTTTGAAAATGTAGACTGTTTTGGTGAAGGCAGCTTCTATGTTTTATTTGGTGATAGTACTGATATAAATAAGTTTTTAGAAGTAAATAAAGACAAAATACATAACTACAGACTTGAATCTGATAGAAGAAATTCAGCTATCCCTATGCTAGATACAAGAAGTATAAATGCTAGAATTGAGCCAGGCGCAATAATTCGTGATAGAGTTTCTATTGGAAATAATGCTGTTATTATGATGGGTGCTGTTATCAATATAGGGGCTGAAATTGGCGATGAAACTATGGTAGATATGAATGCTGTTGTAGGTGCTAGAGGAAAGCTTGGTAAAGGGGTACACCTCGGAGCTGGTGCAGTGGTTGCTGGAGTTTTAGAACCACCAAGTAAGTCTCCATGTGAAATTGGTGACCATGTACTGATAGGTGCTAATGCAGTAATCTTAGAAGGTGTTAAAATAGGAAACCATTCAGTAGTTGCCGCTGGTTCTATAGTTACAATGGATGTACCTGAAAATGTAGTTGTAGCTGGATCTCCAGCTAAAATAATTAAACATGTAGACGATAAGACTAAGAGTAAAACTGAGATCTTAGCTGATTTAAGAAAGTAATAAATTAAAAAAATGGAAAATTTAAAGCTATCATGAAGCTTTTCTTCATGATAGCTTTTTAGTTAATTTATCTTACTAAATAACTTCTTTCTCTTCATTATCATTTAAATTTGTTTCTTGTATAGCATTACTTTCATCTGTAGAAGCATCATTGTCCACTTTACCTATAACAGTTATGTTATCTCTATTTTCATCAGTAACTCTTTCCATTTTAGAGATTGAAACTTCATAGGCAATCTTTTTAACTACTTCTGTGTCTGAAACTTTCTTTTGATATTCCCTACTTTGCAATCTTCCCCAGATTCTGATGTTATCCCCTACTTCTAAACTCTTACAAAATCTAGAGTTTCTTCCCCAAGCGATAGTAGGAATGTAATCTGATTTATTGTACAATCTATTAACAGCTAATAACATATCTGCTATTTCCCTACCAAATGGTGTTGTTCTGTAAACGGGTGCCTTGCAAATATATCCATCTAAGAAAATTTGATTTGGATTTTTTCCTCTTTCTTCAAGTTGGCGAATATCTCTTGCAAATACAGTTAATATAAGTCTATTTGCACCATCTACAAACTTGTTATATGATCTAAGCTGTCCATCTACTACAAGCTCACTTCCAATACTTACATCTATTCCTGCAATTAATCTTTCTGATACTGTAATCACTAATATGTCTGAAGTATCACTAAGTCTTGAAACCTCAAATTCAAAATTGTAAAATCCCTCACCATACATTTCATGGCTAAACTCTAAATCTGAGATAACTTTTCCCTCTAAGTAAATTTTGTTATTAAAAATATTATTATCCATGGTAACCCCTCTTTCCCTTGGTTTTTTAGTAAAATTTACTATAATTTATATTCTTAATAAATAAAAATATACCTATTTATAGTAAAAATCATATATTTTTCTTATAGTTCTATTTACATTACCCCCGTGAATTAATTATAGAATAATTGTCTAAATTTTACAACATGTAATTTTCAAAAATTCACATTTTTTAATTATTTAATTACAGATAATTGTAATATGCTATATATTTAATCAATTTTCATTTAGTATTTGCTTTCCAGTATGATCTAGATAATAATTATTACTATATATTAAATTAGATACTGTAACAAATTCATAACCCATAGCTTGATATTTTTCAATTATTTTTGGTAAATTACCCGTGGTATATTTTCCATCATTATGAAATAGCAATATAGATCCTTCCCTTGCCTTTGATACTATTCTTTCATACTCTATATCTGCTCCATTTGCCTTCCAATCAACACTATCAACATCCCACTGTATAGCCTTCACCCCTGTACTTTCTATAGCCTCTACTGAAGTGTCATTATATGCTCCTGAAGGAAATCTAAATGTTTTAGGTGATTCTCCAGTCAAACTTAATATTTTAGCGTTAGCTATTTCAAAATCCTTTATTACATTTTCCTTTGTCATATTTGTATAATCAGGATGTTTATTAGAATGATTCCCAATTTCATGACCTCTCTTATAAATTTCTTTTACTTTGTCAGGATAATCATCACACCATAATCCAATAACATAAAATGTAACTTTTACATTATATTTATCGAGAATATCTAGTATTTCATTAGTTTTATCATCCCCCCAATTAACATCAAAGGTTATAGCCATCTTCTTTTCTTTTGTATCCACTGAATAAATAGGTATCTTTCTATCTGATGGTACAAAGGTCTCCTTATAAAATATACGTCCCATAACACTTATGCACGCTACTAACATTAATAATGCTAAATAAGTTGTTATTTTTATTTTAATTCTATTAGGTGTTCCCATATTTCTCCTTTACTTATAATCTTACTTTCTATAAAATTATATTCAGAATCAGTTATTATATGCTATACTATATCATGTAAACTTAATTCATATTCAATAAATATGTGTTATAATTTAATATAATAAATATGTATAAATGTACATGGTTTAAAGGAGGTTACTTTATGTTTGATAATTCTTTGAACTTGGCAGAAAACAAGCTTCTACTGTTGCATATAATAGATAAAGTTGATTTACCTATCTCAAACATACAACTTACAGAAATTGTCCTTGAAAATAATTTTATAAATTATTTTACACTGCAAGAATATATAGATGATTTAATTTCATCTCAACTAATAAATAAAGTTAACTATAAGGATAAGGATAGATTAGTAATATCTAATAAAGGTAAAGAAGTTCTATCTTTATTCAAAAATAGATTATCTAAGGATAGTTTAAGTAAATTAGATTCTTATATAGATGGAAAAATGAATCTAATAAAAAAAGAGGCTACTATTTCAGCTGATTACACCATTGAAAATTCCAATAGTTATGTTGTTAGCTTAGGTGCTTCTGAAAATAATATTCCACTTATGGAAATTAAGGTAACAGTAGCATCAAATAAACAAGCCAGAGAGTTATGTTCCAAATGGAAAGCTAACCCCTCTGACTTATACACTAAGATTATTAAAGTTTTAACTGAGTAATTTTTATTAAGAGTCTTATAAATCTATTCTTTATATTTTCTTAAATATTTTAATCTATAATCATCCCTGTAGGCTGACCCTTTAATGGGATGATTAATTTTTCCTGATTATCATCTTTATTAATCCTCATTATCAAATCATTATAGCTATCCCCTACATAAATATACCTTTCATCGCAAATTATTCCTCTAGGCATACCACCAATTCTTATACTCTTTACATTTGTAAAATTTATAATATCAATAATGGATATAGTTCCATCGCCATAATTAGATACATAGCAATACTTTTCATCGCAATACATATCAAAAGGACAATTTCCCACTGATAATCTATGTATTACTTTATGATTTTTACTTGATATAACACTTACACATCCCTTATCCAAGCTACCTGCACTACTTTCACATACAAGAATATAATCCCCATTTACGGTAAATAATGCTTTTGTTGGTGCTTGACCTACCTTTATATTTTTAATATCACTGCCATACAATGAATCAAACACAGTGATTGTATCATCTCCATTATTGGCTACAACTATTTCATTGCTGTGATTACAACAGTCAATACTATGTGGAGAATCTCCACAAGGAATAATCTCTATTATTTCCTTCTTGTTTAAATCAAAAGTTACTACATTATTTGAGTCTCCGCAAATAATATATAAATGATTTCCTAATGAGCAAATATCTCTACAGTTTCTTCCTAAATAATAACTATAGGATTTTAAGTTCTTCAAATCAACTATAGATACTGAACCATCATAACAATTTGAAGTGAATAATAGATCCCCCTGTATGCATAATCCATGAGGACCTACTCTATTTTCATTAACTCCTGCTAACTTTATAACATCTTCTAATGCAAACTTCTCTATACCCACTTTGTTAATGCTATCTTGAGTTGTATTACAAATATATAAGTACCTCATTGGAATCCCTCCTCACATTATACTATGAAGGAACCTTCCATTATGATACGAAAAAATTTGTTACAACTTTAATATATTTTTACCATGTTTTAAATTAATTATGATTTCTTATTATCTTTCTCATATCTCCCACCATATAAAGGGAGCCAGATATAACTAGTAAAGTATCTTCATCACAATAAGAAAGAGCCTTACTGTAAGCTTCTTCGTAATCCATAATAGCTTCACATTCTCTATTGCAAAGATTAATCTTCTCTTTTAAATCTTCACATAGCTCAGCTCTCTCACTATGAGGAGTTACAGCTATAATTTTTTCAGCTTTAGGACATATTATATTTATCATTTCATCTACTTGTTTATCTGCTAAAATCCCTATTATTAATATTAGCTTTTTATAATTAAAATAAATTTCTATACTTTCAGCTAACTTCTTTATACCATCAATGTTATGAGCACCATCAATTACTACTAAAGGATTTCTTTTCATTATTTCTAATCTACCTGGCCATTTAACTTGAGATAAGCCGCTTATTATACTTTCCTTTGTAATATTAACTCCAAGATCTATTAGAGCTTCACAACTATTTATAACAACATTACAATTTTGAACTTGATAGGTTCCTAAAAGTGATAATTTAACATCATAACTGTCTTTTTCTGTTATAACATTTAATTTTTGAACCACAGTATTATCCTTACAATCTCCAACTTTAACTAAAGACGCATTTTCCATTTTTACCTTTATAAGTGGCGAATTTTTTTCTTTACAAATGTTCTCTATGACTTTAATCACTTTATCTTCCTGTGGATATAAAACTACTGGAATATTACTTTTTATGATTCCACCCTTTTCAAAAGCAATCTCTTCTAAGGTATTTCCTAAAATATTCATATGATCATAGCTTATAGAGCCAATTATAGATAAGATTGGAGTTATAACATTAGTAGAGTCTAGTCTTCCTCCAAGACCTACTTCTACAACAACAAAATCAGCTTTCATTTTATAAAAATATAAAAATCCTGCACAGGTTATTATCTCAAACTCAGTAGGATTACCATAACCTAAAGTAGTTACTTCTTCAACGGCTCTAGAGATATCTGTAACTATACTCGCTAAGTCTTCCTTCGGAATATTATTATTATTTATTTGTATACGCTCTTCAAACTCTTCTATGTAAGGAGATATATAGCATCCTACTTTATACCCACTATGTATTAATATCTTGGTAATCATTGCTGTGGTTGAGCCTTTACCATTAGTGCCTGCCACATGGATAGTTTTAATTTTCTTATGTGGATCTCCAAGGAGTTCTAGTATCTTTTCTGTTCTTTCTAACCCTAGTTTACTTCCGAACTTAGCCGTATCTTTTATATAGTTAATAGCTTCAGTATAATTCATAATAAGCCTCCTGAATTCTAATTTCTCATAACCTATTTTACATCATTACATATCCATACTCAACTATGCCATACTAATAATTCTCAATATATTACAACTTATTCTAATTTTCTTATTTCTTATGACTATAGCTTATTTACTCAGTTAAAAGTTAAGGATTAATATTCAAGCATTATATTGGTTAGTTAAGGTTATTTAAAAAGGATATCTACAAAGCATAAAACTATAAATATATAGTCTATATGCTTTTAGATATCCTTATCTTTAATAATTAATCAATAATAAAGCTAATTTTTTAGATAGAATTTTTAAGTATTCATTATTGTAACTTTTCTATACTCTCTAATACTGAATTATACATTTCTCTGTACTTTTCACCCTTAGCCTTTTCCTCTTCTACAACCTCAGCTGGAGCTTTAGAAATGAATCTTTCATTAGCAAGTTTTTTCTCAACTCTTTCTATTTCTCCTTGTAGTTTAGCTTTTTCTTTGTTTAATCTTTCAAGTTCTTTCTCTACATCTACTAACTCCAAAAGTGGCATATAAATCTCTGCTCCTTTAGAAACTACTGAAACTATATTTTCTGGTGCTTCTTCTTTAGAGTTTAAGATTATGACTTCACTAGCAGATGCTAATTTTTCAAAGTAAACTTTTCCTTCCTTGAAAGCTTCCGCTGCTTCAGTGGCATATATATATGTTTTTGCCTTTCTTGAAGGTGGTACATTCATTTCTGTTCTGGCATTTCTTGTATTCCTTATGGCATCTATAATATAGTTCATATACTCTTCTGCTTTTAAATTCTCTAAATCATCTTCAAATTCTGGCCATTTAGCAATTGTTATAGATTCACTTTCTTTAGTTAGGTGAGTATAAATCTCTTCTGTGATATATGGCATTACTGGGTGAAGTAATTTTAATCCTGAAACTAAAACCTTATTTAGAACATTTAAAGCTACTCCCTTAACTTCTTCATTATCACTATATAATGAAGGTTTAGCAATTTCTATATACCAATCACAGAATTCAGTCCACATAAAGTCATGAACTTTTTGGAGTGCAATTCCAATTTCATATTTTTCTATATTCTCTGTAACCTCTTTAATAATATTATTAAGTCTTGATAATATCCATCTATCGGCTACAGAATAGTTTTTACAATCTTTATATTTCTCTATAAGAGCTTCATCATTGTACATCATAACAAACCTTGATGCATTCCAAATCTTATTGGCAAAATTTCTAGCTGCCTCAACTCTTGATTCATAAAATCTTATATCACTTCCTGGAGCATTACCAGTAACAAGGGAAAATCTTAGAGCATCTGCTCCGTAGTTTTCTATAACCTCTAGTGGATCAACTCCATTATCTAGAGACTTAGACATCTTTCTACCTTGATCATCTCTAACCATTCCATGGAAAAATACTGTTTTAAATGGTACTTCATCCATGTTATATAAACCTGAGAATATCATTCTTGCAACCCAGAAGAATATTATATCTCCACCAGTAACTAATGTACTTGTAGGATAAAAATATTTTAAATCCTCTGTGTTTCCAGGCCAACCTAAAGTTGAGAATGGCCATAGAGCTGAACTAAACCAAGTATCTAAAACGTCCTTATCCTGCTCTAGCTTTGTAGAGTTACACTTACTACAATGATTTGGTGCCTCTGTCTGAACTATTATCTCTCCACAATCTTTACAGTACCAAACTGGGATTCTATGTCCCCACCATAATTGTCTTGAAATACACCAATCTTGAATATTTTCCATCCAGTTATAATAGATTTTTTCAAATCTTTCTGGAATGAATTTTATATCTTTTTCTTTTACGGTTTTAATTGCTGGTGCTGCAAGAGTATCCATTTTTACATACCATTGCTTAGATAGCATTGGCTCAATAGTACATCCACATCTATCATGAGTTCCTACGTTATGACTGTGATCTTTAATCTTAACTAAGTGTCCTTGCTCTTCTAAATCTTTTACTATAAGCTTTCTAGCTTCATACCTTTCAAGACCTGAATACTTTCCATAACCTTCAGATATAGTTCCGTTTTCTTCTAAAATCACAACTTCTTCTAAGTTATGTCTCTTACCTACTTGATAATCATTTGGATCATGAGCTGGAGTTATCTTAACACAACCTGTTCCAAATTCCATATCTACATAGTCATCGGCAACAACTTCAATCTCTCTCTCTACTAATGGTAACCTAAGTTTCTTACCAACTAAGTGGGCATATCTTTCATCCTTAGGATTAACTGCTACTGCAGTATCTCCAAGTAAAGTTTCTGGTCTTGTTGTAGCAATTTCAACTACTTCATCACTACCTATTACAGGGTAATTGATGTGCCAGAAATGTCCTCCTTGCTCTTCATATTCAATCTCCGCATCTGAAATAGCAGTCATGCATTTAGGACACCAGTTTGTAATTCTATTTCCTTGATATATAAGACCATCTTTGTATAATTTAACAAAAACTTCTCTAACAGCCTTACTTAAATTTTCATCCATAGTAAAAGCTTCTCTTGTAAAATCAGCAGAACAACCCATTTTTTTAAGCTGAGTTTTTATTCTATCTCTATATTCATCTGTCCATTCCCAAACTTTTTCTAAAAATGCTTCTCTACCAATTTCCTTCTTCTTAATTCCTTTTGCAAGTAAAGCTTTTTCCACTCTTACTTCTGTAGCTATACTTGCATGGTCCTCTCCTGGAAGCCATAATGCGCTATATCCTTGCATTCTCTTAGTTCTTATAAGTATATCTTGAAGAGTATTATCTAAAGCATGACCAAGGTGTAGTTGTCCTGTAATATTCGGTGGTGGCATTATTACTGTGTATGGCTTTTTATTTTTATCTACTTCTGGAGTAAAAAATCCACTCTCTTCCCACCACTTATAAAGTCTTTCCTCAAACTCTTTAGGATCATAATTCTTTGCTATATTGTTGTTTTCATCCATTGTTATTACCTGCCCTTCCATGATTTTATTTTTACTTTTAATTTCTTGTTACAATAATTTCAGTGCAAAATGGCTATAATATCCAAAAATTTCAGCTAAACTACTACACTGAATTTAACCTCTAATTTATTTACATCTTTAATACTACGCTAAATTAATAGATTAATATCAAATTAATAAAAAAAAAGCGCTATCACCCCAAAGGACGACAGCGCGCGTTACCACCTTTATTTCTCAAAATTACTTTTAAGACTCTCTTAATTTTAACGATGAGGAACCACCGTCTCTAGCTACTTAATTTCGCCAAAGCAACTCCGAAGCTACCTTCAAAATACTTCCTATAGAAAACCTTTCAGCCATGGATTTTCCTCTCTTAATAATTCATATTTTTACTCCTCTTCATCACAGTCAATTTATTATATATTATATATGTTTCTCTTTTATAATATTATATACAATATCAATCTTTTGTCAATACAAACTTTAAAATATAATTTTCATAAATTTATACGTGTTTATAGTATATTTTAGAATAAAGTGGAAAATATTAAGATAAAGTACTAATTAGGAGGTCTTTTCCTTGAATTATTTTGCACAAGGTAATGATTTATATAAACTTAAGGACTATAAAAATGCTATTGATATGTATAAAAAATCTGCAGAGTTAAAGGAATATGAAGCACCTTCATTTTATAATTCTGCTGTATGTTTTATTAAACTAAAAAACTATAAGGCTGCAATACCTCTTATTCATAAAGCGTTGAATCTACGAAAGGAAAGTAAATATTATTTCAACCTTGCCTATTGCCATGTAATGATGGACGAAAATAAAAAAGCCCTAAATTATTTTAATACTGCCTGGTCTATAGATAATACGGATATGGAATGTGAAAAGGCCATAAGCCTCATACTAGCTAAATATAAAAAAACAAGCCTATAAGCTTGTTTTTTATATTTTAGCCATCCTTTTAACTTCATAATACAATCTGTAACTAATTCTAATATAAATGCTTAGTTGAAGCTTGACTATTTAAATAAAGTCTTTAATTCCATTCTCCTGCAATTTTTCTACCTCTATGCTCTGAATTAAAAGTATCATTATCAAAGTAATTCCCTGCATTGTAAAAAGTTGCATCCACATTTACCCATTTATCTCTATCCTTTATATAAACTTCATTCCATGAGTGACTAACCCAAGACGTTCCATTATAACCTTCTCCTACAATTAGTCTAACTGGTATATCATTTGCTCTACACATTGCAACATATAAACATGCATAGTCAAAGCATACACCTTTTCCTGTTTTAAAAGTATTTATTGCTCCTGAATTAGTCCCTGTAGGCATTGGATTATTCATAACTTCTTTAGCCTTATCATCATCATAGATTATAGCATTACCTATCCATTCATACAAAGCTCTTGCTTTATCATAATCATTATCATATTTTTTAGTTATACTTAAAGCGGTATTATCTATAACCTCATTAGATTTAATTCCCTCATCTAGAGTTACTCCATTATAAAAAACTATTCCCTGAAGATATCCATTTACATTATCAACCACATTATTTTTCTCATCCACTACTTTAAATGAGTTATCTAATATATTGGGAAAACTTTTAGCTATCTCAGAAGCCGTAACAGGCTCTACAATCTTTTCATTAATATAACTATATATGTTAGATGAATTTAACTTACTATCTAATTTTGCATTTTTTAAAAAAATTGATGCATAACTAAGTAGTGCAGCTAATATTATCACATAACATATAGCCTTAGGAATTTGAAATATTCCTCCTAATAAAGCTCTAGTACCTCTCCCTGCATTTCTAATACTAGCATCAATAGCATCTGAAGCTGGATATAAAACAATCCTGCATATAAATTCTATAAAGGCTTTAAATATCTGATAAATCAATAAGAATGTAATTAATAATATTATTACATTAAATAGCTTAGATTTAGTAATAAGATAAGCAAAGGATGAAGAAATCTTAGATGATATATATTCGACTAATCCATATTTATCTAATGTAAACACATCTTTTACTACCACCGTAGTTAATATTATTGAACATACCATTGCTATGGAAGTTAAAACTCCCTTGATGGTAACCACCATGCTTTTACTTTTCAATTTAAATATAAAACCCATTAATACAGGATATATAAATGCTATAACTAATACTAATGAAACAATATTTATATTATATTCCTCTAAAAATTCCATCCTATCCCTCCTTTTCTATCCTGTTATTTTTCTTCTAGGCTTTAATTATAGAAATCTTCACCTTTAATAATCTTGTTCAAAGCAGTTTTGATATCGCTGTAATTATAACCCTTTCTTAAAAGAAAATCCTGTAACTTTTTCTTTATTTTAATCACATCTTCTTCTGATTTGCTAAGACGCTCATATCTTTTCTCTGCAACACTTAGAAGTTCATCCCATTGATTTTCCTTAACTTGTTCATAACTATACTCTGTAAATTCTTCTATATTCTTCTCTTCCCTGATTTCTAATTTATTTACTACTGACTTTATAGTATCAAAATTATATCCCTTAGATATTAAAAAAGTATTAAGTTTACTTTTAATTTTGTTTATATTACCTTCATTTTTACATAGCACCTTAAGTTTTTTTTCCGCTAACTTTAAAGCCACTGCTTCTTCATCCTCAGAAGAAATTTTACTTAGTATGCTATTTATTATATCCTCAGATATGCCCTTTTTTATAAGTTTATATTTAATGTTACCTTTACCTTCAATTCTAATATTTTGTGTTACAAAAGCTTTGGCATAATATTCATCATCAATAAATTTATATTCCTTTAAAAATTCTATAACTCTATCTATGACATTGTCCTCATACTCTTTCTTTTGTAAAAATTCTCTCACTTGAAACTCACTCTTTAGAGCTCTCTCAATATACTTTAAAGTCTTTGTCTTTGCTGTAAGGTAATTATCTTCAACTATAACTTTCTTTAGCTCTTCAACATTTATTTCCTTTCCCTTAGCTAAATTATGATAATATACCAATTCACTGCTACATCCAAAGGCAAATTCATTATTTATAAATATATTTACTCTGTTATCCTTTTTCTTTTGAGCCTCAATCTTCGTAATTACTTTACTCACTGTTCTTCCTTCCCATCATCTATAGAAATTATAACTCCTTACTCCTTATCACTTAGAAGCACATGAATAGTAGGCTTATTTAATACTTTTTTAGCCACTTCATATAAGTCTTGAGCTACTATATCATTTAAATTCTCCATATCTTCATTAAATTGATATAAATTCTCATCTTCCATAGCCTGATGTACTACATAATTTCCTAAATCGGATGAGTCCTCTAAAGTAGAAGCTATAGCTGTCTTAAACACCTTTTTCATTAAATTTATAGTATTAGCATCAAATACAATTATTTCCTCTTTAATCTTTTCTATACACTGATTTATAGTTTTTATAGATGCATCTACATCCTCTGGAGCTACTGCTGCATAAATATATAAAGTATTCAAGTTATTTGTTAAATCAAGACTCGTATATATATCATAGGCAAGTCCCCTGTCTTCCCTAAGTTCTCTAAATAATATAGAGTTAGAGCTCTCTCCAAACTTATGATTTAATATTCTTAAAGCTAATTCTTCTCTCTTAGATAGATCATTAAAAGTATATAAATATATTATTGTACTTTGCTCCATATTATCTCTATACGTAATCTTAAATTTTTCTTTATTTTTCTCAAAATCTAAAGCAGGTTTATCTACTTCTTTCCTTTGCCATTCCTTAAAATATTTCTTAACCAAATCTATTACATATTCATGGTCATAAGAAGACACCACTGTTATCACTGTATTATTAGGAACATATTGATTATCGTAATATCTAATTAAATCTTCCCTGTTAATTGACTTTACAATAGCTTCTTTTCCTATTACATCAATCTTTAATGGGCTATGAGTAAAAGCCATATCATTGATTTTTTGGAAAGATAAATCTTCTACATCATCCTTACCACTTCTTAACTCTGCTAGTATTACACCTCTTTCCTTCTCAATATGTTCTTCTAAAAAAGTAGGATATTGAAGTAAATCACTAATTAATTCTAAACTTTCATCTAATTCTTCGTTTAAAGTAGTTGTATTAAAAACAGTGGACATATAATCTGTGTAAGCATTATACTCTCCACCCAAATTTTCCAAATCACTATTTAATTTTTCATTATCTCTATTAACAGTTCCTTTAAAAAGCATATGCTCTATAAAATGGGATATACCTCTCTCTTGATTTCCTTCACAAGTTGCTCCAACCTTGACCCCTATATTTAAAGAAGCTATTTGAGTTTCTTTTTTTATAGTAATTAATCTAAGTCCATTTTCCAAATATGTTTCTATTGTATCAAATAAAAATTTTTTCATATATTCTCCTTACTTTAAAATCTATATATATAATTATACCTATAATTCTAATTATATCTACACATAATATAATATATGATTTTCTATAAATGTAGTAGAGTTTTATATTTCCACCTGTACAATTTTTCTCGTATTTCAATATACCCAGTGATAAATACCCAGTGATAAAATTTCAGTTTACAATTGCTATTATAAGTATACTATGTTACTATTAGATGTATTTAAAGAAAAAAGAGAAGAGGAATATGAATGATAAAAACTAAATTTGAAGAACTTGGACTTAAGGATTCCATATTAAAGTCTATAAATGACTTAAACTTTGAAAATCCTAGCGATATACAAGAAAAAAGCATTCCTGTAAGTTTACAAGGTTACGATATAATAGGTCAAGCGCAAACAGGAACTGGTAAAACCCTTGCCTTTGGAGCACCTATTCTTAGCAATATGGGTCCTAAGGGTGGAGCTATCCAAACCTTAATATTGGCTCCAACAAGAGAATTAGCTATTCAGGTTAGCGAAGAACTTTTGAAATTATGTAAGTATGAAAAATATAAGATTCTAGCAATTTACGGTGGTCAATCCTTTGACAGACAACTTGCTGCTCTTAAAAGAGGAGTAGATATTGTAGTTGGAACCCCTGGTAGAATATTAGATCATATTAACAGAAGAACATTAAAACTTCAAAATGTTAAATTCCTAGTTTTAGACGAAGCTGATGAAATGTTAAACATGGGATTTATAGAGGATATAGAAAGTATCCTATCTAACTTAAATGAAGAAAGACAAACGCTTTTATTCTCTGCTACAATGCCAAGACCAATAAAAAACCTATCCAAAAATTATATGAAACCCGATACTCAACATATTGTAATAGCTAAAAAATCTATGACTGTATCTAAAATACAACAATCATACTTTTTAGTTAACTCATCTAATAAATTTGATTCACTTTGTAGAATTTTAGACGTAGATAATCCAACTACAACAATAATGTTCTGTAAAACTAAAAAAGGTGTAGATGAGCTAGTTGATTCTTTACATAGTAAAGGCTATAGTGTTGAAGGTATGCATGGAGATATGAAACAAAGCCAAAGAATGAATACATTAGCTAAATTTAAAAACGGACAATTGCATTTCCTTGTAGCTACTGATGTTGCAGCTCGTGGAATCGATGTTGAAGATGTTACTCATGTTATTAACTATGACTTGCCACAAGATATAGAGTCTTATGTGCATAGAATAGGAAGAACTGGTAGAGCTAATAAAGAAGGTATTGCTTATAGCTTTGCTTCAAGAAAAGAAGTTTCTTTTATAAGACAAATAGAAAATCATACTAAAAGTAAGATAGTAAAAAAAGACATTCCTACTTTAGCTGATATATTCTCTGCTAAGTCTGGAAGCTTAATAGAAAATATTGGAAATGTATTGCAAGAAGACTCATACAACACCTTCTTACCTATGGCTAAGGAACTAATAAATGAGTATGGTGCTGAAGACGTTACTGCTTCTTTACTTAAACTAATGTTTGATAAAGAATTAAATTGTAACTACGCTGAAGAATCTGTAGAAGTAGATGATACAACAAGATTATTCTTATCTATTGGTAAACTTGATAAAGCTAGAGCTAAAGATGTTATTGAATTTTTAGATAACACTGCTGGTGTTAAAGGTAAGGAAATTGGAAGAATTGATATCCTTGATAAATTCTCCTTCGTTGATGTACCTAGCAATCTTGTAAATATAATATTAGAAAATTCTAAAGGAAAAATGTTTGGTAAGAGAAAAGTAAACATTGAAATATCTAATAAAAGAAAATAAGCTTACATCTAATATATAACTAAAATGCGGTATTCCACTTAATACTGCATTTTTTATTTTTTTGTTTGAAATCTGGTATACCTCCTAGTGATATAATGTTAAAATATAGTAAATAGTATTTTAAAAGGAGGATATATGAAGATTCTAAATAAAATTTTTTTAATATTATTACTAATTTCTTGTGTTCTTCTAAGTGGTTGTAATGACAATGCTAAATATGAAGATGCTTGCCCCTTCAATGAAGGCCTAGCTGCTGTTAAACTTAGAGATCTCTGGGGATTTATTGATACAGAAGAAAATCTAGTTATAACCCCAGACTATGACGAAGCATATGCATTTTATAATAATATAGCGCTAGTAAAAAAAGATGGTCTTTGGGGTGCCATTGATAAAAAAAATAATGTGATAATTCCATTTGAATACGAAGAAGCTAATCTTGCATCCGATACTCTTATTTCCGTTAAAAAGAAAAACAAATATGGTTGTATAGATTTAAAAAACAATATAGTAGTTGACTTCATCTCTGATTCTCCAATCTCACTATATAAATACAATAATGAAAATATAGCCACAATAACAAAAGATAATCTCCACGGTTTTATAGATTTAGATACTAATTTGAAAGTAGAACCTAAGTATAGTAGTGTAATGCCTATATTCAATAATAATTCTATGGTTTATCTTGAAAGCAATGGAAAGTTTGGTTTTGTAAATCTGGATAGTAAAACTATAATAGAACCTAAATATCCTTGTCACTTAAACTTTAATGATGATATGTCTCCTGTATATATAGATGGAAAGCTTGGTTATATAAATATTGAAGATGAACTAGTAATTGATCCTATTTATGAAAATGCTGACCCATTTTACAATGGACTAGCTGTAGTGCGTCTTAATGGTAAAGCTGGATGTATAGACAAGAGTGGTAATGTCATTGTTCCTTTTATATATGATTATATAAATTCTTTTTTTGAAAATGATATATCCATAGTTTCCTTAAATAATAAAGTTGCTCTTATAAATAATAAAGGAGAATTACTCTTCGAGCCTAAGTTTCAACAAATTGAATTAAACTCTGAAAATGATATGTTTGCTGCCACCTATGAAGATGAAGATGGAAACTATAAAAAAGTATTTATAAATAAACAGGGTGAAATTATACTTAGTACAGATTATACAGAAATTTATCCACTTTTCTACGGCTTTTCTTCAATTTATAAGTCAAGCAAGTGTGGTATTTTAGCTTCTAGCGGCATGGAGATAGTTCCTCCTATTTATGATGAAGTCCTTCCTATGGATTCATTAGGAAATAATTTCCAAGTATGTCTAGGTGGTGAATGGGGAATTATCGATAAAAATCAAAAGGAAATCTTAAAATGTGAATATGATACTATTGACTCTTATCCCGAAAATATGTTTATAGTAACTAAAGATAATAAATATGGGCTTTTTAACAAATCCTCTAACAAATTTACAGATACCATATATGATGAAATTAAATTTTCTTATGAGGATAATGCTCCTATAGCTGTGAAATTAGATAATCAGTGGTTTTATATTGATAAGAATGGTAATAAACTAAAGTAACTTTTAAATCATAGCTATATGTAATATTTTATAATTATACTAATGCTTTAAAGAATATATAAGTTTTAAAGGATGCATGATGGATATAGTTATTATGCATCCTTTTCATATCTCTCTAGTGCTCTCATAAAGTTACCTTCTACTAATTCACTTAACTTTTCAATAATCGTGTGAGAATCTTCCTTCATTCCACCATTCATCCATTGAATTACCAAGCCTGTAAAAGCTAAAGTATAAAAATTTGCAATAAACTTCTTATTATCTTCTGTAGCCTTCATATTTTTGGAAACTTCATTAACTACTCCAATAATTAAATCATAAGTAACTGTGTAAAGATATAAATCTAGATGATTTTTTCCTAAGGAATTTAAAGTATTCATACAAAATCTTCTATTGCTTTCTATATAGTTGAAAATCTTTTGAAATCCATCAGTCCAGGTGCTATAACTTCTATATTGTGATATACTTTCCACCGCTTCTGTTTCATAAATCCACTCTAATAAATTGTATATATCTTGAAAATGATAATAAAATGTTTGTCTATTTAGTCCACAGTTATCAACTATATCTTTAACATATATTTTATTTAAAGATGTAGAATTCATTAATTCCTTTAAAGATTTAGCTAATGCTTTCTTGGTTATTATTGAATTTGACATAGGTATCTCTTTCCTCCCTATGGATTTTTTCATCGTTATATTTACTATACATTATATTATCATTTTATTCCATTAATTTTATATTACCACTTTTTAAAGTTTGTAAATATTTCTACAATAATAAAGAGCTATCTTAAAATTAGTTCAACATTATATGAAGTTGATCAATTTAAGATAGCTCTATGATTTATAATATTATATGCTATAATTAAGTCACAATAATATTATAAATATTTTCTTTTATTATATTTTACTGCTCTATTACTTGATGTGCTCCAACTTTTACAAATTCTTGAGCATCAGTATTAATAAGTTTTTCCATCCAATCATTACCTGCATTTGTAGGAACAGTAACTCTAACTGTCATTTTAATAAAATCTCTAACTTCCATTCCATTTTCATATACTCTATTAGGAACATTTGGATCTATTTGTGCATGACCATGTTGAGAAGTGAAGTTTACCATCTCAAGTTTTAACCCATCAACTAATTTAGGATTAAATTCCACTGTTGTATCTGCTTTTAAAGTTCCATAATTAGCAACTATTATGTCTCTTTCGAAAGTATCTCCTGGCTTAACATTTTCAAAGCTTAATGTCTTTCCACCATCTTTGTCAACTACTTCTGTAACTTTCGATGTAGCCCTCCAACTATCGGCATTAGCATCTGTAGCCCAATATGCTTTTACATCTAATTTACCCATTGTAATGTTTACTTCATTTTTTAATGAATCACTATCAGTAAAATAAGCATAAGTACCATATCCTCCTACCCCTGTCGTAATTGCCGCTGCCATTAATAATGACACAATTTTAATTTTAGTTTTCAATTTAAATTCCTCCCATAAAATATAATATTTATTATATAATGGTGTGGATTCACTATTAACTCCATATTCACTAAGTGACCATATACAGTGAATACTTCTTCGCTCCCTTTATAAACCTTTTGAAAATATAAAATTAAATTTTAAATAATATTAATAATGAAGTTGACTATTCAATACTTTTTTTCTTTATTCTAAGCAACTTAACTTCTTTAAATATTTCCTTTATAATATAGTACATAATTATTATCCAAGCCAAAGCTAAAAATTGAATACTTTGTATTTTACTTATTATAAATCCACATCTAGGTATTTTGAAACAATACCTAGATATTATCTGGCTAGCACTTACCTGTTTCTCATCATTGGCTTTATTATCATCCCCCTTAGTAGTAAAGGTAGTTCCATCTTCAGCATTTTCAACTATTCTATGTGTTACTAACATGTTTCCTACTTTAAATGTAATAACATCCCCAACTTTAAGTTTAGATGTATCTTTTATCTTAGCCCCAATTATTAAATCCTGTGAGTAAAACTCTGGATTCATACTTTCTGATAATACATTTAAATAAGTATATCCAAGTATACTTGGTACATATTCCTTATCGACTCTTATTTTTAAGCTTTGAATTACAATCGTAAACAATAATATAATTAGTGCACAACACAATGTTTTTTTTGTATACTTAAATATTTTTTTTAAAATGTCCTTATTATGTTGTTTTCTTTTTTCTTTTTTCATTATTTTTAATTTCCTTTCTCACATAAAATAATTTCAATAAACTATTAAATATGAATACTTTAACTGGAATAGGTAAACTACTTACTCTATTTATTCAAAAGAACCCATTCAAGAATAACATTTATAGATTTACAAATAATGTATTCACATATTTATATTACCTTTTTATGTTATTATTGTCAACATATCCCTAGTATTATAATATTTAAAAAAATAAAAAGTTACCTCTCCACAAAAGTTTCAAGGTAACTCCTTCACGTATCTAATAATATTTAAAACATATAAGTTATGAATCTATTACTTACTTTATAATATTACCATTACTTGTAATAGTAATCTCAGTATAAGGTACAATTACCTCTGAAGCAAGCATTGCTTTTTTAACTGCTGAAACTATTCCTGAGCAGCATGGTACTTCCATTCTAACTACAGTTATACTCTTTATATTGTTCTTCTTAAGTATTTCAGTTAATTTATTCTTATAATGTTCATTGTCATCAAGTTTTGGACATCCTATTACTGTTATTTTATCTTTCATAAAGTCTCTATGAAAATTTCCATAAGCATAAGCTGTACAATCTGCTGCTACTAATAAGTTAGCATTATTTAGATATGGTGCACTAGTATTTATTAAATTCAATTGCACTGGCCATTGCATAAGTTCAGAGTTATTTTCAGTAGTACTCTCTCTTTTCTTAGGCATAGTTTCCATAGCAATTATTGGTTTTCTCTCAATGGTTTTAGCCATGGTTCCAGGACATCCACATGGAAGTTTTTCTTCTTTATTTATGTGATTATCTTTAATTTCTTTAGGTTTATTATCCAATTCTAAAATTCTTGCCTTTACTGCATCATCATCATACTCATCTGCTTCTCTTTCTATAATCTCTATAGCTGCTGTAGGACAATTAGGTAAACAATCACCTAATCCATCACAATATATATCACTAACAAGCTTTGCCTTTCCATTCACTAGTTCTATAGCTTTTTCATGACAAGCATTAACACATAATCCGCAACCATTACACTTTTCCTCATGGATCTTAATTATCTTTCTCTTCATAACAAATCCTCCAAACCTATTATTTAATCTTAATTAGCATATTTCCCAAAATAATTATTATTTTATTACACTTACCTTTTATTTACTTTCAACAACACATTTAAAATAAACTATTTTTACTATAGCTTAATTATAACTATATTTCCATAATAGGTCTGTAACTTTTGTTACATATTTGAGATTTTTATTAAAAATTATTTATACCAAAAACAAATTACGTATTGATAGTTATCTACTGTACTCCCATTTGTAAGTTCGAATAAATTATCTACAAGTGAATTTTCCAGTCCTTTTTTATAAGGTGAATTTTTGCCATTCAACTTAAATAAAGTGAACTTTTCTAACTTTAGCTTTTCTATATCCTTCTTTGGAATTACTATTTCACTAGATGATATAGGCATAGATAATACTTTAAGGTTTCCCTTCTCCTCTATAAATTTGGCTAATGTAATTGTTTCTTCTCCATTAGACTTTATATTTTCTCTGAAAATATGTGCGGTACCAAATTGTCCATAGTATTTCCCCTTAGGATTTTCATTATATATCCTTATAAAATTATCATAGATTAAATCATCTCTATATTCACTTTGATTTTTCATAAATTTTATAGTATTCATCATACTATCTAGATTGTTTTTAAATTTATTAAAGTTATCTCCAAAGAAAGCTTTGTATACATCTGCATTATTGTTTATATCCTTATTTAAATTTACTAGTATTGTGACTATGGCTTCATCGTCTTCTACATTGTTACTAAGTATATTTTTAAAATCATTTATTTTCTTTTTTATTCCCTCACCTGGTTCTTTGTTAGGAATCAAGCTAAGCATTTCGTTTAAAGTATAATTAACTTGAAAATCTATATCAATACCGAAAGCTTGTATTTTTTTATCGCTAGGTAAAGTTTTATTATAATTATATAGCTCTTGCCAGAATTTATAGTAATCATCACCACCATAGCTAGGAGCAGCATTTCTTACTACTTCTATTGCCTCTTTAAGCATCTGCTCATCACCATTTTGTATATATTGATTTAATTTGCTAACTATACTATACTGTAATTCACATATTAAATACCTAACACCTTCTTTTTGATTTAAATATTTTAACATTTCAATACTTATCTTTTCATTTCCTAACATTCCATGATATTCACCAGTAAAAAATATATCATATTCACTACTATCATCGATTAACTTAAAGGTATTACTTATCCCTTCTTCAGTAAAATCTGCTGTCTTATAGTTATCTGCTAAATACTTATCTACTGGTTTAACTTTATAAAAATTTGAATAAGCATAATACCCTAGTATAATAACTACAATCATAACCATAATAATACTACTACATTTTTTCCCCTTCATTTTTAATCCCCCACTTATGGAAATAATAAATTGATTTTATTATTTTCATACTACTAATTTTTTTCTTTTTATTTGTTTTGCTTTACAATAATTAGACAAGTACTAATTTTTTATGAAACAATTATCATTTACACATTATTTAAAATAAATATAATATATACTTTTTCATTAACTAAATTTAATTTTATTATAAGTTACTCATTTCTAAAAGTATACATAATGTGCATGAAAAGGAAAAATCTATACATGAAATTACATATATAATTCAATCTTCTCACGATTGTTTACCATAATTTTACTAATATAGTTAATTATTTGAAATTTGTCAATCTAATAAAACCAATTGTTAAACAACCTTAAATAAAAATAGCTGTATAAAAGCAACTCATAAACACTTATAAAATATTGAGCTTACTTTAAAACAGCCATTTTTAATTTATCTTACTAATTTCCTTGTTAAGGTACCTATTCCAACCCCCATCATGATTACTCCTACTATCATCTCCGTATTTGCTACTATAAAAGACGCTGGTATTGGCGTTTCATTATCAGATCCTAGTCCTGTAAATACCTCAACACTTATATTTATACATTGATTTGCTTGACTAAGAAATTCATTAAAACTTTTTGGTAACCCTATACCCCACCAATAGCTAATTATTTCTTTTTCTGAAGAATATCCAAGAATAATATACATAACTGCAAAAATTAATATTAAAACTAAAGAGCTTATTAATGGATATAATATTCTTTCTCCATATCCACAGGTAAACCAATAAATATAGGATGCTATTTTAGGTAATACCTTCTTTAAACTTTTTCTCTGCATATTCTTACAGAGATAATAGTATTCTCCAAAGTTGTTTTTAAGATTATTTTCATTGAATTTATTTGCAATAGTTTCATATACAGTATATATTCCTTCATACTCATCTTTAGTCCTTTTTTTAGGCTCAATTTTATCAAAGAAGGTTTTAGGATCTAACATACTTTTTGTCTTATCATTAAACTCTAAGTCCTCAATATAGGTTGATATTACTTTCCCGCCAGATAAATTCACATCCATTAAATTAATCATTTTCATATAAGAATTTATAATTATAGCATTGGACATGTCTGTAAGCTCAAAGGATGTATTTTTAAGTTCACATCCATCAATAATTAAATAAGTAATATTAGAATTTAAAAACTTACAATATAAATTACATCTTTCAAAGATACATGATAAGTTATCCTTCTTATTCAAAGATGGTACATTATTAATTTCTTCTAAAATCATAGTACAATTTTCAAAAATTACTCCTCCCCCTCCAAAGTCACATTCTATAAATTTACATGCTATAAAGGTGCAATTCTTAAATTTTATATTATAAAATTTACATTTTATAAATTCTGTACATACAATATTCTTATCAGCAATCTCTAAAAAATCTCCCTCGTTTTCAGTTTTAGAATTATTTATAGTTCTATCTTCAATAGTTCTAAAACTATACTTTCCATCTGGCTCAATACTAATTTGGCTTTTATCATTTTTTATTTGGCTAAATAACTTCTTGTTATTTTCTATTCTTTTCTGTAGTTCTTCTTTTCCTTTAAACACTTCTTCCTTAAAGTTTATATAAGGCATAAAAGTCTCCTCCTTTTAAAATCTGCTATTTTGTACACCGACACTACTTAGTATGATATCTTTATAAAAATTTACTCCCATCTTTGTATATTCATTTTTATATTTCATCATTCTGATTCTCACAAGAGACAATAAAAAAACTGTATCAGCCCTAATTATATGAGTTTGATTCTTCTACTCTTATAATTACAAGATTGAAACAGTTTATTTCAAATTCTACTTCTTCATAGTTTTAAGTTCTTTCTTAGGCATCTGAAAATAAATAATAAGTAAAAGATGTGAAGTATATTTTGAGTTAAACAAGGAAACAGGTTCTGCAGATAGTAGCACTATCTAAGGATTCTGTTAACGCAGTATAACACAAAATAGACGAGCATTCTGACTTACTTATTTTTTGAAGATGCCTTACATAGATATGCTGCTATTACTGCCGTTGCTGGTACCGTTAGAATTATTCCAATAGTTCCTGCAAGCCCCTGAATCAGTTCAGTACCAAGTATATCTAAATTCAGTAATCTATTAGCTGACATATTTGAAGAGTATAGTAAAATAAGTACATTTATAGACCCTCCCGCAAAAGCTAGAATTAAAGTATTAGACATAGTTCCTATTATATCTCTACCAATATTCATGCCACTTTTAAATAATGCTTTTATACTCATCACCTTATCTATGGAACTTATTTCAAATATGGATGAGGATATTGACATAGCTACATCCATTACTGCGCCCAATGCAGATACAAGAATCCCTGCAAACAATATACCATTTATTTTAAGATTAGTAGTTTCCGCTATATACATTATACTTTCAGCCTCTGACATGTTTATTCCTGAAAGATTTGTGGTTTCCCCAAATATGTAAGCAAGTACCCCTGCTATTAAAACTCCTATTAAAGTTCCTATAATAGCTGACAATGTTTTCTTATTTGTTCCTGATACTAGCACTAAGGTAATCGATGTACTTATTATAGCTATTATTATAGCTGATATTATAGGACTTACACCTCTTAGCATTAAAGGGACCATCAAAAATATTACGCATATCATTGTAAATAGTAATGCTATTATAGATTTTAAGCCCTTAAATCCTCCAACCAATAATATTACTAATAAAAATAAAATAACCATAATAGATAAAGAAGTGCTTCTCTTAAAGCTAGATATAGCCACATCATTAAGCTTATTATCCATAAAATACATGGCAACTATTACCTTGTCACCTTTTTTAACTACAGTATTATATAGTCTACTTACATTATTAGTTATTTCATATTGATTTTCCACATAAGGACCATCTAATATTTTTACTGATACCTGTTGATATCCTAGTTCTATTTCTTCTATATATTTATCATCCTGCAAATTTTCTTTAATTACATTTACTATTTCTGCTTCATAATATTCTACTCCAACACTTAGCTTGTCCAACAAAAATCCATTATTAAATATTAATTTAGATGAAAAAACAATTAATATTCCTAATATAAGGGTTACTGTTATTGTTATAATATCCTTCTTGTATTTATTTATATTCATTAAAAACCCTCTTCTCACCTATTTTTATTGTAAGGGGCTGTTTCAAACTTGCTTTGAGTCAGCCCCTAAGGCATCTGAAAATAAATAATAAGGCAAAGATGGGAAGTATATTTTGAGTTAGACAAGGAAACAGGTTCCGCAGATAGTAGCATTATCTAAGGGTTCTGTTGACGCAGTATAACACAAAATATACGAGCATTCTGACTTATCTATTTTTTGAAGATGCCTAAATTCAATGTCTATTTTTATTTTTTACTCTGCTCTGTATTCTCACCTTTGTTTTTTCTCTTAAATAATAGAGTTACTCCTCCTCCAATTACTAAAACAGCTATAACTATTAGTACTATTGAAGAGCTATCTCCTCCTGTTTTAGGTAATTTAGAAGTATTACTTCCTGAACTGCTTGGTTTGCTTGGCTTGTTAGGTTTACTTGGATTTTCTGGTTTTTCGTTATTATTTTCACCTGGTTTTTCTTCATCTACTACAGTTATTTTTCTTGTCATAGTAGTAGTATTTCCATCACTATCGGTTATGCTGTAAGTTAAAACATACTCTCCAGCCTTACTTATATCCACTGAACCTTTTATTACTATTTTTGAAGTTATATCTCCATCCTCTTTATCAGTAGCAGTTACTCCTGACTTTGGATCAAAACTCTCTCCAACCTTTATTGTTATATCCTCGGCTCCATTAATTACTGCCTTTTCATTGGTTCCTTCACTTGGAATTAACACAATTTCTCCAGTATTTCTAACTCTAAGTCTTGCTCCTTCAGGATCCATTGAACCAAGTCCAATAGCAGATACTGTATCTCCAACTTTAATATTCTTATCCCATGTACCCTTTGTAGCTTCATCTTTTCCATCCCATATATATCCTTCTACATATATCCTTGACTCTCCAGTGCCATCGTTAATATATAGATTAGATTTATCCATTCTAACTACCTTACCTTGCACCTGAATAAGCTTACCACCATTCTCAGTTAGTATACTATTTCCAGTAGAAAGCTTTACCGGTAATATATCCACGGGATTTTCATCGAGAATTTGAATTTGAGCATCCTCATCCTTAACTTGAATTTCAAATTCACCTTGATATGCATCTACTGTACCTGTAACTCTAATTTTTTGTCCAACCCTTAATGGAGTTTTAGATACACCAAATATACAGATACCTCCTGTTTCATCTTCTATATACACTACTTCAAAGAAGGAATTTTTAGGAGTTACTGCCTCTGATTGAGAAGTTACTATGCCTTCTATAGTAAACTCTTCTCCTAATAAATCAGGTACATTGTCCTTATTTGCATCTATTCTAACATCTTCAATATTTACTTTTTCAGCTACCTTCTCTGGCATCATCCAACCCATTATATTTTTTACTATTTTAATATTTGAGTAAGAAGTTGCATTTTGCCCATCTGTTTCAAAATCTGAGAAGAATGTATTACCAGCTACTACTACCTTACCACCATTACTTAACTCTTCTGCACCAATAACTGATACCTTACCTTGTTCCACTGGTACGTTATCTTTATCATTATCCGCATCGCTAGTAGTTGTAGTTTCATAACCCTTTACTAAGAAGTCTACCTTATCTCCCTTAGCTCCATCTGCAAGCACAACAGAAGCTCCACTATAGAAGCTATATTGATCTTTTCCATCTTCAATACCTGATACTAAATTGTATAATGGTGAACTGTACTTATTAAAGTATAGTCTATAAGGTTGACCTCCATTAGTAGTATTATCAATAACTTGGTCATCATTTATTCTAAGTTCTGTTCCTATAGCTTCAAGTAATGGATTAAGCTGCTTATCATTGCTATACTCTCCTTCTCCATCCTTATAATCAGCAATAGTAGTTACTATTATATTTCCTCCAGCCTTTACATAATCTGCAATAGCCTTTATTTCACTTGGCTCTAACTTACTCTTAGTTAAGTTATATTCAGACTTGTCTATACTTTGAGGATTTGTAAGAATAAATAAATCTATTCCCTTAAGAGTATCTGCAGTTATTAGCTCCTTGTTTAAAGAAAGTATAGTATTCCTATCCTGTAGTAAATTCTTAAGAGCTGTGTATTTTCCTGCATAATTTCCACTTACATATTGATTTACGTGAGCACCATCTATCATAACTTTATAAGTATTTTCTGGATTTTTAGCCTTTACCTTTACACTATTAGTAAATACTTTTTCACTACCTTCATGATTTATAGTAGCTTTAGCATAAATTGTATATTCACCTTGTTTAGTAGGTGTCCAATCTAATTGAACATTTTCAGTTTTAGCCCCTTCCACTAAAGGAATAATTTTTTCACCTATTTTATTTTCTGTTTTAATTTCATTTACAAAGAACTCCACCTTAGCATCTTTTAAAGCCGTAGCTTCATTATTGTAAACTCCTACAGAAACTTGAACCTTTTCATTAGGTAAAGTTATCTCATTATCTACAGTAACTGCAGTCAATCCAAAATTACTACTATTTCCAACCCAAACTGGAGCTGTAACAGCTATATCTTCATCTCCTTGAACTATTTTTAAATAATAGTAAGTGTATTCTGGAGAAAGTTCAAATTGCCAATCTACATTTTTAGAATTAAAATCTTTAGAAGTAACCTCAACTCCACCATTAGAAATAACTGATACCTTCTTTATAACATCATCATCAGCTATATTAACTTTAAAGTTAAGTTTATCTACTTCACCTAAAGAACTTCCCATGATACTACCATTTACTGTATAATCAATGGTCATATTCTCATCTTCTGAAGCATATACATTTAAATTTCTCATGGAATCATATAAAGCTTCTCTAGAGTTATCTGTAGATATAATTACTGTTCTAGCAGTATTAGCTGTGTACCATTTTCCCTTATGATTGTCTTGGTTATTGGTTGGTGCTACGTGCCATCCCTTATCAAGAGCTCTTGTATAATATTCATAGCTTGGGAAATAACCCGAACCTCTTATTGGCCCCTCACCATTACCAACTTCCACTAGGTTTACAACCTTATCAGCTCCTGCACTATAATAACCAAAGTCTGCAAAATCTCCAAAGGTTTTTCCTGGATGATTTAATTGTGAAATTGACTGTGGTTGTGTTTGCAATGTATTGTAATAGTTTTGTAAATCCATCGCCTTATTGGATCTGGTTTCAAATCCTGGTGTATTAAACGTGTTCATATGACCCCAACCACCTGTAGAACCTGACCAAGTCATTTCATAACCATATATAGCTGTGAAATCATCTTCTTTATCATATTTATCTGCTGTAACATGAGCATTTGCCCAAGCTTTACTTGCTGACCCATCTGCCAAAGTAGCTGCCGTATCATTATCAAACCAGTTTGAGTGGTCTGTTACTGCATAATAGTCAGCTCCATGATTCTTAGCCCAAGTATAAGCTTCATCTAAAGATCCTGTTCCATCTGAAATATTAGTATGAGAGTGAAGTTGTCCAAAATAATGAGTTAGTTTACCTTTTTTAAAGGACCACTCTTTAGTTGAAGAATTTCCCAAAGTATCCTTAGCTTCAACTTTAACTATATGACTTCCATCTGCTAAATCACTAGCTGGTTTATATAATATAGCGGTTGCAGTTATTGTAGCCTTAGAAGTTACCTCTTCACCATCAAAGAACATTTTAATGGATTTCTTATTTACTCCTGTCCTATCTTTTATTGAAGCTTTTATTTCAGGTCTTGCTACATCTCCAATACTTGTACCATTATCTGGTACTAAGTCATATATTTCTGGCCCAACTATATCTGCATTGGTTACTTCTACAAGAAATACACCCTCTTGTGGAAGTCTTGTAGTATTAGTTCCATCCTCTGCTACAAGATAATATTCCATACCTTTTAAGTTTAGCTCTTCTTTAGGTATTAATCCCGTGTAATTGCCTTGTTCATCTTTAATCATGTTTATAGCTTTGAAGATTTCTTCTCCCTTAGCTCTATAATTTAACATTGCACTTTTAACTTCTTTATTATCTTCAATAGAGGCTGATATTTGTAACGCTTCATCTATCGATGCCTTAACCACTGGTTCATGCTTTATAATAGGCCCTTCAGTATCAGGAGCTTCTACCTTTGTAAAGGTACAAGATGAACCATATATTTGTACAGTTGTGTTGTATTTCCCCATAGTTCCTTTAACATTAACTAAGTCACCAGTAACTACATTTATATTAGAGGGTACATAGTATATGTCTAACTTATCTTCTCCTTGAGTTAAAGTCTTAGCTGTAACATCTATAACTGCATTAGTTATTTCCACATATTTTGAGTCATAATTTCCTGTTAATAACTCTTTTATAGTATGAATTTCTGAAGCTGGCATACCACTATTCGATATAACCTTAATATCACTAGCTTGAAGTTGAGATAATCCTCTAAATGTATCTCTCTTCCCCTTAACTTCCACTAAAGCTCCATTAACTGCAGCACTTAAGTCTATCTTAGTAGAGTTATTCGATATTGCAATTGCACCTGTAGCATCTTGAATATGAAGTGTTTGATTTCTATCATTAAAGGAAACCACTCCTCTAACTAAAGCTTCAGTCCCATTACTTAAAGCTCTAGCTGCTGCTATAGTAATGACCTCTGAGGTTGGTGGATCTACTGGAGGTTTCTCTGGGTCTGTAGTCCCTCCTCCATCACAAGTAATTTTAATATCATCTATGGCTAAGTTACCTGATGTCTTGTTGAAAGTAAATCTTACTGCTGTAACTTCCTTTTCTAAAGAAACTGAAAAAGTGCTTTCACTAGTTACTGTAATATCTGGTCCTTTTATCTCTTTCCAAGCATCATTAACTTTAACTTCTAATTTAAAAGTTGAAGTTATAGGACCATTAGCAGCCTGCCCCCTATACCAAAAACTTAAAGTTCCTGGTGAATTTAAATTGAATACTGGTGTTTCTAAGGTTTCAGTACTACTTCCACTCAATCTTCCAAATCCTAATGAAGGTTTTTCTTTACCATAATTTCCACTTGTATCATATCCATCTAATACAGTGGCTTCTTCCCCATTCCTTGTAATTATCCAGCCTGTTCCTTCTGGCTTCACATTTTTTCTAGCCCCTGTAAAACCTTCTGATAGGAGTATTGTTGTATCTACATTATTATTAATAGCTTTTTCCAATGCATAAACATTTATACTCGGCATCACGATATAAGTTACTAAGAATAATAATGCACTAATTAGGCTTAAAAGTTTATTATTTTTCTTTCCCAATTAATTGTCCCCCTTTATAATATTTTAAGATAATTATACCATTTTATTCTTATTATTGTAATTATTGTAATAAAACATTTAACCTTAAATTACTTTATAAATTAACTATTTTTTTGAATTTTTATATGGTTTTTATTAATTAATCAGTAAAATATGTAATTATATAATCTAATTAATAAAATATTATAAATAGATTATATAAATTTTATTGGAATATTTATTACTTAAAGCTATAATATTGTTAAACTTCTATAGGATAAAGGTAGGTTTTAAAAATGTTAACTATAAATTATCAAGTTGTCACCATTGATGGAGATTATGCAATTTTAAAGGATGAAAATAATAATACTATAAGTATAGCTAGAGCCCTACTTCCCCTTGAAATAGGAAAAGATTCTAAGCTTTTATTTGAAAACTTTGAATATAGTATAATTGAATAAAAATAAGGCTATCTCCAACTGAGATAGCCTATAATTTTATTTTAGACTCTTTTCTTTTCTGTGAATCTAGCTATTACCATGGTACAAACCGTATTTCCTGCTGAGTTTAATAAGGTTGCTGGAGCATCAATTATAGTTGCAATAACTAACATTATTGCTAAAGCTTCTGGAGGAAATCCAAATATACTTAGTATCAGCATCTCTCCAATTGATCCACCCACTGGTATAGCTCCAACAACAGCTCCTACCAATAATCCTACCATTAAAATAATAGTTAATGTTCCCAAGCTATTCATGTCTCTTCCGAATATAACAAATAAAAACATTATCTTATATATTCCACCTATTACTGAACCATCTTTATGGATATTTACACCTAAAGGCATAACTATATTAGCTAGTGAACTAGATACTCCCATCTTTTTAGCTGCCTCTATATTTACTGGAATACAAGCAGCGCTAGAACATGTCGCTAATGCTGTCACTGATGGTCCTGTAGAATTTCTCCAGAAAGCTTTTATACTTTCTTTACCTCCTGCTATATAGGCATAGAGGGTAAAGAATATAATAAAGTATAATATAGATATTATCAAATACAGTACAAAGACCTTTGCATATCCACTTAGTATTTGACTTCCTAATTGACCAACTACATTAGCAAAATATGCTGCTAATCCTATTGGAGCATAATACATAATTATATTTATCACCTTGTTTACTACTACAGCTCCACTATTTAAAAAATTAGAAAAAGCCTTTCCTTCTTCCTTTGCTAACATGGTTCCAAAGCCTATGAGCATAGAAAATATTATAAGTGCTAATAGATTACTTCTAGACAATAACTGTGAAAAATCCCCTACAGTAATACTAGCAACTATTTTTTCCAAAAATCCTACTTGTTCCCCCGATGCAACCTGAGCATTATTCATTAATTCTGTAAACATAGATGAATTTAGTCCCTCTGCAGGATTAAAAACTTTAAAACTAGTCACCCCAATGACTCCTGATATAATAGCTGTAAATGCAAATACTACAATGGTAACTCCAAGTATCCTTCCTAATTTTTTAGAGCTATCCATATTGGCTATGGCTGATGAAATACTAAAGAATACTAATGGTATCAGTATCGTAAATATTAAATTTAGAAATATTATTCCCAGTGGCTCAAAAACACTTGCCTTTTCCCCCATAATCAATCCTATAATTCCACCTATAATAACTGAAAATATCAAAATTATTGAGGACTTATAATTCTTTAAAATCTTCATTTTTCCTCCTCCTAAAATAAAATAATATAATTACTAATTTAACTCTCTTATATGTTATAATTTTATTATATTCAACACTATGTACAATAAATATAGAATATACTGCTTAAAACATTGCAAAAAATGCTTTGATGAGAATATAATAAATAAGATAAATTTAACATGGGAGGAACCTTTATGAGTAATATATATTCAAGTAACAAATCTGGATATCTTAATAAAGATTTTCAACTTTTTCATATAAAGGATAAAAAAAATCAAGAATTCGAGTTTCATTATCACGACTTTAATAAGATAATAATCTTTTTATCTGGAAAGGTTACTTATTTAATTGAAGGGAAGGCTTATTATTTAAAGCCTTGGGATATTCTACTTGTAAACAACCATGATGTTCATAAACCTATTATTGATTCCAATGAAACCTATGAACGTATAATTATTTGGGCTAATTCAGATTTTATTGAAAATCATAATTATGATGGTTGCGATTTATCTACTTGCTTTAACCTGGCAAAAGAGAAGAGCTTTAATTTAATTAGGCTGGAAGATAAATTTCAAAATAACCTTAAAAATATCATATCTTCCTTAGAAGGGTCCTTTAACTCTCAGGATTTTGGAAGTAAACTTTTAAGTAACTCCCTCTTTATTCAACTAATTATATATCTTAACAGGCTTTATCTTGATAAAACTTATATTACTTCTAAGGATTCTTTAAAATACGATAAACAAATTGAAGAGATCTTAAAATATATAAACAATAACCTATCACAAGATTTATCTGTAGAACTTATATGTAAGGAATTCTTTATAAGCAAATACTATTTAATGCATAAATTTAAAAATGAAACTGGATATACTCTTCATAACTATATAATTCAGAAGAGATTATTTATGGCTCAAGAACTTATAAAATCAGGAGAACCAATAACTAAAGTTAGCTCCCTCTGTGGATTTAATGATTACTCTAGTTTTCTACGTAGCTTTAAAAAACTCTTTCACAAATCACCTCGAGAATATATTAATGAAATAAAAGAAGCTGTCTCAAAATAAACTACTGCTGAGACAGCTTCTTTAAACACAATCTAATTATTTTATTTCATTTCCATTGAAGTCTTTAAACTCAGGCTTATTTTGAGGATCGCCTACATTATTTTGATTTTTATTAAGCCTTTGTCTTCTTTCTCCCTTTTGCATTGGGTTATTAACATTAGCACCTGGTTTGCTCTTCATACTAAACACATCCTTTCCTTAAATAGTTTCTACTTTTTTTAAAGTTTTATGTGTTTTATATGTTTTATTAAAGCTTTATCGCATCCAAGCCCCAGCTAAAGTTAATAAACCTCCTCTTATTTTATATGCTTCTATAATATCCTTTGCCTTGTACTTAATTCTATTAGGTGCTATAAGCTGAACTCCCGGAATACATAAAGTTCCTTCTGCCATTCCACTATCCATAAAGGCTATTTCTAATTCTACCTCACCTTCTAATATGTTAGGTATTACTGATTTATTATTAATAGCTTTCTCTGCTGCTGATTCTAACATTTTATGAACTCTTTTAGGTTGTATACATTCACCCACATATCTACTGTGAGCTTTTTTGACTTCCACAGTTTCTATATTCTTGTTAAACTCTTTAGCTTGACATGTTAATATATTATCTCCTGATGCCATAACAATAGGAACCTTAAAATATCCTGCCACTAAGGAGTTAAATTCAAATTCTCCCACTACTCTTCCATTTAACTTTATTTCCGATACCACTGAACCATTATAGCTATGAGCTAAGATTCCTGAAGTATTATGTCTTCCGTGATATCCTATTAGCATAACTGCATCAAAAGTATTATCTATGCCCTCCATCATGCCAAGGATTTTTTTATTTCCACTAATTAATACTACATCCTCATCTAATTCTTCAATAAGGATACTTGTCATAGGTCCATGAGAGTCATTTACTAATATTTCTTCTGCTCCTGCTTTTTTAGCTCCTCTTATAACTGCCTTTACTTCTTCTGTCATAAACCTTCTTGCTCTTTCATAATTATAGCCACCTTCATGAGTAAAACCCCAGTTAGTTACTCCACTGATTCCTTCAATGTCCACAGAAATATAAATCTTCATGAAAATCCCCCTTTATCACCATATAATTTATTTATATATATTTAAAGCCCCTAGTGAAATCCTCTTGTATAATAAGTTCTAATACTGATTTAGTTAACATACAGCCGTTTATTTCATAAGTTTTTTTACATTATCTAGATTTTTTTTATTAAAAGGTGGAAAAACTATTGGGATATTTATTTTAGTAGTTTTTCTTACAACACTTCTTCTAT
This sequence comes from Clostridium subterminale, assembly GCF_039521425.1. Classification (NCBI taxonomy): domain Bacteria; kingdom Bacillati; phylum Bacillota; class Clostridia; order Eubacteriales; family Clostridiaceae; genus Clostridium; species Clostridium subterminale. The sequence continues at coordinate 121,508 of NZ_BAAACI010000007.1, forward strand.
GAGAAAAAGTCTTAAAGCTTTCTTTACCATGATAAGCTCCTATACCTGAATTTCCAACTCCTCCAAAAGGTAACTCTGGATTAGCTAAATGAGTTATTGTATCATTTATACAAGCGCCTCCTGAAGAAATTTCCTCTAATACCTTTTCCTCTACTTTATAGTTTTCAGCAAATAAATAAAGAGCTAATGGCTTTGATAGTCTCTTAATTTTTTCTATTACCTCATCTAAATTGCTATAACTTATGATTGGAAGAATAGGTCCAAAAATCTCCTCTGACATAGCTGCCCCTTCCCATGAAGCATCTATAAGTGTAGGTTCAATATATCTTTTTTCTCTATTAACTTTTCCACCACATATTATTTTATCTGCCTCTTTATCTAATATGTTTTTAAGCCTTAGGAAATGTCTATCATTAACAATTCTTCCGTAGTCCTTACTTTCTATAGCATCCTTACCATAGAAGCTTTGAATTTGTATCTTTAATTCCTTAATTAAGTCGTCTTTCACCTTATTATTAACTACTACATAATCCGGTGCTACACAGGTTTGACCTACATTTATTGTCTTGCCCCAAATTATACGTTGAGCTGCCACCTTAATATCTGCACTTTCATCTACAATTACAGGACTTTTACCACCTAATTCTAAAGTAACAGGAATTAGATTTTTTGCTGCAGCTTCCATTATTATTTTTCCAACCTGAGCACTCCCTGTAAAGAATATATAATCAAAAGTACCATTAATCAAAGATGTATTAGTATCTATTCCCCCTTCCACTGAACGTATATATTCCTTTGAGAAAGTTTCAGTAATCATTTCTGTAATTACCCGAGATACATTTGGAACATTTTCAGAAGGTTTTAGTACTACACAATTGCCAGCAGCAAGAGCTCCCACTAGAGGTTCTATCAAAAGCTGAAATGGATAATTATAAGGACCTATAATTAAAACCGTTCCATAGGGCTCAGAAATTACAAAGCTTTTTGCTGGAAATAAGTATAGTGGGGTTTTTACCCTTTCTTCCTTTGCCCACTGCTTTAAATGCTTTATAGTGTGACTAATACTACTTAATACAAAACCTACCTCTGTAGTATAAGATTCAAACTCACACTTTCCTAAATCCTTATCTAGTGCTTCATATATCCTACTTTCATATTTCTTTATAGCAACCTTTAGATTTCTTAATTGATTAATACGAAAATCTATATCACGACTTTTCTTTGATTCATAAAATTTATGATGTTCTTCTACAATTTTATCTACATCAATTGAACTTAATTCCATAAAACTAATCACTCCTATGCATATTTCAAATACAAATTTAAAATAATATATTCTGAATTATAATTACTTTACTAAATAATTTATACTTATTGTAATAACTATATTTTATACTATTTTTACAAATTATACTACATAACTCTATAATAAAGACCTACTTAAAAATCTTATTTTTAAGTAGGTCTTCAAAGGGATAATTTATTTCAAACAGTTTAGGAATTTATAATTTATAAAATCTTTACTATACAAATATAATAATTTTTTAAATTTTTTCTATATAACTATTTAAAATTTTTCCTATGATCCTATTTAAATATTTATCTAGAGAACTATATAAATATTTAAATAGTTAACTAGTTGTTTATACCATGCGGGTTTGAGAGATTTTTCATATCTTTATATCCCATAAATACAACCCATACATAGGCTAAAGTTTTAGGTATCATTAGAATTCCTATAATCGGTAAAGTATTGGCCCATAGTACCACCGGAATGTAAAATCCAAAAGATAGAATTATAGCAAGAGGCATAAATCTAAATCCCTTATCATTAGTTTCTTTAATTTTCTTATAGAAAATCCATATGATTATAAGTCCCATTAAAGCAAAAGGAATGTTACGATATATTCCCCAGGAAACTGGAGCATTATATGATAACCATTGATTTTGTGGGAATGCACATAGTATAATTCTAACAATAGCTAATCCATAGATAATATTAGTTAATCTTTTTTCAGCTTTAACATCATAACGAATTCTCCATATGTGATATAGCACCACGTAAAATATAGTCATTGTAATAGATGTAATTAGTTTTCCTATGCCTAAAGCCGCAGCATTAGCTTCTAAACCAGTGGTAAGTAATCCATATGCCCTTGGTACTAGATGGAATGCATCTCCACATCCTAAAATCACTGCCATAATTCCAAATAATCTGTATTGCTTATTTTGTCCACTTTTTTTAATCATAATAATTCCCATTATTATAACTGTAGAAAGATAAAGAATATCAAAAAGTGTTTCCATAATTCCTTGCATAATATATCACCTCATATTTTATTTGAACATTGTTCATTTTGAAAGTATATAAAATGCCATACGTTAGTACAGCATGATTGTTTAACTTTATTTTAAATAAATAATTCTCTTTAAAGCATCCATAAAAAAAGTTATATCCTCTTCTCTAGCTTTAAGCATAGCTAACATGTTACTAAAAATAAATTTAGCCATCTTCTCCTTAGTTAAATTATCAGTCCAAGTTTTATCACTAATAATGTCTTGTGAATCCAAAAGAATAACTATACTTTTACAGACCTTTTCAAAAAACTCATGTTCTCTTTTTCTTCCTAGAGATTTTTCGCTACTACTTAATAAAGCTAACTGCTCAATCCAATTTTCTTGAAATTTACCTAGGTAAACAAAAAGATTATTATATAATAGCTCTATCTTTTCAAAAATATTTTTTTCTCCTTTTAAACACTTATGAAAATCATTAAATGCTTCTCTCCAAAAATCTTCAACCACTGCCACCACTAATTCACTTTTTGTGGAAAATGAATTATAAACTGTTCCTACAGAAATTTTACATCTACTGGCTACAGCCCTTATATTTATTGCTGAAATTCCTTGCTCTAAAGCAATTTCTTTTGCTCCTTCAAGTATAACCTCTCTTGGGTTTTCTGAGAACTTATTCATTATATCTACTCCTCATTTGAACTATGTTCAAATTAATTGTATAACAATTTTTTTAATACGTCAATAGAGTTATTTTTGTATATTATTAATTTAATAAAATTATTACTGCTCCTGTTCCTTTAAGATAAATTTTAATTATTGTACTATAATAAACATCTATAGGATAAATGTTTATTATTTTTGATAAATATACCCAACTTGCTATATAATACATATGAGACAAAAATAATTCAGTTTATTTATATTGGGTTTATGTTAAAATTAGAAAGTGATGTGATATTATGGCTAAAACTACTTTTAAGGGTAGTATTATGCTAAATCCCGTTCCAGCAGTAATGATAACTAGTAGAAATTCTGAGGGAAAGGATAATGTATTTACTGTAGGTTGGATAGGTACAGCTTGTACTAAACCTCCTATGATTACAGTTGCTATTCGTCCTGAAAGATTATCCTATGAATATATAAAAGAAAGTGGCTCCTTTGTAGTAAATCTAGCTTCTAGTAGTCTAGTTAAAGTTGTGGATTACTGTGGAGTTAAAAGTGGAAGAACCAATGACAAGTTTAAGGATATGAACTTAACTCTCAGTGAAGCTAAGGATATTTCCTGTGGGATTATTAATCAATGCCCTGTTGCCTTTGAGTGTGTAGTAAAATCTATAACTCCTCTAGGTACCCATGATTTATTTTTAGCCGAAATAGTTAACTGCCATGTAGAAAATAGCCTTATAGATGAAAAAGGAAAGATTCATTTTGATAAGGGAGACCTACTTTCCTACTCACATGGTGAATACTTTAGATTAAATCCTAGACCTATTGGAAAATTTGGATATTCTGTTGCTAAAAAACCTGCTCTTAAACTAAAAAGTCAAGGTATAAAAAAGCATGATGGAATCCCCAAAACTAACATAGTGGAGAAAGAACAAGTACATAATAAAAAAAATATTAAGAGTAATAAACCTAAAAAAACAAAAACTAAAAAAAGAACTCGTATATAAGAAATATATTTAATGTGAAAGGTGCGATGTTTAATGAACTTTATAAAAGTTGGTTCTGCTTGTCCTATTACCAAAGTAGCAGATGTTGACTTTAACTTAGATGAAATAAAAAAGTGTGTTGAGAAAGCTATAGAAGATCAAGTTAAGATTTTAGTTTTCCCTGAGCTTTCTATAACGTCCTATAGTTGTGCAGATTTATTCTTTCAACAAAAATTACTTAAAAAGGCTGAAATAGCTATTGAAAATCTTTGTGTATTCTCTGAAGGAAGAGATATCTTATTTACTGTAGGTGCTCCCTTTGAATATGATGATGTACTTTATAACGCAGCTTATCTTATCTTTAATGGTAAAGTTTTAGGTATTGTTCCAAAGAGTTACTTACCTAATGCTTCTGAGTTTTATGAAAAGCGTTGGTTTAGCAGTGGTCTTAATATAACTTCTAGAATGGTTAAACTGGCTTTCCAAGATAATATCCCCTTTGGTACTAACCTAATCTTTAGAAGTGGTGATATAAGTATTGGAGTAGAAATTTGTGAAGACCTTTGGGTTACTATTCCACCGAGTAGCTTCTTATCTTTAGCTGGATGTAATATAATATGTAATCTATCTTCATCTAATGAGTTAGTTAGTAAAGCTGATTATAGAAGAGACTTAATTAAAAATCAAAGTGCCAGATGTATGGGTTCATATATCTATTCTTCTAGTGGGGTCTTTGAATCTACCACAGATGTATTATTTAGTGGTCATCTTTTAATCAGTGAAAATGGTGGAGTCTTAGCTGAAAATGAAAGATTTAGCCGTGAAAATGAAATTATTACAGCTATTATAGATGTAGATAAATTAAAGGCTGAAAGATTAAAAAATATAAGCTTTAGAGATAATAAGGTGTTAATTCCTTTTGGCATGGAAACTATAAACTTTCAATTTAATAATATAGCAATTGATAATTTTGATAAATATATAGATAAACATCCTTTTGTACCTAGTAATCCTCTTGAAAGAGATAAACGTTCTAAGGAGATATTTAATATCCAAACTTCATCTCTAGCTAAGAGATTTGAGCATACTGGCTTAAAGAAGGCCGTTATAGGCATTTCTGGTGGTCTTGATTCTACTCTAGCTCTTCTAGTAGTAGTAAAAACCTTTGATATGTTAAAAATGCCTAGAGAAAATATTGTAACAATTACTATGCCTGGTTTTGGTACTACGGATAGAACCTATAATAATGCACTAGATCTTTGCAAGTACCTAGGTACCGATTTAAGAGAAATAAATATTGTACCTGCTTCCCTACAACATTTTAAAGATATTGGTCATCCTGTAGAACAGCATGATGTAACCTATGAAAATGTTCAAGCAAGAGAAAGAACTCAGATTCTTATGGATCTTGCTAATAAAGAAGGCGGACTACTAATTGGAACAGGCGATTTATCAGAGCTGGCTCTTGGATGGTGTACTTATAATGGAGATCATATGTCTATGTACTCTGTAAACTGTTCTATTCCAAAGACCCTTGTAAGATACTTAGTAGATTATGTAGCTGACCATGAAAGCACTCCTGAGATAAGCAAAATTCTTATTGATATTTTAGATACTCCTGTAAGTCCAGAGCTACTTCCTAAGGACAAAGATGGAAACATTGCTCAAAAGACTGAAGATATTGTAGGGCCTTATGAACTTCATGACTTCTTCCTATATCATTTCATGAAGCATGGTGCTTCTAAGGAACGTATAGAATTCTTAGCTAAGGTTGCTTTTAGCGGTATTTATGATGATGAAGTAATTAATAAATGGCTTAACAAGTTTATAACCAGATTCTTCACTCAACAATTTAAGCGTTCAGCTCTACCTGATGGACCTAAGGTTGGTTCTATAAGCCTTTCACCTAGAGGAGACTTAAGAATGCCATCAGATGCTAGCTATAACGGATTTCTTTAGTTTTAAAAATATAAAATAAAATACCACTGGTAATGATTTTTTTATTACCAGTGGTTCTTAACTTAATATGTAACATACTCAATTATAATACAACTTAATAATGATAATTAGAAATTTTAATATTAATTTCTAAATTATTATCTATAAATGTCTACAATAAGACCTGATATTTCATCTATGGTGCTAGCTATATCTAAATTTTCTCTTTCTTCACTAAGTAGCATCTGTGTTAGTTCTTCTAGTTTATTATCTATAGTCTCCACTGTAACAAAATATTGAGTTTGCCAAAAGCTTATATCTTTTTTTACAGAATACATAAATGAAAGTACCGACTCTAGATATTCTTTTATTTCTTTTTTATAAGCTCTAACATCAGCATAGCACTTTGAAATTACAAGTCTGCTGCCTTTAGATTTTATATTTTTAAGCATTTTCTTAAGATCTTCTTCTGACTTTTGCTCTCTAGCAAAGTTAAAATCTTTAGAGAAGTCCTGTTTGTTATTTACAACTTTACTTTCTCTTTGTATTGGAGTATTTCTTCCAACTTTTGATATCTCCATGTGAACACCCCCTTGTCCTTTAATTATATTATAAATAAGGTTAAGGATTTTAGCTATATTTTCTTACTATTTACTTATTAAATTAATTTAGGAGGCAATTATGAAAACTTTAATTAATATGTTTATAACCTTCTTAAAGATAGGTGCCTTTACCTTTGGTGGTGGTTATGCCATGATTCCACTTATTGAAAGAGAAGTTGTAGATAAAAACAATTGGATAGACAAAGATGAATTTATAGATATAATAGCTATATCACAAAGCTTTCCTGGAGCCTTAGCAATAAATAGCTGTACTTTCATTGGATACAAAATTAGTGGAGTTCTAGGAGCTATTCTAGGACTTTTAGGTGTAGCCCTTCCCTCTTTTATTATTATAGTAATTATAGCTATGGCTTTTAGTAAATTTAGAAATCTTTATGTCATTGAACTTATCTTTAAAGGCATCAATGCTGCTGTTCCCCTTCTAGTTCTAGTAGGAGTAAACAGCCTGGCAAAAGTTTTAGATAAAACAGCTGTTAATATAATTATTGTAATAATCACTGTAATTCTTAGTGTATTTATGAATGTAAATCCAGTATATTTAATACTTGCTGCCGCTATCTATGGAATATATATTAATAGAAATAATAACATTGATAATGATACAAATTCAAAGGAGGAAAATTAGATGATATTACTAAAGCTATATTTAGCCTTTCTCAAAATTGGAACCTTTGGCTTTGGTGGTGGATATGCTATGCTTCCTTTAATTCAAAAGGAGATCGTGGACAAGAATGCCTGGTTATCTCAAACTGATTTCATGGATATCATAGGTATATCTCAAATGACTCCTGGTCCTATAGCTATAAACGCTGCAACCTTTGTAGGCTATAAAACTGGCGGATTTTTAGGCAGTATTTTAGCTACCTTAGGTGTTGTTACCACCTCCTTTATTCTTATATCCTTTGCTAATTACTTTTTTAATAAATTTAAAAATTCAAAGATATTAGCTAATGCTTTAAAAGGAATGAGACCAGCTCTTATTGGACTTATAATTTCTGTGTTTATAACTCTTAGTTTTGAATCCTACAGAGATTTAAATAGTTTAATAATAGCTACAATTATTGGTTTTCTACTTTATAAAACTAAAATTCATCCTATATTAATCATTGTTATTGCAGCATTTTTAGGTATATTATTTTATGGAATGATACCTCTTTTGTTTGCTAAATTTTAATAAAACATATCTTGTAATTTATTGCTTCATCCCTTATAATTATATATAAATTATAATTACATATGAGGGAGTAATTAGTAGGATTATCCTATGGCAATGTCAACATCTTGGCTTTAAGTCTGGCTTTGCATTAAATAATGAGACTCATATATAGTAAATGTTGCTATATATGAGTCTTTTCTTTTTACATACATTACCTACATATGTAATTAAGTTTTTGCAAATATTAATAAAAGAATGTTTTTACTTTTATTAAGTCTAAGTAAGTTTTACTGCTAAATCATAAATTTAGAGTATAACTTAACACTATTAATTATGAGGTGATTTTATGTATTTTAATGACTCTATTGATGATGTTATAGGTAAGTTTAACACCAATCCAGATACTGGTCTTACTTCATCTCAAGTTGAGGAAATTAGGTCCAAGTATGGATCTAATAAACTGGCATCTAAAAAGAAGAAAACTAAAGTCCAACTATTTTTTGCACAACTAAATGATATCCTAATTTATATCCTTATAGTTGCAGCTATACTATCTGTAGTTGTAGGAAAAGAAATTAGTGATGCAATTATTATCGGTATTGTTATTCTGGTTAATGCAACAGTTGGAATGATTCAAGAGTCTAAAGCCGAGAAGGCCCTTGATGCATTAAAGGAATTATCAACACCAAAGGCTATAGTAAAGCGTAATGGAGAGTTAGTAGAAATTCCTTCTGAGGAAGTAGTACCTGGAGATGTAATTATTATTGATGCAGGTAGATTTATTCCTTGTGATATCCGTCTTATAGAAAGTGCTAACCTTAAGGTAGAAGAATCTGCTCTTACTGGTGAATCTGTTCCTGTAGACAAGGATGCAAATCTTATCCTTGAAGATGAAAAAGTATCTCTTGGTGATAAAAAGAACATGGTATTTATGTCTACCTTAGCTACCTATGGTAGAGCTACAGGTATCGCTGTAGCTACAGGTATGAAAACTGAAATTGGTAAAATAGCTAAAATGCTTGATGAAGGCGAAAATGAGCTTACACCTCTTCAAAAGAAACTGGAACAACTTGGAAAAGTATTAGGTATTGCTGCAATTGGTATATGTGCTGTTATGTTTGCAGTAGGTTTATTCCAGGGTAGAGCGGTTACTGAAATGTTCATGATTTCTATCAGCCTTGCTGTTGCAGCTATTCCTGAAGGTCTTGCAGCTATCGTAACTATAGTTCTTGCTTTAGGTGTTCAAAGAATGATAAAGCAAAATGCTATTATTAGAAAGTTACCTTCTGTAGAAACTCTAGGCTCTGTAAATATTATCTGCTCTGATAAAACTGGTACATTAACGCAAAATAAAATGACAGTAGTTAAATACTTTGCAGATAATAAACTAAAAGAAGTTAAGGAATTCAACATAAATAATGATGGTGAAAAACTTTTACTTGAAAACATAGTCCTTTGTAATGATGCTACTTCTACGGCTACATCAAAAACTGGAGATCCAACAGAAATAGCACTTTTAGATATGGGAAATATGTTTAATGTTTTTAAAGAAGAGTTAGATAAAACTCATAAAAGAGTTGATGAAATACCTTTTGATTCTGACAGAAAACTAATGACTACAGTAAACTCTTATGAAGATAAATTTAATGTAATGACTAAGGGTGCTACTGATAATCTTATTAATATATGTACTTCTGCTTATATTAATGGTGAAGTTGTACCTATGACTGAAGAAATTAAAAATGGTTTCTTAAAAGTTGCTACAGCTATGTCAGACGATGCTTTAAGAGTTCTAGGTGCTGCTTTTAAAACTGTTAACTCTACCCATGTAGAAGTTGATGAGTTGGAAAAAGACTTAACATTCATTGGTCTTATTGGTATGATAGACCCTCCTAGACTAGAAGTTAAAGACTCTATAGAAATTTGTAAAACTTCTGGTATAAAAACTATAATGATTACTGGTGACCATAAAAATACAGCCTTTGCTATCGCTAAGGAATTATCTATTGCAGAGGATATAAACCAAGTAGCTAGTGGTGCTGACATAGATAACTTAACTGATGAGGAACTTGCAAGTAGATGTGAAAATCTAAGAGTTTTTGCTAGAGTATCTCCTGAGCATAAGGTTAGAATAGTTAAAGCCTTTAAATCTAAAGGTAATATTGTATCTATGACTGGTGACGGAGTTAATGATGCTCCATCCTTAAAGGCTGCTGATATTGGTGTAGCTATGGGTATTACAGGTACTGACGTTGCTAAAGGTGCCTCTGATATGGTATTAACAGATGATAACTTCTCTACTATTGTAGCAGCTATTGAAGAAGGTAGAAATATCTTTAATAACATAAAAAAATCTGTAATATTCTTAATTTCTTGTAATGCTGGTGAGATTGTTACTCTATTCTTTGGTATTCTCTTTGGATGGGCTGCACCACTTAATGCAACTCATATATTATGGGTTAACCTTATAACAGACTCCTTCCCAGCTCTTGCCCTTGGTGTAGACCCTGGTGATAAGGATATTATGAAGTATAAACCAAGAAATCCTAAGGATAGCTTATTTAAAGGTTCTCTATTTACCCTTTTATTTAATGGTGTATTAATTGGTATATTAACTCTTATAGGTTTCATTTATGGAGTTAATAAATACGGAGATGCCGGAGTTACTCTTGTTAACATAGCTAACAATCCTGAAGCTTTGATGCATGCTCAAACTATAGCCTTTGTAGTTCTTAGTGGAACTCAACTGATTCATTCTTTAAATATGAGAAGTTCAGATAAATCTATATTTAAAATTGGTCTGTTCTCAAATATGTATTTAATTTATGCAATGCTTGTTGGTATCGGATTACAAATGGCTGTTATATATATACCACCTATTGCTAAAATGTTCAATGTTATACCATTAACTTTAGCAGATTGGGGACTTGTTATAATTCTAAGTTTAATACCTTTAGTTTTAAATGAGATAATTAAATTATTTATCAAAGATAAATAAAAAGACAAATTGTAATAAAAAATTTAAATAACTCATAAAAGATTGTATTCATTTCTTTTATGAGTTATTTTTACATTAATTTACAATTAAATTTAAATTATAATATAGTTCAATTAACCTTCACATTTATATACAAATTTATACAATTATAAATGATTTATGACGTAAATTTATTGTTACTTTTTATGTTTTATCCTTGTAATTATACATATTATGTTATAAAATATAATTAATTACTGTGATGATAATTTTCATATGTACAAGTAATTAACTTAAGTAAGGATATAAATTATCTCTAAGTAATTATAATCAATGTAACGAATACTTACTTAAGACACACTGTGTATTAAAATAACCCACAATTTTATTTTGTTCATAATTATAAAACTTAATATAAATATTAAAAGGAGTGGATTTTATGAAAACTAAACTTACTAAAAGTATAGTATTTTTATGTGCACTAGCTTTAACTACTTGTATCGGAATATCACTTTACTCTGAAAGTGACCCTGGTCCAATAGGACAAGTTCCTGTATCCACACAAATTCATAATTTATAATTATTGACTAATTAATTTTTTACACTACTAAAGTTTAGCTATATCCATAATAAAGCTTTATTATGGATATAGCTAAAAATCACTAAAGGTATAATAAGTAAAATAAAATAATATAATACATATATTGGAACTAATTATGCATTGCGTTTACATATAATTACCTATAAACTATAATTAAATGCATTTATTAAACTAAGGAGGCGACGGATTTGGATTTCTTAAGTCCTGGAAAAAGATTAAAAGCTCTTAGACAACAACTGAATATCAAACAAGTAGAACTAGAAGAAATCGGTGTCTCTAGAAATTATATTAGTATGGTTGAAAGTGATAAAAGAAATCTTACCGGAGAAACCTTAGCAAATTTTCTTAAGTTTATGCAAAATAAGGCTGATGAACTTGAAACTAATATAAATTTAGATGTAAATTATCTGCTTCTTCCTGAAAAAGAAGAAGCACGAAACTATTGTAATATGAAATTAGATTCAACCTTAGGTCATAGAGATTTAGATGAGGTTGTAAAAATTGGTGAAAAATACAAATTAGAAGATATACTTTTAAAATCTTACTTATTAAAGGGAAATTTACTATATGATGAAAATTCTTTTAACACTGCCTTTATATATTACTATAAAATACTAGAAATTTATAATGATAATAAAGACAATAGTAATAAATCTCTTACATATATCAAGCTTTCTAAATGTAAGATTATGACTCTATCTTATGAAGAAGCCCTTTCATATTTATTTAAATCCTATTCTTATTGCAAAGAGTTTAATGACGATACTAATCTTAGAAATTGTTTATATAATATAGCTCTTTCATATAAAAAATTAGATGAATATGATAATGCTCTTATATATATAGATGAGTTGCTGAATTTATGTAATGTTAACAACAATTTTGATATGTATATAATTACTATTATCTTGAAATGTAATTGTTATCTTAACAAAAAAGATTACAAACATGCTTTAACTATATATTTTGATATTTTAGATAACTTTAGTGAAAATATTGGGATTTATTTAGGAATGATTTACAATAACATAGGATTGATTTATTGTGAATTAAATGAAATAGATAAATCTATTGACTATTTTTCTAGAGCAATAAACTTTAGAAAAACACATGATATTGAACGTGTAAATCGTAGTATTATAGATATGTCTTCCGTATATGTAAAAGAAAATTTATATGATAAAGCTATAGAACTATTATATGAAGGTATAGCTTTATCTGAAAAATATTCTGATGCAGAGTTTTTAATAAGAGGCTATTGTATATTGGAAGATATTTATATGAAATTAAATGATAAAAATAAACTTGAAGGGATATATCTTATATTAATAGAAATTTTTAAAGATGCAGATTTAATTAAAGTTTTAGGTATCTATATAAAGCTATCTCTACTATATATAGAAATGGGAAAATATGATAAATCTAAAGAAATTTTATGTGAAGCTGAAAATATTCAAAACTTTTAAAATAGAAGTGATTCAAAAATTGAATCACTTTTTTAATATAAAAAATGCATATTTTCTTAAAATTACATAGTATAATTATAAAGTTATAATCCTTTCGTGCTCGTAAAATGCCATAATGATAACTAAATCCTGTTTCAGGGTTACCATGATTTTATATATAATTAATTTTATTACTATTTTTTATTTAATGATAAATTTTCACTTATATTTTTATGATATACATCATATTATATTATATACATTTTTCTTTCATTTATAATCTCCACCTGTTGCACTAATTGTTAAGTTACTATAGACTATTATATATAAATGTAATTAATTTTGCTTAAATATAAGTAAAAAGATTTTTCTTTTACTTGAATAAGGGGATGAATAATTTGATATTAAGTGAAGAAACTAAAGCTAGAACTTATTGTACTGATAAACTTAAGTTAAACTTAACTTCTGATGAGCTTGATGATGTAATTCATATTGGAGAATTTAACAACCTACTAGATGTACTTACTACTGCATATGTTAAAAAGGGAAATTTCTTATATGATAAAAATCTATTTAACGAAGCTTTTATATACTATTCTAAAACCCTAGACTTATATAATGCTATTCCTACCAAAGATGATGACATGATATTTATATATAATAAATTAGCTAAGTGTAAAATTAAAACCCTTTGCTATGAAGAAGCCTTAGCATATCTATGTATGTGCCATTCTTTTACCTTAGAAAATAAGGATAAAGATAATTATTATAATTGCACTTATAATATAGCGTTAACCTATAAAAAGTTAAATGATTTTGATAATTGTATTCTTTATATAGATAAATTATTAGATGATATTGATATTAATAAAAATTTAACTCTATATATTCAAGGAACAATTTTAAAAGCTAACTGTTATCTCAGAAAAAATTCTACTTTACAAGCTATAAATCTATACGAAGAACTTCTTTATACCTTTGAAGATAAATTAGGAATCTACCAAGGACATTTATATAATAATTTAGCATTAGCCTATTCAAATGAAAACAATAGTGACGTAGCTCTAAAGTATTTTAATAAAGCTATACACTTTAGAACATCATATGATAAAACTAATCTTGCTAATACCTTAATGGATATGGCTAAATTCTACATTGAAGAAGGTTCTTATATAGACGCTATTCCTAAAATAAAATATGGATTAAAGTTAGCTGAAGAATATTCTGATAATGAATATTCGCTATTAGGCTATAATCTTTTAGAACAAATATATATGGAACTAAATGATATTGATGAGCTTAAAAATCTTTATTCTGAAATGCTAGAAAATTTAAAGGATATTGATCCAAGCATAACTATGGAGACATATTCAAAACTCTCTAACCTTTTACCTGATAATATTGGATATAATAAATTAGACACTATTTTTAGAGTAAATAATTTATAAGTTAATATAATAAAAAGGATTGGAAACTCCAATCCTTTTATATTTAGTCTTAATTCACTTATAAGATTCGTATATACTTAATTTGTTACCATCTAAAATGAAAAGTACTACTCCTCATCCTCTCTATACTCCAATATATCACCGGGTTGGCAATCCAAAGCCTTACATATAGCTTCTAATGTAGTAAATCTTACGGCCTTTGCCTTATTATTCTTTAAAATAGATAAGTTAGCCATGGTTATTCCAACTTTTTCTGAAAGTTCAGTAGCACTCATCTTTCTCTTTGCCATCATTACATCTACGTTAACAATTATCAATTAATCCACCTTCCTTATATAGTAAGATCATTTTCTTCTTGAAGTTCTATTCCATTATTTATAAGTTCTCTTACTACTGAAGAAATGATAAATACCATCATGGTAGCAAAAGTTATAACTATACAAATTAAATTCTTATATATGAATATTGTTCCTGCTAAATAAGTAACAAAGGCTATAAATGCACATATACTTATCACCTTTAGCGCCTTTATACTATCTTTACAAAAGGGACTTCCTTTTAATAGCTTTCCACTTAATTTCATTACTGATATAAGTATTAATAAAAAGGGTATATAAGTTATATATAAGAATATTTTAACTCCTCCCCCTATATCTAATCCAGCATTAGATATATTACTAAGGTACCAATTTACTATATTGGGCAATGTAGCTCCAGCTATTATAGTTATAACTACCGATAAAACTGATACAATATAAAGTATCTTTCTAAATAACATATTTTTCAAATTTATCACCTCTAACCAAAGCTTATCACAAGAAACTTTTCACGTCAATAAATATTTATTGTTATTCAATAAGCATTTATATCGCTTAAAAAAGCTATCTCAAAATTATTCTGAGATAGCTTTTAACTTTAATTATATTTTTTGCTTTAACCTAGTACCATTTTCATCTTGCTCTATAAGTCCTTTTTTCATCAGTGCACCTAAAGATCTTTTAAATGCATTCTTGCTAGCCTTAAAATATTTCTTTATATCATCTGGACTAGTCTTATCATTGAATTTCATTGAACCTTGGTTTTTCTTTAAGTAGCTAAGAATAACCTCCTCTAGGTCTCCCATCTCTTCAAGACGAGGTTTTCTTGTGGTGATTTGTATTTTACCATCATCAAAGTATTTCTTTACTCTAGCCTTTATTTTATCACCAATGGAAATATCATCATAACATTCACTTTTTAATATTATTCCTCTGAATGTATTGTCTATAGCTACAACTAAATTTCCATTAGAGTGCTTTCCATACACCACACCTTCTACTTCTTCTCCAACATTATAGTGAGTTGTATCATGTAAGTATCTGTCTACCCTAGTTGTTGCAGCTATTCTATTGGTTTTATCTACATATAGATAAAATAAATATTTTTTATCTACTTCTAATTCAAAGGGTGCTTCTCTAAATGGAACTAATACATCTCTTTCTATACCTATGCTAACAAAGTATCCTATTCCAGTTTTATCTACTACTTTTAAATAAGCTAAATCTCCTACCTGTGCTTCTACTGGCTTCATAGTAGCTATTGGTCTATCCTTAGAATCTCTGTATAGAAATACATCTACCTCATCATCTACTGCTATTTCTCCTATTATATTACCACTTGGTATTAGTATGTCTTCAGAAGTTGTTTTTCCCTCTGCATCTAAATAATATCCAAATTCACAACTTCTTGATACTTTAAGGGTATTAATCTTTCCTAATTCTATCATTTATTTTCTCCTATCTCCTTTAAAAGCTTTGCTTATATTTATAATTGACTCCAATCAACATATTTATTAAGCTTATCTACAAATTTTATTAAATATTTCTCTTCTAATTCCGTAAATGTGTTAAATTCATAACTATCTATATCAAGTACTCCATAAACTACATCATTTTTTATTATTGGAATTACTATTTCAGAGTTTGATGCAGAATCACATGCAATATGTCCCGGAAAATCATGAACATTATCTATTCTTTGAATTTCCTTAGTTGCTACCGCTGTTCCACATACACCTTTTCCTATAGCTATTCTATTGCAAGCTGGTAGACCTTGAAATGGTCCTAGAACAAGCTCTTCATTTCTTACAAAGTAAAATCCACTCCAGTTTAATTTATCAAAAATAGCATATATAATAGCAGAAGCATTAGAAATATTTGCATATATGTCTTTCTCTGAACTTAGCTGGCCTTCTAAGAGGATTAACATGTATTTATATTTTTCTTCTGTAGTCATTTTTTTCATTACATCTAACTTTATCAAATATATCTCTCCTAGCATAATTTTATTATTTCAGAGGTACTCTTTTACTCTTGAATTTTTTTATGCTCTCTTCCCATATCTACATAATGCTCAGCTGAAGATTTTATAGATTTAATTTCTTCTTCTGTTAACTCCCTTACCACCTTAGCTGGGCTTCCTATACATAATACTCCACTTGGAATATTTTTATTTTGGGTTACAAGGCTTCCTGCTCCTATAATTGTATTATCCCCAATTTCAGCTCCATTTAATATTATTGATCCCATTCCTACTAACACATTATTTCCTACATTACATCCATGAATTATACAGTTATGACCTATAGTTACATTATCTCCTATAGTAGTTGATATTCCAAAATCGTTATGTACAGTAGAATTCTCTTGAATATTAGTATTTTTTCCTATAGTCGTGGTATCCATATCACTTCTAATTACTGCGCTATACCATACATTAGTATTTTCTCCTATAGTCACATCTCCTATTACCGTTGCATTTTCTGCTATAAAACATGTTTCATCTATAATTGGTGCATTTCCTTTAAGTGCTTTTATCATTTTTAATCCCATCCTTTGTACTTTAAATTTCTATAATCTTAACTTTAATTTTTAAAATCCCCTAAAATTATATAAAAATATAATTTATAAATTTATATGAACTTAACAATAATTATTATCTTTTTATATAAAGTAATGATACCATAATTTAAAAGTCTATTGTGTAATATTTTATTTTTTTCTATTATTCATCAAGTAATTACTGAATTATGTATTTATTTTTTTATATGTATTATGAAATTATATTAAATTGTAATAAATTTTATAACTTTGTCATAAAATTTTATTAGGTAATCAGTTAAAGTGGTTAAGGTACTGAAATCTACTTAATTTAAGGCTAGTTTCAGGTATCAACAAGCACAGTTTAATGGAAATTTCAATAGTTGTATGAAAAATTTTTTTATAATATAATACAACATATAGTGCTGAAGCACATTTCGAACACAATATATAGTATATGGAGTATTTAGGGGGTGACTTGCTAATCATAACAATGTGATTAGCTTTTATAATGAAGAGTATTAGCAATATAGTAAAAAGATACTACACAAAAGAGTTAGAGACTAATAAAGATTTGACAGTATACGATTTATTCCAGTGGAAAAAAGTTGATGTAATTTTAAAAGACTATAAAAAAGGTACAATTCTTGTTGATATGAAGGACTTAGAATTTCCAATTCACTATTCACAAAATGCTTGTGATATAATTGCTTCTAAATATTTCAAAAGAGCTCTAGTACCTAATGAATTAGGTTATGAAAATAGTCTTAAAATGGTGGCACATAGATTAGTTAATTTTTGGTGTGAATCTCTAAAGGATGAAGATTTAATAACTACTGATGAGGAGTTTACAATACTATATGATGAATTAGTTTATTGTTTCTTAAATCAAATGTATGCACCAAACTCACCCCAATGGTTTAATACTGGATTAAAGCTTTCTTATGGTATAACTGGTGAACATCAAGGTCATTTTTATTATGATGAGAACTTAAAAAAAGTTATTAAAAGTGTAGATAACTATACTAGAACTCAAGCTTCTGCTTGCTTTATTTTATCTATACAAGATAAACTTCTAGGACCTCACTCAATTTCTGAGCAATATGTAACTGAAACTAAACTATTTAAAGGTGGCTCAGGATGTGGAACCAACTACTCAACTCTTAGAGCTAAAGACGAGAAGCTTTCAGCTGGTGGAATTTCTTCAGGAGTTATGAGCTTTTTAAAGGGCTTTGATAGAAACGCTGGAACTATAAAATCTGGTGGAACTACAAGACGTGCAGCTAAAATGGTTTGCCTTGATATAGATCACCCAGAAATTAGAGAATTTATAAACTGGAAGGCTAGAGAAGAAGATAAGGTACGTGCTTTAGGTAAGATGGGATATGATGCTTCCTTTGAAGGGGAGGCTTATGAAACTGTATCTGGTCAAAACGGTAATAACTCTATAAGATTCAGCGATGAATTTATGAAAAAAGTTGAAAATCTATCTGAAAACCCAGATGAAGTAATAACTTTAAAGGGAAGAATAGATGAAAAAATTAATAAAGATGTTAAAGTCAGTGAGTTATGGGATGAATTCAACTTAGCTTCATGGCAATGTGCTGACCCAGCACCTCAATTTGATGACACCTTCAATGCTTGGCATACATGTCCTGGCGGTGAAGATGGACACTTCGGTGCAAAGCATAATAGATTAAATTCTACTAATCCATGTGGTGAATATGCTTTCTTAGATGATACATCTTGTAACTTAGCTTCAATTAACATATATAAATTCTATAACAAAGACAGTAAAGTATTTGATTTAGATGGATATGTTCATATGGTATCTTTACTACAACTTATGCTTGAATCCTCTGTTCACTGGGGTCAATTCCCAACAGAAGATATTGCAAGAAAAACATATATGTTCAGAACAACAGGTCTGGGAATTGCAAACTTAGCCTCTCTGCTTATGGTAATGGGTTATGCTTACGATTCAGAAGAAGCTAGACAATTAACAGCTTCTCTAATAGGAGTGCTTACTGGAGCTTCTTATGTTACTTCTGCCCTTATGGCTGAAAAAGTAGGACCATTCGAAAAATATGATATTAATAAAGATGCAATGCTTAGAGTAATAAGAAACCATGGAAGGGTTGCAGGAGCTATAGATAGTGAATACGAAGACCTTCACTATACCCCTGTGAAAGTTAATCATGAAATTCTTAAGGCAGAAGGTAATGCTGAGCTTTCTGAACTTTTAAAAACTCTTTGGCAAGAAGCTGTAGAGTATGGTGAAAAGTTTGGATATAGAAATGCTCAAGTATCTGTAATAGCTCCAACTGGAACAATTTCTTTTGCTATGGATTGTGGCGCCACTTCCATTGAGCCATACTTCTCCCACTTTGTGTATAAAAAATTATCTGGTGGTGGATTTATGACTATAGTAAATCCAATTATAGAAGATGCTCTTGATAATCTTGGATATTCACAAGATGAAATTAAAGACATAGTAGATTATATTCTTAGAAAAGAAATGATTAATGAAAATGGATATGAGTATGAAAAAATTATAGATGGTAAGATTGAAGGAGCTCCTCATCTTAAAGAAGAACATCTTCACATTTTTGATACAGCAAACAAATGTGGAAGTGGTGAGAGATATATTAAGCCTATGGGACACGTTCTAATGATGGCTGCCATCACACCTCTGATATCTGGTTCAGTTTCTAAGACAGTAAACCTACCTAAAACAGCTACTGTAGATGACTTTAAAAAGGTTGTTCTTGATTCTTGGAACCTTGGAGTAAAAGGAATATCTCTATATAGAGATGGATGCAAAGCTAGTCAACCTTTAAATACAGTTTTAGAAGAAGAAAATGATGCAGATTTAGAAAAACTTACTTATCAAGAGCTTTTATCTAAAGCTAAAGAACTACAAAAACAAGGTCCTGCATCTACTGTATTTACTCGTGAAAAACCTATTGGTATTAGATTTGGGACTACTCATCCTGCTCAAATAGATGATGTCAAAATATATACTACAGTTAATAGAAGAACAAATGGAGAAATTTCTGAAATCTATATAACAACTGATAGAGAAGGAACTATAATAACTGGACTATTGAATTCTCTTTCTAAATCTATTTCTGTAATGCTGCAATATCATGTTCCTGCAGCAGATATCGCTAAAATGCTTAGAGGTCAAAAATATGAGCCTTATGGATTTGTTCAAAAACATCCTTATATTAAGCATGTTAGCTCTATCTCTGACTTAATTAGTAAGGTTATAGATATTGAGCTTGGTGACTATTCTCGTTGCCAAATTAAGCCTAATCCAGAGGATGTGGTAAAAGCCACAATCCAACACAATGAAGTATCCACTACTTCTATTGGACATGGAAAATCAGAAATCAAAGGTGAGCGTATTTACTCTGAGGTTTGTTCAAACTGTTCAAGCACAAACTTAGTGAGAAATGGTACATGTAAGGTTTGCCAAGATTGTGGAACAACCACTGGATGTAGCTAAAATTATATAAGATAACTAAAAAGCCAGGCAAATTATTGCCTGGCTTTTACTTGGTTTATATACTACACTATTTACTTGACTTAAGTAATGAATTCACTTGTTCTGTCCAAAATCCTACATATTCTGCCATGGCCCATTCTGCCATAACTATCTCTTCATCATCATTCAAAGAAATTGTTAGCTCTGGTGATTCACTCATCTTTCCATCCACTATTTTATATGCATATAAACTTGATTTTGTTTTTATAATAGCCATATTCTTATTAGGAGATGATATAGCATCTACTGCCGACGGTACTTGATTTTTTATCCCTTGCCATGATGTAAATAGTCTATCATACCTAGCCACATTTTTTGACACCTTCAAAGGTATATCTATATTATTTTTACTACTTTCATTATCCTTATTACTATTTATAGTATAAAATCCCCACCTACCTTGATTTCTCTTAATAGAAACATTAGTAAATGTATTTATATTCTCTATAAAAAGCCCCTGTGATTCATTATTAAATTTGGTTATATTTCTCTGTTCACTAATATTTCCTAGGGATACAGCTCCTTTTCCAGCTGTATTCATAGTATCAATTAAATAGGTTCCTAAGTTTTCTAACTTATCTCCCTCACCTTCTTCTTTAGTTCTAATACTTATATAATCATTTCCTATGAAGGTTATTTCCTTTGATATACTTATATTTGATTCCTTATCCACTTTTATAGTAGATTGCTTTTCAGAAGGGCTAGAATTTAAAAATATAAATTCTATATTATCTTTATAGCTCATTTCATTATTAGTTCTATTAACTAGAACCTTAAAAAATCCATTTGTGCGTGGCAGAAGTAAAAAGGGCACCTCTTGGCTAGATATTTTTTCTCCATCATAGGCTATCCAAAGAGTTCTATAACTAAAGCCTTCATCTGTTTTATCTTTAAGTCCTATTAATACTCCACTACTAATTTTTTCGTCACTTACTACTTCTTCCCTGTCTACTTTCTGCTTAATATTACTCATAGGATTATCATCTATCTTCTCAAGATAGAGTAGAACATCATCTTGTATTATTAATATTCCTCCATCTACAACCATAACTTCCTTTAAATATATATTCTCAGAAGATATAGTAACTACCTCTATATCTTTGCTATCCTTTAGATAGTCAGGTATAAATCCTATAGTATTATAAATGTATTCTTTGCCATCTACTACCTTTGCTTTATAGGTTATTTTCTTATATGCTTTATCAAACATATATACTTCTTTATTACTAAAACTAACTATGCTGCCTACTAAATTACAATTCTCTACTTCATCCTCTGTAACTCCTACATAGCTTTGAACCTTCCATTGTCCATTTAGAATAGGATCACTATTAGGTTTTCTTACTTCTATATTAAATTTATTACATCCCGTAAGGACAATTGCTAACACAAAAGTTACCATTATGCTTAATAATCTTTTCATTCCATTTCTCCTTTAGGTAACATTATAATAACCTCTGTCCCCTTTTGTAGTCCACTCTTTATTTCTAGAATTCCCTCATGCTGAGTTATGATCTCATCACATATGGAAAGTCCTATACCATTACTTGCATTTATATTTCTTCCCTTATAAAACTTTTCTTTTACATGAGGTAAATCTTCTTTGGAAATTCCATAACCATGATCTTTAATTGATATAGTTAAATATTTATTATCCTCCATTACACTAATTATTATTTTCGAGTCATTAGGTGAAAATTTTATAGCATTATCTAAAATATTTATTAAAACTTGTTTCATTCTATTTTTGTCAACTTCTATAGGTTTAACCTGTAGGTCTTCAAATACTACTTCTATTCCTCTAGACAGTAATTTAGGCCCTAATTGTCTTAATATATCTTGAGTAAACTCACTTATATTTAATACTTCTTTTCTTAAAGTAATCTTACCTGAAATTAACTTTGAAAAATCCAATAATTCTTCTACTAAATAAGTTAATCTTTCAACCTCTGATTCTATAATTTTTAAACCTTCTCTTACTTCTTCTTTATCCTCTAAATCTGAGGACTCTAGTACAATTGCCCACCCCTTAATTGAAGTTAGAGGTGTTCTAAGTTCATGGGATACCGATGATATAAATTCATTCTTTAGCCTTTCGTTTTTTAGTATCTCCTCAGACATATAGTTTAGAGTATCAGCTAAACTTCCTATCTCATCTTTAGAATAATTAGGTATACTCTCATTGAAGTTACCCTTAGCCATTTTTTCAGCTCCTACACAAACTAGTTTTAAAGGCTTCATTATGCTATTAGAAATAAATAAGCTTATAGTAGAAGAAATGAAAATTACTAACACTCCCAAGAGAATTATTATAAATAATATTTCTCTTATACTTTTATCTATACCTTCAGTAGAAGCACTAAATCTCAATACGCCATCCACATCTTTATCAAAAAGAAGTGGATATGCCACACTTATAATTTTCTCATTTTTATTTGCATTTTGATATGTTGTAGCTTCTCCCTGTGTATTACCAACAAATGCTGACTTAACCTCTTTAGTTAATATTTTCTCCTTAGAGATATATCCCAAAGAGTCCATAATAACATTGCCTTCTAAGTCTATTATTTGAACTCTACAGTCCGTATTACTCCAAAAGGTATCATTATCATTAAAGATATTTTCTTTTACAGTATTTGAGGACATATATGTATTATAAAAATCTGATGATATCTTAATTTGTCCATATATAGTATCCTTTAGATTACTATAGTAGTATCCTTTTACAGCTATGTAAATCATGATTTGAACTATTAAAACAGTTATAACTATAACAATTATATTGCTACTAGATATTTTAGTTTTTATGGATTTCACTTAGTCTTCCCTCCACTTATATCCTGTTCCCCATACAGTTTCAATATATTTAGGTTTAGATGAATTACCTTCAATCTTACTTCTAATACGTCTTATATTTACATCAATAATTTTATTTTCTCCTATATAATTATAGCCCCATACCATATCGAGAAGTTCATCTCTACTAAATGCTTTATTAGGATTCTCCATAAATATCTTCATAAGCATATATTCCTTAGGTGTTAATACTATCTCTTCTTCATCTTTGTATAATACCTTACTATCTAAATCTATTTTAAAAGCTCCAGATATAATTTCCTTGCTCTTAAGACTATTTCCTAGTTCCATTCTTCTATGTAATGATTTGATAATAGCTATAAGCTCTAAAGGATTAAATGGCTTTATAATATAATGGTCGGCTCCAAATTCCAATCCCATAATTTTATCCCCATCTTGTGCCCTTGCTGTCAGCATTATTATTCCCATCTGTGGATAATTTTTCTTTAAAATTTCACACACTTTATATCCATCAATTCCAGGAAGCATTATATCAAGTATTACAATATCAGGACTCTCCTTTGCAACTTCTTCAATACCAAGCTCTCCGGTTTCTGCTTCTACTACCTCAAACCCCTCTCTCTTAAGGCTTATCTTTACAAATTTTCTTATATGTTCTTCATCTTCAATTAATAATATTTTCTTCATTATATCCACCTCTAATGTACAAAAGCACCAATAGTAAAATAAATTATTATCGGTGCTTCTTGTTATTAATTATTTATTTTATCATGTATTAAAGTTTTATCTTTAATTATTCTTCCTTACTATCACTTTCTTCATACTCTTCCACATCTACAATTGTAGAATCACTATAGTCTATATAGGATTCTGATTCTGAAGTTACATTGTCACTATGGCTACCTTGTGGTCTTACATTTTCTTGAGAAGAATAAAATTTATTTGTTTCCTTTTTAACCTTATATTTTAAATACATTATACTAAGAGTAATTATAATTACAATCCCTAGAATAAGCCATAAGATTCCTTTAAATACAATTCCTAAAACTCCAAAAATCAATGGGGAAAATATAAATAAAAGTACACATACAAATATAACTTTTATTAATGTTTTCATCTCAACACTATTCATAAATTCTAATTCCTTTCTATATGTATGAATTTAATTATCATTATAATATGCAATTGGAACATTTATTACCTATTTTAAATGTTAAATTTAAAAGCCACCATTTACATTTAGTATTTCTCCCGTAATATAGCTACTATCCTTACTAGCTAAAAAAACAGCAGCTCTTCCCACTTCTAAAACACTTCCAAATCTCCCCATGGGTATTTCCTCTGTTAATTCTAATCTTTCTTCCTCTTGCATCCACATGTTCATCTTAGTTTCAATAACACCTGGTGCTATGGCATTTACTCTTATATTACTTAATGCCAGTTCCTTAGCTAAAGCCTTTGTAAAAGAATTTATAGCTCCCTTTGATGCAGAATATAAAACTTCACAGGCAGCTCCTTCACCTCCCCAAACTGATGATATATTAATTATGCTACCTTCTTGTTTTGAAATCATATGATTAACTACAGAGTTTGTAGTATTAAATACTGACTTAAAATTTACAGACATAATTTTATCAAAATCTTCTTCCGACTCATCCATAAATAATCCTATTTTAGAAACAGCTGCATTATTTACTAATACATCTACTTTTCCCAATTTCTCTATGGTATACTCTATTAATTCCTTAGAAAAGTTATAATTACTTACATCTCCTTTAAATAAAATACAATAGTTTCCCATAGACCTAATTTCATTTAAAGTCTCCTTAGCGCTTTCATCATCATTAAAATAGTTAAGCACTAATGTTGCTCCTTCTTTAGCAAATTCTAAAGCTATTCCCTTACCAATACCTCTTGTTCCTCCTGTAATTACTACCACTTTTCCATTTAGTTTCATTTTCATACCTCATAAAATTTCTTTAACTTCTATTGTAGTTATTTTAACATTTGTTCTTTTATAACACTAGTTCTATATCTATAAAATGAATTAATTTAAATAAATGTTAATATATTTTACATTTACTTTAATTAATTCATTTATTAACTATAAAACTTATTTATTTCTTATGTATTTTAATATATTTAAATATATTTACTCTTTATTATTATATCATAATATGGTATGATAATCATGATTTAATAGTAAAGGGGGTTTTTTTCATGGCTTATAAAATAGCAGATACTTGTATCTCATGTGGTGCTTGCGAAGCTGAATGCCCAGTAAGCTGCATAAGTGCAGGAGATGGATTATACGTTATCGATGCTGATTCTTGTATCGAATGTGGTGCTTGTGCTAGTGCATGCCCAGTTGGTGCTCCAGTTCAAGACTAATTCAAATAAAAAATAGATGTACAAGCTGTACATCTATTTTTTTGTTTAATCATTTATTTTAATTTACTTATAGCATTAGTATCTCTAATAAATATTAACCCATCAAAGGCATCCATAGGCTTTAAATTTGTGTAATATTCTTCTTCATATCCATTATAAAAAATAATGTTATGCATTAGCGTTGAAGATGATAATATTTTTTTAGCCTTCTTATCTTGTGCTGAAGACTTAAAATCTATAAAACTATTCGGTATTTCTGTTAGATTAAATAAATTAGAAAATAAGCAAGGATTTCCTTCTTCTATGGTATAAGTTTCATATTCCCCATTTACCCCACTACTGTCTATAGTATACGCTCCAAAGCTACCCTGGTGAAATTCTAAGGCTAATGAATAATATTTATCTTTATACATCCCCCTAAATACCCCTTTTATCATTAATATAATATGTATTAAAATCTAATTACATACATAATATGATAACTTTTATATATTTTCAATATTTATACCAACTCTTATATCGAAAATAATTAAAATTCACCTACTTTTCACTGTATAGTAGAAATATAATAAAAAATCAGTAAATCTCTTAACTGAAATTTACTGATTATATAACTATTCTAATATATTGCCAAAGCCTTCCCCTAATACCTCATGGACATTATGAGTTATAATGAAAGCGTGTGGATCCACTTCTTTTATAAAATTTCTAAGCTTAATAAACTCTTTTTTACCCATTACGGTTACCAAAACATCGCTTTTTTCTAAGTTATATGCTCCTACAGCTCGATAAATAGTAGCACTTCTACCTAGCTCTTCAATAATAAATTTTCTTATTTCTTCAGTTTTAGAGCTCATTATTTCTATCCTTTTAGTTATATTAAGTCCATCTATAACAAAGTCTACCATGGAGCCATTTATTATAACTCCAAGTAAAGCATACATTCCTGTAGTAGCTCCAAAGGCTATCACTGCAAGTAAGGTTATAATAAAATCTATAATTAAAAGCCCTTTTCCTATTTCTAGATGAACATATTTGTTTAATATTTTAGCAGGTATATCCGTTCCTCCTGTTGATGCATTCCTATTAAACACTATAGCCATACCTATAGCTCCGATTAGTATACCAAAAATTAAATTTATAAGTATATCCTGTGAAATAGGCTTATTAATAGGTACTATTTTTTCTAAAATAGATATTATTACTGAAAGCATAAGACTAGAATATATGGTTTTTGTTCCAAAAGCCTTTCCAATAAAAATAAAACCTATGACAAAGAAAAATATATTTCCTATAAACATTATAACACCAATACTGAGGCTAGGAATGTAATGGTTTATTACCATAGCAAGCCCTGTTAGTCCCCCAGCTGCTAAGTTGTGTGGGACTAGGAAAAAATGAATACCTATAGCTATTAAAACTAATCCAAAAGTTATTATAATGTAATCTTTAATTTCCTTTTTCAAACCCATTCCTCCTTAATTTATCCTATAAATTATTGTAAAAATATTTTATATTTTTCAATTTAATGTTAATCATCTTTACCTAATCATATATCAATGGGCAAATTATTACAATATCTCTTTTTTTCTTATATATATGTTCCACTGTTTAAATACTAATATACGTAAAAAGCTACTACTATAAAATTTAACTGAATTTAATCAGAAACTTTCATAGTAGTAGCTTATTCTTTATCTTGACTTATTGTATTTACTTATAGTATTTTTATTTACAATGAAATGTAGCACACTCTGTTTCTCTAGGTTTACATGCATGATCTCCAGAAATAGAAATTTCTGAAGCATCACATTCATGATTTTCATTGTAAACACAATTAGTAGCTTCACACCCTACTATCATTTCTGGATTAGGTGTTTGATTACTGTTTGACATAGCTCCACTTTTCTCTGCAAAGCTATCACAACAAGTAGATGATTTATGAGTAGCTTCTCTTCCACCTACTTGAATAGAATCAATACAACAATAATAATCATTATTATATGCACAACTACATGCATCACATTTTAATTTAGTCATAAAAACGCCTCCTAAAGTTTATTTTTGTATTATTGTTTCAATTTAGTAGGCAAATTATTCTTACATAAATTTATTGATTTTCTACTTTATCTTTACCAATACGGAAAATTGAATTTCTGTAGACTCTATATGGTCATAATTTAAATCCTTACGGCCAGAAAAGTTATCAATTTTTATTTTGACTTTAACTTTATCTGTTTCATCTTCAAATTGCATATCTTCTACAGGTATGGAGTTTGTTTTATTAACACCATATTTATCTATTATCTTATTAAAATACTCATTTAAATTTTTATTATATATCTGTTTACCTTTTTCTAATATCTTAAGTTCATTAGATGCTTTATTATAGTCAACTGTAATTCCATAAGAATTCTTATTATCAGCACTTTGATAACTTATAATGTTGAAAAGGTAATCATAGTCCTTTATTTCTATAGGCTCTGATATTTCTTCACTTGTAAAATAAAAATGTTCATATCTACTTTCATAATTAAAATTAGAATAAGTTATTCCTAGTACCCTCTCTGTATCACTTATAGTAAAATTTTCTGGCAAATATTTAATATCCTTTAATTCATGTTTTCTATTAAAATAATCCAAAATACTATTGAGCTCTATTTGATCATCTTTAGAAACTGGCTCTATAGCTTTAACTATTTTACCATTTTCAATCATATTATTTTTTATAAGGAACTTTTCAAATCTTTTATTTTGACTATACTTAGATAAACTATAACTACTCAAAGGTCCACAAATTGATATAAAAGTAATTATAGCAAAAGATATTGGGAGTATAATATTTTTTACTTTCTTAATTATTGAGTAGTATATCATTATTCCAAAGACCCAAATCCCTAGTGCTAAAACAAAATATCTATTTTCAGTTATTCCATAGGCATTAACTCTTATTCCCATAGAAACAAACATAAGTACTATAAGAGGAAGTATTGCTTTTGGAAACACCTTTACAAACTTGCTTACCCAAGGACTATTTTCCTTTACTGGTGAAGTTAAAAACAAGGTTCCTGCTGATATTACTCCATACCATAATACTAAATGAGAAACTAATCCCTCAGGCCACTGTCTAGTAATAATTATCTTAGCAAAATATATATATAAGATTATTGTGTATATGGAAATTAATGGTATAATTATATGAATCATTAATATCTTAAATACCTTTGGATACTTTTCAACCTTTATAACTTCTTCCTTTTCTGGGATTCCTCCAAGAAAGAAGCACTGTGCAAAAACTCCTACAACTATAAGCCATGTATAATAATATATCTCATATTTAACTTCTATTCCTAAAAGATAATCTACGGTAAATAATATTGCTACTAATCCTAAATATAAAACTATAGAATATAAGACTGTTGTAAAAAATCTTCCTAAAACCTTTATTACATACATCTCGAAATTTCCACTTTTTCCACTATCCCCAATATATGGAGTGAAAAAGAACCCTGTAGAAAATATAATAATAAGACCAACATATCTAGTTATCTCAACCATATTTAAATCTTCAAGACAAAAATATCCGTAGACTACTAAACAAATAGTTGCAATAATATAAATTAAATATTTAAACTTCTCATTAGATTTATTTCTTATTTCAAAATATAATTCAATACAAATATATACTGGAATACCAAGTACTAAAGTCATCACAACACGTCTTAATTCCTCGTCACTTCCAATACTTTCTCCCATATAGATTAAAGTTATAACTGCAACTATAGATAAAAATATGGGTATAGGAAATCTTTTTACTGAATCTTTTATAGAATTTTTCCATCCATTTACCCAAGTTTTAATATGCAATAATATGACCCCCTTTATTATAAAACTATTTTTCTATGTTTTTTAATTACCTTTAGATAACTATTTATGCATCATTGTAAATTATACCCATTATACCATATGATCTAAATTAAAACATTCATCTATTACACATAATATTATAATATATGTAAAGAATATTCCTATTAAATATAAAGGAGGTGACCTTTAGTTTGAAGTCCATTGCTTCTACTAAAGAACTAAATGTTTATTCCTAAAAGAATATTATTTGAAAAAGGATCCTTGGATTATGAAATAGGCAAAAATATTTATAACACTTTTAAGGATAATAAAAATATAGAAATAATAAAATTAACTTCTAATAAGATTAAAGAACGAATTCCTGGTGAAAACTTGTATAGCTTTTATCGTGAAGGTAAGAATACCCTAGTTGTGGGTATAAAAAAAGGAAGTAAATTTCAATCCTGTAAACCCTCTGCTAATTGGCAGTTACCCCTAGTGTCTGGTTGTATTGCCCATTGTCAGTATTGCTATCTAAATACAAATCTAGGCGATAAACCTTATATAAAGATCAATGTAAATATAGATGATATCCTAAATCAAGCAAATGAATATATTAAAGAAAGATTACCTTCCAAAACTTTATTTGAAGGTTCTGCCACCTCTGATCCTATACCTATAGAACCTTATACTAATAGTTTAAAAAAAGCTATAGAATTCTTTGCTAATAGCGATCATGGACTATTTCGTTTTGTTACAAAGTTTAATGATGTGGATAGTCTATTAAATATAGATCACAAGGGGCATACAGAAATTAGATTTACTTTAAATACAGATAAAGTAATCAGTGACTTTGAAAATAGAGCCGCTTCTATAGATAAAAGAATAGAAGCTAGTATAAAGGTGGCTAATGCTGGTTATCCTATAGGTTTTATTATTGCGCCAGTATTTCTTTATGAAGGTTGGAAAAACGATTATAAACAACTTTTATTAAACCTTAAGGATAAGCTTCCTGAAAACTTAACTACTCCTGTTACCTTTGAAATAATATCTCATAGGTATACTCCTAGAGCTAAAAATATAATTTTAGAAGTTTTTCCTGAAACAACACTCCCTATGGTTGACGAAGAAAGAAAATATAAATATGGGCAATTTGGATATGGCAAATATGTATATACAAAAGAACAGCTAGAAGAGATGAAAGAATTTTTTAGTTCAGAAATTGACTCTATATTTAATAATAAAGTTATAAAATATATAATATAATGTTAAATGCAAAAGCCAAGCTATATTACCTTATATAACTTGGCTTCTTCAATGTTATAAAATTGTTTATATATTATTTAATTAATTTCAGCAAATTCTTCTAATGTTATTCTATCATTATAAATCTTTTCTGCCATTTCATTACCCACATATCTCACATGCCAAGGTTCATAATTATATCCTGTTATGTCTTCTTTTCCCGACTCATACCTTACTATAAATCCATATTTATATGCATTATTAGCTATCCAATTAGCTTCTGGACATCCTTCAGATATCCATCCAGAACTAGTTGCTAAATCCATAGCCTCTCCTAGTTGATGCTCACTTGCTCCAGGCTTTGCTACATATTTATCTGTATAGGATTCACCTTGAGTTTTCACATTATATTCATATAAGTTTTTTTGTGTTTCATAAGATCTATAGCCTGATAAACCATATAAGTATACTCCATCCTTTAAAGCCGCATCAACTAGCTCCTCTACAGCCTTAGCAGATTCCTTTGTCATATATCTTTCTTCTTCTGTGGATTCTGGTAAGAATTCTATATTTACTGAAACTAAATCCTTTGGCTTATAATCTGATGTTAAAACATAATTTTTATTTACTACTACTTTATCATAATCATTAATAATAAAATATCCCGCTGATTTCAAATGAAATTTATTGATTAAATAATTTGTAGTGCACATACCTAATATAACTATTACTAGTAATTTCAATATAGCTCTTCTTGCTTTTCTAACCTTTTTCTTTTTTCCCATAAGATCCTCTCCTTAAGTTCATATACTTATTTTAAATCTAATGGGCTTAATATTTATTACTTAAAGCTTACAAATTTATTACTTATTTATTAAGATTTGAAAAATAAGCTATTCCTTACATTTAGTAAACCATCCTCTGCTATTATTAGCTATTCTAACAAGTGTTAGCATAACAGGTACCTCTACTAATACACCTACCACCGTAGTTAATGCAGCTCCTGATTGTAATCCAAATAATGATATAGCAACAGCTACTGCTAATTCAAAAAAGTTACTTGCTCCAATCATTCCTGCTGGTGCTGCTATAGAATGTGGCAACTTCCAAAGTTTTGCCCACAGATAAGCTATTGCAAATATAAGGAATGTTTGAATAATTAATGGTACTGCAATTAGTACTATATGAAGAGGATTATTTAAAATAGTATCACCTTGGAAGGAGAATAGTATAATCAAAGTTAGTAATAATCCTATTATAGTCACATTATCAAACTTCTTTAAAAATACATTGTTAAAATAATCTATTCCTCTATTTTTAATTATTAATATTCTAGTTATAAATCCTAGAGCTAATGGTATTACTACAAATAAAACCGTTGATAATACAAGAGTTTCAATAGGTACAGCTACATCCCCAACTCCTAGTAAAAAAGCTACAATAGGAGCAAAGGCAATTAAAATAATCAAGTCATTGACTGCTACCTGAACTAAAGTATATGAAGGATCTCCCTTAGTTAAGTGACTCCATACAAAAACCATAGCTGTACATGGAGCAGCTCCTAAAAGCACAGCCCCAGCTAAATACTCCTTAGCAAGTTCTGGTGCTATTATCTCCTTAAAAACTACAAAGAAGAAAAAAGCTGATATAGCATACATTGTGAAAGGCTTTATAAGCCAGTTAGTCACACAAGTAACTATAAGGCCCTTTGGTTTTCTAGTAGCGTTAATTATACTTCCAAAATCAATCTTTAACATCATAGGATATATCATTAACCATATAAGTATAGCCACTGGTATTGACACATTATAATATTCAAACTTATTTAGTGTATTAGGTATAATAGGCAAAAATTGACCAACTAATATTCCTATTACAATACAAAGGGCAACCCATAGGGTTAAGTATCTTTCAAATACTCCTAATCCTTTTCCACTACTTTCTTTATTATTACCCATAAGCTAAACCTCCTATAATTTAATCTCCTTATTTTCTATTCTCTTAGCTAAATTCTTAACTTTTTCTTCAATAATCTTAGCAGTTCTAATAAATTCTTCATCTGACTTTCCAGTTGGATCATCTAATCCCCAATCCTCTATATGTTTCCCTTGTAAAATGGGACATACTACATTACAACCCATTTTAATAACTATATCTACTTCTGGTATATCTCCTAGCAGTTTAGATTTATGAGTCTCATTCATATCAATGTGATATAGCTCATTTATTATTCTTACTGCATCTTGATTTATTGTAGGTCTTAGTTCTGTCCCTGCAGAATAACTTTCAAAAACATCTCCTTTATATAGCTTTCCTAAGGCTTCCGCCATTTGAGATCTACAAGAATTATGAACACATATAAATGCCACCTTTGGTTTCATATTAATTCCTCCACCCTTAATACTTATATGAATATATGTATATTATAAATTTATTTACATTTACACTTTTCTTTCTCTTTACAAATACACTCCTCTGTATCTGTTGTAACACTTATTAAAAATAATATTAATCTATTACAATTAGTTGTGTTTAAAGAATAATGACTCCATAGTCCATCCTTTCTACTCTCCACAAGACCACAATCCATCAAAACCTTCATATGATGTGAAAGGGTTGGCTGAGTAAAATCAAAATGTTCTAGAATATCACATGCACATCTTTCACCACAGGATAATATGTCTACTATTTTTAATCTATTTGGATCAGATAACGCCTTTATAATTTTTGCATTTTCTTCATAATTCATTTCAACGCCTCCTTACATAGATGATTGTCTATATTTATAATATAGACCATTATCTATATAGCGTCAACACACTTTATTTAAGTTAATCTGATATATTATATTTATTTTCATCTATGTATTTCAACATACCTTTATATTTTGAAATAAAAAATAAGTAACTAAATTTAATATCCAGCTACTTACTAAAGCTTTTATTACTGTATAGATTTTTTTATTATCTCTTCTATATTGTTCTGGTGATAAAAGTTTACCATAAGATAAAACTTTATCATTTACAACTAAAGCTGGTGTTTGCATTACCCTGTACCTTGCTATCTCCATAATATCTCCAGTATTTTCTACTTCTACACCTAAATTCATTTCTTTAACTGCTAATTTAGTGTTTTCAAACATTTGTGCACTTTTTTTGCAACATGCCCCTAATACAATAATTTTCATAGTAACTTCTCCAATTTTTAATAATATAACTCTAATAAATTTATATATTTATATGAATAAATATCCAAATAAGTTAAATACATATCCAATAATTATAATTCCTATACTAACAACTGCCACAAAGGTAGCTAATAATTTAGGCTTTACTGCCTTTCTAAGCATTATAATAGATGGTAATGAAAGGGCTGTAACACTCATCATAAAGGATAATATAGTTCCAACACCTACCCCTTTAAAAAATAATGCCTCTGCCACAGGTAAAGTTCCAAATATATCAGCATACATAGGTATTCCCACACCTGTAGCTAAAAGTACTGAAAATGGATTGTTATCTCCTAATATAGTTTGAATAATTTCTGTAGGAATCCAGTTATGAATTATAGCTCCAATACCAACTCCTATTAGTACATAAAGCCAAACCTTTTTTAAGGTAAACAGCATTTGCTCCTTGGCAAAAATTATTCTATCCTTATTTGAAAGTTCAGGTAACTCAATATCTACAGAACTATTAGATTTAATATATTTTTCTACGTATTCCTCCATGCCTAGTTTATCAATTATGGTTCCTCCCGCTACAGCAAGAACTATTCCTACAACTACATAAGCTAGTGCAATCTTAATTCCAAATGTACTTGTTAAAAGTAAAAATGCTGCAATATCAACTAAGGGCGATGATATTAAAAAAGAAAAAGTAACTCCCACAGGAAGACCAGCATTAGTAAATCCTATGAATAGTGGTATAGATGAACAAGAACAAAAGGGTGTTAATGTTCCAAGTAAAGCCCCTATAATATTAGCCTTTACCCCTTTAAATTTTCCTATGATTTTTTTAGTTCGCTCTGGTGGAAAGTAACTTTGTATATAAGAAACCAGAAAAATAAGGGCTGACAGTAGGATTATTATTTTTATTGTATCATAAATAAAGAACTGTAAACTTCCACCTATCCTGTTACTAATATCAATACCTACATTGGATAATCCTTCTCCAATTAATTTATTTAACCACTTCATTCCCAATACCTGATTTTGAAATAAATTCCAAATTAAAACTATAATATCCATTATTTCCTCCTAACTACCTTACTTTTAATTTTTAAATATAGACAACCTTCTATATCCTCATTATATACTTAATATAGATAATCGTCTATATGTTTCTTTAAAAATTTTTACTTAATATTCCTATATACATTTAAAACATAGGCATAGATATGCCATATTTATATATAGCCTTACCTATGCCTATGTCCTATAGCTCTTCTTTGAAAATTTTAACTATTTGTTTTGTAGATAAAACCTGTCCCATGGCTTTTGGTTTACCATTTACCATAAGGGTTGGAGTAGTCATAACTCCTAGTGAAATAATATCCACTAAGGATTCAACCTTAGTTACATCTGCGTCTATACCTAACTCCTTTAAAGCTGCCAAAGTATTATCATAAAGTTTAGTACATTTAGAGCACCCTTCTCCTAGAACCTTAATTTCCATATTAATCCCTCCTCAAATTTAAAATCTTAATTTTTAAGTTCCATCTTTTCTCCTACAATTTCATCCCAATTATTAATTATAGGCTTTATTATATTAGGTCCTATTTTAGATATAAATACTAGCTGTGAAACTTCCTTTGGTTCACATGGCTTATAATCTATATTCTTTCCTACCACATCTATTTGTTGCCATCCATCGTTTAAGTTAAAGAAACCTTTTATTCTATAACTATACTTCTTTATAGAATTTAAAAATTCCTCCATTTTATTTTTACTTACAACACTACTAAAATTCATAGTTAAGCTTTTCGGCTTACTTTCCACAGTATTTGTAGACTCTTCTCCTTCAGCCCACTGATTTACTAATAGATCCTTATTTAAAAAGTCTATGCCAAACTCTCCAAAGGAACAAGTTTCTATATCACACTTAGGATTTACCTCTCTAACTTCCTTAATTACATTCTTTAACTCTTCTTCTTCAATTAAATCTACCTTATTTATAATAGCCATATGGCAATGCTTTAATTGACGATTAACTGTTTCTAAATCTTCTAATTGTTCTATAAAATTCACTACATCGATTAAGCATAATACTCCCTTTAAATCATAGGTTGCTTCAGACAATAAAACCTTTACACCTTCAAATATCTCTTCTATATTGGATGGATCTGCTAAGCCAGAACTCTCTACAAATACATACTCTAAACCCTGTTTACTCATTTCAGCTAAAGCCTGAGCAAAGGATATTTTTAAACATGAGCAGAAGATAGATCCCCTATTAATCTCCACCATCTCAATATTATCTCTTTTTAGTATGGCACCATCTATACCCAGCTTACCAAATTCATTTTGTATAACTCCAACCCTTTTATCCTTTAACGCATCTAATAGTCTTAAAAGTACCGTAGTTTTACCTGAACCTAAAAATCCAGTTAATACGTATAAATTAATTTTTTTCTCCATGATTTACCCTCCTGTAGATTAATAATTTAAATAAATATGTTTAGATTTTTTAGTTATTAGAATTTAAAAAACTTCTTAATTCAGTAAGTCTTTCTGAATTCAATGTATACTTCATCCAAGAGCCATCCTTATTACCAAGAACCAATCCACTATCTGTTAAAATCTTCATATGATAAGATAAAGTAGGTTGAGTAATATTAAAATTCTCAAGAATTTTACATGCACATAATTCCTCTGACTCTGTAAGCATATTAATAATTTTTAATCTAGTCTCGTCTGCCAATGCTTTAAACATTTGAACATATTCTGCATAATCATATTTCATAAAATTCTATCTCCTAAACTTCTATTTGTAAGTATTTTGTATCATTATTATATCTCTCATATAGATACTTGTCTATACGTCTTTCAAATCCAGATTATTACAACTCATAAAAAGACTATATAATTCTATTACATAAAAATAGCTACCTCTACATGAGTTTTAGTCATTTGAGGTAGCTAAGTTTCTTAAATCCTAAATTTATAATGTATATGTATTTTTTCCTAATGATTTAGATATATATAATTTTTCATCAGCCCCTTTTACTAAATTATACATATCTTCTTCATTAACTATTTTGGTACTTTCTATTCCTATACTGACAGTTATTCTATCACTAACTTGTGAATATTCATGAACAATATCAAGGTCACTAAGATGCTTCATAAATCTCTCTACATTTTCAACAACTGCTTTTTTATTCATTCTAGATATTATAGAAAATTCCTCTCCTCCATATCTACAAATTATATCCTCATTAAATATATCTCTCAAAGACTCCGATACTACCTTTAAAATTTTATCTCCTTGAACATGTCCATAGTTATCATTGTATAATTTAAAATCATCTATATCTACCATTAAAAAAGTAATAATTTCTTTATTCTCACGAGCTCTTAATAATTCCAAGTGCATAAATCTTCTATTATATGTATTAGTCAAAAAATCTCTCTCACTTATTAGCTTTAACTCCTTATTTATTCTAGATATTGCTTTATTTTCTATTACTAATATAAATATTATAATAACTAAACATATATTTATAAATTTACACTGACTTTTTTCTTTAACAAATATTATACTAACTAATAGTAACAATATAAATAATACTATTAGATTTTTTTTATATTTTTCTAATTTCATAAAAATTAATTTTAGCGCTCCTCTCATTCTAGGTAAAGTATTATGATTTTTCTTGTAATTATTTTACATAATAATTTTAATCTATTATAACTTTATCCTAAAGATTTAAACACTTATACAATATTTCTAAATCATAAGACCCAAGATTTAAACTTTAGTATATAACGCCACTGTACATCTATAAAAATAGACAACCATAATTTCATATTAGATTGCCTTTTAAATATATTGTAGTAATATTTCATTAGTTAATTATGTTATGTAAGTAACTTTATTTGAATATAAATATTTTCTTCAGTAGTAAACAAATCTTTTTTTTCAATTAATGTAAACTTTTATATATAAATTATTTATCTTATAATTTTTTTCTTTAGTTTATCCCCTATACCTTACCCTTATCATTTGCTTATATTAACTCTTAATCTAAGAAATCCTTCAAACTAACCTCAAGTGCAATAGCCAAACTATTTAGAGTTTTTAGAAATGGCACTGTTCTTAAATTTTCAATATCAGATAAGTACGTGTTGGATATACCAGATAATTGAGCCAATTTATTTTGATTTATGCTCTTTGATTTTCTAATAAATTTGATTTTTTTTCCTACTTCCACTCTATCACCCCAAACACTATTTTACGCTAATACAGTAAAAAAATCAATAGTTTTATTGTTTTTTTACTGTCTATACATACTTTTTGTTCGTTTACTTATACTAATACTTAAACTATAATTTTATTATAAAAGTACGTAAATAACGTATTTTATTGGAGGTATATATATGAATTCAAGAAAAAAACTTAAAGAACTTAGAAAATCTAAAGGATTAACTTTAAAAGAATTAGCTGCTAAAACAAATTTATCAATATCTTTTATAAGTGATATTGAACACAATAGAAGTAATCCTTCTATATCTACTTTAAAGATACTTTGTAATGCTTTAGATGTACCTATAACCTATTTATTAGAAGATGATAAAACTCCCTCTAATTTAGTATGCAATGATTTAGATGAGGTATTATCAATTCTAATAAATGATTTCTCTTCTTGGAGTTATGATGACAAAATAGAATTAATATGCTATCTAAAAGCTAAAAAACACATTCGAGAAACACAAAAAAAGATGTGAATATATAAGTTTATATAAATAATTTAAATATTATTTAATCAAATTAAATTTTAAACTTAACTTATAGAATTACTTAATTTATTTTATATTATTTATAACATCCATCCCGCATTATGGCTTTTTTTGTAATTTTTGTTTCATTTTTCTTTGTTTCATTATATAATTGAAACATAATTTATATAATTTAACATGATTTATAATCTTAAATAGGAGTGATTGCTATGTATAATAATCTTTTCAACAAAACACACCTAGATCAAGAAACTATAAATGAATTAATCCCTATTTTAAATGAATTTGATGATTGTATATGGATAAAAAATATAAGAGGAGAATATTTAGCAGTTAATGACTCATTATGCACTCTTCTAGGAAAAGATAAAAAGACTTTATTACATAGTAATGGTCTTGATATTTTTGATTATTCAAGCTTTAAATTTGTAATTAAAGATGATTTAAATGTTATAAATAGAAAGAAAAAAAGTATTATGAATGAATATTTATATATAAATGGCCGAGAAGTTATTTTACAAGCCCATAAAATTCCTATTATAAATTCCGACAATAGCTGTTACTCCTTTTTAGCTATTGCGCAAGTTATTAATACAGATGAACTATACTACAATAATTTTATTATAGATAATAATTATAAAACACTATGTAACCTTATTACTGAGAGTGAAGAAAAGCGTGAACAAGTTTCCTATGAAGAAATCTATGAATATCTTGTGGATATATATGAATCTATGGATATAAATGGTACAAGCCTATGGATCTATGACGATTTTAAAAAGATATTAATAAAAAAAATGTGTTTAGGAATTACTGAAACCGTATCAGATAAGACTACCTTTCCTATAAGCGATTTCTATAAAGATGAATTAATAAATATCTCTACTAAAATGAATTCACCTACTCATTTAAAAAGCTGTGAAGACTTTTTTTGTAATACTGGTTTTTGCCAAAGCTATAAGTATTTCCTTAAAGACAATTATATAATTGTTCTTCCTATAGTCTATAATAACTCTAGACTTCTAGGTATTTTAAATTTATACTATAATAATTCATTTGATACAGAATCTAATGCTAAATATATGTTGCGAACTTCCAAAAGATTAGCTTTATTACTTAAAAATATCTATTTATCCAACCAATTAACATATCAATTGCAAAAAAAGATTAAACTAGAAAATGAATTAAGTCGATTTCTTAATATAGCTGTTGATTTATATACAATTATAGATACAAAGGGTTATATAAAAAAAATAAGTTCTAATATTCCTTTCATATTAGGATGGGACTTTAATGATTTGAAAAAAACTCCTATTAAGACACTGATAAAATCAACAAATAACAGTGTAAATTTCAAAGATATTTTGCATACTTATAACAAAAAATTTTATGGTGGAATATGTGAAGTAAAATGCAAAAATAATTCTTTCAAATTAATTGAATGGTATTATTACCACCAACAAGAAACAGACGAAATATTTATTACGGGTAAAGATGTAACTAGCTTTTCAAAACTTGAAGAAAAAGTCGCCTCTTTAGAAGAAAAAGTAAAATGTGAGAAATTTAAAACAGATTTTCTAGCAAATATTTCTCATGAATTTAAAACTCCTTTAAATATAATATTAGCAAGCATTCAATTAGAGCTTAATCGTTATAATAATGTAAATGATAATAATAATATTTACTATAATCGTCTTAATATGATAAAACAAAACTCATATAGACTTCTTAGATTAGTTGACAACCTAATTGATGTAACACAAGTTGATAGCAACAATATAAAGCTATACAAAGAAAATATTAATGCTATTTCCTATTTTGAAGATATCGTGGACTCAGTTTCCCAATATATAAAGAAAATGAGTAAAAATATAATATTTGATACTAATGAAGAAGAAGTATTTCTAGATTGTGATCCTGAAAAAATTCAAAAAGTAATTTTAAATTTAATTTCTAACTCCATAAAATATACAGAAGTTAATGGCAACATATGTATTACACTAACAACTAATTTGGATGAGAATAGACTATATATTTCTGTAAAGGATGATGGTGTAGGAATACCGA
This sequence comes from Clostridium subterminale, assembly GCF_039521425.1. Lineage (NCBI taxonomy): Bacteria > Bacillati > Bacillota > Clostridia > Eubacteriales > Clostridiaceae > Clostridium > Clostridium subterminale. Next base: position 162,380 of record NZ_BAAACI010000007.1, read on the forward strand.
CAGATAGCTACGACATTATATTTGAAAGATTTAAACAGGCAGATAATTTATTCATAAGGAGAGCTGAAGGCAGTGGAATAGGATTGACTTTAGCAAAATCCTTTGTTGAGCTTCATGGTGGAGAAATATGGGCAAACAAGAATCTAGACAAAGGATCAGAATTTATATTTTACTTACCTATAATCTCTGTTAAAGATGCTAAAGTTAATTATTTTTATAATAAAGTTGTAGACTCTAGATCTGAGAAACTTAAGATTGAGTTTTCAGATATATATTCTTATTCTAATTAAAGTTATATAAACTACTTTCAAATATAAACAACATATATTTTAAATTTCCTATAAATTAAAGGCTTTCTACTATTTTGCAGAAAGCCTTTAATTTATTTATGCATAATGTTATACCCGTACAGTCAAAAATCTTAAGTATAGTAGTTATTTTTATTCATTGAGTCTCGTGACTTCCCATTTCCACAATACTCCCCTTAAGCTACAACTTCTTTATCATTTTCTTTTTTAATAAAATCCTCAGCTAATAATCCCTTAGCTATAGGCTTGCTTTCATCTAATGGTTTCATTGCAAATCCTGTATATCCGTAGATTGCAGATACAATAGGGTTAATTAATCCCAAGAAATGGAATGGTGCATAAGCAAAAGCGCTTACTCCTAGAGTAGTAAAGTATATTGCTCCACAAGTTGACCAAGGTACTAAACCTGAAGTTAAAGTTCCTGCATCTTCAAGTACTCTTGAAAGGTTTTTAGGATGTAGATTTAACTTCTCATATACTGGTTTATACATTTGACCTGGTATAACTATGGCCATGTATTGATCAGCAGCCATAAAGTTCATAGCTATACAACTAATAATATTTGATAGAACAATACTTCCTCTACTATGGCAAAAAGTAAGAATTTTAGCTATTATTGTATCTAAACATCCTATTTGCTTTACAAGTCCACCAAAACACAATGCACAAATAACTAAAGAAATAGTTTCCATCATTCCAAGCATACCTCCTCTATTAAGAAGCGAGTCAACCATAGCATTTCCTGAACTTATCTCAAATCCGTAGAATAATGATTGTACAATACCTGAAATAGTATGCCCTTGTCCTAATGCAAATATAACTCCTATAATAGTTCCACCCAACATTCCTGGTATTGCTGGTACTTTAAATATAATCATTAAAACTACTGAAAGTGGAGCTATAAATATTAGTGGACTAATATTAAAGCTTGATTGTATGGTATCTAAAATAGCATTTATTTGACTAGTATCAGCAACTGCTGTATCCTTAAACCCTAAACCTATTATGGCAAATAGAATTACAGCGATTATGAAGCTTGGTACCGTTGTATATAACATATGTCTTATATGATCAAATACATTTACTCCAGCTACACCTGCTGCCAGATTTGTACTATCTGAAAGTGGTGATAGCTTATCTCCAAAAGAAGCTCCTGTAACAACTGCTCCTGCAACTATAGCAGCAGGTATTCCAAGTCCTGCTCCTATTCCCATTGCTGCTGTTCCCATAGTTCCTGCTGTAGTCCAAGCACTCCCCGTTGAAACAGAAACGATAGCACATATTATTGGAAGTAAGAATAAGAACATGGTTGGTGTAAATAATTTAAGTCCATAAAAAATCATTCCTGGGACTACTCCCCCAGCAATCCAAGATCCTACTAAGCAACCAACTATCATAATAATAAAGTTAGCTTGCATAGCCATGGAGTTTGTCTTTATCATTGAAGCTTCCATATCATCCCAGCTATGTCCTAATAATTTCCCTATAATTGCAGTTATAGCACAGCATATAACTAATGGTATCTGTGGTGCTGAATCAAAGACTAGTACACCTAATAGCATAAAGCAAATTAAGCAAACAAATGGTATCACTGATACCAACAGCGATGGTTTTTTAATTTTTTTCCCCTCGTTCATAAACTATAGTCCCCCTTGTTAGTTAAATATTTATCTTTAAGTATTTTCTTTTGTAAAGAAAATACTTATAAGCGTAATTCATTAATAATTTATTAATAATTATTTCACAATTATTAATGTGTGATAAAAAGCAAAATATATAATTATATTTAATTTAAATATAATTTTGAATAAATATCCACTTGTTATATTGACTATATCATGAATTTTTAGAAAATTCAATAAAGTTTACCGTTCAAGTTGTTTATTTATTCATTTATTTTGTATTTTTATGTATTTTTATGTATTTTTATATTTGCACTTACATTAGTTGGTTATAAACTTTTTTCAAAAAAATATGAGATAATTGTTAACTTTATAGCATTTATATAAATTATTTTAATAAGGAAGAGTTTTAAACACTGCTAATAACTCTACCTATTCTATTAATTCCCAATATGGTATTTATACTGTAAAAAGGTCTATCTCAAAATAAAATTTTGAGATAGACCTTTAATTTTTTATTTAGTTACTTTAATGTACCTTCCAACAAAAGATGTAGTTCCACTTTGGTCAAAATTAATGTAAGCATTGTCAATTTTATCTTCATCTACTGCGTAAATTAAATGAGCTTCTTTTGTTTCATTTGGTGCAAAATCACAGAAGTAAAAGTGTCCTCCTCCATAATCTGATTGATCAAAGTATATTGGTGCATTATCCATTTGAAGTTCATTACCATTTCCCCAATAATCACCTAGAGATCCGAGAGCACCATTTGATGCTTTCTTCTTAAACCCAATTCTTGGATAAATATTTATATCTTTTAGCTCTTTATCAAAAGGATTCTTCATAGTTAGAGTCACATAAACATACTTCATTCCTACTGTTTCAGTAACAGTATTCATTTTATTATTTTCCCACCACTCAACATTAGTTCTTTCATAATCCTTTAGAGTTCCATCTTCATTTATAAATTCAAGATACTTATTATAATCGGAGAACTTATTTTTATCTACTTCAGGTAACTTATCCAATACTTCAATGTTATTTACAGTAAAAGTTGGGTTTTGATTAGGGAACCCTTCATCACTTATTTCTTCACCAATATTAAATAAATGATCAGTTGTAATTGCAGGTTCTACATATTCTATCACTTCTTTATCATTGTCTTTATTATCTACAATATCTTTTAACTCTTTTGAAAAAGCAGGAACCTCTATAAATTCTCCAGGAATCTCTTCACATTTAATATTTTCTGCTACTTTTTTAAGTTCTTCTAAAGAAGTATTGTTAGCGCCATAAATTGTAACGACATAACCACCCTCTTCATAAAACATATTGATAATATGGTTATACTCCAGTCCTTCTCTTGTAAGAATTTGCGCCTTTACGCCTCCAAGGGTAGTTTCTTCTACATCACTTACGTAAATTTCCTCAAAATGCGTTGTATAGACAGGTGGACAAATAGTTATTCCACCTACACTATGGTCACCATTAGGATGATATTTTCCAAGAGCATTTTCAGTCTCTATATATCCTTCAGGAAGGTACCCAGGGACCACCTTCATTGCAGGTACTTTAGTAGAAGCAGCTTCTGTTTGAATATCACAAGTAAGTGTTCCTGTCTCTTCATTCTTACTTGTTGTAACTAAATAATGTCTAACCGCACCATAGGCTGTTGCAGATATTGCTAAAGTAGCCGTAATAGCTGCAATAAGTACTATTATCTTTTTCTTCATAATTTTTTTCCCCTTTTTATTAATACTTTGAAAAGAATCTTGATTATTAATGATTTTCATTCTTTCACTTTTATATTTTTCCGAAAATACATGGGGTTCCGTAGTGCGATTTAACTCTTCTACAGCATTTTCTTGCCCTAAAAGATACATCAATTTATCAAGATCAGTTTTATTATCCATACAACTCATCTCCCATCATTTCTTTTACCATCTTTCTGGCACGTTCATACCTTTTAGCTGCAACATCTTCACTGATGTTTAATAACGATGATATTTCCCTATAGCTAAGTTCATAAAAGCAACGATACTGAATTATTTCACGGTGTTTTGATGGTAATTTAGAAAGTAATTGTGTAATCATATGTCTATCTTCCACTGTTTTTACAGAAGGAACCCCCTTTTGATTTTCACTTGTCACTTTTTCTTCTACCCCTTTAGTAAATAGTTGAGTTTCTTTTCTATTTCTACGGTATAAATCGATGGCAATATTTTTTATTGTATATACAACTAATCGCTTTGTATTTACACTTTCTATTTTTTGAATAGCTGAAAGATGTGGAATTAGCTTTATGAATGCATCATGAACTGCATCCTCTGCTTGTTCTACATTATTTAAAATTGAGTATGCAATACTATACATCTTATTTTCATAGACATCATAAAGTTGTGCTAGCATATTATTTTGAAAATTTTCATCCGATGAAATCTCCACTTAATCACTCCTTGCTGTTTAAGGCACCTTCAAAAAATAAATAAGTCAGAATGCTCGTCTATTTTGTGTTATCTGATGCCTACCCGCTCTAATACTCCCATCTTCTTCAAAGTGGGAGTAAAGAGCGGCTACGTCCCTAGATAACAATTTCCCCTAAAGGACAACGACTTCTAAGTATCAAAAATACTGATACTAAGAATTCTGTTAGTAAGCTTCAGTGGGAGTAAAAACCCCATCTGAAGCAAAGAACTCTGTTTATACTGCGTCAACAGAACCCTTAGATAGTGCTACTATCTGCAGAACCTGTTTCCTTGTCTAACTCAAAATATACTTCCCATCTTTGGCTTATTATTTATTTTCAGATGCCTAAGAGTACTCTTACTAAATATAACGATTGACAACTTACAATTCTGACATTTTTATTTTAAACTTAAAATAATTACTACTTATATAATAATATAGGTTATTTTTAATAAATACTATTATTAAAATAGTAGTTTTATTTGTAATCTTAAACATATAACAAAAAGGGTAAAACTCTCGTTTTACCCTCATACTTGTTTATTTTATTAATTTTCTCCTAGAACTCTGCAGTTCCTGTTGTTCTTGGGAATGGTATTACGTCTCTGATGTTGCTCATTCCAGTTACGTACATTATCATTCTTTCAAAACCTAGACCAAATCCAGCGTGTTTTGTGCCACCGAATTTTCTTAATTCTAGGTACCACCAGTAGTCCTCTGGGTTTAATCCTAATTCATTGATTCTATCTACAAGAAGATCGTATCTTTCTTCCCTTTGGCTTCCTCCGATGATTTCTCCTATACCAGGAACTAATAAGTCCATAGCTGCTACAGTTTTGTTGTCATCGTTCATTCTCATATAGAAAGCTTTGATTTCCTTTGGATAGTCAGTAACGAATACTGGTCTTTTGTATACTTCCTCAGTAAGATATCTCTCATGCTCTGTTTGAAGGTCACAACCCCATTCTACTGGGTACTGGAACTCTTTATCTGCTTTCTTTAATAATTCTACAGCTTCTGTATAAGTTACATGACCAAAGTCTGAAGTTGCTACGTGATTTAATCTTTCAAGTAATCCTTTATCTACAAAGCTGTTGAAGAATTCCATTTCTTCTGGAGCATTTTCAAGAACATAGTTTATGATATATTTTATCATATCCTCTGCTAATGTCATGTCATCCTTAAGGTCTGCAAAAGCTATTTCTGGCTCTACCATCCAGAACTCTGCAGCATGTCTTGCAGTGTTAGAGTTTTCAGCTCTGAAAGTCGGTCCAAATGTATAAACATTTCTAAATGCAAGAGCATAAGCTTCTGCTGCAAGCTGACCACTAACTGTAAGGTTTGTTTCCTTACCAAAGAAGTCATTTTTATAATCTATTTTCTTATCCTCAGTCATTGGAATGTTCTCAAGGTCCATAGTTGTAACTCTGAACATTTCTCCTGCACCTTCACAGTCACTTCCTGTAATTATTGGAGTGTGAGTATAAACAAACCCTCTTTCATTAAAGAAGCTATGAATTGCATAAGCAACTAAAGAACGTACTCTAAATACTGCTGAAAAAGCATTGCTTCTTGGTCTTAAGTGAGCTATAGTTCTTAGATATTCAAAGGTGTGTCTCTTCTTTTGAAGTGGATATTCACTACTTGATTCACCTTCTACTACTATTTTTGTAGCTTTGATTTCAAAAGGTTGCTTACTTCCTGGAGTTAATACAAGCTTCCCTTCAACTATTATTGATGAACTAATACTTAACTTTTCTATTTCCTTAAAGTTATCAAGACTATCCTCAAATACTATTTGAACATTTTTAAAGAAGCTACCATCATTAACTTCTATAAACCCAAAAGCTTTAGAACTTCTTAAAGTTCTAATCCATCCTGAAATACAAACATCCTTGTCTGCGTATTTTTCACTTTCTCTGTAAAGACTTTTTACTAAGATTGTTTCCATAATTAAATCCTCCTTTTATAAATTTATATAAGCTTCACATTTCTTCGTTAGTTTCAGTCACTGCGGTGTTCATTTATGTTTAATAAACTCTACTCCTCGTTCCCTCACTGCCTTGAACTGTTCGCTTCTATTAAGGCACTATCAAATAAATAATAGATCAGTTCTCTCGTCTATTTGCCACGAATACTGCGTCGTTAAAATTCTGTCATAGCGCCACTATGACAGGATTCTAACTCCTTGTCTCGTGACAAATAGACTTCGAATCTTTGGTCTATTATTTATTTTCACATGCCTAATTTATTATTTTTAATATTGATGTTTCCTCTTCATATTTTTCATAATGTTATATATAAAGTTGAGAAACTTAAATTACTTAATTACAATACTGTTTTAATTATTGCCTGTTGAGGCAGTATGATTCTATTTTAAGACAATAAAAAAACCTTTCCTTCCCTAAAAAAACAGGGACGAAAGGATACATTCCGCGGTACCACCCAAATTATCATATTGATCAACTCTATAAGTACAAAGATTACTCTTGATACTCTTCCCTTTTAACGGTGAGATTCCGTCTAAGTCTACTCTCCAAGGATTTCGGTTAGAAACTCCGAGATGTTCTTCAATAAGAGCTTCGTATTGACCTTCCACCACCGTCAATTCGCTTTAACTACTTCTCATATTTACTCTTCTCATCACAGTCTTTATTTTCATCTATTAACTAGTATTTTCAAATTTATATTATTTATTCAAAACACTTGTTATCTATTATTATATGTTCATGATTTTAGAATGTCAACTATAGGTGAAAAATTTTGTATTTGTTATAATCTAACATTTGTTATAATATTATATTATAGTTTAATATCTATTAATTATTTATATGTTTGGAGGATATTCTATGAAAGAGAAAATCGCTTTTACTAAATTTCAAAAATTCCTTGAAGCCCTAGCTCTATTAATTTTACTAGGCTCTATAATATATATAATAATCTCTTGGAGCACTATTCCGGATACTTTACCCTCCCATTATAATGCCAAGGGAATAGCTAACAATTGGAGTGGAAAAGGCTCCTTACTTATAGTACCTATAATTTCAATAATTTTATATGCAGGACTTACAACACTAACATTTTTCCCTAATGTATGGAATGCTCCTGTAGAAATCACAGAAAAAAATCAAGACTTTGTATATACTAATCTAAAAACTATGCTTATAGTAATAAAGCTAATTCTAGTATCTGATTTTGCTTATATGACAATATGTTCAGCAACTCAAAGTTCTTTAAGTGTTTTATTTACACCTATAGTTTTAATTGCTGTATTTGGGACACTGGCCATTTTTATCACTAGAATAATTAGAGGAAGCAAAAAATTTGAGTAATATAATTTAAATTTATATACAACATTAATTAAATGAACGAGGCTTTCGAAAAATATATCACTAATCTTATATAAAATTTTGAGCATTTACTTAGATTAGCTTATTTTACGAAAGCCCCTTATTTATTATCTAATTAAGATTTAGTATAGAGTCATCAGAATTAAAGGTATTTGCATTGTATAAGAATAACATGTCTGTTATCCCCTTTGATTTAATCAACTCTTCTATATTATCCATATAATATCTCAAGTCCACCACATCTATTTCTCCATAATGGGAAGTTAAAAAAGGTAGGAAACTATTTGCATAGGAATCTTTAATTATTAATAGTTTCTTCTTGGGATCTCCTAAAGATTTAATATTAATATGTGGATGATTTCCCCCTGTAAATACTTCATACTTATCCTTTTTATCTAAATTCTCACTGCTATATAAGCTAGTAGTTCTCTTTTGCTCACTTATATAATTAACCACAATTTCTCCATTTTCTTTAGGTATGTATACATTTATATAATCTGGCTTTCCTCTCTTATCTCCTATCTTTGAAGTTAAGCTCCCATAAAAATCATTAGCAACTAATTCTATATCAAATTCTTCTTCCTTTTTAGGCTCTAGACCTACAGCTTTACAGAATTCCACGTAGGCAATGTAAGCCCCTTGGCTAGTCCAGTGATGGTCTGTCCTATAGTATAGATATTTATCCTTATTATTAAGGAGAGCATCATATGGATTTATAAATTTAATATTAGAACTTAACTTACCTTGTATATACTTCATATATTCCAACTGACTATCCACTGGCGCATATTTAGGTAGTTTTTCCTTTAAAATCTCCGCTGCTGTTGGTATCAACATAAAATTTGTATTTATATTTTCATGCTTCTTTACAAATTCATTGACAGCTAAAACCTTCTCATCCGTTTCTTCTTTAGACCTTTCCTCAAAGTCCTCTATTAGCTGACTATCCTTTCCTATAAATACATCATTACTTTCACTTTTACCCATTAATTTATCTACCTTAGCCTTAGTATTTACAAAGAAACCTCTTCCAGGAAATTGGTCCGATATATAGCTTTCATATTTTTTAATATATTCACCACTAAGAAGACTACTTATAGAAAACTCTGGTCTACTAGTTAGATTTCTATTTTCTTCTTCTGAAAATGCTTTTTCTCTTCTTAATATATTACTTACAGACATTATAGCTATAAATAAGAGAAATACTACTGCCATTAACCTTTTATTTACCTTGTTACTTTTATCCATTTCTCTCACTCTGCTTTCTTTAAAATCTAAAATATAGGAAAGGATTATAACTTTCACTAACTAAATAAACCACAGATATAATTAAAACTAACATATTTATAGCTACTACTATAAATACTCCCTTTAACTTATACTTCTTTTTCAAATGTATAATCAAATTTTTAATTAAAGGCGTAGAGCAAATAATAGCTATTACTAAAATTATTAGATTAGTTTTCAAGGTATATTTAGCCATGTTATCTATAAATATATTTTCTCCTATTCCAAACATAATCTTTATATAACTTAGTGCATCACTAACCTTGGCTGTATCAAAGAATACCCAGCTTATAATTACTAAAACTAAGGTATATACATGAGCAACAGCACTAGGTACTTTATTAAGAACTTTTCCTAAAAATAATTTTTCAAGGAATATAAATATTCCAAAATATAGACCCCAAATTACAAAGTTCCAACTAGCTCCATGCCATAATCCTGTAGCAAACCATACTATAAGTAAATTTCTAAACTGTACAGCCTGGCCTCTTCTATTCCCTCCTAGGGGAATATATATATAGTCCCTAAACCATGAGCCTAGAGATATGTGCCATCTTCTCCAAAACTCACTAATACTCTTAGACATATAGGGATGATCAAAGTTTTCTAGAAATTCAAATCCAAACATCTTTCCTAGGCCTATTGCCATATCAGAGTAACCACTAAAATCAAAATATATTTGTAGTGTAAAGGCAATTATCCCTATCCAAGATGATAATACAGATAATTCTCCAACAGGTATTCCCTTAATAGAAGTCCAAATCATTCCTATATTATTAGCAATAAGAACTTTCTTACCTATCCCTCTAATAAATCTTTCTACTCCTTCTCCAAATTTATCTACAGACTCAATTCTATTATTAAGTTGATCTTCTACATCATTATATTGAACAATTGGTCCAGCTACTAGCTGAGGAAACATGGTAATATATGCACCAAAATTTATAATGTTTTTTTGTGCAACCACCTTTCCCATATATACATCTGCTACATAGGATATAAGCTGAAAGGTATAAAAGGATATTCCCAGTGGTAAGGGTAGATTTCTTATCTGTAAATTAACACCTAAAATTTCATTAATATTATCAATTAGAAACCCATAATACTTAAAGAAAAATAAAAAACTTAAATTTAACACAATTACTGTAATAAATATAGCTGTTCTTTTTTCACTATCTTCTTTACTAGCCTCTATCATAAGACCACCTATATAATCAATTAATATGGAACCTATCATCAAGAAAATATATACGGGTTCTCCCCAAGCATAAAAAATCAAGCTCATTATAAGAATTACTAGATTTTTAAATTTCCTAGGACATATATAATAAATTATTAAGGTAATTGGTAAAAACATAAATAAAAATATCAAACTACTAAAAACCAAATTAATCACTCCAATTAAAATATAGTTACTACTTAAACTCCTTATTTATTGCTGCTTCTATGGTCGCCGAATCTCTTGAAATGATCAATATTAAGTACTTTCCTTTTACATCTAATACACGATTACTTATTATGTCATATTCTTCCGGTCTATAGCTCTTAAAACTATCGGACTGTTTTTTTATCCTTCCTTCAACTTTAACTTTTAATTGCTCTATATCTTCTTCACTCTTTGCTTTCAATACAAGGACTTCATTAGCATCCATATTGCTTTTAGGTGCATATAAAATAAAATCTTCTACTTCATTTTTGTTAATATAATATAATTTTCTTAGTTTTGAACTATCACCTACATCCATATGTTCACCATCTATAACCTGTGAAAGACTCTTCCTTAAGCTATCCATATCTGCATCCTTAACTTTAAGAACTTGATAAAGGGCTATAAATGTAATCAATACCGTTGCTATCAATATGTAATAATAATTTTTATATTTTTTCATATTTATCTCCTAATTATTTGATGTAATCCCTTGTTGTAAATAAGTTAACCATTTCAAATAAAAATCATATTTAAAGTGAACTCCATCAGCCTCATATAATTCATCTTTATCTCTCACCAATATATCTATATTTACATAATTAACTCCCGTTTCTTCACTTACTTCATGAGCTAGTTTTCTAAACTCATCTAAATTAGCATTAGTAAGCCTTCCATTAGTTTCTTTAGCCCTATCCATAACTGGTAGTGGGGCTTGTATGTATATATTAGTATTAGGTAGTTTTGTCTTAATATCATTTATGAACTCTATGTAATGAGATTTAAACTTGTCTGGCCCCCCAGGTCCACCTCCATCAAATTCTATTACATCATTCATACCGTATAAAAGTACTACATTTTTGGGCTGCAAAGATACAACTTTATCTATGTTTTGTCTTCCTTTAACTACAGTGTCTCCCTTGTTACTTATTACGTTATATTGATTCACGAGCTCCATCTCCATAAGACCTTCGGTGATAGAATCTCCCATAAATACTGTATTTTCATAGAACTTATAAAAATCAATTTCTTTATCCTCTACAACAACCTCAGGCGTATGATGCTTTTCAATTTTCGCTTCTATTACACTTAAATCAGCCTGCTCTAACTCATTCAAGTGCTTTCTCCCTAAAAGTACCCTTTGCTTTTCATTCATACGAACTTTTTTATTATCTATAAAGGTATGTATACCTATTGCTGCTATTATCATTACTATTATTATTCCTATGAGTGTCATAATTCGAAAACTTCTTTTTTTCATGATATCTTCCTCTTTTGTCTAATATTTATCTTACCTAATCATTGTAATACAATGAATTTAATATTTGGTTACAAAATCCTTACGTTTCTAAAAACTTTACCTTCACACAAAGAAACCTAAGCATAGATATACTTAGGTTTTTTACATCATTATAATAATATATGTTTCTCAAATTCTTAATATTTATCCGATGACTACCAGCTCTAATACTCCCATCTTCTTTAAAGTTGGAGTAAAGAGCTGCTACGTCCCTGGATAACGATTTACCCTAAAGGACAACGAGTTCTAAGTATCGAAAATACTGATACTAAGAACTCTGTTAGTAACCTTCAGTGGGAGTAAAAACTCCCTCTGAAGCAAAGAACTCTGTTTATTATATATTATCCTAATTAAGCTTTAACTTATCACTTAAATTCTCATTTTCAATAATAAATTTAAAAACTAAAACTCCTATAATGGAAACTACCACAAATTCTCCTATGGCAACTTGTAATGCAGAAAGCCAAAACGGTAAATTTAACATGTAATAAAGTTCTGCTCCTATAATTAAAGCATTTGATATAGTTGCCCATAAAGATGCTATAAATAGTACAAGTGTTTTATTATAGCCTTCTTTTTTAGTTAAAAGCTTCTTAGTTTGCCAAATTAAAACTAAAGCTATTAAACTAGCTAAGCTTCCAAATATCATATCTACTATTGCCATAGGGCTAAGTAGAAAATTTGAAATGGCACATCCTATAGTTAATGCTGGAATATATAGTGGGTCTATAAATGCCAAAAGTACCATTACCTCTGATACTCTAAATTGAATATTTCCAAAGGCAAAGGGTGCGATAACAGCAGTAACTGCTACATAGGCAGCTATGATTAGAGCCATCTTTAATAATTTTTTAGTATTGTTGCTAGTATTCATAAATATAATACCCTCCTCATTTTTTAATAGTGTAAGCTCTTAGCCTTACTAGATTCATATATTGCCCTATTTAACCCCATACAAACCTACTAATAAAATAATGAGTCTAGCTATGTCACCTCACTAGCTCCGCACCTATCTTTAACTCAGCATTTTCTTTCTCTTTGTCTCAAAGAATCTCATCACATACTTATTGGTGATTAAAATATATACTCCTATAATATATATTTTCATATACCTTATAGAAAAATAAAGGCCGTCACCCAAATGACAGCCTTGTAATCTTTGCACATAAATAAAATCCCAAACTTTTCTTTAGGACCTAATTAAAAGATTTCAATGCCGTAGTTTTATTTAAAGACAGGAGGCTTACGAACTGTCTCACTAATTTTGTTCATACTTATTATATCTTCTAAGTTAAATAATTTCAAGTTATACTATGTTTATATTTTTATATAGTTTTAATCATACTATCCTAGCATCAAAATCTCTGAAACCCGCATGGATACAATAACTAGTTAAATAGTTATATATTTTTATAGTTAAATATTATCCTAGTTTTATATGTATATAGTTAGATATTTCTATATATAAATAATTACCTATTTTTCTATATACATATTATAATCTTAAAAAATATAAAAATAATAAAGGTAAAGCTTATAGAATTTTCTATTTTCTTTACCTTTATGTTATATATTATTTATTTTTTAATCTTACTTTGATATTTAATTATAATGCTAAGTTCCATTTATAGTCTTAATTTTATGAAATAAACTTAATGTTATTTTGTAGGGATATACTTTAAAATTATGATACTTTTAAGAACAATATTTATCTTTCAATTTTGGCGTAATTTTAATCATTATAGGTATTGCAATCATTAATGATATAAGTCCCATTCCACCTACGTATAGATTATCAATAAATATACCTCATCTTATCTCTCATATGAATCACCTACCATAATGATAATTTTTAATTTCTTTGCACCTTTATTATTTATTCCATTTATCCAGTAATTCCTTTATTCTTATATCTATAAAAACATCAGGATTATACTTTGTTCTTTCATATACGATTCTTACTATATCCTTATATCCTTTTATTGTATCACTAATAACCATATCATAAGCCTCTAACTCATTAGACCTCAGTATTATCCCTTTGAATAATTTATATGGAAGTACTGTAACTATAGTTACATCTTTCCAATACATTACTTCTTTTTTAGTTCCAAATTTACGCACACGGGTAATTTTGTCATCCTCTATAGTAAAATATTCAAATAACGCAAATACATATTGAACTGATGCTATAAAAGCCACTATTGTACCAAATATCTTATACGCAATTTCTTTATCATTCCAGCTAATCCACAAAACCCCTAATATGCTTACTAAGCCAATAAACATAACGATTTTTTTACATCTATAAATCATAAAATTATCTACTCCAATCCAAGTTTTCTATACAATATGTTCTGATCATAATTAATTGCTGTACATGCAACATAATCTATACCAAGTGCCCCTACCACACTAAGAGTACCTGGAATCGGTCCAGTAGCCATTCCCGCTGCAACCAATGGTCCAGTTATATATTTATCTACTAAATACGCAGCTCCTACCCCCAATACTTGTATTTCTGTTTTATATGCCTTTTTTTCTAAAGACATATTAGAATCCCATGTAGAAGCAATATCTAAACCTACCGATGATGATGCTATCATAGCTGATAACTTTTTTGCTGCCGCTACATATGGTTTAATTTTTTGCATTATACTTGATGCAGGATACAGTCTAATACTACCATTATATAAATATGACTTACAACTTCTTGTTACGTTTTCTACTGCTCATAAAACTGTTCCTGCTATTGAACCTATTAAATTAGGTATTGAAAAATAAGATCTTTCTACATCTCCACTATTTGATGGAGTCGATGTATAACTACCTCCACTAACTCCTTCTGTAATACAACTGGAACTTAATCCATTATCATCTCTTCTATTTACAGGACTATTTAAACAATAAGCAAACATGTTACTTGATAACATTCCTTGTCCTGTAGATACTAACCCATCCACATTCAAGAATCTTCCCCACTCATGATTATAATATCTTGATTGTAAATAGTAATATCCAGTCTCCGTATCATATCTGTATCCTCTATATCTATATGGATTCTTTTCTCCTAATGCCTTTAAGTGACACTCCAAATTTTAATTTGGTTAGTGGAACTTACTCATTTGAATGTATATGAAAAGGAGTTTCCTTTTTAATTCACAGATATTAGCTTACCCCAAGTGTCATAGGTGTAAGAAACAATTTGAGTTCCATCGGAATCTAGTATACCTATAATATCACTTTGTGCATTTCTAATATAGAAATATTCTGTACCATTTAAAGCGAATCCTACTAAACCACTATCTTTATGTAAATATTCGTATACTAAAACATCCTATAGAGTAGACTTTTGGTCAATTACTCCATAGGATGTTTTTTAGTTTATCTAAAATTGTATATTTTCTTATGATGTTTTAAAATACTTTTAATGATTTTTATTATTTAATTTAGGTGCAATTTTAACCATTATAGGTATTGTAATAAATAATGATATAAATCCACCTCCCATTAAGTACATATTATCCATATATATACCTATCCACATAACTATACCTGGTAATACCATAAATAATAGTACTAGTGTCTGTTTATATTTTTTCTTTATTACTAGATATATTATAGGTACTACTATAGCAATTAATGCTATTGATGCTATCATAACACTACCACTATTACCATATTTAGCTGTTAAAACTCTATTCATGAAAATACCTAAAAAAACTCCTAATATTGAAATAGTATTCATTTTCTTTTCTATGTTAATCATCTCCCATATATAAAATCTTTCATTACATTTGCAGCTTTATCTATAAAAACACCTGCGGCAACACTTAATCCAAATGCTCCTGTAGCTGACACCTGTGATGGTACTCCTACTTTAGTTGCTGCTACTGCCCCCGCAGCTAATAATTGCCCTGCATAAAATCCAGCAAATGCTGTACCTACATCAATTACTATACCGACATACTCTTCATCATCATAGCTCTTTTTCACACTCTTTAATGCAAATCCAACTGTACCTACTAGTCCAAGACCTTTCTTTGCAAATTTAGCTCCCCCGCTAAATTCCTCAACATACATACCCATTGTTAAATAGTCAAGGTCCTTCCAAACTTTTTTTCCTTTTATAATAAATCCAGCTACCACATTGCCTACTTTATCTGCTGCTGCTGATAATGTTCCTGTGATACCACTCTTAACGTAACTAAATCCTGAATTGTTATTTAATATTGAACTACTTTTATTAGTATAAAACTTATTCATAGCAGCATACGAAGCTCGTCTCATTGCAGCTGTTTCTTCACCTTGAGTATATATAGTTCTAAACCCAGATGGATCTTTTGCTATAACAGGATTATTATTACAATATGCAAATATGTTATGAGATAATAATGCCCCTACATTTCCACCAAAAGCATCTGCATTCAAGAATCTACCTATCTCAGGATTATAATATCTTGATTGTAAATAGTAGTACCCAGTCTCAGTATCGTATCTATATCCTCTATATCTATAAGGATTCTTTTCTCCTAAGACTTTGTCTCCTGTTATAGATATTAACTTACCCCAGGTATCATAGGTATAGGAAACAACTTGAGTTCCATTGGAATCTAGTATTCCTATAATATCACTTTGTGCATTCCTAACATAGAAGTATTCTGCACCATTTAAAGTGAAGCCTACTAAACCACTATCTCCATAATTGTAAACTAATTTATCTATTGTACTTCCATTAGTTATTTCTTCATAAACCACATTATTTCCTTCTAGGATGTATTTAATTGATACTCTAAATCTTCTGATCTAGCCAGTATAACTTACTCATAGGTTAGTAGATTTCCTATAGTGCCATGAGCTATCACTTTTCTATTATAGGTGATTAATCTATCGGATAACTTTATATTTTCATAACCTTAATTTATATTTTTTATTTATATACCTAGTATTTCGTCGTTTCTTAATGCATATCGTGTAGCCTTTAAAATACTTTCACTTTTATATAACAGAAAAGAAACGTCAGCATATACTATATATTGACGTTCTATTATTAATCCAATAATCTATTTTATAATGTTTTTACTTATATATATTTCTCATATTCTATTAATAGTTAACTTATTTAAATTAACTATTAATACTATCTTTTATTTTCAGTTGCCCATTGCCTAAATATTTTTAGTATTTCTTCTAACTTATCTATACTACCTCCTCCTCTAAAAATTCCATCTACAACACTGCAATGAATCCAATTTAAATCATCAACATAGATTTGAACTGTATTAAATTGTACATCCTCTAAATAAGTATCCACCAAATCTATATCTAATTTCCATCCTGGATTATCAAGTGTATCTATTTTTATTCCATAATAGTGTTCCCAATCACCATCACAATTGCTTTTGTACCATTCACCTAACCATGCTATCATATCCATCTTATTTACACCTCTTTATATTATTAATTTGTTAGTGATTACCTGGAATTTCTCAAGGTAAAGGACGTCTAACCCCTCCTGGCACTATCTTATCATGCACATGCGGCATAAGATCCTCGCCAGTAATAGAATTCTTATGTGACTTACCAATTCCATCATATCCTTTCTCTAACTCAAACCCTGTAGGATTATTTAGATTTGGTTGCCATGTCTTATAATTAGTTATCTCTCCTGTATTAGGATTCTGCTTAAATGTACTATGTGGTCCTTCCGCCTTAATATCTGGTTTAAGTTTATTTTTAGCTCTCCCTTGTTTTTCTGGCTTTGATTTATTATTTGAACTATTATTCTCCGATTTATTATTTGAACTATTATTTTGGGTGCCGCTATTAGAAAAGGTTATAATATTCCAAATAGCTCCTATTGTTCCAACAGTGCCATACCATGCTCCTTTTACAGTGTCTGCTAACACTCCACTACCACCAATAGCAGCGGCACCAAAACCGCCTCCACCACCATATTCATTTGACATACAATGTGCCAAACCTAATGGATCTTTAAAAACTACAGGATTATTAGCACAATATGCAAACATATTATGTGATAACATACCTTGTCCTGTAGATACTAACCCATCCGCATTCAAGAATCTTCCCCACTCAGGATTATAATATCTTGATTGTAAATAGTAGTATCCAGTCTCTGTATCATATCTATAGCCTCTATATCTATAAGGATTCTTTTCTCCTAAGGACTTAAGTGACACTCCAAATTTTAATTTGGTTAGTGGAACTTACTCATTTGAATGAATATGAAAAGGAGTTTCCTTTTTAATCCACAGATATTAACTTACCCCAGGTGTCGTAGGTATAACCGACAACTTGTGTTCCATTAGAATCTAGTATTCCTATGATATCAGTCTGTGAATTTCTAATATAAAAATATTGTTCTGTGTCATTTAGTCTGAATCCTACAATGCCTTTATCTCCATAGTTATATAAAATTTTATCTGATGGCTAGTACCCCTAGATAACGATTTCTAACCTTCTGTGAGACAAACCCCTTCTCACAAAAGCTATGAACTCTGTTAATCTACACAACTTCCATTAGTTATTTCTTCATATACTACAATATTTCCTTTAAAAACTGATTATATAATAAATTGATCCATGCTTTTGTTTTTTATTATAAAAAGTGATAGCATTCAATTATAGAATTAAATTGCTATCACCTTTTTTACATATATTATTTATTCCATTTATCCAGTAATTCCTTTATTCTTACATCTATAAAAACATCCGGATTATCCTTTGTTCTTTCATATGCTATTCTTACTATATCTCTATATCCTTTTACTTCATAGCTAATAACCATATCATAAGATACCAATACATTAGACCTCAATATTATACCTTTATTTAATTTATATGGAAGTACTGTAACTATAGTTACATCTTTCCAATACATTACTTCTTTTTTAGTTTCAAATCTACGCACACGAGTAATTTTGTCATCCTCTATAGTAAAATATTCAAATAATGCAAATACATATCTAACTGATGCTATAATAGCCACTATTATACCAAATATCTTATACTCAATTTTTTTACTGTACCATATACTCCATATAAAACCTACTATGATTACTAATGCAATAACCACCATGGTTTTTTTATATCTGTAAATCATAAAATCATCTACTCCATTCCAAATTTCCTATATAGAATGCTTTGACCATAGTTTATTGCATTACCTGCAAGATAATCTATAGCAAATGCACATATCACACTACCAGCAACCCCAACCGGTCCACCTTCAATTCCTGCTGCAACCATTGGTCCAGTTATCCTTGCACCTACTAAATAAGCTACACGTACACCAGCTAATTGTATTAATGTTTTCCCTAACTTTTTTTCTAAAGACATATTAGAATCCCATGTAGAAGCAATATCTAAACCAGCTGATGCTGCAGTTATCATAGCTGATGACTTTTTTGCTGCCGCTGCATATGGTTTAATTTTTTGCATTATACTTGATGCAGGATACAGTCTAATACTACCATTATATAAATATGCCTTACAACTTCTTGTTACGTTTTCTACTGTTCCTAAAACTGTTCCTGCTATTGAACCTATTAAATTAGGTATTGAAAAATAAGATCTTTCTACTTCTCCACTATTTGATGGAGTCGATGTATAACTACCTCCACTAACTCCTTCTGTAATACAACCGGAACGTAATCCATTATCATCTCTTCTATTTACAGGACTATTTAAACAATAAGCAAACATATTATAACCAATGAATCCTTGTCCTGTGGATACTAACCCATCCACATTCAAGAATCTTCCCCACTCAGGATTATAATATCTTGATTGTAAGTAGTAATATCCAGTCTCGTTATCATATCTATAGCCTCTATATCTATAAGGATTCTTTTCTCCTAATGACTTTAAGTGACACTCCAAATTTTAATTTGGTTAGTGGAACTTACTCATTTGAATGTATATGAAAAGGAGTTTCCTTTTTAATTCACAGATATTAACTTACCCCAGGTGTCGTAGGTATAAGAAACTACTTGAGTTCCATTAGAATCTAATATTCCTATAATATCAGTCTGTGAATTTCTTATATAAAAATATTCTGTACCATTTAGAGTAAATCCTACTAAACCACTATATCCATAATTGTAAACTAATTTATCTGATGGCTAGTATCCCTAATCTTCACTAAGGCCTACTACGCCCCTAGATAACGATTTCTAACCTTCTGTGAGAGAAAACCATTCTCACACAAGCTAAGAACTCTGTTAATCTACTGTACTTCCATTAGTTATTTCTTCATAAATTACGTTATTTCCTTCTAATGTATATCTAAATTCAATAGCTGAATTCCGGGATTTAGTTATTAAAACTTACTTATACTATTTAAGGTGAAATTTACCTAAAAATACTTTTCAAACTTTTTATATAGAATTAAGATGACAAATTTATAATACCGTATATAAAAGAAAGAAAATCCCAATATATTGAGTGTACTGGAATTTTCTTTCTAATTTTTTATTGAATATAAATAATCCTAAATTATAATTATATCTTTAATAATACCCTTCTTATATATCATATATAAGTTTTAATTATAGGATAACTAGTTTCGATATTTTTTTTAATTATCATTCCTGCAATAGTCATACCTAAAAGTGATAATATACTAATTATTAATAATATTAACAATAACACTTTATATTCTGCTACATTTTGTGGAAAATAACTTAAAAATATAATTACTATTATAGTACTAACAATAGCAACTGCGAATGAGATTGCACTTACTATATAACAAACCTTCTCTCCTCCTGTTAATTTTTTTTTAAGTATTCCTATTAAAAACATAGCATATGAAACTGCTAGTATCCCTATAATAATGGGTACTGGTATATTCTCTATTCCTAAATTACCAAGTATAAGCTTCGATATAATAAAAACAGCTATCCCTACTAATGCATATATACCTTTATTATTATCATTCATCTTTCATCTCTCCTTATAAAGCTCTAATCAAACTTTTTAATAATCTCTGTGGCTCCCCATTTAGCACCTTCCGTAAGTACACCAATACCTAAACCTACACCTATTGCTACCCATCCTCCACTGGCTGTAAATGCGGCTGCCGCTGCAAATCCAAGTATATCAATACCACTTCTAACTAATCCAATACCTAGCCCATAACTCCTATTATCATATATTGATAATCCTAAGCCAACAACACCTAGTTGTTTAAATGCATCATCAAAAACTCCTAAAGTTACTGGAATTTTAGCTGATATTCCATAAAGCTTTGTCCTCATACTACCTAGAACTATGTCATCACCAAAATTTTCACATATACTGAACATTGTACCAGACAACAGCCCTGGCGTTGAACCAATTATTGTATCTTTTAATTTATTACCCTTAGAGTTAGTTACAGTGCTAGTATTCGAGCTTTTTCTTCTCCCATATTTCTCCATAGCTTTATATGAAGCTTTTCTCATTGCAGCTGTTTCTTCTCCTTGAGTGTATATAGGTCTAAACCCTGATGGATCTTTTGATGTAACAGGATTATTATTACAATAAGCAAATATGTTATGGGATAACAATGCACCTACATCTCCGCCAATAGCATCAATGTTCAAGAACCTTCCCCACTCAGGATTATAATATCTTGATTGTACATTGATTATTTCCTAATGAAATACTCTTCTTCCTTCTATATAATTTTCTAACATTCAATATCTTGTATAATTATTTTATTTTTATAATTCTATTCATAATTAAAATATCTTTAAAAATACTAGTAGTTTTAAAAAGATAAAAAACGTCACAGATATTCTAGTCTGTCGACGTTATACTATTACTTTTCTAACTTACTCTTAGTACTTTTGATCTTATATATTTATACTACTTTATTAATGATATTTTTTATTTTCAGTAGCCCATACTCTAAATATTTTTAATATTTCATCTAACTTATCTATACCACCTCTGCCTTTAAATACCCCATCTGCAACACTACAATGGATCCAATTTAAATCATCAATATATATTTGAACTTTATTAAATTCTACATCTTCTAAATAAGTGTCTACCAAGTCTATATCTACTTTCCATCCAGGGTTATCTAGCGTACATATCTTTATTCCATAGTAGTGCTCCCAATCACCATCACAATTATCTTTATACCATTCATTTAACCATAATATCATATCCATCAATTTACACCTCTTATTTTAAATTGAGTTATATAAACACAAGCTTATATAGAAGATTACCTATAAAATATTAACTAAAAGAATATTTTATAGGTAATTATTAATCTAATTATCTTAAATTAAATATATAGCTTTAATCCACTTTCTCTATTGAATAGGGATAATATGAGTAATCATCTTGAAAAAGACAATTATACACACTTACTGGAGGTTCTTTTAGTTCAAGACATATATCCGGAACTTCTCTCATTAGGGTATTATCATCCAAAAGAATAAGGTGATAATCTGAAATAAAATTATTTATTATTTTATTAAACTCCATATGCTTTTCACAATAAGGTATAGAACTAGTTTCACATTTTGTCTGACCATCAATATAATATCTTGAATATTTAAATACACAATAAGAAGCTAATACAGAAATTTCTATAATTATCCCATATACATCTTTTTCATTTTCTATATGCTCATGAAACTCTTTAGATCCTATATCAGCTCTAATATCTGATAAATTGATATACATAGAAAAGCACTTAGCATAATTAAAATCAGTAATATTATTAATATAACTATTTGGAAAGTATTTCTGCAACTTGTCAATCCAATAATCTCTATCAACATATTTGAGCAACAAAGAAGATCCTGCTGGATTTCTATATAAACTTTTAACGATTTCTACAATATCCATTTAATCACTCCATTTCTATTTAACCGGATAACTGTGTATTGTATCTTTACTAGGTGCATATTTAACATTAACTTTTGTTTCTCCATTTGCTCCTATTGGCCTTCCTGTATCCCATACCCTTACATTAGGATTATTTAATTTCGGCTCACCTTTTAACCATCCTTCCTGTGTTAAATCTACTCCATTTTCTCCTTCAGGCCATAGTGATTTATTTATTCCTTCTGATTCAAGAAATTTATTGTTAGGATGACCTATTACATGTTTACCTTGCTTACCAGCATCTACAGGCGGTGCACCTTTTACATTTCCAAACACCTTTCCTTGATTAGGTAAATTAGATTTGTTATTATTTCTTTTAGCCTTAGAATTATCATTTTTACTGTTGTTACTAGAAAAAGTTATAATTTTCCAAATAACTCCTATTGTTCCAACAGTGCCATACCATGCTCCTTTTACAGTGTCTGCTAACGCTCTACTACCAACCATAGCAGCAGCTCCGAAACCGCCTCCACCACCATATTCATTTGACATACAACGTGCAAAACCTGACTGATCTTTAAAACCTACTGGGGTATTAGCACAATATGCAAACATATTCTGGGATAATATTCCTTGTCCTGTAGATACTAACCTATCTGCATTCAAGAATCTTCCCCTCTCAGGATTATAATATCTTGATTGTAAGTAGTAGTATCCAGTCTCGTTATCGTATCTATATCCTCTATATCTATAAGGATTCTTTTCTCCTAATTCTTTATCTCCTGTTATAGATATTAACTTACCCCAAGTGTCATAGGTATAAGAAACAACTTGAGTTCCATTGGAATCTAATATTCCTATAATATCACTTTGTGAATTTCTTATATAGAAATATTCTGTACCATTTAGAGTAAATCCTACTAAACCACTGTCTCCATAGTTATATACCATCTTATCTGATAGCTAGTATCCCTAAGTTTCACTAAGGGTTACTACGCCCCTAGATAACGATTTCTAACCTTTTGTGAGAGAAAAACACTCTCCCACAAGCTAAGAACTCTGTTAATCTCCATTACTTCCATTAGTTATTTCTTCATGAACTACCTTATTTCCTTCTGGGACGTATTTATAGTTTACTCAACCTACTGTTTTTTCTGTTCTTATTCCATCACTATTATACTTATAACTAATGTTCTTATCATTTCCTGTTATAGAAGATAATGTTCTTCCACCTTCCCATTTAAAGGTGTAGCCATCATAATTTAATGGATTTCCTATGGCATCATAGGTATAGGCTAAGCTTTTCTTAAAACAATTTTCCATTATATTCACATACGAAAATATCCTACAGAGTCGTTTTATAGTGAACTACTCTATAGGATATTTAAAATCTTATATACATTTCCATATAATACATAACACTGCAATTATTAACTCTTCTTAAAAAGCAATTTTACCTAATGATATCCCTAACCATCTATTCTTCAGGTCTCCAGTTTTTATTCAAGCTTTTTCCATATAAATTCCAACGCTTTTCATGGTAGTTAGTCTTTATTCCATTATAGAAATTTATATCATTTCTTCTACATCCATAATTCCATGTTAAATCTACTATAATTGAAAATATAGTAATTATTTCGCTTGGAATATTTTTATTAAATAAGATTATATAATCATATGCATTGTTAATAGATGAATTTATTCTTTCTATTAAGCCTACTTGTTCATTTTCTTTAAATATATGAACATATTTTTCTGTTTGCTCAATAATTTCATAATTAATGCCATTTATATCTGCAATAATATTGCATCCACCATTAGATTTTTCACGTATACTCCCCACATGAATATCCTCTTTGTATACTTCAAATGGACAAACGCTAAATTTTAAAAAACTCATGAAAGGTATTAATCTTAAAATTATTTTATTAAAATTTTGCTGAGCTACATTATATAATTCGTTACCATACTTATCGCATACTATTATCTTGCATAAACTTGCAAAAGTTCCTTTAGTTGCTTCTACTCTATACATTAATTGTGTTTCCGTATATATACTATACTTGTAATTTGGTCTGTCACATGTATTTTGCGTAATTAACTTCATAATATCCCCTTATTTGTTATCCTTAATTTTTTCTAGATAATCCTTTTGGCACTTTATAAGGTAAATACTAAAAATCGTACTTACAGTATAAATATAGAACAACCCAAATATGCTATCCAATATATAATCATACCCCAGTGCAGACATGATTATTGACCATAAGATAACAAATATTAATGTAAATATAAAAGTTGATATAATTGTTTTATTTACTTTTTTCATATCACCAATTAAGTAATAATTAAAGGAAATTGCAAAAGAAACAAAAAAGTATGTTAGTGGTAATAAACAAAATATATATTTAAACTTTATAATTTTATTCATATTTCCTCTCCTTACTATATTTTACGTTCTGTTAAGTTATATGGACATTGCACTTCTCAACCTTTGGAAATATATTAAATTCGCATAGTACCAAATATCATACTCACAGCTCTCACATTATATTTCCTTAAAAATTCATCAATTTAAGCTATATATCAACTTCTATTAGTTATATAAAATATTAAGGTATTCCATGTAACAATAGCAAATTTAAAAAACAAATTGCCCCATTTTTCAAGATAAAACCTGATGATTAGCATACTGATGATACTGTTGTATTTATCAATGATGAGCATTATTATTTATGGTTAGAAATAGATTGTGAAACTGGGTTTATTTTAGCTTTTCACCTAACAAAATTCCTATATTAAGGATTCTTTTCTCCTAATGCTTCATCTCCTGTTATAGATATTAATTTACCCCAGGTATCGTAGGTATAAGAAACAACTTGTTTTCCATTGGAATCTATTATTCCTATGACATCACTCTACGCATTTCTAACGTAGAAATATTCTTCAGCGTAATTTAGTCTCAATCCTACAAGACCACTATCCACATAGTTGTAAAAAATTTTATCTGATTGCTAGTATCCCTAGATAACGATTTGTAACCTTCTGTAATAGGAAGTCGTTTTCACAAAAGCTAGGAACTCTGTTAATCCTTCTAGTTGTTATCTCAATGGCTATAATATAATTACTTTAGAATTCAGCATATTATTGTGACATATAATCAAATATTTCAAATATTAATTTGCCTATATAAGAAATGCTAAAAATCATAGTAACAATCCCTAAAAATTTATAATAATTCATAAAGAATTTATGCCCAAGCTGCTTACCTTCTTGTTTTGCGCTTTTAGAGAATTCTTTAAATGCTATATATCCAAGTAATAGCAAAAATAATAGTAAAATTATATATGATATATTAATTATAATTTTATATACATTTTGATTTATATTGACCACCCCTCATTTAATAATATTAAGTTATAAATTCCCATTTAAAATTTATGTCATCTTATATAATTCAATTAATGTAAGACTATAAAAGAATATATAATTGTTATAATCAAATATTTTATTCCCTTTTTAAGTTCATCTTTTCTTTTCTTCTTTTCTAAACTATCATCAAATGGTTTAAATGCTCTTTGAAAAGATATAACCCATTTCCAATTTAAATATATACTTATACAGAAAATAATAATATTTTTAAAGATATTTATCATACTATTTTTCACTTCCCTTTTAGTAAAAGTTTCAACTCGATAATATATTTAACTCTATTAGTTAATTCTTCATAAAACACATCATTTCCTTCTAAGGTACATTTAGGGTTTACTTAATTACATCTTGAACAAAAATTTATTTTAACTTATCTTCTTAAACATAATTTTCTTAAACTCCATGTATGCACTATTTCTATTTGACATTAATATTTCATGACTAATTATAGCTTCATCTATTGGAATTATCTCACTATATAGCAAGACATTATTTTTGATGTTATTTTTAATACTTAAATTTATATTGTATTTAGTAACATTAATATATTTTATTAAGTACCTAATGTCATCATATCTAATTATTAATTCAACATTAAAAGCATCCTTTCTTTTTCCTTCATCTTTATAAAAGTTTATGGATTCTATATTATAGTCATGGAAAGCATGTGTACTGTATTCTTTTGCAAAAATATAAGGTAATCTATCCTCATATTTTTTAAAATTATTCCAATACGTTTCAAGATTTTCCATCCAAAGTCCGTCAGCAATTTCACGTTCTGACTCTATCGTGCTATTCGATTTATCTAATAGTTCTAAAGTAAAATACTTCATATAATATCCTCCTCTTATTATATATTATGGTGCCAAAGCATTGCCAGGAATAGTCCACCAAAAAGCTGGGATTAATGAAGGATCCTTCTTAACATGTGGGTTATCTGCTCTCCCATCGTATCCCTTTCCAAGGCCTACTTCCCATACTTAAGTTTCATTTCTTCATGAAATGCTCTTTTTCCTTCTATATAATTTACTAACAACTAATATCATATATTATCGAAAAATAATAGTTGTTCCATTTGCTTGGAACAACTACCCCCTTTTTAGGTATTTACTTTTAATTTTACAAGTTACTTATTTTTATACTTATGTCTACCAACCACGACTATTAATAATTTTCAACATAATTAACTATCTTGAAATACAGTAATATATAATGATTCATCATCTTCAATTATATCTACAACTATATTCATATCAGGGAATCTTTCATTAAAACCTAAAGTCCAAATTTTTTTTAATATATTTCCTAGTGCTTGTATTTGTTCATTTATATTTTTATCTTCAAAATCTGTATTCATATGAAAAAATTCTTTAATTTCATATGAATTAATAGCCTTCTCTAAAGTTTTTTTATCATTACACACAACTTTCCATTGTTCATACCTTTCGCTTGAAAAGTTATCCTTTATAAAGATACAGTTGTCTATCTCAATTATTTCGGGGTAGAAAAACTTAGCGAATCCCAGTGCAATTTGAATATCTGACTTCATATTTACATAATTCCACCATGAAAAACTTTTAGGATTAGCCTTTTGCCATACAATATATTCTTCAATTATTTTATCTTCGAATAATTCCATCTTTTCACTTCCTATCCCATTTTATTATTTCCTATTAAATTCATAACAATAAAGTCCATTTAACTCTTTTAACGAACCTTAATTACTTATCTCTAAATTTATTGTTTTTATATTTATAGAATCCTAAACTATATACAGTTGTTATGAGACTTAAAAATAGGATCGCCATTAAAGTTACAAATATGGGCTTGTATCTATAAGAAATATCCTGGTATTTATTTTGTACAGTTACTGCAACTACTAATATAATTACTAGTATTGCAGCTTGTATGGTCATAACTAATAAATATATTCGTTCTTTTTTATCACCTTTATACTTAAAAACAAATATAAATAAGTATAAAATAATCAATAGTAATATAGCAAAAAGCATTGGCTGTGGTATATCATCTATGCCCATAATCCTAATAAATGCCATTATTATAAGAATTATTATAGTAGCTAAAATATTTTTCTTGCTTATCATATAAATTTCCTACTTTCTCAATTTTATGGTATTGCAATTCCTGGCCACTCTATTGCATAATAGACTAAATTGCTCAGCGTCATTTAGTCTCAACCCTACAAAACCACTATATTCATAATATTTATTCATAAACTATTTTTATAATAAATTAAATGATTATATAGTTTATTCCTGATTTTTAAAATATTCGATGTTTTGCTTAGTTGCAAGATTTTTAATATCATTATAGAATTGTTCACTCTCTATATTAACTATATTAAACTTATAATTATCTGTTGATGTTTTTATGTACATGTATTTTACACACCCTTGAATCCTGCTCCCCGTAAAAGAATTGCCAATTTCTATTTCTACTATATTTTCTAATGGAATTTGTGTCTTTTTTATAAATGATTTATAGAGCACAATTTCTTCATCAGATATTACTAATTTATAATTATTATACCGTGCAATTAGAATTGGTACTGTTGCTGTTATGCTACTAATAATAGCAACTATCTTGGAAATATTTATTGTGTTAACAAGAATTATAGTTCCAATAATGTCTATTATAATCCAAATAACTATCTCTCTAATAACTGAATATTTCCTGTTCATATATCTTAATTCCCCCCACCTTTGACTTTATATTAAACTACAATTTACTTCATACTTCTCATACAAGCTAAAAACTCTGTTATTCTACACAAATTCCATTAGTTAATTCTTTATAAAATACATCATTTCCTTCTAGGGTATATGTAAGTTTAATATCAAAATTCAGGGATTTAGTTATTAAAACCCACTTATACTATTTAAGGTAAATTTACATAGAAATACTTTTAAATCTTTAAATCTTTTTATATAAAACTAAGATAATAAATTAATTCCATTATATATAGAATAAAGAAATTTATAATATATTAGGTATACCGAAATTTACTTTCTAATTTTTTATTTAATATAAGTAATTCTAGATTATAACCATATCTTTAATAATATCCTTCTTATATATCATATATAAGTTTTAATTATAGAATATCTAATTTCGATATTTTTTTATAATTATCATTGATATAATAATTATACCTAAAAGTGATAATATAATAATCATTAATAATATTAACAACAATACTTTATATTCTTCTACATTTTGTGGAAAGTAACTTAAAAATATAATTGCTATTATAGTACTAACAATCGCAACTGCGAATAAAATTGAAAATACTATATAACAAACCTTCTCTCCTCCTGTTAATTTTTTATTAAGCATCCCAATTAAAAACATAGCGTATGAAGCTGCTAATAAACCTATGATAATTGGTACTGGTATATTCTCTATTCCTAAACTTCCAAGTATAATCTTCGATATAATAAAGACAGCTATTCCTACTACTGCATATGTACCTTTATTATTGAAATTCATCTTTCAACTCTCCTTATATTACTCTAATCAAACTTCTTAATTATCTCTGTAACTCCCCATTTAACAACTTCTGTACCTATTACAATACCTAAACCTACACTAGCACCATATACCCATACTCCAATTTTAAAGATATAAAAATAATAAAGGTAAAGTTCATAAAATTTTCTATGTTCTTTACCTTTATGTAATATATTATTTATTTCTTTACCATATTAGTTTTCTTTGCAATAATTAAAAATATTACTACTCCCAAAATTGCTGCAGAAATCCCACTACGCATTATAAACCTCCTAAAAACGCTCCCGAACTTTATTAATTTAATATGTTTTGGGGAATTTTTTATCCTTAACACTATACAAATAGTTAGATATTGCTATTATATAAACAATACTTAAACATACAGTAACTCCTATCAAAAAAATACCTGAAATAAACTCATTTCCATTACCTTCTTCAATTATTATTGGACTAGAGTCTATAACTTTAGCAATTGTTAATAATATTGCAGTTACAATTAATGAAACACTTAAATCTCTCTTTATATATCTTCCATGGGTACCTTTTTTAACACTGCTAATATAGTCTTCATTTTTTACTATTATTCTTTTGTAGAAAATATATAAATTTACTAATATATAGTTTGAAAATATTATTATTTTTGTAACTGTGCTTTCTAATGTTAAACAATTTACTGCAAGGAGATATAATGATAGTGCTACTAGAATTCCTTGTATTGGAATTAAAATATAATCACTTTTATATATTCTTTTCTTATTAAAGTTTAATATTATAGTTATTACATTTAGTATTAAAGTAAGTACTAATAATACTGGGGCTATTCTATGGTACACTTCATCATCACTACTTAACATCAAATTAAAAAATATACTTCCTACCATAAGTCCTATTGAAATAAAAATATTTAATTTCTTTAAATCTCTAATTTCCATCTCATCTACTTGTTTAATTTTAGCTGATTTCATTTTTTCCTCCTTCTAAAACCCTGATATAACTGAGTTCTTTAGATTGGTTATTTTATTTTCTAACAAACTTGATGCTCCATAACTAATACTAGCTGCTAAAAGAGCAGTCCCCCATAATGGAGCTGTTATTCCAAGGTAAGCTACTCCAATTGCTATCAATGCTGCTGTTGCTGTCCCTATTGCTATATCTGCTAAAGTATCCACTGACCATCCTATTGCAGCATGTTTAATATTCCCGTCATACTCTGTATAATTATTAACCCCATTGGCTATCATTCCAACTGCAACAATTCCTTTTGCTGCTCCTTTAAATCCTTTTCCTTTCAAATTAAAGCTACCTTTAAATCCATCTATTGCCTCATCTAATACATAGCTACTTTTAGGAATAAATTTATCAGTCTTTCCAGGTCCATATGTCATTACTTTTCCCCTATGTGCTTTAGTTCCATTTTTAACAACACGAACTCCTCCTAGAGCCGATTTTCCTCCAAAGTAACCGCCATATGCAGCAGCTGCTGCTCCTATATAGTCTTGTGAGCTTTTATAACTTATTGCACTACTAGAAGTAGCTCCTTCTGTAATACAACCGGAACGTAATCCATTATCATCTCTTCTATTTACAGGACTATTTAAACAATAAGCAAACATATTATAACCAATGAATCCTTGTCCTGTAGATACTAACCCATCCGCATTCAAAAATCTTCCCCACTCAGGATTATAATATCTTGATTGTAAGTAGTAATATCCAGTCTCACTATCATATCTATACCCTCTATATCTATAAGGATTCTTTTCTCCTAAGGCTTTATCTCCTGTTATAGATATTAACTTACCCCAGGTATCATAGGTGTAAGAAACAACTTGAGTTCCATTAGAATCTAATATTCCTATAATATCAGTCTGTGAATTTCTTATATAAAAATATTCTGTACCATTTAAAGTGAAGCCTACTAAACCATTATCTCCATAATTGTAAACTAATTTATCTACTGTGCTTCCATTAGTTATTTCTTCATAAACCACATTATTTCCTTCTAGGATATATTTATAGTTTACTCCATCTACTGCCTTTCCTGTTCTTATTCCATCAATATTATAGTTATAATTAATGTTTTTACTATTTCCCGTTATGGATGTTAGCGTTCTTCCACCTTCCCATTTAAAGGTATATCCATCATAAGTTAATGGATTTCCTATAGCATCATAGGTTATTGTTTTTCCATTGTAAGAGATTAACTTATCCGATGACTTACTAGCTCTAAACCTCCAATAAATTAAATGAAGTTAAGAGCTAGTACATCCCTGGATAACGATTTCTAAGCTTCTGCGAGAGAAAACCATTCTCACAGAAGCTTAGAACTCTGTTAATCCTTCCAATTACTATCACCATAGCTATAATCTACAGCTTTAGTCGCTGATCCTAGTGTTGCGTTACTTGTTAGTGCATATTCTGCCGCCTTTAGAATGTTTCCGCTTTCATCATAGGTATAGGCTATAGTTTTATTAAGTTCTCCATTATCTTCTCTTACAACCTGTCCTAAACTATCATAATAATACTTTATCACTTTACCATTATTTACATTTTCAATTCTTCCTAAAGCATCATAGGTATATTTTATTTCGCTATTGCCATTTTTTATTGATGATACCATTGAAGTTGTTGAACCTTCATAACCAGCTTTGTATTCATATCTTGTATCATAAGTATAAGCAGCATCTAAGTTTAGTGTTCTAGATTTAGTTTTTCCTATAGAATCATAGCTATAAGATAAGCTTTTCTTAAATAACTTTTTCTTATCTTTAAATACTAAAATATCCTATAGAATAGATCTTTCAATCGATTACTCTATAGGACATATTTAAGTTTGTCTATCTATTCACATGTTTTTATAAGTTTATTTTATGACCACATAATACCTAGTACCATCATTAATATCAATAATATTATTGATATTATGCTACACACTATTGCAAGGTTCATACTCTTTCTATCTACTACTTTTCTACCCTTAATCAATAAAATTATAATAAAGGCTATTATTAATACAGAAATTGATAATGGTATAAACCAACTCCCAGAAACGTTACCATAATTTCCTTTATAAAATATCCCTATTATTAACATTAATATGGCTACTATATACATCATACTATCATAAGTTAAACTTTTAGATCTCTTGTATAGCTTACATATCTCATAAAGACTAATAACTATTAAAATAATAAACAAAGCTATAATAATCTTTGAATCTTTAAATAAGTTATACAATACTAATCCTAACATAACTAAGATTATTCCTGAGCTTGTTTTCATTCCATTTTCTTTCACAGATTTTCCTTCTTCCTAATTGCTTATTTTTTCTTTATAATAATCTGCAGCTATACCTATTGCAGCTCCAACTACTATAACTGAAACTACTGGTGCTGATAATGCGGTTGCTGCAATTCCTAAAATACAACCTAATCCGAATGCTACTCCATCAATCATACTTCTCTTAAATGCTATATCAGCATTATAATTCATATTATTATCCCAAATACTCGTCATTGTAGTACCAACCGAAATAGCTCCAATTCCCCATTTTCCAGCTTTATTTGCTACTTTTAATGCTTTTGGTGTGTGCTTAAATGTCTGTACATTAATTCCTCCTAATGATAAATTTACAGGTTTATATGATTTAGCTACACTCTTTTTATAAGCTTTGGCTATTGCATTTCCTATATAATAATCTCCAGTACCCTCTATTAATTTTCTACTGTAATAAATAACTTGGTTAATTTTAGCTGCATTAGACTCATTTTTCCAAGTAGTAGCTCCATCTACAGCTGAACTACATACAAATCCATTATCATCTTTATTTGACGCTGGACTATTTAAACAATAAGC
Source organism: Clostridium subterminale (assembly GCF_039521425.1). Classification (NCBI taxonomy): domain Bacteria; kingdom Bacillati; phylum Bacillota; class Clostridia; order Eubacteriales; family Clostridiaceae; genus Clostridium; species Clostridium subterminale. Next base: position 195,811 of record NZ_BAAACI010000007.1, read on the forward strand.
AAACATATTATAACCAATGAATCCTTGTCCTGTAGATACTAACCCATCCGCATTCAAGAATCTTCCCCACTCAGGATTATAATATCTTGATTGTAAGTAGTAATATTCAGTCTCTGTATCATATCTATACCCTCTATATCTATAAGGATTTTTTTCTCCTAAGACCTTATCTCCTGTTATAGATATTAACTTACCCCAGGTGTCATAGGTGTAAGAAACAACTTGAGTTCCATTGGGATCTAGTATTCCTATGATATCACTCTGTGCATTTCTAACATAAAAGTATTCTGTACCATTTAGCGTAAATCCTACTAAACCACTATCTCCATAATTGTAAACTAATTTATCTACTGTACTTCCATTAATTATTTCTTCATAAACCACATTATTTCCTTCTAGGATATATTTATAGTTTACTCCATCTACTGCCTTTCCTGTTCTTATTCCATCAATATTATAGTTATAATTAATATTTTTACTATTTCCTGTAATAGAAGATAATGTTCTTCCACCTTCCCATTTAAAGGTATATCCATCATAGGTTAGTGGATTTCCTATAGCATCATAGGTTATTGCTTTTCCATTGTAAGAAGTCAGCTTATCCTTCCAATTACTATCACCATAGCTATAATCTACAGTTTTTGTTGATGCTCCTAACTGTGGAGTGGTTGCTAATGGATATTCTGTAACCTTTAGAATGTTTCCACTTTCATCATAGGTATAAACTATAGTTTTATTAAGTTCTCCATTATCTTCTCTTACAACTTGTCCTAAATTATCATAATAATATTTTATTATCTTACCATTATCTACAGTTTCAATTCTTCCTGATTTATCATAGGTATATTTTATTTCACTGTTACCATTTTTAATGGATGATACCATTGAAGTTCCAGACCCTGCATAACCCTCTTTATATCCATATTGTGTATTGAAGATTTTGCTATTACCTAAGTTCAAGGCTTTAGATTTAGTTCTTCCTATAGTGTCATAGCTATAGCCTAAACTTTTTCCTGAAGGTAATGCTACTTTAGTAGTTTTTCCATCTTTATCAAATTCAAAGCTGGTGGAATATAGTTTTCCTTCTATATAGTTTTCTTTTTTACTGGTTTTATCAGTCTTATCATATTCATATTTAAACCAGTTTCCATTTGAATCCTCTGTTTTTACTAATCTATCTGCTAAATCATAGGTATATTTATTAGTAATTCCACTTTCTAAATCTACGCTATTATTACTTATCTCATCATTTCACAATTCTAATTACACAGCTTTTTATGTTCTTTCACCTTCAAACCTTGATATGATTGTCATTATACATTCTAGGTCAAAATCAAATTTTATAAATAATATTACTTTTTTATCCTTACTTCAATTAATTTTATTTATTAGAAATTATATATAAATATCTATTTTAATATACTCATATTCTAATCTTAAAAATGTATAAATAATAAAGGTAAGGAATATAGAATGTTCTATGTTCCTTACCTTTATGTTATATATTATTTATCCTTTATCATATTAGTTTTCTTTGCAACAATTAAAAATATTATTAATCCAAAAATTGCTGCAAAAACTCCATTACGCATTTCAAGCCTCCTAAATATACTATTTAAATTTTATTTACTTAATTTTTGGAATGATTTTTTATTCTTTATATTATATAAATAATTAGATATTGCTGTAATGTATAATATGCTAAAGCATATTGTAACACCTATCCCTATAATACTTACAATAAATAGTTTTAATTCTCCTTTTTCAATTATAATTGGACTTGAATCTAGCATCTTAGCAATTGTTATTATTATCGCAGATATAATTAAAGATAAAACTAAATCTTTTTTAATATATTTTATATGAGTACCCTCACTTACACTAGTAATATAAGCTTTATCTTTTACTATTATTCTCTTATAAAAAAAACATAAATTTACAAATAGATAATTAAAAAATATCAATACTTTTGTAACTATACTTTGAGGCATTAGTTGATTTACACAAACTAAATAAATAGATAGCAATGCTACAATTCCATGTATTGATCCAAATATATGATACGTCATATATATTCTTTCTTCATTTAGGCTTAATATTAACATTACTATACCTAATATTATAGATAATCCTATTAATATTGGCGATATATTAGAATACACCTCTTTATCCATTAGTAATGCTCCATTAAAAAGTAAACTTGCTATCATAAATGCTATAGAAACAAAAATACTTAATTTTTTTAAATCTTTAATTTCCATCTCATCTGCTTGTTTAATTTTAGCTGATTTCATTTTCTCCTCCTTCTAACTTCCCGATATTATTGAAAATTTTATCTTTTCTACCGTCTTATTCAATAACAGACTTCCTCCCACTGCTAATACACCAACTGCAATACCAGTGGCCCAAACAGGCGCTGTTATTCCTATTGCCGTCACTGCAAATGCCACAATTCCTGTAGCCGCTACACCTATTAATACACCTGCTAAAGAATCTACTGCCCACCCTATTGCAGCGTGTTTAATATTTCCATCATATTCTATATAATTACTAGCAGCACTTGCTGCTAGTCCAACTGCAGCAAATCCTTTTATAGAACCTCTAAATGCATCTATTGTCTCACTTAATATATATTTACTTTTGCCGATAAAAGCATCAGTAATCCCAGCTCCGTAGCTCATTACTTTTCCGCTATGCGCCTTAGTTCCATTTTTAACAACACGAATACCTCCTTTACCAAGATTGATTCCAAAATCATAGACGGCCTGTCCCCAGAATGATCCTGATTTTATTCCATCTCTCACTCCCTTGGTATCTTTAGTACCAACCCCCTCAGTGATTGAACTACAAAGGAATCCATTGTCATCTTTATTAGATGATGGATTATTTAAACAGTAAATAAACACATTATAGGATAATAATCCTTGTCCTGTAGATACCAACGCATCCGTATTCAAGAATCTTCCCCACTCAGGATTATAATATCTTGATTGTAAGTAGTAATATCCAGTCTCGTTATCATATCTATATCCTCTATATCTATAAGGATTCTTTTCTCCTAATGCTTTATCTCCTGTTATAGATATTAACTTACCCCAGGTATCGTAGGTATAAGAAACAACTTGTTTTCCAATAGAGTTTATTATTCCTATAATATCACCTTGAGCATTTCTAACATAAAAATATTGTTCAGTGTCATTTAGCACGAAGCCTACAAGTCCTTTATCTCCATAGTTATATAGAATTTTGTCTACATTACTTCCATTAGTTATTTCTTCATATACTACGTTACTTCCTTCTAATGTATATTTATAGTTTACTCCATTTACTGTTTTTTCTGTTCTTATTCCATCACTATTATACTTATAACTAATGTTCTTATCATTTCCTGTAATAGAGGATAGTGTTCTTCCGCCTTCCCATTTAAAGTTGTATCCATCATAGGTTAATGGATTTCCTATGGCATCATAGGTTATGGCTTTTCCATTGTAAGAAGTCAGCTTATCCTTCCAATTACTATCACCATAGCTATAATCTACAGTTTTTGTTGATGCTCCTACCTGTTGAGTGGTTGCTAATGGATATTCTGTAACCTTTAGAATGTTTCCACTTTGATCATAGGTATAAACTATGGTTTTATTAAGTTCTCCATTATCTTCTCTTACAACTTGTCCTAAATTATCATAGTAATATTTTATTACCTTACCATTATCTACAGTTTCAATTCTTCCTAAGTCATCATAGGTATATTTTATTTCGCTATTACCATTTTTTATTGATGATACCATTGAAGTTGTTGACCCTGCATAACCATCTTTATATTCATATCTTGTATCATAAGTATAAGCAGAATCTAAGTTTAATGTTCTTGATTTAGTTCTTCCTATAGAGTCATAAATATAAAAATAAGTTTTTCCTGAAGGTAATATTACATTTTCAGTTTTTCCGTCTTTATCAAAATTAAAGCTTGTGGAATATGATTTCCCTCCTATATGATTTTCTTTCTTACTGGTTTTATCAGTCTTATCATAATCATATTTAAACCAGTTTCCATTGGAATCCTCTGTTTTTACTAGTCTGTCTGCTAAGTCATAAGTATATTTATTAGTAATTCCACTTTTTAAATCCTGAGATATAGCTAAATTTCCTGAATTATCATAGGTATATTTTGAAGCTGTCTTACCATCTAAGGTTTTACTAGTTACCCTATTTAAATTATCATAAGCAAAGGCTACTGTATTGCCGTTTCCATAGGTAGCATTTTTTAATAATCCTGATATATTATCATAGTTATTAGTTATAAGGGTACTGTTTCCTACTGCTACAGATTTTTGATTTCCATTTCCATCATAGACAAAGTTATAGCTTGCGCTATTACTAGAAACATTTGATAGCCTATCATTATTATAAGTGTAATTGTTTTGTCCAATCTTATCAACTATTTTTCCTCTACCCTTAGTATACATTTCCTTTATAGTATTATCATCGTAACACTTGCTTGAAAGAATTAATTCATCTAATCCTCCCTCTATTGAATAACCACTTGAATGTTGTCCCATGGTTATTGTAGAACCTGAGAAATCCATATAATTACTTATAGTTTTGCTTTGCTTGGTTCCATTAAAATACATGTTAAATGTAAGTGAATTGTTACTTTTACTCCAGGACACCGTTAACATATGCCACTGATTTGTGGCTATTGGTGTAGTAGAGCTAAAAATATCCATCCAGTTTGTACCACCATCTCTGATTGCTAATTTAAGCTTATTATCTGCCGTTAGATATGATGTAATCAGTGCATTATTCTTGTTCGTTCCTGAAAATACATATCTTACATCTGTACCATTAGCTGGATTAAACCAAAGATTAATTGTACCTGAACTATCACGTAGCCCTGTATTATAAGCTGCATATCTACCTTCTGTGACTTGCATAGTTAAATCATTAGCTGAATCATATTTACCCTTATCTTTAATTGCTTTAAGTCCATTAATTCCAGATGTGTTTCCTCTTAAAGGAAGATATTCATCCCAATCTTCATAATATCCATAACTTTTAGCTTTTACCTTATTGTAATGAGCCTTTAATTTAGCTATATCCTCTAATTCTGATGAACAACGTAGCTCTTCTATTTCGCCATTTAAAGAATCTTCATTAGACTGAGATGATCCTACCGTTGTAAATCCTCCAGAGAAATCTAGTAGTCCTCCAGTAAATGTATTGCTCTTAACCTCATCATCCACAACTAGTGTAGCTTTTAAACCTGCCTTTGTATTTTCCCACTGAACTGTTGTGGCATATAAGTTATTTTGTGTAATACTTTTAGTTGAAGTAATTATTTCCTTCCAAGCTGCACCGCTATCTCTAACTCCTAAGCATAGCTTATTACTTCCATTTAAGTATAGTGCTAAAAGTCCTCCATTTGTAGATGTTGTATGAAGTATATATCTAGTAGTTCCACCTCCATAAGGCTTAAACTTCATTGAGATAGTTCCTTTATTTTTACTAAGTCCAAGGTTATATAGAGGTGCTTTGCCATCCTGTGCTTTAAAGGTGTAATGACCGCTAACATCTTTTATAAAATTATTTGAATCTCTAAGGGGCTTACTTCCTAAATCTCCACCACTATTACCGTTGATAAGAAAAGTTTCAGCTTTCATTGGATTTCCATACTGCTTGTATCCAGTTGTATTTACTAATTTATCTGTTTCATCATAGCCATAATAAGTAGAAACTCCATCCGGATTAATAGTTATATCTAAATTATCTTTAGATTCACTATATACATTTAATATTTCCTTCCCACTGGTATCTATAGTTCTCTTTGCATATCCTCCCGTATCACTTGAAATATTACTGCTTTCCATAAACAATCCACTGCCAGATATCTTCGATGATACAGAATTACCGTAACTATCATAAGTAAAGGAGCTTACAACATTCTCACTTGTTGTCATCTTATTTAAATTTCTATTATTATCATATTCATATTTTGTTATGTTTCCCTTTGGATCTTTAACTTCTGTTAGTTTATCTTCACCATCATACTTGAAATCACTTTGTTGCTTTGCTAAGTCCTTAGTTGATATAATATTTCCCTTAGAGTCATATTGGTAACTATTGCCAAATTCTTCCTTGTATAATTGAAATCCATCAAAATAAGCTGTATTAGCATTTTTATAATAAAGTCCATATATTTTTATACTTGTATAGTCACTATCTGCTATAACCTTACCAGATACATATTGCCATGTAGACGAATCTCCATTAAATGGAATTACAGCCCACTGATACGTTCCATCAGTTCTTCTTATTCCTACATCTAAAGCAAAGTATCTTCCGCTAACATCAACTGGAAGGGATTCTCCTTTTGCCCAACCAGATGCTACAAAAACATCATCTTTCTTACCTGAAATATTTATAGTTTGATATATATTCTTATCTTTATTAGGATTACCTGGTATTTTATAAACAGCCTTTATTTTATCTAAACTTAAAGGATAAGTTGCGTCTGTAGAAATATCTAGACCCATACCATTTTCCCAATTGCTGGCATCCCAAAAGCTAGCACTTTTACCTCCATTTTCTGCAAAGTTGGCATTCTCCACTAGATTATATCTATTAGCAATTTCTCCATCTTCTACTTGTAGATTATCAAAGTATGCAGTCCCCGTTTCTTCAACTACTCCACATCTGATATATACAGTATTAGATACTGAATCTGCTGGCAGTGTAAATGTAACTGACTCTCTATTCCATCCAGTAGTTCCACTTATATGTTTAGATTCTATTGTTGAGTATGCCCCAGTATTATTCTGATAGTTTACAAATAAAGCAGCACCTTTTTTATTAGTATCACTTATTCCATCAGTGGATACATATCCTGAAAATGTATAAGTCTTACCCTTTTCTAAAGTAACAGCTTGACTATAAAATCTTCTACTAGTTTTATTTGTCATAGTTACCTTCAACGAGTTGCTTCCCATATTAGCTTTTGTAGTAGTAAATTCATTAGTGCCTGTAGAACCTGTCCAGTAATCATTTGCCCAATATTTATCCTTTAACTCACAATTATGGTTCATTAAATAATTACTACTTGTCTTTTGAACTTTAGATTCTAATTCTAGTCTATTTCTAGCTTTATCTTCACTATTATATTTATAGTATTGTGCACTTCCATTAGAATCTTTAATAGATACTGTGTTTCCCAAATTATTAAATTGATAAGTATTGGTTCTACCCTTAACATCCTTTATTTCAGTTTCATTATAACTGTATTTAAAGGTTAGACTTTGCCCCTGTGTCCCAGCTGAATCTACATAAGTGGCAGTTTTAACTCTTGAAGTAGAACCTCCATAATAGGTATAAAGCAATTTAGCACCATCTAAACTTTTAATAGAAGATAAATTGTTATTACTTTCATAAGTATAATAAGATGATTTACCATCTGAATAAGTTATTCTACTTAATTGTATTCCATTATAAGCATAGCTAGTTTTTCTTCCTGCTGGATCAGTTATGCCAATTAATGTTCCGCCTGATGTATATTGTAAAGTAGTAATTCTTCCTAAACTATCCTGTACACCAGATATTGTAACTCCCTCATAAAGTATAGTGTTAGTGTTATTATTAGTGTCTGTTATAGTTTTAAGATAACCACCAGGAACAAAATATAATTTATTTCTATCTTTATCCGTAATCATATAGCTTCCATCACTATTTTTAGTGAATTTAATACCTTCAAGACTTTCGCATTTATAATTTTTAGATGCTGAATCATAATAAAAATAATGATTAGTTCCATCACTATCAAAATATTTATAGTAAGTTGTACCATTTATTACTTCTTCAGTTATCCTTTGTTGAATGTTTAGTTTCCACCCTTTTCCGTATCCTATATCAGTATCTTTATCATTACTATTATAAACATGTTCAATTTTCAATGCTAGTCTACTATCTGATGCTGTATAATCATTATGGGTAAAAACAACATTACCATTATAGTCATTTATATATCCTATTCCACTTCTACCCATATCCTGTGAATGATATGTCCAATAGTTCTCCAATCCTGTATTATTAACATATTGAATTGATACTAATGGCCATCCAGCGCTATAGGCACTATGACAATCAGAAGATAAAAATGCCGTATTTCCAGATGCAGGATTATCTCTTTTTAACGCTATACCATAATTATTTCCTTCTGTATACCAACCTTTTACAGCTTTGGTGACATTCCAGGAATACCAACCATTCTTAACAGTTTGAATATCTAATATTCTACTTTCAACTTTAGGTTTAGTTTTCCATATTACTCCATTACTTTGTGTTGCAGCCCAGGGACTAGTAACAGTATATGCATTTATTTGACCATCAGCCCCACTATAGCTATTTTGCTTAAGTAATGCTAGTTCAGCATTTACTACCATATCGCCAGCATTTAATTTTGGTAATTTAGTAAACTTAACATATGTTTCTGTAGTTCCTATAGTTTGAACATTTCCAACCCTTAGAAATAAGTTGTTCCACTTATTCTCAGTATCTGTTGATGCTACGAAAGTATCTTCTATATAATTAGTATTAGTATCTGTTCTTACTATTGGGTCTACTGTAATTGGAAATTCTCTTTTATCATCATTAATCCATTCATTATTTGGAACTATTTCTAAGGTATATCCTCCTTCTTCCGCTTCTTTAAATATTAACTCAATATCCTCAGATATTTCTCCCTTTGCATCATACATAAAAGGCTTATCTAATTGGAATACTTCAGCTCCAGTCTCTATGTCTTCAAATATAACTATATTTCCTTCAACTCTAGGTTTTAGATTTTCTATATTCAAGTTAAACAAAATTGAAGGATTATCTATTTTTTCATTTAATATTATATTTTCCTTTACTGTTTTTCCTATCAATTTATACTCTAAGTCAATATTTTTGTAAATAGACTTAAATTCTACACTTGATTTAACATTAGGTAAAAACTTCTTATCAATTTCTTTTTTAATTTTGTCTTTTAAACTCTTATTATTAGCTGATCTTTTTACCCTTCTATTACTTCCTAGTTCTTTTTCTATCATTTCATCAATAACTTTGTTTATATCTGTATTTTCTACTGCTGCTTTACTTAGCTTGTTTATATTTTTTATTTTTTTATCTTTATTTAATTTCTTATCAACTTTCTTCTCATTCTTTTCACTACTATTAGATTTTTTTTCATCTTCATTAGCACCTTTATTGCTATTGTCTTTATTATCTCCTTTATTGTCTTTATTATCTCCTTTAGTGTCTTTACTTCCTTTTCCATCTTCATTTGAATCTTTTTTTTCTTCTTTTTCTTTATTATCTTCTTTTTCTTTATTATCCTCTACTTTTTCATTCTCATTATTTACAGTATTAGGTATTGTTGAATTTTTTGATGCATTGCCTACTAAATTAGTTTTTTCTTTTAATTTATTATTTTTACTATCAGTAGTTGAATTATCTATTTCATCATTTACCTTTTCATCTGTAGTTGGTTTTTCTGTCCCTCCACTATTTTTATCATCTGTGGTTGCCTTTTCTGTTTCATCCTTTGTTTTGTCATCTTTAGGTGTATTATCTATTTCTCCATCTTTCTTATCCTCTGTTGATGGTTTTTCACTTTCTTCACTTGGTTTATCATCTGCTGATGGTTTTTCTGTTTTCTCGCTTAACTTATCATCTGTAGACGTTTTTTCTTCTTCAACATCTTTGTCATTTTTAATTGGTTCTTCCTCTATTTTTGCTCCACTGCCGACACCTATATTCCACCATAGCTTGTACTTATCTTTTACTACAGCGATAAGTTCCTTATCACTGGCATTTTTACCTATCCTAACAGTGAATTCATTTTCTTTATTTTCATAATATGTTCCTTTATCTTCTAAAGCATTATTAATATCCACCCATTTACCATTATTTAAATAATGTACAGGATCCTCATATAATATCGCTTCATATGTTCCATCATCCTTTAAAAAGTATTTTGTATTCTCTTCTCTCTTCTCTTCAATCTCCCTAACTATTTCTGACTCATCATTTTGTTTAGTAGTTATTTCTTCTGTGTCATCCGTAGCACTTACCATAATTGCATTTATCGGTGTCATTGTTACCAATAATGTAATTATAAGTAATTTACATATTCTCTTGTAAAATTTTGTCATAATTATCCCCCCAAATACTTATTATATCTTTAATATTTCTATTTATTTCACTTTTTACCTTTTTATTCACATGTACTTTTAGGTACGAAAATGACCATTTCGTGTGCATTTATAGATATTTATTTAATATAATTAAATGTAAATTCTCCTCAATTTATTTTATATTTTAGTAATAAAAAAAAGCCAAGAACTAAATTCTCAGCTTTCTCTCTTCTAAAATATCTTTCAGAATTTTTATATAATTAATTAAGTCTTCTTCCAATTTCTTCGAGGCAAGCTTTTGCTTTGTTCATTATTGGAATTAACTTACCCTTTTTATCTTCTTTAATTTTACTAATACTTTTATCTAAATCTTCATACTTTCTTTCTATAATTCTTTTTGTAATGTCTGGATATTCCTTTAGTAACTCTACATCACTTTCATTTATATTATCATACATAACCATGTCATTTATGGCGTCTGCCACTCTATTAAATATATTTATTTTAACTAAGGTTGGTGAATCATCCTTTGCACGATTAAACTCCTTTTTTCTTACAAACCATGGTTCAGGAATATCTTTTTCAAGTTTATCAGCTTCACTTTCAAAAATAACTAGGTTTTTAATGCATTCCCTATGTTCGATCACATCAAAATATCCTAAATATTCAGTCTTTTTAACTTTTTTTATTATATCTTTAAATTCCATAAGCCCACTTCCTTTCTTATATTATATAATTCTAGACTTCTCTTAACATTCCTTCTATATTATACACATTATTTTTTACTAAAATACACAAAATAAGTTTATTGAATCTTTTTGGAATATATACTTTGTTAAGTTTAAGTTAACTTTAATTTAAATATTGTTAAAATAAAGAGTTTTGTATTACTATTAAGTTAATTTCATTGTATCTTTAATATTGTGTGTTTTAAATCAATATTATTCAAGTACATATTATTTACTGGAGGTTTACCATATGGAATCATTATTTTTAATCATTAACCTTTTAGGAGGTCTTGGAATTTTCCTATTTGGTATGAAAATCATGGGGGACGGTCTTGAAAACCTAGCCGGTGAAAAATTAAAGGGGATTTTTGATAAAATTACCTCTAATCCACTTAAAGGTGTAGCAACAGGTGCTATAGTTACTGCTATAATTCAAAGTAGTAGTGCTGTAACCGTTATGGTAGTTGGATTTGTTAATGCAGGTATTATGAACTTATCTCAAGCAGCTTATGTAATTATGGGTGCTAATATTGGAACTACTATAACAGCTCAATTAATTACCTTTGACTTTGATGCTATAATTCCTGTTTTTATTGCAATCGGTGCCTTTTTAGTATTATTTACTAAAAAGAAAAATCCTAAAGAATTAGGTCATATTATTTTAGGATTTGGTATTTTATTTTTAGGTCTTATTTTAATGTCTGATGCTATGGCTCCACTTAGAGAGTCACCAGTATTCACAAAACTTATTCTAAGCCTAAAAGGACATACATTCTTAAGTCTTTTCTTAGGAATAGGTATGACTGCTATAATTCAAAGTTCCTCTGCCGTTACTGGAATTTTAGTTGCTTTAGCTTCTGTTGGAAGTCTTCCAATTGATGTAGCTATACCAATGTTATATGGTACTAATATAGGTACTTGTGTTACTGCTCTAATATCTTGTTTAGGAACTACTAAAACTGCTAAGAAGGCGGCACTAATTCACCTGTCCTTCAATGTAATAGGTAGTATGATATTCCTAATCCCACCAATCTCTAATCTACTATTAAATGTAGTAACTACTATTACTCCTGGAGCAACTGGTGAAGTGGTATCACGACAAATTGCTAATGCACATACAATATTTAATGTAGTTAATACTATATTAATATTACCATTTACAAAGTACTTAGTAGCTTTAGTTAATTTCATACTTCCTGGAGAAGATGAAAAAGAAATTACTGGAGTTAAATATATAGATGATAGATTACTAGAAACACCTACTATAGCCTTTGGCCAAGCAACTAATGAAATCATTAGAATGGGTATCTTAGCCAAGGAAAATTTAGAATCTGCTTTAAAAGGCTTTACTGACAATAATCAAGATTCAATAGACAGAGTATATAAGAATGAAGCTTTAATAAACCTATTAGAAACAGATATAACTAGATATCTAGTTAAACTATCTAATTCTGATATTGGAGATGAGCAAAGAACTACTATAGCTGCATATTTTCATGTAGTTAATGATATAGAACGTATCGGAGACCATGCAGAAAATATTGCTGACTTAGCTAAAGATAAACTTTCTAAGAATGTTAAATTTTCTAAAGATGCCATTGAAGAACTTAAAGTAATGGTGAACACTTGTATAGAAGCATTAGACCACAGCATAGAATGTTTCTCTGATTATAGTGATAAAAAGGCTTTAGATGTACGAGGCTTAGAAGAGAAGATAGACTTATTAGAAAAAGATTTAAAGGTATCTCACATTAAAAGATTAAATAGCGGTTCATGTGATGCTATTGTTGGTACCATATTCTTAGATCTTATTAGTAACCTTGAAAGAGTAGGCGACCATGCTGTTAACATCGCTGAAATACTTTCACAAGCTTAGCCCAAAAAAATATTCTTATAAAAGCTATAATTTTAAGATTTTTAATCTTAGGATTATAGCTTTTTCTATTGTAGTGTATTTCCCTACATTTGTTAAATTCAAGTTAATTTTTCTTTATGCCATGTTAAATAGCTTAAAATTCTATTAACATTATGATTTTTATGTTGTATTTTAATTATAGGGATTATTCATACAATTTATAAAATTTAGAAACCAGTGGAGGTTAATTATGTTGAAAACGTTAACTTTACTTATTAATCTTTTTGGCGGAATCGGATTATTTCTTTATGGTATGAAAATCATGGGGGATGGTCTTGAAAATCTAGCTGGAGAAAAACTAAAGGGTATTTTTGATAAGATTACGTCAAATCCACTTAAAGGAGTATTAACTGGAACTATAGTTACAGGAATAATTCAAAGTAGTAGTGCTGTTACCGTTATGATAGTTGGATTTGTAAATGCAGGTCTTATGAACTTATTCCAAGCCGCCTATGTAATTATGGGAGCAAACATTGGAACAACAGTTACTGCTCAGCTCATAACCTTTGACTTTAGTGCAATTACACCAGTATTTATTGCCGGTGGTGCTATTTTAGTACTATTTAGTAAAAATAAAAAACTTAATGAAGGTGGTAGTATAGCCCTTGGCTTTGGTGTACTTTTTCTAGGTCTTACTTTAATGTCTGATGCCATGACACCATTAAGAGATTCTCAGATATTTACACAACTTATATTAAGCTTAAAAGGTAAAACAATTTTAGGCCTTTTATTAGGACTATGTATAACAGCAATAATTCAAAGTTCTTCTGCTGTTACCGGAATCCTTGTTGCTCTAGCTTCTGTTGGAAGTCTTCCAATTGATGTTGCTATCCCTATTCTTTATGGTACAAACATAGGTACTTGCGTAACAGCCTTACTATCCTGTGTTGGAACCTCAAGAACAGCTAAGAAAGCAGCTTTGATTCACTTATTCTTCAATATAATTGGTAGTATTATATTTATAATTCCTCCAATTTCAAACTTACTATTAACTACTGTTACCACCCTTACTCCAGGAGTTAGTGGTGAAGTGGTAGCTAAGCAAATTGCTAATGCTCATACAGTATTTAATATAATAAATACTATACTACTATTACCTTTCACTAAATACTTAGTAGGTTTAGTTAACTTTATATTACCTGGCGATGATGAAGAGGAAGTTGCTGGAGTTAAATATATAGATGATAGATTATTAGAAACCCCTACAATAGCTTTTGGACAATGTACAAATGAGATTGTCAGAATGGGAAATTTAGCAAAAGAAAACCTAGAAATAGCCTTAAGGGGATTTAATGAAGGCAATCTAGATGTTATAAATACAGTATATAAAAATGAATCCCTAATAAATATTCTTGAAACTGATATAACCCGATATTTAGTTAAACTATCCAATTCTGATATAGGCGATGAACAAAGAGCAATTTTAGCTTCTTACTTTCATGTAGTAAACGACATAGAACGTATAGGTGATCATGCTGAAAATATTGCGGATTGGGCCATGGAAAAAGCTTCAAAAAATATTGATTTATCAAGTGCTGCTATGGACGAACTTAATCTAATGTCCAAATTATGTATAAGCTCATTGGAGTATAGTCTAGATTGTTTTTCTCACTATACTATGGAAAAAGCTATGTCTGTTAGATCTATAGAAGGTGAAATAGATTCCTTAGAAAAGAGCTTAAAATCTTCTCATATTAGAAGATTAAACACTGGTATATGCAGTGCTACAGTAGGTGCTATGTTCTTAGATATTATTAGTAACCTTGAAAGGATTGGCGATCATGCTGTTAACATCGCTGAAATTCTTTCAGAACTATAATATCTCCCTAAAATAAATTTATAAACATTTTTAAAGCTACAATTCAATTAATTTGAATTGTAGCTTTACCCTTTTTCGTAATAGGTTAATTATTCTATTAAACATTTTACCCGTAGAATCAATGAAGTTTTTCCCTCTATAAATATTCTCACTATACTATGATAGTATTTGCGCATCCATTGGCTTTAGCTATAACCTCTAACTCTTTCATATAATCATTAGTAGGTACTGTGGTTTGAAGCAATTCTTTTCTAACTCCCATAGGCCTATATTTAATTAGCTTATATTGAATATTAGGGTTAATTTCAGCTAATAGCTTACTTCCCATGTCAACAGTATACTTATTATTAAGAACTCCTGGTACTACTACTGTTCTAATTTCATATATTTTATCAAGTTTTCCTAACTCTCTTATATTCTTTATTACTGTTTCATTAGTCATCCCTGTTAGCATCTTATTTTCTTCTGAAGCAAAGGCTTTTAAATCTATCATGGTCTTATCTGTAACTTCTAAGAGTTCTTTATCTTTATATATAGGAGTAGAGCCATTAGTGTCTATAAAGGTTGTTAATCCAAGACTTTTAACCTGGGTAAAGAGCTCCTTTAAGAAGTCTCTTTGAAGGGTACACTCTCCTCCTGAAACTGTTATTCCTGAAATAAAGTACTTTACCTTCTCAATTTTCTTTAGTAGTTCTGAGGCAGTTATTTTAGTTATCTTAGGGCTACTATTTTTCTTACAAGTAGCAACACAAGCGTCACAGTTAACGCATTTATCAATATTATACTCAACCTTACTATCTACCATAGATAGGGCTCCATATTCACAAGCTGGCACACATTCACCACAATTAACACATCTATTTATAGTTTCTGGGTTATGACAATAAAGGCAATTATAATTACATCCTTGAAGAAATATAGCCATTCTATTGCCTTCCCCATCTACATTACTAAAAGGTATTATTTTATTAACATAACCTATAGTTTCTTGTTTACTATTCATACTTCTTCCTCCAGTATTGATATATTTTCATTCCCTGATAACATAGTAGCCGCTCCAATACTATAAGCTTTTGCTAAAATTGTATCGAAGCGGCCTCTATTATAAATTCTGTTTATCAGAACTTCTTAATTTTCTCTCAAGAATCTTGGAGTTTTTAACAGCTCCATATCCAAGGGCTACTGTATCTTGAAGTACTTGCTCTCCTCTATCTAAAGCTTCTATATCAGAACGCTTAACAAGATATCCTGTAATTCTTATAACATCGCAATCATCACAGTACAAGGAGAAATATCTCATGTTTAATGCAAAGGCACCTTTAATTATATCTAAAATTGACTTTGGATTCTTCTTAGCCATTTCATCAAATTTAAATATATCACCTATTCCAGATGGGAAGTATTTGTGGAATACTGCACTTTGAATTAAGTGATCTGGTAATGATGGCTCTTCTCCTATTGGAATTCTACAACCTGGACTTGTTTCAGTATCAGAATCAATCCCAACTTGAGCATGGAGTAAATAATGATTATCTGTAACTTCACAATATTTATTTTCATGGACATTAACCATGTTATACATTTTATTTATAATAGCTTCACCTAGCTTGTTAGCTCTTTCACCATATCCAAATCTATCTTTTTGCTCTGTTTCTCCTAGAAGAGTATTTACACATTCTGCAAGGCCAACTAATCCAAACATAGCAGTAAATCTATCTCTTGATAATAAACCTTCTCTTACAAGGAAGCTTGATTCAAAGAAATTACTTTCTTCAACTATAAATTTAACTCTCTTATCCATATAATCAAGCATTGCTTCCACAGCATCTGGTAATATAGTGTTTAAGAAGTGCTCTTCATTGTATGCCATTTTAGCTAGTTTTGAAAGTAACATTCTTACTAGTGTATAACTTCCACCACCAAGATTAAGTCCGTTGTAGCAACTAACTATCCCATATTTTTCTCCTAATTCTGAGCTAAACATTTCATGGTTAGCAAAGCTTGGCTTAGCACAGGTAAGAGCTGTTTTTATTGCTTCAACTGCAAATTCATCACTAGTTTCCTTTGAGTATTTTAAAGTTATATTAGGAGTAGCATTTTGAAGTTCTCTCTCTACTTCTAGAATTATCCTTCCTGCTTTAGTATCCTTTGGTCCAATATTAGCATGACAGAATGAATCAGTTATAGTTCTATCTATATGCTTTAAGAAAAACTTAATTGCTTTATATGCTTCTTTCTCATCTTCTATATATGGATCTAAAAGAGTATCAATATTACCTACATATACTGGGAAAGATGTAACTGATGGTACGTGCTTATATAGAATAAGTAAATTATTTACTGCATCCCATATATCCTCTGCAGGAGTTAGGTTTAAAAACTGGCTCCCATTTTTCATAAATTTTTCATAGTCAGGTACAATGTATCTAGGTCTATATGGTGCATTACCTTCATTAAGGTCACAAATAACACCTGCATTTTCATACATTTTTGTTTTGTCAGATTTATTTAATACATCTAAACTATTTTCTGACTCCCTAGCTAAATTTAAAACTTTCATTTCATAAGTTAAAGTCTTGTCCTTAATAATATTCATTATACTATCTTTCATTTTATCACTCCTATGACATTTTGAAATTAAGTAAATATTATTATGTTATTCCTGCTTAACTATATCCATAAATTAAATATAATTAAGCCATACTTTATTACAATAATGCAATGTTTATAATAAATTTATCTTAATTATAGTATACTCGAATTTAAGAGTTTTTTCTACTATTTAATGAATAATAGTTATTGATTGCATTAACTTTTTAAATAACACTTTAATTTTATCAGTATTTTCAACTTATTTAGTTTTTCTAAAGAAAGTGTAATTTAACTTTTTAAATTTAAATTACACAAATAAATTTTTATGCTTATACTAATAATGTATATATATTTTTTATGTGGAGGTGAAACTTAAAATGAAGATTGGAATTATTTCTGATACCCATATGAATAAACATTATTCAAAGCTAAAACATATACTAGACGACAAATTAAAAGATGTAGATTTAATAATTCATGCAGGAGACTATACCTCCCCTGAAGTAATCTCCATGATTAAGGAAAAGTCAGAATTTATAGGTGTTTATGGAAATAATGATAAATCAAATTTAAGAAGTTTAGTTCCTGAAAAGCACATACTTACTTTAGAAGGCTATAAAATTGGTATTTGTCATGGTGATGGTACTAAAAAGCAAACCATAGATAACGTAGCTGAGACTTTTAAAAAAGATAAGCTTGATATAATAATATATGGTCACAGCCATAAACCTTGTATTTTTACTAAAGGAAAAACTATGTATTTAAATCCTGGCTCTTCTACTAGTAAAAGAAAAGAGCCTTGGTTTTCTTATATCATTCTAGAGCTTAATAAAAATTGTCCTATATCAGCTTCAGTAAACTTTTTTAAATAGCTATAAAATTTATTATTCCATAAAATATAAGGATTGAGCTGATAAACACAGACTTCAATCCTTTTAATTTCTATATTAAAATAAATATTTCACACTATGATTCTATTAGTTTAAACATATCCATAGATTCCTCTTACAGATACTTCTCCTGATATTACTCTGTTAACAGTACCATCTTTATGCTTTACTATTAACTCTCCATCATCATCAATATCTATTACAGTGCATATAACTTCATCATTTCCATTTATTACTCTTACTTCTTTATTTATAAGTATTGAGCCTTCTCTACAAATCCCTATAACTCTACTTATATCTCCTGTGTTTTTAAAGTCTTCATAAAAGTCTTCTAAATTATTTAATATATTAGCTACAAGTCTCTTTCTATCTACTTCATTTCCTAATTCATTTTTAAGGGATGTAGCTTTTTCCTTTAATTCTTCTGGAAAGGACTCCATATTAACATTTATACCAATTCCCATGATAACATAATTTACTCTTTCTATTTCTGCATTCATTTCAGTTAATATACCACATATCTTTTTACCGTTAATCACTATATCATTAGGCCACTTTATTCCTACAGAAATCCCCATATCCTTTAGAGCAGTATAAACTGCTGCTGCACCAATTAGAGTAGCTCTAGGGGCTATCATAGGCGATATATTAGGTTTTAATACTATGGACATCCATATACCTGTTCCTTTAGGTGAAACCCAACTTCTCCCAAGTCTTCCTTTACCACTAGTTTGTTCTTCTGCGGTTATCACCATTCCTTCTATAGGATTATTACTACACTCTTTTCTACACTGAACATTAGTAGAGTCTACTTCATCATAATGAATGAAGCTTCTCCCCATATACTTAGTTATAAGAAAAGGCAAAATTTCTTCACCATCTATAATGTCTGGAGTACTTACCAGTTTGTATCCTCTATTAGAAATTGATTCTATAACATATCCCGATTCCTTTAAATTTTTAATATGCTTCCAAATTCCGGCTCTAGTAATTCCTAATTCTTCACTAAGCCTTTCTCCCGAAATGTATTCATCCTTACTCTTTCTAAGTATACTCAATATCTTCTTCTTCATTAATTACTTACCTTCCTAAGCTATCTTATTTCTCAGGCAAATTATATGTGTCTGCCATTCTTTTTCTCTTATCAATATAATTTTGGCACCTTTCTAAGAAAATTTCAATATTTCTCTCTTCTTTTCTTACTTCATCTTCTGTCTTTGGCCCTCTCCCTAATCTATCACATATTCCAAGGAGTCCTATATCCTCAATGTATCCACTTTTTACAACTCTATTAAGGTCTGCAAACTCATTATTTTTTACAACGAAAAGAATCTGCATATGTAACCTTACTAGATTTACTACATAATCATAAAATTCCTTATCTTCATCAAGGTTTAAATGGGTTAAAAATTCTTCTACCATTTTTCCTCCAACTTTATCATGGTCATAGGCAGTGATCCAACCTCTTCTTAACTTTGTAGTAGTTAATTTACCTATGTCATGTAAAAAAGCAGCCCACATAAATCCCCTTGGTTCTTTACTCCTATCTCTTCTTTTAGCAGCTTCATCTATGACCATCATAGTATGAATCCAAACATTACCTTCTGGATGATGTTTAGGATTTTGATCCACATCCTTTAACTTTAAAACTAAGTTATAGGGATATATATCTGGATAACCATTATTTTTAACCAAATTATTGAAATATATGGATGGTCTTTCATCTTCTAAAAGATGCTTTGTAAATTCTTCAAAATAATTCATTTAGCTTTTCTCCTTTCTTTTCAAACCTATATAATTAATATTATTTACACATATAATACTTCCTATTAATATAGGTCATGAAATCTTTTCTTATGCTATAAAACACAATATATTTAAAATAACATTATCTTGCACCCAATTTTTTAAATTCAGCTGAATATTTACTATGATAAAATACCCTACAGTATAGACGAATATCTTGTCTATATATAGGGTATTGATTATTCAAGAATAAATATCTTTAATTTTTCTTTCATTTCTTTATCGTAATTTTAGTTACCTGCAGGTTTATCTGCTGGCTTTTCAGCAGGTTTATCTGCCGGCTTTTCTGCCGGTTTTGTAACAGGTTTTTCTGCTACTTTTTTAGTACCCCTTTTTATTATTTTTGGTAGTGGTACATAAGTATCAGTATTCATAAGTTCTGTTGAAACTACATTACCATTCTCATAAGTAGTTCTATATGCCTTAACCTTATATCCCTGAGATCCATTTTGAGTAACCTTTTCTGTTCCTACTGGTAAGTTTGGATCATCCTCATATTTTACTGTTACAGGAATTGTCTCGAAGGTTTCTGAGCTAAAGCTATAGGTTTTTCCACCCTTAGCTGCAGAGTTAGAATATATATTAAAAGTTACATTTCCACCACCAGCATATCCTTCAATATATATTGGATACTTGTACGGATTTGTAAATACATAATCTATTCCTCCATAAGCAATAGTTGCATCAAGCCCTAATGGAACATATCCCACTGACATGTTATGATTTAACCTCTCATCTGGAAGTATTCCTGAGTCTAATACAGCATTATGAAGAGTTGAGGATACCTGGCAAATACCACCGCCATATCCAATCTCAACCTTATCCCCTACATAAACGCCTCCTGGTTGATACCCTTTATCTGCTGTAGTATCACCAACTGTAGTATTAAAACTAAAACTTTCTCCTGGCATTAATACTATACCATTTACAGTTTGAGCTCCTAAAGATATATTCGTACTTCTGCTCCAATCTGAACTTCCAAAACTAGTAGTTTTAGTTCCAATTCTAGTGTCAATAGTTGATAATTTTTCCTTAGTTTTAGTAGGTGCCTCATCTTTTATCATTGCAGTTACTTCTATGTTTCCTGATTTAGTTTCCGATACCTTAGCATTTATATCATTAACCAACGCTTGTACATCTAAAGTCTTTCCAACTACTTCTTCAGTAACATTAAATCCTGAGCCTGATTTTTCTATAGTAGCATCCTTCTTAGCAACATTAATTTCACTTTCCATTTGCTTAGCAACAGTATTTATAATTTCGTTATTATAGGTAAATGTTATTGGAAAGTCTTTTTTATCAGAACTCTTTATTGCTTTAAACTTGTCTAGATATCCAAGATCTCTATTATATTTAAAGGCTTCATTTACAGTTTCATCTATATTAAACTCCACATGTAAGTCAGTGTAGTTAATAGCATACTCCTTATCTCCAGCTTTAATTTTAATATTTCGGTTACCAATTTCGTCGTTATATTTACTATTTAGTTCTTGTACTACTTGGTCCTTAGCTTTACCACCTACATCTATTCCTTCAATCTGCACACCTGGCATAATTAAATTCTCATATTTTGATACAGTTGTATTGATGTATGCTGTTGTCCCTATAAATACTAAAAGAACTATAGTTATTACGGAAGAAATTGCTATGATCTTAGCTTTCATATTAGATTTTTTAGCATCTGGGGCTGGTGAAAGCTTTGATCCATTATCGCCCTTCTCTAGATTCATATCCATAGTAACATTCCTTTCATTTTACAATTAAAAATCGATTTAACATATAAATTATATCATATGTTAATTATATTTTCATTACGATTTCATTACATAATTGCTTGCTATTGTAAAATCTTATTATTAATATTCTATACATGCAATTCCTTCCCTATACCTCTACCCATTTCTTCTAATAATCTTATTTATAGGCTTATATATCTCATCACATATTACCTCTTCTTTTACTTCCTTTTTATTTTCTAAGGTTTTTCTATAAACCTTTACCTTATAACCCTTACTACCTAGATTCTCAACTTTCTCCTCACCTTCATCTAAGGTTATATCCTTTTTATATTCTATCTTTTGAGGGATTTCTTCATATACTTTACTAATTATTTCATACTTTTTATTAGCTAATTCTTTATAGGAATATATATTAAATATTATTTTATTATTTTCTACTATAGCATCAATATAAATTGGATATGGTAAAGTGTTTTCAAACTTATAATCTACTAAATTATAATAAATAGTTGCATCCATGCCTTTATCAACATATCCTACTGGCATAGAATGATGAGTTATCTCTGTGGGCAGTATTCCAGCCCTTACTATTGCATTATGAAGAGTTGTAGATACCTGACATATACCTCCACCTAATTCAGATTGAAGCTTATTATCTTTTATAACTGGTACCTCTACATACCCTTTTTCTTTCGTACTCTCCCCTACTAGTTTATTAAAGCTATATTCTTCATCTGGCATTAAAACTATGCCACTCGCTGCTGCAGTTGCTACTTTAATGTTGGTAGCTATTACATCATCTAGAAAGTTTGTACTAAAACTAGATATTATTGTATTGATCCTTTGCAAGTCTTTAGTATTTATATTTGGCTCTTCTATACTAATAGGTAATTCGAGAGTAACATCACCTTTATTGTTCTCAGTATTACTTTTTACAACTTCTTCAACCTGAGAAATAAAATCTTTTCTATTTATTTCTTCTTTTGAAGAACTTTCACTAACTTTTAGTTTTCCATCTTCTTTGATTATAGTTGCATTTCTAACTTCCTTGCTAAAAGTTTTCTCAATTTCATCCAACAAAGAATCTACAGCTTTTATATTATAGCTATACTCAATATCAAAATCTACTTTCTTAGGATTTTTTATCGACTTATAACCTTCCCTTATAGATAAATCCTTTCCATGATTTAAAGCTTCTATAATAGTTTCCTGTAAGTTGCTTTTTATACTTAAGCTATCATAATCAATTTTATATTCTTTATCTTTCACCTTTATCTTAATATCATTATTAATAAGTTCTTTAGTTTTTTCATTTAAAAGCTTTATAGCTTCATCCTTAGTTTTTCCTCCAATTTCAATTCCTTCTACAAAAACTTGAGGATAAATTTTATCTTCATAGCTACTTACGGTACGCTTCATATATCCATAATAAAATAAAAGATATACCACTATAAAAACAATTATTAATGCAATAATAATTAAAAAAATATTTTTATTATCTTTTCTTTTTTGCTTTCTTTTTCCCATATAAAATTCTCCTCCCATGGTATTTAAATTAGCTTGTGTAGTATTTCATGAAATATTCTAGTCAAAATAAAAAATCAGCTCATTGTAAAGTTACAATGAACTGATTTTTTTATTTATACTAAAAAAGTTATAGCTAATTAATAATTCTCTTTCTCGCTTTGCTCGTAAGTACACTCCTTCTTGCATGCGTTCGAAATGTTAAATCAAAGATTTTCTTTTCTCGCTTTGCTCGCAAGGATACTCCTTCTTACATGCGTTCGAATGAGTAAGTTCCACTAACCAAATCATAGATTTGGAGTGTCACTTATCTTTCTACTACTATTGCGATTCCTTGTCCGCCACCTATGCATAGTGTAGCAAGACCTTTTTTATCATCTCTCTTAATCATTTCGTAGATAAGAGTAGTTAATATTCTAGCTCCAGATGCTCCAACTGGGTGTCCAATAGCTATTGCTCCACCATTTACATTTACTTTGTTCATGTCAAATTTTAAATCTTTAGCTACTGCTAATGATTGTGCAGCAAAGGCTTCGTTTGCTTCTATTAAGTCTAAATCTTCAACTGTTAATCCAGCTTTAGATAAAGCTTTGCTTGTAGCTTCGAATGGTCCATATCCCATTATTTGTGGATCAAGACCTGCTGATGCGTAAGATTTTATAGTTGCAAGATAGCTAACTCCTAATTGTTCAGCTTTTTCTTTAGACATAACTATGAACATAGCAGCTCCATCATTTATTCCTGAAGCGTTACCTGCAGTAACTGTTCCACCTTTTTTGAAAGCTGGCTTAAGTTTTCCTAATTTCTCTATTGTTGAACCAAATTTAGGGAATTCATCTGTATCAAATACAATTGGATCTCCTTTTCTTTGTGGTATTTCAACTGGTACTATTTCATCTTTAAATCTTCCTTCTTTTACAGCTTTTTCAGCTTTTAATTGGCTACTTAAAGCAAATTCATCTTGCATTTCTCTTGTAAGACTCCATTTTTCAGCTATATTTTCTGCAGTAACTCCCATGTGATAATCATAGAATGCATCCCAAAGACCATCTTTAATCATAGTATCAACCATTGTTGAATCGCCCATTCTTTGTCCCCATCTAGATGTTGGTAATACATATGGTGCATTACTCATTGATTCTGTTCCACCACAAAGGATTACGTCTGCATCTCCTGATTTTATTGCTTGAGCTGCAAGTGTTACAGCTTTTATTCCTGAACCACAAACTTTATTAATACTAATTGCTGTAGATTCTTCTTTTAAACCAGCCTTTAAAGCTACTTGTCTTCCAACATTTTGTCCAAGTCCAGCGCTTATAACATTACCTATAATAGCTTCATCTATAATAGCTGGATCTATTCCTGCTCTTTTTATTGCTTCTTTTGCAGCTACAGCACCAATTTCTGCTGCTGATAATTTTGATAATGAACCTCCAAATGATCCTACTGCTGTTCTAGCAGCACTTACAATAACAACTTCTTTCATATTAACTCCATCCTTTTCTTTAAATAATTTATTGTGTTAGATACTATTTTATCCCTTGTTTATATATCTACACTTGTTTATATATCTACATAGGGTTACTAAGTCTATGTTTATTACGCTTATTTATATAGCAGTTTCCATGCCAACTTCTACAACCCCCTAAATATCTAGTTTCTAGTTAATTGATGAAAATAAAACTGTAAACTCGAGTTTACAGTTTTTCCTTAAACAAATCTTTGTTAATATTATAACTTTAATGTTAAATAAATCACCTAA
Source organism: Clostridium subterminale (assembly GCF_039521425.1). Taxonomy (NCBI): domain Bacteria; kingdom Bacillati; phylum Bacillota; class Clostridia; order Eubacteriales; family Clostridiaceae; genus Clostridium; species Clostridium subterminale. The sequence goes on from NZ_BAAACI010000007.1 coordinate 220,755, forward strand.
AGCAAAATCAATAATTAGCAGTTTTTTTTCATCATTTATTAATACATTAAATCTAATTAAAGGGTTAATTATCCAAAATGTTACACACATGTAAACTTAGTTTACATGTGTGCTTTAGTTTACACTATTTTAAAGTTCCATATTAAATCTATTAATCTTCTTGTAAAGACCTTGCCTACTAATACCCAAAACCTTAGCAGTTTCATTCTTATTCCCATTAAGTTTCTCTAAAGTTTCCATAATTACCTGCTTTTCTACTTCATCTACTATGTCTTTAAGTTGCTTATTTTCATAATCAATCTTTCTTTTATTACAATCTAATATCTTCGCTGGTAAATGCTCTGGTAAAATTTTAAGCTCTGTATTAAGTAAATTTATTGCTCTTTCAATAACATTTTCTAATTCCCTAACGTTACCCGGCCAGTTATAACATTTAAGATAATCTAAAGTTTCTTCTGTTATTCCTTCACTATATATTCCATATTTATTACATAGCTTAACTCTTAAGGCCTCTGCTAATGGTCCTACATCTTCAATTCTTTCTCTTAATGCTGGAAGTTTGACATGCATAACATTTAATCTATAATATAAATCTTGTCTAAACTTACCATCTTGAGTTAGCTGTAATAAGTTTTTATTTGTAGATGCTATAATCCTTACATCTATCTTCTTTACATCATTACTACCTACTCTTACAATTTCTCTATCTTGAAGAACTCTTAGCAATTTTACCTGCATAAAAAGAGGCATATCTCCTATTTCATCTAAAAGAATAGTTCCTCCATCTGCAAGCTCAAACTTACCTTTCATTCCAGTTTTCTTTGCTCCTGTAAATGCCCCTTCTTCATAACCAAACATTTCTGATTCAAATAGCTCTGTCGGTATAGCTCCACAGTTTATTTTAACAAAAGGCTTCCTTGCTCTTTTACTACTATTGTGTATAGACTGTGCAACTAATTCTTTTCCTGTACCACTCTCACCTGTAATTAATACAGATGAATCGCCCCTTGCAATCTTCTCTGCAAATTTTATAGCTGCTAAGAAACTAGAGCTATTTCCAATAATTTTATCAAAGGTATAGGTTGCTTTATTCTCAACAGTAAGTTCATTTTTATAAAACTGAACTTCTTTTTCTAAATGAGATATTTTACTACTTAAAATTTTAAAATTATCTATATCCTTAAACATAACTCTACCTATAGCACCTCTAATTTTCCCATTTATTACTATAGGAACTCTCATAGATATCATTTTATGTTCATTAACCTCTTGTATATCTCCAACTTCTTTAAATCCATTTTTAGCTATAAGATGTAATTTTGTATTAGGTATAACCTTAGTTACATGCTTACCCTCTGGTTCTTTACATCCCAAAAACTTCTTATATCCATCTGTCATCATTGTGATAATTCCATCTTCATTAACCACTACAATGTATTCATTTAAACTATTAAATGCAAAATTGAGTATTTCTTCATCAACCCTCATATATTTTCCCTCCTAAATAAAATACATTATTTTAAGTTTCCATATACCAAGTAAAATTATACCATTTCATAGATATATTTTTAGTGGTTTTTTCTCTTTTTATACAATTTACTCCTAAAACCATTGTCCATTTACACCAAAAATTTTTTTTAAATGTTCTACTGCAAAATTGCTTGTAATTCCAACAAATATACCAGTTCCTATACCTGCCACACTCATAATAGGCAAATATAGCATAATACTCATAGTTTTCACTATTAATGAAGCAGCAAGTAATTGGCCTACATTATGGAATACTGCCCCTGCACAACTTACCCCTACAATACTTACTTTTTCTTTTCCTAGATATTTTGTAAACACCATAAATATATAACTTAAAATTCCACCGGATAAACTATATATTAATCGAGATACACTCCCTCCAAACATTACAGAAAGTAAAATTCTTAAAAATAACACTAAAAAAGCTTCCTTATAACTTAAAGTGTATAATGCTATTACCGTAATGATATTAGCAAGTCCTAACCTTGTTCCCGGAGTTATAAATGGCACGGGAATCATATTTTCAAATATATGTAGAACTAAAGACATGGCCACTAATAGGGATATGTATATCATTTTTCTAATATTTTTACTAACTTCTTTATTGTTCATTATTTTCACCTCAACGAGAAATTACATCTTCTCCTTCACTACTCTTTTGTTCTCCTACAATTTCAATAATTAATCTATTAGGCAGACATACTATTCTTTCTCCAACCTCTCCTATAAATCCTTCATCTATGCATATTCTGTCCTTACAATCTGCATCTACAATTCCTATCTTCATATTATGAACCACAACTTTATTAATTCCATAGGATGAGTTAAATGTAAATTCTTCATCTAACGCCTCTTTTAATTCGACTCTCTTTTTCTCTTCACCATCTATAGAAATAACAGCATAATTTATTCCTTCATAACTCCTCTGATAATTTTTTAGCATTATGTAAGGTATAAATGATACTATTAGTAATATTACAATTATTACCACATCCATTTTTTTCATTAATTTCATATCCATTCTGCTCCTATACATTTAATAGTTCAAATAAAATAATTTTAATCTTTTATTCTTATTATATCAATATGTTGACCTAAATTCCTTAGTGATTAAAAAGTTTCAGAAAAATATTCATTAACTTATAATGAATATTTTTCTTTTATTGAATTTTATGTTATATATGTTAATTAAGCTCATAAATTGTAAATAATTTTTTAACAAACTATTGTGAAATATATTTACTATTTTTTTGTTATAGTTTATAATTAAATCATAAAAACAGTATATAATTTTTGTAAAAAACAAGAATATTTTTAGGGGGATTCAGTAATGAATAAAAAGGTTATAGCTTTATTATCTTCAGTAGTTTTAACTGCTGGAATGTTAGTTGGTTGTGGTTCAAAAGGAATGAAGGATGGAAGTTACAAATCTGAATTTGATACTTTTGATGACCATGGTTGGAAAGGACAAGTTGAAATTACAGTAGCCGATGGAAAAATCACTGATGCTAAATTTGACTACGTAAATGAAGCTGGAGATCTAAAGAGCAAAGATGCTAAGTATCAAGAAAGTATGACAAAAGTATCTGGAATTGGACCTGTTGAGTTCTCAGCTCAATATGCAAAAGCTCTTGTAGAAAAGCAAGACCCTGCAACAGTTGATGCAATAACCGGAGCAACTACTTCTGGAGATGACTTCAAAACTTTAGCTGACGCAGCTGTCCAATATGCAAATGATGGTAAAACTGAAACTGCAGTAGTTAAAGCTAAAAAATAGTATTTTCATAAATAATATAAAATATAAGACTTTAGGATATCCTAAAGTCTTATATTTATTTCTTCCGATTTATATATAATCAATATCTATAATAACTCTATTTATTTTATATTTAAAAATTCTTTATAATAAATTATAATGTTATTAGGATGATTTTATAATCTCCTTAACTAGGATATTATTTCCATTGATTAAGTGTCAAAATTTTATACTACTATTATATAGATAAGGAGGCTTATATGAAATTCTTCAAAAAACTTTCTTGCCTTTTAGTATTATCTTTAATTACTATTATTAGTGCAGGATGCGCAAATCAAAAATTACCTAAAAACCCAATTAGTAAAACAGAGCTAGTCATTGGTACAGTATGTACTGTAACCATTTATGATAAAAGTGACACTGCTATAATAGATGAAGCTTTTACTCGTTTAAGGGAACTTGAAAATATATTAAGTATAAATAAATCTAATACTGAATTAGATGAAGTAAATAAAATGGCTGGCATAGAGCCTGTGGAGGTTAGCAACGATACCTTTAATGTTATAAAAAAAGGACTTGAATATTCTAAACTCTCTAATGGTGCCCTTGATATTACTATAGGTCCTTTAGTAAAGTTATGGGGGATTGGTACAGACGACGCTAAAGTTCCTTCTGAAGAAGAAATTAATGAAAAGAAGGATTTAGTTGACTATAATAAAATTGAAATAAATGAAAGTAAGAAGAGTATATTTTTAAAAGACCCTAATATGATTATAGACTTAGGTGCAATTGCAAAGGGGTATGCTGCTGATGAAGTAGCAAAAATTTTAAAAGATGCTGGAGTATCTAGTGCAATCATCGATTTAGGTGGTAATATTTATGTACTTGGTGATAAGATAAATGGTACCCCTTGGAAGGTAGGAGTTCAAAACCCTGATAAATCTGGCAGTGATACTATTGGATTTGTAGATGTCAGTAATAAATCTATTGTAACTTCTGGAATATATGAAAGATACTTTGAGCACGAAGGTAAAAACTATCACCATATTCTAAGTCCAGAAACAGGATATCCATATGACAACAACATCTTAGGTGTATCCATATTATCTGATAAGTCTATAGATGGTGATTCTCTATCAACTACTTTATTTGCCCTTGGCGTAGATAAAGGTTTAAAACTTATTAACTCATTAAATGGTGTTGAAGCAATTTTCATAACTAAAGATCATGAGCTATATCTAACTAACGGCTTTAAAGAAGTATTTACCCTTACAAATAATAATTATGAAATAAAAGAATAGTAAATGGCTATGGGTAATCCCATAGCCATTTATTCTAAACTAATTTATAGCATTTACTCTTGTTATATACTATATTATAGTCAAGTTGTTTGGTATACTTTAGTACCTCTACATCTACAAATTTCATAAGAATTTCTAATTCCTCATTTTTCTTGGTAATTTCTTCATGAGCCTTTGTCATATCCCTGTCTGCTTGCTCTACTACATTTTTATCTAATGCAATATCCTCTAGAGTTCCTTCAAATATATCTTTTATTTCTTCCTTTAACTTGTCAGAAAGTCTGTTTAAGTTTTCCATTATGTTATTGCTTAATATAGCAGCTATATTATTCTTATTTTCTATAACTTGATTTTTAATTTTTATTCTAGTGCTTTCTGCCTTTTCTTCCGATTTCATAAACATTACCTTAATTCCATCAGCTACTGTACTTAAGAATTTCTCATTTGGAATTACAGTAACTTCATAATTAATACTATTTAAAAATTCATCATGTAATATTAAAAATCCCTTTAGCAATTCTTCTAGTGGTTTTATATCTATCGGTTTAACCTTACTTGTGAAATCACCATAGGCAGATATTACAGTATCTCTATTGTCATTTATTTTTTCTATAGTCTCTTGATGGTATCCATAAAGCTTTGAATACTTAGTTATATATACCTCAAATTGCTCTAACATTAAATCATATATATTTTTATTGCACCAATTTACAATAGTTTCACTAAATATTTTTTCAGCCTTATCCTTTAGTGTTGAAGTTTCTTCTAAGTCATCTATGGCATCTATCTTTTTTTCTATAAGATCAGGAATAATTACTGATATCTTTTCTTCAGCATATTTTCCTAAAAACTCCATATCGCCCTCTATTTTAGTAAGAAATTCACTGTAATTTGATTTAACTTCATCTTCTAAGTTTATATACTCTGACACACATTCCTTAAGGGTATATCTTCTTTCTTTATAAACTCCATTTTTAAATTTTATGTCTTCTCGAATTCCCTCTAGAGTTTCATTTATATTATTCTTAAAGTCATTAAATTTCATATTTATTATATTTTCTGAAGTTTGTCCTATAAGTGTTTCTAATAACACTCTTGAATCTGAAAAATCTATTAAGTCGAATAATCTAATGTCTTTTTTATAATCTAGCATATTTTCTAATAAAGCCTTATTATAGCTTAATGCTTCAGCCTTATAATCGCTACTTTTTGTATTAATAAGAATAACCAATATAGAATTATTACTATCTTCTAATATATGTTTAATATAAGTTACATCAATATCCCTTAACTCTTTATGACCATCTATTACAATGATATTTTTATCTGCCATTTTACCATGAATAGACTTATCATAAGTTATAATACATTTATTAGAATCCCTTAATAAGTTATTCTTTGCGATAACTTCACAACTATAATTATCTTTTATATATGATTTTAATTCTAGTTCTTCATTGCTAATAAACACAATATCCTTATCTTGTAGAAAAATCTTTTCTCCAATAATACTATTTAAAGTTTCTTCTACATCTCTATCTTGAATTGCATTAATACCTATTATAGTCTTTTTACTACAAGTTCGAATAAAATCACTAGTATTAAATTTAGATTCTATACCATAGCTTGTACATATATCTTTTACATTATTATATAAGTATATCCAAGGATATTCTATTAAATTATAGTTTTCCTGTTTAGTTCCTTCTATAGATATTTCCTTACATTTTTCTATATAATTAAGTAGCTCTTTATTTGTATTAAATGATTTAATTATAGAAGATAATTTAGTTGAAGCTTCAATTGCTTTTTCATAATTATCATTTTGAACTGCAACATTCATTAAATAAAATGCAAAATCAAACTCGTGCTCTCTTAAATATACTTCTTGGTATTTTCTTATTCTTATATCTTCATAAATTTCATTTAACACACCTATAGATTGAGAACAATTCATAAAATCTCCATGTTTATAATCAATAGTATTAAAACATTTTCTTAGATAATTTAATACTTTAACAAGTTGCTCTTCCTCTTGTCTAATACCTTTGTATAAACTTAAAATTACAGTACTCCACTCTACGATCTTAAGGTCTTCCATTAATATATTACAGAATTTTATAACCTTATCTACACATTCTATCTCTAATGATTGTGCTTCTGTACATATAATATTCATTGCATTTATCCAATGAGGAATACTATCCTTACAGTATTCCTCTATTGAGATATCTATAGCATTAGAGTAAGCTTTTACTGCTGTAAAATACTCTACAGCATCTATATTTATTCCTTTATAAGAAGATAATAATTTTATTACATTTCTAGCTGCTTCATTAGCTTTATCTATAAGGTTTAGTTCTTTGCTTGCTATATATATACAATAGTTTTTTTGTATGTATAGTATTTCTTCTTCTCCGATTATGCTTTCATATAAAGATAAAGCTTCTTCAACTTCAACCATATCCCCCAAATTTTTTCTTGCCCACATTAATAGTTCAAAAAATACTACTCCACTTTTGCATTGAATTTCTTCAGTTTGAAATTTATTTCCACCTTTAATAAATCCCTCCATAACCTCTATTACCTTAGAAAAGTAACTCTTTGATAATTCAAACTCTTTTCTTTCAAAATATATTTCTCCTAGTGAATAATAAGATACTATAAGATTTTTAAAATCCTCATACTCCATATTCCCAATTACTTTGTAATCTAACTTTTCTATAATTTTTTTAAAAAACTCAATAAAGTTTACTTCATTTACATCTACTTTAAATATATTTTTAAGACACCAGTTATAATAATGCTTCATCATTAAACATGGCTCACAGGTAATCTTACTGTCTGTAATATCTAGATAAAAATTCAATTTACCTAAGTTGTTTTCACACTGATGAAGGAATTTCATCTGTTTTTTTAAAGACAATTCATTCACTCTCCTTCTTTTATTTATTCATATATGAATTCATATGTACATTTTCATATAATTTATATGATCTTACTTTTGGTTAGTTGCTGCAGGATTAGGAACACTTACAACTAGAATCTTACATGCTTTATTAGTATAATTTGCATAGTTATGATTAATAGAAGATTTAAAATGTGCTGAATCTCCTGGGTAAAGATATTGCTTTTCATCATTTATGAATAAAGTTATAATCCCTTCTAATACATATATAAACTCTTCTCCTTCATGATGATAAGTATTTAAATTTTCATCTGTATTGGTAGGTAATATTTCAATTAATCTAGGTAATAAAGTTTTATCTTCAGGATTATTTGATAATATATAATTTATATGTAGAGCATTATCTATTTTATATATATCTCTTTCGTAACTCTTCTGTATAAATCTTTCTCTCCTTTTACTAGTTGATAGTAAAAAGTAAGATAATTCAACATCTAAAGCTTCTGCTATATTAAATAAAGAATCTGTAGCTATACTGGTAAGACCTCTTTCTAATTGAGATAAAAACCCAGTAGATAAAGATGTTTTTTCGCTTAGTTCCTTTAATGTCATCTTCTTATTAGTTCTGAGTTCTTTAATTTTACTTCCTATGACTTTATTCAACAATTCCACCTCTTTGTTTAATTTAACTTTTATCTATACCTATCCACTTTGACACTGTCACTGACCACTATGTAAAAAATAATAGTGTCACCAGCTAGTTTTACTCCCCTTTAGGGTATAAGTTCAACTAAACTTCAATGAGAGATAAAAACTCCCTCTTAAGCTAAGTTTCACTTGATATTAATATTATTACTCAATACCTAAGTATTGTCTAGCTAAGTTTATAATTTGATAAATAAATTTTATAAATATAAATAAACATTTGTAAAATTTTTACTAAAATAAAACACATATTAAAACTTTAAAAATAATAAACTTTATCTTTAATTCTTTTATGAAATAAAGTCCAGATAATATTTATCTGAACTTTATAGTCTATACAGTATTTTTTAATTGTTTTTCTCCATATTCTTTTCATATCTAGCAAACAGTACCAAAGCAACTATTGAGAAGAATATTGGTCCTGCAATACTCCATATAGTTTTAGCTATATCTCCATTCATAGCTGGCTCGATTATTGAGAAAAAGTTAGCAAATCCAACTGTAGCTGTTACTACAATAGTTACAAGTATTGTGAATGCTTTGCCTTTGAAAACTTGGAAAGATTTCTGTATTTCATCTCGTCTTTTAAATGATATAAAGGCTCCAGACAAGAACATATATGGAATTGTCATTGCTACGTTAGTCATTGCTACAAGGATACCAAAAAATTCTTCCATAGCCTCTCCACCAAATCCTACTAGCAATATCATAATTATTACTACAATAGCTTGAAGAACCATCGCATTTACAGGCATACCTTTTTTCATTTTTGCAATCACGTCTGGAAATAATCCTTTAGGAGTTCCTGCTATTAATTGCTTAAGTGGAGCATATGTTAAAGTAAAGAATGCACCTGTAAGTGCAAGTAACATTGATAATCCAACAAATCTTGCTATCCAATTACCAATTTGTATTGATATAGCTTCAGTTGCTCCTAATGCTGACCCTAATTGATAACCTAAGTTATTCATTATAAGATAACCTACATTTCCCATGTGAACTATATCTCCATACTTTCCATTAGCTCCAAGTATTGCATCCCAATTTGTAAATATTCCAACACAGAATAATCCTACTGCATATCCAACTGCTATTATTATAGCAGAAACTGCAAGTCCTTTAGGGAAGTTTTTTTCTGGTTCATCAGTTTGGTCAACTAATCCTCCAACTACTTCTATACCACCAAAAGCAAATAAAGCAAATACCATAAATGATAATATTGATATTGAACTTTGATAAGCTGGGTTAGGTGATAATATAAAAGATGTAGAATTAACTATTGGTTCTGCTAACTCTCCACCATTCCCTATTAATATAACTATGGAACCTACTATTAATAATATGTTAAGTGCTGCTACTGCCGTACCACCTACAGAAGTAATCTTTTTAATTTTTTCTATACCTTTAGTTGAGACAAAGGTAACAAATACAATCCAAATAACAGCAAGTATTGCAATGGTTTGACGTCCTCCCAATCCAAATATACTCCACGTACTAGTTGTATCTGTACCATAAATTGCATTGGATAAAGTTATCCATATACCTGAAGATACATTAACCATCCATATTACGGTTGAAGTATACCACATAAATGTACCAATAAATGCATACTTAGCATTTACAGACTTCTCCATCCATGAATATATTCCTCCAGTTTCATTTTTGAATGCTGCCCCATATTCAGCCATCATAAATGCAAATGGAATAAAGAATAATATTGCAGCTATAATGAAGAATGGTATTGACCCATATCCCATTAAATAGAATGACCTCGGCATATTATTAAAGCCATATACAGATGTAAAAATCATTAATATCAGTGCTGTGATAGATAACTTTTCTGCACTACCTTTCTTTGATGACATTATTTCTCCTCCTTTGTAGCTCAATTAAGTTTTAAACTTAAGTTTATCTAATTACTTATTTAATAAGTAATCTTGTTTTATTTTTCACCATAATAAAATAAATATGTAAGAAAAATAAGAAACCACAAATATACATTGTGGTTTCTTACTTTTTTTAGATAGCTTTAGTTGCATTCCTTAACCATGAAATCTCATCTTCTAATAAATAAGGACTTAACTTCTCAAAGACTTTTCTATGATAATTATTTAACCAAGATTTTTCATCCTCATTTAGTAATGATGTTTCAATAGCCTCTAATTCATAGGGACATAAAGTTAAATCTTTAAAGTACATAAATTTCCCAAAATCATTTTCTTCTTTTTCCTGAACAGCTATTAAATTTTCAATTCTTACCCCATGTTTACCAGCTTTATAAACTCCAGGCTCATTAGACACTATCATGCCTTCTTCTAAAGCAACTGGATTTAATTCTCTTCTTATTCCTTGTGGTCCCTCATGTACATTAAGTAAATAACCAACTCCATGTCCTGTTCCATGTTTAAAGTCTAAGCCTTTACTCCAAAGAGCTCTTCTTGCTAAAACATCAAGACTACATCCTGGAGTTCCTTCTAAGAATATTGCTGTAGAAAGATTTAGATGACCTTTTAAAACTAAAGTATAATCTTCTTTTTCTTCTTGTGTAAGTTCGCCAAGGGCTATAGTTCTTGTAATATCAGTAGTTCCATCTAAATATTGAGCTCCAGAATCTACTAGAAACAATCCTTTTGATTGTAGTTTTGAACTAGTCTCTTCAGATGCTTTATAGTGAATTATAGCCCCATGAGGACCATATCCTGCAATAGTCTCAAAGCTTATATCTATAAAGTCCTTCCCTTCTGCTCTAAATTTCTTTAATTTTTCAGCTGCTGATATTTCTGTTATCTCTTCATTATTTACATTTTCTTTTACCCATTTTATGAATTTCACCATAGCTATTCCATCTTTCATATGGGCATTTTCTATATTCTTAAGTTCTACAGAATTTTTTCTAGCTTTTAAATCTGTAGTTATATTTCTTTTTTCTATTATGTTAACTTCTTTACTTATAGATTCCTTAAGCCATACATTAGTTTTACTTGGATCAAAAGTAATATTTCCTTTAACTAACTTAAGATCTGATGCAATATCATTATAATCTTTTACAGCTATGGATTTACTACTTAATAGATTTACTATTTTTTCATTTAATTTTTCCTTTTCTACATATAGACTGCACTGGCCATCACTGATTAAGAAATAACTTAAGAATACTGGATTACATTCCACATCTCCACCTCTTAAATTTAAAAGCCACGCTATATCATCTAAAGATGCTAATAATAAATTATTAGCATGAATTTTATTCATTTCTTCTTTTACTAAAGTTAACTTTTCTTCTACGGTTTTTCCTGCATAAGAGTCCTCATGAATAAATACTTTTTTATTAGGCATCTCTGGCCTATCCTTCCAAAGAATATTGAAAACATCATCCTCTGGTTTTGTTTTAATTCCTTTTTCTTTAAAAGTTCCCTCTAGATCATGAAGCTGAGAAACTGTAAATACCTTTCCATTAAAGCTTACAGTGCCACCAGATTGCACATTATCACAAATCCACTGTGTATACGTTTTTACACCTGGTTCTCCCATACGTTCCAGTATGTATTCTGTACCTTGTATTTGTTGCTCACCTTGAAGAAAATATCTTCCATCCACCCATAAATGAGCTTCTTTTTCAGTTATAACAACAGTTCCAGCCGATCCAGTGAACCCTGAAATCCATTGTCTTACCCTAAAATAGTCACTTACATATTCACTTCCATGGTTATCTGAACTTGGAATAATAAAAGCATCTATACTTCTTTCTTTCATTAAACTTCTTAAACTTTCAATTCTTGATTTAATATCCATTTTAACATCTCCTTATAAAATAAATTTTATTAATGTTTAAATATTAATCTTATTTTTCAGTGTAATAAACAACTCCTACAGTTTTTGGTCCTACATGACATCCTATCACAGGCCCAATGCATTGTATATCTACATCTATACATAGTATTTCTTTAATTTTATTAGCTAGAGCCCTTCCTTCTTCTTCACAGTTTATATGATGAACTATTACCTGTCCAAGTCCTCTATTTTTTATATCCTGTTGCAATTTTTCTATAATTTTAAGTACTGCCTTCTGTTTTGTTCTAACTTTATCAAAAACTGAAGTCTTTCCACCTTCTACAGTAAGTATAGGTCTAATTTGAAGAAGTGCTCCAAATAAAGCGGCTGCTCCTCCTATACGACCACCCTTTTTTAAATATTCTAAAGTATCTGGTACAAATAAAAATCTACTCCTACTCTTTATAACCTCTACTCCAGCTATAACTTCCTCCATAGATTTACCTTCCTCAGCCAGTTTTGCTGCTTCTAAAACTGCATATCCCATTTGCATACAGTTAGATGCTGAATCTATAACTTCCATCCTAGCCTTAGGATATTTGTCCATTATCATTGTCTTTATTAGTTGATTACAAGTAGCATATGTACCACTCATTTCTGAAGATATAAAAATTCCTAATGCTTCATGTCCTTCACCTATAACCTGGTCAAAGCTATTAAACAAATCATCTATACTTGGTTGGGATGATGTAGGTATACTATCTAACTTCTCCAAGGTTTCATAAAACTTATCATTTTCAATTTCTATTTCTTTATTAGCTATATTATTTATAACAACACCTAAAGAAACTACAGTAATATCATATTTTTCTATGAGCTCCTTTGGTATATAACTAGTACTATCTGTTATTATTTTTATACTCATAAATTCTGCCTCCAAATAACAATAATTATATGCTTATTATTAATTATAATCATAATTAATATTTATTTTTATATTATATTTAACTCTAATATAACATTTTAATTTTTAAAAATATAAAACTCTCTATGGAGCTAACCTTTAAGTAATATAATATTTAAATTAAGTTTGCATCTCAAATTTGAAATTTAAGATGCAAACTACAATATTAATTATATACAATTTTCTAAACAATATTATAATTATATCAATACCAGATTTAAAAATATATAGATAACCATTATTTTCTTAAAAAATCACACTACTAATTAGTATAAATAATGTAAGTTCTACTATTTCATTATTAGCACCTAGGGTGTCTCCAGAATGACCTCCTATTTTGCTATTACAAAACGAATTAAATATTATAGTAACTATAAGTCCACCAAGTAAAAGTATAAATATATATTTAACAGTAAAGAATAACCTTCCAATAAGTAAAGTAAGTGCTAATGCTCCTGCAAAATATACCCCATTAGTATTTCCAATATATAAGTTCCCAGTACCTTCCTTTTTAGCTGTCTTTCCTATTAAAGCTATAAATACAGTAAATAGTCTACTTATCATAGGTACTACTATTATCATATAGCCTATGGATTTTGTTCCTATATAGTATATTCCCAAAGCCTTAACTAATATATCTATAATCATAGCTAATACTCCAAAAGAACCTACTCTACTATCCTTCATTATCTCAATTATTCTCTCTCTACTTCTAAAAGAAAAAAATCCATCACAGGTATCTCCTAATCCATCCATATGAAGTCCACCTGTAATAATTATTCCAATTATAACCGTAATTATAGCAACCACAGGTAACGGTAACCATAGAGACGTAATATAAAAAACTAAATATTCAATAGCCCCAAGAATAGCTCCTACTACCGGAAAATATAAAGTAGCTTTTTTAAAGTTTTCTTTTTCACAAGCTAAAGATATATTCACTGGTATTCTAGTTATAAATTGAAATAGTAAAAGAAAATTATTAAAGAAAATCTTTTCTTTTCCTATGGCTCCTAATACCATAATAGTTACTATAGCTAAAATTATCAAACCTTTAATCATAATAATACTCCTCGTCTATCCCTTTATTTTTAATCCTTGTCCACAGCAAACTAAATATACTTCATCACAAATGTTCGCTACATGTTGATTTATAAACCCTTGAATATCTCTGAAAATTCTAGATAATTTATTTTCAGGCACTAATCCCCATCCAACTTCATTAGTAATTAACACAACTTCTTTATCTAATTCTCTACATTTTTCTAAGAATAATGTAAATTCATTTTTTATGCTATCACATATTTTATCTATTTCCTCATCGCTTATGTCATCGTAATTTGTAGTGATTTCAAACATTAAATTTGTAGTCATTATAGTAACACAATCTAAAAAAATATATTTTTCATTGAATCTCTCTATTTTTTTATGTAAATCTTTATAACTTTCTAAGGTTTCCCATTTTTTATTTCTGCTTTCCTTATGCTTTTCTATTCTGTGTTTCATTTCATCGTCTGTTACTATAGCTGTTGCTATATATAATACATCATCAGTATGTTTGAGTAGATTTTCTCCATATTTGCTTTTTCCACTTCTACATCCACCAGTAACTAAAGTTAATTTACTCATTATCTTTCTCCTTTTCTTTATACTTATAAACAAATTAATTTATATTAAAATTCTACTGGAATTATACTATCAATATAAAAGTACCCGTATTCTAGTTTAATTATGGACAAATCTGCATTTTTAGAATTAAATCTCCAATAATTATCTAAACAACCTTCCAATATATAAGTATATATAGTTCTTATAATTCCTCCATGGGTACAAATAAGTATATTGTCAACGGATTCTCTTTTTAGTTCTTCCATAAAGTTCTTTACCCTGTGATAAACTTCCTCAAAACTTTCTCCATTCTCTATGGAATACTGCTTCCAATCTTTTGTCCAATCATCATATTCCAGCTTGAATAAATCTTGTAGCTGTTTATAGCTTTTACCTTCAAATATTCCAAAGTTTCTTTCATTCAATCTAGAATCTACTATAAACTCTTCTCCTTCATATATTCTTTTAAGTGTATCCTTCGCCCTCTTCTTTTCACTGCAAAACACCTTATCAAAGTTTATATGCTTCAGTTTTCTTCCTACTAATTCAGCTTGTTTAATTCCCTTTGCTGTGAGCTCACAGTCTATTTCTCCATAGTAAGTCTTCTTTATATTTTCTTCTGTCTCCCCATGTCTAACTATATATATTTTCAATTACTACACTCCTTTATAAAAAGATGTATACCCAATAATCTATATACAACCTGTGCACATTCTATTGATTTCTTATATCTATATAATCTTTTTTATCTATACCAGCTTCATTAAAGGAATCCATATTATTCATAGTAAAAACAGCACTCTCTATTATTCCAAAGGCTATTGGACATCCACTACCTTCACCTAATCTCATTCCCAAGCTAAACATAGGCTCAAGTCCTAAAGTTTCCATTGCATATTGTGCTCCTGGTTCTGCTGAAAGGTGAGATGCAAACATATAATCAGAAGCCTTTGAATTTAATTCCTTTGCACAAATAGCTGCTGCTGATGATATAAGCCCATCAATTACCACTGGTACTTTATATATAGCTCCTCCTAAAAATACTCCACAAAGTCCAGCTATATCAAATCCACCTACCTTACTAAGCACATCTATTACATCATTTTTGTTAGGCTTATTTATTTCAATAGATTTTTTTACCACAGCCTTTTTATGAGACAATCCATCATCTGTTAGACCTGAGCCTTTACCTACTATTAAATCACTATCGATTCCTGAGAATACACTTATTATAGCTGCAGAAGTAGCTGTATTACCTACCCCCATTTCACCAGTTCCTATTAAATCATATCCTTGATTTTTTAGTTCCTTAACAACATCAATTCCTACCTTTATAGCTTTGATAGCTTCTTCCCTAGTCATTGCAGGACCTTTAATCATATTACTTGTACCATATCTAATCTTTCTGTTAATTATTCTAGAATCAGTAAAGTCCTTATCTACACCTATATCTATCACTGTAGTATCACTATTATAGTATTTGCTTAATATACACACTCCAGTAGTACCCTTCACAAAGTTTTCTGTAACTGTAGCCGTTACCTCCCTTGGGCATGATGAAACCCCTGATTCTTGAATTCCATTATCAGCACACATTATAACTATATTTTTCTTATTTATCTCTTTTATATGCTCACCTTTAATCCCACTAAGTTTAACAACAATATCTTCTAAGGCTCCTAAACTTCCTATGGGCTTACTTAAATGATCTATATAATTCTTAGAATTATTCATAACTTCCTTATCTGCATGTTCAATACTACTTAATATTTTTTTTAACTCTTCCACTCTTATCACTCCATCTAAATTTATTCTTTAAAATTTATTCTTTAAATAGTTTTATTATAACTAAAAACACCCTTATCCTCTAAGATAAGGGTGTTAATACACATAACTAAATTTATTAAACTAAAAAATAGTTTGATATACTCTTCCCTCCGAAGGTCTCAACTAACAAAGTTTTAGGCAGGTCTCCTGACTCACGGCTTATCCTCATCATTCCCTTCCCAGTGAATCACCAGTGGTATTATGACTTGTATCCGTACACAGTAGCGGGGGCTGCAGTGGATTTTAACCACTTTCCCTATTAAACTTAAAGTACCTTAAACTATTATTCATCTACTTTAAATTATATACTACTAGGATAACTTATTCAACAATCTTTATAGATTCCACTTATATTATATAAAACTATTAATTAAAATATAAATCAAATTTACATAACATTCGTAAATATCCCTATTCCCTTGAAAAATTTATGAAATAGTGGATAATTATAATTGATAAGTAATATCATTTGAATTGTATTTATAACTTTACTATAATACATAAACTGTATTTTAAAATAGTTTATAAAAATTAACTTAAGATTGGAGACGTACTATGAGTAATAGAATTAAAGGAATAATATTAATTATTTTATCTGCCTTCGGCTTTGCAATGATGTCCGCATTTGTAAAGCTATCTGGAGATTTACCTTCTATGCAGAAAGCTTTTTTTAGAAACATAGTTTCTTTTGTCATAGCCCTTGGAATGATTATATATCACAAAGAAAGATTCTTCGGTAAAAAAGAAAGCCAAAAGCTTCTTATTATGAGATCTACTTTAGGTACATTAGGAGTAATATTAAACTTTTATGCCATTGACCATTTGATTCTTTCCGATGCTAATATGCTTAATAAGCTAAGTCCCTTCTTTGTAATACTTTTCTGTGCTATCTTTTTAAAAGAAAATTTGCAACTAAGGCATATTGCTATTATCACTGTCGGATTTCTTGGATCACTACTTATTATTAAACCAGCTTTTAGTGTGGATATAATTCCTTATGTTATAGGACTTTCATCTGCCATATTTGCTGGAGCTGCCTATACCTGTGTTCGTGCCATTGGAAATCGTGAAAAACATTATACTGTAGTATTCTACTTTTCTTGTTTTTCCGTAGTGACTATTTTACCATTTATGATATTTTCTTATACGCCTATGACTTGGCTTCAATTTACCTACTTAATACTAGCTGGTATCTTTGCAACTATAGGACAGTTTGGAATTACTCTTGCCTATAAGTATGCACCTGCAAAAGAAATATCAATTTTCGATTACTCTAATATAATATTTTCAGCTATCATAAGTATGGTAATATTTAACCAATCCCCTGATATCATAAGTGTTTTAGGATACATAGTTATATTTTCGGCTTCACTTTACATGTTTATGTACAATAAAAAATTAGATAACCCTAAATAGTATTTTAAAAAGGGTTGTCTCAAAGTTAATTCTTTTGAGACAATCCTTTTTATTTTTATAACTAATATCTTTCTTTCTCTATTTTATATAGTAATTTATTATAAATTTATGTTAAATTTAATAATTTTCCCTAAATCTTTAATAAATCTTAATATTTATTAAAGGTATTTCTTAAGATTTACCGGGTAATATAAAACTATAGTAAAAATTATGTATGATTAATGGGAGGTTAAAAATATGAAAATATTAATTCTTACCGGAAAATTTGGTATGGGTCATTATTCAGTATCTAAATCTTTATGTGAAGAAATTAAATCTAAATATCCTAATGTATCTGTAGTTATAAAGGATGTTTTTGATTATGCATTACCAACTTACTCTAATACAATTTATAAAGCTTTTAATGTTATTGTAAACAAGGGAAGTATTTTTTATAATCAAGTTTATAAAATTACAGAAAATAGAAAGCATAACATAAGACCTGCATTTTTAAGTTATTTTCTTCCAAAACTTGGTGAACTTATTAAAGATACAGAACCTAATATTATTATTTCTACTCTGCCATTCTGCTCTCAATTAATTTCAAGATATAAGATGAAGTATAATCCTTCTTTACCTCTTATAACTTGTATAACTGATATTAGTAGCCATTCAGAGTGGATTAATGATAATACTAATTTCTATTTAGTTGGAAGTAATTCTTTAAAAAAGGATCTAATTTTAAAAGGTGTTCCTGAAAATAAAATATTTATTAATGGAATACCTGTAAAAGAAGAATTTAAAAAAACTATAACTAATAATTCTTCTAATGAAAAGCAGATCCTTATTATGGGCGGTGGATTAGGATTATTACCTAAGTCTCTGGAATTTTATGACCAGCTTAATTCCTTAGAAAATGTTAAAACTACAGTTATTACAGGAAATAATACCGAAATCTATAATATGCTTCATGGCAAATATGAAAATATTAATGTACTTGGATATACTGATGAAGTTTATAAATATATGCAGCAAGCAGATTTGATACTTTCTAAACCTGGTGGAATAACTCTATTTGAAAGTATTTTCTCAGAAACACCTTTAATTGCATTTAAGCCTTTTCTTCAGCAAGAAATTAATAATACTAATTTTATATTAAATAATGGTATTGGAAAAGTTCTTGAAACAAGTCCTGATAAATGTTTTGATAAAATAAAAAAAATTATCTATGATGATACAATACTAGATGTTCTTTCTAATAATATAAAAAACCTAAAAAGACAATTTGATTGTACAGTAATTGAAAAAGTATTACTTACTTTAGAACCAAACATGGATGGAGTGTGCGCTTAATGTACTTTACTACTTTAACAGCTATTATTATAATTATTTTTCTCATTCACTCAATCATACCAACTTTATACAACAAATATATAAATTCAAATATTATTAAATGCACTAATAAGGATAATGAAATAATGCTTACATTTGATGATGGTCCTGATGAAAGATATACTGATACTCTTTTAGATGTACTTAAAGAAAATGAAATTACAGCTACTTTCTTTGTTGTTGCTGAAAATGCTAAGAAGAACCCTGATATTATACATCGTATGCATAAGGAAGGCCACGCTATAGCACTACACTCTTTAGAGCATAAAAATGCTCTCTTTTATAGCTATAAATATACAAAAAAAGATTTTAAAAAGAGTATAGAAATAATGAGAAACTTTAATTATGAAATCAATTATTATAGACCACCTTGGGGGCATAGTAATATGTTTACAAACTTTTCTATGAAAAAGTATAATTTAAAAATGATTTTATGGGATGTTATGGCTGAGGACTGGAGCAAATATGCAACAATTGATTCCATATCTTCAAAGTTATTATTACGCACTAATGGAAATTCTATTATATGTCTACATGACGCAGGGGAAAATTCAGGTGGTGCTTTCAATGCGCCTCTTAAAACCATTGAAGCATTATCTGCAGTTTTACCTAAGTTAAAGTTAGAAGGTTATAAATTTATAACACCAGAAAGGTTAGGACAATAATTGTGGAAAAATCTATAAAAAAAGAAAAGTTTAATAATTGTTATGGAAGTTTAATTTTTATGACCTTACTCATTGCTATTACCTTTTATTTACTTTTTAAAGATACTTCTATAACTTCACTAGTCTCTGTAATAAATACAGTTAATCCTATTTACTTATTCATAGCATTTTCTATGATGTGTCTATTTATAATTTTTGAAGCTTATGTTATTTATATTATACTTAAAAATTTAAAGAAAAAAGTATCTTTTAAAAAATGCATTGGTTATTCCTTCATTGGATTTTACTTTAGTGCTATTACTCCTTCATCATCTGGTGGTCAGCCAGCACAAGTATACTATATGAAAAAGGATAATATAAATATATCCTATTCTTCTTTAACCTTATTGATAATTGCCATAGTCTATCAATCAGTAATGCTTTTATATGGACTACTTATGTATCTTTTTAAATATACTTTTATAATAAATAATGTACATGGCATTAAATGGTTATTAATTTACGGAATTGTGATAAATGTATTTATAATAGGTTTTATATTTGCAGTTATATTTTCTAAAAATTTAGTTGGTAAGTTTATTAAATTCATTGTTGAACTCTTATCAAAATTTAAAATTATAAAAAATGCAGAATATACTCTATCCAAAATTAATGTCCACCTTGATGAATATACTAATGGTGCTAAGTATATCAAAAATAATCCTTTACTACTTGTTAAGGTTTTAGTAGTTACAGTTTTACAAATTACAGCTATGTATTTAGTTCCGTATTTCATATATAAATCTTTTGGATTAAGTACTTATAGCATTATGGATATAATTTCTATACAAGCCTTATTAACTATAGCAGTATCTTCTTTGCCATTGCCTGGTGCAGTAGGTGCGACTGAAAGTAGCTTTATGATACTATTTAAAATATTCTTTTCACAAGAATTGTTGCTTTCCGCAATGCTATTAAGCCGTGTAATTAGCTTTTATGCCTTCCTATTAATAAGCGGAATAGCCACTATAATTATTCATATTAAAATAAATCATAGACACACGTCTCAGCAAAACTCACTTTATTAAAGTTAATAATGCATTATGTTCAAGCTATGTTATATAAACTAATATACAACACTAAAAACACAGGTTATATCAAAATAATATTTAGATATAACCTGTGTTTACTTCTAAATTAACTTAATCGTTTTGAGATGCCCAATCTGCTGGATATGTCACATATATGAATCTAGCATAGTTTGGAACTGAGAATTTAATTGTGCTTCCTTTTGGTATTAAAATTAATTCTCCAGCATCTGCTGATACAAGTCTTCCATCTACTACTATATCTAAATGTCCTTCTATAACATAATCTATTTCATCATAGTTTAAAGTCCAATCGAAGGTTGTTTCTTTCATTTCCATTATTCCACAACCTAATCTTCTACTTTCTTCAAGAGTGAATAAATCTTTTGTATATACTATATCACTACTATTTCCAGTATCAAGTCTATTTGACTCATCAACTCTAACTGTTGGAAGTTTAACAGAAATAACTCCACTTGCATCTTTATTCCTTACAAAGTCTACAGAATCATTAGAAGCTCCTGTAAGTTTTTCTTCTATTATTTGTCTAACTAATTTTTCTAATAAGCTTTTATCTATATTTTCCATCATTATTTAGCCTCCTCATTTTTAGTTGCATTGTTTGCAATAAATATAGCTACGAATACAGCTGTAATTCCTGCAACTAATTTACCTACTATCATTGGTAGTATCATTTCTGAATTAAACCCTGCTGTAAATCCTAAGTGATCTCCAAATACAAAGGCTGCAGATACTGCAAAAGCAACGTTAATTATTTTACCTCTGTTATCCATATCCTTCATCATACCAAACATTGGGATACTGTTAGCAAGAGTTGCAACCATACCAGCTGCTGCTATATCATTCATTTTTAAAACTTTACCTAATCCCATTAAAGGTTTTTGGAATACTTTAGTAATCACATATACTAGTGGGAATGCTCCAGCAAGAACTATTGCTATTGCTCCAACAGTTTGGATTCCTTCAGAAATCGGTGCCATTCCTGGAATTACAACAATACCTGTTAACGCTTCAATTACAGCTGCTGCTAATCCTAAAGTTATAACTATTACTACAAACTTTCCGAAAACTGTAAATCCTTTAATGATTGCATTTTCAAACTTCCAAAGTCCTAAAGCTATAAGTGCTGCAATTATAACTATTGGAATTAAGTTTTTAAGTACCATCATTATTGGGAATCCAGCTACAAGACCACCAACAAAAGCTCCTATTGGAATTGTAATAACTCCTGCTAATACTCCCATAGCTAAGAATTTATGATCTTCTTTTTCTATTATTCCAAGGGCAACTGGAATTGTGAATACTATAGTAACACCCATCATAGAACCAACTATTAATCCACCAAACATACCTGCTTGAGGATCTACTGCAAGAGCTTGAGAAAGTGAAGCTCCTCCCATGTCGTTTGCAAGTAGTGTACCACCAAACATACCTGGGTCAGCTCCTAAAAAGTTAAATACAGGTACTATTACTGGTTCTAATATGTTTGCAAGTACTGGTGCAAGACAGATAACTCCTATCATTGCAATTGCAAGAGAACCCATAGCCATGAAACCTTCTTCAAACTTTTCTCCAAGTCCAAACTTATTTCCTAAACACTTATCTATAGCTCCAAGAGCCATAAATACAACCATGATATATACGATTATCTCGTTAATTCCCATCATTTCATCTCCTTATTAAGTTAATTCTTTATTTAATAAATTACGTTTCATTTATATTCATAATTGTGTAAACTAAAGTTTAAGTTTTTATGTTAAATACTTAATGATAAGTTCATCTGGTGAAGGTATTACTGTTGCATGAACAATACGTTTTCCTTCTATAGCTTCTTTAGCTATATTCATTCCATGTTCTACATCACTTAGTCCACCAGAAATAATATAAACAAGTTTACCACTTATTCCAGATGCTACTTGTAGTTTTACTAAATTTAAGTTTGCTCCCTTAAGAGCAATATCTAATGCTTTAAGTCCACTACTTACACTATTGGTTTCCATCACTCCTATGGCACCACTAGCCTTAGTTACAAATCTACTTTTTAAAGCTTGTATAATGTTATTATGGGCACTATTTATAATACAGCTATCTATTATATGCCCTTGACCAGAGGTAATCCCATGGTCAAGGGTTGTTTTTATAGCATCTTCATCCCCTGTTAATATCACTAAAAATCTTCCAGGACATATAGTTTTAAGATATAGTACATCTACATCAGCTTTTTTCACCATTTCATCTGCAACTGCAATGCCTTTAGCTATACTTTTAAAATCAATTGCTCCAATACTTTTACTCATTTTCTACCTCTATTGAATCAATTATTCCAATAATAGTTGCATCTACAGGAACATCTCTTTCTCCTAGCGAAACTCTTGCTGAGCCTCCTCTAGTTATAAGTACATTATCACCAGTACCTGCACCCACACTATCCGCTGCAACAAAAAAGCCTGTTTCTTCTACATCTACATCTTTAAGTAACCTCACTATTAAAAACTTCTGACCATTTAGCTTTTCATCTTTCCTAGTTGCCCATAATCTACCAACTACTCTACCAATAACCATATTATCCTCCGTTAAACTCTTTTAACTTTCAGATTATGAATTCTTATAAAGTCGTTAGCTAATGGAGTGATTATGCTTTTTTTATCTATTACCACAGATTTCATCCCGTTCATAAATGGCTTCCTAAGATCCATTTCACTAATAAGTTTCTTATTTCTAATTTCGAAGCTCATCTCTTCTGATATAGAATTTGAAGTTTCTAATATACTAACTTCTTCAACTTTTTTATACTCTTCTTTTCTTGTGGTTTTATCTTCAACTTTTTCAATAGCCTCAACTATATCAATTCCATATACCTTAAGCTCTTTTTCAAAGCTTAAATACTTATTATATAGTGCTCTTGGTGCAGTATTTTTATATTTTCTATACTCTAGACCATTTTCAAGAACATAGACTCTCTTACCTGCTAATAGCATATTAATGATAAAGTTTTCTTCTTCATTAATGCCAGTTAGTGTAGCTATATTTGCCATGGACTTTATAGATAGTCTAGAAACTACAGCTATATCAGCTTCTAGTGCTTCTTCACCGTAATAAATCATTCTATATTCTTCATTTAAATTAGCTTTAGTAATAGGATCTAATTCTACATCTCCAATTACCACAGCTGTCTTATGTCTTATATTTTTTCTATTTGTTTCTTCTAACTTTTTATAAACTTCTTTTACTATTAAGTCCACAAGTTTATCATAGTTCATTTATATACCTCCTTTTTTGAGGCCTACTTAACTATTCTACAAAGAGTTCCCTTCGTAAATCCACAAGCATTAGCCTCATCATAGTCTATATGCATATATGTTCTAAAGTCTGGGCTTACTCTTATGACAACATCATCAAATATTAGAGGTCTATCACCATAAACCTTTGCTTGTATGATTTCTTTATCTTTTACACCAAACTTCTCTGCATCTTCTGGAGTCATGTGTATGTGCCTTTTAGCAGCAATTACTCCTTTGTCTATTGTAAGAGTAGCTCGCTCTGTGGAAATTGTAATTCCAGGAGTACCTTCTATTTTACCACTTTCTTTAACAGGAGCCTTAATTCCAAGAACTGTTGCATCAGTTAATGAAATTTCTACTTGAGTAGCTTTTCTAGCAGGCCCAAGAACAACAACGTTCTTTAATGAACCTTTAGGTCCTGTTATAGTAACTCTTTCTTTACATGCATATTGACCTGGTTGTGATAAGTCCTTAACCTTATTTAACTGATAATCACGTCCAAATAATATGTTTATATGTTCTTCACATAGGTGAACATGCTTTCCAGAGGCTTCAACTTCTATAAAAGCTTCTTTTTTTACCTTCTTTATTACTTCATCTATGATATCCTCTACTAAAAGATTATTCATATTTCATCCTCCTGATTTAACTGTATTCTCCAGTTCTATATTTAAATATCATTATCCAAAGCAAGGATGATAATCTATTTAATGCCTTTATTATATCAGGCCTTTGAACATCACCATATTCGCCTTTAAATGCTGTATAAGCTAAAAGTTCAGTTTCCCTTATAGTTGTTCTACAAGAATTTAAAGCCACAACAGCCTCACCCATAGAAAACCCTACTGGCTCATGACCAATACCATAGTATTTCTTTGGATAATGTGATCTTTCTCTTAATTCTTCTGGAGTCATACCAAGAAGTTTAAATTCTCCTACTGGTTCATTAACTACTTCACATCTAAGGATGCCTCTTACAAACTTTAAAACTTCTTCAAGATCTTCTGTTAATTTTGAAGCTCCTAATTTATGAGCAACAACTTGAGTTTCTAATATCTTAGACTCAAGAGAATCTAACTTTCCTCTCAGTGCTATTACCTTATGATCTTTAAACACTAATAAGTTTCCATGTAAATGTGTCATATGCTCAGGCTTTTCCGTTAATTCAGCACCAAATACAGTTATATATTTACTTTCTTCTTCTTTGGTTTGTGACTTTCCAGGTACTTCTTCTTTTACTTCTTTTGCTTTTTTTACTTCATGTACTACTTCCTCTAAAGAATCTACATACTCTAAGTTAATGTTATGTTCTGACAAAAATGATTTTGCAGATGGGGTTACTATTTGTCCCTTTAGCACTCTAAATTCAGTATATTCCTTGAAGTCTTTTCCCTTTAACTGTCTTCTAACTTCACTTTCAGTTAATACTGACATATCTTCACATCCCTCATTAGATGTAAGAGACGTACTGCCTATTTTAGCAATACATCTCTACACAAATCTAAACTAAACTGTTTCGTGTGTTTTTGGTAAAACAGCATCTACTTCGAAGTGTGGTCTTGGGATTACGTGAACTGATATTAATTCTCCAACTCTTTCAGCTGCTGCTGCTCCAGCATCTGTAGCAGCTTTAACAGCTCCAACATCACCTCTTACAAGTACAGTTACAAGACCGCCACCAACTTGTTCTTTTCCTACTAGTTGTACGTTAGCAGCTTTAACCATTGCGTCTGCAGCTTCTATTGCTGCTACTAATCCTTTAGTTTCAATCATCCCTAATGCGTTTGCGTTTGCCATTATAAATTCCTCCTTAAATTTAACCTATATACTTTGAAATTTTATTTTATTATCTTAATTCACTTATTATTTTCTTAACAAGTAAATTAACAAGCTCTTCTGTGTCTGCAGATGAAAGTGAACTATTACTGCGAGTAACTGTATTGCTGCTTCCACCTCTGAAATGTTCAATTTCTCTAACTCCATAAGCTACTTTTTTTATGTTTACAAGGTGAAGTGGTCCTACATTATCAGATGTTGCACTTCCACCAATAGCTCCACAACCTAAAGTTAAAGCAGGTACTATGTTTAGAGAAGCACCTATTCCTCCTAAAGTACTTGGAGTGTTTACTGGTATTCTCGATACCGGCATACTAAGAGCAAATCTCTTTACTAGTTCCTTATCTTCACAGTGCATTGAGAATGTGTGACCTGCACCTTCATTAAGAAGTATTTCTCTACACTTAGCTTCTATATCATCTACACTCTTTTCAACATAGAATCCTAGAATTGGAGCTAATTTTTCTCTTGAATATGGTACATTGTGTCCTACTTCTGTTTCTTCTGCAATAAGTACTCTTGCTGAAGCAGGTACGTTAGTTAAACTTGCAAGCTTTGCAATAGTTTCTACACTCTTACCAACAATTTGTGGATTCATACTTCCGTTAGCTCTCATTATAAATTTACCAAGTTGTTTTGCTTCTTCTGGACTTAAGAAATATGCTCCTTGGTTTTTGAACTCAGCTACTACTTTATCTTTAATAGCTTCTTCTATAATTACTGATTGCTCAGAAGCACAGATTGTTCCATTGTCAAAAGTTTTAGAATCCATTATTCTCTTAACTGCAATTCTAATATCAGCACTCTTATCGATAAATGCTGGACCGTTTCCTGGACCAACTCCAAGAGCTGGTGTACCTGAAGAGTAAGCCGCTCTAACCATTGCTGAACCACCAGTTGCAAGTATCATAGCTGTATCTTTATTTTTCATTAACTCGTCTGTAGCTTGAAGCGTCGGAATTGTAATACATCCAATAGCTCCTTCTGGGCATCCAGCCTTTACAGCTGCTTCATTCATAATTCTAACTGTTTCTAATATACTTTTTTTAGCATTTGGATGTGGTGAAAATACTATTGCATTCCCACATTTTAAGGATATAAGAGCTTTATACATAGTTGTTGATGTTGGGTTAGTTGAAGGAATTAATCCTGCAATTACTCCCATTGGAACTGCAACATCCATAACTTTTTTCTCTTCATCTTCTGCTACTATTCCAACAGTTTTAAGATCCTTAATATAATCATAGATGTATGTAGAACCAAATATATTTTTGATTACTTTATCTTGCCATACTCCAAATCCAGTTTCTTCAACTGCCATTTTAGCTAATTTCTCTGCATTTGCTGCAGCAGCCTCAGCCATAGCCTTAATTATTCTATCAATCTCTTCTTGAGACTTTTGAGCTAATTTTGCTTGAGCAGCCTTAGCTGTTTTAATTAGATTCCTAACCTCTTGTATAGACGCCAAATCTTTATCTGTAAGTTCCATTATTTTTCACCTGCTTTGTTATATTCTAGTATAGTGTTTATAAGCACATCCTTTTTGGCAAATTTAATTTGTTTATTTGTCATATTCGGAATTTTTAAAGTTCTAACTAATCTTCTTAACTCTTCAACTTTCATAGAGTTATAATCTATATGATCTTTGAAATCATTTTTTATAGTCTCTTCTATTTTGTTGATTTGAGACTCTACTTCTTTAGTTTCTTCTTTAACTTCTGATTTTTCTTTTGTAACTTTTTCTACAATTCCTACTTCAGAAGTTTCTCCCTTTTTATTATCTGGAGCTTCTATTTTTTCATTATCTTTTGAATCACTTTTTTCACTAGATGATTCTATAGAAACCTCTTGTGATTTTTTATGTCCTTCAAAGAATAAACTTTGAACTTGTGAGTCTACTCTTGGTATCACATGAGCAGTTCTAAAAGTACCTAAACTTTCTACAGAAGCCCTGGCTGCATCAACTGCAGCCTTTACAGCTCCTACATCTCCAGTAATTTTAATAGTGGTTATTCCACCTTTTATTTTCTCTAGTCCAATCAAGGTAACATTTGCAGCCTTTAGAGCAGAATCTGCAGCTTCTACTGCTGCAACGTATCCTCTTACTTCTACTAGACCTAATGCTTTACTCACTTCCTAAACCTTCGCTTAAAAGTTTACTGGTTGTTGAGCAACTGATTTGACAGCTTCTGCAAAAGCGTCACATGCTGCCTTACATGCTGATTGACTACCTGTAAGTAATCCACCACCATAGTTAGTTTCAGTTGGAGGTCCAAAGAATTCCTTCATCTCAACATCTGCTGCCTTAAGAGCTGCATCTAATCCATAAATAGCTTCAAGTGGTGGAGCTACAAGATAAGCTATTGCTTCTCCTTCTTTAACTCCTGCTACCTTTGAAAGATAAGTTCCAGTTCTTGAAACACAGTGTGCATAGTAAGCTATAGAGTTATCTTCATTAGCACTTACAAAGTGTGATCCATTTTCCATGAAGTCTATAGTAGCATTTAAACCGCTTCTTACTTCTGCTGGACTTGGTCCAGCTATTATTCCAATAACTTCACCAGCAAGTTTTGTAGATGCATTAGCAGCACCTGCATACATTGATCTTGCATATACTACATCAACTTCAGCAGCTTTAGTAGCTTCATCAAGAGCAGTGTAAGTTACGTCATCACTATCAGCAGTAATGATACCTAAACTTTTGTGATGAGGTTGTAATTCTAATTTTTTAACTAGTTCTGGGCTTACATTTGAAATTATTTTAACGCTTAATACTGTTGGACGTAATGCTTCATTAATCACAATAAATTCCCCCTAAAATTATATTTTTAAATTTATTCCTGATGCTTTTTTATCAAGCATTGTCTTTATAAGTTCAGCTATATGTGCTCCTGCTTCAACTGCTGTAGTACCACCTTTATGGATGTTTGATATAACTGTTCTGTTAGCTTCTGGCATATTAGCTGTTGGTCTATAAGCTATATAAGCACTCATTGATTCAGCAGTAACAAGACCTGGTCTTTCACCTACTAGCATACAAACAACTTCTGCTCCTGTTGCATCACCGATAGCATCCATAGCTCCAACTCTACAATGTTTAATAAATAATATATCTCCAATTTCAATTCCATACATTTTTAAACCTTGTTTAATTGAAGGAACTGAATCTTTTAAGTTAGCTTCAATAGCTGCTGAAGAAAGTCCATCTCCAACTACTACTAATACCTTTTGACCTGAAAACTTATCTTTTATAAACTTAGTAGTTTCTTCATCAAATTTTCTTCCAAGATCAGGACGAGTTATATATTGATCTTTATCAACACACATTGTATTCACTGGTATTAAATTATTTTCTTTTATAAAGTCTTCAGATACATAAGAGAATACTGAATCTTGTGCAGCAGCATGGTCAGCTCTAACTCTTAATTGAGTTATAGTTTTGTATCTTGGACCTGATCTTCCAATACCTATTCTTGCTGGAGTTCTTTCCTTCATTTTTAGATACCCTTCTCTATCATGAGGGTTTTCAACTAAAAGTTGTTTTTTAAGGTCAATTTCAGTGATATCTGGAATACATCCATTTTCATCTACTGAACCTATTACAGCACTCATTTTATTTGCTACTTGATTTACTATGTCAGTACTACCTGATTTTTCTACCATTTCTCCTAATAACTTTTCAACCATTAATTTTAATTCTTGTTCGTTCATCAGTAGTCCCCCCTTATCCTAAGAATATTGAAGCGTCGCCAGCTCTTCTGGTTAACTTGCCATTTTCTATAATTCCCATTTTTTCCATCCACTCTTCAAAAGGTTTAATAGGTTTTACTCCTAATAACTCTCTTAATGTAGCTGTTTCTTGATATCCAGTTGTTTGATAGTTAAGCATTACGTCATCACCATGAGGAATTCCCATGAAGTATGTACATCCTGCTGTAGCAAGTAATACTGCTAGGTTTTCTATATCATTTTGATCCGCTTTCATATGGTTTGTGTAACAAGCGTCACATCCCATTGGAAGTCCTGAAAGTTTACCCATGAAGTGGTCTTCAAGACCAGCTCTTATAACTTGTTTTGCATCATATAGGTACTCAGGTCCTATGAATCCAACAACTGTATTTACTAAGAATGGCTGGAATCTCTTAGCAAATCCATAACATCTAGCTTCCATTGTTACTTGGTCAGCACCATGGTGCGCATCTGAAGAAAGTTCTGAACCTTGACCAGTTTCAAAATACATTACGTTTGGACCTGTAGCTGTTCCTTCTTTAAGTGCAAGTTGTCTTGCTTCTTCTATTGTTGCAGCAGTAAATCCAAATGCTTCATTTCCTTTTTCAGAACCAGCAATTGATTGGAATATAAGGTCAGCTGGTGCACCTTTTCTAATTGCTTCCATTTGTGTAGTTACGTGTGCAAGTACACAAGTTTGAGTTGGTATTTGCCATTTTTCTTTAAATTCATTAAATCTCTTTAATACTTTAGTTACGCTCTCTACAGAGTCATCAACTGGGTTTAATCCAAGTACTGCGTCTCCAATACCATAGCTTAATCCTTCCATTAAAGATGCAAGTATTCCATCTGGATCATCTGTTGGATGGTTTGGTTGTAATCTAACAGATAATGTTCCTGGTTCTCCTATAGTTGTATTACAGTGAGCTGTAACTTTTATTTTCTTAGCTGCGTATACTAAATCCATGTTAGA
Organism: Clostridium subterminale; assembly: GCF_039521425.1. Classification (NCBI taxonomy): domain Bacteria; kingdom Bacillati; phylum Bacillota; class Clostridia; order Eubacteriales; family Clostridiaceae; genus Clostridium; species Clostridium subterminale. The sequence continues at coordinate 251,484 of NZ_BAAACI010000007.1, forward strand.
CATTATTTTTGCAACAGCAGCCACTATTTCTGATGTTATTCCTCTTGAAACTCTTCTTATATCTGCTCCTGTAGTGTTATCATCTAGTAACCACTCTCTAAATTCAGCTACAGTCCAATTTTTAACTTCTGCATATATTTTTTCATTTACGTCATCTTGTATTATTCTTGTAACCTCATCTATTTCATAAGGTACTGCAGGATTATTTCTTAAATCAGACAGTGTAAGGTTAGAAAGTACAACCTTTGCTGCAACCCTTTCCTCTGCTGACTGTGCAGCTATTCCTGCTAAGTTATCTCCTGATTTTTCTTCATTTGCTTTTGCCATAACTTCCATTACTGACTTAAACTGGTATACTTTTCCGAATAATTTAGTTTTTAAAATCATGATAATCCTCCTCTCGGTTAATTAAATACTAATGTTTTTATAACTACAGGTAAGACTTTACCTTCCGCTACAGGTTTTCCTATATCTATATAATCTCCATTTTCAACCTTGATACCATCTATACAAACTATATCCTTATCAAGATTTAAAAGGGAGTAAATAGCCTGACCTAATACCTTTGCCATATCATTTTCAACAATTATAATAAGTGGAAGCTTTCTATCAATAAGTTCTTTCATACCACCTACTAGCCCCTTTGCCATTTCTTGTATTTCTGTGAAAGAAGGATTCTTCTTTCCATGTAGAGCTATGGCAATACTCTGAAGTTCATTCTCATACTTAAACCAATTAATTTTTTCTGATATTGCTTTTTCTAAAACTCCAGCACCTCTATTTTCATCTTCTAAACTAAGCTTTAAAATTGGTAAATTCTTTATAGGGAAGTTATCATGGGTATATGTAATGGTACTACCACTAATATCCATGGTGTGAGATCCAGCTCCAACTACGGTAGCTCTTATAGTTTCTATTGATCTCACTAATTTCAGTTTTTTACATAAGTCTGAATTTTTAATAGCTTCTCCTAGAAGTATTCCTACATCTCCATACTTAAAGTAATCTTCTATAGGAGCTTCATTATATACATAGTCAGCTACTCCTCCTGAGAAGGATATACACTTAATTTCCTCATTTAAAGCTATGGACTTATTAGTAACTATCATTTCAAAGGTAGATGTTTGGGATCTAAGCCCTACACTTTCCTCTAAAAGTTTTACCATTTCATTAATAACTGGAATCAACATTTCTTTAGTTACTTTATAACCAATTTTTATATCAAAGTTATTTTCATTTATAATGTTTTGTATTTTAGGAGCAATATATACTATATTATTTGTATCTTTATCAAGTTTTATAAGTCTTCCACCTATATCAAGACATCCTGTTTCCTTCAAGTCACCTCTAGTAAATACAGCTAAATTTGTAGTTCCTCCACCAATATCTAAGTTAACTACACTTGTAGAATGTTCACTAGAGTAAATATGTGCTCCTGCACCCTTAGCTGCTATAATACTTTCAAGATCTGGACCTGCTGTAGCAACTACAAAATCTCCTGCAAATCCACTTAAAGTATGAAGTACTTCATTGGCATTTTCTTTTCTAGCAGTCTCACCTGTTATAATTACAGCTCCTGTTTGTATTTCATCCTTATCGATACCTGATTTTTTATATTCTAAAGACACTATATCCTTAACTTTCTCAGCATCAATTTCTGTCATAGATTTAAGTGGTGTAAAATAAACATCACTTCTATAAACCACTTCTTTATCAACTATTGATATTCTAGGCACTGAAAAACTTGAAGCAGTGTTTTCTATGATTAATTTTGAAAATACAAGTTGAGTTGTACTCGTTCCAATATCAATTCCAACGCTTAAAAGTTCTTCTCTCATTGAATCACCTCCAAATACAAATATAAAAGGCTTAAAGCTATCAAATTAATCTTTCAAATAACTATGAAAAATTAATTTTTTTAACTTTAAGCCTCTTTGCTTAAATCAAACTACTTCAATGTAGTTCTATTTCATTCAATTTTTATAGGAAATCTAAATTTAATTTTAGTTCCCTCATCATTAGAAAATATATCTATATCACCTTTTAATTTATCAGATATGTAGTTTTTTACTATAGACATTCCTAAACTAGAAGATTTATCAATAGAAGTATCAAAACCAACTCCATCGTCAGCTACTGATATTTCTCTAAACTCATCCTGCTCAGTCACAGTAATTTTTATAGTTCCACACTCCCTATGATTAAAAGCATGATCATAACAATTTTGTATCAATTCATTAATTATAAGAGATATTGCAGTAATTCTATCTGTATCAATGTAAAAATCATCACCTGATACTTCTATATTAATTTCCTTTTGAATGTTTAAAAAACATCTTTTAGCATTATCTACTATAGCATTTATAACCTTCATAATTTTTACCTCATCACTTATATCCTTTGATAAAAGTTCATGAGTTGCTGCAATAGCAAGAATCCTATTCACACTTTCCTGAAGACTTACCTTTGCTTCCTCACTATCACATCTTCTCCCTTGAATACGTAAAAGTGAAGCTACGGTTTGCAAGTTATTCTTTACTCTATGATGAATTTCTCGTATAGCAACAGATTTAGAGATTATTTCAGCTTCTTTATTCTTTATATCTGTTATGTCTTGAACTATTTCAATAACTCTCAAGTCCTCTTCCTTAATCAGTATTCTTTTTATTCCATAATAAAAATTACCAACTTTTACTTCCTTTGTTATTACTTTATTATCTTCTGTAATCTCTAAGATTTTATTAATATTGGTAAATAGGGTATTATCTAAGGACAAATCATCGTAATGCATGCCTTCAAGCTCGTTGTATCCCCTACCTATATAAATCATATCAGCTTTTCTATTTTTAATTCTTAATATTCCATTTTCATCATAAACTAAAACGGCAGATTCTAAGTTATCATTAATCAATCTATTGGAATTTATTAAGTTCATTAGCTGATGTGTCTTTTGTCTTTTGCTTTTGGAGCCATCATTAGGAATAGTAAAATCTTCTTTTATTTCATTACTTATATCATTCTCAACAATAATTACTCCTATTATTTTCTGTTCATTTAAAATTGGGTATACCTTTTGTCTTACAAATCTATTTTCTTGAGTTAAAGCTCTTACTCCTTTAAAAACTTCACCAGTTTTTAGAGTTCTTATTACACCAGGCTCATTTATTCTTAAAGCCTTTTTCCCAACTACGGAATCAGTATAAATAGATTCTTTTTTTCTTCCTTCTGAAACTACTATGGCTTCTTCTGGATTTTTTGATGGTACATCTATAAAAGCATCGCATTCCTCGAAATTAGCTATTAACTCTATTGAGTTAGAAATCTCTATGATTTTATTAATATCCTCATCAGTGAGGTTAGTATAAATATTACATAATTCTTTTATCTTATTCATAAGCCACTATTAAGGTTTTTGCAATATCTATCATAGAACATCTTCTATCCATACTCAATTTTCTAATGTACCTATAAGCTTCTTCTTCATCGGAATTTAATTCTTTCATAAGTATACCCTTAGCTTTTTCAATTAACTTTCTTTCGTTTAACTTTGATGTAACTTTCTCTAGGTTATTCTCTAACTCTTCAAATTCTTCTACTTTAGCTAAGCACATTTCCACTGTTGGAATAAATGATTTTTCATCTAAAGGTTTTACTAGATATCCATATGCTCCTACACTTTTAGCCTTTTCTATAAATTCAGTATCATTAAAGGCTGTCAACAAAAGTATTCCACCTGCAAGATGTTCAAGTCTAATTCTTTTACTAGCTCCAATGCCATCAAGTATAGGCATCTGTATATCCATAATTACTAAATCAGGTTTATGCTCTTTGCAAAGTTCTACAGCACTAAACCCATCAGAAGCTTCTGCTACTACATTGTAACCCTCTGCTTCTAAGATATCTCTGATATCCATTCTAATAATAGGCTCATCGTCGACTATTATGATTTTTTTACTCATATTTAATTATTCTCCTCTATATTATGAACTTAAATATTTAATTAATTCCTCTATTCCGGTTCCATCTAAAGTGTTTACTTCAAAAATTCTAGAGACTCCAGCCTCTTTTAAAATCTCCCTAGCATGTTTTACTCTATCATTGTTTTGAGCAATGTCTATTTTGGTAACTATCCCAATACACTCCTTAGCAAACATACTACAAAAACCTGGTGCTATGTAAGATTCCTCTGAAGTACAATCATATACTAGTGCAATTACATCTGCATCTGCTGATGTTACTATCAGAGCTTTATAATAAGATCTATTTTCTAAATATTCTCCTGGAGTATCTATAGACTCATCATAAATTTCTACTGATTGAGTCTTCTTATATTTCAAATCTAAGTCGTGAATCTTTTGGCACAAAGTAGTCTTACCACTTCCTGTCTTTCCTATGAATATTACTTTTTTCATGTTTCCTCCTACGTTCTAGTAATTTTTGTAGAAGTAAATTGTAATAATCCCTCAAGAACAGAAGTAACTTCCTTCAATGCTGATTCTATAGAACTAACATCTCCTGTTATAACAAGTGAGCCACTAAATCTATCTACAAATCCAAGATTAACTCCAGCAGCCTTCGTAGCTACATCTGCAGCTATTATGGAACCTTCACTTGGAGTTATTGTTAAAATTCCAATAGCATCTCTAGTATCTGCTACAAGACCCAGCTTTTTATAAAGTTCATCAGTAGGATTTGCTATTATATGTGCAAGGGTTACTTGTTTACCAGGAACAAACTCCTGTATAATCCTTTGCTTATCGTCACTCATATACTCACCTTACCTTTGCATTTAGAGACAATATCTAAAAACAATATTTAATATAAAATATTAGTATTAGTATTACCTGTGTTTTAACAACTATTCTTAAATAAATCTATAATTTTATAAAAAATAATAAAGGCTCCTTGAAAACATAAATATTTTCAAGAAGCCCCTTTGCTTAAAACCATTACACTACTTTGTGTATATTTCGATTATATATTCAAAATTTTATACTGTCAACCCATTTTTTAATGTTATTCTTTAATTTTTCCGATAATTTCAATAACATTAAGAGGAGTTGGTATTTTAGGGTTAGTTGCAGTACATGCATCTAATAATGCACTGTTTGCAATTTCTTCTTTAAGCTTTTCTAGTTCTTCCGTAGATACACCACAAGCTTTTAAAGTCGTAGGCATCTTCATTTCCTTTTGTAATTTTTTTATTTCATTTACAAGGCTTCTAACTCCTGCTCTAGCATTACTACAAGGTAATCCCAATAATTTTGATATATTTGCATATTTAATAGCTGCTCTAGAAAATTCATTATTCTCATATCCTACTATGTCAGCATTAAATTCAACTATATAAGGTAATAATAAAGAGTTAGTTCTTCCGTGAGGCACATGGAATTTACCTCCTAAAACATGGGCAATACCATGGTTTAATCCAAGAGAAGCTGAATTGAAGGCAATTCCTGCAAGACATGATGCGTTATGCATTTTTTCTCTCGCTTCTAAATCCTCACCATCTTTATACGCTCTTAAAAGATATTTGAAAGATAGCATAAGTGCTTTTTCAGATAAAGCATCAGAAAAATCAGATGCATTTGTAGATACATATGCCTCAAGAGCATGAGTAATTACGTCCATACCAGTATCTGCAGTAATTGATCCAGGTACGCTTTTTACTAGTTCAGGATCTAAAATAGCTACATCTGGTAATAGATCATCTGAAACTAAAGGATACTTTGTTCCCTTAGCTTTATCTGTTATTACTGAGAAAGATGTTACCTCTGAACCTGTACCACTTGTAGTTGGAATAGCTATAAACTCCATATCAGTAACAGGTGTAATTTTTTTTGCAAAATCCATTATAGCTTTAGCTGCATCTATTGAGGAACCTCCACCTAATGCAACTAATACTTCTGGTTGAACTTTTTGTAGTTCTTCTATACCTTGAACTATAAGCTCTATAGGTGGATCTGGAACTATATCACTAAATATGGCTATGCTAGCACTTTTTAATTTTTCTGTGATCTTATTAATCATTCCTGACTTCACCATGAAAGGATCTGTAACTATAAAAACTTTTTTATTTCCTACGTCCTCTAACCTTTCTAAAGCTCCTTGACCAAAATAAATCTGAGTCTTAATTTTAAAATTGTTCATTATAAACTCCTTTCAAGACTATTCTATTTATAATATAGTCTTTAAAATTAATTAACTATTTATACGGTAAGTTTACTAAAAGATAAATCTTTATTAAATTCACCCTAAAAATAAACACAAAAAGCTCCATAGGAATAATCCTATGGAGCTTCACTGCTCTTTAAGTACTTCATCGTACATATTTTCAATATACTATTTTAAAAATTAAAAGTCAATGAATATCTATTTAATTAAAATATAAAATCTTCATTGATCTAATTTTACATTTAAACCATTATATTATTTCTTACTCTTCTCTTATTTCTACAATATTTTTATTTATATTAACAAAAATAAAAAAATATTATAGTTTCAATACTTTTTTTGATAAATTTCCTCTAAATTTGCTACTAAATATCATCTTTTTTCATCATATTATACGTTTACATATGGCTGTTTTTAAAATATAATATTTGTATAACATGCTAACTCTTTATATTTAGGAGGACAAAATGAAAAATCAATCTTACCATACTACTATAAAAAATAATATTATAACTTTATATCCACAGGAATCTAAAAATAATGTTTGGTATATAGCTTCTTTGTGCTTTCTCATTGCTTTTATGATATTTCATTTATTCTTTTCGAATTTCTTAAATTTAGATGGAAAATTTCCTTTAGTATGGATTGTATTATTCAGTCTTACTTTAATTATAACCATTACTAACTTTAATGAGTTCCATTCTTCTAATTATATTATTGCTAGTTATATTATGACCATTCCCATGATTTTAAATTATTTTTTATTTAAGTTATACGTGTATATACCTAGTCAAATACTCCTCATATTATCTTTAAGTTTGACTATAATTTATGGAGCTACAAAAGAATTTCATACTAGAAAACATTTAAGAATTATTATGGTGATTTTGTCTATATGTGTTTTCTTTTTAATTGATTACTATATATATTCTCAAAGAATTATAAAAGATTCTAACCTTAATCTTACAATAAAAAAATCTATAGGTATGGATTTCTACTCTTTAAATTCATTAGATAAAAACAGTCTATTAAATATAAATACTCTTAAAATAAAAAATGTATCTAATCTAGAAGGCTTAGAATATATTGAAAATTTAAACGCACTAGATATAATTGATGATGGATTAATTTTAGATTATTCACCTATTACTAAGTTAGATAATTTAAAAACTTTAAGTATACATGGATGTAACTTAAATGTTTTAAGTGAAGTAGACCTAATAGATGAAGCAGAGACTTTTCAACTAATGTACCCTAAAACTGATTCTATAAATAGTCTTCCACTATTTCCAAGTGTAAAAAATTTAACTATTAATTTTAGCGGTAATTTTGCGCTGTCAACTTTAAAAAATTTCCCTAGTGTAGAGGAATTTTCTCTTTGCTTAGAAGGTCCTTTAGTTGTAGATGGAATAGAAGTTATAAATAATTTAAAAATATTGAATCTATCTTATGCCTACATGTCAAATTACTCCAAACTTTTTGATATACCTACACTGAAAACTATTAGTTTAAAAAATTGTTATGTAGTTAATTTAGAGGATTTCATAAAACAAGCTGAAGCTAAAGGTATTAAAGTCATTATGTAGTTTTGCATAATGATTTTAATACCTTTATTGTAATCTCTATTAAATTATCGGTTATACTAGTTAAAATACCTTTTCCTTCATGAACAGAACAAATATTCTAACTTACCTCTCACTGTTGGATAAGAAATTCCTAATACTCTCTCTACATCTTTTATATTTCCTCTATATTGTAAAAAAGGTTTCTACAAACCTTAATTGATCATCATTTAACTTTTCAAACTTATAAAAAGCAAAACTATTCTCAATTACTGAAAGATTTATCACACTCATATTTCAGTAATATATAAAACAACTTATTATGAAATTTTCATTTCAAACTTTATAATAAATATCCAAAGAACTACTAACATAAATCTTTTTAAATTGGTAATTATATTTATTAATGTATAATCAATAAATATTGTATACAAATTATAAAAAAATTTAATATTCAGTAAATTGATTGAATAATCTTCAAATTAATGGTACAATAATAATTAAAATATATGATGTAAAAGTGAGAGGGAGTGAATTTTTATGATGGTAAAACTTACTGTAAGAAGCATTATGAATTTAGGACTATGGGGTAGACTTTGTGAATATAAAGGGTGGGATAAACTTATAGTTAGAGAAGGTTTGATCTCTCTTGATAGTGAAGTGGAATTTGATGATGAATTTTTAAAGAAAGATGTTGTACCGATAGAGAAATTAAACGTATTCTTATTTAATGTGGATACTGAAGATGCTAGATACTGTGGAACATTATTAGCAAGAGATTTAGAGGATGCAAAAATTAGAGTTGGCATGATCCACAATGTAACTAAGATTACAACTATTCAAGAAATCTCTAAGGAACAGCTATATAATATGAAAAATAAACATATGGTTCTTGCAAGAATACCACTTTAATTTATAAGTGCTAATAAAATAAATTAATCCCCAGTTAAGTTGAGTGTTTTCAACTTAACTGGGGATTTTTCAAACTATAATTTAAATCTCTTTAAACTGTATATTATGTGCATAATGAAGTACTAAATCTCTTTGTACTTCTATTACAGATGTATTAATATTTTCTCCATCAACGCTTAAAGTTACTTCACTATGGTCTCCATATCTTTTTAGAAATTTATCCATATCTGAACGTTTAATACTAATTGGCAAAATGTCTCCATTACTTTTTAGTATTATTCCCATGGTTCTTCCTTCATTTCTAAATTTTCTTCCTTTAATTTTCAAATCTCTTAAACTAGCATCTATTATCATAGCAACCCCTCCATATTTACTTAAGTATAATTTTATATATTATATTTAAATTTATGGAATAATATTACTCTAAATTAAATATTAATTTGCAGTTCTACTGGACAATGGTCTGAACCCAATACTTCTGTATGTATCTTAGCTGAAACTAAACTGTCCTTTAATCTTTCAGAAGTACAAAAATAATCAATTCTCCATCCTGCATTCTTCTCTCTAGCTTTGAATCTATAGGACCACCAAGAATATGTTCCCTCTAAATCTGGATAAAAATTTCTAAAGGTATCTATAAACCCAGAATCTAATAATTCAGTGAATTTATTTCTCTCTTCATCAGTAAATCCTGCATTTCTTCTATTATTTTTAGGATTCTTAAGATCTATCTCCTTATGAGCTACATTTAAATCTCCACAAACTATCACTGGTTTACTTTCATCTAACTTCTTAAGATGTTTTCTAAATTCATCTTCCCAAACCATTCTATAATCAAGCCTCTCTAACTCCGACTTAGAATTTGGGGTATATACTGTTACAAGATAAAAACTTTCAAACTCTAAAGTAATTACTCTACCTTCTTTATCATGTTCTTCTATTCCAATTCCATAGGATACATTCATAGGCTCTACCTTTGTAAATATAGCAGTTCCTGAATACCCTTTTTTCTCAGCATAATTCCAGTATTGATGATATCCTTCTAAAGCAAGTTCTATCTGCCCACCTTGAACTTTACTTTCTTGAATACAAAACATATCTGCATCTACTTCTTTAAAGAAGTCTAAAAATCCTTTTTGAACGCAAGCCCTAATACCATTAACATTCCACGAAATCAACTTCATATATACTACCTCTTTTCCAAAATAAATTTTAAGTTATAATAACTTATAACTTAAAACTTATTTTATTATTAGCTATAGCTTATCCCTATAAGTTTAATGTGATTCTATTATCTTACTAATTATTGTAACATATAGTATATATCTATTTACACTACTATGGAGTAAATTTTCTACTCATTGATGCAACTATATTATTTTTCATATCTACTTCACATAGTAAAGCTCTTTCTGCTGAGGTGTCATTCTTATACTTCTCTATATGCTTTTTAAAAGTATCATAATTAACTTTTTGAAAATCAATCTTATTATTATCTGGGTTTACTTCATATGCTAATAAGTTCATTGCTACATCCTTAGAAACTTCATAAACCTTTGTTTCAACTGCAGAATTTCTAATATAATAGTCATCATAAACTATATAAGTTCCATCTTCTTCTTTTATAGCTTTATTATCCTTTTTAGCTTCTGCTAAGGCTTCTTCTCCAGTATAAAATTCTACTTCATCAAAGGATATATAAATGGTATTATTCTCTGTATATATATCTGTTACAAGTCCAATCCTACTATTATATACATCTTCTTTTGTATTTTCTTTTACATTCTCTTTTACATTTAAAGTAACATGAACATTTCTTCCATATTCCTTTGTTAGCCCATTATATGAGTACTGTCCAGGTTTATTGGATATACCGAGGTTTTCCTTTCCCCAAAGTACATAATCCTTAACTTTATTATTATCCACAGTTATATCCACTTCTTTTGGCAAAACAAATGAAACATTATCTTCATATATTTCATAAGATAGCTCTACACTTTCCATTTTATCTCTTATACTAGTAAGCACTTTCTCCATATTCTCTATATCAACCTTATTTTCAACAGCTAATTTAATAATATAGTAAGCATCATCATATCTATTTTTATTTAAATATTGATCCTTTATATCCATATAAATCTGCTTGTCATTCTTACCTTTTGTTATTGCAGCTTCATAAGATTTCCTAGCTTCTGTGTAATTTTTTTCTTCTAAAAATTTATTTCCTTCTTTTATATACTTTTCTATCTCATTTTCTTCAACTTGAATATCTTTGGCTACATTTTCAGATAAAACAATCTCTTTATCTTTATTTTTGCATCCTCCTATTATAACTGTACTAGTGACCATAACAAAAGCTACAGAACACAATAGAAATTTATTTATTTTCATTTTCAAGCACCCCTTACTTAATAACTTTAATATAAGTATATGATTAAATTTTTAACAACTATAGTAAAGTTATTTCCAAGTTATTAACAAGGTTATTTTTTACTTAATGGCATTTCTACTCTTACAGTAACCTTTTCTCCATTTATAATATCTATAGAACCTCCGTGATCTTTTATAATTTCACTGCATAGGTATAATCCAAGTCCTCTGCTTTCAGATTCTGAAAATTTATTAGATTTTATAAAAGGTTCAAAAATATGATCATATATTTCCTCAGGAATAATTCCTGACATACTCTCTATTTCTAAAATATATTTCTTTCCCTCTATTTTCCCGTTTATATAAAGAGGCTCTTGTGATTTAGAATACTTTATACCATTGTCAATTAAATTTATAATAAGTTCCCTAATCCTGTTACACTGTGTTGATACTATACCACTTTCTAAATTGTTTATAATTTCCATAGAGTATTTTTGAGCTTTTATACTCATGTCATCACTTATCTCATCTATAAGTTTATCTATTCTAATATCCTTAAATTCTTCTGTATTATAAGATAATCCCTTGGATATTTCTATTAACTCTATAATTAAGTGATGTAATCTTTCACTTTCTAGGTATATTCTTTCTATAGCTCTTTTCTTAAAAGCCTCATCCTTTACCATTCCATCATTTATCATCTCTGCATATCCAGAAATAGCAGTTAACGGTGTCTTCATTTCATGAGTCACATTATCAAAAAAAGCTTTTCTACTTTTCTCTAATTTCTCTACCTTTTGTTTTTCTTCTTTTATTGTATTTATTTGTTCTTTTATTTTTTCTTTCATACTATTAAATTCTCTTGACAATATAGCTATTTCATCATTTCCATGAGCATCTATATAAAAACTATATTCTCCTTGTCCAACTTTTTTTACGCCTTCTGTTAATGTTATTATAGGCTTAGTAACTTTAGTTATTATGAAAAAGCATAAGCTAAATATAAAGAATAATATAATTCCTTCTACAACAGTTATAAATAAAAGCATCCTATTATTTTCACCATAAACCTCGCTATAATCTTTTATAATACTAAGAACCCCTAGATTATCTTCATTTACAAAAATAGGATAGGACAGAATTCCATATAGTTTTTTATCTTCATATTTAAGATTAACAATAGCAGCTCCAGATCCAGCATTTTTATTTCCACTATCTAATATTTCCCTAAAAGATTCATCTACGTTCTCACTTAATACCTTACCGTCTGTATCACTTATTTCTACAGTACATTGAAAATTAGATGATATATATCTATTTAAGTAATTACTTTCTTTAACTAAGCTATCTTTTTCATACTCTAAATCTGTAGCTAGCAGTCTATATTTTATAGCTTCTCTAGTACTGTACATAATTTCATTTAATGAATTACCTATGGATGCCTCCATTCTAATAATTAATATATGCCTTATGGATAAATTCAATATTATTCCAAAAGTTATAATTATAGATAGTATAGAAAATATAAATTTCACTCTTATTTTCATATTATTACCTCATCACATATCCTACCCCAAATACTGTATCTATAAGAGATCTCTCATTTTCATTATCTAATTTACTTCGAATTCTTCTTACATGAACATCTACAGTTCTAATATCTCCATCATAATCAAATCCCCAAACTTTATTAAGAAGTTCTTCTCTTGAAAATACTCTATTCCTATTCTTCACTAAGAATTCAAACAAATCATATTCCTGTGGTTTCAATCTAACTTCATCTTCATCCTTTAATACAATTCTACTATCCATATTTAATTTTATATGGTTTGAAACTTCTAAAAATTCACTTTCACTCTTTACTTTGTACTTTTCTACACATCTCAGAGCAGTTTTAACCCTTGCAAGGACTTCCTTTATATGAAATGGCTTAGTCATATAGTCATCAGCTCCTAGCTCTAACCCTAAAATTTTATCTACTATATCATTTCTTGCAGTTAATATAACAATAGGAATTAAATACTTGCTATTAATTTCTTTACATAGCTCAAAGCCACTTTCATCTGGTAAATTTAAATCTAACAAAGCTAAATCAGGTTTAAAATTTTTTACTAATTCTCTGCCCTCCTTAGCGGTAAATCCACATCTTACAATATATCCTTCACTTTTTAATGCAGTATATAATATATCACTTATAGATATTTCATCTTCTACTATTAAAATCTTTATACCCATATCCCTCTCCCAAATTAAAAATCATACATTAATTATAATATACATCTTCGTATTATATATGGCAAATATATGAAGTGACTGTCTCAAAATAAAAAATCCCCATCTATATTAGATAGGGATTGAAACTATATTCTTTGTACACTTTCTCTTACTATTAATTCAGATGTATACCTATACTCTGATTGTTCTCTTGGTTGTCGTAAAATTATAGATATCAACTCTTCAGTGGCCTTCCTAGTCATTTCTTCTATAGGCTGTTTAAAAGTTGTAAGAGCTGGCGTTATAATTTCAGAGAAAACTAAATCATCAATACCTATTACGGATAAGTCATCTGGTATGGATATTTTAAGCTTATTAGCAACTTTATAAACTCCATAAGCAATAACATCAGAACAAGCTACTATAGCTGTAACCTTATTCCTACAGTTTAAAAGTTTCTCTGCTCCCTTAATACCAGTTTCTACATCATGCATAGAGGAGTATGTCCACTGCTCATCTATTTTTAATTCATAATCCTTCATAGCTTGTCTATATCCTTGCATGCCGTCGCCTGAATTTATTAACCATTGTGTTCCATTAATGCATCCAATATTCTTATGACCTAGTTCAATAAGTTGTCTAGTTGCTTCATAACCATCATTAAAACTATCTAGATACACATTGCAAACGTCTTCACTACTACTAATGCTCCGATGAATGGCTACCATAGGATACTTAATTCTTAGTAGATCTTCAAATTGCCAACTCTCTTTTATTAAACTAGGTGCAATTATCATACCATCTACACAATGCTCTCTCATTAGGTTGATATACTTATGTTCATTTTCTGCACTGTTATATGTACTACAAACTAATATACTATATCCATGCTCCTCTGCTGTTTCCTCAATCCCTCTAATTATTCGCGAAAAATAAAAACTAGAGATATCTGGTAAAATCACCCCAATAAGCTTAGTTTCTCCATTAACCAGGCTCCTAGCCATGGCATTAGGCTTATAGTCAAGCTCCTTAATTAAATTTAGTATTCTTTGTTTTGTCTCCTCTGTAGTTTTCGCTGTCTTACCATTAATAACATTAGAAACCGTAGTTGCCGACACTTGGGCAATCTTAGCAATGTCCTTTATTGTAACCCCCATACAGATTCCTCCTACTTTATGTCATTTATTAAGTTATAAATATATTATATATGATAGTCTATTAAACTACAATAGACCATATGCTCCCCAATATTTATCAAAGTAAGCACATGGTCTATATTAACTTTATATCTACTATGTAATACTATCTCTTGTATTCAATGTGTTTAACCTTAAAATGACAAGGACAACTTCTATTTATTATAGTATTTGCCATGTATGACCTAACCCTTAAATAGAAAAATAGTGTAGCACAAAGAAGCATTACAAATCCATATAAATAATTATATCTATACCCTAAATTATTTAAAATAGTTCCACCAACAAAATTTCCTATGGATATTGAGAACCCATTGGATAACATCTTTACTGCTGCAAATATATCTCTATGATCTATGGCTATATTACTCATCATCAAGCTATCTAAAGAGGAAATTATAAGACCAACAAATACACCTCTAATAACTAAGAAAAATATAAATAATTCACTATTAGAAACCATTGCTAATATAAAGCAACTAACAATAGCAATTACAAATATAGTTAAATTAAATTTCTTTACCCCAATTTTTTCTATAAGTCTAGGCATTAGAATAAGCCCAACCATACTCAAAATAGTTAATGAAAAGGTTATATAAGATATTATATTATTCTCTAAATTAAAGTAATTCTTTAATATTAAATTATTATAAGGTCCTACACCACTAAATCCTAAGGTGTTAATAAATAGAAGCATAGAAAAAAGTCTAATTTGTTTATCAGACTTTATGCATTTTATTGATTCCCTCATGCTTTTCTTTACTTCTTCATTCTCTACTGCATTAGTTGCATCTTTAGGCAACAAAAAACATCTAATAGATGAAGTCACTATAAGAATTATGGCTGCTAATAGAAATAACTTTTTATATCCTATTTTGGCAAAGTATTCTATTCCCGTTATATTTCCAGCTATTAATGCTCCCACAGCTCCAGCTATTAAATTTACAGAATACTTATAACTATAGGCACAACATTCCTTTTGCCCTGTAGTATAAGAATATAACAATTGTAATTCCGTAACATGTATAAGACATGTGCCCAAATTTATAAGAATTTGACCTATTATAAGAACTATCATTGATTTAAATCCCATATGAAATCCAATTCCTATGGCACAAACTGATAATCCTATGCATAAAATTCTCTTACGTCCAAATATCTTAATAAATGGTCCCATAAAAAAACCTATCAAGGTGAATAAAGAGCCTATAGAAAATATTGTTCCTATAGCTTCAGCCGATAAGCCTATAAAATCATAATATAAAACTTGTAAGAAAAAAAATATTCCCATGGCCAGAGCACTTAAAGCTTCACTAGCCACCATTATATGTATATTTCTTGAAAATGTCTTTATTATTTGTATAGTCTTTAATTTATCCATTTTATGTCCACCTTAAATAATCATTATCTATTTAGGTTAAACAAAATTTCAATAGTTATGCAAAAAGAGAGCATTATTGCTCTCTTAAAATTAATTATATTCAACTTCTTTTAAGTATAATCCTTTAGCTTGAGCCATTGGTCCAGCTTGAGCTCTCTCTTTTGCCTCTAAGATTTTAGCAACATCACTTGGCTTTAACTGACTTTTTCCTACTTCTAAAAGAGTTCCAACTATTATTCTAACCATATTTAAAAGGAACCCATCTCCATTGACCTCTATTTTAATAATCTCGTCATCCTTTGTTATATCAATATAATTTATGGTTCTAACAGTGGATTTATTATCTGATTTTAAGCTTGTAAAACTCTTAAAATCATGAGTACCAACTAAAATGTCTGCTGCTGCCATCATGGCATTTAAATTAATTTCTTCATCAATGTGGTATGTGAATTTCCTATTAAATACATTTCTGTATTTTCCATTATTTATAGTATACTCGTAGGTTTTTGCCTTTGCATTATATCTTGAATGAAATCTCTCATGAACATCAGTTACTGATTTTACAACTATATCTTCTGGTAAAAATTCATAAAGATAGTTCAAAATATCTTCATTGGTAAGGGTAGATTTAGTATGAAAGTTAGCTATATAGTTTTTAGCATGTACTCCTGTATCTGTTCTCCCACAACCTACAACTTGAATATTTTCATTAGTCATCTTACTTAATACATTTTCAATTTTATCTTGTATAGTAGCAACATTATCCTTTTGCTTTTGCCATCCTTTATATCTTGTTCCGTCATATTCTATTACCATTTTTAAATTTCTCATAAAATCTCCTCTATTATCTATCCTAGTTAAATTCTCTATAGAATAAAGCTCTAACTTTTCTAACTCTTAGCTCATTCCCAATTAAGTATATACTCTTTACTAAAATAAATCTATAAAATTATGTAGTTATATTATTTAGTTGTCTTGCAATTTTTACTTATCCCTTCGTAAAGATATTCTAAATACTCCACATCCACATTTTCAGCCTTTAAACTATCAATTCTTTCCCTAGCCTTTTCTATAGCTTCTTTTGCTTCTGCATAATCCCTTTGTTTTATAGCATTACTTGTATACTGAAGTAAATAATCCACCTTTAATACACTCTTTGCTAAGTCCTCTCTCTCATCATTTACTAAATCTAATAAAAGAGAATATATCTTAGGGGATGAACTATTTCTATGAGTATTTAAAAAATCATTGTTTTTACTATTCTTCTTTGCCATAATTTAATTTCTCCATTCTTATTACTTAAAACATTTATTTAGCTTTATACACAACTTTTCCTTTGCATAAAGTCTTTACAATATTATAATTGCTATCTAATATTACTAAGTCGCAATCCTTACCGATATCTAAACTACCCTTCCTATAAAGTATATTTAAATCTCTAGCTGGATTTGTACTTGCCATAGTAACAGCGTCTTCTAAGGTACATCCAGTGAATTTTATTATATTCCTTACAGCTTCTATCATAGTTAAACAACTCCCCGCTAAGGTTTTATCTTCAAGTCTAGCTTCACTTCCAGTCTTAATAACCTTTTGTCCACCAAGCTCATATTCACCATCTTTTAACCCTTTAGCTTCCATAGAATCTGTTATTAATATTATTTTATCCCTTCCTTTTATTTTATAAACAGCTTTTACAGTATCTTTGTGAAGATGTATGCCATCACATATTATTTCTACACTTAATTCATCAAAAGCAAAACCAGCAGTAACTACTCCAGGTTCCCTATGATGATGAGGACTTTGTCCATTATGAAAATGCGTAACACTGGAAAGACCCTTTTCTACAGCTGTTTCTATCTGAGAAAAAGCCCCATCACTATGCCCTACCGATGGAATAATATCATTGTTAGTAAGACATTTTATAAATTCAAAATTATTGTCTAATTCAGGGGCATAAGTAAGTTTTTTAATATTGTTATGAGAATGCTTTATAAGCTCCTTTAGCATCCCAACATCTGGGGTTAAAATATAATCTTCAAGTTGAGCTCCCTTATACCTTTTATTTATAAAAGGACCTTCCAAATGAAGTCCAATTATTTCTGCTCCACCAATTTCATTATTTTCATTATAGTTTTTAACCTTTAAATTATTATCAATAGCTACTTTTATGTCATCCAAATTTGCAGTCATAGTAGTTGGAAGAAAAGCTGTAACCCCTTCTTCGGGTAATTTATTAGTTAGATTTCTTAAACCTTCATAATCAGCATCCATGACATCTGTTCCATATCCACCATGGGTATGCTCATCTATAAAACCAGGTACTGCATAATATCCTTTTTCTATAACTAAAGACTGTCCATTATTTGCTATTTTCCCATCTTTAATATATATTGTTGTATCTGTTAATACCTTTATCATTACCATTACCCCTTAGATCTTTATTTTTCACTAACAAATCAATTATTAATAATTCACATTTTAATATATTTTTACTCTCACTATTTAAATGAAAAATGCCCTCAAACCCTCATGAATAGAACAACTATTTAACTATTTAAATAGCTCCCTATATAACAATTTCTCTATTTCGCTATTTAAATAGTTATATAGTACAATATTCTACATTTTATTATAAGATAATTTTACTAAAGGTTAAATAAATTTCAATTCATATATTACAAAAACTTTTTGTATTTTTTATTAACTATAAACACATGCTATTCGTATATTAAGTATTAAAATAACTAACGATATTTTAAAAAGGAGGATTAAAATGATTAAAAGATTTATACGTAGTTTAAGTTTAGTCCTTGTAATTATAAGTTCTTTTATATTTGTTGGATGTACTTCTAACACAGGGTCTACCTCAAACTCAACTACAGACAAGGATGAAAATAAAAGTGTATTTAATACCATAAAGGAAGTTGATGATGAAATAATTAAGGGATCTTCCCAAAATAATCAGGAAAATTCCTCATTTTCAAAAGATGACTTAGCAGTTAATCCATCAGATAAAGAAGAAAATATCCCTGATGGTAAATCTAGTAGTCCATCTAATGAAGCTCCTACTCCACCTACTTCAAAAATAGATACTACCAATCTTAGCAATGAAAAAATAGCCTGGTGGTTTAAACCCAATAAACAACATGTAACTCCCGAAGTAAATTTAAAATTAAATTTTGATTTAAGTAAATATGATGCTCATTACGTAGGAGATACTAATAAAAAGATCCTTTATTTAACCTTTGATGAAGGCTATGAAAATGGATATACACCTAAAATTTTAGACATACTAAAAGCAAACAATGTTAAAGCTATATTCTTTGTAACTTCACCTTATGTAAAAGACAATCCAGATATTATAAAGAGAATGATAGAAGAAGGACATATTGTTGGCAATCACACAAATCATCATCCTTCTATGCCCGACGTTACTAGATCAGAAGAAAAATTTAACGACGAATTTTCAGATGTAGAATCAAAGTTTAGAGAAATTACTGGTGAAGATATGCCACTTTATTTCAGGCCACCAATGGGTGAATATTCCGAGAAATCTTTAGCTATGACAAAAAATCTCGGTTATAAGACATTATTTTGGAGTTTTGCCTATCACGATTGGGATATAAACAAACAACCTGATCCAGTTAAAGCAAAGGATACTATAATGAATGGATTACACAATGGTGCAATTCTTCTTATCCATGCAGTTTCCAAGACTAACACAGAAATCCTTGATTCTGTACTAAAAGAAGCCAAAGCACAAGGTTATGAATTTCAACTATTCCCATAAATCATAAAACATATTACCTTTAATATATTTTTAAAATATATTCTTCCTAGAATTTAATAAATATGAAAAGGAGTATTGATACACTTAAAGCAGTATTAATGCTCCTTTCATATAATTATATTTAATCTTTTCTTTACAACCTGATTACTTAAATATATAATTATTGTAACGATACAATAATTATATATTTGAAATAATGAAAGGAATCTTAGTTATGAACTCTATTTCAATAGAACTAGACAAATCTTCAACTATACCTATGTACCTTCAAGTAGCTAATAAAATTGAAGCATTAATTAAATCTAGTACTTTAAAAGTTGGTGATAAGCTTCCACCTATTCGTAAATTATCTAAGGAATTAGAAGTTAATAATGTAACTATAGTTAATGCCTATAAACAACTTGAGATAAACGGATATGTTAACGCTATAAAGGGAAGTGGATATTATGTATCAGAGCAAGATAATATTTATATGAGTTATGATATTTCCTCCTCCCCCTCCAATAGTAGAGGTATAAATTCTGAAAATCTAGATTTACATAATACCTATGTAGCTTCTCCTAACTACCAGGAAGATTTTAAGCTTATGTCTAATGGTCAAATTGCTATGTCTTCAACTACTATTAACTTTGCTAGTGCTACTCCTGACCCAGGTATCTTTCCTTTTGAAGCCTTTAAATCTGCTTTAAATGAAGTCCTAGATAGAGATAAAGGTTATGCATTTGGATACCAAGAAAGCAATGGTTATGAACCTCTTAGGTCTTCTTTATGTGATTATTTCCTTCAAGAGTATGGAATAAATGCTACTCCAGATAGCATTCAAATAGTTTCTGGTGCTCAACAAGGTATTGATATAATTGGTAAAGCTCTACTTAGTCCTGGTGATTATGTTATTACAGAAAATCCTACTTATACAGGAGCTGTTGCAGTATTTAAATCTAGAGGTGCTAATATCATTGGTGTACCCATGGAAGTTGATGGCATAAACTTAAAGTTGTTAGAAGCAAATATTAAAATATATAAACCTAAATTAATATATGTAATGACTCAATTTCAAAATCCTACTACAGCTTCTTATTCTGAAGAAAAACTTAATCAGCTATTAGCTTTAGCTGATAAATACAATTTATATTTGGTGGAGGATGATTCTTTATCTGGACTGTCCTATGATAGTTCTTTTAAGAGCAAAACCCTTAAATCTATGGATAGTAAAAATAGGGTTATCTATATCAAAAGCTTCTCAAAGCTTTTAATGCCTGGACTTAGAATAGGATTTATAATTTCTCCTGATGCCATAAAAGATGAACTTTTAGCAGCAAAACATACTACTGATATTTCCTCTTCTGGATTAATTCAAAGAGCACTGCAACTTTATTTTAAAAATGGTTACTGGGAAAAACATCTAAAATATATGATAGAGATGTATAAAATAAAATATGATGCCATGAAATCGGAACTAAAAAAGCTTAAAATATATGGCATAGATTTTATAGATCCTAAAGGTGGTCTTAACTTTTGGGTAACACTTCCTAAGGGTGTTTCTGCTAGTGAGCTATATGTTCAATGTTCAAAAAAAGATGTATTAATTGTTCCTTGCAATGTATTCTATGTAAATAAAGATAAAAATATAGATAACACTTTAAGACTTAGTTATGCAGCCACTAATTTAGAAGAAATTCAAGTTGGCATGAGTATAATCGCTGACTGCCTATCAATGCTTATAAATAAATGTAAAAGAACTTCTTATATAAGTCCTCTTATATAAGAAAAATAGGTTCTGTATGCCAATAGTAAACTCTGTTTATCCGATGACTACCAGCTCTAATACTCCCATCTTCTTCAAAGTGGGAGTAAAGAGCTACTACGTCCCTGGATAACGATTTTCCCTAAAGGACAACGACTTCTAAGTATCAAAAATACTGATACTTAGAATTCTGTTAGTAAGCTTCAGTGGGAGAAAAACTCCCTCTGAAGCAAAGAACTCTGTTTATACAGAACCTTTAATTTTATCCCAAAAGTTTTTCTTCTATATTTATATACTCATGTGCAGCCTTTAATCCTTCTTCTCTCGTATTAAACACCGCTTCTTCACCTAAGGATTTTACAAACTCCATTTTAGTAAGTGCTTTTTTAGGTTGTAGTTGTAGATTGGATATTATCAGTTTTATATTGTGCTTATTACAATGACTATGTAATCTTTCTAAAGCTGAAATTGCACTTGCATCTAATGCTTGAGTGTGCCTCATGTCTAACAATAATACCTCTGCTGCAGTCTCAATTTTACTTATCATCTTAATAAAATCTTGAACTACTCCAAAGAAGAAAGGTCCATTTACTTCATATATTAAAATTTTATTATTATCAATCTGTATTACTTCTCCATCTTTATTTCTTTTGCTTTTTATTCCTTGAACTTTTTTAATATCTGTAGTTTCAGCTAATCTTCTTATCCATAAGAACATAGCTAGAATCATTCCTATCTCTATAGCTACTACTAAATCAAATACTATAGTAAATACAAAAGTTAAAATTAAAATTATAATATCACTTTTTGGCGCTTTAAGAAGAGATTTAAAGGTTGACCACTCACCCATATTATAAGAAACTACAATTAATACTGATGCCAAAGTTGTCATAGGTATCATTTTAGCTAAAGGCATAAATAATAACATTATTAATAATAAGGTTATAGCATGTACCATTCCTGAAATTGGACTTCTACCACCATTTTTAACATTAGCTGCTGTTCTTGCAATGGCTCCTGTAGCTGGAATTCCTCCAAATAAAGCTGAACCTATATTTCCAATACCTTGAGCAATGAGCTCCATATTGGAATCATGACTATCATCTATCATTCCATCTGCTACAACTGCTGATAATAAGGATTCTATAGCTGCTAATATGGCAATAGTCATAGCTGGCTTAAATAAAATTTTTATTGTTTCTATTTCAAACATTGGAATTGAAGGTACTGGTATACTAGATGATATTTGTGCATATCTACTACCTATTGTTTCTACCGGTAAATTAAATAACTGAACTGCTAGAGTAGATACAATAAGTGCTATAACGGAACCTGGTATAGTTTTATTTACCTTTGGCCAAAACACCATTATTAGTATACATCCAATTCCAACTAAAAGTGCAGCAATATTTAAAGTGCCCATATTAGAAAAATAGCTTTGCCACTTAGGTATAAACTCTGCTGGTACATTTTCAATATTAAGTCCTAAAAAATCTTTAACTTGTGTAGATAATAAAGTTATAGCTATCCCACTAGTAAAACCTACAGTTATAGTATGTGGGACATACTTTATAAGATCTCCTAATTTTAATACTCCCATTATAACAAGCATAATTCCAG
This sequence comes from Clostridium subterminale, assembly GCF_039521425.1. Classification (NCBI taxonomy): domain Bacteria; kingdom Bacillati; phylum Bacillota; class Clostridia; order Eubacteriales; family Clostridiaceae; genus Clostridium; species Clostridium subterminale. The sequence continues at coordinate 274,447 of NZ_BAAACI010000007.1, forward strand.
CCATAAGGGTTGCTATTATAAGACCATTAATACCATACATTTGTACTATAGTATAAACTATAACTACAAAAGCTCCGGTGGGACCTCCTATTTGTACTCTACTTCCACCTAAAAAAGAAATTATAAATCCAGCAACTATAGCAGTGATGAGACCTTTTTCCGGAGATACTCCAGAAGATATACCTAGTGCAATGGAAAGTGGTAATGCTATTATAGCTACTATAATTCCAGCCATAACATCCTTCATTACTTGTTCCTTAGTAATTTTTTTCTCTTTAATAAGATTAAAAATTTTTGGTGACATCTTTTCTCCATCCTTTACTTTAGCTTTAGTCACTCAACGATATTCTATTTTAATACTTATTTCCACTACTAAGTACTAAAGTAGAATATTTGGGCAACGAACATAGCCTCAGTGGAATATTGCTATCCTCTGAAGCCTAATGCTTATGCTATTATTTATGAGTGCAAAACATATTTTTGCACCCATACACATTTTAAACCTTACTGTCTTTATTGTCAAATTTATATTTAATATGGAATTATTTACAATTTATAAATAGATAAAGTTCTATCTAAAATCCCTGTTAAATATGCAAGTATGACTCCATAGTTAGTTATAGCGACTCCCTTATCTTTACACTGATCTATTCTGTTAATAACAGTTTTTCTATTTATCATACATGCTCCACAATGAATTATTAAATCATATTTTTCTATATCCTCTGGAAAATCATGTCCAACTCTATATTCATAGGTGAGTTCATATCCTAAATGTTTATTTAAAAGTTTTGGAATCTTAGCTCTTCCTATATCCTCATGTGAAACATTATGAGAGCAGCTTTCTGATATAAGTATTCGTGAATTTTTGTTAAGTTCTTTGATTTTATTAGCTCCCTCTACAAATACAGATAAATCTCCTTTATGTCTTGCAAATAGCATAGAAAAACTAGTTAACTTAATATGGGGTGGAACTATTTTATCTACCTTTTTAAAAGCTTGAGAATCTGTTATTACTAAATTTATATCTTTAATATCCCCTAGAGCAGACTCAAGTTCTGTATCTCTTACTATATAACTTTTTATTCCATAATCTAAACAATCTCTTATGCATTGAACCTGAGGTAATATTAATCTTCCTTTGGGTGCTTCTGAATCTATTGGTACCACAAGAACAACCTTACTATTATAAGGCAGTAAATCTCCTATTATTGGAAGCTCTTCTTGATTCTCTTGTACCATAGCTATAATTTTTCCCTTTAAAGTTTCAATTCCTTCACCAGTTATAGAAGATACAAATACCCATTCCGAGAATTTATTTTTTAAATCTATTATTTCATTTTCACTCAAAGTGTCTATCTTACTAATGACAAGAATATTAGGTACATTATATTTTTTAAAGTTTAGTTTCACTTCTTCATAAGCTTTCATATCTATATCATCTGAATCCATAACATATAGAGCTAAATCTGTTCTTTTCATTATTTCAAGAGTTCTCTCACCTCTTAAAGCTCCAAGTTCAGTATCATCCCAAAGCCCTGCCGTATCAATAAACAAAACCGGTCCTATAGGAATTAATTCCATTGCCTTTGATACTGGATCTGTAGTAGTTCCCCTTACCTCTGAGACTATAGATACTTCTTGCCCAAGAATTTTATTTAATAAGGATGATTTCCCTACATTAGTCTTACCATAAATGGCTATATGAGTTCTATTAGAGTTAGGTGTAGTATTCATTCTATCTCTCCTTATAATCAATTACTTACGTGTCCAATCTATATTATCTCCTCTAGTAATATCTAGCTGGAATCCTGCATTTCTTATTCTATTCTCTATGCAATGTCTACATTCTGCTGCCTCGTCTCCAGTACATATCTTTCCATCATAGAGAGAATATTTTTCTCTTACGCGTCTTGGTGAAAGATTAGGCATAACAACATTTGCCCCTGCTTTAATTCCAAGCTCTCTTCCTAAAGGATTAATACTACCTAAAGCTGTGGTAGCTGGTAATAAAATATTAGGTACTAAAAGTCTAACTAAAGCTAACATAGTTATAGTTTTTTCTAGTGTACCTGCTTTATAATCATTTAATACTGTGTCTTTATGAGGTATAAATGGTCCTAGCCCACACATATGAGGATTTAACTCTTTTATGAATCTTAAGTCATTGACTAAATCCTTGTTTTCTTGTCCCGGTAATCCTACCATAAATCCTGCTCCTATTTGATATCCTATTTCCTTTAGATTATATAGACACTGTCTTCTATTTTCAAAGGTAGCTCCTGGGTGAAATCTATCATATAGCTCTTTCGTAGCGGTTTCGTGCCTTAATAAATATCTATCTGCACCTGCATCATAGAGCTTCTTATAGGATTCATAACTTCTCTCTCCTAGAGAAATTGTTATAGCACTTTTAGGGTGTCTCTTTTTTATAGCTTTAATTATTTCTACTAATTTTTCATCTGTATAATATGGATCCTCTCCACCTTGCAATACAAAGGTTTTATATCCAAGTTCATTTCCTAAATCTGTACATTCTAAAATTTCTTCTAGAGTAAGTCTATATCTATCAGCATTTTTATTTTCTGCTCTAATTCCACAATAAACACAATTCATGCTACAGTAATTAGTGAATTCAATGAGACCTCTTATATATACTTTATCTCCATATACCTTCATCCTAGTTTCATGAGCTTTTTCTATTAAATATTTTTTACTTTCTTCATCCAAATTATCTAATATATACAATAACTCCTCTGAAGATAAATCATTAGTTAACTCCAACTTATCTATTAAATCTCTTATCATAATTTTCCCCTTTACAATATAATTTTAGGTAAGTTCATTTTTATATTTATGAATTCAATCTAACTCTATAATATCCTTAACCTAAAATAAAAGTCTAGCCATCTTAATATTGAAAGAAAGCTAGACCCATAATATATGCCAATACCTATGGTTCTGGTTTTATAGTTTTCTTTCAGATTAGATTATTATATCTTTTCTGTTAGATTATTTTAAACCTTTACATAAAGTGTTTTATGAAAATTTGAATTTATTATCCCACTTTTAGAATAATACTTTGCTACAATAAATTCAAGTCATTTATTTTTATTACAATGATTTTAATGAGACATTTACGGATTACTATTCTCATATATTCTATTAAAATAAGATTCGTCTATAGAAGGATTCTTTATAATAATCACTCCTTGAAAATAATCAATAGTTACTCCTGGGTTTTTTCCTATAATTCCTCCAATTTCTTCTCCATTTACATTTTCCTGTGGATATAAGGCATCATCTGGAAAAGGAAAGTATATAGGCGTAAACTTTCTTCTATATGGACTTCGTGAATTATCTAAATTTATTACCATATCTTCTTTATCTAACTCAGTCTCCTGAAGAAGCGTATTTAAATCTTCTCTTGCTGCATTTATTTGTATTTGTGTATTATTAAAATCAAATTTACCTTTTTGGTATATTACATTGATTCCTAAAACCTTATCCTTAAATTTCTTATCCTTTGCAATTTTTGCCCCTAAAAAATCTAAATCTAAAGTTTCATGCTGATAGTTATATATATAGGGTACATGTATATAACATCTTTTCATATTCATACTTTTATAGAAACTATTTAAATTATCATATAAATATTGAGAATATTTTTGATTTCCATCTTTCATATTTGAATCATCTTGAGAATATGTTTTCATAATTTCTTGCATATTTTTCATGTTATTTATAACAATTTTTATATTATTAAAGTCCTCACCCAAGGCTTCTTTATATGCATCTTCATTGGCATTAATTTCACTATAGAAGTTTTCTACATATCCTATAATTATTTTATTTCTCTCATCTAGTTCCTTTTCATTGCTTATATTAGTTACAAGGTCTTTACTTTTTAAGTTTTCCAAAAACTTATTTATATTTTCTATTTGTTTTTCTGTTAAATCCGAATTTCTACTAATTATCCTTTTAAAATATAAGTCAATAGATTCAAAGGACTCATATATTCCTATTCCTATAATATTTAACTTTTTATTATCGGGAAGCTGACTATTTTTTAAATATAATCTTTTAAGCATGTCCAGCGTTGAATATCCAGTAAAAACATATCCAGTAGACTTATTTTTATAGTTTTCTAATAAATTTTCATCTCCAGTCTGCAAGTATTCATTTATATTGGCAGCTTCTGAATATCCTGCATCAATTAAAAAATATTTTAGCTTCCATTCATCCATTAAATAAGTTATAAACTTATATTGAATTTGTGTACTTTCCTTTATACCTCTTTCTTCATTAGTCATAATTATCTTTTTATCTTTTATACTATCATTAAAAATTTCTAATGCTGAATAATCATCATAATTAGTGAAGTCTATAGCAGTAGAATTTTTTCTTATATAGCTTTTCTCATTAGCTGGCAGTGATATATACATTCCCCCTAATAAAAGTATAAATCCTATCACAAAGGTTAGTGTAAAAATAGTCTCTTTCTTCATTTTAAAGTTCAATAGATATCCCTCTTTTCACTATGAAATTTATACCTAGTGCATATTTAAATTATACGTAATATAGAATTATTTGTAAATAAAATTACTATTTATTCTATACTGTTACAAATTTTTTATTAGCTTTATTCATGGTGAAAATTTCTTCTAAAAATAAGACTCAACCTATCATCTATAGTGATAAGTTGAGTCTTGATAACTATCTTGTTAAGTATGCATATAATAATTTTATTGTTCCTTCTAAAGCTGTGTAGTGAGTTCTTTCCATTCCGTGAGAAGCGTGAACTCCAGGTCCTATTAGAGCACCTTTAATATTATTTCCACCACTAAGTGCTGCTCCAACATCTGAACCATACATTGGATAGATATCTACAGCATATTTAATTTCATTACTCTTAGCAAGGTTTACTAAATCTGTAGTCATATTAAAATCATATGGTCCATTAGAATCCTTAGCACAGATAGAAACATCATATTCTGTACAAGATAAATCTTCCCCAATACATCCCATATCTACAGCTATCATTTCTGTTATATCTGATGGTATATAAGCTGAACCATGTCCAACCTCCTCATAAACAGATATAAATACTTTAGTTGTATAAGTAGGAACTATTTTTTCACTGCTTAATATGTGAAGAAGATTCATTAAACATGCAACACTGCCTTTATCATCTATAAATCTAGATTTCAAGAAGCCACTTTCCGTTATAGTAGTCTTAGGATCTATAAATATAAAATCTCCAGGACATATACCTAATTTTTCTACATCTTCTTTAGATTTTACAACTTCATCAAGTCTTACTTCCATATTCTTAGCATCACGTGGTTTAGATTTAGCATCTTCAAATACATGAGCTGCTGGACTTGTACTTAAGAATGTTCCATTATATATTTTTCCATCTCTAGTTCTAACCTTACAATATTCAGCATCTAAAGTAGGAACTATTGGTCCTCCAATTAAAGTAAACTTTAAAGTACCTTCACTAGAAATAGATCTTACCATAGCTCCTAATGTATCTACATGTGCAGATAACCCTATTACTTTGTCATTACTCTTTCCAGGAACAGTTATAACTCCACAGCCTTTAACAGTCTTTTCAAAAGTATAACCTAGTTCTTCTGTCATTGATTGGATTTTGTCCATAACGTCATAACAAAATCCACTTGGGCTATCAATAAGCAATATTTCTTTTGCTGTATTTAAAACCTTTTCTTTGTTTACTGTTATCATTTCTCGCCCTCCTGATAATATAAATTTTATATTTCTATTATTCCTTAATCTTAGATATAAAATAATTAATTTTCAAAATATCTAAATTATTATAATAGTCATATAATTTAGCCTCTCTAAATATTATAATATTCATCTATAAATTATTAAAGGGTTATTTAAATATTTCTTGTTAAAGTTTTCTATTCAATAAATCCCTTTTCTTTCATATTTTCAGCATTGTTAAATAAAGCCATACCAGTTTTCATCTTTCTAAAATTAAGACTACTATAGAATCCTTCTTTGCCCTTTGCAGCATATAATATCACATTACATCCTGAAATTGATTCTAGTATAGTACTTACAATTAACTTTCCTATACCTTTACCTTGATACTGTGGCAATACAGCTACATCATAAATTACTCCTTGATAAACTCCATCTGATAAGGCTCTTCCAAAACCAATAAGTTTATCGTTATCATATACAAATATAGTACTATAGCTGTTTTCAAAAGCTTTCTTATGGGTTTCTTCATCAAAATACCCCATACCTCCCAGCTTTAACATTTCTGGTATCAAGCTCCAATCCACGTTAGTACAATCTTTTTCTATTTTTATATTCATAATATTGCTCCTAAATTACGTTATTTTATATTAATTATTCATTCTTATAGATATAAAATTTTAAGGCTTTATATAAGCATAACCTTCTTCTTGTTTCTTTACAATTTCAACTACTCCAGCAGAAACCACTTCTATAAAACTAAATATTTCTTCCTTTGATATGTAAAATTTAGATAAAGCATTATTGCAAGCTACAACTTTTACTCCTTCTTTATCTAAATACTCGAACTCTGAAAAGTATTGGGAATTAGCGTTTTCATTTTCTTTAAATCTAAATACAGCTTCTCCATTAGCCACTACTTCAATTTTAGCTTCTTCTTTATTCTCTTTACTAAACTTAATCACATTTTTTATATTTCCAATAGTAATATCCCATTTATTTAACTCATCAATATGAAACAATACTTTCATTTCATTAACCTCCTTATATAATACTTTTTAAGAATAGCTATAAATTATTTTTTCTTAGTGTATTAAGTTAATAATATCTATATTAAAATAAAAAGTCCACCCTACCTATATTAAATTTTCTTTCTTAATAAAAATATAATCTGCGCTCCCCCATTAATATAAGGACAATTATATTCTCCTTATTGGGTTTACACAGATTATTTTATACTTTATTATAATGTTCCATAATTATCTTTATCTAAAATAACTAAAGCTCTGGTTAATTCTTCTACATGTTCCTTTTCATCCCTAGTTATATCATTTATTATTTTAATTAAAGTACTGTTATTTAAATTCCTAACAAATTGTTCATAAAGTAAAATAGCCTCTAGCTCTCCTTTTATTCCTTCCCTAATAGTTACAAGTAGATTAACATCCTTATCATATTTATTAGTATAGTCTTTATACTTCTCTTTAGATGACATATTTACATGTTCTTTAGCTTCTTCCTGTAATTCCTCCTGCTCTGGATCAACACATCTTAGAGCATTTAAAAACATTGCATAATGCCTCTTTTCATCTTCCATAATGTGATGAAATAATTCTTTAAGTTCTTTATTTTCTGTAACTGCTATAAAATGACTATAATCATTTATTGCCACTAATTCCGCAACAAGTCCTTCTCTTAAGAATCCTTCCACACTTTTTGCAATACCCTGAGGTTGTCTATCAGTAGAATAGCTCATAATAGCCTCCTTAATTATTTATCTACATTATATTTATATTAAAATGATTTTATCTTATGAGTGGCTCTTCTACATTTAGAAACAATTCTTCTATTTCTGGCTCTTGGTTAAATTCTGTTAATCTGATTATTAAGTAAATTAAATGCTAAATTTGATGAAGTTAAATTTGCAAAATCATATGTAAAACATTTATCTTCAAATATACAATGTAGAATAAATTTTGGTATAGATACCTACTGGCTTAATTCTAATAGGATTAAAAACAAAAGTGCTATAAACCCTACATATGAGATTAGGAATATAGTTAAAAAATAGGTACTATTAATTTATAGCTAACAATATAAAGTTTATAAATTTATTTTAATAGAAGATGAAAAAAGTGGATTCATCAAGAATCCACTTTTAAATATGCAAACTGTTTTTCTTTAATTTTATTTTTAGCTTCCGCTACTCATTAACATGCACTCTTATGTTTATAACTATCTGCTACAATACTCTGCTAATATTGATTGTACTTCATAGATATTACAACTACTGCTAAAAGTCTTTTCTATAGGCATACTCATTCCAGAAACAAATATTTTAAGTTCTGCATCTAAGTCAAAATGTCCTGATGTTTCCACTTTGAAATTAGTAATTGCTCTATATGGTACTGAATGATATTCTACCTTTTTACCAGTAACCCCTTGCTTATCTATAAAAATTAATCTTTTATTTGTAAATATAATCATATCTCTTACTAGCTTGTATGCTTTTTCTATTTGTTCGTTAGATCCTAATAATTTCATATAGTCTTCCCTGATTTTATTGATATCCACCTCTGACGCATTTCCTATTACACTACTAAATAATCCCATGACCATCACTCCCTTTATAAAATTAATTTAATTATACCCTAAATAACAAATATTAGTAAATATTTTTATATAGTCTTTCTTAACTTAAATGTATTTTTATGTGGCCTTATATTTATCTTTGCATATACTATAATTAAAATAGTTATATATTTATTGAACAGGCGATGATATTTCATGCAGCCGGGCTTTTTCTCAAGCAGTGGAACGAATCCATGGGACATTTTTTAAATGTTCTTGGGTTTTTTTATTTTCTTATTTTTTAAACTTCTTCATAAATTGTATATATTATTTTGTTTAACATATCTAATAGGAGGTTTTTTATGAATATTGATAATTACAAAAAAATCAGAAAAGTATTATGGATAATATTTTTTGCTAATTTACTTGTGGCTCTTTTAAAAATAGTTATTGGAAGTTTAATTAAAAGCTCCAGTATTACCGCCGATGGATTTCATTCTCTCTCAGATGGTTCTTCTAACATAGTAGGATTAATTGGTATAGGCTTGGCCTCAAAACCTATAGATAAAGACCATCCCTATGGTCATAAAAAGTTTGAGATGCTTTCTGGTCTATTTATAGCTGTAATGTTAGTTTTTATGGGAGGAAAAATTATTATTAATGGAATAGTCGGATTTACAGTTCCTAAGGCTTTAAGTATAACTCCAGAAAGCTTAATAACCATATTAATTACGCTTTTTATAAACATTCTAGTTTCAAAATATGAATATAGTATTGGTAAAAAACTCAACAGTTATATATTAATTTCTGACTCTCTTCACACTAAAAGTGATATTTTTGTATCTTTAGGAGTATTAACTACCCTTATAGGTATAAAACTTGGACTTCCACCCATAATAGATTCCATAGCTTCACTGGTGGTAGCTGGTTTTATTCTTCATGCTGCCTATGAAATTTTTATATCTACCAGTGGAATATTGGTAGATAAAGCTATATTAGATGATGAATTTATTAAAAATGCTATCTCAGATTTTAGTGAAATTAAAGATATTCATAACATTAGAAGTAGAGGAAGTGAAAATAATATATTTATAGACATGCATGTTATGGTAGATCCAAAATATAGTGTAGAAGATTCTCACGTACTACTTCATAAAATTGAAAACAAAATTCGAGAAAAAACCAATAATAATACAGAAGTAATAATACATGTAGAACCTTATTATGAAAATATATTAAGCCGAGAATAAATCATTTACACTTATTATAGTTTTAGTAACTTGTATAGTTGTTAATTAACTTAGCCTAGTTATAGGCACTTTAAATTGTAACTTAAAAATTCTTCGACATATTATAAAATTTATTTATTCTATTTACTTTAACAATATATTCAAAAAGTGGATTCGATAAGAATCCACTTTTAAATATATAAGCTATTTTTATTTAAAATTAATATATCTATATTTTATTTAGATAATTAAAGTATATCGCCTAATTTAGGCAATTTTATAAAAAAAATAATCCTAAAAAATCTTCTTTATTTATATTTCCAAAATATTTTTTCATATTAATATTATCTATTACGCTGTGAATTTCTTCATTATTATGCTTTTTACCTATAAGAGCTTTTTCAATTTCTTCAATATTTTCTTCTCCAAAGAAATCTCCAAAAATTCTTATATGTTTCATTACACCTTTTTCAACATCAATACTTAACTCTATAGTACCAGCAGAAAACTTTTTCTCATTATAAAAATTATATTTGGGCGACTGTCCAAAATTCCACTGCCAAGTTTCGTATTTGGTTTTAACTAAATTTTTAACTTCTTCAATTTCCTCATTATCTAAAGTAGTTATAACCTTATCTTCCTCTGCCCTGCTTATATACTCAAATATTTTATTCTTAAAATCTATAACACTAAGAGATTCCTGTAGGTATTCACTAATGTTTGTAATTCTACTAGATACAGATTTAACTGCCTTATCTGAAAATTTTATAGGCTTTGAAATTAAAGCATCACTTAAATTAACTATGTCAGAGGAAAATAATAAAGTCCCATGATGCATTACTCTGTTTTTATATTTACATTGAGCATTTCCAGAAAATTTTTTCCCCTCTATCAAAAGGTCATTTCTCCCTGAAAACTCTGCTTTTACACCCAATTCATTTAACACACCTATTATTGGAATAACGAAAGTCTCAAAATCATTAAACTTTTTCCCATCATCCTCTACTATAAATGTAAAATTTAAATTTCCAAGATCATGAAAGACAGCTCCACCACCACTCTGTCTCCTTACAACCTTTATATTATGCTTTTTAATATATTCTTCATTAATTTCCGATAAAGTATTTTGATTTTTTCCAACTACTATACAAGGTTCATCTCTCCAAAGTACAAAATACTCACCATTCTTTTCTCTTAATAGATACTCTTCTAAAGCTAAATTAAAATAAGGGTCTGTATAATCATTATCTATATATCTCATTTTTTCTCCTTTTTGTTTAGAATAAGTTATACCGCTACATACATTTAGAATAATAGCTACTTATTTATACTGTGTATAGACTCTTTGTTCAAGCCTAAAACTGCTTCATGTAGTGCCTCACCTAGAGTAGGATGACTATGAACTACTTCTTTCAATTCTGAAACTGTCATTTTCTTTTCTACCATTATCGTTCCTTCTAATATTAAATCAGACGCATGAGGTCCAAGAATATGCACACCTAAAATCACATTATTTTCATCACTTATAACTTTTACCAAACCTTCACCCTCGCCTAAGGCTAAAGCTTTTCCATTAGCTCCAAATAAAAATTTATTTTTTTTATAGCTTATTCCCTTATCTTTTGCTTCTTCCTCTGTAATTCCTACTACTGCTATTTCAGGAAAAGTAAAAATACAAGAAGGAATCACTGCTTTATGACAGGTTTTATTTAATAATATATGCTCTACAGTTTCTACACCTTGATGAGAAGCTGCATGTGCAAGAAGTGAAATTCCATTTACATCTCCTATAGCATATACTCCCTTTAAAGAAGTTTCATAATTATCATCAACCACTATACCTTTTTTATACGTGTCCATTCCTAATCTTTCCACATCAATACCTTCATAATTAGGTTTTCTTCCCTTTGCAAGAAGTACTTGCTCCCCTTTTACTTCAAACTCACCTTTTTTACCTTGACATTTTATAATAACTTCTTCTTCATCACTAAAGCTCATCACTTTAGTTGAAGTAAGAATTTCTATTCCAGATTTTTTTGCCATAGCTGAATATCGCTTTGAAATATCCTTATCTATATCATACAGTATAGAATTTCTTGCAACTATAACAGTAACTTTACTTCCCATAGCATTAAAGATACTGGCAAATTCCATTCCAATTACTCCACCGCCTATAACTACTAAGGATTTTGGTATATGGTTAAAATCTAAAAGTTCAGTACTGGTTATAATATTTTTACTACTATATACTCCTTCTATAGATGGAATTTCAGCCTGAGATCCGGTAGCTATAATTATATTTTTAGCTTCAATAGTTATTTCTCCATCTTGGGTGCATACTATTGCATTATTTTTATCAATTAATGTAGCTTTACCTCTTATAAGTTCTACATTATTTCCCTTTAAAAGCGACTCTATTCCAGTTACTAAAGTTTTTATAATATTTCCTTTTCTTTCTTGGATTTTATATACATCTATTTCAGGATTGTATGCTTTAATACCAAAATCTTCAATATGACTTAAATTATTAAAAAGCTCTGCAGTTCTATATATGGTTTTAGTTGGAATACACCCATAATTTAGGCATGTCCCGCCTAGGCTTTCTTTTTCTATAAGACATACTTTCGCTCCTAATTGAGCTGCTCTAATAGCGGCTACATACCCACCAGGTCCTCCACCTATTACAATTATATCTCTCATAACTACACTCCTTAATACATTCTGTATGATTTATTATAGAAACCTTTTATATACAAATTTATTCTGGTTAAAATTTTAACAAATTTGTACATAAAGGCATTAATATAATGATGTCAAAGATTATATTAATGCCTTTAGAAAAATTAACCTTGCCTCTCCATTTCCAATCCTTACCTCAAAAGTTATTTACTCCACTTTAAAATCGGTGTTCTAGCTGCTTTGACTTGATCTAATCTTCTTACTAAAGCATTTTGGGGAGCTTCATGTAAAATTTCTGGAGTCTCTTTGGCTTCTATAGCTATTTTTTTCATAACTTCAACAAACTCATTGATGGACTCTAAGCTTTCACTTTCAGTAGGTTCTATCATAAGAGCATCTTCAACTATTAGAGGGAAATAAACTGTTGGTGGATGTACGCCATAGTCAATCAACCTTTTAGCTACATCTAAAGTTGATATGTGATTTGGGTTATCTTTTAATCCAGCAAAAATAACTTCATGTTTACATATCTCATTTATAGCCACCTTATAATAATCTTTTAAAGCTTCTTTTATATAATTAGCATTTAATACAGCATTCTCTGAAGCAGCTTTCAATCCTTCTCTTCCCATAGTTAGTATATAGGTATATGCTCTAACTAATACGCCAAAATTACCGTAAAAACTTCTTACTTTTCCAATGGAATTAGGTCTTTCATAATCATATACAAACTTATCTTCTTCCTTTTTTATAATTGGAACTGGAAGAAACTTCGAAAGTTTGCCACATACGCCTACTGGACCTGCTCCTGGACCACCACCACCATGTGGTGTTGAAAAGGTCTTATGAAGATTTAAATGACACACATCAAATCCCATATCTCCAGGACGAGCTTTTCCCATAATAGCATTTAAGTTTGCCCCATCATAATATAAAAGACCACCAGCTTCGTGAACTAACTTGCTTATATCCTCTATATTTTTTTCAAATAAGCCTAAAGTATTAGGATTTGTAAGCATAAGCCCTGCTACTTCATCATTTAAAACTTTTTTAAGCTCTTCTATAGAAACTAACCCATCCTTATCAGATTTAATTTCAACAACTTCAAATCCTGCTACTTTAGCACTTGCAGGATTTGTACCATGAGCTGAATCAGGAACTATTATTTTTTTACGTTTAAAGTCATTTCTACTTTCATGATATGCTTTTATTAATAAAAGCCCTGTAAATTCTCCATGAGCTCCAGCAGCAGGTTGCAATGTGAAATCATCCATGCCTGTAATTTCACATAACTTTAAAGAAAGGTCATGCATAAGCTCTAAAGCACCTTGTACATTTTCAGCTGATTCATTAGGATGAATTTTACTAAAGCCAGGAATCACAGCCATGTCTTCATTAATTTTAGGATTATATTTCATAGTACAAGAACCTAGAGGATAGAAACCCTTATCCACACAATAGTTTTTATTAGAAAGAGCAGTGTAATGTCTAACTACATCAACTTCACTTACTTGTGGAAGATAAGCATCTTCTTTTCTTAACATATTTTTAGGTATAACGGACTCTATATTTATATCATCCACATCTATTTCTGGAAGCTTATAACCTACGTTACCCTCACATGATAGTTCAAAGATAACTTTATTATAACTTTTCATTATATCTCCTCCATCACTTTAACTAATTTATCTATTTCATCCTTTGATCTTTTTTCTGTTACACAAAGTAGCATAGAGTTATTATATTGAGGGTAATCTTGTTCTAAAATATATCCACCTAAAATATTATTTTCTAATAATTTATTATTTATTTCACATGAGCAAGAATCTGATTTAATTACAAATTCTTTGAAAAATGGTTTATTAAATAAAGGTTTATATTTTCCACTTTCTATTAATTGTTTAAATGCATAGTGAGATTTTTTAATGCATTGAGCTCCTATTTCTTTTATTCCTTCTTTTCCTATAGTGGCCATATATACAGCAGCTCCTATAGCCATCAATGTCTGATCTGAACATATATTAGAGGTAGCTTTTTCTCTTCTTATATGTTGTTCTCTTGCTTGAAGTGTTAATACATATCCTTTATTACCATGACTATCATCAGTTTCGCCAACTATTCTTCCTGGCATTTTTCTCATAAGCTTTTTAGTAGTATTTAGAAAACCTAGACCCGGTCCACCAAAGTTAATATTAGCACCAAGACTTTGGCCATCACCTATAGCTATATCTGCACCTAATTCACCAGGACTTTTTAAAATACCTAAAGATAATGGATCCACACTCATAATAAATAAAGATTTATTTAAATGAATCTCTTTTTCTAATTCATCTACTTCTTCTATAATTCCAAAGAAGTTTGGACTTTGTATAATAACTCCTGCTATCTCTTTATTTAATAATGATTTTACCTTTTCAATATCTGTAACTCCATTATTTTCGTCAACTTCTAATAAATTGTATCCTTTATACTTTAGATAAGTCTTTAGAACTTGTCTTGTATTTGGATGTACTGTTTTAGAAACTATTATGGTATTTCTCTTTGTATTTTCTATAGCCATTACAGAAGCTTCTACTGCAGCTGTAGCTCCATCATACATAGATGAATTTGAAACTTCCATACCTGTTAAGTTACAAATCATAGTTTGATACTCAAAAATTGCTTGTAAAGTTCCTTGGCTAATTTCAGGTTGATATGGAGTATATGCTGTATAGAACTCTGTTCTTCCCGTTAAATGCTTACATATAGAAGGAATATAATGATCATACATACCTGCACCTAAAAAACAGCTCAACTCCTCTGTAGATTTGTTTTTATTAGCTAATTTAGTCATAATCTTCTCAACTTCTAATTCCGATAAGCCTTTAGCAATATTTAATTCTCTATTTAATTTCAAATTATCAGGAATATCTCTAAATAAATCCTCTATTGATTTTACAGAAATAGAATCAAGCATTTGATTTTTTTCTCTTTCTGTAATAGGAATATAAGGAAACATATTATTCACCTTCTTTACATAGGTCTTTGCATATTTCTTGATATTCTTCAGCCTTTAATAAATCTTTTAGTTCATCTTCATCTGATAATTTTATGCAAATCATCCAAGCATCATAGGCATTCTCATTTATTAAAATAGGGTTATCACTCAACTCTTCATTTACTTGTAATACGATACCACTAGCAGGCATGAAAATCTCCTCAGCCGCTTTAACAGACTCAATTGTTGAAAAAGCTTCTCCCTTAGAAAATTCATCTTCTTCTGATGGTAAATCTACAAAAACTATATCTCCTAATAATTTTTGTGCACAATCTGTAACACCTATATAAGCCTTATCTTCCTCTACTCTTATCCATTCATGATTCTTTGTATATAATAAATTTTCTAATACTAACATAATTACTCCCCCTTATTTTTGAGTTTTTTTACTATAAAACTTTTTATTTACAACTATTGATTTTAGCTCTTTGTTTCTAACCTTTATAAAAATTTCAGTACCTAATGCTGTATACTTAGCATCAATTAAAGCAAATCCTATGGTTTTGTTTAATGTAGGAGACAAATATCCAGTGGTTACATGTCCTATTTCTTCACTATCCTTAATCACTGCATAACCATGTCTTCCTATCCCTCTATCTACCAATTCATATCCTACTAATTTTCTAGTTAACCCATTTTCCTTCTGTTCTACTAAAGCATCTTTACCAATAAAGTTTTCTTTATTAAGTTTTACAAAAAATCCAAAGCCCATTTCTAAAGGTGTTATAGTTTCATCCATCTCATTGCCATATAACGGAAGTGTAGCTTCAAATCTTAGTGTATCTCTAGCACCAAGTCCAATAGGTTCAACCCCTTCATTTTCTCCTGCTTTAAGTATTTCTTTCCACAAAAGTACTACATCCTCTGGTTTTGCATATATTTCAAAACCATCTTCACCAGTATATCCTGTTCTTGAAATTAAAACTCTTTTACTACATATGTCTACATCGTTTTTAAACTGGAAGAATCCTATCTCCGATAAGTTAAGTTGTGTTAATTTTTGTAATATTTCTTGAGCTTTAGGCCCTTGAAGTGCCAATTGAGCAACACTTTCTGAAATATCTTCAATAGTTACTTCAAAATTAGCTTTATTATCTAACATCCATTTAAAGTCTTTTTCTTTATTGCTAGCATTTACAACTAAATAATAATAATCTTCTGAAAACTTATAGGCTAGTAAGTCATCTACCACACCGCCATTAGGATAACACATAAAACTGTATATAACCTCTCCATTTTTAAGTGTTTTTACATCATTAGTTAAAAGAAAATTCACAAAATTTTCAGCATCTTTCCCCTTTACTAATATTTCCCCCATGTGAGAAACGTCGAACAAACCTGCTCTTTCTCTTACTGTCTCATGCTCATGTAGAATTCCTTTAAATTGAGTTGGCAATTCATATCCAGCAAACTCTACAATTTTGCCACCATACTTCTCATATTCTCCTCTTAAAGGAGTAACTTTTAAATTGTCCAATTAAACCCCTCCTTAATTTAAAAATAATGTATATAAGTCTATTATAACGCTAATATATTTATATGCAATATTTTACTCAAAATACAATATTTAAGAATAAAATATTGCATACTACTTAATACTAATTATAAATTTTATATAATTTTTTAAATAACAAAAGAAAAGTCATAAATACAATTATGACTTTTAATTAACTATCTCCGCGATATTAATCTGATTAGTAAAATTATTTAACTATATTAATGTTCGATAACCATTTTTTCACCTTATCTTGTTTTTCTTTTTCATCATTAGAATCTATGAAATCAGCTGTTCCAATTACTTTATTTCCATTTAAAACAATTTTTAATTTTTCAAAACATTTTTCTGCACCACCACCAGCATGTGAAGCAAACAATAAAACATTTTTCCCCTTTATTTCATTATCAGTAATAAAAGTGTTTACTGGTGGTGCATAAGTACTCGCCCATATAGGCGTTCCAATGAATATAGTATCATATTCTTTTAGGTTAGGAGTTTTGTTTTTTAACCTTGGCTTTTCCTTAAATATTACACTCTTGCCGCCCCATAAAAACTTTCTAAATCCAGTTCTAGGAATTTCTTTTTCTGGTTTCAATTCAAGGAGATCACAGCCTAATTCATCTGCAATAATATTAGCAATAACTTTGGTATGACCTTCTAATGAATAAAAAACTATTAAACCCTTCATTTTTTCACTCCTTATTAAGATAATCCTTCTGTAAATTGTAAATATTTAAAGTGGCTACAATATTTTATAGCCACTTTGTACAAAATTTACGATCCAATATTTTTTTCTAATATATATTCTATATTATTTCCACTTAGAACTAATACATCACCTTTCTTAATTAGTGTAGAGCCTTTTGGAACTATTATTTCATTATCTCTTTTTATCATTACAATAAGTATCTCCTCTGGAATATCCGCTTCCATTATAGATTTTTCTATCCAATTATTATTAGAATCAACATTATACTCTATTAATGTTGTAGACCTATCTTCTTGATAGTCAGTAAATGTTTTTAATACTGTTTTTGTATCGTCTACTAGATCTAATTTTCTAGCTACTTTAGGGATTAGTGTTCCTTGAATTGCTACTGATAATAAAGCTATAAAAAATATTATATGAAATATATCATTTTCTAATGGTATTCCTGATGTTATTGCATATATTGCAAATACAATTGAAGCTGCCCCTCTTAAACCTACCCAAGAAACAAACAACTGCTGTTTAAATGGTATCTTAAACCAGCTTAAAACACTAAAGGTTGCAATTGGACGTGCAATTATTATCATAAATATTGATATTAATATAGAGCTCCCTATAACACTTGGTAATTCAGAAGGAAATGCTAATAAACCTAATACAAAAAATAGCATAATTTGCATTATCCACGATACCCCATCAAAGAAATGCACTAAACTTCTCTTATGTGGAATTTTGCTATTCCCAATGATAATACCCGCTATATAAACACTTAAATATCCATTACCTCCTATCCATTCACTTAATGCATAAGATAAAATAGCAATTGCCGTTATAAAGATTGTATAAAATCCATCCACCTCAAAATTTGCATTTCTCATTATATAGATAGTTATCTTAGATAATATCACCCCAACTAATATACCAAAAATAATTTGAGCAATCACTGTAGGTACTATTGAACTAATACCTCCATTATTCATTAATGTCAAAACTATTAATGTTAGCATATATGCAATAGGGTCATTACTTCCGCTTTCAACCTCTAATATAGATGCAATTTCTCCTTTTAAGTTTAATTTCTGTGAACGTAATATAGAAAATACCGATGCTGCATCTGTAGACCCAACTATGGAGCCTATTAGCATCCCTTCTAAAATACTTGTTTTAAGGACAAAATAACAGAATAATCCTGTCAATCCTGATGTGATTATTACCCCAAATGTAGACATTAATATTGATTCTCTTGCAACAGGTTTAGCTTCCTTCCAATTCGTACCAAACCCACCATAGAACATTATAAATACCAACCCAAAGGAACATAATTCTCTTGTAAGTTCATAATTATCAAAATATATTCCTACTACACCATCTGAGCCAAATAACATTCCTAAAATGATGAATATAAGTAACATTGGTACACCAAACTTATATAGTACTTTACTGGATGTTATGCAAATTAGTAATACTAATCCACATATAATCATTAACTCAAGCATATTACCTCCTTAATTTATATTATTTATTTTAAAATAAAGTTATTATAACTAAAATACTTTTCTCGTATTAATTGTTCTTATATATATTATACAATAAAGTAGTATTCAATACATTAAAACTCTACACTTAATTTAGCTATTTTAATATTTTTTATGCACTTATAATAATTATTATACTTTTCCCATTATGTAAAAAATAATATAATATTTATTAATTAACTATATGTCAAAAATATGGGAATAAAATCATATATAAAATTCACAAAATTAATGTTAAAAATTTGAGAACAGATGAAATAAAAATTTATATTCAAAAATATATTATGCATAATAATGCATAATGCAATGAATATTTTTATTACTAAATTTGAATATTGAAAAATTTAAATATAAAAATAGTAGCTCATCATTTAGGGTAAGCTACTATTTTTATATTATTTAGATTTTATTTCAATCCATCTTTCATCATAAAGCTTAATGTTGTCACCAAGATCTGTGAAAGAGTCACATTTATCAAGAATAGCTTTATCTGGATATGCTACTGGGTTAGATTTAACATCTTCTGATAGCATTTCAAGAGCTGCTTTGTTTGGTGTAGAATATCCTATATAATCTATGTTTTGGACAGCATTTTCTGGCTGTAACATAAAGTTTATAAATTGCTCTGCATAATCTTTATTTTCTGCATCTGTTGGTATACATAGTCCATCTACCCACTTATTTGTACCTGTTTTAGGAATTCCATAAGCTAAATTTTCATTTTGTTCCATAAGAGTTACTGCATCTCCTGAATAAACTATTCCCATAGCAGCTTCTTCTCCTAAAAGCCTATCTTTCCCCTCATCATTAACATAAGCACGAACTAAAGGTCTTTGAGCTATTAATTCAGCCTTAGCTTCATCTAGCTCTTTTTCATTTATACTATTTTGAGAATATCCTAGCTTCATTAATGCAATAGCCATAGTATCTCTAACTGAATCAAGCATTAAGATTTCTCCAGAGTATTTCTCGTTCCATAAAATATCCCAGCTATCTACAGGATCACTTACCATATTCTTGTTATATAGAATTCCGAAAGTTCCCCAGAAATAAGGCACACTATATTCATCATTTTCATCATAGCTAGGTTTTTTAAAGCTTTCATCTATATTCTTATAGTTAGGAATTTTAGAATAATCTATCTTTTGAATTAATCCCTCATCCTTCATCTTTTCAATCATATAATCTGATGGAACTATTAAATCATATTTTGATCCACCACTTTTAATCTTCTGATACATGATTTCATTTGTATCATAAGTTTCATATACTACTTTTATCCCAGTTTCTTCTTGAAATTTTTCTATTAGAGATTCATCTATGTAATCTCCCACATTATAAATATTTAAAACTTCACTAGATGACTTTGTACCACAGCCTGTAAGCATAGTTGCCATCATTACCCCTGTACATACTAGAGCTATAATCTTTTTTAATTTTTTCATATTATTACCCCTTCCTTACCATAGATTGCTTTCTGTTAGCTAATAATAATAGTATTAACACTGTTATAAACATTAATGTAGTTAGTGCATTAATCTCTGGTTTGATACCTCTCTTTGCCATAGAATAAACTTCAATTGATAAGTTAGTTACACCATTACCAGTGTTAAAAAAACTTATAATAAAGTCATCTATAGACATAGTAAATGCTATTAAAAAGCCTGAAATTATACCTGGCTTTATCTGCGGAAGTATTACCTTTCTAAGGGTATACATAGGTTTTGCACCTAAATCCATAGCTGCTTCTTCTACATTGTCTGGAAGCTGTTTTAGCTTTGGCAATACAGATAAAACTACATAAGGTATATTAAAGGTTATGTGTGCAAGTAACATAGTTAAAAATCCTAATTTCATATTAAAAAATATAAAAAGTATCATAAGACCTATTGCTGTTACTATATCAGGGTTTAATACAGGTAGATAGTTTACATTGAGAAGCATTGCCTTTTTAGGCCCTCTCATCCTATCTATTCCTATAGCGCTTATTGTTCCTATAACTGTAGCTATAGCAGATGCTAATATTGCTACTACTACAGTAGTTATTAAAGCTGAAATTATTCTATCATTATGAAATAATTGCTGATACCACTTAAAAGTAAACCCTTCCCATTTAGCCATAGATTTTGAATCATTAAAAGAAAATAGTGCTAGAGCAAAAATAGGAGCATATAGAAATATAAATATTAAAACCAAATATATATCTGAAAATAATTTTTTTACTTTTACCATAATACTCTCCCTCCTCCTTTTTCATCACCATCTGAAAACTTAGAGGTTAATCCCATAGCCAATAAAATCAATATCATCATAAGGATAGATATTGCAGATCCAAAGTTCCAATCTCCAACGGAAGTAAATTGCTGCTCTATTAAGTTACCTATGAGCATATGCTTTCCACCACCTAGAAGTTGTGATATTACAAAAGTAGACACAGCTGGCATAAATACCATAGTTATTCCTGAGATAACTCCTGGTATACTTAATGGGAAAATAATCTTCACAAAAGCTGTAATCTTTCCTGCTCCTAAATCATAAGCTGCATTAACTAAATCTTGGTCCATCTTTAATAGGGATGTATATATTGGTAGCACCATAAATGGAAGGAAGTTATACACCATTCCAAGAAGTACTGCTCCATTTGTATATAATATATCTACTGAATTTAATCCAATGCTGTTAAGTAAGTTATTAAATAAACCATTCTTACCAAGGATTGCAAGCCATGCATAGGTTCTAAGTAAGAAGTTCATCCACATTGGAAGAATAAATAACATTATAAGTATTCCTCTTTTATGTTCTGGTTTTCTTGATATCATATAAGCAATGGGATATCCCATTACTAAGCATAAAACTGTTGATTGTAAGGCTAAGCTAATAGATCTTGTAAATACATTTATATATAAAGGGTCCATTAGTCTTTTAAAATTATTCATAGAGAATTGGTAGCTTCCGCCTACCTTTTCTGTAAAACTAAAAAATACAATTAGAAGAAGAGGTACTATTATAAAAAGAGAGCTCCACAATACATAAGGATAAGCTAAATATGATTTCTTTTTCATTCTATGCTTCTCCTGATTTTTTCATTATATGAATATCTTCTGGATAGATACCCATTCCTATTTCTGTGCCTATAGCAAAGTTCTTAGTATTGTGAAGAATAAATGTCATGTTTTCTTCCTCTACTTCTAATTCATAGTGAACTCCCTTAAATACAGAGGACTTTACTATCCCATTTAGATTTCCCTCTTCTCTATGTACTATCTTTATATCCTCTGGTCTTATTACCACATCTATCTCTTCATCTTTTTCAAAGCCTTTATCAACACATTCAAATACACGTCCGCAGAATTTAACCTTAAAGTCTTCTAACATTATCCCGTCTGTAATATTACTTTCTCCTATAAATCTAGCTACAAATTTATTCTCTGGCTCATTATATATATCTTCTGGAGTACCCATTTGCTGAATTACTCCCTTATTCATTACCACCACAGTATCAGACATAGTTAATGCCTCTTCTTGGTCATGAGTTACAAATACGAAGGTTATACCTAATTGCTTCTGTATTCTTTTAAGTTCTATTTGCATTTCTTTTCTAAGCTTTAAATCAAGAGCCCCTAAAGGTTCATCAAGTAGTAATACCTTTGGCTCATTAACAATAGCTCTTGCTATAGCTACTCTTTGTTGTTGACCACCACTTAGGGATTCAATTTTTCTTTTTTCAAATCCTTTAAGATCTACTAATTTCAAAACTTCACTTACTTTTTTATCAATTTCACTTTTAGAAAGTTTTTTAATTTTTAATCCAAAAGCTATATTTTCATATACATTCATATGAGGAAATAGTGCATACTTTTGGAATACTGTATTAATTTGTCTTTCATATGGAGGTAAGTCATTGATTTTCTTATCTTCGAATATAACTTCACCTTCGTCACAAGTTTCAAATCCTGCTAAAATTTTTAATGTAGTAGTCTTACCACACCCGCTAGGTCCAAGTAAGGTTACAAACTCATTCTTTTTAATTACTAAAGTTATATTGTCTAAAACCTTATTATCTTCAAAAGTTTTAGATATTCCTTTAATTTCAATTATACTATCAACCAACATAAACACCTCTTTTAAAACATAATGTTACTTATACTCTTCGTGTCAATATTAAATCTGTCTATTTAAAATGACGGTGGCGTACTTACCCATATTACTGTTGCCTCAGTCTTTCCTGTATTAGAAATGTAGTGATTAGACTTTGGCTTAAAGTAGAAGCTTTCTCCCTTACGTATTTTATATACTTTATCTCCTAAATGTAAGTTTACAATGCCATGAAGTACAAGACCAAATTCCTCTCCCTCATGAGGAGTTTCTTCTTTATATTTTCCATTTGGTTCTAATGTGAGCATTATAGGCTCCATCTGGTTTTTTTGAGCATCAGGTACAAGCCACTTTAATCTATATTTCAACTCTTCATCCTCAGTCTCAAACATATCGTCATTTGTAAACTTAACTCTTTCATTGATCTTCTCGCTAAAGAATTCATTTAAATTTGTGCCTAGTATCTGAAGAATGTCCATAAGTGTTGCAATAGATGGAGATGTGAGATCATTCTCAATTTGCGAGATGAACCCCTTGGATAATTCACATCTGTTTGCAAGTTCTTCTTGTGTTAACTGTTTTTCTATTCTAAGACTTTTAATCTTCTCTCCAATTTGCACGATTCCACCTCAATTTTATGTATTTACTAAACCTTAAGTTTACATTTACTAAACAAACAATATTATTCTATATTTTTTTTATTAATAAATCAATAGATTTACTAAATTTTTTTATATTTTTATAATTTTTTTTCATAATGAACCCTTGAATATACCTCATGTTTATGAAAATATGTTTATATTAATATTCTTCATGTTTAGTAATACTAAATATACCCATAATAAAAGCTTCCTAGTATTAATTGTACTAATTTCAACTAAATACTAGAAAGCTTTTTCACTTTAACTAATTCTTTATAATAACTGTAAATAAATCTTCGATATTTATTTGTAAAATAATGTAATTATTAACATTTTCCACAACTTTATCCACAATATAATCAACACTAAGTGGATAAGCCTTAGATTATACACCTTTTTTCTGAAAATTTACTTTACTTTATCCACATTTCTCAAATTTTTTAGAAAATAATAAACAACTAAGGTGTTAATTACCTAGTTGCTTATTTTTCATTAGATTCTACTAAATCTCATTTAATTTTTCTAAAAGTCTATCAAATTCTCTTATCTCAACCCAATCATAAAGATTAATATTTTCTTTTGAATGATATATTCTAAAATCTTCTAATGATACTTTAACTTTATTTTCTTCCTCAGTTGTAAAACATAGGTATTCTTCATTAAAATAATTCAATTCTTTTATTTCACTAAAAGGGGTAATATCATCCTCATAATAAAATCTAACTCCACTTTCAGTAAGGCTTATATATACGTCTATTATTCTATTCTTGAGCTCATCCATAAGTTTTCCTTCCTTCTAGGTTATAAATGTTTAATTTATTATTATAACCTACTTTAGCTAGAAATCTTCTTTTTGTTTTCTAGAGCATTCATGGCCATTATATATCCATATTCTCCAAATCCACATATCTGGCCTATACATGCTGGAGCTGTAACAGATTTTTGTCTAAACTCTTCCCTATCATAAATCTGTGATAAGTGAACTTCCACAGTATCTATGTTTACACTTTTTATAGCATCATAGATTGCGTAGCTATAATGGGTGAATGCACCTGGATTAATTATTATCCCATCATATTTTTCATAGTATGCTCTTTGGATAAGGTTAATAATTTCTCCCTCTATATTGCTTTGGAGCATATCTATATTATGTCCGAATGATTCAGAGTATTCCTTTATGTAAGTTTCAATCTCTTCAAAGCTTTTTGATCCATATATATGTTTTTCTCTTATGCCCAAAAAATTTAAATTAGGTCCATTTATAACCATTATTTTCATAGCCATCACCTCTTAAAATTAGCTAAACTCTCTATTTAAAATTTCATATATATCCTTAATTACTTGGTCATCAATAGAATTCTTTTGCCATATTTCCTGTGCTTTTACGCCTTGTCCTATGAGCATAGATAATCCCCCTACAACTTTTTTACCTAATCCTCTTCCCTTTGATAAAAACTTTGTCTCTGATGGATTATATACTATATCCACAACTGTTTGAAAATTATTTATGATAGTGTCATTAACAGGAGTAGCATCTTCATTAGGAAACATTCCCACTGGAGTTGCATTAATTATCATGTCTCCCTTAATTTCTTTTAAGTGTTCATAGCTTATTAGTTGAACTTTTTCATGATTTATTCCCTTAATTTTTTCTGGAGTCCTACTTACTATATAAATTTTTTTAACTTCATTGTCTAACAAATAGCACATAGCAGCCTTTGTAGCCCCACCATTTCCTAAAATTACAGCTACAGAGTCTTGTATATTAACATTATGTACCTTTAACATATATCCAAAGCCATAGTAATCTGTGTTATAACCATATAGTTTATTTTCTTCTAGTGATATTGTATTAACAGCACCTATTCTTTGTGCTTCTGGTGATATCTCATCTAAATACTTCATAATTTCTTCCTTGTAAGGAATAGTTACACTGGCTCCTTTTATTTTTAAAAGTTTAAGTGCATCTATGAACTTTCCTAAATTTCCTTTAGGTATTTCAAATAGTTTGTATGCACCTTCTACTTCCATAGCCTGAAATATTATCTTATGTATTCTCGGTGATAAGCTATGTCCTAATTTTTCACCTAGTATGCCGTAAAATTCCATAACATTACTCCTTTATATATGATTAATTTAAATAACTTTACTTATGCTTTTTTATAATGCTCTCTTGAAGACTCCTACTTAACTCCATTACGCTTAAGAAAAATCTTCTTGCTAATAAATCATAGTTCTTATTTTTTAAATTGTCTACATTTTTTTTAATAACCTTTGATTCTCTTTCTTCATTATATATTGGTAAATCATTTTCTTTTTTATAATTAGCTACTCTTATAGCAACATCCATTCTTCTTTCAAATAGATTTATAAGTTCTTTATCAATCTCATCGATTTCTTTTCTGCATTGCTCTAATTCATTCACACTAATTCACCCTTTTCTAAATTATCTATATATAATTAATTAAATTTTACTAATATATATAATAACACTTATTTATATATAATTTCCACTAAAAATAAATAGACTCCCCTTGGAATCTATCTTTCTGTCTATATATTTTTACTTTACATAAGGTTTATTAAATTTATTTATTCCAAGTTTTTTCTTTATTATTCTTGTATTTCTAGCTATCCAACTTTCCTTATTTTTTTCTTCAAGTTCTTGTAATTCCTTGTCCATAGCCTGTCTTTCTAATTCTTCTTTATATTGATATCTTGCCATCTCAAATATAGGTTCCAAAAGATTTTTAGTATCATAGTAACCTCTTTGAATTCTCTTATTTTTTGACTCTTTATCTAGATTTAATAGTCCATCTAATATTTTTGTTTCCATGTCTGAAGGAATTAATTCTATAATTTTTGCGTCAGGAAAATCTTCTCTTCTTATTTTAGCTTCCTTAGATAATAGTACAACTATTATTATATCACAGCCCTCTTCATATACTGGTTTTATAGGAGTATTATCTACTAATCCCCCATCTAAATATGTCTTTCCACCAATTTCTTCACTTTCATATATCATAGGAAGACAAGCTGTTGCTAATAATATACTTCTAGCCCTTTCTTCTTCATAGTCATTTATTTTGAAATATTTAGCAGATAATTCCGGCATTTCAGTACATGATACATAACATATTTTATTTGACCTTTTTAATTTATCAATATTTATATATTTCTCTATAATCTCTTTAGCTCCATCCCTAGGAATATCACCCTGCTCTAATTTCTTCGTCATATACTTTTTTACTAAATTCATATTTTTACTACCAATAGCGAGGGTTAATCCTTTCCTAATTAGGACTTTATTATTTACTGGTAACAACTTCTCTATAGTAACTTCTTGCCACATTTTCTTAGCTTCTTCAAAATCATCTTGAGCAAATAAAGCTGCATTTATAGCACCTATAGAAGTACCTGAAACTACTTTTATGTATTTATCCATATTTAACTCTTTTATAGCTTTCCATACTCCTATCTCATAAGCCCCTTTTCCGCCTCCACCAGATAATACTAATCCTACTCTCATTTTCCTTCATCCCCCATTAAAATATTATCTTAATTATATCATTTTAAAAAACTTCTTTACTTCATTTTCATATTTTTCTTGGTTAGTGGCATAACAAGTATTATGTTTAGCTCTTGGAATTATACATAAGCTTTTTATTCCCTTTTTAATTTCATACATTTCCATAGACATATAACACGGTATTAATTCGTCTTCATCTCCATGAATGAACATAATTGGAATTTCACTTTCCTTTACCATATCCATTGGACTTATTTCGCCTAAAGAAAAGCCACATACTTTTTTTATTTTATGATTAGTGAGATTATAGAAAGGAAAAAAAGGAATCTTGTATTTATTTAACTTTCTTTTTATAACCTCTATTGCATTTGCATAAGCTGATTCCGATATTATAAAATCTATTTTATTCTTTCCTAAAACTGAATACATAAGACCAGTAGCAGCTCCCATAGAATGGCCATGTATACCTATAAAACATTTCCCCCCAACTTTTTGTCTTATACAGCTTACCCATAAATCTAAATCTTCACACTCATATCTCCCATAGGTAGCATAAGTTCCTTCACTATTACCATGACCTCTTTGATCTACTAAAAGAATATTAAATCCTTCTTTTATAAAAAACTTTATATATTGACAAGACCTGTAGTGGCCAACCAAGTATCCATGCAATAATACTATTACTTTTTTTGATGGTGAATTACAATTTAGATAATATCCTTTTAACTTATATCCATCTTTACTTTCTACAATTAGCTCCTCCAATTTCAACTTTTCATACTCGTCAAGAGAATATAATCCCATGGTGTAAAGACTATTAAAAGTTTCTATCTTATCACGCTTTTTACCAAGGGTAGCATAATAAAATAAACAATTTACAGTTTTTATAAATATTATAAAAAGTACTGTCATTACAATCAATATATTAGCTATTATCATAATTTGCTCCTATTATCTCTTATAATATTTTTAAATAAAAAAACTTGTATTTTAAATACAAGTTTTTATTTTATATATTTTATTAATCCCCTACTTTTTATAATTAATGCACCCCTAATTTCTTTTATAATGTCACATTATTTAATACTAAGGTCGTAGACCTAAAGCATTATTTCTCTAGTAAAAACTAATTTAGTATTGCCACTTAATTCTTTATTGTAACAATAACCTTCTTCTTTAAAATTCTTTAAATCCTCTATAGTATGTATATTATTTTTAACAATATAAGTTACCATAAGCCCCCTAGCCCTCTTAGCATATGTTCCTATAATCCTATATTTTCCCTCTCTATTTTCTTTAAACTCAACATCATAGACATTAATAGTACCGAGCTTACTTTTATCTATGGATTTAGAATACTCCAGCGAGGCTAAATTTAAAATTGTACTATTTTCTTTAAGATTTAAATCATTAACTATATTTTGAGTAATCTTTTTTGTCCAAAATTTATATAAATCTTCTTCAGGTATACCTCTTAACTTGGTAGCCATCTCTAGCCTATATTCTTTTATATTATCTAAAGGTCTTAAGACCCCAAATAATCCTGATAAAATTCTAATATGCTTTTGTGCAAACTCTAAGTTTGATCCGTCATATTCAAAAGGATTTATAGCTCTATATACTTCCCCACTAAAGGCAAAAATAGCCTGCCTAGTATTTACTTGTTGGTCATAAAAGCTTTGAAATCTATTATAATTTATCTTTGATAACTTATTACTAATTTTCATTCTCTTAGCTATTTCTTCTACATTGTAATTTTTAATTATACCTACTAATTCTCTTACTTCATCCATAAATACAGGCTCGGTACTTTCATCTATAAATATTTCTTTTTCAAAATCTAAAGATTTAGTTGATGATATTATTGTTATCATATGTTTTCTCCTAACTTTAATTATCCTAATTTTAATTCATTACTCTAACAGTTTCTTTAATCCATCTCTTCCTTAATAACAATACCTAAAATTTTTGAAAGTGATAGTGCTTGCATTGGTGTAACTACTATTCCATATAAATCTCTTACATCTCCAATTAGTCCCTCTATATCACTATTTGTAAAATCAATACCTTTTACCATAGCCTTGGATATATCAATTTGTCTCATATTTACATTTTCAAATTCTACCTTATTGCATTTACTGCTTTCAAAAATCACATTATTAAAGGATGAATCTATAAAGTTTACATTTTTAAGAGTAGAGAAAGATATGTTACTATAGTCGCCATTACACTGATTAAACGTAACATTTTGAATATTTGTATCTGTCAAGTCTATACCTATAAGCTTACAGTTTATCATCTCTACTCTATGAAGAATTCCATTATTTAAATTTGAATTTGATAAATCACAATTTTCAAACCTTACATCTATTAATTCAATATGTGGAAATTTTACATTTTTAAAATCTACATTTTTAAAAATAACTTCTGAAACTTCAACATGGGATGCACTCTCATTACTCATGTCACAATTAAGCACCATTACATTATTAAAATAATCTTCATCATCTATATTCTTCTCTAAAGAATAAATCTCTTCATTTATTGATGTAATTTTAGGTAATAATACATTTTTTACTTTTCTATCTTTCATATTTCTTCTAGCTATGTACTATATACTTAACATAGCCCAGTCTTCACCATCCTTCACCAATCTTTATTTTAATTTAATTATTATCTAGCTTATTTAAATATTCCCCAGGTAATTTCAAAAACCTCCATAAAAATTAACTAATTTATAAATCAACAATATTTTAAAACAGGTAATAACTTATTCACATACATACATAATCATTAATACAATAATTATATAAACTAAAATGGAGGTATATAATGTCTACATTCAGAATTATTGTCTTTGACGGTGGTGGAATTCGTGGTGCTTTATCCACACGTATATTAAAACGTATTTATAATAAATATCCTGATATCTTAAAATATACAAACTTATTTGCTGGAACTTCTACTGGAGCTTTAATAGCCTTAGCTCTAGCTTCTGGAAAGGATGGAAATTATGTAGATAACTTATACAACTATGAAACTATAAGAAGTATATTTTCTCCTGCTCATCTTAACCTTTTTAGACCTAAATTTAATAATAAAAACTTAAGAAAAATGATATTATCTGTATTCCCAGAGGACCTTACCCTTGGAGACCTTGAAAAGTATGTATTCATCCCATCCTTTAATGTAAAAGGTTTTTCATCTGATAACTGGCAATCTGTATTTTTTAATAACCTTTCCCGTGGTTCGACATACTCATCTAAGGTTGTAGACGTAGCCTTGGCTAGCTCTGCTGCTCCTACTTATTTTCCTTCTTACAAGAATTTTATAGATGGAGGTGTAGTTGTAAATGATCCTACAGCTGCCTCTATGATTTCTGTAATGAAGCTTCTTAAACCTAAGCATTCACTATCTGATTTTCGTATATTATCTATTGGTACTGGCTCAACACTTAATCAAATAAAGTCAGATACGTCCTCTTGGGGTGCTCTCCAGTGGATGCTTAGACCTATGTGTAACGTTAAAACCCCTCTGGTTTCAATACTACTAAATAATACACCTCTAGAAGACTTATATTGCAAGGAACTTATAGGTTCTAATTACTTTAGAATAAACCCTATACTCAAATATAAAATCCCTCTTGATGACTATTCAAAAGTTCCATTACTTAAAAGTGCTGTAGACAATCTAGATCTTTCTGAAACTTTTAAATTTATAGAAAATCATTTTCTTCGTTAGCATGAACTTTATATAAGATAAAAAAGTTATTCTATAATAATTCCTATTATCATTATAGAATAACTTTTATACTTTTTATGTACATTTTTAAGTTAATTAATCTTATGTAGTTTTATATCCCTAAGAATAATTTTCATATTTCACAAGTTTATTTTTTCCTTCTGCTTTGGCTATATATAATGCTTCATCTGCAAAATTAATACATTGATCAATATTCTTCTCTTTACCTGAACACATAAATATACCTAGGCTAGAAGTTACTTTTAATTTAGATTTTTCTCCATAATATGTATTAGCTCTTTCAATAGATGCTCTTATATTCTCACAGATTGCATAAACCTTTCTTTCACTTATATCTTGTAAAATCACTAGAAATTCTTCACCCCCATACCTACCTGCAATTCCATAGTCTTTAACATTATTTTTAATTATGCCTCCAACCATCTTTAAGACACTATCGCCATAACTATGTCCATACTTATCATTAATTAATTTAAAATCATCAATATCTATCATTATAACTGCCAATTTCTTTCTTTCGCTAGCATGCTCTTTAAAGATTTTTTCTCCTTTTTCAAAAATTTCCATCCTTGATAATAATCCTGTTAAGAAATCATGAGAAGAAAAATATTTAGTTCTATTATACAGATAAGAATTCTCCAAAGCTATAGCAACATAAGATGCTAATATTTTTAATTTATTTAAATCATTTTCTGTATATGCATTTTTCTTATAGCTTTGTACATTTAAAAACCCTCTAACCTTATCCTCTAAAATTAAAGGACAATACATAGCTGATTTAGTATCATCAACACTTACATTCACCTTAAGTTTTGGTACATATTTTTTATAGTCATTATGCAAATCATTAATTAAAATAGTACTTCTATTTCTAACACAATAAGCTCCTATGCTAGTTTCATCTTCTACATGAACATTTTTTAAATTTAGATTATTTCCTCTATCTATAAATAGAGCATAGTCTAAAATTCTCTCTGATTCCTTAAGAATAGAAACACCAATTACTTCAGCATCCATAATCATGGATATTTCCTTATGTATATTTTCTAATATCTTCTCAAAATTAAGATCCGAAGTTATTTTCTGACCTATAGTTGATATTACTTTAATGTCATCATATAGTGATTTAAATATAGCTGCTTCTTGCTTACTCTTTTCATTTTCCAAATCAGCAAGACTTAAATCATTTGTTTTACAGTTCAACTCATTATTTATACCAACATACTTCTCATAATACTCTAATGATTCTTTATAGTTATTAGTCTTCTTGTTTAATAAATAAAGTTGATTATATATGTTTCTATTAATTAGTACACATTTATTTTTTTCAGATATTTCTAAAGCCCTTACTAGCTTACTGATAGCCTCATCATATTTACCATTAATTAAATCACCCTGAGCCCAAGCTTCTAGTATATTAGCTTGAATTTCATAATATTCTCTTTTTATAGCATGATCTAATCCCTCTGAATAATCTGCTTCCGCTTCCTTGTGCTTACCAGCCTTAAAATTAATTTTCCCCCTAATCCTTAAAGCTTCACTCCTTACAATTTCATAATTTAGCTTTTCTCCAATTTCAATAGATTCATTAATAAATTTCATAGCCTTATCTAAATCACCAAGTTCACATTCAATTTCTGCAATAACTTGATACATACTTATTTTCATAGTATCTTTATCTCCATAAGGTATGTCTTGCAATGAATCTATTATTCTTTTAGCTTCCTCATATTTTCCTAAATTCAAATAATTAATGCAAATATTATTTAAGATTATAGCAAAAAACCTATCATCTTTTATTTCCTTTACTATTTTCAAAGCAACTTTTCCCCATTTAGTGCTTAATTCACATAATCCTAATTGAAAGTAGGCACTCATAAGTCCATTTGCTACATACAATTTTCCTTCTTCATCTCCGAGCTTTTGAAACAATGTATTAGCTTTTAAAAGCCACTCTACTCCCTTTTCATATGTACCTGAATAATTAAAATACCATCCTATATTTCCACTACACCAAGCTACTCCTCTGATATTTTTATTTTCATTACATATTTTTAAACCTTCATCTAATATACTTTTAGTATTCTCTGAGTTACTTACTAGCTGTTGTCTCACATACTCTACAAATTGGTCTATGTAATTTGGATCCTCTCTAAGTCTATTTAATACTTCTTCTCTTGAATCTTTGTACATAGATTTCTTAACCCCCTATTTTTATTATAATATAAGGTATTAATTACTCCCCTTCTTCTATGGCAAAATCCCTAGTTACATCTCTTACCCATTTTCCACGACTTACTCTTACTATACTAACCAAAGATTTTATTATCTCATCAGATCTAATTATAAAGAATACAGCTACAATAGGTAACCCTAATAAATCTACTGCTATAAATCCTCCTGGAATAGCTACGCACCACATAAATACAATATCATTTAATAATACAAATCTTGCGTCCCCTCCACCTCTTAGAACGCCCATCATCATATTACTTCCTAAAGCTTGGAATATAACAATAATAGAGGTTACACTCATTATTTCCATAGCGATTAGTTTTGTACTTTCTGGAACGTTGTAGAAATTTACTATTATAGGCTTAATAATATAAATTATACCGCTAGCAATAAGCCCTGTAATTACACTAAATACACCTATGGTAAAAGCATATTCCATGGCTTTATTCTTTTTACCTTCGCCTATTGTATTACCAATTATAACAGCTGCAGCATTAGATAATCCAAATATAAACACTGTTACAAACTGTTGTGCAATTCCATTTATACTATTAGCTGCTACTGTACTTGTTCCCATTTTTGCTACAATAACAGAAATCATTGAAGACCCAGTAGACCAAAGTAGTTCATTAAATAATACTGGTGTACATGTTGATACATAATCCTTTAATATAACCTTATCTACCTTTATTAGATGCTTAGGCCTTAACTTTATCTTCTTCTCAAAATAAACCATAAATATTAAAACTATTATAAATTCTGCAATTCTTGCCATAACTGTAGCTATAGCTGCTCCCCTTATTCCTAATACTGGAAATCCAAATTTCCCAAAAATAAATATCCAGTTAAAAAATGCATTTACTGCTAATGACACACTATATACTAACATTGAAATTTTTACTGTTTTCACAGAACGAAGCATCATTATTGTACAATTTGTTAAACCATAGAATATGTACCCTACACAAACTATTCTAAGATAACTAGCTCCTCCCTCAATAACAGCCATATCATTAGAAAATATACTCATAAACTGTGTTGGTAAAAGTGCTGCTATTAATATAAATATAATTATTATAACAGTACAAATTCTATACATAATTGCAAGTATCTTATGAATGGAATTCACATCTTTCTTCCCCCAATATTGGGATATCATAATATTAGATCCACTAGCTAGTCCAAAAAGTAGAATCATTAAAATAAAAAATAAATTATTTGCTAATGCTACTGACGATAATTGAACCTCTCCTAAAGATCCCACCATTAAGGTATCTACCATGCTTACTGCAAAAGTAATTAAGTTCTGTATAGCTATAGGTATTGATATACTAAAAAGCAATCTGTAAAATTTCTTATCAGTAGTTATTTTCATATTTTTACTCTCCATATTAATCCAATTTAATAAGTTTATTATATCATATTTATTATTCTAAAATAACCATACATATTTCTACAAATGTGTATGGTTATTTTAGAATAATAAATATATTAATACTAATTTTTCTTTCATGAACATATTAATAAAATTATTTATGCTCTTAGAAAATTTCATCAACTTTCAAAGTACATATTTATCACTTATCTTCTTATTCTAGTTTTTCTTTCATTTATTCGCTCTTTAGCCCTTCTTCGTTTTTCTTCATTGGCTATTTCTCTTTTTATTTTTTCATAACTTACAAATCTTTCCCTAGATAATTCTCCTCTTTCAATAGCTTCTTGCACAGCACATTTAGGTTCACTTTTATGCTTACAATCTGAAAAATGACATTTTAATGCAAGCTCTTCTATATCCCTAAATGTAGATTCTACATCCCCCTGACTTATCTGAAGTTCTCTCATACCTGGAGTATCTATAATAGCTCCTCCTGTTGGTAATACAAATAACTCCCTATGAGTTGTAGTATGTCTTCCCTTATCATACTCTCCAACTTCTTTAGTGATTTGTACTTCTTCTCCTAGCAATCTATTTATAATAGTTGATTTTCCAACACCAGAAGATCCTATAAAAACTACAGTGTCATCACTTTTTATAAGACTTCTTACTACCTCTACACCTTCTCCAGTTAAAGAACTTACACTTATCTTATCTATACCTAATGCCACCTCATCTAATTCTAATAACTTATCTTCTAAATCCTCACATAAATCTAGTTTAGTTAACAATATAACAGGGGTAGCACCACTATCCCATGCTATATTAATATATCTTTCAAGTCTTCTTAGATTAAAATTATTATTTAAAGACATTGTTATAAAAATCTTATCTATATTTGCAGCTAAAACCTGTTCTTCACTTTTAGCTCCTGCTACCTTTCTACAAATAAGAGTTTTTCTTTCCTGAATCTTATGAATTATTCCTTCTCCATGTCCTAGCTCTTCAAAATTAACCCAATCTCCTACTACTGGATAGTCCTTTTTATTAATTAATTCATATTGTAACTTTCCTGATACGGTAGCTGATACTTCTCCCTTTTCAGATATTATTTTGTATAAATTTCTATGTTGAGTATACACTCTACCTAATGAATATTGATTTAAATTATTTTCTTTCAACTTTATAATCCCTCTTTCTAACTTTATACTTTATTTAATATACTTTGAACTTATGCACTTTAAATTCTTACTGTAGCAGCTTTGCAACTTAAAACACTTTATTTTGCATACAAAAAAACCTTGGATTAAGCTACTCCAAGGCACAAGTTCAAATTAAATATAGTTATAAATTTAGGATTATAATCTTATTATATTTCTAAGCATGCAAACTAAATATAATTATTAATATAAATCCACTGAAACTAACATTTAAATCTTAAATTTGGAGCGGCTGTATAAAATTCATCTATTATTAATCTTTCTATGTTCATCATAATACAACAACTCCTTTCAAATTTGATTTATATTTTTATTATATCAATATATATACCAAGTATACATCAAATATACATATTTGTAAATAATTAAATGCAACTTTTCTTTAAATACTTTTCACTTTTAGAATTTAATATAACCTAAAATATTTATGTATACCATCCAAATTACCTATTTATATAAATCTATAGCTAGACTATTAAGCATTTCTTCATTAATAATCTCATAACCATACTTACTTTTTTTTAATATTCCCTTATTTATTAGATTATTTATAGTACGCAATAGATGTCTATAACTAGTGCCTAGTAATTCCGCAATTTCTGTTAAGGTTTCATCAAATTGAATTCTATTTCCGTTCCCTCTCGTTGCCATCATATAACTTGCTAACCTGTTTTCCAAGGGATATAGTAAATTTATTGTTCCATTTCTAGATGAAGTATCCATTTTATTTCCTAAAGAACTACATATGAACCTTAAAAACTTAGCATCATTTAATAGCTCATCTCTTACCTTCTTAAGAGGTAATCCAATGCAATAGGCATCTTCTATGACTTCCATGTTAGTGGTTGCCTTTGTAAGATTAATTAACTCTAAATCTCCTAGTACCATAAAAGGATAATAAAAGTTTATTAAAAGAGATTTACCATTTTTTAGACTAATATATATCTTTGCTTTTCCTTCTACAAAAAAGAATAAATAGTCTATATTCTCATCTTCTTTACATATATATTCGTTCCTTTTAAAGTAAAATAACTCCATATGCTCTCTCATACTGGTACTAAAAATATCATCAATATTATATTTATTTATATACTTATCTACAAGTTCTGGGTTCTTTATTTTCTTCATATTATTCTCCTATTTTTATTAAGGCATCTTCCAAAAATAAATAAGTCAGAATGTTCGTCTATTTTGTATTATACTGCGTCAACAGAACCCTTAGGTAGTGCTACTATCTAAGGAACCTGTTTCCTTGTCTAATTCAAAACATACTTCCCATCTTTGACTTATTATTTATTTTCAGATGCCTAATGCTATAAATTACTTTAGTAAAATCATTTATTATAACTATTCATTATTTTATATGTTTTCTTAATACAACTATGACATATGTCATAGTTATTCTCAACTACTTTATGCTAAATTCAATATATAAATAAAAGGAGGCTTGTCATGAATATTTTGATTTCTGTATTTATAGGTGCATTAATCTCGGTAATGCTTGTATTTAATGGAACCTTATCTAATACTGTAGGAAACTATTCTTCTACTGTAATTATTCATATAGTTGGTTTAATTACTATTATTATTGTATTATTTGCTACTAAGTCAAAGTTAAAAATTGAAAAGAACATTCCTATTCTATGGTATAGCGCTGGTGCAGTAGGTGTATTTACAGTTCTTTTTAGCAATATAAGTTTTGTAGCTCTTGGTGCTTCCTTAAGCATTTCTCTAGGACTACTGGGGCAAGCAATTTCTTCAATTGTAATAGATAACTATGGCTTACTTGGAATGAAAAAGATTAAATTCAATGGTAAAAAATTCATAGGATTATCAATTATGATTGTAGGTATCATTGTTATGACTGTTTTTAAATAATACTAGGAGGTGAACTTTAATAAAGTTATTTTACAGTAGCTTTATTAAGGGCAAATAATGATATATATTATAATTTCTATTTTAGCTGGAGTAACTATTGTTATAGGTAGGACTATAAATTCTAATTTAGCTGAAAGAATTGGCATATTTCAAGGAACTTTTTTTAACTATGTGGTTGGATTACTGTTCTCAATAATATTTCTTATATTCAGCAAGGAAACCTTTCCTTCCTCCCTTAGCAACTTTCACTCAATACCGTTCTTAGCATATCTAGGTGGTCTTTTAGGAGTTATCACCATAGTTATTTCCAACTATATGACTCCTAGAATATCTTCTTTTTATCTAACTCTATTTATATTTATCGGTCAACTATTTACGGGTATAATAATTGACTATATCACCATAGGTACAGTACCTATTGGAAAGATTATTGGAGGTATCTTAGTTCTTATAGGTTTAACTTATAATCTTATAGTGGATAAAAATGATACTACCTGTAATGAAGAAGAAATTCTCGAAGCATAAGTAATAAAAATCTAAGATTTTTAACCAATAATATAAGGGGCTTTTTCCAAAGAAAACCCCTTATATTATTTTATAAATATTATCATTTTAAATGTTCAATTCTATAGCCAATTTCTTTATTGGCCAATCGATAACCTTCTTCTATTAATTCTTTCTCTGCGGGTGCTGTTCCAAGGATATTATCTATAGTAATTTGATCTCTACCACTAAAATATTTATCTAATAGATTTCTTTCCATATCTTCTTGAGAAGCTAGAGAGTAATCATCTAATATATGTCTTACTGTGAATCCATTATCTCTTAAAGCCCTTCCAACCAAGATGCTTCTATGACATCTTATAGGATCTTGCATAGCTCCAAGCAATGCTATTCTATATCCCTTTTCACATCCATTTTTTAATCTTTCAACACCTTTTATAAAGTCTTCTTCATATACTACCTTCTCAAAGTCTGAATAACCTTCATCATAGTAGGATATCTTATTTTCTCTCTTAGCAGCTAATTCCTTAGCCATATAGATATAAATAAAGCCTTCCTTTGTCAAAGTTTGCCTTATGGTTTCTTTGTCAAATTGAATATTATACTTTGAATAAGGAGTTCCTCTAATATCTACTACACAGTCAATGTTATAATGTCTTAACATATGAATTAACTTCTCTACAGTATAATTAGAATGTCCTATTGTAAATATCTCCATAATCTTTCTTCCCTCATTAGTATAATTTGTTTTATTTCTTATATTTAAATTTTGAATTAGTAATGTTTAGTCTTTATACCTACTATATTATTTATCATCAACATATTTTCATACTTCACCATAATATTTATTATAACTTACAAACACATATAAATAATATACTATAGATTAGGTAACCTAATTATTTTAAATAGCATAATATATTTTATATACTTATTGGAAGTGATGTTATGACAGGTGTTATTCTATATACTTTAGCTTTAATACTACTTCTTCTTTCTATAATTAAAGATAAGAAGAAAACTATTAAGGCTCTTAAAATTTCCCTTAAATCCTTTGAAAATATAATGCCTCAATTTCTAGGTATCATTATCACTGTAGGAATTCTCCTTGCTATAGTAGATGCTAATACAATATCTAAATTAATTGGATCAAATTCTGGATTCTTAGGAGTTATTATTTCTTCTCTTATAGGCTCAATAACTATGATGCCTACCTTTGTAGCTTTTTCTTTAGGCAATACCCTACTTGAAAGTGGAGCCGGTTATCCCCAAGTAGGCGCTTTAATTTCCACACTTACTATGGTCGGTATTATGACTTACAGCTTAGAAGCAAAATATATAGGTAAAAAAGCTGCCTTTCTTAGAAACTTTATAGCCTTTATCTTTGCCTTTATAGTAGCTTTCTTCATTGGAAAGGTGGTGACTTTGTTTTGATTAAACTACTTAACTTTCTAAAGCGATATTCCTTTTTCCTTTTAAGTTTATTTATCCTTATCTTAGTATTCTTCTTTAATTGGGACTTAGGAGCTAAGAGCTTTATTAGTGCTCAATCTAGCTTTATTCAGATGTTATCAGTACTTCCACCTATTATGATCCTTCTTGGCCTTATTGATGTATGGGTTCCAAGGGAAGCATTAATGAAATACATGGGGAAGGACTCTGGATTTACTGGTGTTTTAATTGCTATTCTTATTGGCTCTATAGCTGCTGGACCCATGTATGCTGCATTTCCTTTTACTGCAATGCTTTTGAAAAAAGGAGTTAAATTTAGTAATATCATTATTTTTATGAATGCTTGGTGTGTTACTAAAATTTCTACATTACTCTTTGAAATTTCTGCTATAGGTTATGTATTTACCCTGTCAAGACTAATGATTAATGTACCTGGAGTAATTATCATGGGTTATTTAGTTGAAAGGCTCATGAAAAAAGATGACTTAGATAACTTATATTTTCGCTATAACACTGAAGAACCATAATTTTTAAAATTATGGAGCTACTAAATCATCTAAAGTTATAATTTCATTACGTTGAAATTAAACTTATTTCTGACATTTTAGTAGCTCCTTTAATTCTAGCTTTATTTTTAATAATATTTAAAACACATGAATTCATTTTACTTAAGTAATATAGACATAACTATACTACCTATTATAAATACAACAAGTCCGCCTACAGCTACCCAAGACTTTGGATGAGCAAAGTTTACAGTCCAACCCACACCTAACCTTTTCTCTACCATCCAAGCTGGATCATTTTTGTTGTAATATATGCTTCCTAATATCCACTTATCATCATCATCTTTATATAGCTCATCTTTTTCATCTTTTGTGGTTATATTTCTTCCACCCTGACCAACCTTTATAAAAACAATGATAAATATAATTATAGTTATCATCTGAATTATCATAAATATATAGTTAATTATCATTGAATCAAAATTGAATAATATAGATGCCTGAATTAATGAAAATAAAATGAGTGTTTCAAGTGCCATTATCATTATTATTATTGATCCCATTTTTTTAAACTTCTTTTTTCGCGTAATAGCTTTTTCAATACTTCCACTATTTAAATCAACCTTAGAACTAATGATTACTTTATTTATTCCATATAATAATGTTGCTAAGAAAATCTGAACCATTGGAAATTGATATATTATAAGAAATCCTCTTAAGGTATCTTTATTAAATTCACCAAAGCTAGTATAAGGTATTTCCATTATCTTAGGTAATGCATCATATTTATACATAGTTAATCCAATACTTATTAATGGAAATAAAAATAACATTAGAAACCATTTTGAATCTATAGGTTTTATTTTCTCATCTTTTTTAGGCTTTCTTAAAGTAGTTTCTACAACTACTACATTTCTTTTAGCATAGGTCCAGTTTCTATCTTTTTTTAATATTTTAGTCTTTTTATAATATGGTAAATACACTAAAAAGCTTATTACTAGACTTCCCACAGTTGTTATACCCATTATAGCTCCTAGGATATCTTCACTGTAGCTATTAAGATTAAAGAATAGGATGTTCACCCCTATAAACATGATTAAGAAGATAGTAGATATAACTTTTCTATAGGATTTTTCTATATCCTTTAGTTCCTTTTCTCCTTGATATTCCTTGGGAAATCTCACCCCAAAGAAAATACCATTATTAGATGTTTTATTTATAAAATAGCTAATTAGAAATATAACTAAAAGCAAGGAGTTCATAAATGCTAAGAATAACCATCTATCCATATTATCTATCCTCCTTCTTAAAACCACTAAAAATGGTATCAATATAAATCTTTATATCCTCTTTACTTATGCCTCTATTGAAGCACTCTGCCATATAATATTCTAGTTCATAATTTAGGTTTTCTTTAAAGCTTTCATCAGAATTTTTTAAGTTAAGAGATATGAAAGCACCCTTTCTTCTATCTATTTTAATATAGCCATCATCCTTTAAAAGAGAATATGCCTTATTCACAGTGTGCATATTCACTCCAACATCATCGGCCAGTCCCCTAACAGAAGGAAGTTCCTCACTTTCTTCTAACTCTCCCTTAGCTATCCCTTCTACTACCTGATTCTTTATCTGGACGTATATAGGTATTTCCGAATCAAAATCTATTTTTAAAATCAAAGCCTCATCTCCTATTTAGCTGCTTAATCTATTAAACAACTTTTCTCCCTTAGTTTTTAATAATGCATATACTAATAATATCAAAAGAAATAATAATAATGCTATAACTCCTAAATATAAATTAACATTTGTAATTGCAAAAACCTTATTAATTCCTATAGTTACAAAAATAGTCACAGCTACAAGTACTCCTCCCATAAGGATACTTATCATGGAACTTAAACTTTGCTTTACTACTTGTACTTCTGAAGTCCAGTCTAGCTTTGGAAAATATAAATTAATTAATAACCCTCCTACTGACACCAATATTGCGAGTAGTGTTGGAATTAATATAGTCCACATAAAATTTATTAAAGTTAAATCAAAAGCTATAGCAAGCATAATTGTATCAAAGATTATTGCAGGTACTAGTAAAATAATATTAACAGCTATCTTACTTATAAATATATCTTTAACTTCTAGTGGAGAAGATTTTAAAATCCATAGATTCTTTCCTTCAATAGATATAGCTGAGCCCGTAGTGCAGGTCAATCCTACACCAAAAGATATTATTATAAGTGGTGCAAATTGCATTACCTGTTTTAATAATGGTGCTATTGCCTGAATGTCTGTATCACTAGATTGTGCCATCTGATCTAGCACGAAGTCTCCTCCCATAATTAAGCAAGCCACGGCAGCTACCGTTACTAAAACTACCCCTATTATTGTGTTAGTTACATATATAGAAGATGAAAAATATCTCTTAAATTCTTTCTTGATTAGTGCTCCCCTCAATGTATTAGATTTTAAAGTTGTTAACTTATAATTAGATTTTTTAAAGGTTTCTCCTAATCTTAAATTTATTGATTTAAAGCTTCTACCAAAGACTATTAAGAATAATATAAATGGAATTATTGACCATAGAATAAGCTTAACCATGGATAATAAATTTAAACTAGCTAAAGCATCAGTAAAATAATAAGAAGGTGGATAAATAGTTTTTATTCCTTCAATTATAGATGCACTGTTTGCTATGACCATATTTATGATTTTATCTATTTTAAATGAACCTATCACAATTATAATTACAACTATCAAAGTTCCCATATTTAGAATTAGAGCTTTATGCTTCATCCTTGAAGATATATAGCTAATAGCAAAGGCTATGATAGCTGCTAAAACTATAGGTAGAAGAGGAATAAAAACTATACCTATTAATAAATAAATAAAAAATAATATACTGGTGTCAGCCTTCATAAAATAAACTATAGATGGTGGAATTGTTACTAAGGCT
Source organism: Clostridium subterminale (assembly GCF_039521425.1). NCBI lineage: Bacteria > Bacillati > Bacillota > Clostridia > Eubacteriales > Clostridiaceae > Clostridium > Clostridium subterminale. Next base: position 317,588 of record NZ_BAAACI010000007.1, read on the forward strand.
ACAAATAAATAGTTTAATAATAATAATTCAATCATCTTGCTAGCTAAGATTATACTAGGCTTTATTGGTAAACTCATCAAAGTTTCAAAATCTTTTGAAGAGAATAGAACTCCCTGAGCCTTATATACAGAGGTAAAAAATGAAAACATAGTACTAAGAATCATTGCACTCATTAAAATAAGACTTAAATATCCATATTGTCCTAATTGATCTACTATAGCTAAGGAATACATTACGATTAACATACCTACGGAAAATATTCCTAGTAATATTGCCAAAAATATTGAAATATTTTTTATTCTTTCACTCTTTGATTCTTCTTTTAGGAACTTATTTATTCCCCAATTGTTCATAATGCTATTTTTTAATAGAATTTTTAGATTACTCATTGTCAATCAACTCCATAAATATTTCTTCTAGACTACCATCACCCTTAACTGTATTGGTATCTCCTGAAGCTACTATCTTTCCACCTTTAATGATAGCTATTTTATCACATAATTTTTCAGCAACTTCTAGTACATGGGTAGAGAAAAATATAGCTCCACCTTCATTACATAGCTCCCTCATGAATTCTTTCAAAATATGTGCAGCTTTAGGGTCTAGTCCAACAAAGGGTTCATCTAAAACTAATAATTTAGGCCTATGAATAAATGCTGATATAAGAGCTAACTTTTGCTTCATACCATGAGAGTAGGATGAAATTAAATCTCCTAAAGACTTTGTAAGCTCAAAGGCTTCACTATACTTCTTTATAAGTGATTCTTTTTCTTCCTTTGACACCTTAAAAATATCTCCTATAAAATTTAAATATTGAATACCAGTTAAAGAATCATATAAATCTGGATTATCAGGAATATAAGCTATATCTTTCTTACATTCTATTGGATTAGATTTTATAGACTTACCATTTACTAAAATCTCACCTTCTTCAAAATCTAAAATTCCTACTACTGCTTTAATAGTAGTAGTTTTACCTGCACCATTATGACCAATAAATCCGAATATTTCTCCAGGTTTCACTTCAAGAGATATATTATCTACTGCTTTTTTACTATTGCTATAGGCCTTTGAAAAATTATTTATCTTTAACATTCTACATACCACCTTATTTGTTATAACTGTTATATATATAATATAACAATTATAACAAAACTTCAAGGGATTAATAGTACTCTTTATAACTTATTTTTAACAGTTTTCTAAATAAAAAAGAACTTTCACAAAATAATTTAATAATCTTTATAAAATACTGAGCTTACACTTTAATATAAGTGCATGCTCAGCATTTATCTAAGATTTAGCTTATTTTGTGAAAATCCCTTTTAATTAAGGCATCTGAAAATAAATAATAAGTCAAAGATGGGAAGTATATTTGAGTTAGACAAGGAAACAGGTTCCGCAGATAGTAGCACTATCTAATGGTTCTGTTGACGCAGTATAATACAAAATAGACGAGCATTCTGACTTATTTATTTTTTGAAGATTCCTAACCTATTCTATATAAATAGTACTTCCCTTTGGAACATTATCGTATATCCATTTTGCATTTTCCTTTGCAAGTCTTATACATCCATCTGAAATCCTCATACCTAATCTTCCATCTCTCACTGTTCCATCTAAATTATATATTATAGAATGAAAAAGATAATTCCCCTTGATTTGTGTATAATAATAGCATATATAACCGTGCTCTACCCCAAAGTATGGGCCTTTTATACCAACCTTAAAGGTACCTTTTATAGTTGGTGTAGACGGTTTTCCTATTGAGCATATATAAGACTTTAATAAGGACCACTGATTACCACTCTTTTTAAATACATTAGTCTTAAATTTATTAAGCTCTACATATATTAAATATTCAGTATTACTTTTCAATCCTTTTGAATTTACTCGTTGTGTCACTGTTGTATTATAGTCACTCCTATATGCATCCTTTATTCTCATGTTTATAGAGTTTAATCTACCTTTAACTGCCCTTAATGTACCTTTTACATATTTCATAATTACTCCACCATAATATTGTATACGTATATATTATGTACTCAATTATAAAATGTTAATGTAACCTAAAATGAATTCTGCTCTTTGCTTTGTTATTTATTTTTTATTTTATTTATAGCATAATCTAGAGCTCCATGGAGATTACTATTATTTTTTCCACCACCTTGAGCTTGATGGCTACTTCCACCACCTTTACCATCAATTAATGTAATTGCATCTTTTAAAAGTTCATTCATAGATATTCCTTTAAAATCCTTTGATGCAGCAAAGATAATATTTGCTCTTTCCCCATTTTTAATGGCCATTAAAGCTATAGTATTGTCATTTTCTATAATCTTTGAAGTAACCTTATTAACATACTTTGTATCTTCATTATCATATATTTTCTTAACTATAGTTATATCACCAATTTTTTCACCTTGGTCAACCATATCTTTTACTTCATAGGCGGCTACTTCTTCACTTAATTTTTTATTCTTATCTAAAACTTCTTTAAGCTTTTCATTCAAATTCTTAATTCCATTTATAGCTTCGTCTTCGCTAGCATTTAAATATCTACATACGCTGGTAGTAAATCTATCCTTTTTAAAGGAATCTTCCACAGCTCTTTTTCCTGATACATATTCTATTCTCGTTGCTCCTTTGTGCTTTTCCCATCTTCTCACTTTAATCATTCTAAGTTCTAAAGTAGAGCTTGGATGTACTCCACAACAAGCATTAATATCCAAATCTGCAATCTTAACAACTCTTATTTCTTCATTAGTATTAGGTAATGCTCTTCTTAATCCCATTTTCTTTAACTCCTTTTTATCTGGAACTAAAAATTCTACTGGAAGATTATCTCCTATAATTAAGTTTGCAGCTCTCTCAGCTTCTCTTATCTTCTCTTCTTCTAATATTCCCTCTATATCTACAGTACATATCTCCCTTCCCATGTGAAAACCTACTGTATTTGCATTGAATATCTTATAAAAACATCCTGATAACACATGCTGACCGAGGTGTTGGTCCATTCCATCCCTTCTTCTTTCCCAATCTATAGAGCACTTTAGTTTATGAAGCTTTATAGGTTTCTTATTAAGAACATGATATACTACACCTTCTTCTTCATAAACATCCAGTACAGGTTCATTTTCTATAAGTCCTAAATCACAAAATTGACCTCCACCACCTGGGAAAAAAGCTGTTTTATCTAGAACTACATGGAATTTCCCATCTCTTTCTTCAACTCTTTCTAATTCAGCCACAAATTCCTTCATGTATTGATCTTTATAATAAAGTTTATCCATTGTATCTCTCTCCCTTACCTTACTGTGTAAATAAATTTCTAGGATTACTTTGTCTTTAAGTCTCTATATCCTGTAGAAAAATCAACTATATTTTTAAGTTCTTTTCCCTTTATAAAGCACTCTAAATTGTGAGTAGCAATTCTGACTATACGTTCATGGGTTTCCTTTAGATGATAATCTCCAGAAATATGAGGTGTAATTATAGCATTTTTTATATCCCAAATTCTATGATCCTTTGATAATGGCTCAGGGTCCGTTACATCTAAGGCAGCCCCTAAAAGCCTTCCCTCTTCTAAAGCATCACAAAGAGCTTCTGTATCTATAGCAGTACCTCTACCTACATTTAAAAGCACTGAATCTTTTTTCATTTTAGCAATTCTCTCTTTAGAAAATAATTTATAGGTTTCCTTAGTTCCTGGTAGACTTAGTGCTACCACATCCGCCTTCGGTAATACCTCATCAATTTTATCCATAAGATATAGCTCATCTAAGTATTCAGGTTTACTAGTATCACTTCTTCTTATTCCTATAGTATATCCACCTAGTGCTTTAACTCTCTTTGCAAATTCTCCTCCAATATCTCCAAGTCCTATAATTAGAGCAGTGCATCCATAAATAGATTTAACTTCACCTTCATCCTTCCAAAGATTATTGTTTTGATTATCCCTATAAAGATATAACTTTTTATATATAGAAAGTAAAACCCCTATCATGTGCTCTGATATAGCTAATCCATAAGCGCCAGTGGCATTAGTTAATTTCACTCCCTCTGGAAGTATACCTTCCTTAACAAACATATCAGCTCCTGCACTATTAAGTTGTACCCATTTTAACTTTTTACATTCCTTAACCATATGAACTGGTGGGTTCCCAATAATTATATGAGCATCTTCAAGAGTTGCTTTATTTATTTCCTTTGCTGAAGAAAATATAAAGTTAGCCCCTGGAGCAACTGACGTTAACTCACTTATCTGTCCTTCTTCCATAGGCATCAATACAACTATATCGATTTCATTTTCCATAATTATCACTCCTTTATTTATATTTAGTAAATGACTGTATAATATGTTTCAAAGCATTGATTTCACAGTAATCTTTACTTATTATACACAAAATACTGTCCAATACGTTCTCCTTTCTTTTCAATTTGACAAATTGGAATTTAGCAAAATCCTTAATCAAAAACAACTTGCCATTTATTATCTTTTATTGCGTCAAAACACATTTTTATTTGTTCGTAAACATTTTTATCCTCATCTAAAATAGGTAAATTCTCAAGAGAAAAATAATTGCTTTCTGTTGTTTCATTGTTTTGCTGGAAACTTCCACCCAATACCTCACACAGAACAAAGACCTTAACTATCCCATAAGCATATTGGGGAACATTGTGTTTATTTCTATCTTGTATCGCAATAATCCTTATTGGTTTCACATCTAATCCTGATTCCTCTTTAGCTTCTTTAATTGTGTTTGAAGTAATTGACTCATTATAGTCAACCCATCCACCAGGAAGAGACCATTTCCCCTTTTCTTTTACAAGCAATATTCTATTTTCTTTAAAGATTACTGCTCTTGTTTCTATTTTAGGAGTTTGATATCCTGTTTCATTACAAAATAATTCTTTCACCTTTTCTATCGGAAATCCTGTCTTTATTGCCATTAATTCTGCAGATATTTCTCTTATTCTCTCAAAACGCTCTTTATCATAAATATCTTTCGTATAAGTCAGACCAATTTGAGCTATTGATTGTAATTCCATTGCCAGATTCGTTATTGTATCAAAATCATTCATGATATGTATTTCCTCCAGATTCTGTATTTTCACTTTATATCATCATCTCAACAAACTGTGATTTGTCTAAATAGTTATTGTTTTGCTAATCTCTGTTTTAATCGCTCGTTTTCAGATTTCAATTCCTCATAATCCACCAACTGAACGATGAGATTCTTTTTATCTTGTGTAGCATACCACAAGATACTGTATTTATTAAATTTTTAATAAAGTTTTATTTCAGACAATGAATATGTACCTTGACTTGATCCCAAGGTACTGCATATCCTACACCTTTAGCGCAGAAAATAGAAGAAGACGTATATTCCGGATCTGCATCTTTATTATATCCTTTAACCTCTATAACTTCTTCTGAATTATGGCATATATCATATCCATGAAATACTAAACTTAGACTTCCCTTTCCTTTTGTAAAAGCTTGAAACTCTAAGGCATAATTCATAAAGGTAGCTACTGGTCCCCTTCCTTCTATTATAATTCTTTCCCCATAATTCCTAGGCTCATTAAAAATACCACTCATCTTTTGAATATCACTAATAACCCTTCCCATTAAATTAACATCTACATCTATTTTAAATTTATAATAAGGTTCTAGTAATATATTTTTAGTGCTTTCTAACCCTTGTCTAATAGCTCTTTTAGTTGCTTCTCTAAAATCTCCACCCTCTGTATGCTTTAAATGAGCTCTACCATTCATAAGAGTTATTTCTATATCTGTAATTATACTTCCTGTAAGTATTCCCTTATGCTCTCTTTCAAATATATGAGTTCTTATAAGGTTTTGATTTCCTGTAGTTAAAAAATCACTATGACATTTATTTTTAAATGTTATGCCAGATCCTCTAGTTCCTTCTTTTAATTTCAAATGAACTTCAGCATAGTGACGAAGGGGCTCAAAATGACCAAATCCATCTACTTCACCTTCCATAGTTTCCTTATACAATATTTCTGGAGTTCCAAAATTCACTGATAAATCAAATCTATCCTTTAATATATCCTTTAAAACTTCTAGTTGTATTTTTCCCATTATACTAATGTGAATCTCTTGTAATTCTTCACTCCATACTACATTTAGACTATTTTCTTCACTTTCTAAAATCTTAAAGTATCTTAACATTTCTCTAGGATTTACACTTTTATCAAAGTCAACCTTTGCTCTTAGAGTTGGGATCATAGAAAACTCATTTAAATCAGAAACTCCTATACCCATACCAGCTCTTAGAGAGCTTATGCCTATAACACCAAGAATTTCACCTGAAACAATTTTACCCTTACTCTCATATATATTCCCATTATAAACTCTTATTTCATTTATTTTTTCTCTTATTTCTTCCCCATTAACACTATATATAATTTCGTCTTTTACCTTTAACTCACCCTGAAGTGCTTTTATAAAGGTAACTCTATTACCTTTTTCATCATATTTAACCTTAAATACTCTACCTTTAAAGTCTTTATTATCCTCTGTCTCTTCATAGTTAGTATAGCTAAGATTATTAAACTTCTCTAAAAACTCTTTTATACCTTCATCTAATAATGCTGACCCCTTTAAAGCTATGAATATTTTCTCTGACTTAATGAGCTCTTTTAATTTATCTATCCATAAGCAGTTGTCATAGCCTTTATCTAAATAAATTTCCAGTAATTCCTCGTTTCTTTCAGCTATAAATTCTATATTTTCATCACTTAAATTATATAATTCTTCTTCAATTAAACAAACTTCACTACTTAAAGTATTTCTTATCTCATGGATAACTTTCTGTAAATCAGCACCTTCTCTGTCTATTTTATTTATAAATATAAAAGTAGGTATATTATTTTTTCTAAGTAACTGCCATACTGTCTCTGTGTGACCTTGCACTCCCTCTACTGCACTTATTAAAAAGATAGCATAGTCTAGAACACCCATAGCCCTCTCCATCTCTGGAGAAAAATCTATATGTCCTGGAGTATCTATTAAATAATATTCTGAATCTTTATATTTAAAAATTCCTATATCAGAAAAAACTGTTATTCCTCTATCTCTTTCTATCTTATGGCTATCTAAAAAAGCTTCCTTATGGTCAACTCTTCCTCTAGCTTTAATACTCTTTGTATGATAAAGTAATTGCTCTGAAAATGTGGTCTTTCCTGCATCCACATGAGCAAAAATCCCTATTGCCTTTTTCACTATAAACTTCCCCTTTATTGTACAGTATCATTAGATTTATTTTATCACAATATTCTTCTATGGTTCAGTTATAAATACAATTCACTAAACTCTTTTCTTTAGGTCAATCCCACTATTTTAATTTTGATAGTAAATTTAGACGATAGTTAATCATTACTTATAGAGATTTTCTTACATTGTGCTTTTAAACACTCAATAATCTCTATCTTTTTTAGAGGTGATGAGTGCCCTAAGAAACAAGTATCAAACTCTAAACTCTCTAACATATTTATAAAACTTTGTAATTTAACTAAATCATACTTGTAGTTATTATAAAAATCTATACTGTAGGCATCCCCTATAAATACTACTTTTTCTTCAAGTACATAGACTATGACAGAATCCTCTGAATGAGGCGCAATAACATTTTTTAAAATAACCACTAGCCCTCCTAAGTTTATTTCTAAATCCTTTTTAAATATTATATCAACATGTACAACTTTTATATCTTGAAGAGATTTATATTCTTTACGAATATTAGTATCTGCAAATTCAATATCCTCACCAGTTAAAAGTCGTTTATTCATTGCTTCTTCTGTCCATTGCCATTTAGACATAACCTTTAATCTTTCATTAGTTATTTCACATGCTATTGTTTTTCCTGTAACTGCATTCATGCCATAAGTATGATCCCAATGCCAATGAGTAATAGCTACATAATCAGGTAATCTTAAATTTAATCTTTCTATAGAACTATTAAATTTTTCAACATGATTTTTCGAGTTTCCTGCATCCACCATTAAGGAATACTTATCTCCTTTAATATATCCAATTAATGGCCTATCTGCTTCTCTATCATTTTCAAGAAAATAGATCCTTTCTGTAACTTTTGTTAATGCCATAAAACATCCCACCCTTTTTAATATAAAATTTAAAAAATCCCTGCAGATGAACAATATCATCCACAGGGATTTTATTTACATAAAAATCTTTTATTACATTCAAATTAAACTTAATACACAATATATTTATCTATATTTTATCTTAATATAAATAATCATATATATTCATATATATGCATTTGTAGTTATTTAATTTTTATATAAAAGAGTTTAATAGAAGATATTGTTCTTAAAATGCATCATTAAACAAAGCTCTATCTTAGAACTTTAAAGCATTTTAAACTATTTAATTTTAATAGTTTAGTTAAGAACTATTGTGTACATCTCCTTAAATCTCCTTTTTATATAATTATAATTTTGTTTAAATATATAATTTAACTTTGTTATTGTCAAGAAATATTTGTAATACAATTCCTAACTCTAAACATGCCGGTGGATTTTCTCCATATATTCTAGCATCTACACAAGTCCAGTTATAACGATAAATTAAATTCGCTTTATCTAATATTTCGTCTATACTCTTTAATTTAACTGTATAGTAATAATATTATTTTATAGGAGTTGCTACAAATTTCAGGGGATTGTTACCTAATCTCTCCATCCGAAAGAGTAATTATCCTATCTGCTTCTGAAGCTATTTCTAAATCATGAGTTACAACCACCAGTGTTTGTTTGTATTTTTTAGAGGATAATTTAAGCAGCTCCATTACCTCTTTTGAATTCTTTTTATCAAGATTTCCTGTAGGCTCATCTGCAAATATAATTGAAGGCTTGTATATTAATGCCCTCGCTATAGCAGCCCGCTGTTGTTGCCCTCCAGATAGCTGTGACGGAAGATGATCTCTTCTATCTCTTAAACCTAATAGCTCTAATAATTCATCCAGGTAATCTTTATCTATTTTTTGATGATCTAGTAGTACAGGCAGCTGTATATTTTCCTCTAAAGTTAACACATCAATTAAATTAAAGGACTGAAAAACAAAGCCTATTTTTCGCCTTCTAAAAACGGCAAGATTATCTCCATCTAAAGTATATATATCCTGATTATCAATAATTATATTACCTTCTGTAGGCTTATCTAAACCAGCCATAGCATGAAGAAGAGTACTCTTTCCCGAACCACTAGCCCCTACTATAGACACAAATTCTCCCTGATTAATGGTTAAATTTATATTTTTTAAAGCATCTACCTTTGCTTCTCCATTTCCATACGTTTTACAAAGTTCCTTTATGATTAACATTAAACTTCCCCCTAATCTAATATTCTTTATACTGCAATAGATTTTCCTTTTTAATTTTCCTTAATGGAAAATATATTGCCACTATGGAAGCCACTATGAAAAACACTATACTTATCAAAGTTTCCTTATAAGGATATACATATGCTATATCATGTCCACTTCTAAACATCATACTGAGCAGTATAGAATTTATTCCTCCAATAATAGTTCCATAGATTATTCCTATAATTGAATATAGCATTCCTTCTAAATACATTATTTTCTTTATACTATTTCTAGAAGCACCAACAACACTTAAAAGCGTCAATTCTTTACTTCTTAAAATTACATTAGTATTTACTATATTAAATACATTTGCCATACTTATAATAGTTATAAATGCTATAACACTGAAGTAAAAGAGCTTACCAAATTTAATATATTTATCATTTTTTTCATCAAAAATTATATTACTATTATATTCTCCCTCATCATAATGGGCTGACCATTGAGCCCCTAGTTCTTTTCCAATATCTCCTCTTTCCTTATTTGTTACATTATCCTTGTAACTTACAACCATGCCTTTAAGTTGTGCAGGCTGCAATCTATCTAGTTCCAATTTTTTATTAACGTCACCCTCATTACCCTTAGGTACATTAACACATTTCTTTTCAATCAACTCATTGTAAAGCTCCGTAGGCATGTATATTACTGGAGACATCTCTTTAATGCTCTCTCTGTCGAAAAGATTCACCCTAACTATACCCAAAACCTTTACCTTCATAGCTTCTTTTTCTGTATTATCATTACTTTCAAATTTATTAGTATACATTAAATTTGATGTATCTATTAGTATTTCATCTCCTATCTTCAAGGTTGAAATATCCTTCTTCTTATATTTTATGTCACCTGGAATTTCCATGTCTTGTTCATAGCTTATTTGAGTAATATAAACTCCTTTTTCTTTTTTCATCTTTTCCTCATTATGAAATTTCCTTGAAAGATATGGCGAAATCTGATCTATAGTGTTTAAATCAATTGGTACTATTTCAGATCTTATATTAGTATATTTGTTATCTTTAATACTGATTGAATCACCCTTTACCATTGCTTTCTTTTCAGGTATGAAAGTATAAGAGCTTATGCCCTGATATATTCTATATACATCTTTCACCTCATGAATTTTTTTAGTATTCTCTACAATTAACTTTATTTGTTCACTATTGCTTTTAATCATTTCTTTACTGTTATTCTCATTATATACATTAGTAAAGTAATGATTATGCACAGCCATATGCATTTGCCCTGGAAAGGCTTCATAAGGTAGCTGTTCTATGTTGCAAACTAAACTGCTAAATGTAATAAAAAGTGTTATTGAAAGTACAATTGAAACCACTGTTGTTCTAAATCTTCCCTTATTGGTTCTTATATTTCTATTTGCAATAATTACCTCAATGCTGAAAAGCTTATCACTTAAATTCCTTTTTCTTTTAATCACTTTTTTCACGTCACAACTTCTATTAGTAAAGCAATCTAGTGGTGATATTTTTTTTACTTTTCCCATCATGGAAATTACTGATAAATATAATGTACCAATAGTAATTACTATTGTTCCCCAAATACTATATAGAGAATAATAGGTTTTTATAGTAATTGCTTTACTTATCAGCAAACTATTAAATGCTCTAAATAGCACTGAACCTGCTGCCATCCCTAGCAATAGTCCTATAGGCACGGCTATTGCCCCAATTATAAAAGCTTCCCTTAAAATAATTTTTTTAATCTGCTTGTTAGTTCCACCTATAGCTTTTATTAGTGCATATTCCTTAATTCTTTCCATAGTAGATATATTAAATGAATTGTATATAAACACTAATGTTGCAATCATTACAATAATAGCTACCATAAAAAAAATCATATAATCTATAATGTCACTTTTGCTTCTACCTTCCCCCATTGCGGTTAAGAGCGCTTCATTCTTTACAACTTTATTAGCATCTATACTAAAGTCCATAGCTAAATTGTCTATTTTACTATTTAATTTTCCTACTTCCTTTAATTTTACATAAACTTCTGCATTATCAACCACTATATTATTGCTAACTGCATATCCATTAAAGGTCTTCAAAAAAGCGCTATTAGTAGATTGTGAAAAACCTACAATAGTATAATCTACAGTTCTATTATCATATAGATTAACAGTTATTTTATCTCCAATCTTTTTCTCTTCGCTCTCTTTAAAGTCTAAATTTAATATTATTTCATTAGATTGCTGTGGAAATCTTCCCTCTTCTAGTCTTATACCTAATAAGCTAAAACCATCACTATTTATTTCATTAATTACTAATGTTTTTTCTCCTAATTGCGCGATTCCAAGTTTTTGACAAAAGGTTGCCTTCTCTACCGCTGAGTGCACCATAATCTCTGGAAATTTTTCCTTTTGCCTTAATTCAAATTTACCATGATAATCCCCATCTTCTCTTATCATGGTAATAAGATTTTGTTGAGAAGAATAAATCATGTGCCCTGTACCACTTATAAACATAGTAGCTAATATTATTGCAATTATATTGACCATACTTCTCCTTTTATTTTGTCTAATATACTTATTAGATATCTCTATGTATCTTTTCATATTGTCTTCCCCTCACTTTCCTCTATACTTATAAACATACACCTCAATTCTTACTATAAGATAAATACCTTTCTTACAAATTTGTAAGAAAGGTAACTATAAATTTACTTCCTTGTTCTTTCATGCTTTCCAACTGTAAAAAGCCCCCCTGACCTTCTATTATACTCTTAGAAAGAGCTAAGCCTATTCCTATAGAATCCGTCTTTTTCATACCACTGCTGCCTTTTCCTTTATAAAACCGTTCAAAAATATGGGGTAAATCCTCTTTATCAATACCCTCTCCATTATCACTTATGGTGATTTTATGATAAAGGGAATTGCTTTCATAGCAAATAGAAATCTCACCATACTGTTTTGTATGCTCAATAGAGTTTTTAATTATATTTGTTAAAGCTTCACTTGTCCATCCTTTATCATGAGGATATGAGCCTTCTTCAACCTTAACTCGGAAGTTTATATTTTTTTCTTCTATGCTTATTAATAGAGGCTCCACAGCTTTTTCTATAGTTTCCTTAAAACTAGTATTTATCTTATTATATTCCACTATCCCACCTTCAATTTTAGCAAGCTTTAATAATTTTTTTATAAGCCATTCCATACAATATATGGAGCTTCTCATTTTGCAGCCTATTTTTTCTACCTCATCTTTACCCATAGAAGAATTATTAATCAATGCTTCATTAAACAAACTCAAAGAGGTTATTGGTGTTTTAAGCTGATGAGATATATTTGCTAAAGTGTCCTTTAAAAAAAATTTTTCCTTAGTAAGCTCCGTTAATGCGTTTTCTAACCTTTCTGCCATTTGATTAAAATTATGCGCTAGTACACTAAATGGTCCTTCTCCTATAAATGAAAATCTTAAAGAAAAATCCCCTTCAACTACTTTTTTTATTCCCTGGTTTAGCATTCTGACATAGACAACAATTTTCTTATAGAAGAAGAATACAATCAAATATAATATCACCATAGAAAGGAGCACTAGAATATTAATATGTAATTTCAGTCTTTCATAGGATTCATTTACCTTAGGAATTAATTTGATGTCCATGTCCTCCTTATACCCATAAGAAGCCAAAATTCCCTTTCCCCTTTCATAATCCTCATATTTTGCACCTTGTGTAAAAATTGCAGCGACTTTATCTTTCTCAATAGCTTTGGTATTTGAAAATGAACCTATTAAAGCACAACTTTCATTTATATAATTCTTTTTAATTTTTTCGAAACTTATGTTAATAACAATATTTAATGTAATTATTAAAACAGTTACGACTATAATCCATACTAAGGTAAATTGCTTTAAAAAATCACTTTTATATACATCTTTCATTTTACAACTTACTCCTCTATAACATTTTTGTCCCACTTATATCCCAAACCTCTTAAGTTTACTAAATAGCTTGGCCTTGATGGTTCATCCTCAAGCTTTTCTCTAAGCCTTCTCACATACACAGCAGGTGTGTTTTCATCCACAAAATCCCCCTGAATATCCCACAGCCTGTGGAGAATTTCTTCCTTAGAAATAACCTTATATGGATAACCCATAAAATATAAAAGCAACTTATACTCAACAGATGTTAAAATAATTTCTTTTTTATTTTTATAAACCTTTGCGTCTAAACTATTTACTTGTATGTCTCCTGAAATAAGTCTTGTTTTTGGGGAGTTGCTTGTCCTTCTAAGTACCGCTTTAATTCTTGACAAAAGCTCCTTTAACCTAAATGGCTTTATAATATAATCGTCACCACCAAGATCAAAGCCTAAGACTACATTAACTTCCTCATCTAATGCTGTTAAAAATATTATTGGTACCTTGCTCTTTTCTCTTACATACTTACAAAATTCATATCCATTACCATCTGGTAATCCAATATCTAAAAGAATAAGCTTAAATTCTTCATTAAATAGCTGTTTTGCACTATATATATTTGCAGCTCTTATTACTTCAAAACCATCATTTTTTAAATTATATTCAATACCTAAGGCAACAGCTTCATCATCTTCCACTAATAAAATTTTAATATTATCCATATCTTTCTCCTATTCTAATAAGTATTTACACTAAAAACTGATTAACTTTTCACCTTATATTTGCATATTTAAGCTATAAAAATAATCATAAATTTATGAAGTTTTATCACATTTATTTCCTATTGATAATTTTATTGGTGATACAACAATCCATTTCAAATGTACTTTCATTAATTTCGTCCCCATATAGTAATATTTCATCAAACCTTACACAAAATTACTTCATTCTAACTTTAATGAGTGAATTTTTATTTTACTAATTATCGTTTGATTCTTAGTTACTTCCAAATTTCCAACTCCAATAATAAAATTATACATTATTCTATATATATAACTTTATCACAAACTTGCCTACTTGTTAAATAATTAAAATTTATCCAAATATAACAACACCTTAAACCCTAAATTAGTTTGGAAAATTACTAATACATTTTATTATAGCTTAAATGTAGAAGGTGATTGGAGGTAAGTGATGAAAGGGAAACGTTATACAAAGGATTTAAAAGAAGAGATATTCAGAGAAGTAAAAGATGCCCTAGGTGGTAAGATAGTTGACGTAGAGTAAAATAAAAAGAGTAGCATGACTCTTTTTATTAAAGCTTCATTTATATGAATAATTTTTTACTGGTAGATATATCATAACAATTTAATATTATTGAGAAATAGATATCAAAATTTCAAAAGCCACTCAATTTGAATTTCTTCATATCGAGTGGCTTGGCTTATCTATTTACTTCATATCGTATAGCAAAACCTCAATTGTAACCAGCTTATTTTCACATGTTATTTCAAGGCTTTTTTATCTAAAGTTTCAAGACCTTGACTATCATAAAATCATAATTATGGGTTAAATCTGTGTATAAATAAATATGTTTTGTGTTATGATTTCATAAATAGTCTCAAAGCTCTATAATGATTTCTCAATTATATTTTTTTCATTTCTCTGTATATTATCACATTCATTGCTGATTTCATCTTTTTTATTGAATTCTCCTGCCCACTCAAAAGCCTTTTTAGATGCGATAACTGCGATAACCTCGTTAATAACAGCCGCCGCTGCAATTGTTCCTTGGATAACCTTAGCATATTCTGGTGCTGGCCCTGATAGAACAGAAACCGCTATACCTGTAAATACAAGAGATACACCTGAATGAGGAAGTAATGTGAGTCCTAAATACTTTTTTACAGTTTCTGGCGAATCTGTTATAACCGCTCCTATAAATGCTCCACCATATTTACCTACAGCTCTTGAGATGATATAAATGGCAGTAAATAATCCGGCGCCTAAAATCAGATGATAATCAAGTGGTGTTCCAAGATTTAAGATAACTATAATCATTGAAATACCAAGAATAGGATTAAACGAGTTCATAATTTGGTCTAGACGTTCCTCTGAAATCATGTTAGAAAATGTTGCTGAGAAAGCCATACCAATAAGCATAAAGTTAAGTACAGGTTTTGGTAAAACTAAATCATTAAATATGAAACCAACACCTGCTGATATTAGTATAGTTGTACTCAGCAGTAATATAGTTATTTTGGATGAACGTTCTCTTTTCAGTACAAATCCTGAAATAAATCCTGTAACAATCCCAATAATAATTGGTAGTAGAACTACAAGTAATATCATATAAGCTGGTAGTTTTTGCTCAGAGAGATTGGCAGAGATAATAGATATAGTTGAAAAAAACACAATTACTCCTACCATATCATCAAGGGCTGCCATAGGAATTAATGTTTTAGTTACAGGCCCGTCTGTTTTAAACTCACGTACAATGGAAAGTGCTGGCGCTGGTGCAGTTGCAAGGGCAATACCCCCAAATATAAATGCAAGATAAATAGGAAATCCTACAAAATAAAATACAACCCCAAATACCAAGCTCACAACCAAAAATGTTCCTAATGATTGGGTTAATGTTGTTATGATAATTTGTTTGCCTGACTTTTTAATTTTCTTCCAAACAAGCTCCGTACCTATTAAAAGGCCCACTACACATTCTAAAATATGCATAATTGGTTCATACCAATGAGCATTTAAAACTGCATCATTTACAACTCCAAATGCATGTGGTCCAAGTATCATACCTGTAAGTAGCCACCCTAAAATAGCAGGTAATTTAATCTTTGAAACAAGCTTACCTACAATAAAAGCAATGGCGATTGCCAATAAAAGCCTTAAAATTAATAATATCATTGTTTCTACTCCTCCTTTGAAATACCATAAAGCATAATATTCAGTATTTTTGACAGTTTCAGTTCATGCATTTCTATTAGTGAATTAAAGTCCAAGTTTTCATAAGCTTTACTTTGAAAATAACCATTGAACATTTCTTGAAAAACAAAAAAGTATTCCATTGCTTCTTCTTCTGTAATATTATCTCGCAGTGTTACAGTACTTAACGCCATACGATAGTGACTTATATTAAGTGTGTCAAAATCAGATCTTAAGTCTTTGATTTGTTCTTTCAAATGTATAGGTGGTTGTAAAATTGCATGAAAGAATATATGACTGTAATAAATATTCTCTTTTAAAAAACGATATCTTAAATCAAAATAATTTTGCATGTACTTCTGAAAATCCAATTGGTTAAACTCTTCTTTGCTAAGATAATCTACAAGCTCATCAAAACAAACCTTAACACATTTCAAAAATAACTCATCTTTGTTTTTAAAATAGTGATATATAAGTCCCTTTGAAATTTTGTTATCGTTACATATACTATTAAGCGAAGCATTTTCATATGTCTTTGTTCCAAACTCCGCTATTGCAGCATTTAATATCTTGTCTTTGCTGAGCTGACTTTTCTCTTTTTGATTCATAATATCCTCCAAAAACAAATATTGACCACCAGGTCTATCTTATTCTACCAAAAACAAACCACGTGGTCAATAATATAAGCAATTAATTGCAGAAAAATTTACAATTAAATTTTTAGCGCGAATTTACTGATAATTATTATAACCATTTATTCTTTTCTATTTTTAACTTTAACTGATCCATTTCACATAAAAATATTTTAAATTACACAAGTAAACTTGTATAATTGAATGGCATCTTTACCATTAACCCTAACTATCTTGGGTGGCCTAGCATACTCTATACTTATTTTTTGAGTTTCCTCTTCTAATAATAATCCTCTAACCTTCATAGCATTAATTAAACTAATCTTTCTGTTATTAGGAAATATTATATAAACAACACTTTTTCTATCTTGCCTTAACAATTCAACAATATCATTTGCTAAAACATCCAATTTGATATCGAATGGAGGATCACATATAATTCTATCAAATTTTTTAAAATATTTATTCTGTAAAAATTTTGTTAAACCAATATTTAAATCATATTTTACAAACTTTAGACCTCCATTTTCTCTAAATCTGTTATCTCGTTCAAAAAGAACTATATTTTTATTTATCTTATATGCATACTGTGCTACAGATGGAGTAACTAGACATGCTGTATACCCTTCACACAATTCTGCTAGATTTGCTGTAGTTTCAACAGAAAAGAAATATTGCATATACTCTAAATTCTGATTTAATTTAACATAGGCTTCAGAATTACTATAGGAGATCTCCACATAGGGAAATATTAAATTATTCCTATGAGCATACAGTCTATCAATGTTGTTATCATTCATCAAAGATAATATATTCCTCTTATGCAAATCCAATTTAACATTTACATCTCTTTTAATGAACCGTAACCAAATAAATTCATTAGGATGCCTATTACTATCGATATATAGACTATAGCTATCATATTCTAATTGTAAGCCAAGGTCATGAATTAAACTCCATAACTTTAATATCCATCCTGGTTTCGTCAGTACTACTAATCTTCCATCTTTTTTTAACAACTTACTTGACTTTATTAATAACTTTTCAAACATCTCATATTCTATTCCAGTTTCAAGACTAAACCTGTTTATCTGTACTTCTTCTGAGATATTAATTAAATTAGCAAAACCCACAATTGATACGTCAAAAGATTCATTCTCATATTCTACAAGTCCTATATCAAAATTAGAGCTAATAATTTCTGTATATTTATAACCTGATAAAAGTTCATTGATATTTTTAAATACTCCATTATCAATACCACAACTTGTATCTGAAATCTGTGTCACTAACTTTTGTGGTGCATAGATATATGATATTAGTAATGTGGTAATCTCTAAATGTGAGCCTATTGTAATTACATTATCAGTATCATTAATACAAGCAAAATTAATAAAGGATAAGGCTTTATTTAACCCAAATATATTTGAAATTAACATATTTCTGATTTCATGTTCATAAACTAACTCCATTGCACAAATTACATCTTCTTCATGTGCAAACTTCAATGTTGTATCCATTGATATAGCCTCCTTAAAATAAGTTTTGAGGCCTAACCATTGATTTATTAAATATAAAACAAAAGGCTACAAAAAAGCGCTGCTTTCTTGTAGCCTAAAAATCCGTAATCAATTTTATACTTAAATAAGTTTATCTAATAAGAACTATATATATTTAATGCAATAAAAAAATATATAATCTTCAATTACTATAGCTCCTATCGTAATAAACTTAACATCTATATAAAATATAAATACAATTTTAGTTCTATAAGAGGTATGTCTTTTAATTGCTAACTTAAAAGAAGTACACAAAAAAACCTAATGATTAGGCATTTTATTCTTTCTTTTATCAATTTTCAATTATGAAAATTAATTAGCAATTACACAATTTCATTGTTGTACCTCCTATATTTTATAAAATCACTATAACAAATATTTGAAATTAAGTCAATAAATAATAATGTAGTTTCAACAGAAAAAAATATTGCATATACTCTAAATTCTATTCTATAATCGAGAAAATTTCGTAACATATATTTACTTTCTTATACCACACATACTAAATAACTGATATGGTTGCTCCTTACCTTCACTTTTCTTTATTCCCGAATAAAATATTTTTGAACCTATGACTTCAAGTCCAGCTTCTTCTATTAAGCCTTCCATTTCTGTAAGCTTAAATCCATTATGTCCACTAAAATCCTGTACTTCATCATGGAAACCACCATTATCAGGACATAGATCTACAACTATTAATTTTCCCTCTTTATTTAGCAAATCATATAGCTTCTTTATTACCTTTGGTAGATCTTCTATATGGTGAAAAACCATAGATGTATAAATCACATCAAACTTTTTATCATCGTTAAATTGAAATAAATCCCCACACCAAGTTTTCATGTTTTTTATATTGTTTTTTTCTATTTTTAATTTTAATTGCTCCATCATTCCTTCAGATAAATCTATCATCAATATATCCGAAAATCTATGAGTTAAATTTTCTGATATAAGCCCTGTACCACATCCAAATTCTAAGGCTTTCAAATTGTTACTTTCATCCAAATAGTTTTCTATTTCAGTACTAATTTTCTTTGCTCTTTGAGCCCTATATTCCGTATCCCATTTTTTTGACTCATCATCAAAATGCATATCTTCATCCCCTTAATATAAATTTTTCCTTTAGCTTATACTTCTTCTTTGCTTCTATCTTTTATAAATAATTTATTTATAAAAATGTAGCCTCCAAGAATTATAACTATTCCTAATGCCCATTTAAAAATTTCTGGAATATCTACATCCCTAAGTAAATATCTAAAGCCATCCGCAAGTAAAAATCCTATTATCCAATAGAATATTGATTTAATATCCTTCATTTTAACTATATAGATTTTGCCTTAACATATATAAGACAAACCATTTCCCCCTTTTAATTAAATACTATATACATTTTATCATACATTGAAACATAGGTTAAGTAAGATAAATCAAATACTCTTTACACTAAACCTATATAGCAATGTATAAAAATAAAAAAACTACTCTTTTCATTTAAAATCGAGATATATTCTATGGTAAGATATGAACAGGTTTAAACTAAATCTATTAGCTTATTAAGATGAAGTTATAGATAAGTAATTATACTTTTTTAAGTAGGATTTAATCATTTCTTCATCTTCATGCCACCACAAAATATTAACATCTTTTGATTTGGCAAATCCAAGTTTTAAAGCAAGTTTATTTGATGCTTCATTGCCTCCATCTGCATCCCAAGTTGGAATTAACTCATGTTCTAGACAATATCTAATAAAAGCTGAGCATGTAATGGAAGCAAAACCTTTACCTCTATATTTACTATTTGTCATTATGTCAATCTCTGCACATCCGCCACCAACATAGCAGGTATTGCATGTACTTACAAATTCATTATTACATAATACACAAAATCCAAAACCATTTTCAATAAATTTCTTAGCCGAACCCCAAATATCACAATAAGACTGGTCAATTTCTCTTGCATATTTATCATACAAATACTCGTCCATTTTTTTTAGAACGAAACCTTCAGGAATTTTAAACTTTAAAGTGTTAGTCTTATAATTCTCTTTACTGTTATAGCAATAAATTGAACGCCATAAATTAACTACACACCCCTCTAATAATTCATTTATTATTTTAAGCCATTTTTCTGATGATACATATAAATCAAAGTAATTAGAGTGATTACTTTGATTCTTCAAATATGAGCATATGAATTCTCTAAAGTTTAAATCTTCTTCATCCCCAGCCACAAAATATTTACCTCCTTTGCTAACTATAAGGCAACATTTAGGATTACTTATATCATCCACATAAATATGCCCATATTGAATATTTTCTAACACAGCATGAGCAAATACACATTCTTCTTTTAACTCATGTAATAAACTTAATACTTTTATATAATCAGTTTTCGTTAACTTATACATATTATCATCTCCAATAAAAATATTTTAAATTAACTTTTTAAGTCCCACCATTGGTTTATTAAATATAAAACAAAAGGCTACAAAAAAGCGCTGCTTTCTTGTAGCCTAAAAATCCGTAATCAATTTTATACTTAAATAAGTTTATCTAATAAGAACTATATATATTTAATGCAATAAAAAAATATATATAATCTTCAATTACTATAGCTCCTATCCTAATAAACTTAATATCTATATAAAATATAAATACAATTTTAGTTCTATAAGATGTATGTCTTTTAATTGCTAACTTAAAAGAAGTACACAAAAAAACCTAATGATTAGGCATTTCATTCTTTCTTTTATTAATCTTTAATTATGAAAATTAATTAGCAATTACACAATTTCATTGTTGTACCTCCTACATTTGATAAAACCACTATAGCAAATATTTTAAATTAAGTAAATAAATAACAATGCGTAAATTATGTCAAAATAAGCTCAGTTGCTCCTCTTCATAATTCTTTCTATAACCTTTAATTATATCTTTCATTTTGTATATAATTCCATATTTATCACATTCCTCAGTGAAGGTCTTCCAAAGTTTCTTGGCATTAGAAGATTCGTACTCATACCTATCACCATAGGTATGAGTATATTTCCTAACCAGGTTGTGCCCTGGAAATAGTTTTTCTAATTGCTCATAGTAGTAAACTCTCTGGTTTCCTCTAAGGGTAAGGCCCATTCCATAGGCAAATATGAACTTTGCTCCTGAATTATGAGCTTCTCTAACTATATTTCTTATATTCTCCTGTGAATCATTAATAAAAGGAAGAATTGGCATCAGCAATATTCCCGTATATATGCTATTATCACTAAGCTGTTTTATAGCCTTAAATCTTTCACTGCTAGATGCTACATTAGGCTCTATCTTTTTACATAGCTCATCATCAAAGGTAGTTATAGTTATTTTTATTAACACCGGAGAATGCTTTGAAATCTGTTTTAATATATCCATATCTCTAGTAATAAGAGGACTCTTGGTAGCAATAGAAACGCCAAAGTTATATCTATTGATTTCCTTCAAAGCTCCCCTTGTTAGCTCATATTGTTTTTCAAAAGGATTATAAGGATCACTCATAGCCCCTGTACCTATTACACCCTTCATTCTCTTTCCCTTAAGTTCTTTTCCTATGGATTCTATAGCTTTTTCCTTTGCTCTAACTCTATCAAAATCCTGTATCTGATAACATTCACTCCTAGAGTCGCAATAAATGCATCCATGACAACACCCTTTATAAATATTCATATTGTAATTAATATCAAACCATGAATTATTAGGCATATATTGAGATATTAATTTTTTAGCTTCTATGTATTCTATGCTAATCACCACCTAACTTAATTTTAAAATAAAGTATATCTTCATAGCTTTCATCCCAATAATTAAAATAATAATATTATAATTTATCTAAATCATTTTCTGTATAGACTTCAATTTCATTTTTCATCAATAATTCTGCTACTAATCCATTGCCTTCTATTAGTTTTCCTGAAAATGTTCCATCATATATGAGTTCACAGCCACACGAAGGACTTCTTGACTGTAGTATTGCCTTCTTTATACCAGCTGCTTTAATAATTCCTAAGGTTTTCTCTGCTCCCTCTATAAAATTCTTGGTTAAGTCTTTACCATCCTTACTAACTACTCTTTTATTGGAATTTTCATCTATAATAATTTCACAACACGGCCTTGGAGTAGATAATCCTGCCAATTGCTCTGGACATACGGCTATGGCCTCTCCTTCTTTCACCAACTTAGCTATATATTTATTCGCACTATTACTTCCGTCGTATCTACAGTTAACTCCTGCTAGACATGAACTTACTAGGTACATATATAGTCCTCCTTCATTTTATATCTATACCTTAGCTTATACTACAATACCTAAACTCTTACAACAGATTGCTTTATTATTGTCTTAAGCTTACTATCTTCAACTCTTCTTGGATCACTAAGGTATATTTCTTCATGTTTTCCACTTATTCTGTATCCTGCTTCCCTTATAGTTTCATGAAGCCTTTTTATAGTGTCACCTTCATCCTTGTAAGCTCCAATATATAAAGTTCCAAAGGCTTCAGTCTCTTTAATTTCTATAAACCTAATTTTATCTATATAATTAGACTCTCCCTTTAACTTATCCTTCATTTCCTCTACAGTTTCTTTTGTAATGAAATCCGGTACTTGAATCATCATTGTCCACATCCAGTTTTCCTTAAGTTCTTCTGTAAAATCCTTTATATTCTCACTCCACCAAAGCCCTGTCAAAGGCATGACAACAAAGTCTAAACCTTTCTTTTTGCAGTCCATCTTAATACTATACGCCATTTTATATAGAGTTCCAACTATGTTCTGATACTCCTCATTATTATTGGGATCTCCCTTACCATCTAAAGCTATATAATAAGACTTTGGACATGTAACTTTCCTATATTCATGCTCCTTTACACTAAATATGTCCTTCTGCTGTTTCTTTAAATCTAGCTTTGTTTCTATCATTACTAAACACCCCTATTTTTTACTTTCCTCTAATATAACAAAACAAATAGGACATCATACTGTCCTATTTGTATAATTTATTCATGTTATTTATTTTTTCTTTTATACTTTCTCTTAAGTCTAATGGGGTTAATACTTCTATACAATCTCCAAAGCTTAAAATCATGCCTTCAATCCATTTGCCACTAGGAACTTTTATAATAGCTATTATAAATCCATCTTTTTCCTCTATTAATTTATACTCTGGAAAACCTTCCTTTATCATCTCTTTCATATTGCTTGATATTCTAATAGTAACCTGAATCTTTTCAACTTCTTTCTCTATAAATAAATCATCCATAAGTTTTTCGTTATAGATAAATTTTTCATTTCTAACCTTAATATTTTCCATCCTGTTAACCTTAAAAACTCTCATTTCATTCTTAAGAGTACAAAAACCATATACATACCAAGCTAAGGATTTAAAAATAATTTTATATGGCTCTATTTGTCTAGAAGTTTTTTCTCCACTTACATTAATATAGTCGAATTCTATAGGATTTTTGTTTTTAATTGCTTCATCAATAATATTCATCTCAACAGTAAGTTTTTCACTCTTTCCCCAAGTAGAGAAATCAATGATTAATCTATCATTTAAACTACTGTGCTTTTCTGGATTCATTACCTCTAATTTATTAATTAAAGTTGTAGCTTCTTTATTTTGATAGGACTTATTTATTCCTATCAAAATCTTTTTAAGAAGATTAGCCTCATCCCCCGTCATAGATGATTTATTAACTTTATAACCATCTATAATACCATAACCACCTTGATGACCTTTATAAGAAACTACTGGTATTCCTGCTCTTGCTATTATCTCCATATCTCTTTGAATAGTTTTAGTTGAAACCTCAAATTTTTCACTAAGTTCCTTGGCAGTTACTTTCTCCTTATTATTTAATATCATTATAATTGAAACTAATCTATCTATTTTCATCTTTCTTATCCCTTTATTCATACTATAGTAGTTCATATTCTAGAATTTATTTTAGGCATCTGAAAATAAATAATAAGTCAAAGATGGGAAGTATATTTTGAGTTAGACAAGGAAACAGGTTCCGCAGATAGTAGCACTATCTAAGGGTTCTGTTGACGCAGTATAACACAAAATAGACGAGCATTCTGACTTACTTATTTTTTGAAGATGCCTTAAGTCTATATTTAATTATATCCTAATTGATTTTACAAATAAATGCACAAAATAACCAAATCCATTATTTTAATGGATTTGTCTGGTTTAAACTTGATATATTTTGAAATTATCCCTCATTGAAATCGTTGGCCTTTTTATTTGGATGACCTAAAAAGGTATTCTATTGAAAATAATATTACTATATACACTGTAGAAGATAGACATGGTATAGTAATAGAAGATGATATCTTAACTTTCTATGGTGATATAGGTATAATAAAAGATGGAGTTTATTCTAAAGAATTTTAATTATAGCTACCTCAATAACTGCTATATAAAAAGTAATAAACTTACAAAATTAATTTTAAGGAGTTGACATCATGAATAGTTTAATTCTTGAAGGTGGAACCTTTAGACCTATTTTTAGCGCTGGTATAATGGATGCCCTTTTAGATAATGATATTATGTTTCCTTATTGCATTGGTGTTTCTGCAGGAATTACCAACGGCTTTTCATATATATCAAGACAAAAGAAAAGAAACTATGACATTCTAATAAATCATAGACATGATAAAAGATATATAGGCTTTAGAAACTTTTTTAAATGTAAAAGCTTATTTGGTTTAGATTTTGCTTTTGATGAGTTACCTAACAAAATTTACCCCTTTGACATGGATACCTTTAAAAGCTATGAAGGTAAAATTTTAGTTGGTGTGACTAATGCTAAAACTGGAGCTACTGAATATTTAAATGGTAAAGATTTAGATGAAAAATGCAATATGTTAAGAGCTAGTTGTGCTATACCTCTTTTCTTTCCTCCAGCTATAATTAATAATAATGAATATTTTGACGGAGGTATCTGTGATCCCATTCCTGTATTAAAAGCCATGGAAGATGGAAATAAAAAACATCTAATTATTCTAACTAGACCTAAGGGGTATGTTAAAGAATTAGGTAAGGGTAATATTTTTGCTGCTAAAGTTTTAAAAAATAAATATCCTAATCTGGTAAAGCCACTTCTTACTCGTCATGAGCTTTATAATGATAGAGTTAAGTATTGTGAACAACTTGAAAGAGATGGAAAAGCTATAATTTTAAGACCTACTGCAGAAGATGGTATAGATAGCTTTGAAAAAGATCTTAATAAGATTAAACATGCCTATGATCACGGATATAATATAGCTTTAGAAAGAATTGATGAAATAAAAAAATTCTTTAACATCTCATAAAACTATTTAAATATTTACCTATAATTCTATGAAACTATATAAATATTAATATTTATAAATATTAATATTTATAACTAGTTAACTATGGAAATAGTTAACTAGTTGTTCTGTTAATGTGGATTTCAGAGAATTTACTATTTAAAATATATAGTTATTGACCCCTTTTAAATAACAAAATCAATATCTAAAATTATTATAAAAGATTTATATCCCACCATAAATTATTCCTAATATTATTACTAATACTGTTATAGAAGTAAATCCATATTTAGCAAATATAAAGAATTTATTTCCTAACTTTCTCTTAGTACCTCTATTTATTTCTTCTAACACCTGTTCTTTGTCGTACATAAAGTAAAATACTATGAATACTAATAGTGCTGCTAATGGTGATATTACTATAGTAATTACATCTGCAAAGTTACTAAACAAATTCATATTTAAATTTAAAGGTATTGATAATACAAATGACACTAAAGCTATTAATATAGTAGATGTTTTTCTGCTTAATTTTGTTTGTGCCATAAATGATTCCACTGGCCCTTCTAGCATATTTATTGAAGAACTAATTGCTGCAAATAATACACTTAAAAAGAATAATATCATAAGTACTTGTCCACCAGGTATAGCCTTAAATATAGTTGGTATTGTTATAAATAATAGTGGTGGACCTGATGCTGGATCTAAGCCAAAGGCAAATACTGCTGGCATAATAACAAAGGATGCTAATAATGCTGCAATGGTATCAAGTATAGCAGTACTTACTGCAGACCTCGGAATGTCTAAATCCTTCTCTATGTAACTACCATATACCACCATTCCGCATCCATTTAAAGATACTGTGAAAAAAGCTTGACCAAGTGCCATTACCCATGTATTTATATTAAATAGGTATGACCATTGTGGTGTTAATAGGTACTTCACCCCCTCTATAGCTCCAGGTAAAGTTAATGATCTAATGGCTAACAATATAAAAATTCCAAAGAGCATAGGCATTATAATTTTATTTATTTTTTCAATTCCCTTAGAAATACCTATACAAACAATTACTAAAGCTAATACTATGGCTAATAAATTCCATGGTATAGTTTGGGCGCTTCCTGCAAAGCTATCAAAGTACTTAGGTATATTAATATTTTTTATATTTCCACTAAGACTAAGACCTAAATACTTAATTATCCAGCCTACTACCACATTATAAAATATAAATACTCCTACAAGTCCTATGGCTGGTATAAATCCAAATAAAGTTCCTCCCTTTAACCCTTTATTCTTAAACCCTTTTTTAATTCCTGTTAGAGCTCCTCCCTCAGCACCTCTTCCAAAGGCAAACTCTGTAATTAATCCTGTTGAACCTAATATTAGTACAAAAATAAAGTATGGTATTAAAAATACAGCTCCCCCATTTTGCCCTAACCTGTAGGGAAACATCCATATGTTCCCAAGTCCTACTGCTGCTCCAATACAAGATATCACAAATCCTGCTCTACTTGTAAAGTTCTCTCTGCTCTTCATATCCTAATCTCCCTTCTAAAATAAATAAAACCACATAGACTGATTCTATGTGGTAAAATAAGAAGGTATCAAACATAAAAACCACATAGATATATCTATGTGGCTTAATCACTAAACATTTGAGTATAGCAAAACTTCCTAACCATCATAGACACAAACCAAATTTGTTAAACTGGCTTGCATCTATAATTGTTTATAAATACAAACCCTATCTATAATAGCTAAGATAATATGCCATATTAACTTTTGTTGATTTAAAGTTAATTTCTCTACTCATTTTAATTCTCCTGAATGTTATATTTTAATAAATATTATCATTCTTATATAAGCTTGTCAATAACTTTACTGAATATTTTTTAATATACAATAATAATTGATTTACTTATTCATATTATTAAAATAACTATTGTATTTTTGCATTATATGGTGTATTTCTCCACTTATACACATTTGATACTATACTTATAGCAGTGATATTAATTAAAAATTGACTTGCTCCATAGCCAATAAATGGCATATTTACTAAAACTGATGGCGATAATATTAAGCTAACGGAAATACTTAATAGAAATTGAACTACAAATAGAGCGCACAATCCACTAACTAATAATTTACCATAGCTTTCTTTAGTACTTTTTCCTATTAGTCCAATTCTTATTATAAAGGCTAAAATTAAGGAAATTAATATTATCCCAGCAATCCATCCGAAGGAATAAACGATATACGTAAATATAAAATACGTATCAACTTTCGGTAACATACCTCGTGTAAAATCTGCTCCTTGCCCAAATAATCCTGCTGATTCCCTTAAAACTACTAATAGATTATAATGCCCTCCAATTCCAGCTATTGGATCTAATGAAGGATTGAAAAACAGATGAAGTCCTTCAATTGCACGTGGCTCACTAAACATATAAAATAAAGCTATAGGTCCAATAACTCCAAAGGAAATTATGATATGTTTTAATTTCAACCCTGATATAATCATTAAAGTAACAGCTGCTATTGTATAGATAATTATGCTCTCTAAATCCTTTCCAATGATGAAAACTATTGTTGGTACAAAAGCAATAATAGTGCCTTTTAATATACTTTTAGTGTCATTCCAATTCCATCTATCAAATATTCCTGCCAGCGCAATGATTAGAAAAAAAGGGAATACAATAATGTCCTTAGCATAAGATCTGATAGGGCCAAACATCTGGCCTATAGTCCAAACCAAATGATGCCCAGATACAATTTGATATAGTAAAAGAATAATTACCCCACCATAAAGATACTTAGAGTACTTTTTAAGCTTTCTATAATCAATTTTTAACAAAAATGCTGCTAAAATAATTCCTCCTAAAGCATAGATTATGGTTTTTCCTAAAAAGTTAAAATCTACCATGTGTGATGAAGCATTATTTTTCTGAATAAATCCTAAGGTAAATATTCCAACCAATATAAATAAGCCAGTTATACCTAAAAGCATCCAATCTGGAGCCGCTTTATGGACCTTATTTAAATCTCTGCCTATAGCTTCTGATGAACCCATTTGCATAAGAGCTTTATCTATAGCTTCCTCTTCTGTTAATCCAACATCTTTGTAGTCTTCTATAATTTCTTCTATATGATCTATAAGTTCATCCTTTATGTTTTCATGAACTCTTCTATTTTTAATCAATTCACATACTTCTTCTATATACTTTTCTATCTTCGGATGGTTTACTGTAGACATAAATCTCCCTCCCCTAATACTTCATTGACTGTAGAACTAAATAACTTCCACTCGGCTTCTTTTTCCTTGAGAATTTTTTTACCACCTTCCGTTATTCTGTAATATTTTCTCTTACGTTTTCCTTCCCCCTCATCCCAATAAGCTTCTATAAAATTCTCATTTTCTAAACTATGAAGAATAGGGTATAGAGTTCCTTCTTTAAATGAGAAAACTCCTTTAGATTTTTCTTCTATCGCCTTAATCATCTCATACCCGTACATGTTTTTACGATTAAGTAGACTTAATATAAGTATTGTTGTGCTTCCCTTTAAAAGCTCTTTATTAATTTTCATAATTTCACCCCTTACCTCGGCTTACTATACATAGTATATCTATGTATAATTATATATGGAAATATTTATATTGTAAAGTATTTTCCATATTAATATTTTATTCATTTTGATTTCTTTCTAATATATGTTATCATGGTATAAGTATATTTAAGGAGGTTGATGCATATGTGGGCTTTGTATAAGCTCTGTGTGTAATTAATAGTGCTTAAATTCATTTATGAATTTTACTGTGATAATTTTATATACTGAGCTTAATAAATCAACATTAAATTATTAAAAGTAAGTGAGGGATTTATTATGAAAAGTACAACATATAAAGTATATGAAAGAAGCTCAAAGGAAAATTTAAAAAATCTTAGAAAATTGGGAGAAGTACCTTGTGTAATCTATGGAGAATTTTTAGAGGAACCTATCTCTGCTAAGATGAATAAGACAGAACTAATGAAAATGTTAAAAGTCAGTTACAGTGGTTCTATCATACCTATTGATTTGGAGGAAAAAACTCTAAACTGTGTAGTTAAGGATATTCAAAAGAACAACCTACACGAAATTATACATTTTGATTTACAATATGTGAAACCAAATGAAGTAATCAAACTAACTATTCCTATAAATTATATAGGACAAGAAAACTTGGAATCTAAAAGGCTAGTTTTAGAAACCTTTAGACCATATCTTGATTTTCAAGGAAATGTAGAAAAGATTCCAGAATATATTGAAGTGGATGTAGCTAATATGCAATTTAATGATAAGCTACTAGCTAAAGATATTAATATTCCAAGTGAAGTAACACTGCTTACTCCTGAGGAAACTATCTTAGCTGTAGTAAATGGCTAATGTAAAATGAAGTTTAAATTTAAAAAAGTGCTGTTCTTATAAAAGATTAGCACTTTTTTCTTATATCCATTATGTATTTTTATAATTTATTTACACACACCAATCCTCTTCAACATATTATAAATTATATTGTATCAATAAAATGGAGAGTATTAATATGAGAATGGCAAATGATAAATTTAGTATTAGTGACATAATTTCTGATCACGGTATTCTTGAACCAACTGCATTTGCATTAATCGAAGGTGGACCTTTAGGACCTGAAATAAGTGGTAAAGCTTTATTTTATCCCTTAAGTGATGGAATTTTTCTTAGAATTTGTGTTAATGGTATTCCAAAATACACCTCTGAAGGGAAGCCATCACTTTTCCACGGTTTTCATATTCATGAATTCGGGAATTGTAGTATAGGTAATCCAACAGATCCTTTTATGTCTGCCGGTACACATTGGAACCCAACAAATCAGCCCCATCCTTATCATTATGGGGACCTTCCCCCACTAATTTCATCAAATGGTACTGCTGTTATGAGTGTTTATTTAAGTAGATTTTCTATACCCGATATTATTGGCAAAGCTCTTATAATCCATGAAAATGCTGATGACTTTGCTAGCCAACCTGCTGGTAATTCCGGAAAGAAATTAGCTTGTGGAGTAATAATGCATACCTAGATACTGATAATACTTATTAGTTATCAATACAAATTTTATACAATTAGTTCACACATTTTATACCAAAGTAAAGAACTACCTCAAAACATAATTTAAGGTAGTTCTTTACTATTCTTTTTACTATTTTATAATATTTCTTTTTAAAAATTCTTTTTTACTGTTTACTATATCATCTATGGTTATAACATTTATACTATCTCTATTAAATTCTTCATCACATATTCTAATGCTCTGAGTTCTTATAAGATTATCTAAATATTGTTTTATCATGAGTCCATTTTTTATTACTAAGTTAGGATTCCCATACATGTCTATTATAGTTTTATTAAGTGCTTCTTCTCCATCATCAGATAAGGAATATCCTTTTTTACTCAATATATTCAAAGCTATGTTGCATAGACCTCTATAATCATAGTCTTGAAAATCAAACCAAGTTGGAAATCTATAATTAAAGGCCGGATTAGATAATACTAGTTTTTTCATTCCTTCCTTTTCCCCTGAAAGAATTATTATAACCTTATTATTTTTATCCAAGAATTTAATGAAATCTGATACTATTTTATTATATTCCTGCTCCTCTAGAATAAGGTCTGCTCTATTCATTAATAATATTTTTCCTGAAAATTTACTAAATATATCTTCAATTTTTATTCCTTTATTAATCATTGCCATGAACTCATATTTATCCATCTCTACAATGTTTTTAGCCTTAACTACACCTCTGCTATAATACATTTCTGAAAGAATACTAGCTACTGTTTTCTTACCTGTACCATTTTCCCCTGTAAATACTAGATTCATATACGTATTAATATCTGAACCTAACCCTAACTTCTTTCTTCTTTCTTTAACCTTTAAAATCTTATATTGATTTCTTAAAAAATCCTTTGCACGGTCATTTCCTACTAAGATATCTAGTCTACTTTCTAAGTTAAACGTGTTATCATCATCAATAACATTTATATTTTCCACATCTTTAGCATTTATAAGATTCATCTCATAAAAACTAATGTCTTCTTCTACAATCCTTATGCTTTGATTTCTAATTAACTTTTCTACATAGTTTCGTACCATTCTACCATTTCCAGATTGTGCATCTGAGTTGTTATAGATATCTACAAAACTTTTCTTTAAAGCTATATATCCATTCTTAGACAACTTAAATCCTTTTGCTTCAACAAGCTTTACAGCCATCTCAAAAAGTTCATTAGGATTATAGTCTGCAAAATTAGTCCATAGTGGAAATCTTGATCTTAACCCTATATTTACATCAAAGAATTCTTCCATTTCTTCTTCATATCCAGCTAATATAACTATTACTTCCTTTGAATAATCTTCAATTAATTTTAAAAGAGTTTCTATGGCTTCAATTCCTAGGGAATCATTAGCAAGAGTATATGCCTCATCTATAAATAGTACTCCCCCTAAAGCTTCTTTAAACTTTTCTTCTGTCTTCTTTGGCGTTTCTCCTGGAATTTCTGATACAAAGTTAGATCTATCTGTCTCCACTAGTTGACCTACCTTTAATAATCCCATACTATTTAGCATTTCAGCTACCAATCTTGCTATACTAGTTTTACCTGTGCCTGGATTTCCTGTAAATACCATATTCAAATTTTGCTCTATCTTAGTATTTACTCCTACAGATTTTCTTTTTTCCTGGGCTACTATAAGCTTATATTGACTTCTTAATAGTTTTTTTACATCATCTAGTCCTATTATTTCATTTAGCTTTTCTTCTAGATCAAACCTCGCATTAGCTTTAAAGTTAAAATTATCTCTATCTAGCAAATCAATTTCCTTATCACTATTAGTTAGATATTTTTTTGAAGCATCAATTATTGCATTTTCTACTATATTTCTTACAAACCTAGCATTACCTAAATCATTCTTGCCTATAATTTGGTTTCTTGTAAATAAATCTATTAAACCTGATTTTACATTCTTAGCTATTCTATATCCCTTAGATTTAGCTATATTTACAGCTATTTCATACATTTCTACTGGGTTGTAATCTTTAAAGTGTATAGTATTTGAAAATCTAGATTTTAGACCTTGATTAATACTTAGAAATCTTTCCATGTCCCTTTCATAACCAGCTAGTATTACTATTAAATTATCTCTATTATCTTCTATTCCCTTAAGGAGAGCATCTACTATTTCTTTTCCTATCTTATCTTCTTCGCTTTCACATAAAGAATATGCTTCATCAACAAATAATACTCCTCCTAAGGCAGAGCTTATTATATCATTTGTTCTCTTAGCTATATCATTAGTGTTTTCTGTAACAAAGTCAGCTTTACTAACTTCCACAAATACACCCTTAGATAGTATCCCTAATGCATTTAAATACTCAAATGTAACTCTAGCTGCATTAGTCTTTCCCGTACCTGCATTTCCTGTAAATATCATATTCATAGATATCTTTGAAGTTTTTAGACCGAGCCTTTTCCTTATTTTTTGTACCTTCCAGTTATTTTCAACATTTATAATAAAATTCTTTAGCTTTTCTATTCCAATTATAGAATCCAACTTATACTTTACTTCTTCAAGGGTAGGCACTAGATAATTTTCTAGTTTATATATTTCAATGTCAGACTTACAATATATTTCATTCTTATCTACATATATTAAAATCTGACCTTCTCCATAAAGTCCTTCTTTTTGTATTAAATTCATAATTGGTTTATAGATTTTATAGGATATATATTCACTAATGCCAAAATTACTATCTTCTTTGAAATTTTCTTGAAGGAAACTACAAATTCCAAAGTTATCTTCCTCTTTATTTTCTATTCCTAACACTATATTTACTTGCATATGCTTTTGTATGTTATCTATAGACCTTAAAACTTCTCTTCTAATTACTTTGTTTTGTTCTTCTTTTGTAAGTCTTTTAGTATATAATACCGCTTCTTTATTCTCTAAAATTTCATCTTCAAATACATTATCCTCATTATTATAAATAAATACAAAAAATTTATTATGACAAATAAATTCTCCTATATTACCTTTATCTTTAATATCTGCTTCAATAAGAAATTTATTTTTCATTATGTAGCTATCTTTTAACTTTAAACATGTATTAGGATATATTTCTGATAAAACATTTAATATATCTTTTGAAGCCTTCTCAGTATTTTTAAACATGACAACTTGAGAATTACTATTTAAACTTTCATATAAGTCACTTAAGAAAGCATTATATCCTAAATTAAAATTATAAGAAGCTAAGTCTATTTCGTCTATACAATAATTTTCAGTTATTCCTTCTTTGTTAAGCTCCTCAAATAACAGTCTTACACTAGCTTTTTTAAAAGTTCCTCCTTTACCAGCTAAAAGTAATATTCCCTTATTATCCTCTAAAAACTTTTCTTTAAAATAAGTACATAGCTTATGAATAAAGTCTTCTTGACCTATTATTTCATTGTTCAACTTCTTCTCTATATTAAAAAATCTATTATTTAAACTTTTGTTTTCCATATTAATAATCTCACCCTTTCTTTTGTTTATATAATCATCTTTATATTATAATTTCCTTACTGATTATATAACTATTCAATTTATATAAATTACTTTATATTCTATCAGATTTTTTCCATGATTCTTCATAAATATTAAATTTTGATAACCATTACTTATTAATTTTATTTAAATCTTATAAATATTTAAACTATATAAATCTAAATAAGAGTCACCATTGAAATTCAATGATAACTCTTCCATTAAAATTATATATCATATATTTCTTTTAAATCCTTTTGTAATTGAATTTTTCCTCTTGATATTAATAAATATCCCTTTTTCTCTAGCTCTTTAAGTTTTCGACTTATTACTTCTCTTGAAGAATCTAGCTCAAAAGCAAGCTCTCCATGGGTTGTATAAATTATTTTAGCATTCTTACTAATTAATAATTTAATTAACCTTTTCTCTAAGGATTCATGAATTCTTGCCTCTTTATTTTCTATAACCCCTCTAAATTTTGCATATAGATCTTTATAAATAACTTGCATAAATCTAAAATCTCTTAATAAATAGGCTTTTACTATATCTGGCGGCAAAATAGCAATTAAAGAATCTTGCATAGCTATTCCTTCAATATTTAGCGATTGACAATTTACAAAACAACTTAATGCTTCATGACATAGCTCTCCACTCTCTACATTATATAAATTAGTTTCATCTCCATCTTCTGTTACCTTTTGTACTTTTATAATCCCACTTATTACAAATAACATACCTATACAGTTTCCACTATCTGTTTTTAAATATTCTCCACTTAATAAATTCTTAAAAATTACATTTTTTCTTATAATCTCATCACTATAATCTATTTCTTTTAAAACAGGATAAGCATTATATAAAGCTTCAAGCCTTTTATTAAACACATATAAACTATTCAATGTAGAATCCTCCTTTAAAAAATTGTCTGTGTGACTATATCACATATTTTCTTTTAATTATACCTTTATAATATGCTTACTACAACATTTATAAAACAGGAGGAATTTAATTTATGGAAAAGAAAATTGTTAAGAAAAAGGCTTATGTGGATACTAGCTACTGTGTAGCCTGTGGCGCTTGTGAAAAAGTCTGTCCCCTTGGAGCAATTACTATTAACAAGGGCATTTTTTCAAAGGTTGATTGTGATAGGTGTGTTGGATGTGGAAAGTGTGTTAAAGCTTGTCCTGCATCTACTATAGAAATTAAACAACTAGGAGGTAACTAATGAAAAAGAAAAAAGGGCATCTTTATGAATATCTTTGGATACTATCTTCCCTATATTTAATTTTAGGGTTGTTTAATATACTTTTTGCTTGGCTAGGATTAATTTGTTTTATTGTACCTTTAATAATTTCAATAGTTAAAGGAAATAAAAGCTATTGCAATAAATACTGTGGTAGAGGACAACTATTAGACTTATTAGGTAATAAACTAAAATTATCAAGAAATAAACCCATGCCTAAATTTTCGAAATCTAAATACTTTAGATACGGATTTTTAATTTTCTTTTTAACTATGTTCATTAACATCATATTTAACACCTATTTAGTTTTCCAAGGTACAAATACTCTAAAAGAAGTTCTTACTATATTTTGGACCTTTAAACTACCTTGGAACTTCATAGATTTATCCTACGCTTCCCCTTGGTTAGTTCAATTTGGTTTTGGCTTCTACAGCTTAATGTTAACCTCAACTCTCCTAGGTATAATTACCATGGCTCTTTATAAACCGCGTTCTTGGTGTGTTTATTGTCCAATGGGTACCATGACTCAAGGAATTTGTATAATTAAAGATATGAAAAAATAGAGGGCTAGCCCTCTATTTCTTATTTACTAGAATCTAAAATCACGTTTTCCTTCATTAAGTTCTTTTAGGTGTTCCTCTACAATACCCTTAACTTTAGGATTAGGAATTTTCATAGCTTCATTTTTTATGACCTCTTCGCCTTTAGCTTTTGTATCTTCAGATGCATAATCTTCTAGATACTCTTTTAAAGTCATTAGGGCGTTAGGTAAACAACAGTTAGAAATTTGACCCGATTTTACTAACTGCATAAATCTGTCTCCAGTTCTACCTTCACGATAACAAGCAGTACAGAAACTAGGTATATAACCCATTCCAAGTAACCAATTTACTATCTCATCTAAGGTTCTTGTATCACTGATATCAAATTGTGCTGAATTCTCATCTTCCTTTTCCTTCTGAGCATATCCTCCAACACTTGTACATGAAGCTCCACTAATTTGAGAAACTCCAAGATGAAGTACTCTTTCTCTAGATTTTTGAGATTCTCTTGTAGATACAATAATTCCTGTATAAGGCACTGAAATACGTAATATTGCAACAATCTTTGCAAAGATATCATCAGAAATTCCATTAGTAAAGTCTTCTGGATTTACTTCATCTGCAGGACAAATTCTAGGTACACTAATAGTATGTGGTCCTACTCCCATGGCTGCTTCTAAATGCTCTGCATGCATAAGTAATCCAACAAAATCATACTTATACATGTTTAATCCAAATAAAACTCCTATACCAACGTCATCTATACCACCCTCCATAGCTCTATCCATAGCTTCAGTGTGATAATTATAATTATGCTTTGGTCCCGTTGGATGTAATTCTTCATATAACTTTTTATTATAGGTTTCTTGGAATAATATATATGTTCCTATTCCAGCATCTTTTAGTTTTCTATAATTCTCAACAGTAGTAGCTGCAATGTTTACATTTACTCTTCTTATAGCACCATTTTTATGTTTTATACTGTATATTGTCTTTATACTTTCTAATACATATTCTATAGGAGAATTTATAGGATCTTCACCTGTTTCTAATGCAAGTCTTTTATGTCCAAGATCCTGTAATGCAATTACTTCTTTCTTAATCTCTTCTTGAGTAAGTTTCTTTCTTGCTATATGTTTATTTCCATGGTGATAAGGACAGTATATACATCCATTAACACAATAATTAGAAAGGTATAATGGAGCAAACATTACTATACGATTACCGTAAAATTTATTCTTTATCTCCATAGCTAGTTCTTCTATTTTTTTATTTTCTTCTTCTAAATCACATTCAAGTAGTACTGCTGCTTCTTTATGGTTTAAACCTTTACATTCCCTAGCCTTTTCTATAATTTTATTTATTAGCTCCTTATTTCCCTTATTTTTCTTAGCATACTCAAGGGTTGATAATATTTCTCCGTCATGAATAAATTCAGTAGCTACCTTAGATTTCACATTATACATACATCTACTCTTCTTTCCTAATAAGATTTTAAGTACTTTATTTTAATATCTACCTAACTCGTTCTGATTTTATATAATAATTATTCTACTTCTTTGAATAGATTGTTTTTACAGTGATACCATCAAGCATACCTAATTTACCAGATAATGAACTAATAATATCATTAGTTGCATCTATTATTACGCTGATAACACACACCTCCTTGTCACGATATGGTACACCCATTCTCCCAACAATATATTGTCCATAGTCATGTAAAATATTATTTAGTTTTTCTGTAGCCGAAGTATCCTCCACTATAATACCAATCAACGCGATTCTTGTTTCCAAAGCTCATGCTCCTCTCAAAAAAATACTCTCTGCATCCCAAAAGAGAGCAGAGATAGTATATCGCTATCCTAACACCGCCTTATCACTTGGGCTAACCCTCATGCACTTCAGAACGATTTAAATTCATCAATCTTCCTCCTTAGATTAATCCTTAGAGTCAGACTATATTTTTATTTTAACACCTACTACAAATATTATCAATTATTACTTATACATTGAAAATCACTTTATATTTGTATACAATTAACTAGGACAAACATTTAAAATTTAAGAAGTGGTTTAACAAAAGACTAGAAAGGATATTGATTATGGAAAACTTAATTTTATCACTTAATGTAGTTTTACCCTTGTTTTTTACTATGGCTTTAGGATATGTATTAAAGCGATTAAAAATGTTTGATGACAATACTTTAAAGGTTATGAATAGTATCACCTTTAAGGCTTTTTTACCTCTATTGTTATTTTATAATATATATAAAACAGATTTAAACGGAGCAATAAATCTCAAACTAATACTCTTTGCACTTATAAGTGTTACTCTTACCTTCGTAATACTATGTATTATCATTCCTCTCATTGAAAAGAATAATCAAAAACGTGGTGTTTTAATACAAGGTATATTTCGTAGCAACTTCGTAATATTTGGTTTACCTGTGGCATGCTCACTATTTAGTGATGATAAAGTGGGAGTTGTAGCTATACTAATAGCAACCGTTGTACCTCTTTTTAATATGTTAGCAGTAATCGCCTTAGAGATTTTTAGATGTGGAAAGCTAGATATTAAAAATACTTTAAAAGGAATTATCACTAATCCTTTAATTATAGCATCGGCAATTGGACTCAGCTTTCTTTCCTTAGGAATAAAACTTCCAACAGCTATTGAAAAATCCGTAAGTGATATATCAAGGATCGCTACACCTCTCTCCCTTATTTTACTTGGAGGTTCCTTTGCTTTCACCGATGTAAAAACTCATTTAAAACAAACTGTAATAGGTGTTACCGGTAGACTTATTATAATTCCTGGTATTCTTATGCCTATAAGTATATGGTTAGGTTTTAGAGATGTAGAACTTTTAGCTTTAATGCTTATCTTTGCATCTCCTACTGCTATTTCTTCCTTTACTATGGCTCAAAAAATGGATGCTGATAGTGATTTAGCTGCTCAAATAGTAGTATTTACTTCAGCCTTTTGTATACTTACAGTATTCCTATGGATATTCCTCTTGAAACAATTTAGTTTGATTTAGAGTATAGTTTGAATGTTTAACTGAACTAACTTGAAATAATTTATCAATTTTTACAATATATTGATTTTACATTATATAATTAAAATTTAATAACAAAAATAACTGTATGAAAACAGAAATGTTACTTTTTATTTTCATACAGTTATTTTATTTCTCATTATATTTTAGTGATGATTACATCCATCATGATTACAGGTATGATTCATCGCAAATTCTGATAACTCACCTTTTTTAAGCTTCTCTAAGTTTGCACTTATAGTTCCTTCTGCTGCTTTATAAACCTTTATTCCTAAAGAATTCAACTTAACTATAGCTCCTTGACCAATACCACCTACAACTACAGCATCTACTACTTCTCCTGATAATGCTTTCATTGGTTGGCACATGCCATGCTGATGACCTAAATCACCATTTCCTATAGTCTTTACCTCATTAGTTTCTAAATTACATACTACAAACATTGGAGCTGTTCCAAAATGTCCATATGGTGTACTATCCATACCTTCATTAGATTTAACTGGAAAACAAACTTTCATTACTCTTCCTCCTTTAATCTCTCTTTACAGCATCTTTTTACCAATTTACAACTTTTTTCACATTGTAAAGCCTGAAAACTTTCTACACTTATATTAAACTTATCATCTATTGAGCATATATCATCAGCAATTAATACATTAATAAATTCTATCGCCTTTTCTAAAACTTTCTTATTTAAGTCATAGATTACATGATATCCTCTTTTGTAACCTACAATTAAATCTACTTCCTTAAGAATTTTAATATGTTGTGATACCGCAGCTTCAGAAATCTGTAAATGCTTAGCTATTCCCTTTGCACAAATATTCTTCTTAGATAATAATATTAGTATTTTTATTCTTGTTTCATCACCAATAGCTTTAAAAACTTTTACACTTTCTATCATATATACTCCTTTAATATTATAATTTAATTAAGCATTAACTTAATTAAATTATAATACTCTTAAGTAATTATATCAACTCTAAATTGAAATATTTTATAAAATAATTAAAATTATTTTCTTTTAGTCCCTACATAGGATCCAATACCACCTAAAACATTAATCACATTAAATCCTTGCTTAGTCAATCTCCTACAAGCAATTGAGCTTCTAGAACCTGTTTGGCATATGAGATAATATTCACTATCTTTTTTAAGATATCTATCTGGATTACTTAAAAGATCTCCCATTGGAATATTTCTAGCTGATTTTAAACTTCCACTTCTATATTCATATACTTCTCTAATATCTATTAAATTAACCTTACCTACTAAACTATCTATATCATTCACACTTATAACTTTTCTATTATCTCTTTTAAAAAAATTTAACATTATAACTCCTCCTTATATAAAGTAATTTTTAATATGCTTTTCATTATAAATATATTTTACTTCTGTTAATCTTATATTTATGTGATTAAATCACTTATTGTTTATTGTTAGGATTCATGTTAATTGTATATGCATTGATTTATGATTTAATAAACTTTCATGTTTATAATCCACAATAAAAAATGAGAACTATAAACATGAAAGTTTATGGTTCTCATTTTTTATTTTAGTTGAATGTTCTAGTATAACCCAACAGTATAATATATTTTCTTCCTATTTTAGTGCTTCACATATGACTGATTCATGAAAGTCAGTATTCAATAAATCCATAAAGACTTCATCAAACTCATTATTTCCATATATAATAGCATTTCTTCTTCTTCCTATCTCTTTAAAGCCGATCTTCTTGCATAAGTTAATGGCCCTTTCATTAAAAGAAAAAGTCTCTATCATTATGTTTCTAAGATTTATCACATTA
Source organism: Clostridium subterminale (assembly GCF_039521425.1). Lineage (NCBI taxonomy): Bacteria > Bacillati > Bacillota > Clostridia > Eubacteriales > Clostridiaceae > Clostridium > Clostridium subterminale. The sequence goes on from NZ_BAAACI010000007.1 coordinate 358,595, forward strand.
AAAGCAAAATCCAATATTAGCTTTGTTGCTTCTGTTCCTATACCTTTATTTCTATGATTTGAATCTCCAATAAACATTCCAAGGACAGCATTTCTGTGTATGTGGCTTATTCTCATAAGTCTTATGACCCCTATGGCCTCATCATTTTCAGAGTCAATTATATAGAAGGCATATCCTCCCTCATTCATACCATTTAAATACTCTCTTTGAGCATCAACTGTTATCATATCTGATATATCTCCAGTTCTTATGGAAACTCTCAAGTCATTGCTCCATCGAGCTACTTTATCTGCTATTGTAGCATCTGCTGGAGAAAGATAACATTTATCTCCAACTAGTTTCTTTAAAAATTCCATATATATCTCACTTTCTTTTATGCATATTAAATCTATTGTATTTTAAGTAAACTCCTTCTCACATGCACTGTTTTAAAAGAAACTCCTTCTCATATATATTCGAATGAGTAAGTTCCACTGACCAAATATAAAATTTGGAGTGTCACTTATAATTCGTAGATTTCTCCATATTTTTTATTTAAATACTCTAAGAAATATTTAGGATTTAATTCTTCTCCTGTTACTTTTACAATAAGCTCGGATGGAGTATAAAGAGAACCAAACTGATGTATGTTTTCTCTTAACCAACCTTCTATCACTGCAAAATTTCCATTCTTAACTTCTTCGTCATAAGTAGGTATATCTTGTCTCATTTTATTTAAGAATTGAGCTCCATATACATTACCAAGGGCATAGCTTGGGAAATATCCAATTAACCCCGCACCCCAATGAGTATCTTGGAGAATTCCTTCTGAATCATTTTTAGGTTCTATCCCTAAATAATCCTTATATTTTTTATTCCAAGCATCTGGTAACTCATCTACTGTGATTTCATCATTCAAGAAAGCTCTTTCTAGTTCATATCTAATTATAATATGAATGCTATAAGTTAATTCATCTGCTTCTGTTCTAATTAAAGAAGGTTCTACCTTATTTATTGCTTTATAGAAATCATCTAAATTAACTCCTTCAAATTGAGGGAATCTCTTTTGAACCTCTGGATAAAAATAAGCCCAAAATTCCTTACTTCTTCCTAAAATATTTTCATAGTATCTAGATTGTGATTCATGTATCCCCATAGAAGTTCCACCAGAAACCCCTGTATACTCTAAATCATCTGCTGAGTTTTGCTCATAGATACCATGTCCACCCTCATGAATATTACTAAAGAATGCACTTCTAAAATCATGCTCATCATAATTAGTTGTTATTCTAACGTCTTTATTTCCGAAGTTAGTTGTAAATGGATGAACAGTAGTATCTAATCTTCCTGCTTCAAAATCATATCCTAGTTTATCTAAAACAAATTTTCCAAATTCATCTTGATCCTTAGTAGGAAAATGCTTTTTAAAAAAGGACTCATCTATACTCACCTTAGAGGATTTAATTTTCTCTAAAAGCTCCACTATACCATCTCTAAGCTCTTTAAATACCTTATCTACCCTTTCTACAGTTAATCCCCTTTCATAATCATCTAAACATTTATTATATATATTACCTTCATATCCTATATAACCAGCAAATTCTTTATTAAAATCTATTACTTTCGCTAGATATGGCTTAAAGCCTTCATAATCATTGTTGGCCTTAGCTTTTTTCCAAAAGGCTTCTGATGTTGAGCATAACATTTGATACTCCTTATTTCTTTCAGGTGGTATTTTTATAAGCTCATCATAGTTTCTTTTTAAATTTTCTATAATTTTTTTATCCTTGAAAGATAATTTGTCCATTTTATCTGAGAAGTACTCTATCCATTCCCCTACTTTTGAAGAAGTCATAAGTTTTATACACTCTGAATATAGATATCCCACTACTTCAATTCTTCCATCTATAGCTTTAGATGGTATTCCTGTTTGCATATCCCAATGTATTAAACTTTCTGCATGAATTAAATAAGTTACGTTTTTAATATGCTCCTTTACTTCATTTAATTTTTCATTGATGTTCTCCATTCTCCCCACTCCTTTTTAACTTGTATTGCATAATTTACATTGTACTAATTATATCTTTATTTTCAATATAATTCCATAGTTATTTATTAAGTTTATATACTAATATAATAGTCCTCTTCTATTTTTTTATTTTTCAATTTATATACTCAATTTAAAATCTCATTAATTTCCTTTTAAAATTATTTATAATCTAATCATAAATTTGTCACAAGGATGTCACAATATACCGCTATTATAAATATCAACAGGAGATAATAAATATTTCGTAAGTAATTCCCCCAAGATTATATAAGAAATAATTAATTTCCTAATATTTAAAGTAAATAAGCTAACCCCTGAAATAAGTATCTCTACTTTTAATATTACTTTTTAGTGATATTAAAAGTAGAACCCCTAAGTATTAAGTAAAAAATACTTCATAAATAATCCCCCGATTATAAGTGAAGCTAAAAATTAATATCAAAATATGAAATCCTGTGTAAATCACAGGATTTTCTTATTTATATTGATTTTGTAATTTCCCTTGATTATAATAAATATAATATATAGTGATAGTTTTAATCTTACACTGATTACTTTATATTCCTAGTTAAATCTTATTAAGAATATAATTAATTTATATGTAATTTGTGAAATTAAAGCATATACTAAATTAAAAATTGAAAGGAGAATAAGTATATGAAAAAGGGTATGAAGGTTTTCCTTCCTATAATAATTATTGTAATTATTATTGCTGTATTTTTAGTTGGAAATTATAATAATTTAACTACTCTTAGACAAGGAGTTAATGCAGCAGAATCAAATATTGATACTCAACTTCAAAGAAGATCAGATTTAATCCCTAACCTAGTTAATACAGTAAAGGGATATGCAACTCAAGAAAAGGATATATTTACAGAAATAGCTGATGCTAGAGCTAAACTTGCAGGAGCTACAAATATCTCTGACCAAGCAGCTGCAGATACTGAATTATCTAGTGCTCTTTCTAGATTATTAGTAGTAGTGGAGAATTATCCTGACTTAAAATCTAACCAAAATTTCTTAGATTTATCAGTACAATTAGAAGGAACAGAAAATAGAATTACCATTGCTAGGCAAGATTATAACAATGCAGTAACAACATATAATACGAAAATCTTGAAATTTCCTACTAACATAGTTGCTTCATTATTTGGCTTTGACGAAAAACCATTTTATAAAGCAAGTGCAGGTGCTGCAGAAGTCCCTTCTGTAGACTTTTCTAAATAAAGATGAAGAATAAAAGTAAATTTTTAAAGCACTGCCTTTCTTTACTTGTTGTTATACTGCTATTCTTTTCTTCTAGTGTATTAGCAGAAGATACTTACCCTAGTCCAACTAAATATAAATATCTAAATGATTATGTTGGTATTATAAACAATGAAGATGCCAATAAAATTGTTTCCTTAGGTAAAGAACTTGAAGATAAAACTGGTGCTCAAGCCGTAGTTGTTATTGTAAAGTCACTAAATGGGGTTCCAATTGAAGATTATAGCAATAAACTTTTTAGAAATTGGGGAATAGGTCAATCAGGCAAAGATAATGGTCTTTTACTTCTTGTTGCTATAGATGACAGACAATGGAGAGTAGAGGTAGGTAGAGGTCTTGAGGGTGCTATACCAGATGCGCTATCTAATAGAGTTATGACTTCTATTGCAAAACCAAGTTTTATAGATGGAAACTATGGTGAAGGTATTTTGAATAGTTATAGTGTTCTATGTGATTACACTAGTAAAGAATACGGTGTTACTCTAGATAAATCCTTGAATGTGAAAATGCCTAGTGAAGATGATAATGCTGATAATGGTGGTTTTAACATATTTATATTTGTAATTATCATCATCTTTGTATTTATAGATTCCATCTTCAATAGAGGTAGATTTTTAAGAATGCTATTTTGGACTGGCAGAGGTCCTAGAGGCGGTTCTGGTGGAGGCTTTGGTGGCTTCGGCGGTTCTGGGGGCGGTTCTTCCGGTGGCGGCGGCTTTGGTGGCTTCGGTGGCGGTTCCTCAGGTGGCGGAGGCTCCTCAGGTAGTTGGTAGTTATTAATTTTAAAAAGAGAACAAATTCATTTTTATAATGAATTTGTTCTCTCTATTTTTTTCTAAATTATTGTTTACTTAAGGCACTAAGGTAATAACCTTTGTAAATACTAATACAGCAAGAAGTACCCCTACTGCTATTCTGTATATAGCAAACACTCTCATAGGCTTTTTCTTTAAGAAAGTAACGAATTTGTCCATAACTATTATTGATACTACAAAAGCAACAATAAACCCTACTATTAATGCAACCCATAGAGTTGGAGTCATAATAGAGTAATCAAATTCAAATAAATCCTTAGCTGATGATCCTACCATTGCAGGTACTGCTAAGAAAAATGAGAACTCTGCTGCTATAGGAGTTGAAAGTCCTGCAATCCATCCTCCAATTATGGTAGATGCACTTCTTGACATGCCTGGCCATACAGCGAGAACTTGGAATAATCCTACCTTTAATGCTTGTATAGGTGTTATGTCATCTATGTTTTTAACAGCCTTAGTCTTTCTTTTTCTGAAAAAATTCTCTACTATAAGTAATAAGAATCCCCCTACTATTAATCCAATAATTACAGATTGAAGATTAAACAAACTTTTAATTTGCTTATAAAATACTACCCCTACTATCCCCATCGGAATACATCCAATTAATACATTGATTCCAAATCTAAATCCAGTTTTACCCTTTTTGCCTTTTGTGAATATGTATTTAAAAAATTCTATTACACTATCCTTAATCTTCTTCCAGAATAATACTACTACTGCAAGTATTGCTCCTAGTTGAATAACTACCTCAAACATTTCGGCAAACTCACCATGGAAGTTTATGATACTACCAACTAATATCATATGTCCTGTAGATGATACTGGAATAAACTCTGTTAATCCCTCTACAACTGCAATGATAATTGCCTTTAATATAAATATCAAATCTAAACCCACTAATTTTCACTCCTTCTTACTTCTACTGATTTTGGCATACATATAGTTTACCTTACATGGATAAATAGAACAAGAGGACAACCTTACATATAACTTTCAATTATGTAATGTTATCAACCTTAAGCCCTGTCATACCTTCTGTCTACATGTCTATTGAATTTTTAAACTTTATGTTAAAAATACCTATTACTAAGCTTTTTAATATTCTAACATTTTTAAATTGAATTTCTTATTTTAGAACAAAACATAAGGACTATCTAAAAAAACACTAAGTCTTAATTTCTCTAGCACTTAGCCTCTTTTAAAACAGCCCTTAATTACATTGTGAGATAAAGATTAAATTTCAACATCCTTACCATATTCTTTGAACTTTATCCAACCTCTTTTAGATATATACTTTAAGTAAGTTACTAATCTATATAACTCTCCATCTACATTCTCTTTATAAGTATCTGCCATAAGTTTTGCAATATCATAGACGGTTCTTTTTCCATCTATGTATTTCCATACTGTGGAACATCTCTCATCTAGTTCTAATTTAGTTTCAGGAGTTCTTTTTACCATCCAAGCTAGAAACTTTTTAACTGGATCAGTAACTTTTATATGTATAATGACTTTGCCATCTTTTTCTTCCCAGTTTTGATTTTTAATTTCTGGTATATAAAGGGCAAAGTTATGTTTTGTATCTTGAGCTTGATTTTCTAATTCTTCTTGTTTTTTATTATTTTTCATGCAAAATTCCTCCTAACTTATTTACAACTAATAAATATAAGATATTCTATGATTCCAATGATTATCCTTTATTATGTACAATTAAGTTATTATAATATATTAAATATTAAAATCGCTTGTCCACAGATAGACTTTACCTGTGGCAAAGCGATTTTAAAATTATTATAAATATCTTATTTGAAAATAAGTATCTTCTTTAAAAGTTATAACTATTTAACAGCCTTATCTTTTTTACAAGAGAACATGTAAATCCATAATCCTAGTAATAAGAACATTACGCAAGCAAATAAGTTGCTTTGAGTTATTCCAGTTAAGAAATTCTTACCAAATGCTATATCCACATTAGCAGCTACTAGTCCAGCTACTACTATACCCATTAATGCATCTCCAGCAACTAGCCCTGATGCAAGAAGAGTTCCTTTTTCAACAACTTCTCCTCTTCTATCTTGATCCTTAGCGAATTTTCTTTCAACGATTTCTCTGATTATTCCACCAACTAAGATAGCAGCATTTAATGTTATTGGAAGGTATATACCAAGAGCAACTGGTAATATTGCTATTCCAGCTAATTCACAGAATAATGCAATTGAAGCTCCTACTATTATTAATGTCCATGGTAATTGAGCTGTCATAATACCTTCAACAATCATTTTCATAAGTGAAGCTTGTGGTGCAGATACAGCTTCACTACCTATTCCATAAGCAGTGTTTAACATATTAATTACAAGTGCAGAGAATACACCAGCAATTGCAAGTGCTATAAACATTCCTAATTGAACTTTTTTAGGTGTACCACCAATGATAAATGTAGTTTTTAAACTTTGTGCAGCTCCACCAGCTACTGCTATAGCAACACAAACAACTCCACCTATTAATATACATCTAGACATTTGATCTTGACCTACTCCACCAGTCAATTTAACTATAGTAGTTACAAATAACATTGTAGCTATAGTCATTCCTGAAACTGGATTGTTAGATGCTCCAATTATACCAACCATTCTAGCAGAAACAACAGCAAAGAAGAAGCTGAATAAAACTGCCATGATTCCACCTACGAATCCACCATTGATCATTGGTAACAACCAAGTTAATGCAAATCCAAAGGCTGCTGCCATAATAACCCAAGTAAGTGGAGCTTCCATGTCAATTCTACTAACTTTATCATTTTTACCAGCACCAATTCCACCCATTGCTTGTTTAAAGCTTGTTATTATTGTTGGCATAGATTTAGCAAGTGAAACAAAACCACCCATTGCAACTGCGCCAGCGCCAATATATTTAATGTAATTAGACCATATTTCATTAGCGCTCATCTCAGCTATAATTTTTGTAGCAGGATATAGCGGTTCTACAAGTCCAGTTCCTAAGAATTTAATTAGCGGTATAAGTGCAAACCAAGCTATAACAGAACCACCAAACATAAGTAAAGATGCTCTAGTACCAACTATAAATCCAACACCAAGAAGTGATGCTAATGTGTCAAATCCCATCATTGTACCTTGATAGCTTTTAAAAACATAAGTAGCTTGTTCTCCCCAAAGTGCAAATCCACCTGAGAAAAGTTTGTATCCAGCTCCAACTCCAAGTCCAGTCATAACTGTTTTGAATCCTTGTCCACCTTCACTACCAGTTACAAGAACTTCAGCTGCCGCCATACTTTCTGGATAAACTAAGTTTCCGTGCTCTTCCACTATTAAGTATCTTCTAAGTGGTGTAATAAAGAATACTCCCATAACTCCACCAATTATTGTAACAATAACAACAGTTAAAATACTTAAATTTAACCCCCATAAGATTAATGCTGGTAAGATAAATATAACTCCACCGGCGATAGACTCTCCCATAGCAGCTAAAGATGCTACTACGTTAGCCTCTAGGATGTTATTTCTCCTAAACATTCCCTTTAATACTCCAGTTGCAATAATAGCACCAGGAATACCAGCTGATATTGTCATACCAACTTTTAGACCAAGATACGTATTAGCTGCGGCAAAAACACATGCCAAAATAATACCTAAAATAATTGAGTAACCTGTCGTTTCAGGCATTGCCATTGATGTTGGGACAAAGGGAACATACTCTTCACCTTTGCAACCACCATAAGCATTTTGAGATAATTTTCTTTTTTCTTGGCTCATTAACTTTTCCTCCTTTTTGATCTTAAACAAGGCACCCTAAAGAAGTCTCTAATTTATATGTTTTAAAGTTAAATTTATCATGAAACTATATCTTCATCTTGTATCAATAATCTTAATAAAGATATAAACACATTAATTAGTACTTCCCAGGATGCCCAATTTTTTATCTTAAATATCTAAAGTAAAATTAACTCTAGGTATTTATTTAGTATTTATTTAATATTTTCTAATAATGCTTTTATGAAGTTCCATACTCTTTCAACAGATGATATACTCATATGTTCATTTGGAGTGTGTACATCAAATAGATTTGGTCCAAAGCTTATCATATCCACATCTGGCATTTTTTCTTTTAAAAGCCCACATTCAAGTCCTGCATGGATAGCATCTATTTTGGGCTCTTCACCAGCAACATTTTTATATGTTTCTATACATAAATCTCTTATTGGTGAGTTTGGTTCATATTGCCATTCTGGGTAATCTGAATCATTAATAACTTCAGCTCCAACTAATTTTGCTACTATATCAATTCTATCTGTAATTGCATTTTTCAATGTTTTTACAGAACTTCTTACAGCAGAAATGAAAGTAACTTTTTCTTCACTAAACTCTATTACGCCTAAGTTAAGACTACTTTCAACTAAGCCTTTAATATCCTCACTCATAGTTTGAATTCCATTTGGAGCCACTACTAAATAAGAAACTATTTTTTCAGTTACTTCCTTAGTTAATTGTTTGCTAGCTTCTGATTTTTCAACTATCACAGTTACATCTGGATCTTGTATTCTTAACTCAGTTTTAAATATTTCTAATGATTTTGTAGCTATTTCTTTAACTTTTTCTATATCTTTAGCTGCGACTGTAATTGTAGCTTCTGCTTCACGAGGAATTGCATTATTTTTAGCTCCTCCACTTATATGAGAAATATTAAAATCTACTTCTTTGTTTATGGCATTTAATAATCTTCCCATAAGTTTATTAGCATTTCCTCTTTGTTTTATTATTTCCATACCAGAGTGTCCGCCTTTTAAGCCTTTAACTTCTAGTTTTAAAACTTCATTAGAGGCATCTTCCCATTGAGTATTTATATTTACATAGTTAGTAACTCCACCAGCACAGCTTACAAGGAATATTCCTTCTTCCTCTGAGTCAATGTTTAATAATATTTTTCCATCAAGATTTTTAGGATCTACTGCTATAGCTCCATACATACCTGTCTCTTCACCTGTAGTAACAAATAATTCTATAGCAGGATGTTTTAACTCTTTTGAATCTAAAATAGCTAATCCATAAGCTACTGCTATTCCATTATCTGCTCCTAGTGTTGTTCCATTAGCATAAAGATAGTCTCCTTCGATTCTAAGCTCTAATGGATCATTTTCAAAATCATGTACCTTATCCTTATTCTTTTCGCAAACCATGTCCATATGACCTTGGATTGTTACTACTGGTGCATTTTCATATCCCTGCGTAGCAGGTTTTTTAATAATTACGTTTAACTCATCATCTTGTATTACTACAAATCCTCTTTCTTTACCAAAATTAGCTAGATAATTACTGATAACCTTTTCATTACCTGAACCATGAGGTATTTTAGTTAATTCTTCAAAATAACCAAGAACTTTTTCTGGATTTATTCCATTTAATATAGACATAAAAATCCCTCCATTATTTGTATTTATTATGCAATGTAAGTTGCAACAATATATTCCGTGATTCGACATATTGTGTTGTTTAACTTATAATTTAAGGTTAATTTTATACTTATAAATCCACAAAGTCAACAGATATAAATATAAATATCTATAAAAAATTCATATAAAATCTATTTAAGTTTTCTATTATTATATCTTTTAAGATTTAATTTCTTACATTTTAAGTTAAGAAAAAGCAACATACTATTTACATTTCAAAAGTATATTGCTTTTTCTTTTATATTTTAATATTTTATTGTATCTCTACTCTATGATAACTTATATTCATAGCTTCAATGAATTATATTTATAAATAATGTAATAATTGCTGAATTTACGAAATCAATAAATAAGCATCCTACAATTGGTACTACAAAATATGGGGTAGGTGCAAATCCAAATTTAGTTGAAAGTGCATCCATATTAGCTACAGCATTAGGTGTAGCTCCCATTCCAAATCCACAATTAGCGGATGCAAAAACTGCTGCCTCATAATCTCTACCCATAACTCGAAAGGTTATGAAGTAGGTAAATAATCCTATAAGAATTGTTTGTGCAAATAGCATAACAACCATAGGAATTGCTAAATCAAGTAGTTCCCATAATTTTAATCCCATGAGAGCCATAGATAAAAAGAATGATAGGCTAATACCTCCAATATTTTCAATTTCTTTTTCCACTAGCTCAGTCTTTGTAGCATCACAAATATTTCTTATAATTGCTGCTACTAGCATAGCTCCGATATAAGATGGGAAAGTTAACCCTATCCCCTGAATGAAATTAGATATTACAGAGCCTATTCCCATTGCTATAAAAATCCAAGATGCACCTAACATTAATCTTTTGTGACATAGTATATCTTGATTGTCTTCATTAAAATCGCCTAGTGGAATAGAGCTATCATTATCTTCACCCATAATAGGTGTCTTAAGGTTATGACGTATAATTAGTGTTCTAGCAATAAATCCACCAATTATACTTCCCATGACTAGTCCAAAGGTCGCAGACGCAAAGGATACAGTAGTTGCGCCTGCAATTCCCATTTCTTCTAGAATCGGCCCAAAAGATCCTGCTGTACCATGACCACCTACCATAGGAATAGATCCTGTACAAATTCCTAATAAGGGTTCCAAATTAAACAAAGTTGCTAGAGAAACACCAACTATATTTTGTAGAATTACTAAAAGAGCTGATAGAATTAAAAATGTTACTACTTTTATACCACCCTTTTTTAATATTCTAATACTAGCCGTAAATCCAACACTAGTAAAAAATGCAGTCATAAAAACATTTTGTAGAGTTGTATCTAAATTAATAGTTATAAATCCTGTAAGCCTAAATATAAGCATCAGTATTGCAAAAATAAGACCTCCTACCACCGGAGCTGGTATGCAATACTTTGATAATATAGATATTTTTGTCTTTAAGTATTTTCCCAAATAAAATACCATAGAAGCTAATGCCATTGTTTGAAATATGTCTAATGTCAATTCCATAAATTTTTCTACCCTTCCATCTTATGTATATCTCAGTGCATAAACAAAGTTCTTTGCTTCAGGGGTCGTTTTTTACTCCCACTGAAGCTTACTAACAGAGTTCTAAGTATCAATATTTTTGATACTTAGAAGTCGTTGTCCTTTAGGGGAACTCTTTGCCCTTTAGGAGAAATTGTTATCCAGGGACGTAGCAGCTCTTTACTCCCATTTTAAAGAAGATGTGAGTATTAGAGCTGGTAGTCATCGGATAAATATTATAAATTCAAATCATTGAGTTATTTCCGTATTATGGAATACCTTCTTAATATCGTAATGTCCATAATACCAATAATACTCATTGATAGGTGCACTGTCATCCGTATTTAAAATGCCATCAGTTATAATCTGTTCCTTTTCCCCCTTCTTCCCTTTAATTAAAGAAAGTTTATTTTCTTTATCTTTTCTTATAAATATAAATTCATTATCATTATTGATATATCTAGGATAAAAATCCCATCCTGATCCTGAATTAGTTAATTTAGTTATTTCATCATTCTCTAAATCTACTTCATAGATATGTTGATTATCTGATTGTACCCACTGCTGAAGATTTTCACTATAAGTTGAAGCAGAATATATTATCTTTTTACCGTCACTAGAATAGCTAGGTGTCATAGCTACTTCTCCATCCTTAGTGACTTTTCTAAAGCTTTCATCTTCTACATTAAAGATTCCTAAAGTTTTATCTACGTTCATAAACCTATATGCTCCATTTATAATAGCTACTAAATTATCATCTGTAGGTGATACAGACATCATATCCTCATAAGTTAGAACTATAATTTCTTCATTAAGTACTTCTTTACATTTGTCACTTTCATCATTGTAAATTCCTATAGGCACTCCATCTGCTGTAATAGATGCAGAATTAGGCCTACACCAAACAATTAAATTAACTCCATTAATAGAGATGGCAGCCATCTTTGGATCCAACCCTAAATCACCATTCTGAGAATTTATAGGTATATATGGTACCACCACTTTCTCTTTCTTAGATACTAAGTTTAATTTAACTACTCCTAAAGGTAACTGATAATTATCCGAATTACTTTTTTTCATGATATTCTTTACTGCAAATAAAGAGTTATCTCTTCCTAATAAAATTTGTGTATAAAACTCTTCTCCTTCAGTCAACACTTCTTTGGTTTTATCTTTAACTCCAAATATATATGCTCCTCCTGTAGACATAGAATAAATTAAATTTCCATCCTTATTCCATTGATAAGCAGTAATATTGTCATCTACCTTAATAGCATTATCTACCTTTTTACGAAAATCTATTTTGGTTATATACAAGCTATTCTTAATATCTCTATAGGCTACATATCCATTCTCACTTATAATTGGCTCTCTATAATCACCCATATTAAGCATTATTTTTTCTGAAGAATTATTAATATTTACTGCCCAAATACCATCATCTTTTATAACTACTGCAACCTCTATTTTCTTATCTTCTTTTCTCCCAGTTAAAATATAACTTCTCTCCTTAGCAAAAGCTGTACCACATAATATAAAGCTCAAAATAAGTAATACAAAAATACCCTTAAATAAGTTTTTCATGTATAAACTCTCCTTTTAAATTTGGTACTCTTATTGTTATTTTTATTATAGAATTATATACACATTTTAAAAGGTAAGATTGCAACAATAAAGGAAGTTTTTAAGTAGTTCATTAAGCTTTATAGAATTCTTATTCAGTTATATATTCATTTCACTTACAGCAATTTTAGGATTTCTATATTTCTTTTTATTAGTTGTAGATTTTCCATATTGGATGGCTTCCTTAGGACAATAACTTATACATGCTAAACACTGGCAGCAGTTATCTCTCCATTTAGGAACTTTATCAACCTTAATACATTTAGTATTGCATACTTGTTCACAAAGCTTACATCCTATACACTCATCTGTAACACGAAACTTTTTAGTGTTTATAGCTAGCTTATTAAATATAGGATTAGCTATAGCTGTCATAATTTTAGGCATAGGTCCTTTTTCAACCTTAAACACATCCTTAACTTTATTACTTATAAGATTGTTTATTTCCCCTAGCGTCTCTAAAGCCTCAGACATCTTTCTATTCACAATATCATCTTCATCTGCTTTTCCAAGGATAATGTAATTATTAGGCATGACAATTGAAAATCCACTATTTAGCTTTAACCCCTTAGCACCTAGCTTTTTACCTAGTATATTCATGTTATTTCCTATGTTCTCACCACAGGTTACTACTGCTGTTAAATAATTATTCTTATAGTTATTTAATTTTAACTTACTAATGAATTTAACTACTGGTGCTGGTGGTGACCAAGCATAGATAGGGTAAACAAAAATTACTTTTTCTCCTACCCTTAAGTTATACTCATAAAAATCTTTATCTTGTTTCATCTCTTTTGATATTGAAATTAATTCTTCACCGTGATTACTAGACAAGTTTTTCGCTACATATAAAGAATTTCCTGTTCCTGAAAAATAAAATACCATGAATAACTCCCCCATATAGATTTTTTTGCTGTTATTTTAATATATCATATAGATATGTATTTATGAACAATTAATTTTTCTAAAATATTAAACTAGCACTTTAATATTTTAAGCGCTAGTTTAATATTGATTTTAAATTTAGTTTATAATAACAGATACATGGTTATTTTTAATTCTATTTATCCACATATTCAAAACTACAGTTATCACTATCAATATTAAACTCTAAATTATTGTCTATATAGAATTTAAAGTTAGCTGAGCAAGCTGTATTCTCACGAATAGTTCTGCACATATTTCCACTTGAAGGTGCTAATAACTTTTGTGGATTTTCATTGGTAATTTTTACATCTAATTCATACTTACCTCGTTTTAAGATTAATGACTTACAATTATGTTTAAGAATTCTAACTCCGTTGTAGGTAGCTAATCTATATTCTCTTCCTTTGTAATATACAACACATATACACCCTTTAAAATTCAATCCCATAAAAGGTATATCTGCTATAGCTGCCATTATAGATATATTTTCACCTCTAAAATCATTACACTGAGTCCATAAATAAGTTTTAGGGAAAGAGTTGCCTCTATCTGTTTCAATATACCCAACCCCATCTTGAAAATCTATCTCTTCACCATTAATAGTCAATCTTCCTCTTAGCTTATGATATAGACTAATAATGCCATGGCTACATTCCATAAAAGGTATAACACCAAAGGGTCCCATAATATCATACTTTATCGGAGTTAATGATTCATATTCTATTTTTCCATCTATAGTTAAACTTTCATCCTTAATATGGATTTCAATGCCCTTTGAAGAAAATGTGCTATCGCCAATTTTTATTTTTAATTTATCTTTATAAACTATAAACTTAGAAAAACCATAATTTATATTATAGGAGTTTCTATTAGTTATCACCTGTATAAAGGCTGACCTATTTCCCTTACTATCAATATTTATACCTGGTATAAAAGATATAGTATTCTCACCCTTCTGATGTTTAAAATACCAGCCTTCAAAAAAATCCTTTTTTCTAGCATAAGCTTTGAAACTACTCATCATATAAACCTCTAATAGCAGGACTTTCTATCCAATTACCCTTGTAATCAAATCTAGAGCCGTGGCAAGGACAGTCCCATGATAATTCATCAGGATTCCATTGAAGTTCACATCCTAAATGAGGACATTTCGTAGTTACCGTAAATATATTTCCTTCATTATCTTTGTATACTCCAACCTTTTCTCCTTTATACTCTATAATTCCACCATGACCAGTTTCAACACTCTCTACCTGTTCACTTGGAATATAAATTTTTTGTGCTATGAAATTCTTTGCAGTTTCTAATACATCCTGTTTTAGATTTTTACTTGATGCAGACATATCAAACCTTGTAGGAGAAAATATCTCTGCAAAATCGTTTTTCTTTCCGGATATCATGTCAGATAAAATCATAGCTGACACCATAGAAGATGTCATACCCCACTTTTTGAATCCTGTTGCCACATATAAATTAGGAGTTTCAGTAGAATATTGACCTATGTAAGGTATCTCATCTACAGGAATGCAGTCTTGAGCCGACCAATGATATTTTTCCTTAGCATTAGGATATAACTCCCTCGCCACCTGTCTTAGTTCTTCATACTTGCCACCAGCTTCATTCTTACCAGTTCTATGAGAGCCTCCACCGAGCAATAGTAAGTCCTTATAGTTTCTAAAGGAATATCCCCAGTTATCAATACCAATATACATACCATTGACATCCTGAGCATTTTCTAAGGCTATAACATAAGACCTTTCTTGATGCATCCTTAAAAAGTAATATCCTGGTGTATTCATAATTGGATAATGAGTAGCTACTACTATTGACTTAGCAGCAACCATACCCTTATCTGTAACAACTAAACCTTCTTTAATTTCTAAAGCCCTAGTGTTTTCATATATGGTTAAATCTTCAGAAATAACCTCTAAAAATTTAAGAGGATTAAACTGACCTTGCTTATAAAACTTTAATGCTGCTTTAACTTTAAAAGGTAGATCTATATTTTCTAGAAGCTCAGCTTTTATTCCCAGCTTAGTTGCTGCATCTAATTCATTTTCTAGTGCTTGAACATTGTCCAAGGTATATACATACGCATCCTTCTCTTCAAAATCGCACTTAATCTCTTCTTCTTCAATTATTTCTCTATATTTTTTTATAGCTAATTCATTGGCATTTGCATATTGCCTTGCCTTATCTTCTCCAAATTCTTTAATTAACTTATCATAAATTAAATAATGTTGGGAAGTTATCTTTGCAGTAGTATTTTTTATATTTCCGCTACAAATCTCCTCAGCTTCGATTACAACTACATTTATTCCTTTTTTCTTTAATAAGTAGGATGTTAATAATCCTGCTATACCACCTCCTATAACTGCTACTTCTGTTTCTATGTCTCCATTTAAGGATTCTCTCTTTTTAAAGTTACAACTTTCACTCCATACGGATTTCATAAAATCACCTCATAAATAGTATTCCATTTTAGCGATTTTATACACAATTAATTATTAATAAAAGTGATATATCCACACAAACATAACATTTTGTTGATATACCACTTTATATTATCTTTTCCCTAATACATACTCTAAGGAATCCATATTAAAGTTTAAAACAAGTTCTTCGGGAAAATTTATTTCCTTAAGCAACTCATAGCATGATGAAAACTCTCCTACATCATAATAAATATGAGCATCACTTCCCATGATTATTTTAACTCCATGTTTTCTACATAGGTTTAATAGAGTCGTTTGATTTTCTCTAGCATTACGTCTAAAACTCTTTGGAGATATGGATGTATTATTCATTTCAAAAACCATATTTTTTTCTTTAGCCGCTAATACTACTTTTTCATAATCCAAAGGAAATCTACTATCATCGGGATGACCTATGATTTTAACATAAGGATTATCCATAACCTTTATTAAAGCATTAGTATTTTCCTCAATGGTTCCTGGTGTTATACAAGGTGGATGCATACTAGCTATGACATAATCAAGCTCTAGTGCCAGCTCCTCTTGCACATCTATTCTACCTTCATAATCCATTATGTTAGCTTCTATTCCCTTTAGAATTCTAACTCCCATAATTTCATCCTTAATCACCTTTAAATTATTAAAATAATATTCATGAGCTGTACCTGGCATAGATATAGCATGATCAGAAACTCCAAGGACCTTTAGCCCCTTATATCTAGCTTCCTCAATATTTTCCTTTAAAGTACTATAAGCATGCCCACTAGAAATAGTATGAGTATGTAAATCCATTAAAGCCTTCATTATGTCCCTCCATTACTTTATTTTTCCTTAGTCCTATCACTACCCTCTATCTTACCCTAAAACTGCATAATAAAAAACTACCTACTAGTAAAAATATCTTTACTAGTAGGTAGCTACCTTAATTTTTATGCTGATTTTTTCTTTTTAATTATATATCCACCTAGAGCAATTGCCATAATTCCCATAGTTCCAAATACATCTGGTGTTATTGGAGCACCAGTTTGAGGTAATTTACTTGGTTTGCTTGGTTTATTAGTATTTGGGATTGATGGCTTATTTTCTTCTGGTACATTAGGTTCTGTTGGTTTTTCTTCTTCTGTAGGCTTATCTACAGTTGTATCTTCTCCTGCTACTAATACATTAAAATCTAATTCAGGAGCACCATTTTTGTTCCATTCTTCAGCCATTGCATCTCTCATAACTACATTTGTGTTAACTGCATTTATAGCATTAGAGAAGTCATATTTATCTCCACCTGTTAACATAAAGTCATTTATTGCTACAGAATAGTATTTCTCCATATCAATTTTAGTTCCATCATTTAATCTTATAGATGAAACTTTGCCACCTTCTGGGTTATACCAAACTTTTATACCTGCAAATTGCCCCCATGCAAATCCTTCAGTATTAATTCCGTGTTCTATGATGCCATATAGGTCTGAACCCTTAACATCAAGAGTTACTATAGTGTTATCAAAAGGAAGAATCTCGTACATATCACCAACAGTGACATCTCCTTGTTCTAGACTTCTTCTAATTCCACCACCATTAGTTACAGCTATTTCAGTTCCTACTATTTTTCGCATAGTTTCTGCTACAGTTACACCAAGTGGAGTTACTGCAGTGTTTTTATCATCATGACTTAAACGTTCTTTAAGTGAAGTTACCTTTTTCCCTAATATTTCACTTAAACCTTCCTTTATATTCTTTACTTCCTTTAGTACATTTTCATCTACTGGAAGGGTGGCCTCTTTACCTAAAAACACATCAGCACTAGGTTCTACATCTAGAAGTTTATTGCTATCATCAAAGGTAAATGTAAGTTTAGCTAAGGCTCTACCATTGTATCCACCTTCTACTACTGGCACTCCATTAACCTCTCCTGAAACTACAGCATGATTATGACCTGCAATTACAGCATCTACACCTTCAATTTTTGCTATATCAGCAGCTTCTCCAGTTATTTCTTTTGTATTACTATCTTGATATGCTCCAGCATGTGCTATAACTACTACAGCATTAACCTTTTCTGTTTCTCTAAGTACTTTATTCCATTTAGCAACAGTTTTTACTGGATCTAAGAAATCTACATCTTTTACATTTTCAGCTAAAGTAGAAGTTGCTGTTTCTGGAGTAGAAATTCCTATTAAACCTATTTTTACTCCATTTCTCTCAACTACTTTATATGGCTGTGCATAGCTTACTTTTTCTTCAGTGCCTTTTTTAACTATATTTGCAGCTAGAAATGGGAATCCACCCTCATTTGCCCAAGTATTAATATTATCAACACCCCAGTCAAATTCATGATTACCTATGGCAGATGCTTCAAGACCCATAGCCTTAGCCATAGCTGTTACTGGTTTACCCGTGGTGAGGTTGGAAATAGCAGTACCTTGATATAAATCTCCTGCTGATACTGATATAACACCATATTCAGTATTAGTTTTAGCTTTATATTCATTTACAACTCCTGCTAATTTTGCAGCTCCAATATTTTTACCTGATTCCAATACATTTCCATGGAAATCATTAAAGCTTAAGATATCTACTATCTTTTTACCTGTACTTAAATTAGTAATCTCTAGTGATTGCTCCTCTACATTGCTTTCGTCATCAACTACGGCTTGGCTATTATTTATTTTGTCATTATCTTCTGCATATGCCTTAGTGATATTTACTGGCATTACTAAGGTTGCAAACAAGAATAATGACATTATAAATGCCGTAAGTCTTTTTTTCTCTTTCATATCCTTTCCCCCTAAATATAATTTAATAAGGAACATAGTAGACCATATGCCTTATATCTTATATTGTATTCTCCATTATTTTACTTTTCAATAATTTTGTGCTTGTTTTGTAATTTATTTCATTGCAAAATAATTTAGTCACAACTTTAAAATAAAAATTCAATAGGATTTTAAGTATAAACTATTTAAATATGAAGCTATAAAAATATGTTCCTATTTAAATATAGAACTATACAACTATTTAACTAGTTAAATAGTTGTTGTCACTGTGCAGATTTCATGATATCTAGTTGCTTAAATTATAAAATTAAATCCATATTTAAAGTTGTATTGCTCCATACATGTATATTTAAAAAAATATAAAAACGTCTCTTAAAAAGAGACGTTTTTTAATAATATTTAACTACTTATTTCTTCATTATTTCTAAATTGACTATTATAAAGTTTCTCATAGAAACCACCCTTTGCCATTAGTTCTTCATGATTTCCTTGCTCTATAATATTACCTTCGTCTATAACTAAAATTAAATCTGCACTACGGATAGTTGAAAGTCTATGGGCGATAACAAAGCTTGTTCTTCCCTTCATTATATTCTTCATAGCTTTTTGAAGTAATAGCTCTAGTCTAGTATCTACAGAGCTTGTTGCTTCATCTAATATTAGTATAGCTGGATCTGATATTATAGCTCTAGCAATAGTTAACAGCTGCTTTTCACCTTGAGATATATTAGATGCTTCTTCATTAAGAAACATGTTATAACCATCAGGAAGGGTTTTTATAAAGTGGTGTACATTAGCTATCTTAGCAGCTTCTATTACTTCCTCTTTAGTAGCATCAAATCTACCATACTTTATATTATCGTAAATTGTACCATTATATAGCCATGTATCTTGAAGAACCATTCCAAATATTGAACGTAAATCTTCCCTCTTCATATCTCTAATGTCTACTCCATCTATCTTTATAGCTCCACCTTTGACATCATAAAATCTCATAAGTAAGTTTATAAGAGTAGTTTTACCTGCTCCTGTAGGACCTACAATAGCTACCATCTGTCCACTCTTAACCTGTGCACTTAAGTCCTTTATTAATGGTTTGTCATCACTATATCCAAACTTAACATGTTCAAAGGTAACATTACCGCGTGGATTTTCTAATTTTATTGAATTCTCTTTATCTGGAATTTCCTCTTCTTCATTTAATATCTCAAATACACGATCTACTGCAGCAAAAGCTGATTGTATAGCTGAAGATAACTGTGTTACTTGAGAAAGAGGTTGGTTTATCTGCCATATATAACGAATAAACGCTTGTAGATTTCCTACAGTAATGACACCGGCTATGGCATTAATTGCACCTAACACTCCAATGGCTGCAATTCCTAAGTAACTTACTAGAGAAACTAGGGGTGACATTATACTTGATATAAATTGAGCTTTAAATCCAGTACTACAAAGCTCTTGATTAATACCTCCAAATTCTCTTATAGCATCATCTTGCTTTCCATATAGCTTTATCTCATTAAAGCCAGTATACATCTCCTGAACCTTACCATTTAGGTTTCCTAGAGCCTTTTGTTGCTTATAAAACAGCTTCTGTGATTTTCCAACTATAAATCTTGATATGACATAACTTATAGGTATTATAAGTATAGCTACTAATGCCATCTTCACATTTATTGTAAACATCATTATTAATGCTAAAGTTAATGAAAGAACTGCATTAACTACTTGAACAAAACTTTGCTGCAATGCATTAGATATGGTATCTATATCATTTGTAATACGACTTAATATATCTCCATAACTATTTTTATCAAAATAACTTACTGGTAATCTTCTAATTTTATCTTGAACAGTATTTCTTAAATCCCTCATGGTATTTTGAATTGCATTAGTTAGCATGAAGCTAGCTATATAGGTTGATACTGTACCTCCTACATATATAAAGGCTAAAACTATTAAAATTTTTATTATATAACTAAAATTTACTGAAGCTCCTGCTACTCCTTTCGCCATATCAAAGGCATCCTTAGTAAGCTGAGTTATAATTAACCCTTCTGTCATGGGAGCTAGAGCAGTAAAAATCGCTGCTATAATTACAAATATTACGGCACCTATAAAAGGCCATTTATATGGTTTTACAAAGGGAGAAATTTTTCTTACTGTATTTTTAATCTTCTTCATTATGCCAACTCCTCCTTTGTTAATTGTGATGATGCAATTTCTTTATATATATCACAATTTTTCAGTAACTCTCTATGAGTTCCTATTCCAACTACTTCACCTTCATTTAATACTATAATTTTATTAGCATCCATAATAGAACTTATTCTTTGAGCAACTATCAATACTACAGCCTCTTTGGTTTCTTTTTTAAGCTTAGCTCTAAGAGTAGCATCTGTTTTAAAATCTAAGGCAGAAAAACTATCATCAAAAATATATATTGCAGGCCTTCTTATTATAGCTCTTGCAATAGATATTCTTTGCTTTTGACCTCCAGATACATTACCTCCTCCTTCACTTATTAACTCCTCAAACTTCTTAGGTTTTTTAATTATAAAGTCATAAGCTTGAGCCACCTTTGAAGAATATTCAACCTCTTCTACAGTAGCTTTCTTTTTACCAAATCTAATATTTGTATCTATACTTCCTGTAAATAACCTAGTCTTTTGAGGTATAAATCCAATTTTTTTACGTAAAATCTTTAAATCATATTCTCTAATATCTATTCCATCTATCTTTATACTTCCTTCAGTAACATCATAAAATCTAGGAATTAGGTTTATTAGTGTGCTTTTTCCACTACCAGTACTTCCTATAAAAGCAATGGTTTCTCCTTTTTTAGCTTTAAATGAAATATCTTTAAGAACAGCTTCCTCTCCGTCTGGATAAGTAAATGTAACTTTATCAAATTCTACAGTTCCTTCATTATTACTTCTCTTGATTCCATTCTCAGGATTCTTAATAATAGGTTCAGCATCCAATAGCTCTTGTATTCTATTAGCTGAAACTTGTGCTTTGGGATACATAACAAATACAGTTGAAAATAACATAAGTGAAAACATAGCATGGAATAAGTACTCTATAAAGGCAACTAATTGTCCAACTTGAAGAGTTCCCGCATTTATCATATTACTAGAAATCAAAAATATGGCTATGATTGCTAAATTAAGTATTAAGAAGAAGCTTGGCTGAGATATAGACATAAGCTTGAAAAGTTTCTTTGAAATCTGAGTATAATCCTTATTAGTTTCAGCAAACCTTTCTCTTTCATGATCATCATTACCAAAAGCTCTAATTACTCTGATTCCTGTTAGATTTTCTCTTGATATTCTATTTAATCTGTCTAAATTTTTCTGCTGTGTTTCTGACCAAGGATGAGAAATTTTAGCTATTATGAATACACCAATAATTATAAATGGTAATGTAACAGCTAATATACTTGATAAGGATGAACTTGTTTTAAGTATCATCACTAAGCTTACTATAAACATTACTGGCGTAATCAACGCTAATCTCAGTAATATATTTATAAATTGCATTACTTGAAATGCATCGTTGGTAGTTCTAGTAATCATTGATGATATACCAAATCTATCATATTCACTATGAGAAAACTCTTGTGATTTCTTAAATATATCGTTTCTGATATCTCTAGTTATACTAGTAGATATTTTAGATGAACAATATCCTAATAAAATTGTTCCTAAAACACCTATTATAGAAATAACTACAATTATGAGTCCCATGGTTTTTATATAATTTATATCACTATTAGCTATTCCCTTGTCAATAACTTTAGCCATAATAGTTGGTATTCCAAGCTCAACTAAAGCAAAGCCAAATACTGATATAATATTAATCATAAGAAGCATTTTATAATTTTTTAAATACTTTAAAATTAATTTCATTTTATAATTCCTCCTTTGTAAATATTTTTTAATGCTGATAATATAAATTAATAATTTAATTATTTGTTCTATAATTAAATTTAATTATTTACCACTATTAGAATATAATACCCACAGCTTAACTATGAAGTCAATGGAATTTATAACCGTGAATACAATTACATAAAGAGTTACTAATATTTATTATTTTATTTCCTCTATGCATGTTGTAACCTTCACCTTTTAAATATCTTCTAAAATTTTTCATCATTTAATACCACATCAAAACACATCTTCTTCACTCTCAATTTTAATTATTTCTGCATCTGTATTTTCTTCTATAAATGTTATTATACTTTCCATGGTAGAATCTACTTGGGCTGATGTTCCACAAATTCCTGCAACACCTATAACCAATGTTTGATGTGTATCTTGTTCATCAACTTCACCAACAGAAATATTAAATTTATTTCTTAGTCTTTGCATTAAACTTTTTATTACCATTCTCTTTTCCTTTAAAGAATGTACCCATGAGGCTCTTAGCGTAACACGCATAAGTAATATTTTCATTATATTATCACTCCATTAATTTGATATTTTATACTAATTTTCATAAATTTCAATATTTTTAGATTTTATGTTCTTCAATAACAAATCCATTGATATAACTGTAATTAAGGTTCCTAGAACAAGTCTAAACTATTCAATTTAAATTTTTTTATTTTTAAAACCTTTAATTATTTTACTTAATCCTAATTCATGTATTTTTTATTCACTTTTAAAATAGTAAAAATCATCAATTACATCCAATGTACCCTATAAATCTAATTTTATCACAGTATTCCTATATATATCCTTAATTGTTCTTCTTTTATATACATCCTATAATGATAAGGGGATTTCTTATAAACAGAATTCTTTGCTTCAGAGGACGGTTTTATTCCCTCTGAAACTTACTAACAGAATTCTAAGTGTCATTATTTTTGATACTTAGAAGCCGTTGTCCTTTAGAAGAAATCGTTATCTAGGGACGTAGCAGCTCTTTACTCTCACTTTGAAAAAGATGAGAGTATTAGAGCAGGTAGTCATCGAGTGAATCTAACCTGTATATAAATTTAATTTTAAATTATAAATTTTAGGCTAAAACCTATACTTATATCATTTGGGGAGGTAAACTATTATGAATTCTGAAGCTATTACTAAAGGGGAGAATAAGATTAAAGATACTTCTATCACTGATATGACCATTGGAAACCCTTTTAAAATTTTATGGACTTTTTCTCTTCCCATGCTACTTAGTTCACTATTTCAACAGCTTTATAATATTGTAGATAGTATTGTGGCAGGGAAATTCATAGGAGTAAATGCTTTAGCTGCTGTAGGCGCTTCTTATCCTATAACTGCACTATTTATAGCTGTAGCTGTTGGGTCCAGCATGGGATGTTCTGTAGTGGTTGCTCAAATATTTGGCTCGAAAAAATATACTACTATGAAGTCTGCAATTTCAACAGCTATAATATCTTTAACTAGCCTTAGTATTATTTTAACTATCCTTGGCAGTATTTTTTGTAAACCTCTTATGAGACTTCTTCATACTCCAGAAAATATATTTTCTGATTCTGCTCTCTATTTGCAAATATACATATGTGGGATTATATTTTTATTTTTATATAATACTGCCACTGCCATATTTAACGGTTTAGGGGATTCTAAAACACCTTTATATCTTTTAATTTTCTCTTCCATATTTAATATTATTTTAGACCTAGTATTTGTTATAGTTTTTAAAATGGGTGTATCGGGAGTTGCCTGGGCTACTTTTATTGCTCAAGGTCTTTCTTCTATATTAGCTATAATATGCCTTATTATGAGGCTCCGTAAGATTGAAGTAACTGAAAAATATCCTTACTTTAGTAATTATATTTTAAAACGTATATGTAGAATTGCTATTCCAAGTATAATGCAACAATCCTTTATATCTATAGGACAAATTTGTGTACAAGGTTTAGTTAATAGTTATGGATCCATAGTTGTGGCAGGATATTCTGCTGCCTTTAGAGTTCACACCATAGCTCTTACTTCAATGAGTACTATGTCTAGCGCACTTTCTAGTTTCACGGCTCAAAACATAGGTGCAAAAAAAATTTCTCGTGTGAAAGAAGGATATAAAGCTGCAGTAGCTATCACCTTAAGTATATGTGGTGGAATTCTTATTCTATTTTTTATCTTTGCACCAAAATTAATTGGATTGTTTGTAGATTCCAGTGGAAGTATAGATGTAATAAATGTGGGTACTGAGTTTCTAAGAACCCTAGCACCTTTTTATTTAGTAGTAGGACTTAAGATGGTATGTGATGGTGTCCTTCGTGGAGCTGGTGCTATGAAAGCCTTTATGTTTTCCACCTTCTCTGATTTAATATTAAGGGTAGCCTTTTCCTTTATTTTAGCATCAATGATTGGTTATTCTGGTATCTGGTGGTCATTCCCTCTTGGTTGGTTAGTAGGAACTGCTTTATCTGTATACTTTTATTATAGGGGTACTTGGAAACCTTCGACTGTTTAAATATAATTATATTTATTCCTATTAATAAATTATTTTAGTTGTTATAATTTGATTAACTATGGTAAATCATGTAGAATAGTAATAAATATTTAAACCGTTGTAATAAACCGAGATTATAAGGAGGTATACTAATGTTAAGCGAAAATTTATTAAAAAATCTTAATGATCAAGTAAACTTTGAATTTTATTCATCTTACACTTATTTAGCTATGTCAGCCTATGCTGAATCTGTTGATTTAAGCGGAATTGCTAATTTCTTTAGAGTTCAAGCTCAAGAGGAATTATTCCATGCAATGAAACTTTACGACTATATATTTCAAAAAAATGGTGTTGTTGAATTAGAGAAAATTGACAAACCAGAGGGTAAATACGAAAGTATAGTAGATGTATTTGAAACTGGTTATAAACATGAACAACTAGTTACAAGTAGAATTTATAAGTTAGCAGATATTGCTTCTGACGAAAAGGAACATGCAACTATAAGCTTACTTAGATGGTTCATTGATGAGCAAGTTGAAGAGGAAAATACCTTCAATACTCTTCTTAAAAAGATTAAAAGAGCTGAAGGTAATCCAGCAGCTTTATATATGTTAGATGAAGAGCTTGCTACAAGAGTTTTCACTCCACCAACTACTGCTTAATATAGAAATTGATTATTCATTATAATTCTTAGTTAATATAATGAAAACGCAAAAGACTTACTTATTGATAAAACATTAAGTAAGTCTTTTTTAATATATATAAATTTTTTATAGGCAATATATTTTACTACAACTTAAGAAGATATTATTACTTTAATTTCACTAGTAATTGTCCTGTTTTTACTTGTTGTCCTTCTGAAACAAGTATAGAGTCAATAGTACCATCCATAGAAGCCACTATATTTGTTTCCATCTTCATAGCTTCTATTGTCAGTAAGCTGTCTCCTTCTTTAACTTGTTGTCCTTTTTCTACTAAGACTTTAATTATAGTTCCAGGAATACTTGCTCCAATTTCTAGCTTATCTTCAGCATTAGCCATCTTTATAGAGCTATCTTTACCATTACTCTTTAAAGCACCTGCTGTTTTATCTTTTATTTTAATTTCTCTTCTATTCCCATTAATCTCAAAGGCTAAAGTTCTATAACCCTCTGAATCTAATTTACCAATTTCTATAAATTGAACTATAAGTGTCTTTCCTTCTGCAACTTCAACTTCACAAGTTTCACCTTCTGCAAGTCCATGGAAGAATACATCACTACCCATACGGCTTACATCACCATATTCTAAAACAAATTTTAAGAAGTCTTCAAATACTTCAGGATATAAAGCATAACTAATAACATCCTTTTTAGATGGATTATATTTATATTTATCCTTTAGATATTCTTCAATTTTATCAAAATCTTCTGGTGGTAACAATTCTCCTGGTCTATCAGTTATAGCCTTTTCACCCTTTAAAACTATCTTCTGTAGTTCCTCTGGGAATCCACCTTCTGGTTGACCCATCATCCCTTTGAAATAAGATACTGCAGAATCTGGAAAAGCCATATTTCTTCCTTTTTCACAGATATTTTCAGAGGTTAATCCATTTTGAACCATGAAAATAGCCATGTCCCCTACCATTTTCGAAGAAGGTGTAACTTTTATTATATCCCCTACCATATTATTTACCTCTTTGTACATAGATTTAACTTCCTCAAATCTATGCCCAAGTCCAAAACTTTCTACCTGAGGTTTTAGGTTTGAATATTGTCCCCCTGGAATCTCATATTTATAAATTTCTGCTCTTCCTGACTTAAGCCCTGATTCAAACTGTTCATATACTGGTCTTACCGCATCCCAATAATTTGATAACTTTTGAATTTCACTTACATTTATGCCAGTATCTCTATCTGTATTTTCAAGAGCAGCTACTACAGAGTTTAGAGCCGGTTGACTAGTTAATCCAGACATACTATTGAAGGTTGTATCTACAATATCTACTCCAGCATCTGCTGCCATAAGTACAGTTGCCACACCATTTCCAGTAGTGTCATGGGTATGTAAATGAATAGGTATTGAAATCTCATTTTTTAAGGCTTTTATAAGCTTCTTAGCTGCATAAGGTTTAAGTAATGCAGACATATCCTTTATAGCAAGTATGTGAGCTCCCATTTTTTCTATTTCTTTAGCCTTATTTACATAGTATTCAAGACTATATTTATCCCTAGTTACATCTAAAATATCTCCAGTATAACATAGAGCAACTTCTGCTAATTTCCCACAGTTTAAAACTTCATCTAGAGATGTCTCTATGCCTTTTAACCAGTTAAGTGAGTCAAAAATTCTAAATATGTCTATACCACTCTTTGAAGATTCTCTTATAAATTCTCTTATTACGTTATCTGGATAATTTTTATATCCTACTCCATTAGCTCCTCTTATTAGCATTTGGAACATAACATTAGGAATTCTTTTTCTTAATTCTTCAAGTCTTTCCCATGGAGATTCTTTTAAGAATCTGTAAGCTGTATCAAAGGTAGCTCCACCCCACATCTCAATAGAAAATAAATCTCTTCCATAGGCTGAGGTTGCCTTTGCAATGTTAAACATATCTCTGCTTCTCACCCTTGTAGCCATTAAAGATTGCTGCGCATCCCTCATGGTTGTATCAGTGATTAATAATTTTTTCTGATTCTTAATCCAATTAACAACACCCTCTGGCCCTTGTTCATCTAGTATTTTCTTTGTGCCTTGTATGCCTTCTAGGGAGTCTATAACTGGTATAACTGGTACATCAAATTCTCTCTTATTTCCTTTAGTTTCGTTTACTATTTTTTCTCCAATGATTTTTAAAACCTTATATTCTTCATCAGTTCTAGGTTTTATATCAAATAATTGAGGATTATCTGCTATGAAATTAGTATCACAACTTCCATTTCTAAAGGTTTCATTGTTTAATACGTTTATTAGGAAATCTATATTAGTCTTAACTCCAGTAATATTTAATTCCTTAATGGAACGTATGGATTTTCTAATTGTATCCTCGAAGGTTCTAGAATAAGCTGTTGTTTTTACAAGCAAACTATCATAATAAGGACTAATTACAGCTCCACTAAATCCATTTCCTCCATCTAGTCTTATACCAAAACCTGAACCAGTTCTATATACATCTATTTTTCCTGTATCTGGAGCAAAACTATTTGAAGGATCTTCTGTAGTTACTCTACATTGGATTGCAAAACCTCTTGGCTTTACATCCTCCTGTGAAAATATACCTATTTCCTTAGAATCTAAACTATATCCCTGAGCTATTAAAATTTGACTTTGAACTATATCTATTCCTGTAGTCATTTCGCTAACAGTATGCTCTACTTGTATTCTTGGATTCATCTCAATAAAATAGTGATTACCATGGATATCTACTAAGAACTCTAAAGTTCCTGCACTTATGTATCCTACAGATTTTGCAATCTTTAATGCATCAGCACATATAACTTGTCTTTTTTCTTCACTTAGTGATATTGCTGGGCTAAACTCAATTACCTTTTGATGTCTTCTTTGTATTGAGCAATCTCTTTCATAAAGATGAACTATATTACCATGCTTATCTCCAAGCACTTGAATCTCAATATGCTTAGGTCCTTCTAGATATTTTTCTATAAATATATCATCTATTCCAAAAGCCTTTTTCGCCTCATTTTTAGCACTTTTAAAAGACTCTAAAAGCTCTTCTTCTTTTCTTACTATCCTCATACCTCTTCCACCACCACCGGCAGCAGCCTTTAGCATGATTGGATATCCACATTCTTTAGCAAATTTAATTGCTTCAGCTTCTGAAGTAATTGGTTTTTCAACTCCTGGTATTACAGGTACCCCTACTTCTTTTGCTACAATCTTAGATTTTATTTTATCTCCTAACCTATCCATCATTTCTGATTTAGGTCCTATAAACTCTATACCTGCCTCTTTACACTTTCTAGCAAATTCAGGGTTTTCAGATAGGAATCCATAACCTGGATGGATGGCATCTACATGCTTTTTTAATGCAAGATTAATTATTTCATCAATATTTAAATAAGCATCAACAGGACTTTTATTCTTTCCAATCTGATATGCTTCATGGGCCTTTGTTCTGAAAAGAGAAAGCTTATCCTCCTCAGAATATATAGCAACAGTTCTTATTCCAAGCTCATGACAAGCTCTAAATATTCTTATTGCAATTTCTCCTCTATTTGCTACTAATACTCTTTTAAATTTTTTCTTAGTCATAAAAAACACCACCATCTTTTATTCTTTTTAACTAAAAACTTTATAAATTTATGCAATATATAATCTTTAGTTTATGCAAAATATAATCTTTTAACCAAAATAATTGGATTCCAATAACATGTTTTTAATTATATCACACATTTATTATTAAGTATAGCATTTTTAATAAAATTAATGTGCACAACTGAAATTTTATTTTTTTGCACTTGCAAATATTTTTATTTGAATAGAAAAAACGATTTAAAACAATTCTATCCGAACTATTCTAAATCGTCTTAAAACCCTTATATTGAGTTATTCTTCTCGTGATTTATCATATGTTTATATATATTTTCAATTTCACAAGATAATATTTTATGAATTTATATTTATTCTATATTTTATTTATGTTAAAGTAACTTATTATAAAATAATACTGTATTATCATATTTTCCATTCAAATAACCACTTTTATACCAATTAATTCCGTATACATTAATAAAACTTAAATAAATTTATAGCTCTAATTAACATTTATCATTTTATATAATTCATTTTCTTCCTTAGTAATTCTTGTCTCTATAGCTTTTAATATACACTTAGTTTCTTCAACAAATCCCTTTAAGTTAGCTTCTATTTTATTCTTTGTATTAAATTTATTTTTGTAACTCATGAATACTTGTGAAATTTTACCCATTTCATTCATATACAGATTAGCCATTTTCTTAAGTGATAAATCTTTACCATTAATCAAAGTTGGATATAAAAACTTGTCCTCTGATGTTAAATGAACTTGTAATTTCCCAGCAAGTTTATTTATATGACTTGCTGCTTCCATAGCATTTAGTTCTATAATATTCTTACTTATCATTTCTTTTACTAATCTTATTTCATCTGATATATCTCCGTGTTGTCTCATTAAATTATTTAAATTCATGGTAATACCCCCTACTGATTTACTATCTTTATTATAAACAAAATACAGCATAAGTTATGTACCATTTGTTACAACTTTTAGTATATATTCTATATTTCAATTAACATTAGAAAAGGTTATATTAAAATAATCCATTAACCTTAAATTAATTTAAGATTTAATTTATTTTGATATAACCTCTTACCTTTACTTTATACTTGCTTTAATCTAATTTTACAATGCTCTGCTATGTCATTTGCAGCTATCATAGCACTTTTTACCGCTCCTTGTATCCATCCATGCTCTTGCGAAATATGTTCTCCAGCAAAATATACTCTATTATCATATTCAGGCTTACTAGATGTATAAGCAAATAGCCTTTTCTGGCCAGGCATATAATAGCATACAGCTCCAAAAAATCCTTGTTCGTTATCCCATTGTATTGTTTTATTCTCTAATACTATGTCATCAAGATATCCTTTTTTAAGTCCTTGAACATGCTCTACTTGTCTTTTTATTGATTCCAACCTAGTTATTGGCTCTAAATTACCAAGACGTACTGCATCTCTAGTTAAATTATAAGATGCCATAAGAACCCCACCATCTTCATAGTTTTTATACTTTCTTCTTACGATAGGTAATACTTGGTTTTCCAGGTTAGTAATATTATAGTTAATATTATAGGATGGATACCATATACTTCCTATTGGTAAATCTGTATAAGAACCACCACCTATTATTGCTTTACTAGGTCCCCCCTCTTCCCAGAATCTCTCCTTACACATAAAAATAGTTTTTTGTCCTGCTATATAATTGACCTCTTTAATTGCTTGCATTTTACTTGTACTAAACATAGGGTACACAGTTACATTACGAAGACTAGAAAAAGGAATAGCACATACTACAAAGTCAAAACTCTGATGGCTACTATTGGTTTCACCTTCACCACTATATTCTAAAATAACCTTATTGTCTTCATTATTTCTATATATACCTTTTACTCTGTTTCCACTATTCCAAGTTATCTTACCTAACTGGTTCTCTGAAATATTTTTGTATTCTCTTGGATTTAGTGACATCAATGAGCGATACATAGCAAGAGGTAAATTAACCATTCCTCCATCTATTTGATACCTAAAAGCATCATCTACAGCATACTGCTCCTGGAGACTTTCAATATAGCTATTATCATATAACCATCCTGGGTAGGTTGCAATACAGGATATTAATTCTATTGCACCTTTGCTTAATCCCCTTTCTTCAAGTTCTCTCCTTATGCTTATGCTATCAAAATATTCAATTTCTGGAGAGTACTTCATTTTATTTTGCAATAATTCTCTTCTTATATCTGGACTGATTTCTAATAAGCTAGCTCCTAATCCATAGCTTACAAGCTTTTGCCATGGTTCTCTTCTTTCCCATGGTGCTAAATTAAATTCAGGATATATTTTCTCCATAACACTTATTCCATCTGGATCATTGATAGCTCTTTTATTTCTCACATAAATAAGTGCATTATCATTATTTTGAATAAACGGTGTTGTTTCTAAATTAAATAAATTTATATAATTCCATGTAGCTTCATGACTTACTGGTATTCTCATAGCCCCAATTTCACCATAAAACCTTTTATTTTCATCAAAATAGTAAGTATAGATTCTTCCTCCAATACGCTCCTTTTGTTGTTCAAATATAGTTATGTCAAACCCCAATTTTCTAAGCTCAAAAGCAGTAGATAAACCTGCAATTCCGCCTCCTATTATACCTATATTAATTCCCTTGCACTTACCTGGTGATAATATGGTTGTAATATCCTTTGGTGGGCTAAGTAATTCAATTAAATTATCATAGTCTTCTATGCGATTTGCTTCTGCTAAAGCAAGTCTTAGCATCATATGTCTTTCTTCATCTGTAGGATTACTTGGCTGCACAACTTTCACTTCTCTAACCAACCAGGATCAACTCCTTTTAGTTCTATAGTAATTATAATATTCGATTTCACTAAAAAGAGTTCTAAGGTTTAATTATATAAACAAATTAAAAATAACATATTACCGGTGCACCCTGAGTTATATGCTCAAATATGGCATTCGCAACATTATATGGAGTATTTATGCATCCATGGGATCCATCTGTTATATAGATTTGTCCTCCAAATTTCGAACGCCAAGTAGCATCATGAATACCAATATCACCATTGAAAGGCATCCAATAATTAACTGGTGCTACATAATTTTCTCCTCTTAAAGTTGCATTTTTTTCTTTATAAGTCAAACTATAAATACCTGATGGTGTAGCATACTTACTATTAGCATTTCCACTAACCATAGGCCCTTCTGTGATTAAAGTTCCATCCTTATAAAACCATATATGCTGACTTGTTAGATTAATTTCTACATAGGTATTTCCAAAATCATTTGCACCATAAGCTACAGCTGTTTGAGCATATATAGGTTTTCTTTCTCCCTTTTGTCCATCTTTTATAGCACTAATTAGAGCCGCAGTCTCTTCACTATAATTAATTAGCCAACCATAGTTACCTCCACCTACATTTACTGTAGTTTCAAGAGATGTTTTAAAATTCCTTGTTGAGCCATAAGTATCATATTTAACAGACAGTGAATTTACATATTCTCTTGCCTTTTCTTCATCAATAGACACCTCAAAGTTTTTATTAACAGCAAGCCAACTCTGAATAACATCTCTATTTAATACTTCTTTCTGTCCGCCAAAATCATAAGTAATTGATGAACCTATATATTTATCAAGGGTGTTTTTAGCCTCTAAAACTTCCTTTGAATCAGCAGTATACTCTGGTTTTTCATAACATTGAATTTCTTCTAAATTTATTTCATCCACCTTATTATTAAGAGCTTCCTTAACTTTTTCGTATAGTGTATCTTTATTCACCTCATTTCCCTGAACTTCTTCTTTAATTACGTATTCATTATTTTCATATTCTATTTTAGCATTCTCAGGTTTAATTATATTGTCATCGTTAAAGCAATTTAAACTATCAAACTTCTCCTTTAATACTTCATCATTATAAGATACTTCTTTTTCTATTTTGTAGTCACTGGTATTAAAGACTCCATGAATCCATCCAAAAGCACTTTGACTATCCTTCAAATCTTTAATTTTATTTTCTAAACTATATTTATATTCAATATCACTTCCGTTAATATTTTCCTCAACATTACCTCTTTGCTTTAATTTTAGTATATAAGCTTCACTTTCTGCTAATATATCAGCTTCTATATCTTCTGCAGTTTTTCCAGTAACACTAACTCCATTAATCATAGAGCCAAAATAAAATCTCTTCACAAAATACAAAGATGTACTTAAATATATAATTAGCAAAGCGCTAATTATAATCACACTTCCGATAATTATCCTCCTTTTTTTATTCACACTCTTTTCTACTTCTTGATCTTTAATTTCCATAATGCCCCCCTATATAACTAGTAATTGCAAATAAAATTACCCTGGTTTACTTGCAATTAGATAATAATTAAAAATGTACTTCCATAATTATATATACTAATCATACCACTTTAAAAGTACAAAAATATAGATTGTACTTAATATTATTAAAGTACAACCTATAAGTTTTAATTTATGGCTTTTATTAATCATTAATTTATAGTTTCTGAAACTAGTATGGCCTTATCTAAGTTTTCTTCTACATTACCATTACATAGTAACTCTACTTTTTCTCTTGAAATAACATTATTTCTTATCATAGACATTAATACAATTTCGCTTCTTTTCTTTGCCTTTTCATAATTTTTAGATAAAGCATAGTTCTCTGGTGATTGTGGTAATCCAGC
Source organism: Clostridium subterminale (assembly GCF_039521425.1). Classification (NCBI taxonomy): domain Bacteria; kingdom Bacillati; phylum Bacillota; class Clostridia; order Eubacteriales; family Clostridiaceae; genus Clostridium; species Clostridium subterminale. Next base: position 392,892 of record NZ_BAAACI010000007.1, read on the forward strand.
CAGCAACAGTGACTGCGATAAAGTTATTTCACTTGGTGATGTATTGAAATACCCCCTAGAGGCTTGTTTAATTCCTGAATATCCATCACCATAATATATTACATTTACGTATAACTCTAATATTTCTTTCTTAGAATAATTCTTTTCTAATTCTCTAACTACAAAAACTTCTGCAATTTTTCTTTCTAATTTTTGTTCATGGGTAAAAAATAAGTTTTTAGCCAATTGTTGAGTTATTGTGCTTCCACCCATAACTATTTTTCCAGCATCAATATTGCTAATAACCGACCTTCCTATGGCTATTAAATCTATTCCATTATGATTATAAAATCTATGATCTTCTACAGATACTATGGCATCTAAGAAGTCCTTAGATATTCCATCTATAGTTGTATAATCCTCGCTACTTCTTATACTATTTATTTTTTCTTGTACCCCTATTTCAGAGGTAGAAGCTCTATATAAAGAATATCCATCTTGAAAAAGGAAAACTCCAATTATTGTCATAAAAACAATAAACACTAAAGTAAGCTTAACTAATAACTTCTTCATTGCAACTCCTCCTTATAAGTTTATTATACTCCTTTTAGTTTTTATATGTTATCGAAGTAACTTACACTTATCTTACATTTTTGTAATTTAAAATTTTTAAACTAGTATAATAATGTTAAGTGCTAAAATTATCTAATATTATGGTCAATGATTAGTAATTTAAAACAAGATTTTAAAATAAAAATACTATAAGCAAAGAATTTATAACCATTCTTTACTTATAGTATTATTTTTATTTTATGAAGAGTTTATCTATCTTAAAACTAAATATATCCTCTTGTTTTATCAAACTCAAATATTATATCCATCTTTATTAAATTAGAATATAATTCCCCATATTATTGTAGAAACTAAAGTCATAGATAATCCTACTAAAGATTCGTATGGAATTAATTTTAAACGTTGTCCTATGCTCATTCCTGTTGCTCCTGCTGTTGCATGGAAGAAGGAACCATGTGGTAGATGATCAAGAACTGTAGCTCCAGCATGAACCATTGCAGCTCCACCTATAGGTGATATTCCTACTCCAACTATGGCTTGGGAGAATGTAGCTGATGCTATAGTTGACCCTGAAGTAGTTGAAGCTGTAGCTGCACACATTAGTATACCTGAAATAGGTGCTAATAAAAACGCTGGCATATTTAGAGCATTAAGTACTCCTATGGTTGTAGCTTGTAATCCTGATGCCTTTATTATGCCTGCTACAGTACCTGTTCCTATTAAAAGTATTGCTACAGGCATCATTTTAGAAAGTCCAAAGGTTAGATATTCATTAATATTTTTACCTTTTCCCATAACTAAAACCCCTACAATACCTCCAACTGGCAATGCTATAAGTGGATCTATTGATATTCCTGTTAATGGCCTAAGTGATAGTAAAACTATAGTTACTACCGGTCCAATAATTGCTGCAAAGAAAGATGGTAGTTCCACTTCTTCGATTTCCTCTTCTATACTGGTTTCTTTTGTTCCCTTATACTTTTTATTAAGTATGGAAGCTAATATTACTGTAACTATAAGTCCAACTATTGCTGGAATTATGTTAGCTACCATTAAAGATGATAATTCCACTCCAAAATTTTCTGCTGCTGCTATAGTATTAGGATTTGGAGATACTAAATTTCCTGCCTTACCTCCACCAATCATAGCTAAAAGTATAACCATAGGTGAATATCCTAACTTCTTTGCTATTGCAAGTGCTATAGGTGCCACTGTTATTACTGCTACATCTATAAATACTCCAACCGCTGTTAGTATCATGGTTGATAACGCTATGGCAAATAGTGCTCTTTTTTCGCCTAAGCTTTTTACAATTTGATCTGCAATTTTAGCTGCTGCTCCTGTCTTAATAAGTACTCCTGCTAAAACTCCAGAAGTTACTATACGAAGGATTGCTGGCATAATATCCTTTGCCCCGCTTATCATTACACTTACGGTTCCTTCAATTCCAGCTCCACCTACTAACCCTCCAACTACTGCACCTAATATTAAACTATATACAGGTTGTACTTTTTTAATGATTAATACTATGGCTACTACAAGTCCAAGTAAAGCTCCTAATGTTGTAATCTGTACTTCCATTATCGTCACCCCTATTTAAGATTTTTTATTGTTTCATTGTCTTTATAAGTCTAAAAATTTGTGTCACCGTTGATGTCATATTCTTCATGGCTGTTTCTTTATTAATTGCCTCTTCTATAGTCATAGTTGTATTTATTATAGAAAAATAAGCATCTATTCCCTCTTCATTACATTTAACAGCATCCTCTGTAGTGCATCCTGCTACTGCTATAACCTTAACATTATGTTTTTTAGCAAGCTTAGCCACGCCTATAGGCGCTTTTCCCATTGCAGTTTGAATATCTAGTCTACCTTCACCAGTGATAACCAAATCTGCTTCCTTTATAACTTCTTCTAGCTTAATTTCTTCTAATATTATCTTAATTCCAGACTCTAGTTTAGAATTTAAGAATCCTAAAAATGCAAATCCAAGTCCTCCTGCTGCTCCCACACCTTCTACTTTAGCTATATCTTTTCCTAAATCTTTCTTTACAACCTGCGCAAAATTTCTAAGGCCTCCATCTAATTCTTTAACCATCTCAGGAGTTGCTCCCTTTTGTGGACCATAAACATAAGCTGCTCCATTTTCTCCGTACAAAGGATTAGTAACATCACATGCTATTTTGAAGGCGCAATCATCTAGTTCCTTCAATTTATTATCTATTTTTATGGTTTTTATCTTATTTAAAACTTCCCCACCAAGTCCTACTAATTCATTATTTTCATCATAAAACTCATATCCTAAGGCTTGTAGCATTCCTACTCCTGCATCGTTAGTAGCACTTCCACCTATTCCAACTATAAAATTCCTACACCCCTTTCCTATTGCAGCTTTTATTATTTCTCCCACTCCATAGGTAGTAGTTTTCAAAGGATTTCTTAGTTCTGGTGGAACTAGTGCAAAACCTGATGCTTGAGCCATTTCTATTATCACTGTATTGGTATCCTTTAGTATCCCATACTTAGCGTCTACTTTTTCTTCTATTGGGCCTGTAACAGATATAATTTCTCCTTCACCATTCATGCCTTCTACTAAGGCATCTACAGTTCCCTCTCCCCCATCTGCTAAGGGCATTATTTTTATATCCGAATTATTATCTACATTCAATATTCCTGTTTTTATTGCATTAGCTGCTTCAATTGAAGTCAAACTTCCCTTTAAAGAATCTATAGAAATTACAATTTTCATTGCTACCTCCTCCTTTTATCAAATTATATCAAAGGATTTTTGTCACTTCTATGTTACATACAACAAAATAATACGTTTTCACCCCTCTATTTTTGTTATATCTAATATTGAATTTTTAATTTTTAAATCCTTCATCAAAATAATTTTACTTATAAATAAAAATATCTCAAAATTGGTTATAATTAATCCTTACTTTTATTTGATTTATACCTATTATTCCTTATAGATACAATTTCAATAAAAACTTTAGATTTAATCAATTTTGAGATAATTTATTATTAAAAATTTCTTTGCAATTAACCTTTTATGATAGTTTTATAGCTAAATAAAGTATTACGGATTCATTAAATTTTCTTGGATTAAACCCTGACTTTTCATATATTCTTTCCAATCTGTACTGAAGGGTATTTTTATGTATATATAACTCTTCTGCAGTTTGCTTTAAAGACATATCATTTTTATAATAAACCTCTAATAGGTTTATATCCTCTTCATCAAGAGATTTTAACACCTTATCCTTATACTGATTTTTTGTTTCAGTATCTACACTCTCCAAGATAAGCTCTAAATTCAGGCTATCAAGATAAGTTAAGATATCACCATTTTGAGCTGAGTACTTAAGAGCAATTCTAGCTTCTCCATAGGATTTATATGCTTCATATAAACCTTTTAGCCTTCCCACTCCCCCAGTTAAAATTCCATCATACTTACTTAGGGTTTCTATATGAATGTTTCTTAGCTTATTATATCTTTCCTTGTTTACTAAAGCTATGAATTCATTAGGGTAAATATATAACTTAAATATATTGCCAATATCATCTAATACACTTTTTATGTGATTCTCTATAGTCTCTAGCTCTCTAAGGTTATGATATTTATTTATCTTTAAAATAACGACAGCAAACTGCTGATTTAATGCTATTCCAAATTCCTGAAGAATATTTTCAATTTCATTTTTATCTTTAACATCATTATATATTAAAGACTTAACTACATAATTTATTCTTTGTTTATCTGCTTCATACTTATAATTTAGCTGCTGTTCTTTTATAAATATTTCTGTGATTTTAGTAACTAAAAATCCAAATTTACTAACTTCACTAGGCTCTCCAGTTATACCTATAACCCCTACTGCAATATTGTTTATTTTTATGGGATAGTTTATACCTTTTCTACTTCCTTTATATTCCTCATTATCTTCAACAGTTATATTACTCAAAGTTTTTATAGCATTATATCCCGCTTGATGAAAGGTGTTAAGTCTAGATTTATCTGTACTACCTATAATCATACCATTAATATCTATAAAATTTATATCCTTATCTACAACCTCTTTAACTGCATTTACTATTTCTTGAGCTAAATTAAAATTGATTTTATTAATAATCATAATTTAAATCATCTCCTTGTGAAGCACTGTAGGCAAATTTAAAGGAGGTTACCTTGTAACAAATATTATAAACCACTAAATTAATTCATCCTTCTTTAATAAATTAAACAATGTAGGATTCAAATTAAATTCCTTCATTAAAGCATTAACCTCTGAAAGTGCCTTTTCCTTTTTTTCCTTAGTTATACTAGTCTTCGATGCCCTTATTAATATGTTTTTAGGAGAATGAGCTATATCTATAAATTCTAAAAGCTGAGTTTTATATCCTACACATTCTAAAAGATTTCCCCTCACCGCATCAGTCATAAGAGCTGCAATTCTCTCTTGAACTATTCCATATCTAGTAAGTATAGATAGCTCCTTCGTATTCATCTGCTTATTAAATTCATGCTGGCAACAAGGTACAGAAAAAATCATTTTACTGTTCCATTTAATAGCATTATATAATGCATAATCTGTAGCAGTATCACAGGCATGTAAAGTAATTACCATATCAACCTTATCATTATATTTAAATCCATTTATATCACCTAGCTCAAAGTGTAAATTATGATAGTTATATCTCTTAGCTATATCATTACACTTTTCGATTACATCCTTCTTAAGGTCTAATCCTATCATCTTAACATTAATTTTCTTAATCTCTACAAAATAGTAGTATAGCACAAAAGTTAAATAGGATTTACCACATCCAAAATCTAAAATTGTAAGTTCTTTATAATCATTCTTCTTAATTTCATCATCAATGATTTCAACAAATCTATTTATTTGCTTATACTTATCATACTTAGAATTAACTACCTTGCCTTCTTTAGTGAAAATTCCTAGATCTATAAGGGGCTCTATTATCATTCCTTCTTTAAGGATATAATTCTTTTCTTTATTATGTTCTTTATTAATGAGACTTTCATTATTGCTCGTTTTCTTTCCTAAATGAATTTTACCCTTTTTAGATATTCTTAAGTCAAAGGTAATATTACTTGCCCAAGCAGAAACTTGTTTATAATTATCAATTGTATAATCTAAAACTTTTTCCTCTAATAAATCCAAATCAATATTTTCATGAAATACCTGTTTATCAGTGTACTTTTCTATTTGATAGTACTCCTTTGAGTTGTTTTCCTTTAATGTAAATATTATTTTATTATACTCAATATCTTTATTCATCTTATTACTAATAACTAATTTTATAATCTGTTCCCCTACAATCTCATCAATTGCTTTTCTTAATTCTTCCATCTTAACACACCTTATTATTTATATTTGTATCTATTGTATCATATCTTAATTTATTGCGTTTTCAAATTAGGCACATGAAAATAAATAATAGACCAAAGGTTCGAAGTATATTTGCCACGAGACAAGGAGTTAAAATCCTGTCATAGTGGTGCTATGACTGGATTTTAATGACGCAGTATTCGTGGCAAATAGGCGAGAAAACTGATCTATTATTTATTTGATAGTGCCTTATATATGGAACATTTTAAAAAGTTATCTATGCAAAAAGTTAACTTTTTATATAGGTAACTTTGTGCATATTTAAAATTTAAAATATTTAACTTTTTAAAATGTTGCTCTAGTGTAATTATTATATATTGTTATATAATTAAGTAGCTTTTAATCCATTATTAGACTTCTGAGTAAAAATATCTAATATGGTCTTTTCAGTTTCCTTCATTCCCGGTGAGGCTATCATTCCCATATATCTCATGGTCTCTTCAGGAGTTTTTCCATTTATCCCATGGATATCTTCTATATAAATATTATTCATAGCAAGTTCAAGGGATCTATAAGCAGCATCTACAGCTACAATTCCCTTCATCACACACCCTACATTTCCACCATCACAAATCATTCCAGTTATGCTTGAAGCCATATTGTTAATAGTATATTTCATTTGTTCTAAGGTTCCATTCTTCATAAAAACTAAAGCACAGGCCATTCCAGTTCCTGCTGCTATGGCACATCCACAAAATGCAGATAACCTACCAGAGTATTCTTTAATATACATAGTTATAAGATAGCTTAAAGCTGTAGCTCTAAGTAACTGCTCCTCAGTAAGTTCATTAACGCTATAAGAACTATAAAGTGGCATAGTACATATTATACCGTGGGCTCCACTTCCTGTTATACTCATGGCAGGCTTATTTAGCCCAATAACTCTAGCTTCAATAGCTCCACCAGTTAGAACCTGAGATGTCTTTACCTCATCCTTAGATTTAACTTCATCATTATTTGATCTTATAAGCTGCTTTACTATTTTTGTTCTATTAGAATATAGACCCTCCTTAAATAATTCCATATTTACAGTATAAGCATCTTTTAAAAAACTAATTTCATCTATATCTACTGTGCTACAATAATTGTAGAAATCCTCTAAAGTATAATTTGTAATTTCACTAATATCTTCTTCTGAAATATTCTCTTTATCATTTACCTTATTATCCTCTATTTTAAAAATTATATTGTTATTTAGCTTAATTTCATATATGTCTGTATGATGATTTTTTACTATTACCTCACAAGTATCTTTATCAGTTTCAACTACAGCTCTTATATATATTTCTGAATCTATTCTATCTAAGTGTGCAAAAACCTTATGTTCATCTATGAGCTTTTGTGCTTTTTTATTATCATCTTCATTAATTCCCTCTAAAGATAGTAAGCCTTTTTCCCACTTTCCAGCCACGGCTCCTAAAGCTGCTGAAAATATATTACCTACTTGGGTTGAATTTGGAATTCCACAAGTAAAGGCATTTTTATATATTCCAGAATTAAGATGTATATTAATTCCTTTTATCTCTCCCTTTGTATAGCTTCTTGCTCTTGCTGTAGCAAAAGCAATAGCTCCTGGTTCTGTCACTCCTAAAGATGGACCCATATCCATTTTAATGATCTCAGTTAGTTTCTTCATATATTACTCTGATACTATAAGTTATCAGAACTTCCCCCCTCTTAACTTAGATTCTATTGTAATTTATATTATTATATAATTAAAGGGTGACCTAAGCGACCCTTTAATTAGTATTCTAACATTTCTCTTCCTAAAGCAACCTCGCTAACTTCTTTATTATTAAATAAAGAAATTCTAAAACTTAAGTTAAAATCTTCAAATTTACATCTATATTTTTCTAGTTGCCATTGTCCACAAGAGTTAGTACCTACACCATTTTGTTTATAGTCAATGTTAAATATAACATAATCCCTCTTCACTAAGTCTATATTATGCTTTGCCTTTTCTAAATCCTTATCCTCATAATAAGAAGCACTAAAGTCAAATTTTCCCTCAGCTACTGCCATAATTCCCATACCTCTATCACTAGTAAGACTAACCCACGAACAATCACTTCTATTTCCATTTTCCTGTGGCTTAACATAATTAGTAAGTAGTCCATCAACGGTATTTTCATATACTCCAAACAAATTAGCTTCCTTTGTGTCTGGATAGGATTCTCCTGGGCCTCTTCCCTTATATTTAACCATCTCTAGCTCTTTGTTTACTTTAAGTTTTACTCCTATTCTCGGTATCATTTCAGGAGCATTCTCTATATCTCCTGAAGGAGTCCCAGAAACTTTTACTAAAATATCTCCACTTCCAAAAACTATATATTCATAAGTAGACTTATAATGCCATGAAGAATTAGTAGTTCCGTTAATTGTTTCTACTTTAAAATGTAGTACATTATCCTTAACTTCATAATTAATACTTCTTACAATTTCATGCCCTAGGTGCATGAAATATTTTTTCTTATAGTCTTCTAGAAGATACATATCATTGTCAATTGGAGCCCTCCAGAAATTTAGTTTAGGTCCTTCTTCTATAATGCAGTATCCATCTCTAACTGCTTTTATTATATTCCCCTTAACCAAATCAAAGTCTACCTGAAAATCTTCTCCTATAACCTTAAGGGTACAATGTTCTTTTACCACTTCAATGATACCTTTAGGCTTTATTTTTACCTTTTCTACTTCTATAGGTAGTTTAAATTGAGCTGTAGCTAATTCATGACCTACCTTAGCCCATTTACAGTTATCCTTTAAAACATAGGATATATTTAAATAATAAGTTGCACCTGGTGTTTTAGGAAACTCCATGGTGTAAGGCAAAATTATTTCTCTATTTTCTCTTCCCTTTATGGACGGCATTGGTAATCGTCCACTTTCTATTAACTTATTATCCTCTTTTATGCTATAGATTAATTCTAATATATTTAAGTTATTAAAGTCATATCTATTTATGACTTCAATAATACCTTTAGTTAGATCAACAGCCTTAGTTTCAACAGGTTCTATGACCTTTTTATACTCCAAAAGCCCTGGAGATGCACTTCTATCAGGCATTAATAAACCATCAATACAGAAGTTTCCATTAGTTGGGTCATCACCAAAATCTCCACCATATTTGTAATATATCTTTCCTTCATCACTTACTGAGTATATTCCATGATCAAACCACTCCCATACAAAGCCTCCTTGAAGTTTATCATATTTATAAAATAAATCTTGATATTCTCTTAGAGCTCCTGGGCCATTTCCCATGGCATGACAATATTCACATAGTATATGAGGTTTTTTTACCTTACTTATTATGTCATCCATCTTTAATTTACTATCATGTTCTAGCCAAGTATACATAGTACTATAAACCTCTGACACAGGCCCATCTTCTTCCTTAACATTAAAATCACCTTCATAGTGAACAAGCCTTGTATTGTCTAACTCCTTAGCTCTCTTAGCCATAGCTTTAAAGTTCACACCAAAGGAAGATTCATTACCTAAAGACCACATAATTATACATGGATGATTTTTATCTCTTTCAATCATTCTTTCCATTCTATTTACATAGGCTGACTCCCACTTTGAATCATCACTTATCCATGAATAGTTTCCAGTGAGCTCAAAGCCATGACATTCTAAATCTGTTTCATCAATAACATAAAGACCATACTCATCACAAAGGTCATATAACCACTCTGAGTTAGGATAATGTGATGTTCTTAGGGCATTGATATTATGCTTTTTCATTAAAATAATATCTTCTTCTATTTCTTCTCTAGCTACAACTCTTCCATTTTTAGGATTATAATCATGTCTATTTACACCCTTTAGCTTTATGGCTACTCCATTTACTGTAAAAACTTCTCCCATTAATTCAATTTTTCTAAAGCCTACCTTTTGTGGTATTACTTGAACCAGCTCATTACCTTTATAAACTGTCATCATAAGACTATATAAATTCGGCTCCTCAGCACTCCACTTTAAAGGACTTTCTATTTTCTTTTCAAATTTTAGTCCATTTCTTGTATCTAAGATATCTTTAAATATAAGCTTTTTATTATCATCAAAAAGTTCTATTTGAACAACTTGGTCTCTAGCCTCTTTAAATTTAAAATCTATACTTAGTGTTCCATTTTCATATTTTTCATCTAGGTCAGTTTCTATTTTAAAATCATATATTCCTAAGAGTGGTTCTGAGTAAAGCTCTACATCTCTAAATATACCACTTAACCACCACATGTCTTGATCTTCTAAATAAGTTCCATCACTCCACTGGTATACTCTAACTACGCACTGATTTTCTCCAACTCTTACATAGTTAGTTATATCAAATTCTCCTTGTATTCTAGCACCCTTACTATAGCCTACTTCTTGTCCATTTATCCATAGATTATAGGCAGAATCAATTCCATTAAACTTTAATATTATTTTCTTTCCTAACCATGACTCATCTAGGCTAAATTTTCTTTTATATATTCCTGTTGGGTTTTCTGTAGGTACATAGGGTGGATTTATAGGAAAGTTATACCACAGATCTGAATAATGCATCTTCCCATAGCCTTGTAGTTGCCAATTACCAGGTACCGTTATTTTATCCCAACCTTCTGTATTAAAATCTTCTTTATAAAAATTCTCTGGAGAATATTCAGGAGCCTCTAAAAATAAAAAACTCCATATGCCATTTAAGTTTTTAAAATTATTGGTATACCTTCTCTCTCCAAGTTCCGCCATACTCCTTGACGAAAAGTTTAAAAAGCTAGATCTAGGCTCCATTCTATTAAGACCATCAATATTTATATTTTCCCATAGCTTCATATTGCACATCCCCCCTAAGGCACTATCAAATAAATAATAGATCAGTTTTCTCGCCTATTTGCCACGAATACTGCGTCGTTAAAATCCTGTCATAGCGCCACTATTACAGGATTTTAACTCCTTGTCTCGTGACAAATATACTTCGAATCTTTGATCCATTATTTATTTTCATGTACCTAACTCTATAATTTTTATTAAAATTCATTATCCTTATGAACCCTAAACTTAAAAATGGTTTTAGCCTTATATTCTTCATCCTTTTTAATCAATGAATTCTCCATAAACCTTCCTTTAGGTCCTATAGCTAGATTTTGAGTTTCAAAGCATATAGCTCCATGTCTTTCTAGATTTCCTCCCCACTCTAATTCCTTGCTGCTTTCGGGAAAGTTAGTAGAATACACAACTACTGCTTCTCTATCTGTAGATATCTCCAAGATTCTTCCGCTGACTTCATCCTTTAAAACAATCTGACCTTCTTTATCACTTAAAACCCATGGGTGATCATAACCACATCCTAGAATAAGTTGTTCATGATTATTATTAATATCATCACCAACTTTCTTAGGTATACTAAAATCAAAGGCTGTACCTAAAATATTTATTATTTCTCCACTTGGTGCAGAGTCTTCTCTTATAGTTACCATACTTTTACTTTTTATTGTCAAAACTTCATCTAATATATTTCTTTTTAAGTTGCCTGATAAATTAAAGTAACTATGATTAGTCATATTTAGCAATGTATCTTTATCACTCTTTCCATAGTATTCAATTGATAATTCATCTTTATCATTTAATGTGTACTTTACCTTAATATCTATATTTCCCGGAAAACCATCTTCACTATCTTTGCTTTTAGCTTCTAGAATTACTCCAACTTCTTTTTCACTTTCAAAAATAGTACCTTCCCAGATCTTACTGTTAAATCCATGAATACCACCATGTAGAGTATTTATTCCTTGATTTTTAGTAAGCTCATATCTCTTTTCACAAATATCAATATAACCATCAGCTATTCTTCCTGCGGTTCTCCCAATAATAGCTCCACTATAGCTATTATCATTAATATAATCCTTTAGATTTTTCCATTTAACTACTATATTTTCTACGACACCATATTTGTCAGGCATGAGAATGTCAGTAATAATTCCTCCCAGATTCAATATTTTAACCTCTATATTACTATTATTTTTAAAAGAATACTGAAAAACTTCATCCTCATCCTGCTTAAATATACTTCTCTTTAAAATTTTCATTTTTCGCCTTTCTATAGAAATCAGTTTCTATATATTTTTATATTAATTTTTCAGCCATTTTTTACTTATATCTTTATAATAATGAAATTATAGTGCTTTGTAAATATTATCTTTATAAGTTAATATTTTGTTTCGATAAAATTATTTACTTTTATATAGTAATCGCTTACTATATAATTATAAAAAATTTTCGGAGGTTATATCTATGGAACTTATAGAAAAATTAAAGCATGATTTTAAATATATATTTAAAGAAGAACCTTGTAACGGCTACTTTTCTCCTGGTAGGGTTAACCTAATCGGTGAACATACTGACTATAATGGAGGTAATGTATTTCCCTGTGCAATTTCTCTTGGAACCTATGGTATAGTTTCTAGAAGAAATGACTCTAAAATGAAACTCTTCTCTAAAAACTTTAAAGAAGCTGGCATTATTGAATTTGATTTATCGGAAGTGAAATATGACTTAAAAGATAATTGGGGAAACTACTTAAAAGGAGTTATTAAAACCTTTCAAAATCATGGTTTTAAAATTCCTAATGGTTTTAACATTTTAATATATGGTGATATTCCTAATGGTTCAGGTCTCTCCTCATCTGCTTCTTTAGAAGTACTCATGGCAATAATATTAAAAGATGCCTTTAAGCTGAATATAGATATGATATCCATAGCAAAACTTTGTCAAGAAGCAGAAAATAAATTTATCGGAGTTAACTGTGGTATAATGGACCAATTTGCTGTAGCTATGGGAAAGGAAAACTGTGCTCTATTATTAGATTGTAATACTTTAGAGTATAACTATAGCAATGTCGACATGGAGGGTTATAAAATCATAATAGGCTCCACTAATAAAAAACGTAGCCTTGCAGATTCCAAATATAATGAAAGAAGGACTCAATGTGAAGAAGCTTTAAATATCCTTAAAGGATATAAGTCTATTGCCTCTCTTGGTGAACTTACAGAGGACGACTTTGAAGCTTTTAAAAATAAAATTCAAAGTCCAATTATAAGAAAAAGAGCTAAGCATGCTATTTATGAAAATGTAAGAACTTTAAAAGCAGTTAAGGCATTAAAAGAAAATAACCTTAAGATCTTTGGTAATTTGATAAATGAATCTCATATTTCCTTAAGAGATAATTATGAAGTTACAGGTATAGAGCTAGACACTCTAGTAGAAGCTGCTTGGGATCAAAAGGAAACAGTTCTTGGTTCTCGTATGACTGGAGCTGGCTTTGGGGGATGTACAGTTAGTATAGTAAGAGAAGATAGTATATCTAATTTTATAGAATACTCTTCTAATAAATATGAGAGTATTATAGGCTATAATCCAAGTTTCTATACTGTTGATATTTCAGGTGGAGCAAGAAAATTATTTTAGGAGGTAGAGTTAATGATATATTATGAAATAAGTAGGCTTATAAACTTTGCCCTTCAAAAGGGTCTTCTCGCTAAAGAAGATAAAATTTATTCTACTAATCTACTTCTTAGTCTACTAAATCTAAAAGACTTTGAAGAAAGTGAAATCAATGAAGAGTTAAATAATCCTACGTCTATCTTAGAAAATATATTAGACTATGCTACAGATAAAAAAATCATTGAAAATACAGTTACGGAAAGAGATTTATTTGATACTAAGGTTATGAACTGTGTCATGCCTAGGCCTTCAGAAGTAATAAAAAACTTCTATGAAGTATACAAAATCTCTTCAAAGAAAGCTACAGATTATTATTATAACCTGAGCATAGCTTCAAACTATATAAGAAAAGAACGTACAGATAAAAATATTATATGGAAAACTCCAACTATTTATGGGAAGTTAGACTTAACTATAAATCTATCCAAGCCAGAAAAGGATCCAAAGGATATAGCTAAAGCTAAAGAGCAACACTCTATTAATTATCCTAAATGCTTATTATGTAAAGAGAATGAAGGTTTTTCCGGAAACTTAAATCATCCTGTCCGTGATACCCATAGAATAATTCCAATAAAGCTTAAAAATAATCAGTGGTTTTTACAGTACTCTCCTTATACTTATTATAATGAGCATTGCATTGTATTAAATAGTGACCATGTGCCTATGAAAATATCAAGATCTACCTTTGAAAATCTCCTTGAGTTTGTAGAAAAATTCCCTCATTACTTTTTAGGATCTAATGCAGATCTACCAATAGTAGGCGGTTCTATTTTATCTCATGATCACTACCAAGGAGGCTGTTATACCTTTCCTATGGAAAAAGCTCCTATTGAAAAAAACTATTATATAAAAGGATATGAAAACGTAACTGTAGGACGAGTAAACTGGCCTATGTCAACCATTAGACTTTCTAGTTCTAATAAAGATGAAATTTTAAATCTTGCTAATTATATTCTAGAGTCTTGGAGAGACTACTCTGATGAAGCTGTTCACATATTAAGTAGAAGTAATGGTGAAGTGCATAATACCATTACACCTATAGCTAGACTTAGAAATGAAAAATACGAGCTAGATTTAGTTTTAAGGAATAATAGAACAAATAGTGCTTACCCTCTTGGGATATTTCATCCTCATGAAGAGGTTCATCATATAAAGAAAGAAAATATAGGTCTTATAGAAGTAATGGGTCTTGCTATCCTGCCTGGAAGATTAAAAATGGAACTTCAAATAATTAAGGATTACCTACTTCAAGGTGTAGATGATATCTCCACAGACCGAATTGTGCTGAAACATAGTCAATGGTATAATTATATAGTTCATAAATACCCATCTATTGAAGAGAAAGACGTAGATGAAATCTTAAGAAAAGAAATTGGATTAAAGTTTCAAGAAGTTCTTTATCATTCAGGGGTATTTAAAAGAGATAAATCAGGTCTAGAGGCCTTTGATAAATTTTTAAATATGTTATAAGGTGGAATAAGTTATGAGTATAACTATTAAAGAAGTAGCTGAAAGAGCTGATGTGTCTGTAGCTACTGTTTCAAGGGTTATAAATGGAAATTATCCAGTAAAAAAAGAAACTAAAGAAAGAGTACTTAAGGTCATTGATGACCTTAACTTTGTACCAAACATGCAAGCAAGGGAGTTAACTCAAAAGAAGTCAACTATTATTGGAGTTGTAGTACCTAGCTTGACTAATATGTTTTTTCCTAACGTTGTATATGGTATAGAAACAGAGTTAAAGAAACATTCTCTATCCATTATACTCATGACCACCTCCAATGATAAAAATGAAGAAAAAAAATGTATAAATGATTTGCTTTCCAGAAATGTTTCAGGAATTATAGTTATAGATCCAAGTACCTCTAACATAAAGAGTAAGTTTTTTCATGATATAGCTAAAAAGCTTCCGTTAGTCTTCGTTAATGGTTACACCTCAGTACCTAATATCTCTTCAGTATCTAATGATGAAGCTACAGGATGTGAGCTTGCTTTAAGCTACCTTATAGATAATAATCACAAAGACATATTGTTTCTTAGGGGCAAAGAGAGCTATTCCTATGATATTAAAGAGGAAGTTTACAAAAATATGATGATGGAAATAGGTAACTTTAATCCTGACTATATAATAGATGTAGGAGAAGGAAATAGTATAGAAACTGTAGATAATACTACCGCTTTAATGATGAAGTTACTCCCAAAACTTAAGATAACTTCAGTATTTGCCTGCAATGACCTTATGGCCGTTGGAGTGATGAATAGCTGTAAAAAGTTAAATATAAATATTCCTAAGGATTTATCTATTATAGGTTATGACAATATTCAATTAAGTAGTTTAGTGGAACCTAAACTAACAACTATAGATCAACATATGCAGCTTTTAGGTAGTAAAGCAGCTGCCTTAGTGTTAGATAAGATAGCTGTTAATAATGAATATGGTGTAAAAATAATCCTTGATAACACTTTAGTTGAAAGAGAAAGTGTTACTAAAATAAATATATAATGAAGAAACCTAAGTAAATTTAGTCAAACTTTTTTTAAAACCTTTGGCATGTATCCTAAGGATTATCGTAATATGCTTAGATAAATAATTAATTCTTATATTACTTAAGCTTTTAGAAATGAATATTAAAAAGGGAGTCTATGACTCCCTTAAACTTTATAAATAAATTTAATATAAATATACCTCACAATCTATCTAGATTGCTAATTATATCTTTTCAGTTTTAAGTGCCTTCCACAAGGAAACGCAACATAAAAGCATTACTATAATGAACGGAAATGCAGCAACTACCGATGCTGTTTGTAGTGATGCTAATCCACCTGATAACAATAAAGCTGTAGCTAACAGTGCCTGAAGTATACCCCATATTATTTTCTTTTTATTAGATGGATTTAAATCTCCATTTGAGGATAACATACCTAACACAAAAGTTGCTGAATTAGCTGAAGTAATGAAGAAAGTACCTAATAATATTATAGTAAATACTGAAATTATACTTCCTAGTGGATATTTAGTTATAACTTGAAAGAATGCAGTTTCTGGTGATGCAGCTAAGTTCTTTAACACATCCATTGTGAGCTCACCAGTAATACCAAGATTTACTCCAAGAGTTCCAAAAACTGAGAACCAAATTATAGATACAATACTTGGCGCTACAATAACTCCAATGATAAACTCTCTAATAGTTCTTCCTTTGGATATTCTAGCAATAAATACTCCTACAAAAGGAGCCCAAGCAATCCACCACGCCCAGTAAAATATTCTCCAACTATTTACCCATTTATTACTTGCAAAAGGTTCAATATGCAAACTACTCTCTATAAACTCTGCTAGATAACCACCTGTACCATTTAAAAGAGTATTTATTATCTTTATAGTTGGTCCTATAAATAAAGATAAAATTAAAATTCCAAAGGCAATAACCAAGTTTATATTTGATATTGCACTAATTCCTTTTTCAATCCCACTAACTGCAGTCCAAATAACTATTACTGTTATAACAAATATTATAACTAGCTGAACTATAGGTGTTTCTGGAATTCCAAACATGTAACTTAATCCACTATTAATTTGTAGTGTTCCAAGTCCTAAAGAAGTTGCAACTCCAGCTACTGTGGCAAATACTGCAAGTATATCTATAGTTTTACCAATTGGTCCATTTACTCTTTCTTCTCCTAATAACGGAATAAATATACTACTAATTAGTCCAGGTTTATTTTTTCTAAATTGAAAATATGCTAGGGCAAGACCTATAATGCTATAATTTGCCCACGGGTGAAATCCCCAATGCATAAAGGAAGATTTAAAAGCAAAATTTGCAGCTTCAACGGAACCTGGAGCTATACCTTCTATTGGAGCCACAAAATGAGATATAGGCTCAGCAATTCCCCAAAATACTAGTCCTATCCCCATACCCGCGCCAAAGAGCATTGCAAACCAAGCAACGGTGCTGTATTCTGGTTTTGAATCATCTGCACCAAGCTTTATCTTTCCAAATTTACTAAATGCTAATACCACTGCGAATACTACAAATAAAAACATAGAAATCAGGTATGCCCAACCAAATTTTTCAGTTAAAAAATTAAGAGCACTACTAGACATTTTTTCAAACCCACTTTTATCTAAAATTCCCCAAAATACAATAATGAAAGTTATAATCAATGAAATAATATAAACTGAATTTGATTCTTTCTTTCTTTTAGTATTTGCATTGAGTGTTGTGTTTGTATTAGTGTTGCTATTCCCCATAACAATATCCTCCTTAAAATTAAAGTAGATAATTATGCCGTAAGTTTTCTTTAAGGGCTGTAAATTTACTTTCACAGCCCCTTAAAGATTAAAACTTAACTTTAAAAACAGTTTGTTCTTTTACATCTGCTACTAAGGCATCTAATGCAACTCCAACTCTGTGGTAACGAAGTTTCCACTGTTCTTCTTTTGATGTGCCTGGATCTCCTAAAGGATATGGAATAGATATAGTAGGAATAATCTTGTTTGCTCCTGCTGTTTTTGAAACTGGAATTAAGTTTGCCATTTGTACAATTGGCATACCTGATTTTTCAATTTCCTTAACCATGGTTGCACCGCAACGCGTACAGGTTCCTCACGTAGAAACCATTATAACTCCATCTACACCCTCATTTTTAAGATAAACTAAAATCTCATGTGCCATTCTCTTTGCCTCGGCTTGAGTAGTTCCAGTACCAACCGTTGAATAGAAATACTCATGTAGCTTTTTAAATTTTCCTTCTTTTTCATATGCTCTTAATGCATCTATTGGAGCTATTACATTAGGATCTGCATCTGCTGCTGCAGGGTCAAAACCAGCATGGATTGTCTTATAAACTCCACCTTTTAGATCATCTACTCCATCAATATTATATCTTCCCCATCTTGTTGCAGATGCCGATTGAATTCTATCTGGATTGTCTACAGGTACTATGCCTCCTGTATTTAAAAGTGCTATAGTTGCATCTTTAAGATCTTTAATTGGCTCTGCTATAGGTACTATATCTGTTTTAGGAATTGGAAGTTCAGTGATAAATGGTCTTCCATTTAATTTCTCTATAAGCATTTCTACTGCTCTATCAGCACCCCACTTACCATCTTTTCTCCAAATTTGATGTCTTATCCCTCTTGGATAATATCCCTCTACTTCAGCACCAAGGGTTTCTTCACCTTTTAAAAGTTTATCTCCAAAGCTTGCCATAGATTTTATATCACTTCTCATTTTAGCTGCACTATGTCCCCCTACGAAAACATACATATCCCTTTTAAACATTTCTACTCCAGGGTTTTCTATGTGCATAGAAGTAATTACTGGAACATTAAATTCTTCTTTAACAGCATTACAGATTTCACCACACGCAACTCCATATCTTCCTGCTTGAAAAGCTGGTCCTGCAAAGAAAATATCAAATTCTATATTTTTAAGTTCAGCTATAATTCTTTTTATAGCTTCTTCTGTATTAGATCCCATAAAGTTATCTCCACAAATTATTGTATGAGTAACTTCTGCATCTAAGTTTTTATTTAACTCTATAGCTGGACCTATTGTGCCTTCCTTAATTATAGGCTCAAAATCCGCCTTGTCTTCTCCACCTATTTGACCAAAGAATTGATTTATATATATTACTGCCTTTTCCATTTTATCCCCTCCTAGTTATTAAAACTCTATCATTGTTTTTGGCGACCAACCACAAACCTGATCTCCACAGAACATAGCATTATTCTCCATTATTATTGATCCATCTGCTCTTACAGAAGGTCCAAGTATCTCATCATTTTCCCAACCACCAGATACACCATCTCTACCTAGAGATTCTAATTCTCCTATAACAGTTTCCATTGGTGGAAGAGTTATTAATTCTGACACATTACCACAAGACACAATAGCATCAGCCTTTTCATCCATAGAAACTAGTGGCTGTGATTGTCCATCTCTTCCAGTACACTCATTAGTAAGTCCTACAACTTTTACTCCAGCATCTTCAAGAGCAACTATACAAGCTGTAAAATCTGCATCTGGGTTACCATACCCTTCTTCTGCAACTATTGCACCATCAGCTCCAATTGACTTTGCAATCTGTGCTACAAATAGTGCAGCACGGTTTTTTTGATCTAATGCTACATTAAGATTTGACATTATTATTCCTAAGAAATTTATT
Organism: Clostridium subterminale; assembly: GCF_039521425.1. Lineage (NCBI taxonomy): Bacteria > Bacillati > Bacillota > Clostridia > Eubacteriales > Clostridiaceae > Clostridium > Clostridium subterminale. Next base: position 412,514 of record NZ_BAAACI010000007.1, read on the forward strand.
GTCTTTCCATGTTCTTTATAAAGTCTTTTTATTGTAGGATTGTTTTGGAACTCATAAGTTGACCATTTAGATGAGCAAGGCATGAAACTTCCTGATACCAACGCTCCATCTAAAACTTCATTGGGATGCATAAAGGTTGGTAGCATACGATTCATATCCCATCCATATAAAAATGTGTTATATCCCAACTCTTCCATTTGAGATTGAGGTTGCATAACAAATACCATACTTGGAAGTTCGTTTACACTTTTTTCACGTTTTATTACTGGCTCTAATTTATATTCTTCAATTTCTTCCGGTTCTAAATCTTTAACAACACTGCCTATAAATTCTGCAAGTTTATGTCCTGCTTCTCTTAAAGCTTTATTTTTTTTCTGTTGTTCTCTTTTTTCAAATTCTTCATCTGTATCAGCAACTAGTACTATATTTTTAAGTTGAGAATAGTAGGTATATTTTGCACCTTCTCCACTCATATCAATAAGTCCATCTTGAAATCCACCCCAATGTTTTCCCACTACAAGCAAACTACAATTCTTCAGTGCATGAGTTCTACCATCACCAGCTTTAACTAAATCTCCTGTATAACCTGGAAATAATGAATTTCCATTCAACTTTACTCTTGGCTCTATAGCTTCTTTTACTGGCATAAGTCGTACATTATCACCTGGCTTAACAATAAATAAATCCGCTTCAGTTATATGTTTGTCCTCTAAAACAAAATTTAATGCTTCTTTTTTATTAATAGTTAGTATCCCTTGAGCAAATTCTGTTTTTTCGCCAAAAACTATGTCTTCGACATAAAAATTTCCAATTTCTAGTTTCATATTCCCACTCCCTTGTTATTTTTATAATTTTCTTAATATTTATAATATTATTTTATTCCACTCATTACATTTTGTAAACGTGTTTACGTTTTTTTGTTATTTAATTAACAAATTTTATGTATTTAAAAATCAAATAGTAACCCTATATATTTATAAAACTTAAACCTTAATGTTATAATGGATGTATATGTTAATATTAAGTGGGTTAAAGGGGTAATCTTATGACTAAGTCAGCCATAGAAAGAAAAGAAATGATAGTTTCTTTCATAAGTTCAGCTAATAAACTTATAGATGAAGAAGGGATAGAAAATGTTACAGCAAGAAAAATTGCTCATACTACAGGATATAACGTTGCTACAGCATATAAATACTTTAAAAATTTAAATCATATTTTGTTTTTTGCTTGTATGAAATATTATAATTTATATATTCAAGATCTTCCTAATTATATTAGTGAAGATAATTCATCTTTAGAGAATTATTTAGGTATTTGGAAGTGCTTCTCTATACACGCTTTTAACAATCCTAAAATCTTTAAATCAATATTTCTAGATCAAGGTCATCTTAGTGTTAAAGATACTATGAAGGAATATTATGAAATTTTCCCTAATGAATTAAAAAACCTCCCAACATCTTTATCTACTATGCTGGATAAAGATTATATTAATGAACGTGATCTTGCTTTACTTGAAGTATGTATTGAAGATGGATATATAAATCAAGCAGATGTTAAAGAATTAAGTGAAAATGTTATTATATTTTTCGAGGGTTTATTGATGAAAGTTACAAACCATGTTGATGGCTATAGTAAAAAACGGGCATTAGAAATTATTCTAAAATTTATTTATAACACTTTGCATTATTATAACTTAAAGTCTTCTAATGTTTTATCACCTTTTTTAACTCTATAAAATTTCATTTATGTAGATGTATTTAACATGAAGATTAATTTAAGATTCATATATTATTGTGTAAAAACACTTCTAAATAATAATTAATTTTAAAGTCTAAAAAACCCCTTAAATAGAATCCTATTTAAGGGGTAAATATTTACTAATTAAAAACTAGATAATAGTAATATTTTCTGCTTGTGGTCCTTTTGGTCCTTTAGCTACGTCAAAAGAAACTTTTTGACCTTCTTCAAGTGACTTGTAACCATCAGAATTTATTTGAGAAAAGTGTGCGAAAACATCTGTTCCATCTTCTCCTGTAATAAATCCAAAACCTTTTTCTCCGTTAAACCATTTTACTGTACCATTCATAAATGTATACCTCCGAAATTTTATTTTTCTTAAATTTATTGTAATAATTCACTAACAAAATTTCGATATTACATACTATATTTATTAAGTACTAATTGAAACATATTGGCTTTACATTATTTACTATTAATTTAAGTTCTTATTAAGCATACTACAGTTTATTATATAAAGCAAGTTATTTTTATAGTAATTTACTTATTTTATTAAAAATAACTTTATTTTCATTAACCTTACCTTCATTTCCTACTGTGCAGCAATAGTTTTCACTCATTCCTACCTTAATCATTGCAGCATAATTTCTTATATCCTGATTAGTAGTACTTAAAAGTTCATCCCTCTCTCTTTGAATGTCTTCTTGGGTTACATTGCATATATAGTCCGCAACTGCTTTTTCACCTTTTCTATCAGGAGTTAATGGTTTATATAACTGTCCAACAGATCCTATTATAAATTTTTCCATATCTTCCTTAGTAAAATCTACTTTTTCTAAAAACTTATAAGCTTCATTATATATATCTATAGTTCTTGTAAGATTGGGATCACGATAGGAGAAAATTGCTAAATTACCATCCTTATTCATGTCACTATAACATCCATAAGCACCACCTTGAAGACGGACTCTAGGATATAAATATTCATTGTCTACTATATTTAAAAGTACTCTCATTTTCCCTGAATACTCATAACCAAGATCTGCAAAATTAAATCCCTTAACTACATATTGCACATTACTAGCAGTTATTATAGCTTCGATATCTTTTTTGCTCTTATGCTCAAGATTATATAATTTAGTAGGTTCAGATTTAATATTACAAATAACCTTATTAATATTAGATACTACTGCTTCAATTTCTCCTTCTTCTCCAACCACTGAAATTATTAAATTATTTTTATTAAATATTGTTTCATAAACCTTAATAAGATTTCTTCTAACTTCCTTACCAGATTTCTCAATACTTTTTTCTAAATTACAGATGAATTCATAATAAGTTGCACCACTAATTTTTTCCCAGTATCCTCTACCACAAGAAGTCTGTGCAAATACTCTGTTCATTGCAACCTCATGTCCTCCATTTATAACTCTCATTTGAAGCTTTGATTTTATTTCTTGAATAATCTGTTTAAGCCTACTTAAATCATCAAATTTAGTAGTAGTAATTATTTCATTTACTAACTCTAATAGATGTGAAATGTTGTCTGCAATTACCTTTGATTTAACTATAAATTTAGGATGATATACCTGACTATTATTTTTCTCAGTGTATACTTCATTTTCAAAAGTTATTCCACCTGTAGTTTTATAGATTTCTGTGATTAATTCAGAATAACCTCTTTTCTCAGTATCAAGCTCCCCTAAAACATCCTTTAAAAGTCCTAAATAAGGAATATACTTTTCTTCAATTACTTTTGCATCAAATAGCAGATCAATATATGCTATTTGATTTGTAGGAATATGATGTTTTAAAATAGTTATTCCTTGTTCTTTTACAACATCTTGAGGAATTTTTTCTACTTTTTTATCTACCTCTTCTATAGGAAGCTTTGGAAGTGTATCCTTTTCTTCTTGTGTATCAATCCTAACCTGAGCCTCTTTTAATTTCTCATTTCTTTTCATAAGATCTTTTAATTCTTTTTCAGATAAAGATCTTTTGTAATTTTCTAGCTTTTCTTCTAAAGTTTTAATTCTAGCATCTTCTAATCCTTTTTTAGGTGTCAAAACTACTAAGGAACAATGAGAATTATTAACCATGTTCTTTTCAATGAATTTTTCAAAGTATCCATTGTCTAAAGCAGCTTTTATTTTATTAAGGTTATCCTCATATTTTAAATGCACAAGAGGGTCTCCATCATATATCCAGCTATTTAAAACCCAGTCATTATATTCAATTCCCTTATTAGCACTTCTCCATGGATCAGCCTCACGTAAACCAAATTCAACGGTATTTATAGCTGCTTTCAATTGGTCCTTATCTAAGCCCTTGTCTACAAGTTCTTTAAGGGTATTCATGATAATATTTTTAAATTCATTCTTCTTTGTAACATCTACATTCTTAGCTACTATTGGGAATAATATTTCCTTAGTTGGATCCATATTCATATCATCTCTTGTAATAATGCACTCACCTATGCCAGCTTTAAGTAACGTAGCTTTTATTGGAGATGCTGAGGATTCTATTAATATATTATAAAGTATTTTTGTAGCTAAATATGCCTCTCCATTACGTGTTTCTTCAAAGGCAAAATTCAGCGCTAAAAATGCCTTATTTTCTTCATCTTCATCCTCACTAATAGAATAATTAGCAGTTCTTTCTACCATACCTTCAAAATTTTTCACATCATCTATATGAGAAGGTATCTCTATTCTGTCAAATTCATAAAGATATTCATCATTTATAAACTTAAGACATGCATCTAAATCCTGATCACCGTATAGGTAGATATAACTATTAGATGGGTGATAGAATTTGCTATGGAACTTTTCAAAATCCTCTTGAGTTAGATTAGGTATATCCTCTGGATCTCCACCTGAAACAAAAGCATAAGTAGTATTTGGAAATATGGATCTATATATATCACTACAAATAACTTCCTCTGGTGATGACATCGCTCCTTGCATTTCACTATAAACTACACCCTTATAATCTAGTTTATTAGTATTTTCATTTAATTCATATCTCCAACCCTCTTGGCGTAATATTTCATGATTTTCATATATTCTAGGATGTAAAACTGCATCTAAATATACGTCCATCAAGTTCATAAAATCTTTATTATTTTTACTCCCTACAGGATACATAGTTTTATCCGTAAAGGTCATAGCATTTAAAAATGTGTGTAATGAACTTTTTGCCATATCTCCAAAAGGATCCTTAGCCTTAAATTTTCTTGACCCACAAAGTACAGAATGCTCTAATATATGAGCAACTCCAGTACTATCTGTAGGCGTTGTCCTAAAACTTATAGAAAATAATTTATTATCATCTTTATTTTCTAAATGTAAAAGTCTTGCCCCACTTTTAACGTGTTCAAATACTCTAGCTATGGATTGTGCCTCATCTACCTTCTCCACTTTTAATAATTTAAATCCATAGTAGATTTCATTAATTTTAAATTGCATATATCTCCCCCCACAATCATAAAAAATAAAAAGCCATAGAGTCCAAACAACCCTATGACTTAAGTAAGCAAAATAATATTTTAGAAAATGTTGTTAAGATCGTTATATGCACTATAAAATTGGATTTTATTTAAGTTATTTAAGTTTTTCATGTAAAAACGACCTCCTTTATATATTTTCAACAATTTCATTCTAGCATTTTTTAACATACTTGTAAATATAATTCCATGAATTATATTCGTGATTTAAATTCATTTTTTAAATTTCTTTTACCAATTATATACCATCCTAAACATATTATTAATGACCCTATACTTATTAATCCGCCTAATTTCAATCCCGGAGTAATATACCTTAACTCTAATGTATAGTTACCTGGTTCTAATTCTATTCCTGTAAATATACCATTTACTTTTAGTAAATCAACCTTTTCACCATTCACCTTAGCTGTCCATCCATTTTTATAAGGAATACTTAATGCTAAAATCCCTTTCTCATTATTTATGATGTTTCCTGATACATGTGGTCCATCTACAACTAAACTTTCAATATTGTATTTATTTCTAGCATCTACCCACTGATTGTACTTTTCATAGGAACTGTACCATAAATCAATTTTATCAACTATATAAGTTCCTGGTGTTAACTGTATTTTCATGGTATCTGTGTCCCCCGACACTTTAAATGTAAATTCATTTAAAGGATATGTCCATTGACCACTTTCTGGTTCTTTTTTACTTATTCTGTCATTAACAGTTATATCAAATCTCTCTCCATTTTCTGGTCTAATATTTATAGTAAATAAAATTTCACCATCAACATTATTATATTTATTGTTTATGGGAAGTATTATTTCTCCTGATTTATCTACATAGAGTTTACCATCACTATACTTAGCATTTGATAGCTCTATATTATCGTAATTAAATTCTAGCTTTTTGATAGTATCGAATTTCAAATTATTTTTTTCAATTTTTTCTACATCTTTTTCTAAAAGTGCAGTATTAAGTAAAACTGCATCACGTTCTGCATAGCTAAGACCTTCTAATTTATCTAAACTCTCATAGCTATCATACCATAAGTCAAAACCTACTGTATTATCATTTTCATAAAGAGTATAATCTCCCTCAGCGATTTTCTCATTGTATCCATATGGTATTTTCTCGTTATCATACTCTAGTTTATACCTAACTCCAAAAGCACTTTCTAAAAATAATCTATTATCAAAATTTGCAAATCTACTAGGCGATACATGATCTTGGACAACATTATAATCTACTTTCATCCACTTATGGACATTCTTATTTATCAAACTATTATAGGCACTGGCACCATAATTCATATAATTCATTGGTGTATTTTCGCTATCCTTAATTTCATATATGGCCCTATAGAATTCATTAGTATTAGGTACAGTTTCAGCTAATATCTTTTTCTCTAAATCATTGTCCATACCTCTACGATTAAAAAGATCCTTATCAAAAAAATGGTATTTTTCCCCATAAGAGGTAATCAAATGTACTTTACAATTTTCTATGCCTCCAACTAAAATGCATACTATAATCATAAAACTCAAAATTGATTGTAACACTTTACTATTCAACATCTTTCTAATATAAAGTATAACTATAGAGCTAATTCCTGCAAATAGAATTATTATATCAGCTGTTGCTACATATCCACCGCCTCTTTCTGCCTTTGTATAGAGCATAATTACAGTGAATAATCCAATTAATAAAATTTTAATAGCACCTTTGATTTTATAAAGATTACAATCTTCTATCCAGTTTGGAATCGCATAAGCAATTACAAAATTAAATATATATAACCATCTGTATGATACATAAGAAAATCCATTAAACATACTATAAGCCATTGGTATCATAGATAGTATAACAAATATAAACGCTAGCAATGTTTTTCTTTTAGTTTCACTACTTACTTTTCTTAATGGTACAGTAAATACTACTAATGCAATTAATGGCATACCTATAAATGATTTATATAAAAATATCTTTTCAAATACTGTTTTATAGAACCCACTATCAAATAACATAGGTATATCATAAATAACTTGAAATCTATCTGCACTCATGAATGCAATGACAGCAGGAATAAATAGAAAAGCTGCTATACCAATGCTTAAGATAATCTTCATACCAAAGTTAAAACCTTTTTTAAAATAGCTTTTAACTTTCTCTTTAATACTATTTCCTTCACCACTTGTAAACACGATGGCATAAATACAATAGAAAATTAAAGACATATATCCAAAATAAAAATTATTTAAAACAGTTAAAGTAATTCCTAAAATCAAAAGAAAATTCTTTTGATTTTTCTCCCAAACTTTATAACCTAAAATTGTTAATGGTAACCATACCATAGCATCTGTCATATAATCAAAGGCTATTGCATTTCTTATAAATATAAGAGATAACCCATAAGATACTGCTCCAATAAAGCTTGTGTACCTTTTTCTATTTTCATATCGCAATAGACTATACATGAATACCATAATAATAAATTCCTTAAATATACTCATATACAACTTGAAATCTATAGATGAAAGATAAGTCCAACTTTCTCCTATTATTTTCTTTATAAAATATAAAATATAAAAAAATGGACTACTTGTATAGTAATATGTAAATTCTCCTAAAACATCTCCACCTAACCCATATGACCATGACCATAATATATCACCTTTATCAATAGTGTTTTCTATAAATGGAACGAAGTACATAAATTGTGTCATACTGTCTCTACTTGCTAATACAAAGCCTCTATTCCTAAATAAATAGCTCCCATGATTTAGCATAGCAATTCCTAAAAAAGCTAATATTATAACTATAATATATATAATATCTTTAGCTGTAATCTTTTTTAATTTTATACCTTCCTCTTTTAATAATAATTTTGTCATTAAAAATGTAATAGGTATTGGCAATATGGATGCCAATGGTCCTGCTATAAATGGTTGTATATTTAATATTTTCACTAAAATATATAGTGTTACTGTTGAAATACAATAATTGGCTAAAGTAGTTAATGGGAACTTTATAAATTTAGATAAAGTAGGTTTTGTTTTAAATGTAAAATAACAATTAAGAAAAAACGATCCTATCATACTTATTATAAAAGCCAACGTAAAACTTATCATATATGGCATAGATATTAATAAAAATAAAGCATACCAAATATAATTATGAATAGTATTTATACCACCTACAAAAGCAAAACGTAAAAACATGAATTTCTTACTTTCGCCATCTCTTATGTTTCTCATTAACAATTTGAATCTATTTCCATTGTCTTCGCTCATATAAGATTTCCTTATCTCCTTTCTAATAATCTATTTAAGTCTCTTATCATCTACATTAGTATCTTTAATAATATAATGTGGTCTTTTCTTAACCTCATAATATATTCTACCAATATATTCACCTATAACTCCTATAGAAATTAATTGGACTCCTCCTATAATTAAGACTGCTGTTATTAATGTAAAATAACCTGGAGAATCTATTCCATTAATAACTATACCTATTAGGGTTATGAAAATATATATAATACTTAGTAATAACAATATTACACCTAAATAAATAATAGATCGTAAAGGTTTGTTATTAAATGATATTATGCCATCAACACCATACTGTAAAAGTGATTTAAAACTCCACTTACTTTCTCCCATTTCTCTTTCTTGATTATCATAATTTATATACTTTGTTTCAAATCCAATCCAAGAAAATAGTCCTTTGGAGAATCTATTATACTCTGCCAAGCTAACTAAGCTATCTATAGCTTTTCTGCTTAATAATCTAAAGTCACCTACTCCATCAATTAATTCTACATCAACAAATTTATTAACTATTTTATAATATAATTGTGATAACTTTCTTCTAATTAACTTTTCACCATCTCTATTTCTTTTACATATTACCTGATCATATCCTTTTTCATAATACTCTACCATTTCGGGTATTAGTTCCGGTGGATGCTGTAGATCTGAATCCATTATTATAGCAACATCCCCAGTGGCATTCCTAAGTCCAGCTAACATAGCTGATTCCTTACCAAAATTTCTTGAAAATGAAATATATTTAACATGATTATCTTTTTCACAAAAATTCACAAGAAGTGTCTCTGTATTATCATGGCTTCCATCATTTATAAATATTAGCTCATAGCCTCTATTGTCTTCTTCATATTTTGATAAGATTTCTGTCAAACTTTTGTATGTTTTAAATATTACTTTTTCTTCATTAAAGCATGGAATTATAATTGATATATTCATCTTATCCCCCCTCATCCATATAATAATACCATATATTGTTTTAAATGTACTAAATAATCACTTCACTTAATCATGTAAAATATTATATAATATTACACTTGACTTTTATCTATATATTTAATCCTAGTATGCATTACTTATCTTTACATAAATAAAAAGAAGTCACAGACTCCCTTTTTATTTTAAATCTCATATCTTCAATAAGTATTGATCTTATTACTGAGTTTAATGAACGCACAATTTTCTATCCACTCTACCTCTTATTAAGACTTGTACATCTTATAGTTCAGAAGTACAATGAGGGCATCTTGTTGCTTCAATTGCAATTTCCGAAATACAATAAGGGCATTTCTTTGTTGTAATCGGCTCCGCCGCTTCTTTTTTCTTAAACCTATTAATTTGTCTAACTACTATAAATACTACAAATGCCATAATTAAAAAATCTATAACACCAGTTAAAAATGAACCATAGGCAACTACTGAAGCTCCAGCTTCTTTTGCAGTTGCAAGAGTTGCATAATCCTTACCATCTAAAGAAATAAATAAATTAGAAAAGTCAATTTTACCTGTAAAAATAGTAATTATAGGCATAATTACTGTTTCCACAAGAGAAGTAACAAGTTTAGTAAAGGCAGATCCAATAATCATACCAATTGCTAAATCAATCATATTACCTTTAAGTGCAAACTTTTTAAAATCTTTTAACATAATTTTTTCCTCCTATGTAATAAATATTTTTATATACTTTTTTCTATTGATAATAGATATATGTTTCTACTAATTACAATACTATTTCTTCTTCTAAACTCCTTTTGAAAATAGTTATAATAAGTTCCTGGTGTAATTATTCCACCTATCCCAAGAATATCAATTCCAGAACGTCCTATTACACTATCTGCAAGTAATACACAGTTTGTATTTAATCCAAAATAGGTTTTAAATTTACCTGATTTAAATGTAAAAAATTCTGCCTTTGTAGATTCGTATAGAATACTTGCATAATCTTTATATTTAGGCTTTATTTTATTTTCTCTTATATCTTTAACTATAGTTGGTTCCCACTTCACCAAATCACCTTTAATTTCATCCAATTTATTTTTTATATTTATTTTCTGCTCTTCATTTAACTTTAGGCCATATCCAAAGATAGTTTTTTTGCTATAATTCGTACAAAAATCTATGTATTTCTCCCTCTCTGCTACAAATAATACTCCCTTACCTGCTAAACCAAACAATTTAAAGGATTCATTATCATAATTTCCATAGGATATAACTTGTCCATCATAGCACAAGTCTACATGTCCAACAACCCCAATGCCCTCTGATGTAACATGTATAAAAACCTCCATATCACTTTGTTCTTTACTATTATTTTTTTTATCTATAACAAACTCATAAATAGTTTCATCACTGCTCTCAAGATATTCATTTATCTTAGTTAAAACCTTATGTGGTATTAAAGTTAACAAAAATACAGGCAGTGTTATTCTCACCTTACGTTTTAGCTTATTTTTAGTTTTTTTTGGTATAATCTCACGAATAAAATCCTTTATAAAATTAAACCCAAATAGCAGACAATACACTCCTATAATTGTAAGTATAGTATTTAGGTGTAATAGTGGTGAAAATAACAATGTCACTCCAAATATAAAGTAAATTATGCACTCAATTAAAACTGCTATCCTGCCTTTAACTTTATCTTTTAAATAGATATAATAAATAATTGCTTTAATTATTCCATTCAAAATAGTATACATTGAAAATAAAATCGCCAAAATAGAGAAAGAAATATTCCTAAAGTACATTACACAAAATCCTAGAGCTATATTAAAAACAGCATTACCTAAGGTGATTCTTTTAGTCATTGCTTTATTTCTATTACTAACTAAACTTATAACTTGAAAGATACCATTAATAATAAATATTAAAGAAATTGACCACATAACTATACTTAAAAATTTGGTCTTACTATATAAAATAACTATAGCTAGAAGTATTAACCCTATTCCTGTAGATAATAAATTTATTCTATTTATATATGATTTATTTATTGATATTCTCAAGTTTATCTCCTTCTTAATATTATTGTCTATACTTACTTGATTTACTTTTTATGCTATGTACTATACAAAATTAGAATTTTAGTTTCTTAATTTACATAAGTAAATTTCAAAGTATAATTACCTTAATTCTATCATAATATATATTTTTTTTATTAGTAATATATAATTATAGATATAAGTTTTAAAAAATCTTTTATGATAATATTATATATGAAAAGAATAAGTAAATGTAGTAACAAAAACCATGGCAAGCTGCCATGGTTTTATTTTAAATTTATATAATAAATAACCACCTTTATACACCTATAATCAATGAAGGTGTTGACACTACCCTAGTATATAGAATCAATCATTACCTGCAAATCCCTTATTTCTCCACTTACCTCTCTTGAAGAAAACCGTAGTTACAATTGCTCCAAGTGTCCAAGAAACAAGCAATGATATGAATGTAGATTCTGGTCTCCCTGTAGGATAAGCTGCACTACGTGTTAAATATGCAATACCATAAGCAACAGGTACACGTAAAATTACCGTAGTAATTAGAGAAATCCACATAGGTGTCATAGTATCCCCTGCACCTCTCATTACACCTGATAAACTTTGAGTTACTGCCATAGCAATATAACCTACTGCAAGAATACGCATCATATGCATGCTTAAGTCAACTAGCTCTGTAGTATCAGTGAAAACTCCCATAAGATATTTACCGAAGATCAAAATTAAAATTGTTATAGTAGTAGAAACCCCAACAGCAATCATAGTACCATCTTTAGTCCCCTTATCGACTCTATCCATCCTCTTAGCACCTATATTCTGACCAGCGTAGGTCGTCATTGCATTACCGAAGGTGAAGTTAGGCATCATAGCAAATCCATCTACACGCATAACAATTACATTACATGCTATAACCATTTCGCCAAAACTATTAGTTAGAGATTGTACAACAATCATTGCAATAGAAAATATGGCTTGAGTAAATCCAGATGGCAATCCAAGTTTTATAAGTTTCATAGAATATTCCTTGGCTGGAACAAGCATCTTAAAATTAAAGTCAAAGGTACTTTTCATTCTTGCTAACTTAATAATACAAAGAACTGCTGATACGCCTTGAGCAATAATAGTCGCCAGAGCAACGCCTGGTACACCCATACCAAGTCCTGCAACAAACCAAAGGTCAAGTATTACATTTAAAACTGTAGCAATAAGTAAAAAACCAAGGGCAGATATAGAGTCACCAAGTCCTCTAAGCACCCCTGCTAAAATATTGTAATAAGCAAAGCCTGAGATACCTAGATAATAAATAACAAGATAATCTGCACACCAATCAATTATAGATTCTGGCGTATTAAGAAAAGATAACAATGGACGAGTAACAAGAGGCCCTATAACCATTATTATCACTGATGCTATAGCGGTAAGAGTTATGCATACTCCAATGGTTCGAGAAAGCTTTTCCCTATCCTTTGCTCCAAAATATTGAGCAACCATGATCCCTGCTCCTGTTGCAATTCCAACAAAAAGTACAAGTAAAAGATTTAATATTGGAGATGCACTACCAACAGCTGCCAGTGCATTATCACCTACATATTTACCTACAATAATAGAATCTGCGGTGTTATAAAACTGCTGGGCTATATTACCAATAAGCATTGGTAATGAAAATTCAACAATTCGCTTCCAAGGTGTTCCCTCAGTCATGTCTTTTGGAGAAAAAATTTCCGAAAATTTTGCCATACATCTACCTCCTAATTAAATTTAATAAGTCAAAACTCTATTTATCCTTAATTTAGAGCTAACCATAAATGATTAGCTCTAAATTTGATTCTTTTATAATTTATTTTTCAAATTGAAAATTTATATAATAAGTGTATTTTTTTACTTTCTTAAACCTTTGAAAATTACTTCGATACTCGAATTAATATTAGTGTATAATAATTCTGAATACTTGTCAATTTTTGTTTTAAATTTAACATCATAGTTAAATTATAAAAATTTAATATTAAGATTTCTGCTATCTCTTGATTCAAAACAAAAATACAACCACCTTTGGTTTATAACCTAGAGTGGTTGTATTTTAATTTTTCCTCATTACTTTATTTACTCTCATATATAAAAGATTATTATGCTACTTTCTTACAGAATATTTCCTTTGTAATATGGTATTCTACTTCTTTCTCAAGCTTTTTAGCTTCTTTGAAACCAATTCCCATAACAAGATTTTGAGACCTTTTATTATCCTTCTTAATTTTTGCAACAACTTTTTCTGTTCTCATTTCGAAAAAAGAAGTTTTTAACGCTTCCATAACTGCATTGTGGCCTATACCTTTTCCCCACAATTCCTTTTCTCCCACAGCAATAACAATCTCAATTGTTTCACCTTTTGGTATAAGTCTTAAAAAACCTATAGTTCCATATGGATTTTTAATAGTAAAAAACCTACAGTTATTATTAAATAAATGAGTTAAAATTGGCATATTTATTCTATCTATAACATTAATTAAGTTTTTTCTAACGTTATTATCTTCATTTAAATACCTTATAATCTCCTCATCACTAAGCCAATCAGCTATCTTCTCCGCATCAGATCTATATACTTCTGGGCTTAGGATAATACTGTTTATTTCCACAAAGTACAACTCCTTAAACCTATTTAATGCTTGCAAACATATATTAACTTACCAGTAACTATGATTTATAATACTATCAATCTTAATATAAGTAAAAATCTTAATTACTGATTAATTAAGTTTAACTTCTTTTTATTGTACTTTCCTCGATTTTCTACAATTTCTTCAATCAGTTTATATTTTCCATTTTTAGTTTTTTAGTTCCAGTTAAAGTTATTAAAAGTCTTTTTATGGCAACATCATTACTATTGATACATAAATTTAATTTTAGTGGTTCTTCTGAAGTTTTCTCTAATCTTCTTATTGGTATCTTTTCCTATATAACTAGATAACTATTTAACTATTTGTTTTATCCATGTGGTTTCAGCAACTTTATTATATAAATGCCATACTTAAAACTACAATAGAACAAATAAAATTTTTCATGGCAATATATTGTTTTTCATTATGATATTCTTTACAATAAGTATTAGCATCTAAATAGTTACAAATAATGAATGAAATGGAGTATTTAAAATGATTTGTAAAGTTGAAACTGAAAGATTAATAATTCGTAACTTTACTCCTGAGGATTGGAGTGATTTATATGAATATTTATCTGATGGGGAAGTATTAAAATTTGAACCATTCAAGCCATTTTCTGAGGAAGATTGTAAAGAAGAAGCACTATCCAGGTCAAAGGGTGATACATTTTTGGCTGTCTCCTTGCGAAGTACAGGAAAAGTAATTGGCAATTTATATTTTAGTAAAGAGGATTTTATGACTTGGGAAATTGGATATATATTTAATTCCAAATATCATAGAAAAGGGTACGCTACTGAAAGTGTAAAAGCTATTATGAAATATTCCTTTGAAAATCTAGGCACAAGACGTATAATTGCTAATTGTGATCCCCGAAACATACCTTCTTGGAAATTGCTTGAAGCTGTAAATATGAGAAGAGAAGGACACCTTCTGCAAAATATCTATTTCTTTGAGGATGAAAATGGTAATCCTCTCTGGAAAGACACCTATGAATATGGGATTCTTGTAGATGAATGGAAGACCTTAACTATGAAGTAAAGGCTCAATCAAAAATCCACGACAAATTGTCGTGGATTTTATTAATTCTTAATAAATAGGAATATCCTATTTATTAAGAATATTATTTTTAGGTAATTCTATTGTGAAAGTCGTACCATAATTAAGCTTACTTTTAACCTTTATTTCACCATTACATAGTTCAATTATTCTTTTTACAAGCGATAGTCCTAATCCATTGCCCTTGCTTAAATGAGATTTATCACCTTGATAAAACTTATCAAAAATATGTCTTTGAGTTTCTTCATTCATTCCAACACCATTATCTGAAACCTTAACAACTATTTTATCCTGCAAATCCATTAGCTTGATACCAATAGTTCCACCCTTCTCTGTGAACTTAATACCATTTCCTATTATATTTAGCCATACTTGCTGTAATAAATCCTCATTTCCTATAATACTTACTTTATCTAGATCTATATCCAAGTCAATGCCCTTTTCACTCCACTCTGGTTCCATTATAAGAATTGCGCACCTAATTTGTTCATCTAAGGCAAACTCTACTTTTTCAGTGATGATATCTTGATTTTCAAGTTTTGAAAGCTTTAATATATTTGAAGTTAGCTTAGAAAGTCTTGATGATTCACTAATAATAATATCTGTAAATTCACTTCTCTCATCATCATTTAAATTTTTATCTTGAATTAACTTTGCAAAACCTTGTATAGATGCAATGGGTGTTTTTATCTCGTGAGAAACATTACTAACAAAATCATTCCTTAAGGTTTCTATACTACTAAGCTCATGAACCATCTTGTTAAAATTTTTTGCTAATAATGCAAATTCATAATCCTTAGGAATACCTATTTTAACACTAAAGTTTCCCTTTGCCACCTCTTCAGTAGCTTTACTTAAAGTTCTTATTGGCCTTAAGATTCGCTTTGATGCTATACCAGATATTATGGTAGCTATTACAGTAGATATAATTAAGGATGCAGTAGTTAGAAGAAATGCACGTATATGCGCACTTTTTTCATTAAATGAATTAGATATTTTTATATACCTATCATCTATCTTTAATATAGTATTAATAATAGGAAGTCTCTTTGTTTTAATTTGTAGAAATTCCCTCTCATGAAGTTTATCAACAGTTCCAGTATATTCATGTAAATCACTAATAAGTATTACTTCATATCTATCATTATTACTTAGCTCTATAATTTTATTTAAAGTAAAATCTGTATTATTATGTAATTCTAAAATAGTATCTACTACTTTCCTTTGGGCATTTTTTGATTCTTTCTCTATATTTCCACTAAACATTATTATGGATATTATAATGGAACAAATTCCTGATATAATCATCATCAATAGAAGAATTAATACAAACTTCACTCTTAGATTTTTTCTCATACCTTCTTAACCGCCTTATATCCAAGACCGCGTACTGTGACAATCTCAAATTCTGTACAACTATCATATCTTTCTCTCAATCTTTTTATATGGACATCTACAGTACGCTCATCCACTTCATTATCCATACCCCATATTTCATCTAATAACTGTCTTCGTGTAAATATAACACTAGGATAAGATAATAATTTAAATAACAAGTAAAATTCCTTTTTAGGAAGGGTAATGCTTTCCCCGTGTCGGCTTACAGATATTGAATCATAATCTAAAATAATATCTCCTATAGATAGTCTATGTTCATTAGAAATCTTAGCTCTTCTAAGAAGTGCTCCAACTCTTAATATCATTTCATTTATATCAATAGGTTTTACCATATAATCGTCTACTCCAACATTAAATCCTTTTCTCTTATCTTCAAACATTTCCTTAGCTGTAATCATAAGTATTGGCATACTATATCCTGAATCTCTCAAAGCTTTCACTAAACTGTAGCCATCTAGCTTAGGCATCATTATATCAGATATTACTAAATCAATATGCTCCTTATCTATAACATCAAGAGCTATTTCTCCATCTTCTGCCATTAATGAGTTATATCCATTTTGTTTTAAGGTTGCAGATATAAGTTTTCTTAAGTTTTTATCATCCTCAACAACAAGTATATTAAACAATATTATCACCTCAATTTATTATGTTACTTTAAATAATAATTATTTCATATTAATTAAATATGAACTTTAGAAATAAAAATATAATTTTAGACCATAATTCATATTAGGTTCATATTACGATTTTACAATTAGAAAAGTTAATCGTAAAGGAGGAGCATAATGTTACAATTAAAAAATATATTTAAAAGTTATACTACAGGCGAATTTACTCAAGTTGCATTAGATGGAATAAGCCTAAAATTTAGAAAATCTGAATTTGTTGCAATTCTTGGACCAAGTGGCTCAGGAAAAACAACTTGTTTAAATGTTATAGGTGGTCTTGATCAATATGATGATGGTGATTTAATTATCAATGGTAAATCTACAAAAAATTTTAAAGACTCAGATTGGGATGCCTATAGAAATAATAGTGTTGGATTCATTTTTCAAAGCTATAACCTAATTTCACACCTAAGTATAGTAGATAATGTGGAAATGGGAATGACCCTTAGTGGAGTTTCAACTACAGAAAAACACAAAAAAGCTCTTGAGGTATTAGAAAAGGTTGGCCTAAAGGACCATGTTCACAAAAAACCAAACCAACTGTCAGGAGGACAAATGCAAAGAGTTGCTATAGCTCGAGCACTAGCTAATGACCCTGATATAATTTTAGCAGATGAACCTACTGGAGCTTTAGACACTCATACAAGTATTCAAATTATGGAGCTTATTAAAGAAATTTCAAAGGATAAACTTGTTGTTATGGTAACTCATAATCCAGAGTTAGCTAATGAATATGCTGATAGAATTGTTGAATTTAGAGATGGTGAGATAAAATCTGATAGCAATCCATTTTATGATGACTTAGATACTTCTGATTATAAACTTAAGAAAACAAGTATGAGTTTCTTTACTGCTTTAAAACTATCTGGCAAAAACATATCTACAAAGAAATGGAGAACAGCACTTACTGCTTTTGCCTCAAGTATAGGTATAATTGGTATTGCCCTAATACTTTCATTATCAAATGGATTCGATAAACAAATTGGAGAATTTGAAAATAGTACATTATCTGGTTTTCCAATAATGATTAATCAAAAAACCGCCGAAGTTGATATGGATGCAATGAGAGAGCAACACAAAGAAGCAGTGAGTAATTCCGTAAATGAAAATCAATTTCCAGATGTAGATTACATTTATCCTTATGACCCTAGTAAAAATAGTATTGAACACACAAATGTATTTACCGATGAATACATAGAGTATATTGAAAATATTGATTCATCTCTGCTCTCTGGAATGTCCTATACAAGACTTGTTAATATGAATCTTTTGAAATCTGATGGCAAAACTGCAACTCCAGTAAATACATCTCAAATTAACTTTTCATCATATCCCAATAGTCTAAATTTAGATACTAAAGGATACCTTGAAAGCAATTATGATTTATTAGCTGGGTCATATCCTAAAGAAAAAACGGATCTTGTTCTTATTGTAGATAGCTATAACAGACTTGACAACTCTATGCTAGAAGCTTTGGGTATAGATTCTGAATCAGAGACTATAAGTTTTGATGATATTATAAACAAGGAATTTAAATTAGCTTTAAATGATGATTACTACAAACAGATGGATAATATATTTACAATAAACGGTACTCCAGACAATCTTATAGATATTTATAATAACGATAATGCTATTACTCTTAAAATTGCTGGTATAGTTCGTTCTAGCAAAAATTCAAAGCTAGAAATTCTTTCACCTGGACTTTCATATTCAGATGAATTATCACAATATTTTATTGATAATGCTAAAAACTCTAAAATTGTTAAAGTACAGCAAGATTCTAACTATAATGTATTAACTGGAAAGCCTTTTGGAGGTGCCACTGCTGGAACTAGTATGCCTACTAATCCAATGGCTGCAATGTCACCAATGGGAGGAGGTAGTAGTACTCCTAATGTTACTAAAGATGACGTGCTTTCTCAATTAGGTGCTACTTCTACACCATTTGCTATCACCCTTTACCCTAAAGATTTTACTACCAAGGATAGTGTACTTAATTACTTAAATTCATGGAATGATGGAAATGCTGTTGAAGACTCTATAATATATACAGATTTAGCAGCTACATTCACAAAATTATCTGGTGGTATTATGGATTCAATAACCCTTGTTTTAATTGCCTTTGCCGCAATATCACTTGTTGTATCCCTTATTATGATTGGGATAATAACATACATTTCTGTATTAGAAAGAACAAAGGAAATTGGTGTATTGAGAGCATTAGGTGCAAGAAAGAAAGATATAACCCGTGTATTCAATGCTGAAACATTCATAATAGGTTCTTGTTCAGGATTACTTGGAATATTAATATCATACTTATTAACATTTCCAATAAATAGTGTTCTTAAGAATTTAACAGACCTTGAAGGTGTAGCAAAACTTAATCCAGTTCATGCTATAGTACTTATAATTATAAGTGTTTCTTTAACATTGCTGGGTGGTGCTATTCCAGCAAAAATGGCTGCAAGAAAAAATCCTGTAGAATCATTACGTACAGAATAATATATAAATTTAATGTTACATACTCCTTATTTTAAAGAGTATGTAACATTTTTATTCCCTATAGCTATCTAGAATTTAATACTTAAACTTTATATTAAACACTATCTTAAATTCTCAGATATACTAAATTTTCAACTCCTTGTACACCCCTTATATCCGTACAACATATATTAACAGTATACAGATTTATTCTTAAACTTTATGTATGAAAAATATGAAAAATCTATACTTTTAATAGGAGATATTATGAAAATGGAAAACACAAAAAATTGTAATGACTCTATAATCTTACCTAATCCAATAACTCAAGTAGCTAGTATGCCATATCCTCTATATCTTTCACTTCAAGGAAAATATTTTGTAGGCTATGCAGATGAATTAAATTTTGGCAGAGGTAAAAGTGCATGGGCAGGATTAGTAAATCCTTATTATTCAGGAGTTAATCTACACGTATATGTTTGGACTGTCACAAATATTGGAGAATCACCAATAAGAGCGCAAATATGGTTTAATTCAAATCCACCTGGATGCCCAGAGGTATCAGAATTAGTTACTCCAGCTAATACAGCTCTTTGTCCATTACCAAAGCCACGAATTAGGTTGCTTAAAGCCAGCAATGTTATAGGAGAACCTAAAGGTGGAGTTAAGGCATTTGTTAGAAGAGCCCTTCCAGAGGTTACAATTGCTGACGAAGAAGTAGGCAAATTTATTTTTCCTCCTGGAGGATCATTTATTATTTTCTTATCCAATCCAGAAACCCCAAATGAACTTGCTCAAGGTAGAGTCGCATTTGGATGGTGGGAAGAAAAGATAAAGTAAATCCTACTAACAATTAAATTAAAAGATAAAAAAGGGGCTGTTGCACAATAGAAAATAATTTCTAGGTGTGACAGCACCTTTATTAATTATATTTTAAGTATAGTAAAACTAATAGTAGTTCCAGATTCTAAAGAAGATGAACACTTTATATTCCCTCCATGACTCTCTACTATATACTTAGATATAGAAAGACCAAGTCCTGAACCTGATATATTAGTATTTCTATACTTTTCACCTCTATAAAATTTATTAAAAACAAATGGTATATCACCAATACTAATCCCACTACCAAAATCCTTAATATTTATAGTGATTTTATCAATATCATCATCTATCCAAATCTCAATACTCTCTCCTGCTCTAGAGTATTTTATTGAATTTGCAATGATATTATTTATAACTTGATCTATTCTTATTGAATCTATTAAAATTAACGCTCTTGGTATTTCTCCCTTAACAGTTAGACTCATGTTATGAGTAGCTACATCAATAGATAAGTCACCTAAAACTTCCTTTATATAATCATCAGAATATATTTCTTTTCTTTCAATTGACATTTCATTCAACTCTGTTTTCGATTGTTCTAATATATCATCTATTAATTTTGAAAGTTCCTTAGATTTCTTCAATATAATATTCGAATATCTTTTTATGCCATCTTCATCCTTTACAATTCCATCTCTTATTCCTTCAACATATCCTGAAATTGATGAAAGAGGAGTTTTTAAATCATGTGAAATGCAAGCTAATAATTCTTTTTCATTTCTTTTGAACTTTTCTTCCTTTTCTTTTGAGTCTATTATTTCATCTCTCATAGCTTCAAAATCATGACAAAACTCTCCAATTTCTCCATGGTAATCGTAGTTTACTTTACACTTATAGCTTCCATTTAGTATGGTTTTTGCACTACTATGGAGCTCTTTAATTGGTTTTATTATGTCTATTTTTACAAACCTATTTATCATAAAAGCTAATATTCC
Organism: Clostridium subterminale; assembly: GCF_039521425.1. NCBI lineage: Bacteria > Bacillati > Bacillota > Clostridia > Eubacteriales > Clostridiaceae > Clostridium > Clostridium subterminale. Next base: position 434,158 of record NZ_BAAACI010000007.1, read on the forward strand.
TATTAAAAATAAAAGTATCCACAGAGGTATAAATTTCTCATTTTTGCTTTCCTTTTTTAATATACTCTGTGGTAAATCTATAATTATAATTCCTTCTTGAACATCATTATTAACTAAAGGTATACTGTATCTAATTAATCCATTTTTTCTATTGTCAAAGGCACTATCATAACCTATTTCATTTTCAAGATTTATCTTTTCTCCTTTATTAAAATCATCTATGGAAGAAAAGATAACCTCCCCTTTTAAGTTTATAACTGTATAATTATAAAAATCATTTTCCATGTAATAGTTATTCTCTTTAAACATTTCTTTAATCAATTCTCTTTGATTTGATGTTTCTATTCTTAATAAATTAGACTTATCTTCTTTTTTAATATCTTCCTTTAAAATTAGGAGAGAATATACCACTGATAATATAACAAATAGATATATTAACCCTGTAAATATACTAATTTTTTTACCAAGGTAATTACCCTTTACTCTATTATTTCCCACTTATATCCTACTCCCCATATTGTCTTTATTGACTTTTCACCGTATTCTCCAAGCTTCTCTCTTAACCTTTTAACATACACAGCTATAGTATTTTCATCCATATATTCACTGTATCCCCATACGCTTTCATATACCTGAGACTTTGAAAATACTTGGGAAGGATTAGAGGTAAAAAAATCTAATATTTGAAACTCCTTAGAAGTTAGTGGTACTTCCTCATTATTTAGTAAAGCCTTATATGCCTTAGAGTCTACTATTAAATCACCAAATTGTTTTACATCTGATAGTGTATCACTAGAAAATGAAGTATACCTTCTTATATGAGCTTTTACCCTTGCTACTAATTCCATTGGAGAAAAAGGCTTTGTCATATAGTCATCTGCCCCTACGCCTAATGTTAGTATCTTATCCATCTCTCCACTTTTAGCAGATAGCATAAGTATTGGCATTTTCGATATGGTCCTTATTCTTTTACAAACTTCAACGCCATCTAAAAGTGGGAGCATAATATCTAAAATGATGAGCTTTATCATAGGGTCATTAGCCAGTTCCACGCCTTTTAACCCGTCATTAGCTATCAATACCTGAAATCCATCTATCTCTAAGTAATCTTTTATTAAGTTTCCTAAATCATTATCATCTTCAATTACCAAGATTTTATTATGCATTTTACTCACCCCCACTTCCATTATATCATTATTTTACCATCCCCTACTTTTTATAAATTCAAATATCTTTTTTTCTCTACTATCTGAATCTTTTTTATTATATCTTCCAAGAGACAAATCACCATCAATTCTTCCATCCTTCAAATAAATCAATCTACTTGCTCTTGAAGCTGCCTTTAAATCATGAGTTACCATTACTATGGATTGTCCCTCTTCATTTAATTCTGTAAGAATATCTAAAACCCTGGCTCCTGTTGAAGAATTAAGTGCTCCTGTTGGCTCATCTCCAAAAATTATCTTAGGATTGTTAATTAATGCTCTAGCAATTGCAACTCTTTGTTGTTGTCCTCCTGATATTTCTGAAGGATATTTATTCTCAATCTCTTTCAACTCTAATCTATTTAATAGTTCATCTGTTTTTTTATTTACACCCTTCTTGTCTTTATTGTTTAGATAACCACAATAAGTTATATTTTCTCTTATAGTTAAATCATAAAGTAAGTTTATACTTTGAAAAACAAATGATATATCTTTATTTCTAATACTTGTGGCTTCTTTTTCTCCTATATTAGTTATATCTTTTCCTAAAAGTTCAACACTACCTGCACTTGGGTTATCCATAGTACTAATAGAATATAGCAATGTAGTTTTTCCAGAACCTGAACTGCCCATTATTACAGTAAAATCACTTTCATATATATCTAAGTTAATATTTTTTAATACATTGTTTGATGTTTTTCCTAAAATAAATGATTTACATAATCCATTTGCTTTAATAATACTTTCCATCTCTTCTCCCCCTACTCTTCCATAAGCTCCGCTGTAGATATTTTTCTTATACTAAACATTGATATTATTGTTGCACCAAGAGTTAATATTTCAATAAAGACTATTGTGCTTATAACCTTACCATTTGAAATCATTAAACCATCTATTCCCATCATTGCGAATTTAAATACACTTTTAGATATAGTAGCATTTAAAATAAATCCAACTAAAGATGAAATACCTGTAAGCAGCATAATTCTATATAAAGTTCTCTTCAAAATATAAATATTTGAAAATCCTAGAGATTTTATAATAGCATTATTTCTTCTATTATCGGTATTATTCATAATTATAAGATTTACTATATTTAATATACTAAATAGTAATATTCCTAAAAGAATAATTGTAGTAACTGGTATAACTATCTCAATAACTGACTTGCTTGTTGTTGCAATCAAACTTGGACATGTATCTATAGAACATACTTCATATTTCTGTTTATAGTCTTCTTTAAACTCTTCATAATCATTTTTATCTTTTAAAGTGATATTGATGTTTAAGTTATTAAGGTTATTTCTAATTTCCTTAGGCACTACATCTAAGGTCATTCTCATATTGTAGTTATTTGACATCATGCCTATATATTTACCAGTGATAAGTAATGATCTCTCTTCCCCTAATACTTTTATATCAATATAATCTCCAATATCTAAATTCGCATCTTTTAGAATTTGTTCTGACAATGCAATTTCATTTTTATTTTTAGGATTTCTTCCCTCTTTAATAGATACATTAAACCCATGGTTATTGTCATAGTTATCATATAAATAAGTAATAACTTGAGCATTTTTTATATTGTATCTTGATACATCTAAATAAGCGACCTTCCCTACATCAAATGAGCACGCTCTTACGCCTAAGACTCTCGGGTCACTCTTAATTTCTTCTAAAGCCTTATCATATGACGCCTCTCCACTTGGAAAATCTAAGGTAACATCTCCCTGAAGTAATCCAAACATATTCCATGCATTATCTTTCATATTAATCATTGAGTAATTTACACTAACTAAAAATACTGAAAGATATATTACAAGGGATAAAACTGTTACTATAATTATATTTTGCTTTTTATATTTAAAAATATCATTTATAGCCATAGACATTGGTGATGAAGCGTCTCTAATAATTGCCTTCTTAAATTTCTCTTTAGATGAAGTAACTCCTATTCTAAATGCCTCAACAGGCTTTATTTTATTTATTCTTCTAAGTAAAAGATAAATATTAGATATTAAAACAAAACTCATTAATATTACTGTTAAAACTATAAAGCTAAAATTATTTATACCACCTTCATATATTCCAATATATTTAATAGATATCTTTACTAAATAATTTATAAACCAAATACTAAAGAAACTTCCAGCGGTTATTGCAATGACTCCTACTATTCCAAAGCTTTTTAAATATATATTACGTATCTGCTTTGATGTAAATCCTAATGATTTATATACACCTATAGATTTATACTCCTTTAAAATGTTGTTCCATAGTACAAATCTTATTATTACAATAGATACAATGAATATTAATATAGCTGTACTTAACCCTACTCCACTTGTAATTTGGCTTCCAGCATTTGCTGCAAATATAGTAATCCACTTATCGTAAATAACTCCATCGATAGAACCACCTATATAAGAAATTAATTCTGATGTTGCATCATTTCCTTCTTTAGATGAATCATAACCAATATATTGAGATTTAATAAATTCATTAAAATCCCCATAGTCATTACTATTTACATATAAATTGTTATATCCCATTACAGAACTTGGAACTAATGAATCATTTACTAATGCTGAAATAGTTAGATATTTATATTCATCGCCATCTTTTATCTTTATCTTATCTCCTATTTTTAAATTCTTAGAATCAGCTAAAAGATTTGAGACCCAAATAGTACCTTTACTTGGAGTCATTGCTTTTTCACCGTCTGTTACAACTACATCCCATGGATGAGATTTCATACCCTCATAAATTATTAAACTTGCCATTCCTAAATCAAGGTTTTCATCTTCTAAAAATACTTGTCTATCTACCGTTAACCCCTTTGTTTTTCTAACATCTATTTCATTAGTTTCCTTTTCCTTAATAAAATTTTCTACTTTTGAGATAACATCATCATTATATGTTTGCACTACAATATCCTTTATATTTTCTCCTCCATAATACTCATTAGTATATTTTGAAACTGTACTTGTAAAGCTCATAGATAGTGCAAATATAGATGAAGATACCATTAAAATAATTGCTATTAAAATTAATTGTAATTTTTTTTGTTTAATTTTTTTTTTCCACATCATCATCCCTCCATACTTTTATAGTACTAATTAAATTTTAATATATTTATTTCAAATTCTTAATGAATTCTTACATTTTTCTAAATGAATTTTACCATTAGTAGCCAAATCAAGGATAATATTATCAACCTCTATTATTTCTACAAATCATTAAGTTTTTGATATAATAGATTTATTATACTTAGGAGGTACAGCATGAAATCAGCACAATATTATATAGAAAAATTAGATATGACACCCCATGTTGAAGGAGGATACTTCAAAGAATCAGTATTATCAGAAGATTTCTTTAGGGAAGATAAAAAATTATTTAGTAGCATATATTTCTTACTTGAAACAGGAGAAGTATCTCACTTTCACAGATTAACTTCTGATGAGATGTGGTATTACCACGACGGGCAAGCTCTGACTATATATATGATAACACCAGAGGGTGAGCTTATAACTAAGCAATTAGGATTAGATATAGAAAAAGGAGAGGTTCCACAAGTTTTAGTTCCTAAGGGGTATATATTTGGTTCTTCTATGAACAATGATGGATTTGCTTTAGTTGGATGTATGGTAGCCCCTGCATTTACTTTTGATGATTTTGAGTTATTTGAGAGAGAGGAACTTTTGAATATGTATCCAGATCTCGAAGATATAATAAAAAAGTTAACTAGATAAACTCTCTTCCTGATATTAGCTAAATATTTATTTAATATATCATGGATAAAAAAGGGGCTTTCGCAAAATATATCACTAATCTTATATAGAATGTTGAGCTTGCACTTTTATATTATTGTTAGCGAATGCCATTTGCATAAGTAAGAATCTAAATCTTGGATTTAGTTATTCGAACCTAGTTCTTCTAACTTGTTAGAAGAATCTCCAAAACATTGACTACTTAGTATTTATGAATGATAAAATCGTAAAGCAACACAACTTGTTTGAGTGTATACGAGTTGTTGTGTTGTAGATTTTTCCTTGAATAAATACTTTAGTAAATCAATATTCCGAAACGGCTGAGCGTTAATAATATATGGGCATGCTCAACATTTCTTTTAGATTAGTTTATTTTACGAAAGCCCCTTCTTGGATTTTAATGGTGGATACGATTTTCAAAAATCATCCCTACGAGTTAATTAAAATTTATTTTTAATCTCTATATTCTTTTAGTACTTCTTGTAGGGATATTTTTTCTATTTTCTTTTTAGCTGCATAAGAACCTAGAAAAAATATTACTTCTATCAAAACAAGTCCTATTATCCCGTACCAAATATTAAAATCAAAAGGTATAACCATTCCAAATTCACGTGCTAAATACTTCATTCCATAGCCAAATCCATAAACTGTAATAGGTATGCTTATTAAATAAGAAACTACACAATAAACTAAATAGCTTTTTAATATCATTGAATTAACTTCTTTTTTACTATATCCCATAACCTTAAGAAGTGATATAGAGTAATAATTGTCCTCTATAGTCATAGTTGTAAGAACATATAAAACTATTACTGCAATAGCTATAGCTAAAATCAGCATAGCATAAATCGCTATTTTTACAAATTTTTGCATCATAACAGATTGCTGAAGTATATCTGTTTTATTTATTACAGATAAATATTTATCTTCATCTATACTATTCTTAGAGTATACTCCATTATAAAAGTCATCATTACCTGTAATAATATCACTTAATTCACTTCTATTAATATATATTTTAGATGCTCCATAGTCCTTTGAAATATTTATTACTTTAAATTCATGTTTATCTTTCCCTATTTTAATACTTAATTGATCACCTACATTTACATTATAAGTCATAGCAAAGCTACTGTTTACTATAACTCCATCTTGAAGTCTTTTAGTAATATCATCACCCTTTTTATTAAAGAGCTTATGAAGTTTATTATCACCTTCTATTCCCACTAAGTTAATATTTTCATCTTCGTACATTATATTTGGTAAACTTATAAACTTTTCTTCATCGTCTTTTAACTTAGGAAGCCCTTTACTTAAATCTACATATGCTTCATATTTATAATCTACTGACTTGTAATAATCTAAGATCATTTTATCAAAGAAACCGACCATCATAAAACTCATTATTATAAGCATTGATGAAAATACTATTCCTATGAAGAATACTACGAATTTACTAGTATTAGCAAATATAAATGAATACTTAAACTTTGTTTGAGGCTTGGCATTTTTAAGTAATTTACTTGCAAGTTTATTAAGCTTACTTACCTTGTCTTTATCAGCGACCTTCATTAAGCTAACTGAATTTTTTGATAACATTTTATTTATTACTATTGTCGAAAGACCTAATATTACAAACAAAGGAATTAATATTGCTATTAATAGTACTCCAAAGTTTGTTACAGCTTGCCCATTAGGTATTAGATAAAACTCTAGATAAAATTCTCTCATAGGTGCTGATGCATATATTCCACCTATATACCCTATTAATAGCATTGGAAGAGATATAATAAATAATAGAATAATATATGGGCTTAATACTTCTTTTTTTGAATATCCAAGTGCTTTTAAAACTCCTATTTGTGTTTTTTGATTTTGAACTATTTTATAAATTAATATAAGTACTATTAAAACTGCAATAGTTGATATTGTAAAACTTATACCAATAGTCATAGCCTTACCAGCAACTATTTCTTCATAAATTGCACCACTCCTGATTTGATTCTTAGTAAGAGTAATATCTGTAACAAATTCTAAATCATTATCATAGTCATCAATTATACTACTTTTATCTACAAATTCACCACAAATATAAAAATCTTCTTTCCCTTTTATTTTTTCATATTCATCATCACTCACTATTGCTAGTGTTATTTTTGAATTATCAATAATAAAATCTTCACTAGTCATAGGTAGTGTATTATCAGGTAACAATACAAATCCTGAAATAGAATAGGTTTTACCCGCTATCTTTAGCTCATCACCTATTTGTAGGTTATTCTTTTTAGCATATATTCTCGTTACCGCTATTTCATCATTTCCTTTTGGCTTATTTCCTTCTTCTATATATGATAGATTTATATTTTTATTTTCCTTAAAAAAAGTTACATTATTACTTATATTGTCTTTATTAAAGTTCACTTTTTTATATTCTCTAAGTTCTAAATCATATCCATCATATTCTTTATTAAACTCATTTATTCTATTGTTTATTATTTCATTATATATATCTCCATTATATTTCTTTATATCTATTAATCTATAGGTTAATAAAGGTTGTATTTCAATTTGTTCTTCAGTTGAAAGTTTTTTAATATCAAAGTCTGTAAGTCCATTTATCATATCTATGGAGAAATCTTCTTGATTAGTTTCTTCCATAAAACTTTCAAGTGGTTTTTTCAAGCTGTCTAAGGCATAAAACATTGTAGTGTACAAAAATGAACTTAGTGCTATTATTATACCTATAGCAAGTAATTGGATTTTCTTCTTCTTAAAAGTATTAAAAGTATTTTTTAATAATACTTTTACGCCCATTTTATCTCACTTGCCTTTCTTTTTATATCATTTTCAGTTATTTCTATTATTTTTGCTGAGTTCATTTTTATTACTCTGTCAGCCATGAGTGCTATATTGGGGTTGTGTGTTATTACTACTATTGTTGTTTTAAATTTTTCATTCATATTTTGGATAATATCAAGAACTTGTTTACCTGTATCTTCATCTAATGCTCCTGTAGGCTCATCACAAAACATTATAGTAGGATTTTTTGCTATACTTCTAGCTATAGATACTCTTTGCTGTTGTCCTCCTGATAATTGATATGGGTATTTATCTTTTTCACTACTCATTCCTACTGCTTTTAGAACTTCATCTATATTTAGTGGATTTTTACCTATTGACGAACCTATTTCTATATTTTCTTTTACTGTCAGGTTTTGAAGTAAATTATATTGTTGAAATATAAATCCTAAATTGTCTCTTCTAAATTTTGATAGTTGCTCTTCACTATAGTCACTAATCTTTTGGTCTTTGTAATATATATCTCCTCCTGATGGTGTGTCTAAACCACTTATTACGTTTAGCATTGTACTTTTACCACTACCACTTGGTCCTAATATAACAATAAATTCGCCTTCTTTTATCTCTAGATTTATATTTTTTAATGCAATAGTTTCTACGTCTCCTGTTTTATAGATTTTATCTACATTTATAAGTTTTATCAAATTAATATCCTCCCTAAATTTTTTGCTTATATATTTTACTTATTTTTACTATAATTATAAATTACATGATTGCATTGTACAATGGAAGGTTTTATTTTTTATGAATAAAAAGCTCATAAGCTAGTTATCTAATAGTCAACTAATGAATTTTAATGCAGCACATTATATTTATTAAAAAAACTCATATCATAAAGATATGAGTTTTCGTGAACTTCAATGGTGGATGCGAATCATGGTCTCTGAAATCCACCAAAATCCTACAATACCTTCACCATTGCTAAAGTGAGCTAAAACAATTTACTAAGATGTTTTATATATAAATTTATTAATTATAAAATTTATTGAAAAGGATGATATTATGGCAAAAATCCAATATGTCATAGGTAAGAATAAACATATTAAAATTACAGCTATAATAGGCTTTCTAAGCACTACTGTAATTACTCCAGTTGCAATTATAGCTACAAGATAAGTTGAATTAATATTCAATATACCACTAAGAGCAAATGCTATACAAAAGGATGTAAATATTATAGGAAATATTTGGCCACCAACCCATCGGAAATTAATAGATATTTTAGTAGCTAATATTTTTAGAAAGGAAATAAGCAGCAAGTAAGATATCCCCAATTTTTCATAATTATTAATAACTTCTTTTAAAGCATGTTCACCAGAAAAAAGGGTAAGAGGGAAATACGCTCCTAAAAGTGCTAAAATACATCCACCAATTATGGCAGCAATAAATGGGTTTGAATTTAATTTAGTTTTTTTACAAGTACTTTCTATCAAATGACCTATATAATTAAAAGATAGACCTATTATTATTGAAAGAATTAAAATAGGTATAAAAAACAACAAATCTTTATTAGAGATATGATTTTGAGCTAATTTAAAAATAAAACTTTCTTTATGTGTTAAATTATTTAAAAATTTTATTATAAAATAAGTAGATAAAGCCGTACAGCTATAGGTAAGATAATTTAATAGTTTTTTAGAAAAAAGCTGTAGTTTATAAACTGAATCTTTATCATAAGAAACCGAGCTTAAAAGTGGTACTTCAAAAATAGCAGTAAGTACAGCACTAGTAGAGGTTTTTATAAAGTCTTCTTTTAATTCAGGATTTGAATTTTTAATTTTTATGCTTAAGAAAGTTGAAAACATAGCTGCCATTCCAAAAAGGCCGGCTTCAGGACCTATACTACCTCCAAAAATTAGTGGTAAAAAAGCACATACAATATATTGGGGTAGATGTTTATAGTCAATGGTTTTTGTAAGTTTGTATTCATGAATTATTTCTTCCATTTCTTTTGGATAAGGACCTAAAAACTTTTGACAAAGACCTATTATTAGTCCTCCTAATGTGCATAAAATTATAGTAATGGTAAAATTGCTTATATTTATAATATGTGGTAGCTCATGCCACAGAAAATTACTTGCCAGATTTATAAGAAATATAAATGACCAACAAAAAGCACCAACAACTGTACCCATAATAAAACCGAAAAATACAATATTTTTTATAATAGATTTAATAATCAACACCACCTTTGAGAAATATTACATTGATTATAATAATACAATTTATTTTAAATATCAACATAATTGTATAGATATCCTCATTAATCGACAACTATACAATTAAATTTTTTTAGTGTTAGACTTATAAAGTATCCACTTATTGGTATAAGATTAAATACTTCTAAATTTACACTTAGGAAAAAACCCTCGACATTTCTGTCGAGGGTTTTAATGGTGGTGATGAAGCGTGATATTTATAATCCACCATTATATCTTTTATTTCATTTAATGCCCTTATTAATATTTTTAATCTATGCAGAATTCGTTATTCTTTGTGTCTATTTTTTATGCACATTTGCATTAATAATATTTCGACACTTCCTTATATCTGATTTTATTTGTCGGTTTTCAAAAAAATAAACTTCTGTGCCTGACCAGATAAATACCCAACACACTATGCTTAATATACCTGCGAAATAAGTATAACTACTTGAAAGACTAAAGCCTATCAAACCAACAATGATGCCTAATGCATACAAAACAATAGCCTTCGTATTATTTCTATGATAAATATATTCATTTTCTTCCACACGGTTTGAAAAGGTGTTTACTATAGCCGTCTTCAACGACTTATCATCATAATCATTTTCTCCTTTAATACATATATCAACTTCTCTTCTTTTGCTATTCAGTAGCTTTGATAAAATAAACTCTTCCAAATCAGAGCCTAGGTGAAAATCATCCGAGCTAAAATATGGTGCAAATGGAGTATTGGTTTCATCCAAAAATATATCTATACTTAAATCATTATTCATGTTATCACTCCTCTTACTCAAAGTAAGTAAATTGCTATTTGTATATCATAAATAAATTTTTTAGTAGTATGCAGCAATCAATATCTGGAATTGCTACCTTCTACACCTTTCCTATTCTAAATAACATATTTATATTATTTGCATCTATATATATATATATTCAGATTATCTTCCTAGTCCTTATTGAGTAAAAAATGCAATAAGTTATCCTCTGTAGATGTAAGAATTAATCTTCGTTAATTACAGTTGCTCCTAGAATTATGGCATCATTATTTCTTCCTAAAGCAAAAAAGTTTTTATCCAATACTCCGATGATCAAAAAACATAAACCATGGCATATAAGTCATGGTCTTCAATATGGAGACGAATGGTTACATTTAAAATCATCCATTCTAAAATATTTAATAATTCAAGATTTTTTCTAAATCCAACTTGCCAATTACAAGCATGGTAGCCTGGTTACTATACAAAATAAAAATGACAAAAGGAGTGAACCAAAATGACTTTAATCATTTTGATTCACTCCTTAGTTATTATCTTATTTGACCATTTCCAAATATTATATACTTATTAGTAGTAAGCTCTTTAAGTCCCATCGGACCTCTTGCATGTAGTTTTTGGGTGCTTATGCCTATTTCTGCTCCAAATCCGAATTCCTCTCCATCTGTAAATCTAGTAGAAGCATTCACATAAACTGCTGCTGCATCTACTTGTTGATGAAATTTTTGAGCATTTTGATAATCATTTGTTACTATAGCTTCAGAGTGTCCTGAGCCATATTTATTTATATGAGTTATAGCTTCATCTACATCTTTTACTACCTTTATACAAATTATATAATCTAAATATTCTTTATAATAGTCCTCTTCACTTGCTAGTATTATGTCATTTACTACTTCTATAGATTTTTTGTCTCCTCTAACTTCTACTTTTCTTGTTCTTAATTCATCTACTATTACTGTAATAAATTCTTTTGCTATATCTTCTTGAACAAGTAGTTTTTCCTCAGAGTTGCAAACTGCTGGTCTAGTAGTTTTTGCATTTATAACTATTTGTTTTGCCATTTCTAAGTCACTATTTTTATCAACATAAACATGGCAGTTCCCTGTTCCAGTTTCTATTACTGGTACTGTAGCATTTTCTACTACTGATTTTATTAGTCCTGCTCCTCCTCTTGGTATTAGCACATCTATATATTCATTTAACTTCATCATATTTTTAACAGTTTCTCTACTCGTATCTTCTATTAATTGGATACAATCTACTGGTAACTGAGTTTTTTCTAACGCTTTTTTTAATACTTGTACTATTTTTTTGTTGGAGTTTATAGCTTCACTTCCACCTCTTAGTATTGTTGCATTGCCTGATTTCAAACATAGCCCTACTGCATCACAGGTAACATTTGGTCTTGCCTCGTATATTATTCCTATTACTCCTAGAGGTACTCTTTTTTTTCCTATTTGTAGTCCATTTGGTCTAGTTACTATTGAACTTACTTCACCTACAGGGTCTTCTAGTCCTGCTACTTGTGTTAGGCCTCCACTCATCCCTTTGATTCTATCTTCATTTAAAAGCAACCTATCTATTATTGCTTCTGATGTTCCCTTATTTTGTGCATTTTCTATGTCAATTTTATTTGCTGCTATTATTTCCCTAGCATTTTCTAATAATGCTTTTGACATTTCATTTAAAGCTTTGTTTTTTTCATTTGTTGAAATATTTGATAATATGTACGCAGCTTCTTTTACTTTTTTACCTTTTAAAATTAACTCTTCCATCTAAAATTACTCCCTTTATACTTTGTTTATCTTGCTTTTCCCAGAAATAAAGTTCCTACATCGTCTCCATTTAATATATCAATAAGTCTACTTGGGTCTTTTCCATTTGCTAATATCATATTTGTGCCATTATCAGTTACAAGCTTGGCTGCATGTATTTTAGTTTCCATGCCACCTGTACCTAAATTACTTCCTGCACCTTCTGCAAAATTCTGTACTTCTTCCGTTATAGATTTCACTTCTTTTATAAGCTTTGCATCCTTATTTGTTCTTGGATTAGAGTCATAGAAACCATCTATATCTGATAGTATTATTAAAAGATTTGCATCCACAATAGTAGAAACTATTGCTGCTAGATTGTCATTATCTCCAAATCTAGATACGTTTTCAATTTCATCTATAGATACACTATCATTTTCATTTACTATTGGAATTATTCCGCTTTCTAGCAATGTTTCAAAAGTGTTTGCAACATTATTTCTACTTCTTTCACATTCTATAATGTCTCTTGTTAAAAGTATTTGGCCTACTGAATAGCCATATTCTCCAAATAGTTTGCTATAAATATTCATAAGTGCTACTTGTCCCACAGATGCTGCTGCCTGCTTTTCTCTAATAGTTTTTGGTCTTTCCTTTAAGTTCATTTTACTTACTCCAACACCTATGGATCCAGATGTTACAAGGATTATTTCTTTTCCACTATTTATTAAGTCAGATATTGACATGGCTATTTTCTCAATTCTTCTTAAGTTTATGTTTCCATTGTCATAGGTTAAGGTTGATGTACCAATTTTTATAATTATTCTTTTTGAATTTCTGATATTTTCGCGATATTTCATTTTTCTCTCCTCTTAAGTTTCCTTCAATGATTTTATCAATTAATACGTTTATAATAATATTATCATAAAAATATAAGTTTATTAATACCACGTCACTTTACAAACAATTAGAAATAATTACCCAAAGTATAACGAATCAAATAATATATCCTGTACAAACAATAAGTCTAAAGGAGAGTGTATAGAAATTAGTACAATTTGTCATATATATTTATTATATTATTTTACAATATAAAAACACATTGACCAATATCAATGTGTTTTCGTGAATTTCAATGATGGAGTCGAGACACCACCATTAAATCCAAAGCTTAGTTACATATTAATTTAAAATCAATGTAGATTTATTAGCCCAAAATCTTTAAAAATCCTTGCTCTTTTCACAGCTATGTAGCAAGTCCAAATTTTAGTAACATTTCTAGCTACTTCACTATCTACTCCCCATGAAAAATTAGGTTGCCAAAAACCCTCTTTCTTCAATGTATTAATCCAGAAAGAAAAATTTTTTTCTACAAAAGGTTCAACTAACTTATACCATTGTGACTCAGGTGAAGTTACTAAATCCAAAGGTTGTGGCAAATATTCCATCCATTTATTTTCATCTATGCAAAGGCAATCTAATATTCTTCTTTCCATAGACCTAATAGCTACGTCATTAATTAAGTTAGAATTTAGTTCTTTTAAAACTATAAATAGTCTTTGTATGCAGTAGCAATCATGGTCTGAACACTCTTCATTACTATTTAAAAACTCTATACATCTAGCTGCAATTTTATTACCTAGCTCCTTTTGAACAACATTACCATACTTGATAAAAGCTGAAGCAACAACAGCACAAGGGTTAGGAGTAAATTTTGTATCTGGAGCATATGTCCACCATGGTGCATGTGGAAAGTTTTCTACTCCCTTTGGAACCTTCTCCCAAAATGATGGTGTATCATCAATGGTTTTTTCAAAATAATTTAATAAATTTTTAAACCAAGACTCTTCACAATTAAGCTCATAATCATATGCGATAAAAACAGCCTCAGTAGATGCTATACTTGTTGATGATGGTAATAACATATCTGCCTCTAATCCCTTTCCAAAGCCACCATCTTCATTTTGATATTTAATTAGCTCCGATACTATAGACTCTTTGCTTCCATTATTAAAAAGATAATTCCATTTTACTTTTTCAATATCTCTAGCATTATTAAATATATGATTCTCTATATTTTTTAATTGACTTACCTTTAACTTTTCCATAGTACACCTCACAAATTTTATTTCATAACTTAATGTTAATACATTAAGCATCTTTAGTATTGTAAAAATGCGACATTCTATTTAATTAACTCTTTTATAGCTTTCATAGGAGTGTTTCCATGGTATTTTTTAAAGTCATTTATCATATGAGCTTGATCACAATAACCATAACTATAAGTAATATTCCTAAGATTAAAATCTCTCTTAAAAGCTATGTCTTTCCATATATTTTGATATCTAACTAAACTACAGCACTTCTTAGGAGTTATTCCAATATATTCTCCAAATATACGCTCCAACTGTCTAGAACTAATAGAAATATAATTGCTAATCTCTGATATTGTAGTTACCCCTTTAGATTTTAAAATATAATATACTCCATTTAATAAATTTTTATTGCTAAAATTCTTGTTGAATAATCTTCTAAGCAATAACTTTTCTATGTAATATATTCTTTCTTCAATTTTGGGATAATATATAACTATATCTTCAATTTCTTTTCTTAAACCCATAAAATATTGGTCTACAATTGCAAACTCATTACACTTTTTAGGCAATTGATTATCTGTAAATAAATGCACAGCCCAAAAATTAAATCGGATACCAAAGGTAGAAATCAACGCTGAGGTTTTAACCTCTTCTGTATAAAAAGGAGAATCATTTATACTACAAAATAGGTTATTCACTTTATTATTACTATAATCTATATCAAAAATTATATCCATACAACAATCTGGAATCACAATATTGTTTCTATCCCCCTCTTTAGTTATTTTCTTATTTCTATAAGGCACTGGACTTCCCCAAAAGCATCTTATATATGGCTTTAAAGTATCACATGGCTCAACTTCTCTATAAGTATCTGATTTATTTATTATATTATTAGTTATGGGTTTAAATAAGTCTGATAGCTCTTTCATTTGTTCCACCACTTCATAATAATTTATTCTTATTTTTGTTAATAATTATACTAATATTATAACATTATTTCTAATATTTAGGATGGAGCTTTCGCAAAATATATCACAAATCTTATATAGAATGTTGAGCTTGCACTTTTATATTATTGTTAGTGAATGCCATTTGCATAAGTAAGAATCTAAATCTTGGATTTAGTTATTCGAACTTAGTTCTTCTAATTTATTAGAAGAACATCCATGAATATTTTATCACTTAGTATTTATGAATGGTAAAGTCGTAAAGCAACACAACTTGTTTGAGTGTATACGAGTTGTTGTGTTGTAGATCTTTCCTTGAATAAATACTTTAGTAAATTAATATTCCGAAACGACTGAGCGTTAATAATATATGGGCATCCTCAACATTTTTTTAGATTAGTTTATTTTAAGAAGCCCCATAAAAAGTGTTAGTGTGCTTAATTTTTCACTAGAACTAAATGTATTTAAATGTTAATATATTCATATACTTTACATAAGGAAATAAATTGAATTACTCTAAATATTATATAATTATTATTTAGTTGTAAATGAAAGGAGTGAACTACTTAAAATTTTACCTATTTAAAAATTAAAATAAAAGTTATATTTACTAATACCTTTTGGGAGGGATTAACTTTGAAATGTGCGAAAAAAATAATAAGTATATGTTGTTCTTTAATTGTTATAACATCACTTGTGGGTTGTAATGGTGTTAAAGACAAGTCCTCTAGCCTAAGTGATATAACTAGCATAAAATTCACAGACTTTTCAAAGAATATTTCAGCAGATAGGATATATAGCACGATAGAAAAACTTTCAGCAAAAGATGATGCTAGAATAACAGGGTTTGATGGAGAAAAGGATGCAGCATCATATATTTCTAAGCAATTTGAAGATATGGGACTTATTATTAATGAGCAAGAATTTCCTGTAACAGCATTTAAATGTAATGATGTAGAAGTAAAAATTGATATACCTGAAAGTAAAGTAGTTCAATCTAAGACCTTAACCTTTAGTAAAGAGACTCCAAAAGAAGGCTTAGCTTCAGAAGTTGTTAATGGATATATGGGATCACAAACTGATTTAGAAAAGGCTAAAGTAAAGGATAAGCTTGTAATCATTCAGCGTGGCGGTGATACATTTAGAAATAAAACTGAAAGAGCTGCTGCAATGGGTGCTGTAGGCGTTATATTTTTTGATCCTGATAGTGAAGAACCTATATCAGCTACTCTAGTTGAACCTACGAAAATACCAGCTGTTGCAATATCTAAAGCTGATGCAGAATATCTTAGTTCAACCATAATAACCTCAGAAAAAGGCCTTAAAGCCACAATAAAGGTTGATAGTCAGTGTATAGATAGTAAATCAAAAAATATTATTGCAACATTAAAATCTAAAAAGAAAGATGCTAAAACTATAGTAGTTGGAGCTCACTATGATGGTGTAGATACACCTGCTGCCAATGACAATGCTTCAGGTATATCTACTGTAATGGAAGCTGCAAGGGTTTTATCCAAGAAAAACCTTGATTGCAATATTAAATTTATTGCATTTGGTGCTGAAGAAATAGGTTTAGTAGGTTCAAATTATTATGTTCAATCTTTAAATAGTGATGACTTGAAAAATACAATTGCAATGATAAATGCTGATATGGTTGGTATCGGTGATAATTTATGTGTTTACACAATGGATGGCTCTAAGGATTCTTTAACTGCAGATTTAGCAGTGAGTTGTATGAATAATTTCCAATACGATAATAGAAGAGATGAAAGTAACAGAAGTGACCATGTAGCTTTTGAATCAGCTGGTATACCAGTAGCATATTTTGAATATGGCCCATTTGATAATTATCATACAGATAAAGATACCGCTGATAAAATCAATAAGGAAAATTTATCCAACACCTGTAACATAATCACATCTTTATGCAATGAAATCGGTAAGAACCCAGAAAGATTCTCAAAATAATAGAAAAAAATAAGGTCTTAAGTTTTACACTTAAGACCTTATTTCTACTTCATACACCATTCTTTTCTACATAATTAATAGTTCCACACCAATTAACTTATTTTATATTATATAAGCTAAATAATTTATTCAGCTGTGAAAGTCCACAAATTTTCAGTTTCTTTCATGAACACATTTATATCCCATGTTTGTTTACTTCTTTTTATACTATCTGAGTCATTTACTATTATATTATTTTTACTATCAACACCTGTTAATACTATAAAATGTCCATCTGTGGTAAATGTTCCTGGTCCCATACTCGCTATTATAGGTTGTCCTTTTTTTAAAGTATCTAAGATCTCAGACTTAGTTAGCGGTAATTCTCTACCATTCAATCCAAATTGTTTTGCACCTTCAGTCATAAGAGTCCAACTTGATCCTATCCCATCAACTAAATATCCATTCTCACTACTAAAATCAGCTACAACTTTTGGATTAATATCTGTATTGCCGGTAAGACCTACCGCTACCATAGCTAAAGCCGTGGGCCCACAGCCATTAATAGCAATAAAGTTTGATCCGTATTTTTCATATCCCCATCTTTTATCCCATTGCATAAACAATGGAATTTTTCCTTTTTTATAATCTTGTTTTATAGATATTTGCTTATTTGAATCTGAATTATAGTTAGGGTAATCAGCTACAAAATCTATTGTTTCTGCTTTCCGTGATGCTAGCTCCAAAAGTTCTTTTGGATACAAACTTAAATTACTTAGAATAGTACCAATCTCAGGGTAATCTTTTGACATCTTCAATAGATTTTGTACAGTTAAATCATTTGAATTTATTACTTCATCTGGTATTTTATCTCTGTGTGTATTTTCTTGTAATTCTTTTTCATTATCATTTATACTTGATTTATCAAATATTTCTTTGATTTTTCCACATCCTGTATATACTATGAATAATATGACTACTACTGATATTAAACGCCTTACTTTTTTATTAATTTTTTTCTTTTTATATTTCTTTTTCACATTTAATTTTTTCACGTTTGATTTTTTCGCATTTGTTTTTATACTCATTGTAAGTCTCCTCTATGTACTTAATTTATTTTATTATATGATTCCAACCAGATTTTTGTTGATTTTCTGTAATAAAATACTCATTAAGCTTGTTCTCTAACATTACTTTAACCATCTTGTCAAATCCATGGGCAAGATCTAATAATTGAAGCTTATTTATATCATACCAAAAAACATCTCCTTCTTCGCCATTTTCTATTAAATCTCCCTTATATGAATGTGTTTTAAAAAGAAAAACTAAATATCTTTTGTTATCCTTTGGGCTATACCAATCCTTAACACCACAGATTTCTAAATTACTTATTTTTAAACCAGTTTCTTCCTTAACTTCTCTAATAGCAGAATCTACTATAGACTCCCCTTTTTCTACATGTCCCCCTGGAAAAGCTATTCCAGTCCAACTTCCTTTAATTCGATTCTGGACAAGAACTTTATTACTTACTTTATCCATTACCATAACCATATTTGTTAGTTCTACATTTTCCATATGATCACCTCTTATCTACAATTATACTTAACATTTCATAGTAAAAGTTTTTTTACCTCTTCTTCTTTTTCAAATAGTACACAGCCACCCTTATGTTCACCAACGAGCATTTCTGCTGCACTTAATTTTTTAAATAAAGGCGATTGTAATGCATCTAACAAGCTAGAATTTTTCAGATTTGTATCAGAAAAAGGTGAAAATGGACATGGTTCTACCCCTCCATTTGTGTTAATGTGGAAGAAACCTCTGCCAGCAGCAAGACATCCACCAGAATGCTTTTCATCTCCTGGAAAAGAAATAAAAATCATATCTTCATAGAATTTTCGAAGGTGAGCTTGTTCATTTTCAAGATAACTACGTTCCTTATCTGTTGGTGCTAAAGCTTTAGTTGAGGCATCTACTGGTACATATTCCACAAAAATTACTAACTTGCAACCTCTGTTATATAATTCTGATATAAAGTCTTTGCTGGTTACGTTATAGATATTTTCCGTTGTAATAGTAATAGAAGCTCCATACAATATTCCTTTAGCTTTAAGTGAATCCATTCTATTTATGAGAAGTTCATAGGTTCCTTTACCACGTCTAGCATTAGTTTTGCTCTTATCGCCTTCAATACTAATCACAGGTACAAGGTTTCTATTAGCATCGAAAAGCTTAATATATTCTTCATCAAGGATAGTCCCATTTGTGAATATAGGAAAAATAATTTCTTTAATTTGAGAAGCTTTTTCTATAATATCTTTTCTCATTAAAGGTTCTCCGCCAGCTAGTAATATAAAAGAAATTCCAAGTTCTTTCCCCTGTTTAAATATATCTTCCCATTGATCACTAGTCATTTGTTCTTTATTTGACTTTTCGCTACAGGAATTATTTGCTCTAGCATAACACCCTTTACAAAAGAGATTACAGCTACTAGTGATGCTTGAGATTAGGAAAGGAGGAATATGTTGTCCTTTATCTTCAAAGATTTTTCTTTTTTTAGCAGCTTTTTTGCTTTCCAAAATATATTTCATAATGAATTTTGCCTCTTTTGGATTTTTGAAAGAGGCCTTCATTGCGCCCTTCACAATGTTTTCCACTCCTTCATTTAAATAGTTAACTAAACTAAACTCTGTACCCATTTTAATGCCATCTCCCTATAAATTATTTATTAGTTTTATCTTAACTTTGAATAAACAACAAATATTCTCTAATATCCATAATACACGCCCACTTTTGTTATCAGAAGTTTTATTTAAATACATTATATCATTGTATCGCAAAATCTATAATCATATACTTATGTTATAATATAAGGATTAATGAATTATTTACGCTTTAACTAAAATATATATTAAATGTGAGGTAAATATGAGTACTATACCTAAAACAGACATAGATAATACAACAGCAAATATTAACTTTAAAACCATTGATACAAGTGATAAAAATGTTATTAAAGATGAGATTATTAAAGCTAGTGAAACTGGATTAGTAAATAGATTAAATATCAATTAATTACACCTGTAAGAGAAGATATTTATGAATACATTACTTCATAAAGTAAAAGGACTTAGCAAAGTAATTTAATTTGCTAAGTCCCTTTTATCACATATTCTTCAAAGCATCAATAACTAAAACATCCGCTGGAATCCACTTTTCACCATCTAATTCATCAAAAGTAATCCACTTAGCATCATTATGAGCATTTAGATTTAATTTCCCACCAGAAATTTGGCAAATAAAACAATGCATAATAAGATGAAAACTAGGATAATCATACTCTACTGTGGTTAAAAAATCTGATATATTTATATCCAATTCTAATTCTTCCTTTATCTCTCGGATAAGTGCTTCTTCTTTAGATTCACCAATTTCTATTTTCCCTCCAGGAAATTCCCACATATCAACAAAATCACCATATCCTCTACGTGTAATAAATATTCTATCATCATGTTTTATTACTGCTGCTACTACTTCTATTGTCTTCATATGTTCACCCTCTTTTATTATGCTTTCTTGTAAATACTAGTTCACTTTTATTATATAATTAAGTTCATCTATTTTTCTATACTCTAACTTTTTATTATATTTTTTAAATTCATTTTCTAAAAAATCAATATGTGAATAATACTCGTCCTCTATTTCTTCTACTTGTTCTTTAGATAATTCATTAAAAATATCTTTTTCATCAGCCTTACTTTTAAACATTAAATCTCCAATAACTATTATTCCATCATCTTTTACTACTCTTATCATTTCTTCTATTGCTATAGCTTTTTCACTTTCATTTAAATGATGAAATGCATATGTTGAAATAATAATATCAAAGTATTTATTATCATATGGTATTTTCAAAAATTCACCTAATCGAACTTTTAAGTTCGGGTATTTTTGTTTTGCAACTAGTAACATTTCTCTAGATTGATCTATTCCAATTATATCACAATTGTTATTTAAAAACTTACTTGCTAAATTACCTGTGCCTACTCCTATTTCTAATATTATTGGTTTTTTTAATTTAGCATTATTGACTAAATCATATATACTTTGCAATATTAAATTATAATTCTTATATATTTTTAATTGGCCTTTATCTTCCATAACATCATTATCATATGTTTTTGCCCAATCATTAAAATCCCATTTATCTTTCCAATTGTTTCTAATGCAACTTAATTTATTGCTATTATTTATTATATCTAATATTTCATTGTCTATTTCATATCCTGTTGTTTCTTCATAAAGCTTATCTATCACATCTTCTAAGGATTTTCTTATGCCATTAAGCCTATGGATTTCATCATTAACCAATTGCCACTGATTATTAAAATGTGCTAAACAATTTTCCTTTTCATTATTATCTAATATATTTTTAATATCACTAATAGTTAATCCTATTGATCTATATAGTAGTATAGACTGTAATCTAATTATATCTTGTTCATTAAATTTTCTATATTCATTATCTTCTTCTCTTACAGGCTTTAATAAATCCTTTTTCTCATAAAATCTAATTTTATTAGTAGTTATATTTAACATTTTACTTACTTCGCTGATAGTATATTTACTTCCCATGCTTTCATCCCCTTAATAATATTCTTATTAATATCATTCTAAACTTTCGTCTAGGGTTAAAGTCAATAAAAATAGCTAGTAAAATTTAATGCATTTTACTAGCTGCTTTTCTATTAAGTTCCACAATAGGTTCGGTATGGACAGGTTGATGGTTCCGGCAATGTAGAATAATAATCCCGTTCTCTAGAGTAATCATAAGGTCTTGAAAGAGCATCTAAAAGTCGCTCCATGACACTATAGTCTCCTTGTTTTACTGCTACTTCTAGCGCTTCTTCTACCCTATGGTTACGAGGGATTACTGCTGGATTACTCTTTTCCATAAGTTCCTTCGAGGAAATTTTTGATTCCTCTTGTCTTGTTAGTCTCTCCTGCCATAGCTTATACCACTTATCAAATTCCTCTTTACCAAACAGTACAGTATCCTCTATCTTGTCACTAGTTAATGCACAGAAAGTGTTTGTATAGTCTGCACCGTACTTCTGCATCATACTTAGAAGATCTTCAATTAGATATTCATCTTCTAACTCTTCGTTAAATATCCCAAGTTTTGCCCTCATTCCAGAAAGCCAATTGTACTTATACAAATTAGAAAAGTTTGAAATCTCATTCTGCGCTAGCTTGAGAGCCTCATTTTCATCAGAATGTAATAATGGTAATAGAGTCTCAGCAAATCTTGCAAGATTCCATGCAGCAATATTGGGTTGATTACCATAAGCATATCTACCATGAATATCAATAGAACTAAATACAGTGGAAGGATTATAGACATCCATGAAGGCACAAGGACCATAATCAATGGTTTCACCACTAATTGTCATATTATCAGTGTTCATTACCCCATGAATAAATCCAACTAGTTGCCATTTTGCAATAAGCTCAGCCTGCTTCTTGATTACTTCCTGAAGCAAGAAAAGATATGGATTTTCTTTATCCTTTACTTCTTGAAAATGTCTTTGCAAAGTATAATCAGCCAAAGCTTTAAGCTCTTCAACTGTACCCCACTTTAATGCGTATTGAAATGTACCAACACGTATATGACTAGCAGCTACACGAGTTAATATTGCACCAGGTAGCTCTGTTTCCCTTATTATCGATTCACCTGTTGTAACCACAGCTAGACTACGGGTGGTAGCAATACCCAGTGCATTCATTGCTTCACTTATAATGTACTCTCTTAGCATTGGACCTAGTGATGCTTTCCCATCTCCTCCTCGTGAATATGGAGTTCTACCTGAACCCTTAAGCTGAATATCAAATCTCTCACCTAGTGGAGTAATGTGTTCCCCTATGAGTACAGCTCTCCCATCACCTAACATTGTAAAATGCCCGAATTGATGTCCTGCGTATGCTTGAGCAATAGGTACAGCACCTTCTGGAATCTTGTTTCCTGCAAGTATATCTACTCCATCAGTACTTTGTAGTGCCTCGGCATTTAATCCTAAAGATTTTATTAGCGGATAATTTAGCACAACCAATTTGGGTAAAGGTACATGATTTGGGCTTTGTGTATTAAAAAATATTTTTGGAAGCCCGGCATAACTATTTTCCAAGTTAAACCCTGTTTCTACTATTATTTTTCTTTCTTTCATTATATCTCCTTCCCTTCTTTGTTTTTTGCTCTGTGGTTAATCAAAGTGATAAAATTTGGAGAGAATTATATTTTCATATAATAAATAGTTATATATTAAACTAGTTATATATATTAATAGGAAACTATATAACTAGTTAACTAGTTGTTGTGGCCTCAAGGGTTTCAGAGATTTTGTTATATATTTCTATAATAACTAAACTCTTTTTAGTTTATACTTTTAATAATTTATTATTCCCCTCTATTTCTCTTTAGATACTTATATCTTTACTTACTATTCAAATATCAAATTAAATTTATTCATCTTAACACAGAATCTAAAAACAAAGAAAAAGATGCTCCATCCTCAGATGATTAGCACCTTTTATCTTAAATTTAATTATTTATATAACTTATCTTACCCTAATCATTTATATACTATTTTTAATTTATCCAATAGCCATAAAAAATATATTTCTATTCATTAAATACTAATCTCATAGCTAAAAAATCATAATCATTTCCTCTTATTGTATTAACAAATTCTTCAATAACTTTAAATCCTAATTTCTCATACACTTTAATAGCTCTATTATTGAAATTTGCAACTGTTAAATCAATATAATTAAATTTATATTTTTCTCTTCCAAAATCAATTATTGCTTTTGCAAACTCTATACCAAAACCTTTTCCTGTAAGCTCTGGTCGCATTTGCAAACCTACGCAGAAAAATTCTTCAATATAATAGAATGAACAATTCCCTACTAGCTTGTTGTTATCATTATAAATTGAAAAATTATCACCCGAATCAACAAAGCTTTTTATCCACTCTATTTTTTCCTTTTGTATATCATTATCATAGAATGAATATATTCCGTCATATTTCCAAGTTAAAATATCATCTATATCACTTTTTGTAGGTACCCTAAATTCTAATTTCATATTATCTTCGCCTCCTAATTAATATAGTTGCTTAAGCAAAGACTACATAAAAATCAATTTAATATGCTAATAATTCAATTTATTCATAGCAGTCTTTGCTATGAAAATAAAAATACTTTTAAAGAAGGATATTTCATAATAATCACTCCGATCATATCATTTCATGATTTTAATTTGTTAAATTATACCTAATTACAATACTAGCAATATTATGATAAAAAGTCAAATTATTTATATTATAGTTTTTATAACTACTACGATGATTATACATCATACATAGAGCCTACTTTGCACTTCAACACCTCTTTAACTAAATCCTTAATCGGTGTTACTTACCTTTATAATATAAAATCAAGTCTATTAAATCCACATTATTCCTTAACAAACTCCCTCAACCTGAAGCTTCCTGCTGTAAAGAACATAATAGACATTAGAGATATAATCAAAATAGGAATAATAATTTTGCCTGTATCTATTATTTTTAATAACCATGTAAATGGTGATATTACGCTAATTCTAGTTATTATTTCTGGAATATTTTCAAATGAATCTAACTCTGATCCAAAAATCCCTAAACCAAAGGTAACCAGTCCAAAAACAACTGTAGATAGACTTGCTAAAGATACATTTTTAATCCATCTTGTTACTACCACAATAATAGATGTTGTAACTAAACTACCTAGGAATATAATCAGTATTCCTTGAGAAATATTGTTGTTAGGAAGCTTTAATAAGATAGTTAAAATTATAAAAGCTAAGCAACTTAAGACTCCTTGAATTATAAAGGATGAAATAAATAAACTACCTAAAATAGTTACATCTGAATTACTAGTTGCTATGGTTCTTTTTAGTACCTTTTGCTCTCTAAGTTTAATTATTTCTCCGGCAATTACAGAACCACCCATCATCATAAAATAACATATCATTAATACAGTCATTCTATAGTCATCTTTACTGTCTACTTCTTCATCTACAATAACTGCAATGGTAGAATTTGTGCTTAGCCCTTCACTTACCTCTTCCTCAACAACTCCAGATACATAGTTTGTTATAATATCTTCTGCCATTATAGAGCCACTAGCATCCTCAGTTCTATAACACTTAATTTTAGGAAGCTCTCCATTATCTAATAAATCTTGAAAATTATCATCTATAACATAAATTGCACCTAATTTATTTTCTCTAAGCAAATTAAAGTTATCTTCTATCTGACCCTCTAGTGTACTTATGGAGTATTCTTCACTTAACCTTTCAATAACCTCAGTAGAGTGATTTGAATTACTTTTATCTATAATTCCTATACTTTCTGATCCATTACTTAAACCTCCACCATTTATAACTAAAATCATAACAACAGGAAATATTAAGGTCATTAGTAACATAAATGGACTTTTTAATTGTCTTCTCATATTAATTAATACTAATCTTATTAAGCGCATACCTTTTTCCTCCCCTGAATTACTTCTTTAATTACTGCTGCAGAGTATATAATAATTGATATCGTAAATATTATTAATATCCATTTACCACAGCCTTCTAAATTTCCATTTAAATTATATAAATTAAATGCATTATTTAAATAATGTGTTGGCGTTAGTAATGCAATTTTGTTTCCTTCACCCATAAATATTTCAACACTTAATAATGGCAATATAAATATTATGGATCCTATTATTTTTCCATACTTAGGACCAAATATAGTGGATATACTTTTAGACATGGATACTACCAACATAGTTCCCATTAATATTAACAACATTAAATCTAAAATGTTTCCTTTAAAACTTAATCCAGCTACTCTAAAGAAAATTACATATGCACTGATTATTATAAAGACATATACTATCAAAGCTATAGTATCATAAAAAAGACATTGTAATTTTGTTATAGGAGTCGCATTAATTCTTTTATCTAAATTTATACTAATATCTGAATATCCACTTTCAATCATAGTAAGTATAAGTATGGTAACTACAAATCCAATCATAGATGCTGATATTTTTTCATAGGGATTATTAGTTTTTAAGGTATCTATTGTTATATCTTCAATTACAGATGACTCCATGATTTTGTCTAAACTCTCCATATTTCCACCAGCTATAGATACATATAAGCTCTGATGGTATCTATCTAAAATTACCTTTAAAGTATCAGTAGACATTCCCATGCCTTCTACTTTTTTATTAATAATTATATCTCCCTTATTTAAATATAAAATATTTTCCTCATATCCTTCTTTTATTACTAATTCCACATCTGGCTTTTTATCCACTATACTTACAACCTCTTTCAAATCATCACTTTCTAGTAACTCCACCAATCTTTTTGATGTTTCAGTATTATCCTTATCAATAATTTGAATATTTAATGCTTTAAGCTTTAGAGGATTTCCATCAATCGTGCTTCCAACAAACGCCATAAAACAAGCAAGTAAAATAGGAAATAAGATAAAAGATGCTATGGTAACTACTCCATTTGCAAACATACCCTTAAGGGTAGTTTTTACATAATATAATGCCTTCATATTAGCTTCCCCCTAATCTCTTAAAGTTTTTCCTGTTAATGATAGAAATACATCTTCAAGTTTTGCTTCTTCATAGCTAATCTTCTTTATATTAATGCTTTCTTTCTCTAATAAAGAAAGTACACTAGCTAGCTTAAACTTTGAATCAATAGTTAGAGTAAGTATATTATCCTTGTCTGATACCTTATCGATTCCTTCTACATCCTTTAACTTCATTATTGTTTCTCCACTTATATCTTGAGTTTCAATAATTACCTTATTGTTTGAGAAAACTGAAGCCTTAATCTCTTCTCTATCTCCATAGGATACTTCTTTCCCTAAATCTATTATAAATACTCTCTTACAAAGCTCTTCAATTTCCTCCATATAATGAGAAGTATAAATTACTGTAGTACCCCACTCCTTACATATATTTTTTATAAAAGAAAATATATGATTTCTTGATTGTGGATCTACGCCAACGGTAGGTTCATCTAGTATTAACACCTTTGGATGATGTAAAATTGATACTGCAATATTTAATCTTCTCTTCATTCCCCCTGAAAACTTTTTAACCTTTTGCTTTCTAGTTTCCGCTAAACCAGTTACCTTAAGTGCCTCTGCTATTCTTTCCTTCAAAAGTTTACCTTTTAGTCCATATAAAGCTCCAAAGAACTCTAAATTATCATAAGCATTAAGATCCTCCATTAGTGCTAACTCCTGTGGAACATATCCCATACATTCCTTTGCCTTAATTGGCTCCTTTAAAATATCATATCCACATATTTCAATAGTCCCATTGTCTGGAGTTAAAAGGCTTGTCATAATATTTATTAAAGTTGATTTACCTGCTCCATTAGGTCCGATAAATCCAAATATCTCGCCCTCTTTTACTTCATAGCTAATATTATCTAAAACTAACTTATCATTAAATCTTTTGCTTATATTTTTTACTTTTATAATGCTCATAAAATTACCCCCTAGACTTATCTTACTATTATAATAAGATATTACCAGGGGGATAACCATAACTTGAGGTCACTATATAAATGACTTAAGTCACTATTCCATTTTTAAAAGCAAAAATTGCAATCTGTGTTCTATCTCTAAGCTTCAACTTTGATAGTATATTAGTAATATTATTTTTAATTGTTCCTTCTGATAAAAATAATTCTTCTGAAATCTCCTTATTGGTTAATCCTTTAGCTATTGCTTCTATTATCTTAATATCTCTCTCCAAAAGTCCATACTTATCTATATCATTTTTGATTGCCCCATTACTTCCCATCATTTCTAAAGCCACATCAGGATGGACTACCATATTACCTTTATAAGCCGCCTTTATCCCTTCATAGATCACATCATGGGAACTATCCTTAAGCATATAGCCAAAAGCCCCATACCTCATAGCTTCTTGTATATACTCCTTGTCCTTGAATGTGGTAAGAATTATGACCTTTATCTTTGTAAACTGCTCCTTAATAAGTCTTGTCCCCATAACACCATCACAAACTTTCATTCTTATATCCATAAGAACAACATCCACATCAGAGGTTTTGCAAACTTCCAAAGCCTTATATCCATTTTCAGCTATTCCAACAACTTCAATATCCTCAAAAACTGAAAGCATTACTTTCAAGCCTTCTCTTATTAATTTCTCATCATCTACAATTAAAAGTTTAATCTTCTCCATGCCTACACCTCCACTTCCCTTGGTACTATAACCTTAACAAAAAATCCATTACCCTCACTAGATTTCATATCCACTAAACCATCTATTTCCTCTGCTCTTTCTCTTATACTCCTAAGCCCAAGTCCACTTTCCACAATTTTATCTGTTCCCACACCATTGTCATTAAATGATATTACAAACTCATCCTCTGCAAAATTCATAATAACCTTAACCATAGTTGCCTTACCATGCTTTAAAGAATTTGATAAAACTTCTTGGGTCATTCTATATAAATGATTAATCTGCTTAGTTGATAAATTCCAATCATCCTTTGATATAATGACTTTAACCTGAACTCCAGACATTCTCTCAAAGTTTTTACATACCTCCTGAATTCTTAAAATCCCTTGATAATTATCATAGTCATCAGGCTTTAACTCCCTTACAGCTCTCTTCACATCCTGAAAACTTTCACTAATAAAAGCTCTTAAATTTCCCACCATATCCTTCATAGAACTATCTTCTTTCTCGGCAATAGCTTCCATAGCAGATAACTGAATCAGAGCAGTAGATAAAGTATGTCCAACGCTATCATGAATCTCCCTTGATATTCTATTTCTTTCCTTTAATAAGGTTAATTCCTCAATGGATTCTACATATCCTTCAAGTTCTTTATTTGCTTCTATAAGTTTTTCATCTGAAACCCTAAGCTTATCATAAAGCTGCTGAGCTTCTACCTTAGTACTATAAAGTCTAGATATATAGCTTAAAAGAATAAAAAATAATCCAAGCAAAACGAAATTAATAATACCATCTTCAATGGGTCCACTAAACTTCGGATAAATCCCAATAAATAAAATTATAAGACCTATTCCATATTTAACTATATTATTTTTCAAAGCAAACAAATCTATGGATACCCCTATTAAATAAAAAATAATAGTTCCTCCAAAGTTTAATTGTGCCAATGGTATAAATGCTAACTCTATTATTATTGATAAAATAACATTTCTCTCTTTTTCTAAATAAAATATTCTCAAATGATTATTTATAATAAATAATAGAAGTAAAACTAGACTTTCTATACTCTTATTTCCAGCTTCTACAAACAACTGAAAGGTTAATATACAAAATGATATATATCTCATTAACAATAACTCTTTACTCTTTACCATGATACTCTCCTAATATATATTTTCTCTATATATTTATTTAAGCCTAAATTACAGAAAATTACTAGGGCATTTTTAGGATATCTTGAATTGAAACGTCTATTCTGCTAAAAAAATAACGCTTAAAATTTCACGATCTGAAATTGAGTAATGCTCACATTTATTTTCTTTATTTAAATGCCTTCTTATAATGTAGGTTACAAAAAATATAAAAGAGTTATAGTTAATTGTATTTATGATACAAGTCAATCATAATATTAGTGGATATACTTTCAAAATTTTTAACTTCACATAAAAAACACAATCATACTTTATAATAATTGATATAAGAAGGTGAAAGCATGAATGAAAAGATACTTGTAATTGAAGATGATTTAGATATACAGGAAATAATACGTGAGTTTTTGTTTGCAAATGGATATATTGTTGAAGTAGCTGAGGATGGATTAAAAGGCATTGAAAAATTTAATTCAGGTAAATTTGATTTGGTGCTTCTTGATATAATGCTTCCAAAGATCGATGGCTTTGTTGTATGCGAAATTATTAGAAAGACATCTAAAGTCCCAATAATAATGTTAACTGCTTTAGAAGAGGAACAAGATCAGATAAAAGGTTTTGAACTAGAAGTAGATGACTACATAACAAAGCCTTTTTCAGTTAATCTTTTAGTTAAAAGAGTTGAAGCAGTATTTAGACGAACAAAAGCTATAGATGAGGAAGCAAGGCTGAATTTTGAAGATATCCTTATTGATGTTAACTGCTTTAAGGTGAGGGTCAGTGAAAAAGACATCGAACTTACAGCTAAGGAGTTTGAACTCCTCAAAATATTTATTAAAAATAAAGGTAGGATTTTAACTAGAGAAGTGTTATTGAATCAGTTATGGGGTTATGATTTTTATGGAGATTCTAGGGTTATTGACACTCACATTAAAAATTTAAGATACAAGTTAAAGGTTGATTATATTAAAACGATTAGAGGTGTTGGCTATAAACTTGAAAAATAATATAAGAAAAAGTATTACTTTTAAAATTTTCAAAATCACATCAATATTGCTAATTACTTCAACAATCTGTATATATTTAATACTATATTTCTTGCTACCAAGCTATTATTATAAATATAAAAAAAGTAATATTGAAACAGGCTTGAATAAACTAGAAAACACTGTTTCAAAGCTTTCAATTAATGACGCTAAAAAATACTTTGATGAGTTTAATGCTAAATATACTGTTAGCTTGACTATATATGATAGTATAGGAAGGCTTATATACTTACCATTTAATTTAATAGAAATGCCTATATTAGATCAAGGTAATATAGATAATACGTCTCAATTCATGAATACATTCCAAACAGGTAGCGTTTCAATTTCGGGTAATAATAAACATTCTTCTACCTATATGATTTCAAGGCAGATAACTTTTTTAAATGATAATGAAAGATATACTATGGATGTTATAGTACCGCTGCAGCCAATAGACGAAGCTTCAAAGGTTATTTTAAATTTACTCCCCTTAATTGGCCTTGTAGTGATTATTATATCAGTGGTAGGAGCATTTATATATTCAAAAATAATTACTAAGCCATTACTTCAAATAAATAATGCAGCTAAACATCTGGCAGCTTTAGATTTTGAAAAAAGCTGTGAGGTAAAGAGTGATGATGAAATAGGAGAAATCGCCTTAAGCTTAAATGAATTAGCCTCTAATTTGCAGCATACTATGAATGAACTTAAAAATACTAATTTGAAACTTTTGAATGACATTGAAAGAGAACGGGAAATTGAAAGGAAAAGAAGAGAATTTACTGCTACAATTTCACATGAATTAAAAACTCCAATTACAATAATAAAAGGTCAGCTTGAAGGTATGCTTGGCAATATAGGCGTTTATAAGGATAGAGATAAATATATGAATAGATCTTTAATAGTTTTGCAAGATATGGAGTCAATGGTAAAAGAAATACTTGAAGTATCAAAACTAGAATCTCATGATTTTAGGCCACAATACACAGAAATAAATCTATCTTATCTAGTTAATAATTGTCTTAAAAATCTCAGTTGTCTTGCAAGTGAAAAGGATATAAATTTAATTCTAAATATATCTGAAGAAGTTTATGTTCAGGTTGATGAAAAACTAATTAAAAAAGCAATATCTAATGTTATTAATAACTCAATTACCCATTCAGCGAGAAATGAGACGGTCTTTATAAACTTGTGGGAAGAAAAAGATCAGGTAGTACTAACTATTGAAAATACAGGGGTACATATAGATGAAACTGAATTCGAAAAGCTCTTTAATCCTTTTTATCGTATAGAAAAATCTCGAAACAGAAGCACTGGTGGTACTGGTTTAGGGTTATATATTGTAAAAACCATATTTGAAGCTCATGAAATAGAGTATAAAATAAGCAATACCGAGTTAGGAGTTTGTTTTAAAATTATTTTTAACAGAAGCAATTAAGCTTCTGTTTTTTCATGCTAAAAACACTTAGACTTCATAGTAACTACACAATACAAATTTACAATTAATAATGTAATAAGGCATCTTCCAAAAAATAAATAAGTTAGAATACTCGTCTCGTCTATTTTATGTTATCTGATGACTACCCGCTCTAATACTCCCATATTTGACCTATTATTTATTTTCAGATGCCTAAAGATTAAAAATAGGAGGAATAATAATGAACTTTATAAAAAGAGCAATATTAAGTGTTACTAAAAGAAAAGTAAAAACTATAATATTAATTGTAATTTTAAGTATTATAGCAAATATGGTCCTTGCTGGTTTAGCAATACGATCTGCTACTGTTAAATCAGGTGAATTTGCTAGAAAAAAACTTGGAGGGGCTGTATCTCTTAGTGTTGATTTTGAAAAGGCAATGTCTAAATCAGGTAATAAAGGTGGTAAAGTCGACATAACTCCACTAACTATTAAAGATGTAGATAAATTAAAAGACTTAGAACATGTTAAAGCATATAATTACTCATCCTCAGCAATGGTTTCGTCAGATAATTTTAAACCCGTTGTGAAAGAACAAAATGATAAGAAGGATGATAAGAGTTCCTCTGCGGTATCATTTAGTGGGCCTCCAGATATGGCTCAGCCGGATGTATCATTAGAGGGGAATTTATATACAGAGCTTTCTCCTGACTTTACTGAAGGAAAAAGTAAGCTGATTGAGGGAAGAAACTTAACAGAAAGCGATCAAGGAAAAAATGTAGCAGTTATAGAGAAGAAACTAGCAGATAAGAACAATCTAAAGCTTGGCGACAAAATAAAAGTAAAAAGCTTACAAGGAGAAAACACTCTGGAATTAGAAGTGGTAGGAATATATACAGCTGAAAAAGTTAAATCAGATCCTATGATGGATGCCATGACATTTTTAAGTCCGTATAATAAAATATATGTACCTAATTCAGTTACATCACAATTGGACCCTTCCTCATCTGAGAAAACAGATACTATTCAAAGTGCTGTATATTACATGGATGATCCTATGAACGTTGAAAGCTTTAAAAATGATGTAAAAGCTTCAGGTATAAATTTAGAAGATTATAAATTAGATGCAAAGGATTCTTTGTATAAGCAGATGATGGAACCTATCGAAAATGTTGGATCATTTTCAAAAACTATAGTTATTATAGTTGCCATTGCGGGCGCAGCAATTCTGTCACTCATAATAATTTTATCACTTAAGGACAGAAGATATGAAATTGGTGTGTTAATGTCTATGGGAGAAAGCAGACTTAAAATTGTTAGTCAATTGTTAGTAGAAACCATGATTGTTGCTTGCATAGCTTTTAGTATATCAACATTTACCGGGAATGCAGTAGCACAGAAAATAGGCACTAACCTATTACAGAATGAAATAAAGGCCACTGAAAATCAGAAAAATTCACAACCTTCAACCTCAGGAGTGGTGATGATTGGACCTGGAGGAACAATGAATGAACAGGTTGATGCTATAGATAAAATTGACGTTGGTGTGAACTCAAGGGATCTTCAAAAATTATATTTAATTGGATTCCTAATCGTAATTTTAGCAACAGCTATTCCAACAATATCAATAATTAGGTTTAATCCAAAAACGATTTTATCTAAAAATGAATAGGGAGATGTAAAAATGGATACAGTATTAAAATTTAAAAATGTGAGTTATCATTATCAGGATGGTTCAAAAAAATCATCAATTTTGAAACAGATAGATTTTAGTTTTGAAAAAGGAAAGTTTTATACCATACTTGGTTCTTCTGGCTCTGGGAAAACAACATTCCTTGCTTTAGCTAGTGGTTTGGACATACCTAAATCTGGAGAGATACTATATGATGATAAAAATATTAATAATATAGGATTAACTAACTTTAGAAATAAAAATATAGGAATAGTATTTCAATCCTATAATCTTATACCATATATGACATCCTTACAAAATGTTTTAACAGCAATGGAAATAACTAAAAATAAAATAGAAAATAGAAAACAAGAGGCTTATGATTTATTAGAAAAGATGGGTTTAACAAAGGAGGAAACCAATAGAAACGTATTAAAGCTAAGCGGTGGACAGCAGCAGAGGGTTGCTATAGCTCGTGCCATAGCCACAGAAGGCGACTTAATATTTGCAGACGAGCCAACAGGAAATCTTGATCATGATACAGCCATTGAGATAATAAAAATATTTAAAACCTTGGCTCATGAAAATAACAAATGTATTATTGTAGTTACTCATTCAAGTGATGTAGCAGATCAATCAGATGTTATACTTAACCTTAAAGCTGGGAAACTTGTTATAGCTTAAGAAGTTTGTTAAGTTCATAAATGTTATTATTCATAACATATTAGAGCCATGATTCTCATGGCTCTAATAATTGCTATTATCTATGGACATTTCTTCTCTTTCTTATAGCCATTTAAACTTGAAATGATGAAAAAAGCACCTAATATAATATAGAATATTGAAAAATATTTTTTCTCAATTAAATTTTCTATACCTAATATCAGAAAAACACTACCTGAAAATACATTTACTTTCCACAAACCATTATTTAAACTACACCTACCATTTTTTCTTATTTGCTTTATTCTAGAATTATATGCAATATACGGCATGAAGTTAAAAATAAACACAAAAATATCTAATATTAATAATCCAAAAACAATTAGAAATATAGGTCTTATAGTAATTACAGAAATAACTAGTAAAGCTATAAGAGCAACAGCTACTATTAAAGAATAAAGTGTTCCCTTTTTTGCTTGTCTTTTCATTCTTATATATTTTTCTATTTCCGATTGGCAATCACTATAAATAGGGTTACTCCCAGCTTGTGCTGAAAAAATGTGCATTTCGTTGCCTACAGAAATAACGGGTTTCCATCCTGATTCAATAAATAAATTAAAATACTCTTCATTTGCTTCGCTTTGATAATCTAAACTATATACTATATCTTTTGGTTCATCTCTTTTTAATTTATAAAACAGTCCTGCTACTATATCTTCTAATATCCAGCCTTCCCTTGCATAATTTCTCAGCTTTTCCATGTCACTTTCTTCACTAAATGCAAAGCCACTAATCATAACATATTTACTTTTCATGAATATTCCTCCCTTTTTATTTCAAAAAATTTTCAGCAAATTTAACCATCTGTTTTTTTCGTTCAATTTCTTTTATAAGCATGTCACGCCCCAAACTTGTTATTTTATATACTTTTTTATTTTCTTCTTCTCTTGAATTAAGTTCCACTAGGCCTGCTGCTAAAAGCTTCTTCAGTGTTGTATAAAGTGATGCAGGACCAATTGTAACTTCATTATTAGTAAGTTCTTCAATAGTCTTCATGATTAGGTAACCATGCTTTTCCTCTATAACACTAGATAAAATATAAAAAGCAGAATCTGTTAGTTCGCCTATATCAATAGAATCCTTTCTTGGCATAAAATTCTCCTCCACTGTAAATAAATATTACTATATCCATGAATGATATATCCATAAATGATATATCATTTATAGATATAATATACCATCTATAGATATATAGGTCAATGATAGTTATTATTATAAAAAACATCCACAAGGAAGGCTCCATCACCTCCTTGTGGATGTTACTAAAATTTTTATATTTTTATACACTCAATTTTGTGGTAAAATTTACCATATACTGCAGTGAATGCAATAAATTTAATTTTGGATTCTTAGTAAGCTATAAATTACTAAGTAAATCAAACTATTATAAAGCTCTACATAAAAGATAGGAGGAATTATTATGGAAGTAAAAGCAATAACTCGAGAATAAATATTAAATTGCCTTATTAGAGCACTAAAGCCATTGAATTATGTTTATGCCGCATGGCAGGGTGGTTCTGCAGCATTTAAACGTGTAGACGAGTGGTCTGACATTGATGTTGTAGTTGATGTTGAAGATGACAAGATTAAGGATATGTTTAATGTTTTAGATATTTATTTAAAATCCCTAGCTAAAATAGAAAACAGCTATGGAGGTCCCCAGTCATTATCTCCTGGAGCTTATCAAAAGGTATATAAACTTCATGGCACTAGCAAGTTCATGGTAATAGAAATATGTGCTGTAAAACATACAAGTACTGAAAAGCTGTTAAAAGAAGTCCATGGAGATATACTTGTGCTTTTTGACAAATGCAATGTAGCCCAAGCAACCCCAATGAACAAAATTGAATTTGCAAAAACTCTTAGAACAAGAATAGAAAACGTAGATAGTTTATTTAATATGTATCAGTTCCTTATTGAGAAGGAACTTAACAGACACAACTATATTGAAGCTATATCCTTTTATCAAAGTTTTTCCTTAGGTCTGCTACTAGAAATGCTTAGGATTAAATACAAACCATATATATATAACTTCAAAACAAGATATGTTTATTATGACTTCCCTGAGGATGTAGTAAAAAGACTTCATAATTTCTATTTCATAAAAGATGGTGAAGAGTTAAGAGAAAGACATCAGGAAATAATTGAGTGGTTTAATAAAGTAATAGTTGATTTGAAAAATGTGAATTTAGAGGAACTGCTATAATTTTGTTGCTATACATCTTCTGAGATTAAATTTCTCGGAGTTCACATATAACTTAATAGAAATGAAAAAAGCACCATCCATGAAAGAATAGTGCTTTAGTCTCTTGAATTCATATCATAAACCTAATCTAATGGACCTAAAACAAAATAAACACGCTATGAAAGCAACTAACACCAAATTAAAGCTTTGGGTGGTTATCTGCTTTTGTTCTAAGGATTGCTTAGTGCTTAGGCACTAAGCTTTTATTACTTTAAAAAATATTCTAATGCCTCAAGACTAACTAATGGTCTTAAGAGTTGCATTTTTTTCACTTCTTCATATTCAACCCCTGCAATACCATTTTGAAGTAATGATGTGCCATATCCCATTTCTTTTGCTCCATTATAAGAGAATAATACACAATACTCTGCTGCAAATCCACTTATAACCACAAATTCAACTCCAAGTTCTTGAAGCTTATCATGAAGCTCTGTCTTAAAAAAGGCATTATTATACTCTTTATGTATAACAATATCATTTGTACTCTCAATAATAGAATCAACAAATTCAAACTTCTCAGAACCAGGACCTTCTCCCACTTCAATATCCAATACTTTAACAACAGGCAATCCTTTTTCCCTGAACATGCGTGCTGCCTCATTTATATACTCTACTGCCTCATCAAATTCTCTTTGACATTTACAAAAGTCATAACATCCCTTTTGCATATCAATTATTAGAAAAGCTGATTTCATTCTTATACACCCCTTTAACTTTTAATATCTTACCCATGAAAATATACTGTCAATTTATATTAATATTTAACAAATATATACTATTTAATTATAATACATTTTACATTAATAATTCCAACTTTTTGAAAAATAAAAACCACCGTATCTATTCAGCTATTACAATAATTAAAATTTACTGTTATCATTATTTTGGGGTATTATAAAATACTTTGTTTTTCTGTTATACATTATGTTCACCTATTATTTATTTTAGATTTTTGATATAATTATTTATAAATTTATTGATATTGTGTGGGGTGCTAATGGGAAGTTTCATAATTATTTTAACAACAATTATTGTTCTTGCTACCTTAATTATAAGAAGCGTAAGGAATAATAGGAAAATAAAATCTGTTCTAGGAACACTTGTAGTAGAAATTAATAAAACTTATAAAGAACTTTTTAAAGGGACAACCTTACTTTATAAAATAACACAAGGCGGAATGGTTATATGTGGTGAAGTATTTGCACTTATAACTATATTTACAACAATTATGAGGTATTTAGATATACATTTAGCCTTTGGTGTAGAATGGTTAATAAAAATAATAGCTATATCAACATCTTTTATAATTGTTCATTATTCAATAGGCTATATATTATTTGTTAGCTCTAAAATTCATAAATTTATTTATAAAGTTGAAGATAAGAACTTAAAGCTAGATTTTATATCAAGCTATTTTATAACAAGTACATTTTTAGCTGTACTTATAATCTTTCCAGATCAGTTTAAGGAAAGTGCAATTATAGGAATTATAGGAGTTATAATTTGCTACTATTTAAATATAAAGGTGTTACTAACTCTTATGAGAAAACCACACAACATTAAATCAGAAAAGGAAGAAAAAACTAACTTTGCAAGAGTACTAATAGCAGCTATTTTAGTGTTAGCAATGCTTGTGATGAATTTATATTTAGCTGTTTGTTTCGTAAATGCCATTGCAGATGGTACAGCATATTTAAATGCTACAGGAAGTTTTGATTTATTTTATTACACAATAATCACTTTTGTTACTATTGGATATGGCGATATAGTACCAGTAACTACATCAGCTAAAGTAGTAGCTATAGTCATTTCCATAACAAGTGTAATTTGTTTAACTGTATTTTTAAGTAGCATTTTATCATATAAAGAGAAATTTGATTCATAAAATATATATTTAAGGAAGTCGGGAGGATATATGATTAGAGATAAGAGCTTTGATTCTGCTAAAGAATGATACGCTTCATCATTCATTATGCTAAATAACTATTTTCTATAGAATTCTCTTATTTTCTCACAAACATAATCTATTTCTTGTATAGTTAACTCTGGGTAAATTGGCAGTGCTAATATTCTTTCTGATACTCTTTCAGCTACTGGAAAATCTCCTTTTTTATATTCTAAGTAGCTAAAGCACTTTTGAAGATGTAATGGAGTTGGATAGTATATGCTAGTACCTATTCCTTGCTCATTTAAGTCTTGATTTAATTCATCTCTTTTATGGCAGGTTATGTTAAATACATAATAAACAGGTATTTGATCGCCTTTTATTTTTGGTAAGGTAATTTCTGATATATCTTTTAATCTTTCAACGTATAAGTCATGGATTCGATTTCTCTTTTCTAGTGCCTCATTTATATATTTTAATTTAACACGTAAAATTGCTGCTTGTATGTTATCTAATCTTGAGTTATATCCTATATACTCATAGTGATATTTCTTTTTAGCTCCGTGAACTCTATACATTTTAGTAATATCTGCAAGTTCATCATTATTTGTAACTATTAATCCACCGTCACCGTAAGCTCCTAGCGTTTTAGTTGGAAAGAATGAATAGATACCCGTGTCACCTATAGTACCTGCATGTCTGTATGTATCTCCATTACCTTTCCATTGCATACCAAAAGCTTCTGCTGCATCTTCTAATACAGATAAATCATGCCTTTTTGCTATATCCATAATATCATCCATATTAGCCATTTGGCAGAATAAATGTATTGGAAGTAGTCCTACTGTATTTTTTGTTATTTTTTCTTCTATTTTTCTAGTGTCTATGTTGAAGGTTTCTTCATCTATATCTACAAATACTGGTTTTCCTCTATGTTTTGCAATACATGAAGTAGATGCTAAGAAAGTAAATGGAGAGGTTATTATCTCTTTTTCATCCTTATATCCTAATATATCAGCTGTCATAACTAAAGCATCTGTCCCTGAAGCAACACCAATAGCGTGTTTTACCTTTGCAAAGTCTTGAACTTCTTTTTCAAAAGCTATAACATCTTCACCTAAAGTCTTAACTCCATTTTTTATTGAATTTATCATAGCCTCATTAAACTCAGCCATTTTCTCTTCGTATTCTCTTTGTGATGTATAAAATCCTACTTTCATCATAAATTCCTCCTTTTTAGATGTAAGTTAAAATTCAAACTTTATTTTACTTCTTCTACAGCTTTAATAAGCTCCTCTATCATATACTTAGCATCTTCTAAAGATAAGGTTGAGTACACTGGTAATGTTATTTCATTTTTATATTGATTATATGCATTTGGATAATCTTCCATTTTATACCCTAAATTTTTATATAGCGTAAACATTGGCAGTGGTATAAAGTGAACATTTGTAGGTATATCTTTTTTAGCTAATATTTCTATAACCTTTGCTCTGTCACTTTCCTCAAAGCCTTTTATTCTTAATGGATATAAATGATATGATGTTTCCATCTCCTCATTTTTAGAGAAAGGTGTTATAGCCCACTCTTTACATTCTAAAGCTTTGTTGTAAACCTCAAATATTGCTCTTCTTCTATCTAACATTTCCTCATATCTATCTAATTGAGACACACCTATAGCTGCATGTAAATCAGACATATTGCATTTAAATCCATCTGTTACTATATCATATTGCCAAGCACCAGCTTTTATCTTAGATAAAGCATCTTTTGTTTGCCCATGTAGTGCTATATATTTAAACTCTTTATATAAGTCTTCTTTCCCATGAAAATTATTGTTATTAAATGTTATTCCTCCACCTTCAGCTGTAGTTAAATTCTTAACTGCGTGAAATGAGAATACATGGAAATCATATTGAGATCCAACTTTTTTTCCCTTATAAGTTGCACCAAAAGAGTGTGCTGAATCTGATATAAGTATTATATCTTCTCTATTTAACTTTTTAAGTATTGCTTTTACCTTATCATAATCTACAGGAACACCTGCAAAATCTACAGTTATTATTGCCTTGGTTTTTTCAGTTATTGCCTCTTCTAATTTATCTAAATCCATTATAAAACTATCTTTAGCAACATCTACAAAGGTTGGCTTTATTCCTCTATGTAAAATAATGCTAGCACTTGCGGTGTAAGTATACGGTGTGGTTATTACTTCATCCCCTTCTTTTATATCGTAGAGTTTTAGAATAAGCTCCATACCAGCTGTTCCACTACCTAAGACCACAGCTTTTTCAGTTTCACAGTACTCAGCTATTTTCTGCTCAAATTCTAAAACCTTAGGACCACTTGTAATCCATCCTGATTTTAAAACCTGAACAACACTTTCTATTTCTCTTTCTGTAATATCTGGTGGTGATAACGGTATTTTTCTTGACATTTAAAATCTCCCCTTTGCAATTAGTCACACTTTAATAAATAATGTAGTATTTTTCTTTATTAATAATGACTCTTTATTTTCATAGGCCTTTTTTAAATCTATTTTTTCCTTTAAAATATCCTGTATGCTTTGATATGTATATATACCCATTATCAAAACACTCTTTCTCTAGTAATTTATCTAACTTCATCAATTTATTTGCACTTATTTTTTTAACTATATCGCTTTCCATAGAAAGAATATATTGAAATAAGGCTTCTTTTTCTGTTATTTTTAAATTATCTATATATAGATTACACTCTATGTCTTTAAAAAATTTTGATAAGATGCCTAACCCATTTTCAATTTGAAATTTCTTTGTTAAATTGAAACTTTCAACTTCTAATATCTCCTTATCAACCATTGATAAAAATTCTCTCATTTCCTTCATATGATTTTCACCAACAGTAGATATAAAAATGTATCCATCCTTTTTTAGAACTCTTTGCATTTCACTTAGTGCTTTATCTATGTCATTTAAGTGATATAGCATGTGGTTCGCTATAACTATATCAAAAGTCTCATCTTCATAAGAAATATTTTCAGCATCCTCAACCTTAAAATGAAATCTATCTAAAGTTTCCTTTAAATTCAGTTTAGCATCTTCAACCATACCCTCTGAAAAATCAGTAATATGTATCTCCCATTCTTTAGGTATCTTGTCATAATTTTTAGCCCACAAGCTGCCATCACCACAGCCTAACTCTAAAACCTTGCAATTTGTCTCTAAAGGTAGTTGCTTAAAAAACCACTCCATCCAACCTTCCTTATTAGTGCTGAACTTATCATGAATATTTATCCTTGCCTTTAAATTAGAAGCATCTATATACTGCTTCATCCACCTATTATCTTTATTTATCAGATTTATAATGTTAATAAACTTATCCCAATTCAAATTTTTATCTGTATCAATCATTTTCAAAGCCTCATCAATAGCTTCAATAACACTCAATTCGTGATTTATTTTTTCCTTAATAATTTTCTTTTGTATCTTTAATGACTTTTCAAAATCATTTTCCTTTACTTCCTCTTTCATAACATCTTTAATTTCATCTAAGGATAATCCAATAAACTTTAAAGTTAAAATTTTTTGAAGTTTTGGAAAATCATTCTTACTATAAAGCCTATATCCCGACTCATTATGAAAAGAAGGCTTTAAAAGCTCAATCTTATCATAATAT
The DNA here is from genome assembly GCF_039521425.1 of Clostridium subterminale. Taxonomy (NCBI): domain Bacteria; kingdom Bacillati; phylum Bacillota; class Clostridia; order Eubacteriales; family Clostridiaceae; genus Clostridium; species Clostridium subterminale. Next base: position 476,837 of record NZ_BAAACI010000007.1, read on the forward strand.
CTCAAAGTCCTCAGAGTAACTCCTGCCTTCTTACTAAATTCACCAATAGTAAATTGTTTCTTTAAATTATCTTTCATAAAAAATCCTCTCAAAAGAAAATAAATTTTATTTAGTAACGCTACACATATATATTACTCCATGACGTAATGTCAAGGTCAATAATTTTTTAAATTAAGATTATATTCTGTCGCAAAAATTTCTTCACCATTATTAAATTATGAAATAAGAAAACTGTGAGAGTTTACCCATAGTCGTGTAAATCATGCGGTTTTATTTTCCTGGTATTCATATAGAACTTATTGCAAAGAGAGAAATCACCAATCCAGCTTAGATTGCGTGCTTCTCTATTAATAAAATATATTATATGAAATACAAAAAATAGAAATGCGTAAACTCCTACATTTTAATGTTGGAATAATTACACATTTCTATTATAAAATTTACACTGACCTTGTTTAATCTAATAGCATGATCTCTTTTCTGATTAAATCAGCAAAATTCTGATCTTGTTCTGCAACTTTAATAATATATGCGAGCATGTTACCTGGGTAATCAATTATTTCCTTTAAGACTATACTTTCAATAGATCTCCTTGCCAGCGAAACACAACAATTTTCATTATGACCTTCCATACACTGCTTACATGTTTTACATATAGCGGCTACACATATTGCTATCATTTTCTTATCATAAAACTTCACATCTTCTTTGGGAATAAGCCTAAATCCATCCTCAATCACTGACAGTCCATTTTTTTCAATTGATTTCATTGCACTTAAAGCAAATCCAATATTGCATTTTGCTTTAATGCAATCTTCTGTTTTGTAATCTTTGCAATCTAAACATATTTGTTCTAAAGTGCTAGTTGCATTATTAATATAATTCATCTTTTCTCCTTCTAACTCATTTCTTCAATTAATTATATTTTACCTACCATTAGTCAATAACTATAACAACATCGTTATTGACAATGATTAATTACAAAGAATGGATAATATGAACTTAACTATCCATTCTTATTAATACTATATTTTATGATAATAATTAAAACTCTTTTGCTGTTACTTGAGCCTTTTTAATTGCATTCTCAATAATTGATTCTATATCTTCACCAATAACATCTAACTTATCAGCTGCTATTGTAGTAAAATCGGTTATCCCAAAGAAACCAAAAATAGTTCTTAAATATCTATCCCCCATTTCAAATGCTGCAGCTGGGCCTTCTGAATATACTCCACCTCTTGAAACAATATGAATTGCTTTTTTCCCCTCACATAGACCAACTGGTCCATTAGCCGTATATTTAAATGTGATTCCTGTAACACATACATAATCTATATATGCCTTTAATATAGCCGGAATATTTAAATTCCACATTGGTGCTGCAACTATATATTTATCTGCTTCCGCAAATTGATATGCATATTTTAGAACAGGGTGATTTTTACCTTCACCAGGAGCTGGTCTATGTAGGCTGATACCTTCTTCGCTTAGAAAGTTTATACCCTCTTTATATAAATCTAATGTAATGATTTCATCGCCAGGATTATTTTTCTTATACTCCTCTATAAAATTATCTGAAATTTTAAATGTTCTTGATTGACCTTCTGGTTTTACATTTGCTTTAATATATAATACTTTACTCATATTTATTTACCTCACTTTAAATTCATTTTATTATCTAAACTATTGATACTCTTATGATTTATCTAAATATACACAAGTTCACTTATCTTGGATAGCTACCTAAAATTAATTTTCTATGATACTATGATAATAATAAAATACTCTTTTATCAATAAGGCACTTTTTTGTCATACAGTGACAAAAAAGTCACTAATGCAATTGAGAGGTGTTAAAATGATTGAAATATCAGACAGGCATGAAGAATGCTATATGAAAGAAAAATGCGCTAAATATGAAAAGTGTCCAATGGTTTTAGTTCAAGATATAGTCTCTGGAAAGTGGAAAATATTAATTATGTGGTACTTAGGTTATAGTGAACTTAGATTCAGTGATATTCAAAGAAAATTGCCTAACGTTTCTCAAAAAGTACTTTCAAGGCAGTTAAAAAGCTTGGAGGAAGATAATATTATCAATAGAAAAGTCTATCCTATTGTACCCCCTAAAGTCGAGTACAGCTTAACAGATACTGGTAAAAAACTAATCCCTATTTTAGAAATGATGCATACGTTTGGAGCTGAATATCTAGAAGAAGGACTTAATAAATAAAATGTAATTTTTGCTATTATGTCCTTCTTCATAAGTTTTATATTCACTCAACAAAAAGCTAATGATAATATCATAAAAAATATAATACTAGTAACTTAACATATTGCTGAAAAATAAAAAAAGAGCCGCAATTTGCGACTCCCTTTATTTTAAATTTTACTCTACAGATTTTAGTGCATCAATCATATTTACATTTTTTAATTTTATATGCATCATTATCATAACTACTATGGCAAAAAACATTGTAATTAAGCCAGAGATTACATAACTACTAATATCTACAGTTGGTATCATCATCATATTATCCATTTCTGCTGTGCTCACTAAAAATACATATAATATTTTCCCCATAAATGAGCCTAAAAGTATTCCTAGTATTGTTAGTATTATGTTTTCTCTAAATATATACATTGCTACTTCATTATCATAAAAACCTAGTACCTTTATTGTAGATATCTCTCTTATACGCTCAGATACATTTATATTTATTAAATTATATAGTACAACAAATGCTAAACTTCCTGAAGCCACTATTATTACTATCATAACTAATCCTAAATCGGCAGATTCGCTTAAACTTCTTAGCTTTGAAGCAAGGGTAACATTTACTACTTTATCATTCTCCATAAGAGTAGTTGATATTTTATTATCATCTTCTCTATTTGAATTTAACTTTAATAGTTGTGCATTATATGTTGGCTCACTTTTAAATATCTCTTTATAGTACGATGGTGATAGATACATATAATGACCGGCATAATTTTCTACTATGTTATCTACCCTAACTTTATGAGAATTATTATCTGAATCTGTTACAGTTACATCATCACCTACAGATGCATCTAAAACTTTTGCAAGTTTTTCATTTATAATTACTCCATTATCAGATAGCTTGTACTCAGTACCGCTTTCTCTATCATTTAATAATATATATTTACTTAACTCATCTGTATTTTCTGGTACATACATAGTAGCAGTTTGCTTGCTTACACCTTCTTTACTAAAAGTAACTGAATCTTGATAAGTATTTAAGCTACTTTCATATCCCTTTAAGTTATTTAAACACTCATTATATTCTTCATCTTCTTTTTCAGTATTATTATCATTAAATACTACCATAGCATCGTATTTTAATAATTTACCAAATTGAATATCCATAACTGAAGAATTAGATTTTTCAAGAGCCATCCCTGCAACAAGCATAGCCATACATCCTGATATACCAAGTATTGTCATTAGCATCCTTTGCTTATATCTAAAAAGATTTCTAAATGTAACCTTTTGATTGAAGTTCAATCTTTCCCATAAAGGAGTAATTCTTTCTAACAATATCTTTTTACCAAGCTTTGGAGCTTTGGTTCTCATTAAATTAGAAGGATTTTCTCTTAATTCTTCTTTTAATACAATTAATGCTGCTCCTACTGTACAAAATATTGAAGCTACTAAAGATTGAATTATATAGGATGGATAATAGTGTATTTTAACATCTGGCAAAGTAAATGTAGATGAATAGGCTTTACCAATTATGTAAGGAAGTATGCTGCTTCCAACTACTATACCAATTACACTTCCTGCAATACTAGCTAATGCTGCGTAAACTATGAATTTCCTAGCTATTTCTAAATCTTTATATCCTAAAGCCTTTAGTGTTCCTATTTCTATTCTATTTTCCTCTACCATTCTAGTCATTGTAGTTAAGCATATAAGTGCTGCAACTAGAAAGAAAAACACAGGAAATACTGAAGCTATTTTATCTAAGCTGTCAATTGAACCTTTGTAAGTTGAGTAACCAGGATTATCATTTCTATCAAAAAAATAATATTTACTATCATCTAAATCATTTAATTTCTCTTTTTCTTTATCTATCTCTTTTAGTCCATCTATTAGTTTTTCTCTATTTTCCTTAATTTCTTTTTCTCCATCAAGAAGTTTTTTCTCTGAATCATCAAGCTCCTTCTTAGCCTTATCAAGTTCTAACTGACCTTGTTTTTTACCTTCCTCAAGCTCTTTTTTACCTTTTATAAGTTCTTCTTTGCCTTTATCTAATTGCTTTTGAGCTGCTTCAAGTTGTGTCTTTCCCTCATTAAATCCTTTAACTTGCTCTTCATAGGCTGTTACACCTTGTTGATACTGAGTTATTCCAGCTACTAAGGTTTCTATCTTAGATTTATTTTCACTTGCAATTTTACTAGCACTTTCTACACCTTTTGAGATATTAAGTGCTAAAGAAATATTTGCTGGATCTTTTTCTAAGCCATTTACTAAATCACTTAATTCATTTAATCCTAAAGCAGGGTTAGATATAATACCTTTCCAATACTGAATTTTTCCATTTGGAATTTTGTCACCTTCTTTAAGGTTATTTGCTGTTTCTTTTATATCATTGGAAAGTGCATTGTATGTTGTAATTAAAATTCCTAAACTATCTATTTGATTTTCATACTCTTTTGTACCTTGTGTAGGATCAATTCCTTGATTTAAAAATCCTTGTTTTGCATTATCAAGTTCAATTTTTGCTGACTGAAGTTGTTTTTCACCGCCTAAAAATTGCTCTTTTTGCTTGTTAAGTTCCTTTTGTCCATTATCTAACTGCTTTTCACTTTCTGTTAATTGCAACTCACCATCTTTAATTTCTTGCTGATACTTTTTAGTAAACCCTTCATATTGCTTTTTACCATCAAGAAGTTGGATATTACCATCATCTATTTCTTTTTGAGCATCTTCAAGCTTTCTTTCCCCATCTTCTATTTCTTTATAAGCTTTATCAAACTCTTTTTGTGCCTCTAATTTTACTTCTTCAATTCTTTCTACAGTTCTATTTGAGTATAAACTTTCAAGATATTTATTATTTTCTTCCATCTTATCTTTATACTCATCACTATATGCACCAAGCCCAGCTACATTTTTAAATCGTACATATATTTCAGTATATACATCCATTGATATGTCAGTACTATTTAATATTGCAAAGTAGTCTACACTTCCTTTTCCAACAGTAGTTGTTCCTCTAGATATATTTTCTATATACATAGGGCTTTGCACAAATCCAACAATCTTAAAAGTTTTCTTATTAAAATGCTCATCTAAGTCCTCGTCAGATTCTATTATGTAATCATCACCTATTTTTAGATCTTTATTTTCCTTTAAAGCATTTTCATCTAAAGATATCTCACCACTATTTTCAGGTAATCTCCCTTCTGTAACAATAAGATTATTTATATTTCTAGAGTCCTTTGGATTATATTCCATAAACTTAACAACACTATTTATATTAGTTAAATTTACATCTATACTATGTGCTCCCCAGTAATCTAGAATTTTATCACTATTTTCAAGTAACTTTAAATCATTTTCATTAAGACCTATACTAGAGACTATCTTACTATCCATTAAATTTTGCTTTCTAAAAAATTCATTTATGGACTTTTTTAAGTCTGGTCCACTTGATTTAATCCCAGAGTAAAAGGCAACTCCTAAAAAGATTATAGCTAATATAGAAATAAACCTTGCTTTTGAAGCTAATATTTCTCTCGTTATTGATTTTTTATATGCTCTATTTTTCATCTCTTACCCTCTACCACTCTATATCTTCAACTGAAACAGGATTTTTATTTACTTCGATACTTGTAACCTTTGCATCCTTAATTTTTATAACTCTATTTGCAATTGGTGCAAGAGCTGAATTATGGGTTATAACAATTACTGTTGTCCCTGTATTTTTACATGTATCCTGTAATGTCTTTAAAATCTGTTTTCCTGTTTTATAGTCAAGGGCTCCAGTTGGCTCATCACATAGAAGCAACTTAGGATTTTTAGCTATAGCTCTTGCTATAGAAACTCTTTGCTGTTCTCCTCCTGATAATTGAGATGGAAAATTGTTTTTTCTATGATCAAGTCCCACTAACTCAAGAGTTTTATCAACATCTAAGGCATCTTTTGAAATTTGTGTAGCCAATTCCACATTTTCTTTTGCAGTTAAATTTTGAACTAAATTATAGAACTGAAATACAAACCCCACATCATGTCTTCTGTATTTCGTAAGCTGTCTTTTGTTAAACTTAGATATATCAACGTTATCAATAATTATCTCGCCTTCATCACAAGTATCCATTCCTCCAAGTATATTGAGCACAGTTGTTTTACCAGCACCACTTGGCCCCAGAATAATAGTAAACTCTCCCTTTTCTATTGAAAAATTAATACCATTATTTGCTGCAATGGTAGTTTCTCCAACCTTGTATCTTTTATATTCATCTTTTATCTCTATGTATGACATCTTGACCTCCCTAATCTATACCGTCTTAAATACTCAATGTCATTAAATAGACACCTTGTTTAGTTAATGCTATAATTCAAGTATAAATAATATATGGATTAGTTACAATAATCACATATTTTCATAGTGTTATTAAATATACATTTTAGTGAATTTTGTTTATTTAATAACATATTCTTGAAAATTGTTTGAGTAAATATATTAAACATTTTGGTAAATATTTTAAAAGGATGAGTTAAATGGCAGGAATTAAAGGGAATAGAAGAATTTTATATACTAAAAAAATAATAAAAGAAAGTTTAATTGATTTGCTTCAGCATAAGGAAATTCATGAAGTTACTGTTACTGATATCTGCAAAAAATCAGATATTAATAGAGGAACTTTTTACACTCATTATAAAGATACCTATGACCTACTTAAATCACTAGAAGATGAATTATTTAATCAAATCTTAGAATATATTGAAGAAACTCCAGTTGAAGATTATAAAGATGTTTTATTACTTAAAGCCCTTGAATTAATTCAGGAAAATAAAGAATTATGCAAGATATTATTCAGTAAACAAATGAAAAACGACATTATCGATCGTATTATTTACGTAGCAAGTAAATCTAAAATTGATAAGCTAGTTAGCAGTTCAAAAGTTAATGATATGTTTTTAGATTATTTTATAAAATACTCTGTAGGTGGAGTGATTTCAGTTGTTCAAGCATGGTTAGAAAATAATTTAAATGAATCTCCTAAGGAAATAGTTAACATTATAAATAATATTACCTCTTTCCATTCTTAATATTATAAATAACTAAACAAAGAAGCTAAAAAGCTAGATATGACTTAGTATCTAGCTTTTTAGCTTCTTTATTATCTTCTTATTTGCTTTTTTCTAATTGCTCTTTTACTAATTTACCAATTTCACCATACTTACTATTTATAAGGCCATAGTTGTCTTTAACATGTGGAACCATACATTCACTACAGTCTTTTATTCCGTCTTCAGTAATTTTGAAATTACCTCCACATTTATCAGCTAGTGCGTAAAGTGGGCAATAACAAAATAGGCAATTAAATTCCTCAGATTTATTAGTTTTGTGACAAGGGAAATATTCACATTCCTTATTTTGATGAAAAGCATAATGCTTACCTTCCCAATATTTATCTATCATCTTTTCTCCCCTCCCCTATCTTTAGTGTAAAGTTTCTTACACCTTTTATCTTATAATTCTTATTATACAGTGTGTGATTTTCACAGTCAATTTATAGCATCTATAACCTTTATTTAGTTATATATCTCTACAGATTTATTCAACAAATCGTACCCATTCTTCGGAACCATTTGAAGGTTTTTATTAGCGAACTTTTCTCTATTTTAAGGTTCTCACTAATGTACCTCTACTCTTTGAAAGAAGTTCATTCTTAATTAGAAAGTTCCATACTGGCTCAAACTTTTTCCATGCTCCTGCATAAGTGAAATGTTTTAATCTCATTTTAAGTTCTTCATGTTCCTTTGATGCCTTATATATATTTCTCCACCTATAAAAATATTTATAAGCTCTATTATATCCACTTTCCATTTCTTCTTTTGTAATATTGGGATGATTAAATACTAAATGCCTAGTATCATATAATCTCCAATCCTTAGTAATAATTCTCTTATCATCATCCATTTTATTAAATATCCCCGTACCAGGATAAGGAGTAAGAATATGATTAGTTGCTGTAGTAATCCCACTATTAATAGCCCATTCTGTAGTTCTATCAAAGACATCTAAAGTATCACTATCCAGTCCAAAAATAAAACTTCCATTTATCATTATTCCTAATTCATCTAATCTCTTTATTGCTTTACTATAATCTTTTCCTATGTTAGAACCTTTATTGGCTTGAATTAGATTCTGTTTATTAATACTTTCAAAGCCAATAAAAGCACTCCTGAATCCAGCCTCATATGCAAGATCTATTGTATCATCTTGAAGAATAGAATCTACAGTTATTGCACCTTGGAAAATTCTATTCATTCCCCTCATTTCTTTAAAAACTTGCCTTGATAACTTTTTATCTGCAAATATGTTATCGTCAAGAAAATATAAATGTCTCCCTTTCATACTTTCAATTTCTTTTAATATCCTGTCCACTTTATATGCAAAAAAAGATTTTCCTCCTTTATAAAATGAACTAACATAACAAAAAGAACATTTATTAGGACACCCTCTTGAAAATACCATAGAATTTGGAACTAAGTATTTCTCCTTTTTAAATAAATCTCTTCTTGGCAGCGGCAGATTATCTAATGAAACTTCCCCTTGCTCATAAAACTCCTTAACATTTCCCTCTTTAAAGTCCTTTAAAAACTCCGGAAAACTTCTTTCTCCAAGCCCAAGTAATACAGTATCTGCATGATTCTTGGCCTCAATAGGTAATGATGTTGCATGTATTCCACCAATAGCAACCTTTATTCCTCTTTTTCTATAAAAATCTGCAATTTCATAAGCTCTATTCGCATTAGTTATATAGCTTTCAATACAAACTAAATCTGGTTCATCATTTAAATTTATTTCTTCAATATGCTCATCAACTACTTCTATCTCATCTGATCCGCCACACAATGATGCTAAAGTAGCTAATCCTAAGGGAGGAAACAGTGAATATTTTATAGGCCTCCAATATGGACTTTTTGCCTCTTCTAAAGCAGGTAGAATAAGTTTTATTTTCACAATATATTACCTCACTTTCAAAAGCCATCATAATAGCAACTATCTATAACAACTTTCTTTTATCAGAGTAATAAATCAGTAATTATTTACCAATACTTCGCTCCTCTATTTACCCATCATATCACCATTTTTATCGATTATCAATATATAGTTGTTTTTTATAGTAAATTATTTTCGATTTACAACTAAGGGGGTACAAATAAAAAAGGGTAGTCCTGTAACTACCCCTTTTGACATACTGTCATTAATAAAGCTAAAGTTCAAAAATCTTTGTTGCAATATTTTCACAAAATCCACTGTCATGTTCCACAAACAGTAAAGTTGGTGAGTATTCAAGCAGTAACTCCTCTATTTGCATACGTGAGATAACATCAATAAAATTAAGAGGTTCATCCCAGATATGCAAATGAGCTTTCTCACAAATACTTTTTGCAATGAGCACTTTTTTCTTTTGTCCACCACTGAAAGATGACATATCTTTTTCAAATTGCTCTCTGGAAAAATCAAGTTTCCTTAAAATCGATTTAAAAAGACTTTCATCAATATCGTTATTTGAAGCGTAGTCAGTCAGATTGCCCTTAAGATGCGATGTATCTTGGGACACATAGGATATTTTAAGCTGACTTCCTTTATTGAAATTACCTGTGTAGTTTATATCCTCACCACAAATGAGCTTGATAAGGCTTGATTTTCCTGAGCCATTTTTACCTTTAAGTGCAATTCGGTCACCTTTCTCAATACTAAAGCTAACATCTTTACAAATCATGGTGTCACCGTAAAAAATCGAAATATTCTCTAATTCCACAAGTTTGTTTTTATGATAAACAAGTTGGGAAATCTTCAAGCTGTCAGAGCTTTCAATATTTTTAAGAAGTTTAGACTTTTCTTCAATAGTAGCTTGCTGTCTGCTTTCAATCGACTTAGAGCGTTTCATCATTTTAGCAGCTTTATGTCCAACATAACCTTTATCCAGCTTGGAGCCAGAGTTTGTTGTTCCTTTTTTTGATTTTTCTACTTCATGGGACCAATTACTTGTTCGTTTAGTAGCCTCCGATAAGCGATTAATATCTTTTCTTAGCTTCTCGTTTTCTGCAAGCTCAAAGTTATCCTGTCTTTGTTTATTTTCCCACCAGCTGGAAAAGTTACCTTTTTGTATTTCTATATTTGTCTTATTTATTGAAAGAACATGATCAATACAGTTATCCAAAAAATTCCTATCATGTGAAATCAGAATAAATCCTTTCTTTTTTCTAAGGTAATTACTTAGTTTTTTTCTAGCTTCAGCATCCAAATGATTTGTAGGTTCATCAATAAGTAAGAAGGAGTTCTCCTTCAAAAACATAGCAGCAAGCAATGCCTTGGTCTTTTCACCTTTCGATAGTGTATAAAACTGTCTGTATAAAACATCATCGTCTATATCTAAAAGCGATAATTCTTTCATTATTTCCCAATCCATTGAATTTGGACTGATTTCTCTTATGATATCTATAGTAAAATTTTCTTGTTCCTGCACATCATAAGGAAAATATTCAAAGGTTAAATTCGCTGAAATATTTCCAGTATACTCATATTTACCAAGTAAAAGATTCAGAAAGGTAGTTTTTCCTCGTCCATTTCTTCCCGTAAAGCCCAATTTCCAATCGGTATCAATTTGAAAGCTTACATTTTCAAAAATATTATCATAACTGCCTTCATAAGCGAAGGTCAGGTTTGTTACATTTATTAAAGACATATTTTTATCCTCCTTTGAAATTAAAAGTACAAATAACAAAGTCGGAACCATAGGCGACTGGTATTACTCCATATAGACAGAGTTCTTAGTGTCTTTGACACTTAGAACTCGTTATCCAGGGACGTAACCACTCTTTACTTCCCCTTAGAGAGGGAGAGTATTAGAGCAGGTAGTCATCGGATAAATGTCGCCCGAAGTATCCGGCTCTATATGAAGATTATCATGCGTTAGCAAAGTATCTTTATTATCCATTGTATAATCCCTCCTACTTATTCTCATGATTTGTAAAAAAATAAGAGCTGCAAGAAATTATTATTCTTGCAGCTCTTAAATACAGTAAAGACAAACCCCTCTTAGGGGCATGACGAGTATATATTTTCTGAGCTAAAAAATAATTAATTTCTTGCATAGGCACAACAAAAAAATGGCATTATACGAACCCACAATTTTATTATGCTTGGTAAAACTAGCAAGAAAAATTAATCATCTTTTCAACTCCAATCATCATATTTGCTCAGATTATATCACACTTACTTTCAAAATGCAATAAACAGTTCAATCTATAACAGAATAAGAACAATTCTTCTGTATCAATGATACAAAAGTTATTTATATTATGCTAAACCTCAAATTTTATAATGCCTATACAAAAAAAGCCTGCGTCATTTAAGGTACGGGTCTCCGTTTCACCTCCAACGGAGGTCATTTTCTCTAAACAATCATAAGCATTTAGCTCTATTTTGCAAACCCGTAATCATCAAATATATCTAGTAATTACTTTTTCAGTAAGCTAATTTTTAGTACTATTAATTTATAGAAATATAAATATGGATTTCTTGATTTTGCATATCTTGAGTATTATTTTGATATTCTTCAAAATCACAAGAGTACTTTCTGTCTAAATCCATTTGCCATAATTTCATCCAAAATTCTCCTACCGAATTTTGAACATCTCCATTTATAATAAATTTAGCATATTTTCCACTCGGAATTGTTTTGCTTACTAATGGCTCTTCTATACTATCATTTTTATTCACTTCACAACAGCAAAGAAAGTTATATGGCTGACTAAAATCACCCTGATAGTCTGTATATAGCCCAATAGATTTATTATCTTTTCTATTTTTTATCTTTTGATAATGACCTTTCATTAAAAACTCTTCCCATAATGTTTTTATATCTTTCACTGCCTTATTGTTGTTATTAGTAGTTTCTTTTGCTAAACCAACAACTTGTTTCTCTTCTAAATTAACTATTTCATAATTCATAAATAATTCTCCTAACCTACTTTTTCTTAAAGTATATCTAAAGTAATATGACATAAGCATGTCATATTATAAGTCTTTATTAATATATTTATGATTTATTTAGTTTAAATCTATATAGTCTATATTTTTTCCTCATAAATCTTTATAGTTTCTTTCATTTTATGTAATACAATATCTCTTATATATTTAGGCTCTATAACTTCTACATAATTTCCAAAAGAAAGAATATATCCATACAACCATTCATTCTCTGGTAGTTCTATATTTACTTCATATGTACCATCTTGATTGTCAATTAATATATTTTGGTCAAAGTCATCAAATATTCTATATAAAACTTCTTTATAAAGTTTTAATTTTAGATTGACCATATTCTCTATCAATTTCTTTGAGTGGTTTGTGTCTATATCTTTAATATTTCTTCTAATAAAATTTTCTTTTTTTATAACCAGGTCCTTTATTCTAGTTATTCTAAATGTTCTAGCTTCTTCTTTTAGTTTACAAAATCCATACAGATACCACGTTTGCCCCTTATAAATAAGCTTCATTGGTTCAATAGTTCTTATTGACCTATTTCCAAAGCTATTTATATAACTAAACTCTATTAGTTTATTATTTAATATTGCTATTTTTATTTGATTAAACTTATCATTTTCATTAAAATCACTTCCCCATTTAGAAAAATCTATGTCTATCCAATTCGATAATTCTTCTTTATTTAGCATAAAACTAATTTTATTTGTGACTGAATCAATTTCAGGATACTTTGTTGCTTCTAATGTTTTTAAAGCCACAATTAAACTTTGCTTATCTTTGTCGGATAATATAGTTTTATTTATAGAGTATTCCTCCAGTAAAGATATGCCCCCATTTTTCCCCTTACTCATATATACAGGAATACCTTATAAAGACAATTCTTCAATGTCTCTATATATAGTTCTTGTGGATACTTCAAATTTATATGCTAGTTCTTTTGCTGTTACAGTTTTTTTATTTAGAAGTATTATTATTATTTCGGTTAATCTATTAATTTTCATAATTTACCTCTATACCTAATTAATTTATAATATTATCTTTTATATTATAATCTATTTTTAGTGCTATATTTCTAATTGTACAAAAAATCGTATCACTTACTTGTGATACGGTTCAGCTTTTATAATTCTAAACGTTTTTTCTTTATAAACGAAAAAAAACCTCGACGCTCCCGTCGAGGATTTCAATGGTTGAGGCGAAGCGCGACCTTTAAAATCCACCAATTAAATTTAAATATTAATTTTTTGTCTTAATACTTTTGTCCAAAAAGGTCTATATATCATATCTAAATTCTCTATGTCATATTCTTGAATTATGATATTAAATGTTTCTTCATCAATTTCTTCGATAAACTTACTCAATCTATTCAATTTTTCTACTATTGCCCCTATTGATGTATTAGAACTATTTAGGTAAATTTCATTCCCATCTCTTTCTAATAGTCCATCTATAATACATTCATCAATTTCTTTCCATGATGATGAATCTGTAACATTAGGAGTAAAAATCTCTTTTCTAAACTCACTAATAAATATACATGTAGTAACATATTCTGATAACCTATTTAATTGTTTTTCTATTTCCTTAACCATATAATTAAACTTATTATAATCATCTAACTCATCTTTTTTTAAATCTAATACTTCTTCTTTGTCTTTTATTTTTTCTAATTTGCTAATATAATTATTTAACTTTTTTATCTCATTGTCCTTACTATCTATTTCATTAAGTAATTCCTCATTTTGTAATTTAAAATCTTCTACACAATCATTTTGTTCTTCATAGTCAACATATCTTGCTGTAATTTTCATTAATTCTTTAAGAAAATTCTGTGATTTTCTATTTATCAACGTCACTGGTTTATCTTTTGCAATCTCTCTTTTTTTTAATTCATCATACATAGATGATATATTTTGTTCATTGTTTAATATTTTAGCTTGTACACCTTTTAATGGTGTGTCCTCCAAAACATTAAAATCTAATGGATTAAATATTAGTGGATAAATTTGTTGATTTAATACCCATGCTGCTCCCATTTCTGCTAAACAAAATTTACTTTTTAAATATTGTGGTGTTATGATAAACACAACTATTTGAGCATCTTTTATATTTTTTTCTATATTATCTATGAATTTTTGTCCTGTATTAATTGTACCTTCAACCGATGTGCAATATACTTCTTCTCTATTAATTCCCATTCCTGTTTCCAAAAAGTCTAGAAATATTTCGATTAATTCTACATCTTTTGTTGAATGACTAATAAATATTTTTTTCATATTCCCTATCTCCTTCCTATAATTATCTATTATAATATCTCTAATTTTCAAAATACCTGTTTTTATTTTATCTTTTTCCCATGAGTCAAGTGTAGGTGAACTACAAAAACTATGAAGGAAACTATTTACTTCCGACAATTCTTTAGTAGGAATTATATCTATATATTCATCTCGTACTTGACGATTTATGAAAAATAAATCATATAATGCTGCTTTTGCATTAAAATACTCATTTACCTTATTTTCATCATCTATATATGTGCTTATTAAATCTAATATTTCAATTGTTTTTTCTATTCTTTTTTTCCCATTCACTTTAAAACTTCTCACTCCTATTATTTTCATAATATATACATTATAATTTAATAATGTATATTTTTCCATAGTTTTTTATAAGTACTACATTAACTAACCTTTATATAAAAACTTTCACTATACCTATAATATAACTCAGACCTCTTAATTTTACTTATTAACTGTATCCCATTACTATTTTAAAACATATTAAAAGACACATTGAAGATTACTTCAATGTGTTCTTTATGCACTACCACTTCTTTTACAAAGTCCTGTATAAACTTTTTGCATTTTGGAATGTTTCTACTTATTACATAACAACTAAAGTTATTTAATAGCTTTCTTACATTCTCTTCTGTTACTATTTGAGTTATTTCATCCGACTTCAGTTGAGCTTACTTAAACTCTAATTCAGACTTTCTTTAAACTCATCTGATTTTACTTAACTCCCCTATTCATAAAACTAATTACTATTTAATTTAATATCCTTAACTATATACACTACTGCCATAACATTTAAGATTTTCTTCCAATAATAATGATACACTTTATTTATCTTTAATAATTTTTCGTTATAGTAATGTTATCATTTATCGTATAGAATAGTACTTCATTTGTTTCTTTACATGATATTTGGACTTGAAAAAATTTGTATTTATTATATGCCTTCTCGAATTCTCTAAAACCTTCCTTACCCATATTAGAATCTGTAAACCCATTAATAAAATATCCTTTAAAATCAATCTTTAGATAAACACACTCTTTGCCTTCTTCTACAATCAATTTAGTTTCATTATAAAAATCAATACTTTGCTTATTTTCCGTAAATTCCTTTACCAACTCTAAATTTTTCTCAATTTCACTAATGCAGGTATTAAAATCTTTTTTTCTTTTAAATTCTTTTCCAACTAACGGTATATTAAATTCTTGATCTATGTTTTTAATAACCCCAATAAATATTATACCATTGCCATTAGTTGGATTAAAAGCAATCTTACGATTTTCATCTAGGTCTAATTCCAAAATCCCCTCCTTAGTTTTGTTAACTATTAGACAATTTGTTCTTGTCCATCCTAAATATATAATAGCAATTTTTCCTTCTTCAATATTTGTAAACCTCTTATAATAATATTTTTTTATAAACTCATTAAAATATATAATCGCTTTCTCATAATTATTTTCAAAATAAATTATACTTAAACCTAACAATGCTGAATAGTTATAGCTATCTTTTTCTAGGCAATTATTAAAAACTTCAGTAGCCTTAGATTTTTCATCTAAATTAAGATAATACTCTCCTAGTAATCCTAACGCATATGAATTATTTCGATCTTTTGATAATACCTTATCAATGAATTCTTTCCATTTTGTGAAATTAAACTGTATACTATATATGTATGCTAACAATAACTCTACTTCAATTACTAAATTATCATTTGTATTATTTCTTTCAAGTAACCCTTCTAATTTTTTGATTGCTTTACCAACATCTCCTATTGCAACATAATTTCGACTCAACTCAAACAGTATTTCTGGACTATTATTATAGCTTAGTGCTATTTCCATATATCTAATGGAATCATTATATTTTTTCAGCCCCCTATAAGCAAATCCTAACCCTAAAAACACTTGATAATCTTTTGAATTATACTGCTTAGCTAGACTATATTTTTTAATAGCTTTATTGTACTTCTCCAATTCCAAATAAATTTTGCCACAGATTAACAATAGCTTTTCATCTTGAATTATAGATGCGATATGTTCATATTCCCTAACTGCATTATTAAGATCATTTTTTCGGTAATACTCTTCAGCTTTACTTAATTTATTAGTAACTGAATCTAATATCTTTAATTCATCTATATTAGTATTAAGCAAAACTTCATCATAACCAAGGTCTTTATACTCAATCATCTTCCTGCTATATTCCTTTATTTTTTTACCAAACAACTTAATCTGTTTATGAATTTCCTCTTTACCATTCTTATTTAAAATCTTCGAAAATTTATAACTATATTTTTTCTGTTCTGTAGTAGCTAAATTAATTTCTTTTTCTATAGCTGTTTTCTCAATTTCATATATCCAATCCCATACAAATTGTTTTTTATCTTCAAAATATATAACAAATATAGAATTAGGACTGTTTAATAGATAATTTATCTTGCATATCTCAACTTGATATGTATAAGTACCTTCTCCATTTATAATCGTATTAGAATCTAGCTTGTCTTTTAATTGTACACATATTGTAAAATTACTAGCATACATTCCCTCAAGCTTTATTTCCACTATTAAATCAACACCATAGTCACTTTCTCGGTAATCTCTAACTATAAAATTACCATCTTCCATTAATCGTTTAAATTCTGTAATGCTTCTTCTTTCTTGTTCATGTTGTTCAGCAACAATAGGTAAATTCATTTTTTCTCCCTCCTTCCATTTATCTTCCCAACTAAATATGTCAAAAATCACTTGCCTTATTTTTAGCTTAAGGTTTGTAACAATTTAAAACTACATTTAATTATTTGATTTATCATTCCGTGCCTTCCTTTCTTTCTGACCTGGTCAAGCAAAATTGTAACACTTAGTTCGATTACTTTTGTAAATACCTCTTTTCAAAGGGCGTAAGCCCACATAATAAGCTATGAGGTCTTTTATTATGGTAATACCTAGGTACATAATCGTTAATCAACTCTGTTAGATGAGAAATACTTTTTCCATTATAGTGATTAAGGTGTTCATTTTTAATTTTTCTATAAAAGGACGACCTAGGAGCATTGTCATAAGGACAACCAGCTTTGCTCATAGACTGTTTGATTTTACTAGAGCAGCAAAAGTCAGTAAAAGCTTTAGATGTATACTGAAAGCCTTGGTCACTATGTAATTAATCATGTGGATGGTTATGAGTAGTTATTGCTTTTTGTAGCGTTTCTATAGCTAAGTCTGCAGTTATATTTGTAGAGATTTTACTTGCCATAATGCTTCTATCGTGTAAATCTAGTATACAGCAATTTTATAGCATCTTTCCAGAAGAAGATCTTATATATGTGAAACCTGTACAACATTTCAGGTTCTTTTTAGATGCTGTAAAATCTCGATTTATTAGGATTTCAAATACTTTGTGGGGAGTACCTTACATAGCTTGGCTTCTTTCTAAAGGCGACAGACTTAAGGTTTAGCTCTTTCATATATTTGTGTACAGTTAATAGACTCAAGTTAATCTTTTCTTTTTCTAACAAGAGCTTTATCATTCTGTAGCCCATCTTTCCATTTTCACTATGGAAGATGTCCTTAATGTTATTCAGTACTAACTTCTTATTTTCATAAAAGGGGTTTTTACGCTGCTTTAAATAATTATAATAAGCATTAGGACAGATTTTAAAACGCTTAAGAAGCCATCTAACACCAAATTCAACTTGATTTAGATCAATGAATTTATAAACTAATTGTCTATTTCCTTGGCGAAGAAGGCTGCCGCCTTTTTTAGAAAGGTATTTTCCTTTTCAAGATCAGCTGTAAGTTTCTTCAATCGTTTAATCTCCTCATGAACACTAGGAGATATCTTATCATCACATTCAATACATTCTTGCTCAAAAGCTTTAGTCCATCCATTGATAGTTGATTTTGCAACATTATATTCCTTTGAGATACTTGATAAAGTTCTTCCATCTTCCAAGATTAGTCTAGCTATTTTTTCTTTGAATTCTTTATCATATTTTTTATTTGCCATTTATAACATCACTTCCTTAAATCTTATTATACTAGATTGTTCGAACGAGTGTTACAACTTTAGTATATCACGCCATTCATCTTCTTAATTTTATGATATATTTTTTCTTATCAAATTGGTTATATTACTTAAGCTATACTTTAATAATTCGAAAATCGTTTCTGCTATCAAGTTCATTTTGACATTAATATTAATATTGAGTTTACCCAAAATATGTATTAACAAACAAAAAAACCACGACATTCCTGTCGTGGATTTCATGGTGGCGACGAATCATCATGTGCATCCATAATTCTTAATAACATTGACTTTATGCACTCTTGGCGTATTATAGAATTATGCTACTTGTGTAGTAGCTAAATCATAACTGCTTAGATTTGCTATCATATATAACCTTTAATATGGAATCTGCTGCTTTCTTTGCACCTCCAGCATTTTTGAAACCTTTTGCTAATTTATTTTCATTTTTCTTATAATTATCATTATCAATAACCTGTAATACTGCATCTTTTATACATTTTGGGTTATTACCTTTTAAAAAGATCCCAGCTCCTAAATCAGAAACTCGTTTTGCTACCATTCCTTGCTCTTCATGCTGTGGATATAACACCATAGGAACTCCATAATACAAACTTTCATTAACACTATTCATACCACAATGAGTAATAAATACATCTGTATTTTGAAGCACTATAATTTGCTCAACACTATTTCTCACCTGAAAATTGTCTGGTATACAGCCTAAATCTTCAATTATAGTATCTTTTCCAACTGACATAACTACATCAAAATCACAAGTTTCAAAGGCGTTTATACAGTTTTTATAAAATTTTATATTTTTGTTATTTACCGTTCCCAATGAAATATATATTTTTTTACGTTTTCTTTCTTTACATTCAGCCTTCATATTAGATAATGAAGGTCCTATAAAGGAATATTTATCTGAAAAAGTCTCTACCATTGGTTGAAACTCCTTTGAAGTATATACAATAGTATTTGTATCATTGTCATTTTGAATTATAGAAACAAAATTCTTAACATTATATCCATGGTTTCGTAAAAGCTCTATTTTCTTATTAATACGACTCATGCCTAAAATCATGCGTATAACTTCCTTAAAGCTTTTCTTCATCATCCTTGCTGTATACTTATTAAATGCAAAGGTTGTTGTGGAACATACATAGGTAATATTCAATTTTTCTGCAAATAGCTTACCCCAAAAACATAAAGAGTCTGATACAACACAGTCTGGATTAAACCCTTTAAGTTCTCTACATACTTTTTCATCTAAAGCTATAGTAGTATCTGCTATCATCTCAATTAAAGCAGCAAAATCCTTTCCAATCTTTTTCTCATCTCCAGGCTTTAATTCTGGAAGATACTCATTACAACTAATAAATTTTGCACCTGCTCCTTCAATCTTTTCTTTAAATTCCTCAAAAGAATAGTACCATACTTCATGGCCTCTACATGATAATTCACGCACTACCTCAATTGTAGGATTAGTATGTCCATGTGCAGGAATACAAAAAAATACTATCTTACTCATATTAGAATCCTCCCCTTTTACCCCTTCCATTTAAAATTATTTTTCCTTAGTTGCTACTCCAATTTGTCCTACAAAATTTATAAGGTCACGTTGATGTACAATGGCTATTCCCCTATCTTCGTCTCCTAATATTAATAAATTATCACCAGATTTAATATTAAATAACTCTCTCGCTTTTTTAGGAATAACAATCTGACCACGTTCTCCAACTACAACGGACCCAAAGAAATGTTTTCCTTTAGGTGGCACCACAACACCTGATTCTTCTTCTGAATGATTAACTAAATCATCTATAGTAACGTTATACAAATTTGCAAGTGCAATACAACTATTTATATCTGGAGTTGACTCTCCATTTTCCCATTTGGCTACAGCTTGCCTAGAAACATTAATCTTCTCTGCTACTTCTTCCTGGGTATATTGATTTATCTTCCTTAATCTTTTCAAATTTATATTAATCATATTTATCATACCTTTCATATTTATTATATTTTTCTTACCTTTCAATGTCTATCAACCATTATTAACATTCATGTATATATTCATATCGAAATTAAAAATTACTTACTCCTGGAAACGGTAGATATACAGATGAATTACTTAATAAGAAACAGAATTTTTATAAAGATTTACTTAATAAAAAATAGCTACATAAGTTTAAACTTACATAGCTATTTTTATTAATCAAGCAACACATTCTCTTTAAAATCCATCATTTTATAATAGCACTTCTATATCTTTATATAATCAGTTTCTTATTAGCATCTATAACAATATTGCTCCAATAAGTAATCTTATTTCCACTATTATAAATCATTTAAAAATATTCTTATCCACACCTCTTGTAATTTTTCAAAGTAATAATCCACAGTTCTCACTTCAGCTGTTAACATTTTTCCTCTATCCATAAGTCTTGCGAATATTTTATTTGTTTTTGCTGGTATATAACCTAACTTTTCACCCTTTACTGTAAATAATTCTATTGCATATTTATCATATACATTATCAGGTTCTCTT
This sequence comes from Clostridium subterminale, assembly GCF_039521425.1. Lineage (NCBI taxonomy): Bacteria > Bacillati > Bacillota > Clostridia > Eubacteriales > Clostridiaceae > Clostridium > Clostridium subterminale. The sequence goes on from NZ_BAAACI010000007.1 coordinate 497,962, forward strand.
TTTAACTTTATTTTATCTCCCTCTAATAAAATAAACCCATCTTTCACATAGTATTTCATTCCCGCTACCCTTACAGATTGAAGATATATAGTATTTTCAAAGGGCAATGCTAGTCCACCTGTTTCTATTATGTTGGCTATTTTTCCTCCACCACTATAGCTTGTTATTGACTTATCCATAACTCTGCTCATTTAATACCTCACTAATACTCTTTTCAACCTCTGTAATCATTCTTTCATACTCACGTATATCATCAGTTATATCCTGCTTTTTCTCTTTAATATACTCATTATCATCAATAAGTTCTTTTATATTTAGAGGAAAGCTATGTTCTTCTTCATCTATAAAATTCTTTAGTTCATTAATCTTTTTCTTTAATACCACTATATTTTCTTCTATAGAAGTTACCTTAATATCTTCTTTAATCTCATTATGCTTTACTATTCCCTCAAGAATTATTAATGTCATTAAATCATTATTTTCATAAGCTTCTTTAACTTTAAGCCATAACTCCATCATTTCTTCACTTAAATTTTTATTTACATCTGGATGCAGTATTTTAGCTAAGCCCCTAAATATTTCTTTAACCTTTTTTACTTCTTCATCCGTTAATGTTGGAAGCTCTAAAAACTCTCGAGAGTTCTTTAAATTATCACGTAACTCCTCTAAATTTTTATAAAACTCTGCTAGCTCTTCTTCTAAAGCTGCTTCTATTTCTTCAATATTAATTTCTTCACCTTTATTTTTACTTTTAACTATCAATGCTAATTTCTTCTTTAACCTTCTATACTTAATCTCATTTTCAAATCTTAAAAATATCAAAGCCCCTAGTTTACACATATACAGGCTCTCAAAATAATCTTTTTCCTTTTTTAAATCTTCCATTTTCTCATATAACTTTAGATACTCTTCATTCAATGTACTTAGCTCTTCCTTAAGCTTTTGTATATCTGTTAATGAAACAACTATATCACTCATTTTAACCTCTTATTAATATACTTTTTTATTTTTATATATGTTAATTATATCACCTTTAACTCTTGTTAAAGGTAATAATATTGTATAGATTAATGAAAATCTAAAATATTTCTTATTTAGTATAGCTACGTACTTAACAAATTAAATTCCATAAAAAAAGAGATGAGTACTCTCATCTCTATAGACTATAAATCTAATACAACCTCTTCGTCTAAAATTCTTTTGCGTTCCTTCCAATCAGGCATTAAGACATATAAAAAGTCATAAAACTCCCTATTATGTTCAGTATAGATCAAATGAATTAATTCATGAAGGATAACATATTCAATACAATACTTAGGAGCTTTTATTAAGTCTTTATTTAATAAAACTCTTTGTTTTTCTACTGAACATGAACCCCATCTAGTTCTCATTTTTCTAATATTAATTATTACTGATGGTACATTATATTTTTTTAAAATAAAAAAGTTTTTGTTATATAATTTATTAACTATATCTCTAAACCTTTCTTCAAACCACTTATCTAATAATTCTTCTTTTCTTCTATAATTATTTTTATCTTTAACGTATAAAAAAATGTATCCTCTAAAATATTTAACATGCTCATGCTCACTTTCTTCTATTTTCAACCTATACTGCTTTCCTAAATATTTTATTGTTTCTCCGCTGACTAATTCTTTTTTTACATTTAATTTTGATTCATATGCCCTGTAGTAATTATTTTGAGATATTATCCATGATGCTTTTCTTTGAACAAACCCTATAATAAAATCCAAAGGAACTTCTTCTTTTGCTGTTACTATTACTTGTCCTGTTATTCTAATATTGATATTAACATTCTTAACATTTTTTCTTTCTATACTAAATATTACTTTATCTTCTCTGTAGTTAATCTCATATGTTTCCATTTTTATCACCTAGTATCTTTTTAATGCTACATTTTTAACTTTTTCAATTATCTTATCAATATCTTCAAAAGAAATTTCTATATCAGTCTTTTGTGTATATTCATATAAAGTATCATCAATTTCTTGTGCTATTTCATTGTGAACATCAACATTTCCATGCCAATCTACTTTGCTCTTTTCTTTAATTATATTATCTATTTCTAAAGCCACATTACCTAACTCATCACCATCTGTCGTATATTCAGCATTACTTTCTTTCACTATATCATTAACTACTCCATAAAAAGCTTGTGCATTTTCATTATTTTTTATAGGCTCAGGATAAGATATATCATCTTTATTTTCTCTATATTTGTTCATTATATCTTCCATATCTGTTAAATAACTTTCATCAAGCCTTCTCTTCTTATAATCATCTAATGCTTTTTCTATCATTTCTGAAAACTTTTTATAATAGCTAGGATTTTCATCCCATTTTTCTGATATACTTTTTCCTAATCTAGTTCTAATTGTATCTGCTTTTGCTCTTGCTTTTTCTTTTGGTATTCTTTCTAATTCTTCTTTAAAAGCTTCCTTATCTAAGATATCTATATTTTTAGTTATTCTCATCATACCTTCAGCAGCAATATAGTTATCAATAAGTTTTTGCATTTTTCCTTCATATTCCTTATTGTCTACAGTATCAGAATACCTTCTTTTTACTGACTGCCTTAGTTTTTGATAGAATTTAAATGCTTCTTTAAACTTATCTATCTCTATTTTCCCCATTGAATTATATATTTTTTCTGATTCTAAGACTACACTTAAATTTCTACCAAAGCTACATAATATTTCATAAAAATCCTCTCTTATCTTATCATCAGCTAAGTACACTTCATATTCTTCTATATCTTTTTTATTCTTAATAGAAGAAAAGAAGTTAATAAGTTCTGTATAGTACTGCCTTAATGCTCCAATAATAACAATTACGTCATGTATTGCACCTTTAAGATCCTTGCCATCAAAATTTTCAAGACCTGCTCCTGAATACATATTCATAGCCTCATCTAATTTTTTTATTAGCCCTCTATAATCTATTATGTAACCATAATCCTTACCATCATATAGACGGTTTACCCTTGCAATAGCTTGTAATAGTGTATGCTCTTTCATTTCTTTATCAATATATAACACTGTTGCTCTTGGTACATCGAACCCTGTTAAAAGCTTATCTACAATTATAAGTAAATCTATTTCTCCATGTTCAAATTCATCTTTAATTGTGTCTTCATAATCAGCCTGATTATCGTATTTATCCAACATTTCATTCCAGAACTTGATAACCTCTTCATCTGGTTTCTTATCTACTTCATCATAACCTTCCCTTAAATCCGGTGGAGAAATAACAACTCCAACCTTTAAATCACCTAATTCTTCAAATGCCCTCAAATATTTAATAGCTTCTTTTTTACTATTGGTAGCAAGCATTGCGTTTAAGGGAGAACCTATAGACTTGTAATTTATTAGAAAATGCTCATTAATATCAAATGCTATTAACCTTATTCTTTGATCACTTGTTGCAACTCTTTCAAATTGGCTCCATTTCTTCATTACTTGATTTTTTGAATTTTCATTTAAATTCCTAGTTATTATATCAAGTTGCATATCAATAGCTTTTCTATTCACACTTTGTTCTACCATTTTACCTTCATATAATAATGGTAATATTGCTTTATCTTCGACACCATCGGCAATGGTATATGGTGTAAACAACTTCCCACCAAATTTTTCAACTGTATTTCGTTGAGCACTCTTAAGAGGTGTCCCTGTAAATCCTAAATAACAAGCATTAGGAAATACATTTCTCATTTTATTTCCTAATTCTCTATTCTGTGTTCTGTGAGCTTCATCAACTAAAACAAAGATATCTCTTGATTCTAACTTATGACCTTTATTTGTTACCGTATCAAACTTCTGAACTAAAGTAGTAATTATATCTGCCTCTTCATTGTTTATTAATTTAATGAGGTGATTTCCTGTTACTGCCTTAATTGCTTTTAAACGTGTATGGTTAAATGTTCTATTAATTTGTTTATCTAAATCTATTCTATCAGTAACAACTATGACTTTAGGATGTAGTTTTTTTAGTTCTGATAATATATATTTAGCTACCATTACCATTGTTAATGATTTTCCTGAACCTTGAGTATGCCATATTACTCCTGATTGTCTATTCCCAAAGTTATCATTTTCTTCTATAGTTTTAATTATTTCTTTTATAACAAAGTATTGTTGATATCTACATATCTTCTTTACATTTTTATCGAATAATATAAAATATTTAATAAACTCTATAACTCTCTCTGGATGGAATAAGGAAATAATGTTTTTATCTTGATTAGTAGGAATTCTACCTTCTACAGTTTTACTTAATTGATTATTAAGCCAAGTCTCATCTTTTTCTTTCCATATACTCCAAAACTTTTTAGGTATATTACAAGTAGCATACTTAGTTTCATTTTTATTTGTAGCCATAACTATTTGAATAAACTTAAATAAATGTGGTATATAGTCTTTTGATTGATTTCTAAGCATTTGGCTTATTCCTTGTTCTATGGAAATAGAAGACTTTTTACACTCAATCACTCCAAAGGGAATACCATTTATAAAAAGAACAATATCTGGTCTTGAATTTTTTTTACCACCTTCATTTTCAACGGAAAACTCTTCAACCATGTAAAAATCATTATTTCCAATGTCCTCCCAGTCTATAAAATTTATTGTAAAACTACGTTTAGTTCCATCCTCTAAAGTTTCTATATAACTTCTTCCTAGAAGTAAAGTGTTAAAGATTTTTTCATTTGTTTTTACTAATCCATCAATCAATGATTCATCTAAATCATTGATTGCTTGATTTATATTCTTTTCACTAAACTTGTACTCTTTTTCTTTATAAGTAAATGAATTTAAATTTATTAGTTTTTCCTTCAATATTGGTTTTAGCAATACATTATATGAATTCCCTCTTAATTCATCTGCTTCCCTTTCCTTTATATAGATGTAACCTAGTTTTTTTAACACCTCTATAGCTGGTATCTGACTTATATTAACTTCATCAAAATCCTTTTCATTCATTTAACTCCCCACCCATCTTATAATTAAAACAGTTGATTACTTTACCAACTGTTTCAACATTTTTAATCACAATTTACTCGTACTATTCCAGATAATAAAAGCTGCATAAGACCTTTTTTCTGTTTTTTTAATAATTCTATTTCTTTTTCCAATAAATTAATTTCTTCAGAAGCCTTATCTAATATTATCATGATTTTATTTTGTTCCTGATAATCAGGAATTTTTATAGAAACACTTAAAAATTCTTTTGGATTTAATCTTTTGGAACCTGTTCCTGTAGTTAAAGATTCTAATTCTTTATAATAGTTAGTTCTAGCCCAATAATAATAGAAATACTTTGAAGAATATCCACTTCTAAAATTAAATGAAGGTATATCAGCTGATGATGCAAATCCATCAAGTTCTTTAGGAACAATTCCCATAGATCCATTATGAAAATTCTGTTTACCATATATAAATTGACCTGCTCTTCTTGTATATACAGTTGTTGCCCCATCTACTTCTGAACCAGTTACTACCCTTTTATTTACACCTTGTAAATGTAATCTTACAGATAATAATCTTTCAAATGAAGGATTTTCTTCTAATTCTTTAGATTCTTCTAAAATTTTACTTATTTTTGTGACTTTCCATACTCCATTAAATCCTCTTATTCTAATCTTTCCAGTTAAGAGTCTTTGCATTAATCCTTGTTTTTGTTTTAGTTTTTCTTGTAGAAGTTTTTGTTTTAAATCTATTGCTTTATCCCAAGTTTTAAGTATTTCTACAATATTTTTTTGAGTAGTGCTATCAAATAACATTATTGGTAACTCATTTAATTCTTTTGATGTTATATTTGGAAATGTAGAACCTGCTGACTTCAATAATATATTATTTACTTCGAAATCCAATAAATAGTATATATATTCAGTTAAAGCTACATCACTTCTTCCTGATATTGCAGCCACACCTCTTCCTATACAGTAAGTATCATTTGCAATATTCATTCTACCAGTAGAGCTACCTCTTACACAAATTAATATATCATCTTTCTTACATAACTTTGTTCTCTTATTTGTCCATTGTCTCTTTATTGGATATTTATCAGTAAATTCTGTTGGTCCATTTATTAATGCTACTCCTTCTCCAATTTCATTATACGAGCTTCCTATTGGTGACTGTCCCATAACTATATTACATACCTTCCCAAGTATAGTTCTATTCACTTTTCCCACCACCACTCTTTATCTTCTTTTTTTCAGCTCTTTCAATTTGCTTTATGCTTTTTTCAGGTGTTGGTAAGTCTTCTGGCATTGTTCCACCTAACTCTTCAATAGTTTTTCTTACTTTTGCCCCAACTTCATAGTGAGTATTGTTTGCATTCTCTTTTCCTTTTATATTATCTCTTGTTAACTTTTCTTCCGTTTGTGTAGCTCTAAAAAGATTTGCTGCAAGTTCTGTACTTCCCATATGATCTAAGATTTTCTGACTCTTTTTTAAACCTTTCTTAGCATGAATATCTTTTGCCTTCATACCACCATAAAGCCCCATATAACCATGATTTTGAAAAACAGCATATTCAAGCTCAGTTTTTACGCCTGCATTATTAGCTGCCTCTACTAAGTTTTTGTTATGTTCCTTTAACTCATTTCTAATTGCTAATCTTTTTCTACCTTCTGTAAGTTCTTCAAAGTCTTCTACTAATTCTTGCTTTCTTGTTTGCACCGCAAAGTATGTTTGACCTAAAGCTACTACTTTCTTTCTTGAGTCAGCATTTTGAACTATTAGATAACAAGCATATCTTGAAAGCATAATATCATCTACTTTTCTTTGTGCACCTGATCCTAGCTCAACCATTTTTCCCACCTGGGAAAAATGGTCTGAAACATCTAAATCACTATTATTACAAGCTTCCTTTGCTTTATCAATAACATTAGAAAATTTATCCCATCTTTTATATTCTAATATTTCTTGTATGTCTCTTGCATACCAAAATTCTTGACCATATTCATTTATATTTTTAATTTTTTCAAATATTTTTTCGTTATATTCTTTAATCTCTGACATATATCTTCCTCCTTACTAGTTTAATCCTAGTTCCTGTAGATATTTAGCCATTTCTTTTTCAACCTCAAATAGTTCCTCTTTTATCTTTTTGATATTTTCAGCTACTTCATCCATATCAACCATTTCTTCTTCTTCAAAGGTATCAACATATCTTGGAATATTTAAGTTATAATCATTTTCTTTTATGTCTTTAAGACTAGCCTTAAAACTATATTTATCAACTGTTTCATAGTTTTCATATACATCTTGAATCTTTTGTAAATCTTCTTCTCTTAATTTGTTTTGATTTTTACCTTTTTCATAGTTACCTTCACCAGATGCATCTATAAATAAAACATCACTTCTTTTTCTACTTTTTTTAAATATTAAAATTACTGCTGGAATTCCTGTTCCAAAAAATAAATTTTCAGGTAAACCTATTACTGCATCTAAAAGATTCATATCAATTATCTGTTTTCGAATTTTCCCTTCACTAGCTCCTCTGAAAAGAACTCCATGAGGTAATACTACTCCCATTCTTCCTTCTTCTGCTAAAGAATATAACATATGCTGAACAAAGGCAAAATCTCCTTTGCTTGATGGTGGAACACCCCACTCAAATCTTCTAAATGGATCTAATGGTGCTTCCATTTTGAACTTTTTATCATTTTTTTCAGAATTATTCTCTGTTTCAGTTCCAGCAAATCCCATAGCCCACTTATCTAATGAGAAAGGTGGGTTTGCTACTACAACTTGGAACTTCATTAACTTACAATCTTCTAAATGAAGTGGATTTGATAAGGTATCTCCATTTTCAATTTTGGCATCATCTATACTATGTAAGAACATATTCATTTTACATAATGAATGAGTTTGACCATTTCTTTCTTGACCGTATATTTGTGCTTTACCATTAGGAACTTTTTTAAAAGCTCTTATAAGTAATGATCCAGAACCACAAGTTGGGTCATATATTCTATCATTTTCTTCTGGTTTTACGAGTCTTGCAAGTAACTCTGAAACCATTGAAGGAGTAAAGAATTCTCCTCCTTTTTTGCCTGCATCAGATGCAAATTGAGCTATCATATATTCATAGGCATCACCAATTACATCATTGCCTTCTAGACAACTTGGTCTTAGATTTAAATCATTGAAATCTACTAATAAAGTTCTTAATATAGCATTTCTATCTATAGTATTTCCTAAAATTATCTCTGAATTAAAATCTATATTTCTAAATACACCTCTTAGTTTTGTTTTGTTTGATTCTTCAATATCTTCAAGTGCCTTATTTATAATTTCACCAATGTTGGAGTCATTTCTCTTATCATATAAATATTCAAAGGTAGATTTTTTATCTAAAATAAATCTTTCTCGACTTAAAGCTCTTTGAATTCTAGTTTCATCTCCATCATATTTTTGGGCATATTCCTCATAATGTTCTTTATACACATCACTTAAATATTTAATAAATAGCATAACTAAAATATAATCTTTATATAAAGAGGAATCTATTTTCCCTCTAAATGTATCTGCTGCTCTCCATAAGGTTAAATTTATTTGTTCTTGCGTTGTTTTTGAAATCATAATGTTCCTCCAATTTTATTCAAACATTTTTCCCATAATTGCTTTATGACATTTTTGTTTTTCCTTCAATAATTCCATTAATAATTTTTTTTCTTTTATAACCAATGAGTTTACCTTAATAATATCTCTCTGTTTCTCTATTGTATATTTAGGTATGTGTAGATCTTTAAAAGCACTTGTTTTCACAATAGAAATTACACTTCCTATAGTATCTGCAGCAAGTAGCCTTCTACATTTTTTACTATTTAAAAATACTGCTATAAACTCCGATAATATATTATTACTTTCATTTCTAATAATAGCAAACAACGATGGTATAACCATATTTTCCAATTCTTTTGTAATATACACTGCTGTATTAGGAGAGCTTAATCTTACAATAACATCTCCTTCTTTTGTTAAATATTGCTGATTAATTTTATCTTCACTGATAAAATCATCTAAATAATCATCTTCTATATATCCATTCTCATTAAAACTTCTTAGGGTAAGGAGTTCATACCCGAACCCATTATTCCCTGAAGCTTTTTTTCTAGCTAATACTAACCCAGTACTAACATCTGCAATTTTATCTAATTTCAAATTATCACCTCTCTACTTCATATATTCAGCTGCATATACCGTAGGCTTTATTTCTTTAGGTGTTACTAATATTGGCCACCAAAATGGTGTGCCACTCCATCCATTTTCTATCTTCCCAGTATTTTTCACTAGTATTATTGCCGGATCTTTTGTAGCTAATCTTTTAGCTGGTCTACCATCTGTAATACCATTATCCGGTGAATTCATTATTCTTCCACCTACAGGCGTTTCTTTCTTAGCTTCTTTTCCCTCTCTTACAACTAAATGAACTTCTCCATGAGATAAATAATTAATTAAAGATATCATGGCTTCTCTATTAACAGTATAGTTATTGTCTAAATCAATTGCATCATATATTAAATTAACTATTTCACATGCTACTTCCTTATTTACAGTAAATTCAGATTGTTTTTTGTGTAGAGGATTTTTCCTTAAAATAATTTTATCTACTTTAGTTACTATTGATGAAATTTTACTTTTACATTTCGGAGTAAATCCTATTGGTAACATTCTTTTGTGTTCTTTTAATATTTGAGTTTTACTTACCATTATTTTATTAGGTGAACATGGAATAATCTTACCCATTTCATCACGTCTAATAAATATAACTCCATCACTATTTCTTCTTTCTTCAAAATCTTTTCTTAATGCTGAATCAAACTCATTTATCTTAGCCATTTGATTATATAACTCTTCAGTAGTATATAATCTTGTTACAGCTAAATCTTTTGGCTTCCTATATCCGAACATTCTTGCATGCTGTAGTACTGTATCCTGTTGCATTTTTTGTGGCCTTCTACCATATACAAACCCAATAAGATTAGCTATAGTTATACCTCTATCTAGTATTTGACCACCAACAAAAATATTTAGTGGTGTTCTTAACTCTAACTGTCCTCTTTCATCAAGCATATCTGGTACTTCATTCTCTGAGTTTACTACTGAAATATTTATTCTTTCAGTAATTGCAATATATACCTCTTTAATTAACGTATGTATGTCAACCTTATTAAACTTATATACCTCAATGCTTTCACTTAACTCTTCATAAGATTCTATTATTAACTTATCTAATGTTGTTTTATCAATTTGTATTAATTCTTGAAGTTTTTCAACAAGTGTAAAAATAATATCTGCTTGTCTTGTATGTGAGCTTTTTGCAATTTCTGTATGTATAATTAAGCTATATCTATTTTTCTCATCAAATTCATCTCCACCATTTTGAATTAACCTTATTGTTCCACCTACAATAAAATTAATAATTGCTTTTCTTATACCTTTAATCTTAGGATGAGTTAACACATCTTCTTCCTTAAACACTCTTCTATCACTATTCTTAAGTATTTCAAATTCTTTTTCTTCTACTTTACAAAATAAATATTTAGCTAATGGATTCTCATCATGATTAAAGTAATAATCTCCTCCTATGTATCCTTTCCCTGATGGTACGAGTACAGTATGAGCTGGTTTTATAGGACATATATCTTCCCCTAATTGAAAAGATTCTGGTTGTAAATATAAAGAATATGGCGTGGCTGTTACTTGAATAAATCTACACTCATCTAATGTACCTCTTATTTCATTAATATCAGCTGCTATTCTTCTTATATCAAAAACTTCATTTTTCTTTTCAAAACCAACACTTGCAAAATCAGCCTCATCATCAATTATCATACATTTTTTATTACTCTTTAATGGATAATCTTCAATAAAGTTTTTAAATCTTGCAAGGTTATTCTTCTCCTTTTTAACTATAATAATCATTTTTTGCTTTAATTCAAACGGCTGCAGATTTGTTGGTAAAGACATAATATCATAGATTCTTACTCTTTCACCCTTAAATTCATATTTCATTCTAGCCAATGTTTGTTCTGATAATGCATTAGTTCCTTTCGTTAAAACAATTGCTAAATCATATTCATTATCAAATCCTAAAGCAATAGCTCCAATAAAAGTTTTAGTTTTACCACTTTGAATCTTCCCCAACATCATTAATGGTTCTTTTTGCAAACTTTCAAGCACTTCGATACTTTCCTCAATACATCTCTTTTGTTCTTCAGTATATTCACCATCATCTAATCTTTTCTTATAAAATTGCCCTTCTAAATTCATAATTAACCCCCATTTATTTTGTACTAACTTATTAATAACTTATATTCATATATTACACTTCCAATTTATTGCTGTCAACATTTTTTTGTACTAACGTATAAATAACATTATAAAATAAATATAAAAAGAACTTCTAAATTAACATCTAAAAGTTCCCTTTCTCAAAACTACATAAACCTATTATTTCAGCTTATAGGTAATGTATTATGCTTAAATTTCATACAAAAGTCAACATTTTTTTGTAAAAGCTTCATTAATACGATAGGTCATAGACCATTATTCTATGACCTATAAAAAAGTATTATTTTATTACTTAATCCACTCTTCAATAAGTTCACCAAAATTAACCTTTTGCCATTCTTTTTTCCATTCTTCCAAGTAATTAATATTACTAGATGATGGAGGGTTACTACATTCATCAATCTTGACTATACATGGTATTATTACTGATTCTCCTATCAATAATCCTTCACCGCATTGTAATGATGGTAGTACTTCAGTTATATTTCCTAATGTATCTGGTAAAAGTTTCTTTACATAATTCTGGTCATCGGGGTTTGTTAATCTCATGGCAACAAAACTATTACACTGTGAAAATATAGTTTCTGATACTTCAGAAGGCCTCTGACTAACAATAGCTAATGTAACTCCATACTTTCTTCCTTCTTTTGCTATTCTTTCTATTGATGTTGTTGATGCACGATATTTTACTAGGCTCGATTTTGGAGCATATTTATGTGCTTCCTCATAAACAAGCAAAAGAGGGGTATCAACTTTTCCATATCTTCTTTTCATATAATAGCCATATTCAAATAAAACTCTAGATATTAATGATACTGTTATACTTAATACATCAAACGGAATACCACTTAAATCAATTAAAGTTACGTTTGCTTTTTTATCATCTCTATAGCTAATAAATTGCCTTATAACTTCTTCAAATGTAATATCTTTTAAATCCTTATCAAATAAAAACCTTAGCCTATTATTATTTATTTTTTCTTTAAACCTAAAAACAAATTTATCCAATTTACCATCATTATATATACCCTTACTTATACCATCTTTATCTTTACTTGCTCTTTGAGGTTTATCATATTCATAGATTTCCTGAAAGAAGTAATCAAGTTTTTCCTCATCAGAGCTAAATATTTGTTTATTTGCTTTTACCTTAACTTCTAAATCATTTTCACTATTTGTAGTTTCATTTATAAGGTTATTAAAGCAATTGGCGACTTGAGTAATATCAAAATTTAAAGGGGAATCAAAATATATTTTTTCTCTAGATATATCTTTATTATTGTATTGCTTATTAGATGTTATTACTTTTCTCAATACTGAAGCCTGATTATAATTATTGTTATCTCCTGAATCTAGTAATAATTCTTCTAGCTCTTCGCCATTCAACAACCAGTATGGAAGCTTTAAATTATCTACATTTAATATATTTGCATTAGGAAATGCTGTAGAAAATTCTCCATGGATATCAAATATAATAATATGAGAGTTATTTAAACCTTCTACCCCATCATTTTTAACATTACAGGCACTTTGAATTATCTTAGCTGTTGTATGAGATTTACCCGAACCACTTGCTCCAACTATTGCTAAGTGTTTATTAAAAAACGTATTACCATCTACTGGTACACAAATTTCATGATTACTAGCTAATTTTGAAAAACAGAACCTTTTTTCCTCTTCTATACTATCCTCAAATATACTTTTAATATACTTTAAGTCTGCTGGTTCCACCTTTTTAGGTGGTATTGAAAGTGTATCCCCACCTCTTGAAAATCGCCCATCTTTAATAGTACCTAGAGGACTAGCTTCTATTATGTACTTTCTTTCAGTAACAATTTCAACCATTCCATTTTCATCCATTTTCTTGACATCTACTAAATCTATTGAAAAGCTCTCAATAATTGCAATTAGTATAACGTCCTCATTATCGGAAACTTGCAGGTATGAACCTACTTTTAGCTCCTGTTCTGCTATTTTAAAGTCCTCAATATCATCTATAGAGATTTTTACTTTATCTGGTTTTACGCTTATAACCTCTGCCGTAACTCTTTCATCACTCACAATAGTTTCCCCCTTTATTTAAATACCTTTATAATATCAATTGGTGATTCAATATTAATTTTCACATGATTCTGTTTTGATTTTATTGTGCTTGAATTTTTAGTACTAAAGTGAAACATCTTCTTTGTTGCTCCTATACTATCCACAATAGCATCAAGCTGTGATTCATCATTTACAAACTTTAAGGCTATATTATTGTGTATTGTACACTTTTCAGTTATGTTTTTTACGTTGAATCCACTACCATAAAAACCATGCCCATCTCTAATATTTATTCCCTCACTAATGAGTTCACTCTTCAATTCTATTAGCTTATTTGAGTCAAGTCCCCTAAATACAATATACGGGGCTGGTGATTTTATCATCTGCTTATATGGCTTATAAAATCTGTCTTTCAAAGCAAAAGCAATTTCCTTCAACTGACTAACTGGCATATCCTTTTCAACTTCAATAGCAAATATTCTCTCTGTTGGACTTATATTACTTTCTACAAAGTATTTTTTCTTAATTAAGTTTAAATACTTCTCCTTACCAATAAATTCGCTATAGGCTGAAAAAAACATTATTTCTTTATTCTCATGAATATGCTTTATTAACTCTCTTTTTGTGCATGTTCTTTTATCTACATTATCAGGATTGTTATGAATAACCTTTCCTTCGATGTATTTATATATTTGAGGGTATATTATTAAAGCATTATCTTGATCGCAACTAAAAGTCTCTTTTACTTTGTCAATGACATTCTCAAATTGATCAATATAATTTCCAGATAACTCCAATGTAAATTTACGTATGAACCGCTGCTTTAATGCTTCGTCAAATACATACTGCTTTGTTTTTATTTTACAATCACCAATAATTTCATTTAATTCTTCTATTGTTAACCTCTTACTTTCTTTCCCTTTGTCCTTAAAATACGCATATAATACACTGTCCCTTTTATCAGTCTTGAATATATCAATAAGCTGACATACTGGCTTTTTAATAGTTGAAGGTGAAAAATTGGTAGCTTCTTTATATTTTATCTGATAGATTGTCATACTATTACTAATATCTTCTTTTTGCTCTATCTCAACTACATCATCCAAAGTGGTATTACTAAGTATATTTAATATTGTTCTATCATATTGAAAACAAAACCCTTTTATAGCATAATATCCTCCGTCCATTTAACCATATCCCCCATTCCGACATTTAATATAAATATTATACACCGTCTAAGAATATATTACCAATATTGGAAATCGGTATTTTTGCTTAAATTTACATTTTAATTGTAAACAAAATAAAAGAAGAAGCCATCTAATCTGAGGATTCTCCTTCTTTATTGTTTATGAAATAATTCAGTACCTTTTCATAAAAGTGTAACTCTATGCTATCTACATATTTCTTGTTTTTAATAATTATCTCATTTTCAATTAATTATAACAAAGTTTTTTTAAATAAACATATAAAAATTTTTAAGTTCATTGTACAATTTTATAGGCTATCAATACCATTCACACCAGACATTTCAAAACTTTATAGAAAGTCTACGTCATTTAAGCTATGGTTCAACTTTTGTAATTCTAAACTTCCTCACAAATAGTAAAAGACCCAATACATTCCTGTTAAAGGTTTCATTTGTGGAGGCAAGTTGACATATCATTCCTACACTTCTGTAAGCACTAACTATATCTTAATCCTATATATTCCCCTTATTAAGCTTAAATACTGTCTAGGAGCCTTTACATCTTATAGAATTATAGCTTAGTCTGATATCTTCTATCCTAGTATTCCACGTATTGCTCCTTAAAAACCTATAAATAAATAAATAATATATTTCATTGTTACACTCATACAAATTCCTATTCAAATAATTTTTTGCAAAATAAAAAACTCTAACATTTAATGTTAGAGTTTCCAAATGGTGGAAGCGATGGGAATTGAACCCATGTCCGAAAGCCATTCCACATAAGCATCTCCGAGTGCAGTCTCTATTTTAACATTCCCTCTATAGAACCCCTAGAGACCGGGTTTCTACTTCAGTAGCTTCATAAATTCCGTTCCATGGTCAAAGCTTTCCATGGCTCGGTTCCCCACTAATCGGCGCCCTATCCTAAGCCGTGGGACTCAAAGGTAGGACGAGCAGCTATACTAAGCTGCTAATGCAAAATTGTCTTCTGCGTTTATCTTTAATCCCATAGTTTTTTAAAGCGGGCCCATGAGTTCCCTCTACTCGCTTCCTATATGTCACGTACCCCCGTCGAAACCAGTACGCCCCCATGTTAGGTAGTGGTAATTATTAGTGATTACCACGTATATTCATTATAAACAATATCAATACTTATAGCAAGTAAAGTTTTGTAAAAAGTTTTATAGTGTTTATGGACATATTTCCTTTAGATTCTACATATGGTATTTGACAAATCTATATAAATAAAAAAAGTATCACTTTTAATGATACTTTCAAATCAAATATAAATTTATTTTATTGCATATAGGTAATTCTACTTATTTTATATAAGACATATCACTTAGTCTCTTTATGATGTGTTTTCCATTGTTATCTTCTATGAAATAAGAAACTCCACCTGCTAATCCAAATAAATCACAGTTATTAAGGTCTTCTTGCTTTAGTCCTAACCACATAGCGTTAAAAATACTTAATGTATCCCCATGGGAAACAATAATTATATTCTCATCATCGCTGCTTATTACGTCATTATAGAAAGGCTCTAGACGATTCCAAGTTTCTCTTCTTGATTCAACATCTGGTATACATCTATCATCAATCGTCTTTTCCCATGCTGTTTGATTTTCTCTAAGCCACTGTACACTTTTACCTACAGCAGAACCAAGGTTACGTTCTCTTAGAGCTTCATTAATAATAGGTTTTAAGTTTAAATGCTTTCCTACTATTTCAGCAGTCTGTCTTGCTCTTTTTAAATCTGAAGAATACATAACATAGACACTATCTTTTGAAAGTTCTTCCTTAAGTTTTATCCCAATGTTATTTGCTTGTTCTTTTCCTAGGTTAGTTAAATCCCAATCTGTCCATGAACCAATCATCCCATTGGTATGGTGAACTGATTGAGTATGTTGAATGGTAATTATTCTTTTCATATCTTACCGCTCCCCCCATTTAAACTTCCCATACTTCATAGCAAAATTCTATTATGCAAAATAAAGTGTTACCTGTATTTCTCTTTCATTTGTCTGTCTATATCTCTCTTAGCTGCTTTTTCTAGCATTACATCTCTCTTATCATAATCTTTTTTACCTCTACAAACTCCAAGGTTTACTTTTACTTTACCATCTTTAAGATATAAGCTAAGTGGTATTAGAGTGTATCCCTTTTGAGCCGTGAATCCTAAAAGTTTATCTATTTCTCCTTTGTGAAGAAGTAGCTTTCTTACTCTTAGAGGATCTTTATTAAATATATTGCCTTGCTCATAAGGGCTTATGTGCATATTTTTTACGAAAACTTCTCCATTGTATACATCTGCATAGCTATCTCTAAGGTTTGCTTTTCCAGCTCTTATAGATTTAACTTCTGTTCCTACAAGTACTATTCCAGCTTCCATAGCTTCTTCTATGAAGTAATCGTGTCTTGCTTTTCTATTTTCTACTAAAGTTTTAGTTCCTAATTTCTTTGCCATGTTTTCACCTACTTTTATCATTAATATATAATTTTCTCATTATACATGTGATTTTACTAAATTTAAAATGTATTGTATAGTATAACCTATTTTTATTATAACCTAAAATAAAAATATTGTAATTATTAACCTTTAAATATATTAATTTTAATTCTTTAAAATGTTATAGACATATAAAAATAATTTTCATATTAATTCAATTTCACTAATTTCCATGTTTTTAGCTTTTTATGTTTTTATATTCTTATGTTCTTCCATAGCTAAAGCCTTGATATCACTGCACTTAAGTGTCCTAGAGAGTAGCTACATTTTAACTATTCAAAATTGAAAATATTTATATAGGAAACTTCTTAAATTGTTCTATTTTTCTCTATTTCTATAGAAAACTATTTACCTATAAAAATATGTTTATATAAAACTATATAAATAGATAACTAGGGAACTATTTAACTAGTTGTTGGTACTGTGGTGGTTTCAGGGATTTTCTCAAATATTTAAACCTCCAATTGGGAGGCTTTTTAACTAGTATTTAACCAAATCATAGATTTCTTTTTCCCCTTGGTCTCAAGGAAACTCCTTTTCTCTTCGCTCAAATGAGTAAGTTCTACTTAACCAAATCATAGATTTGGAGTAGAACTTAGAAGAGCTGTCTCACGGTAGAATTTTTTCAATTCTACTTTGAGACAGCTCTTCCAAGTTGATTTGATTTGATTTGATGAATTATATAAGGATATTTTTTAAATCTGCTGTACCTTAGTTCAACAGAAATAATAATATAATATAAGAAACCCCACTTTTATAAGTGGAGTTTCTTCCACTAACTAAATTGTTTATTTCCCCTCTATTGCAATTGAACCCCTTTTTACTTTGTTCCAATGAGTAAGTTCGAGTAACTAAATCAAAGATTTAGACTCTTACTTAGAATTCTACTTTGTTACCGTAGTAAGTGCATTCAAATAGTCTTTCCATTGTTTTGTCGTCTATCTCTCTTGGGTTTGAGCCTGTGCATGCATCAAGTACTGCATTGTGAGCTATGAACTCAAGATTTGCTTTGAAGTCTTCTTCGGTAACACCGTATTCCTTCATTGAGTGAGGAATACTTAGTTTTGTATTTAAGTCATTGATCATTTCTATTAATGAATCAGTTAATTCTGAATCTGTATTTCCATTTAATTTTAACATTCTAGCTATGTCTGCATATCTATCTTCACATTTAGTTCTGTTGTACTGAATCACATATGGAAGGAAGATTGCATTTGCACATCCATGAGGAATGTGGAATACTGCTCCTGTTTTATGAGCCATAGAGTGAACTATTCCTAGTAGTGCATTTGAAAATGCCATTCCTGCAAGGCATTGAGCCTCGTGCATTAAGTTTCTTGATTTTTCACATCCATTATAAGAATCTATTAAGTATTCTTTTACCATTTCAATTGCTTTTAATGCTAATGGATCTGAAAAGTTTGATCTTAATGATGCTGTGTATGCTTCTATAGCATGAGTTAAAGCATCCATTCCAGTATGAGCAACTAGAGTCTTTGGCATTGTTTGTGCAAGCGCTGGATCTATTATTGCTATATCTGGTGTTATATTGAAATCAGCTAATGGATATTTAATTTTAGCTTTGTAATCAGTAATTACAGAGAATGCTGTAACTTCTGTAGCTGTACCACTAGTTGATGGTATTGCAACGAATTTTGCTTTTTGTCTTAATTCAGGTAGTCCAAATGGAACAACTGCTTGTTCAAAAGTAAATTCTGGGTATTCGTAGAATATCCACATTGCTTTTGCTGCATCTATTGGAGATCCTCCACCTATAGAAACTATCCAGTCTGGCTCAAAGCTTCTCATAGCTTCTGCACCTTTCATAACTGTTTCTACTGATGGGTCTGGTTCTACCCCTTCAAATAATTCAACTTCCATACCTGCTTCTTTTAGGTAGTCTTCAACCTTTTGCAGGAATCCGAATTTCTTCATAGATCCGCCACCAACAACTACGAAAGCTCTCTTCCCCTTTAAAGTTTTCAGAGTTTCTAACGCTCCTTCTCCATGATATATATCTCTTGGTAATGTAAAACGTGCCATAATATGAACCTCCCTAATACAAACTTTAAATTTTGTTATTTATTTAACATTTATAATTTAAGTATACCACCTTTTTCTAAAAATGCTAGTACTTTGTTAAAAAATTATCTGATTTGTTTAACTTTTTAACAATCTTTTTTTGATTTCCACACTCCTATATGTAAAATAACCCTATATTTTTATTTATACCCCTTAAATTTTAGTAAATTACATAAAAAGGAAGAGATAAAATCATATTTAATTTAATAAATAAAATTTTATCTCTTCTTATATAATGTTAAATTTTTATCCTTAAGTTTTCGTTCTCTAAATATTCTATTTTATTAATAATATACGGGCATGCTCAACATTTTTATTAGATTAGTTAATTTTGTGAAAGTCCCTTTACTTCTAAACTATACTTTACTCTCCAAAAATTAAATCATCAATGTCTAGGGACATTTCTTCTTCCTCTTCTTCTGCTTGTGGTTTAACTACTTCAAAGTAAATGTCGTGAGCATCTATGTCAACCTTAGAGCAAACTACCTTAACTTCATCTCCTAATCTGTAGATATTCTTAGTTCTCTCTCCAATTAACGCTAGATGTTTTTCATCATAGATATAGTAGTCATCATGAAGCTCACTAATGTGAACTAGACCTTCTATGGTGTTAGGAAGTTCAACGAACATACCAAAGCTAGTTACAGAGGATATGATTCCTTCAAATTCTTCTCCTATCTTATCTAGCATATATTCAGCTTTCTTTAAGTCATCTACTTCACGTTCTGCATCTACAGCCATTCTTTCAGTGTCAGAAGATTGTCTTGAAGCATCTACTACAAAGGTTTTTAGTCTCTTTTCTCTCTTAGGAGTTAACCCTTCATTTATCATTTCCTTTATAATTCTATGAATTACCAGGTCAGGATATCTTCTTATTGGAGATGTGAAGTGACAATAGTATTTAGCAGCAAGACCAAAGTGTCCTACACATACTTGAGAATACTTTGCTTTCATCATAGATCTTAAAAGTAAAGTACTAACTACTGTTTCTTCTTTCTTTCCTTTAACCTTCTCTAGAATCTTTTGAAGCTCCCTTGGATGAATCTCATCTTCTTTAAATCTTACATGATATCCTAGGTTATATACGAATTCGCTGAAGTGTAATAATTTCTCCATGTCTGGGTCTTCGTGAATTCTATAAACAAATGGTGCATTAAGCCAGAAGAAATGCTCTGCTACAGTTTCATTACAGATAAGCATAAACTCTTCTATTATTCTATTGGCTATGGCTCTTTCACGTGGCAGGATATCTATTGGTTTACCAGTGTCATCTAAGATTATTCTGCATTCATCAAAGTCAAAGTCTATAGCCCCCCTTGATAATCTCTTCTTATTTAAGATTTCAAATAATCTACCCATGTTCTTAAACTCTTCATGAAGGTGTTTATATTTTTCTATGGTTTCAGCATCTTCATCTCTAAGAATCTTAGTTACATCAGTATAGGTCATTCTTTCATTAGTTTTTATTACACTTTCAAAGACATCATGATCTACTACTTTTCCTGTAGGATCAATTTCCATAAAGCAACTAAGAGCAAGTCTATCTACCTTTGGATTTAAGCTACATACTCCATTGGATAGCTTTCTAGGAAGCATTGGGATAACTCTATCAATTAGATATACAGAGGTACCTCTTTTAAAGGCTTCCTTATCAAGGACATTATTTTCTCTTACATAATGAGATACGTCTGCAATGTGAACTCCTAGCTTAAAGTTTCCATTTTTAAGGACTTCTACTGAAACAGCGTCATCTAAGTCCTTTGCATCTTCTCCATCTATGGTAACCATAGTCACATCTCTAAGGTCTCTTCTTCTATCTATTTCACTTTGAGGAACCACATCTTCTATTCTTTCTGCATATTCCTCTACCTGTATTGGGAATTCTTCAGGAAGATTGTGCTTTCTTATTATAGTTAGGATATCTATTCCTTTATCTCCCTTTTCTCCTAGGATTTCAATGATTTTCCCTTCAGGATTTCTTCTCTTTTCTGGCCAGCTAGTTATTTCTACCACTACTATTTGGCCTGATTTAGCTCCATTTCTATCATTTTTAGAAATAAATACGTCTTGGCCTATCTTTTTATCATCTGGTACAACGAATCCAAAGTTTCTACTATCTTCATAGGTTCCAACTAATTTTTTATTCTTTCTTTCAACAATTCTGATAATTTCTCCTTCAGATTTTTTACCGTTGTTCTCATCTTTTAATACTTTAACTAGTACTATGTCATTGTTCATGGCACTATTCACATTACTAGCAGGGATAAATATATCTGGTCTATCTTCTTCTACAATTACAAAGCCAAAGCCCTTTTGGTTAGCTGCAAAAACCCCCTTAAGTATGCCCATTCTCTCTGGAATACCATATAGCTCTGCTCTATTTTTTATTATTTCTCCATCTTTCTCCATTTCATCTAGTAGGTTTGAAAACTCCTTAGATTCTTTTTTACCTATACCAAATATTTTAGATAATTCTTTTAAACTCATTGGTTTATAAGCTTTCTCTTTCATAAAGCTTATAAGCACTTCTCTTATATTCATAATACACGTCCTCTCAAACTTCTCTCTTCTTTAAGTAATATATCTTCTTAATACATATTATTTATCCTTTTATAATTAGTATACCTATTTACTATTATTGCTCCATTAAATCTATGTTATGTGTTTTTTACATTATATATTTACATAGTACATATAGTTTACAATATATACTATGTAATTTCTAGATTTATCTTATATAACATATGTTTTCCAAGAAGAATTGAATTTTCAGATGCCTTATACGAGAAAAAACCCATCGGGGGTAACCAATGGGTTTTTTCCTTGCAATAATATACAATTATATTCGACATAAAATAACTTGTATAACCCTTGGGGTTAGGTTATACGTATAAATAAAAAGGGGTTATTTATTCTATTTATATATATATTATATATATAATTTTATAAATTTTCAAGTAAATTTATAATAAAAAATATAAACTAATTGTTAATTTTTATATTTTATTTGAATTTTCTACACTTTACCCCATATTATATTTTATATTCAATTAAATGTATATATATTCAAATTAATTCCTATAGACTATTTAGTATCTCTACTTCATCTTCAGTCAGTTCCCTATATTCTCCTTCTTCTAAGGTTTCATCCAGTTCCATAGGTCCAAATTTAACTCTTTTCAAATATACAACAGACTTATCTAAAGCTTCAAACATTCTCTTTACTTGATGGAATTTGCCTTCCTGTATTGTAACAAAAACTTCAGAACCATCTTCCGTAGAAGAAATTATTTCTAATTTTCCTGGCATACACTTATAACCATCATCTATGACAATACCTTTTCTAAAACTCTCTACATCTTTTTCATCCACTGGCTTATCTATTTCTGCATAATAAACCTTATCTACATGGTTTTTAGGAGCAATTAATTTGTGATTTAAAGCTCCATCATTAGTAAGCAATAAGAATCCTACAGTATCCTTATCTAATCTTCCCACTGGAAATGGCTCAAAAACTTGATATTCTGGATCTAATAAATCTATAACAGTCTCATCATAATTATCAAAGGTTGCACTTACCACTCCTGCTGGCTTATTTAAAAGTAGGTAAACATACTTTCTATACATTACCCTTTCTCCATTTACCTCAATAACTGCTGTCTCTGGATCAACTTTAGTTGAACTATCCTTTATAACCTCTCCATCAACTACAACTTCCCCATTTTTACAACTAACCTTAACTTCCTTACGACTTCCATATCCTAAATTTCCTAATATTTTATCTAAACGTTCCATGTCATACCATCCTTTATTAATAATTTGCCCGATGACTACCAACTCTAATACCCCTATCTTCTTCAAAGTGTGAGTAAAGAGCTGCTACGTCCCTGGATAACGATTTCTAACCTTCAAAGAAGCTAAAAACTCTGTTTATGTATATGTTAACTCATTGTTTAACTTTATATAAACTAATTTATATAAATTAATATTATTATTAGTCAAAATTCATTTTAACATTACTTTTAAAATATATCTAATATTTTAACATAATTTTATTATATATGTCTTTACCTACTCTCATTACTAAAGTCATGATAATCGCCATGTATTTTTCAAAATAATTACGTGAATTTTATTAATATATTTATTAGTTATAATTAATGTTATAATTTGTATATGTGTATTATTTAAATGTACATTATAAAATATCAAGAATATAATTACCACAAGGGGGACATATTTCTATGTATGAATATAAGGTTTTGAAATGGCGATTTGATTTAAACAGTGCAGAAGATTTAGAACAAGAACTTAATGGATATGCATCAACTGGCTGGAGGGTATTTAACATAATACCTAACCTAAAAGGAAGTGGAAGCTTTATATATGGTGTTGTTAATGAAAATGAAGCAACTATTATTCTTGAAAGAGTTAAGAAAAATTAATTTAGTATATATTATAAAAGCTGTTTCGAAATAATTTGCCAATCTTTATAAAATGTTGAGCCTGTACTTTAATATTATTGTTAGCGAATGCCATTTGTAGGAGCATTAGATTTACTTAAGATTTATGAATGTTAAAATCCTCTAGTAAATCAATGCTTCGAAACGGCTGAGCGTCAATAATATAAGTACAGGCTCAACACTAGCTTAAGATCTAGTTTATTCTAAGTTCTTATTATATTAAATTATTTATCTTTGCTAAATAATTTTTTGTTTCTGATGGTAATTTATAAAAGTCACTGGAGCTACTTATTCCTCTAGATGACATATTTCCTGGTCCAAAGTTATATGCTGCTAGTGCCATGTTTAAGTCATTATTATAGGTTTTAAGATAATCCTTTATGTGTCTTGTACCTGCATCAACATTTTGCTCTATGTTAAATGCATCATTAACTCCATAGTGCTCTATGTTACAAGGCATTAACTGCATTAATCCTTTAGCTCCAGCAGGAGATACTGCATTAGGATTAAAGTTTGATTCTGTTTTAATTATAGCTCTTATTAAATTAGCATTTACTCCATACTTAGTAGAAGCATCAGCTATGGCTTTTTCAATTCTTTCAGAGTCAGTACCTGTAGCACTTACTACTGTGGAAGGAGTTGCTCCTCCTAAAGCTCTTACAATGACATTACTTATATCATTTATACCATTAGAACTATTATTAGCTCTATTATTTTGATCTATGCCCTGCTGAGTTTGTCTCTCTTTTTCACCCAGGGCCTTTAGTAAAGATGTCATGATTAAACTAAATCCACTAGTTCCTGAAGAAGTGTTGCTATCTGAACCTCCAAAGTTTCCTGACATTAAACCTAAACTCAGAAGTCCACTAAGTGCATCACTGCTAGTACCAGAATTTAAGGTGTCGTTGGCAATACCTAGTCCATTAACATATTGATTTTGAGTAATTCCACTATTCGTTGAACCTATACTACTGTTAGTAGTTCCATTTGTAGCTATGCTGTTTATATAATTATTTATTCCACCATAAACACTACCCACATCGTAACTCATTACTTCATCTCCTCTGTTTCTTATACTATATTAGGCATCTTTGACCTATTTATTTTTTGAAGATGCCTTATTCCTTACACTGAATTTCATATATGGAATAGTCATCATAGGCGCTTTTAGAGTAACAGCTTTTACATAATGCCAATATCTTATAAAACCCTTTATAGAAAGGCATAAAGGTATAATAATTTTTCTTACTATACTTTTGTATTAGCTTCCATTCTCCCTTTTCCATTAAATAAAATTCATATAAATTATCTTTTCCACCATCACATTCTACATAGAAGTTAACATCCTCATTGCACTTTATTACTTCTCTATCTAAGGTTATTTTGCAGTTAGTTACTGGAACTCCTTGTAATACGTCTAAAACCAGTTCCTTTTTACAGTCATATTCCTTAGTGCTAAATATATTTTTACAATATATCTTTACCGTATATACTCCTGCACATTTTGGAATTAGTTTAAACTTCTTATCATTACCGAATTCAGTAGTTTCAACTTCTCTGCCATTGATCTCAACTTTATATTTAGTTAAAGTATTACTAGTGTTTTCTGTTATCACCTCTAAGACTATTTCATCACCTATAAGGTACATATACTTCTTCTCTGTAAGAATATAATCTATCTTAGCTGGTATATATTCTTTACAATCTATATATATCACTGAATGTACATCATAGTCTCTCTTAGATTTTAGATGTTTTACCTTAACTTCTATTTCGTATTTTCCTACCTTAGTAGGAGTGAATTTCAAATTATCTTCTTCGTTATATTCTATGAATTCGACTTGTTTCCCTTCTTTTTTTACAATAAATTCATATAATAGATTTCTTGAACCGGTGGCTTCAACATTTAACTTAACTGGTTCATTGATAAGAACTTGCTTGTCCTTATTTAGCTTGATCTCTTTTATATATACATTCTGTGCACAATCTTCATCTATAACGAAGTCCATAATTGCCTTCTCTTCATAATCGTCCTTATAGGTGCTATCCTTTACAAGAACTTCAATTCTATATAAACCACTTTTTTCCGGAACCCACTTATAACTGTTGTTAGTAGTAAAATTAGAACTACTATGATAATTTCCATCTACTACAAACTTATAAAGCAATTTATCTCCACCAGAGCATATTGCCTTTAACTCTATAGGTGTTTTTTCTAACTGTGGTGAGCTTAAATCAGAAGTAAAGTTAAGAATTTTTATAGGTTTATATTTATCTACACTATAATGTATTATTCCCCTATCATCAAACTTCTCGTGGGAATACATATCCTTCACTAAACATAAAAGCTTATACTTACCTGGTAATATTTCTGTGAAGCTGACTAACCTCTTACTTGAAAAGTCTTGTACTACATGCATATTACCATATTCATCAATCTTTATAAATTTGTATAATACAACCCTATTTTCATCAAAGCGCGCATCAATCTCAAAGGTTAACTCATTACCTACTATCAAATCTTCTGTTAAGCACTTTATATTGTTAATTCTTATTTGATCCATAGGTAATACTTTGAAGGTTACATTTTTAAAGTCATCAAATTGATGTACTGAGCCTTCTTCTTTACTCTCTATAAGAATCTCAATGTCTCCTTCACGATTTGGAGTAAAACTTAAACTAGTGTCCATGGAATAATCTCTTATTAAATTCCATTTGCATTCTTCTTTTATCCAATACTTACACATGATAGGTAATTTATTAGGCAAAACATCAATTTCTATTTTTTCCCCTAACTTTATTTCATTATTGCTAATGATGATATCTTTTATTAGTTTTTCTTCAACAGACCCAATAATAAAATCCATTCTAGATGTGAACTCAATAGGTTTTTTCCCATCTCTTTTTTTAGATTGTACCATTATCATATATTTGCCATCTTCCTTAGGTGTCCAATAGGCAAAATCCTCCTCATGGAAATCTCTAATGGTTTCCCAACCGCCATCACAATTTATTATAAACTTATATAACAAATTTTCTGACATTTCATTTTCTATATATATCTTAATTTCAGTCCCCTTTTCTTGTGGACTTGATAGGCTTGTACCAATAATCATTTCATTCATACATATTCCCCCTAGAATGTATATATACATTCCCAATAGATTAAAATATTATAATATTCTTACATAACATAGCTATATTATACTACACTTACATATTATGTAACAACCTATCACCGACTTTATATATGATAATTCATTAGACAAAATCTTTGTAAAAAAACACTTGTAAATTATATTTCTACAAGTGCTTTCTTAATTTATGTTTTTCTATTCTTCTCTTAGACTTCTTTCTACAAGCTTTATTAAATTATCTCTAAGACTTATATTGTCATCTTCATTTCTTTTTTTATGTTTTCCAGTCTTTCCACCGCCACGTCTTACCTTGGCACTTATATGTCTTTCAAAGAGTAATTTATCTATATTATTTTCAGAAAATATATATCCTCTTGGACTTATGGCATAGGATTTTTTACCAAGAACCATAGCTGCTACTCCATAATCTTGAGTTACTACGATATCTCCTCTTTTAGCTTCGTTGGCAACCTTCATATCCACTGCTTGAAAGCCACTATCCATTATTATAACTTCACCATATTCTAAATTTATAACATGATGTATATCACAATAGATTTTTAGAGGAACCTTATAAGTCTTAGCTACTTCTTCTATAATACCTCTTCCTGCACATCCATCACCATCAACTATAATAGTCATAATTAAATACCTAGCCTCTCTATTAAGGACCTTTGAAGTTCTTCATAACCTGGCTTACCAAGTAATGCAAACATGTTTTTCTTATAGGCTTCTACCCCTTCTTGATCAAAAGGATTTATTCCTAATAAATATCCTCCTATAGCGCAGGATTTTTCAAAGAAGTATATAAGCTCTCCTATGGCTTCTGGATTTAAAGCTTTCATATTTATAAGTATATTAGGAACTCCACCCTCTACATGAGCAAGGGCTGTTCCTTCCATAGCTCTTTTATTTACAAAGTCTATAGTTTTTCCTGCTAAGAAATTAAGCCCATCTACATTTTCTTCATCTTCTTTTATGGATAAATTTATTTGTGGCTCTTCTACATTTATTACAGTTTCAAATATATTTCTCATTCCATCTTGAATATACTGGCCCATGGAGTGAAGATCTGTTGAAAAGTTAACGGCTGCAGGGAATATACCTTTTCCATCCTTACCTTGGCTTTCTCCATAAAGCTGCTTAAACCACTCTCCAAAGTATTGTAGACAAGGTTCATAGTTTACTAGAATTTCTGTAGTTTTCCCTCTTTCATATAAAAGATGTCTTGCTGCAGCATATTTATAACAAATATTTCTGTCTACATCTTCACTACTAAAGTTTTCTCTTCCGTTTCTTGCTCCCTGTAATAACTCATCTATATTTATTCCTGCTACTGCAATTGGAAGTAATCCTACTGGTGTCAGAACAGAAAATCTTCCTCCTATATCATCAGGAATTACAAAGGTTTCATACCCTTCTGTATCTGCTAATTTTTTAAGAGCTCCCTTTGCTTTATCTGTTGTTATAAAAATTCTATTTTTAGCTTCTTCCTTGCCGTACTTTTTCTCAATAATTTCTTTAAATATTCTAAAGGCTATGGCAGGCTCTGTAGTAGTTCCAGACTTTGAAATAACATTTATAGAGAAATCCCTATCCTCTATTATCTGTATAAGTTGAGACAAATAAGTAGAACTTATATTATTTCCCGCAAAATATACTGCTGGAACTTTTCTCTTATCATCATTCATATTATTAAAGAAGGGTCCTGTCATTGCTTCTATGACAGCTCTAGCTCCAAGATATGAACCACCGATACCAATTACTATAAGAACTTTTGAACCTTCTTGTATCTTTTTAGCTGCTACCTTTACTCTTTCAAACTCATCTTTGTCATAATTAGTTGGTAGGTCAAGCCATCCTAAAAAATCATTTCCAGCACCACATCTGTTATGTAGAGTGTTGTGTGCTGCTATTATCATAGGTTTTAAATTTTCTATATGTGATTCATTAACTGATTCTTGAAGGTTTTTTATATTTAAACTTATAGAACTATTCATTTCTTATTGCCTCCTATAAAACAACTTAATTATATTATCAAAATTAAAAAACTTATGTATGCTATATAAACACTAAGAAGCATTATTCCATTCTTCTTGGAATATCTTCCATTAGTTGATATAGGTAAAATTACAAGTAACATCAATACTAGAGCCACTGGAATATCTAAAAGTATAGTTTGATTAAAGTTTATAAAAGGTGTGTTAAATATATAAACATTTCTAGACCTTAGTATTAATCCACCCTTTGCTAAAATACTACTACTAGCTATTGTCATAGTTATATTAAGTATATTTGCACCAATAACATTACCAACTGCAACTCCACTTTCTTTCTTATATATAGAAGTTAAAACTGTAACTAATTCTGGTAATGAGGTTCCTAAGGCCAAAATAGTTAAACTAATTATCCCTTCTGTAACCCCATAATACCTTGCTATAATTTGTGCATTTACAACTAACAATCTTGCCCCACACCCTATAAGTATTGCGCCTACTATAAATATAATTATATATTTTGCAAATTCTCTCTTTTTTAGTCTTCTCTTAAAATTAATTTCTTCCTCAGAAATTGCAATATCATCAGGAATTTCAAGAGTTCTTTTAGCAGCCTTTATATTTTTCTTTACATAGTATACAAATAAACTTAATAGAATCATTCCTTCTAATTTATTAATATTCCCATCTGTAGAGAAAAGTAATAGTAAGACCATAGATATTATCATCATAAAAGCTCTTGGCATAAACCTCTCTTTTTCTACTTTTACAGGCATTGCAATCATAGAAATAGCAAGAACAAGTCCTGTATTGCAAATTATTGCTCCTATAGCATTGCCCACTGCAATCTCAGGAGAGCCCATAATAGTGGCCACTGAAGCTACAAAAAACTCTGGAAGAGTCGTTGCTAAACTTACGATAGTTGCCCCTATAATAATTTTAGGTATTCCTGTTACCTCAGCAATCCACATAGCTGAGTCTACAAATATATCTCCACCCTTTATTATTACTCCAATTCCTAAAATGAACATTACTATAGGTAAAAATATCTCCATTTTAATCCTCCATCCTCTTATGTCAGTATACAATATTATGTAAATTATTTCAAACTTCCTTTCACAGTTAAAATAAGGATTATTAAAACAAATAAACTCGATGAATTTCAATATATTCATCAAGTTTATCTTCATCTTATATTCCCTTTTCTTTGCTATGCCATTGATAAAAAATTTTAAATGAATCATTTAGTGCTTCTATAGTTCTTCATTAACATAAGAATACTTCTTCTAATATAGAACCTCTTATTAACTCATATATGCAATTTATAATATCTTTGAATTATTCATTATCTTTATTTAGTAATTTCCTATACTCTGTACAATTGATTATTAATTCATCATGCATTCCATCACCTACTATTTCTCCATCTTTAAATACTATTACCCTTGACTTAGTTGATTCAATATTCTTAATTCTATGAGTAATATAAATTCCTATAGTATTTAAACACTGTTCTTTTAGAACATTAAAAATATTCCTTTCTGATTTTGCATCTAAAGCAGATGTAGGTTCGTCTAATGCTATTAAATCATAATCTCTAATAAGTGCTCTACCTATAGCAACTTTTTGCCATTGCCCTATTGAAAGTTGCTCACCATCAAACCATAACCCCATTTGTGTATCAATTCTATCCAAATATGTTTCAACTTTAGTTTTCAACTCTACATTTTCTAATATTGAATAAATTTGTTCATCATTTCTTAATTGGTTAATATTCCCAAAGGCTATATTTTCACGCATAGTAAATTCATATTTATTAAAGTCTTGAAAAACTGTACTTATTTTATTTCTTAAACTTTCAGTGTCTATATTTTTTAACTCTACATCATTAATTAAAATTTCGCCCTGATAATTGTCATAAAGACCACAGATAAGTTTAATAAAAGTACTTTTGCCACTACCATTCTCGCCTACAACTCCCACTAATTCACCTTTAGTAATTGTAGTATTTATATTTCTTAAAACCATATTATTTTTTCCATTATAAGAATAAGATAGATTTTTTAACTCAATTTTTTTAATTTCATTAATAGCTATTTTCTCTTTTTGATTAACTTTATTATTATAATTTAACAATTTAAAATACTGATCTACATATAATAAGTTGTTGTATATTTCAGGTATCCTATTTAAGAATATATTTAAATTACTTTGAACTGTACCTATACTATCAATATACGCAACCATAGAACCTATTAAAATTTCGCCTCTCATGGTCATATTAGCTATATATAAAATAACGAAAATACTTATACCCTCTTCAAGTACACCTAAAGTAATGTCATAAATACTTTTTACTTTAATAACTTCAAAATCCTGTTTTAGTAATTTATTTTTTAATCTAGAAAATATATCTAATAAGTATCCTCCTAAATTAAACATCTTAATTTCTTTATAACTAACATCATTGCTCAGCAAGTAACTAATATACGATGTTTTACGCACATTCTTTATTCTAGCCATTCTCATCTTATAATTTCTTTTGCCTATTTTATAATTTAGAAACATGGATATTAATGGTGTTATTATAACCAATATGAATATCTTAGAATTCATAGTTAGTAATATTGATATTACCGATAGTAGTGAAGTAATCTGCATTAACATATCCATAATACTTTTATAAGTTAAATATACCTTTGTTTGACCTTCCATTTGTGCTTTACCCAACATATCATAAATATCAGAATTTTCAAAGTCCTTCAATTCTAAATCTACACATTTATTTAGCACATCTAAACTCATTCTATTGTCTAATAGTAATTGATGCTTTGAATTTACAATTCCAAAAATTATGGATATTAATAATATTGCTATGTTAATAGTAGCATATATAAATAGTGACCTTATAAATACTACTTGCTGAGTATTTGTATTCGTAATTGTATTAACTAGCAATTTAGTTGCATAAATTAAAAATCCAGAAGATACTCCCCTCAATAAAGTAAATAACATATTAAGAAAAAAATATAATGGAGATATTTTATAGATATAAGAAATGGTATCTTTTAATGACTTTATCACAATTTCCTCCTAAAGTACGGTGTATTTCTATTATGATTTATAAATTTCTTTATAAACAACTTCTATATCCTGTTTTTCCTTTGTAATATCTATAATATTTATACCATAGTCTAAAATAACCTTTAGAATTTTAGATATTAATTCTTCTTCAACTAGATCAAAAACAAGTGTATCTTTTCCAAGTTTTTCGAAACTCAATTCTTTTAATTCATTATTTAATACTTCAATCACTTTGTCCATATCATCTACTTTAATTAAGTATTTTTGTTTTTCTAAAATGTTCATAGGAGTTTCTATTATTTTCCCTTGATTGATACAAATAAGTCTATCAGCTAACTTTTCAACTTCACCTAATTGATGAGATGAAAACAAAATAGAGATATCTTCATTTTTAACTAATTCTAATAAGGTATTTCTCAATTGAATAACTCCCGTTGGATCTAAGCCATTTGTTGGTTCATCTAGAATTAAAAATTTAGGCTTACTTAAAAGTGCAATGCCTAGGGCTAGTCTTTGTTTCATTCCCATTGAATATCCATTAACATTTCTATCCAGATCTTCTTTTAATCCTGTAAAATCATATATTTCTTTTATTCTTTCTTCTTTTATATTTCTTAGACTTGCAAATAATTTAATATTTTCTCTGCCACTTATATCTAAATATAAACCTGGTGATTCTATTAAAGAAGCCATTTGACTAAGAGCTAACTCTCTTTCTCTTTTTACATCATATCCAGATACCGTTACTGAACCTTGATCTGGGAAAATAAGACTTGCTATACATTTCATAGTTGTAGACTTACCTGCCCCATTAGGACCTACAAAGCCGACTATTTCATTATTATCAATAAAAAAAGATACATTATCTAAGACTTTTTTTCTTCCAAAGGTCTTATTTATATTATTAACTTCAACTAAATGATTACTCATAAGGTACCTCCTATATTATATATCCCCTTCATATTCTTTTAATTCTATACTTTCAATTTCTATTATATCAAGGGGCTCACCCATAGATCCTACTTTAACTTCACGCATTTTTTCAATAGTATCCATTCCATAAAACACCTGTCCAAATACAGTAATTTCATCCTTGTTAACTACATTCCCCCCGATTTTTTCAAATGCCTCTGTTATTTTTTCTGGAAATCCATAACCACTTAGATTACTCTTTTCCTCATCGGTTAAGAAATTTTTATCAATTATACAGAAATTACTGAAATTCTTTCCATCAACCTTTATCCTCCTTGGGATAACTACACTTCCATAGAGCATAGCATAATCATTATCTATTTCAATATCAAATCCACCTTCATATATACTTTTACCTTCATAATCTGGTTCTCCTATCTTACCTATACCAGCAGATACTACCCCCATTGCAGTAAAAGCATGCCCTGAATAAAACCCCTCTTTTGCTAGGGTCTTAAAATTTTCTACAGCCTTAGGAGCAATATCTTCAAATAGTCGTAATCTTATTTCTCCATAATTAGTTTTTATAATAGCTATTGTTTCTCCTATTTCAGGCCTTTTTAGTTGGTCAAGTTCTATATTTTCATAGGAAACATAATGATTATTATCATCTGTTTTATCAACTTGATCTTCACCTTTTTTTACTTTATCACAGCCTACTAGACAAAGAACAAATACTATAATAGTAAATACAGCTAACACTTTTTTATTCATTATCTTACTCCCCTCTAATTCCAACTAAATCTTTATTTTTAAACTTAAACGTGGTTATTACTATTATTAAAGTTGAAAGTAAAAGTTGTAGTAATATCCCATATGAATGATTTACCTTTAACTGTGATGACATTAGGTCTTCATAGAAAATATAGTATATAGGATTAAATAATCTATTTGCATTCATAAATGCATCTATTGAGTGCATTATATATGACAACATTATAATAGTAAGGAGTACGCCAAAACTTAGCATTTCACTGTTAGTTCTTACTGATAATGAAGTACTAAATACAATAACAAATAATACTAAAACCATAAAATTAACAAAATCAACTATTATCAATTTATATAATTGAATAAATCCTTGATTCATATTTGTAATTATAGGATTTAAATTAGTTACCCCTTCATTTATAGATAGTGGATATAGTAATTTACCCCAGCCAAATATAAGAGAAACTACCACAAATGCAATTGCTAGTACCATTAGAAGGATAAAACAAACTAAGGTATATGATGCTAATATTTTAGATAGCAATATTGATTTTCTCTTTATTGGAGATGTATAAAGGGTTTTATAGCTGTCTTCTCTTAACTCAAGAGCATAGGAATCTATGGTAAATAGTAAGATGAATATTAAAATTATGATTAGATTAGATCCAGTAAAAAAATTCTTTAAAAAATTAGCTCCATTAAGTGTATATGGATTGACGATAATTGGGGTTTTAGACTGAAGTAAATTATCCATATATTCTATGTCACGCTCTACTTGGTTAATAGATAAACCCCTCCTTTCTAAGAATTCATCATCAATAACTCCATTTTCATATGCTTCTTTCATACTAGCATATTTAATTTTAAGGGCTTTAGTGAAATTAACTTCATCTTCTAATAAACTCTTATGTCCTTTTATTTTTTTAGAAAAGATACCATTTATAATCATATCACTGCTATGTTGAGATTGATAAAAATTACTCTCTTTCTGTATCTTTTTATATAATTCGCTAGAATCATCTACATCTTTTAGCAGCATTGTATTATAGCCTATAATACTTCCATATTCTATCAAATTATATTCGCATACAGTATGTTGATTTTTATCATATTCCTTCTCCTTGTAAACTAAAGATATGCTGAAAACTATTACATATATTATAAACCCTAGGCATAATAGTTTATTTTTTTTTGATTTAATGTTTTTCCTCAACTCAAATTTTATTGCTTTAATCATTTAATCGCCTCCCTAACCAGTTATATCTTTTCTTTTAAGATAACTTGTACTGATTAATATAGAAATAAATGTACCTATGAATAACACAATGAAACTTCCCAGTAATGTGAAATTAATACTTCCCGTTATTATTTTTGTTGCATTACTCATACTAAATATATTAAAGATGCTTGGATAAAAATATGAGCTTATATAGCCTATGGCATTAATAACTATTAATACTATTAATGATTTTATTTTATCCTTGAATATTGAAGATACAAATACAGAAATAGTTGTAAGTAAGAAAGTATACACAAAAAACAATGATAAAGCTTGTATTAAAAATCTTCTAAAACTTATAAAAGCTACACTATTAAATAGGTTCTTTCCTAAATCATTATGGCTAATCTCCACAGGTCCTAAATATGCCTTTTGTAAGGTAACATTATACGCTTCTTTTAAATCCATGCCTTTTATACTCAAAGCATTCCATTGATTGTTATGTGTTAAAATTGGTGTATCAAAGGAATGAAAGTCTGATAAAGCTCCTACAAATAAACTCAATATTAAAATTGTTACTACTACAATAAGGAAAACAGCTAACAAGTTAGCTAGTACCATGGTTATATAATATTTATTTCTCTTAAACGGCTGAGCTAAAATATTTTTAGTTATTCCTAATCTATATTCATCACTAATACAATTGAAACTAATTAAAATAACAGCTAAACATATTATAATAGGCAAAACTTTATCTATCATATTATAAATAAAAGTCACATTGTTTAAGGAGTAATTGTCAATATATCTAATACCCTTATTATAAAGCTCATATCTATATTTCATTTGTACACAAAAACTTTTAATATCATCAGCTGTAAAATTAATATATAAATATGAACTTTTATAGGTATCATATTCAATTTCGGGTAATAGCTCATTCCATATGTCAATAATGTTGTTCCTTAAAAGTTTACTTTCATCTATGGAACAAAATAATCTAGTGGATATCATATTAACTATCAAATCATTTTTATAAGCTTCTTTATAATTGCCTTTTTCATAGCTGTCTACTGCATTTTCTGCATAATGAAGCAAATCATCCCACATACTTACTTCATTATATTTTTTTTCCTTTGAAGCACGTTCTCTAATCGATTCTATGTGGGTTCTACTATTAACAAGTGCAATATATGATTCAGGAATTTCTCTATTATATTTTATTTTTGAATTAAAAAAACTCATTTCAGTATACACATTTATGCCAAGAAAGATAATCAATGCAATGAATAAAAATGTTATTGGTTTTTTTAATGCTCTCTTAAATTCATATTTAAATAAATCCAAATTGATGCACCTCCCTAACCAGTTATATCTTTTCTTTTAAGATAACTTGTACTGATTAATATAGAAATAAATATACCTATAGATAACACAATGAAACTTCCTAGTAATGTGAAATTAATACTTCCCGTTATTATTTTTATTGCATTACCCATGCTAAATATATTAAATATGCTTGGATAAAAATATGAGCTTATATAGCCTATGGCATTAATAACTATTAATACTATTAAGGATTTTATTTTATCCTTAAATATTGAAGATACAAATACAGAAATAGTTGTAAGTAAGAAAGTATACATAAAAAACAATGATAAAGCTTGTATTAAAAATTTTCTAAAACTTATAAAAGCTACACTATTAAATAGGTTCTTTCCTAAATCATTATAGCTAATCTCCACAGGCCCCAAATATGCCTTTTGTAAGGTAACATTATATGCTTCTTTTAAATCCATGCCTTTTATATTCAAAGTATTCCATTGATTGATATGTGTTAAAATTGGTGTATCAAAGGAATGAAAGTCTGATATAGTTCCTACAAATAAACTCATTATTAAAGTTGTTCCTGCTACAATAAGGAAAACAGCTAAGAAGTTAGCTAGTGCCATGGTTATATAATATTTATTTCTCTTAAACGGCTGAGCTAAAATATTTTTAGTTATTCCTAATCTATACTCATCACTAATACAATTGAAACTAACTAAAACAACAGCTAAACATATTATAATAGGTAAAATTTTATCTATCATATTATAAATAAAAGTCACATTGTTTAAGGAGTAATTGTCAATATATCTAATATCCTTATTATATATGTCATATTTATATTTCATTTGTACACAATTACCTTTAATTTCATCAGCTGTAAGGATAGCTTCTGAATTTGAACTTTCAAAGATATCATATTCAATTTCGGGTAATAGCTCATTCCATATGTCAATAATATTGGTCTTTAAAAGTTCACTTTCATCTATGGGGCAATATAATCTCGTGTGTATCATATAAAGTATCAAATCATTTTTATAAGCTTCTTTATAATTGCCTTTCTCATAGTTTTCTACTGCCTTTTCTGCATATTTAACTAAATTATCTAACATATATACTTCATCATGCTTTTGTTCCTTTAAAGCAAATTTTCTATTCCCTTCTATGTGAACTCTAGTACTACCACCGACTACATCATACGATCCGGGAATTTCTCTATTATATTTTATTTTGGAGTTAAAAAAACTCATTTCTGTATACACATTTACGCCAAGAAAAATAATCAATGCAATGAATAAAAATGTTATTGGTTTTTTTAATGCTCTTTTGAACTCATATTTAAATAAATCCAAATCGATTCACCTCCTAAGTTAAAACCCTAGAATTCTATAGGCTTTAAAAAATATTGTACTTAGAAAATTAAATGATATCATTTACACATATTTATCTAAATATAATGCATGCCATACTCACTATACTATAAGACTTATTGACCTATCTAATTTTTTTGTTTAATATGGCTCTGGTCCACTCGTGGTTGATGTCACGTTAGATAACCTACGATTATCGTTCAATAATGATGTATAGGCGAATTGTCCCGATGTGCAAGCGCATGAAGCAGTGCATCTACATACTGCCATAATATCACTAATTGTATTTTTATTGCCCAAATTATTATTTAATTTTTTCATATATACCTTCCCCTTTCATGTATAGATTTCTAGCATGCAAAATGTTTATAACTAATTTAGTTTATCTATTTTATTATTTATTCTACGATAAATCTTTTATGATTTTGGTTTTTAACTCCATAAACTCACTCAGATTATCTAAATACATAACATCTGACCTTTTTTCCTTAAGTTCCTTGATATCTTCCATGAAAGGTTGTAAATCTGTATAAACCGGTCTATCTATGTTTTCTACTACATGTTGCTCTGTATTAATTAATGTATTTGTAATACTAAATACATCAATTTTTTTATTAAATTCACTTATAATATGTTTATTTAATCCATCAAAAAATTCACTGTTTGCCATATTAAAAGGGATTGTAGATATTATATAATCAGGTTTCACTGATAATCCTATTTGGTGGAGATAGAGTCCAAAATCGTTATGCCAAAACTCATCCTTACGTAAAAGTCCCCCTGGTATATCAACAAATATAATATCTGGTGATTCACTAATCTCCAAGGCTTGAATAAATCTATTTAAAGAAATAATTCTCTTTGAAATATCTTTGCTATTTAAAAAATCTAATGGGTAATTATATCCATTATTTAAGATACATTCCTTTTTATTTGATATAATTTTTACATTATAACTACTATCATTAAAAAAGTCTGCTGTTATCATAGATATTAAAGTTGAATCAATAGTTTCAAATAGACCAACAACAAATATTACTATAGCTTTAACATCCTCATAATACTTTGCATTTACTGTATTAAGACTATTCATTATATGTTCTAACTTATGCGCACCTTCTTGGTTTATTTTCTTAATATCATCTTTAAATTCATCTAATTCGTCCAACGAATTTACCTCTATGTTTCTATGAGTTGCATATTGAATAATTTTATTTAAATCACTTTTTAGCAATTCATAATTATTGAAAGTTGGAATTAGTATCTCGTCATATTTATTTTGTTGCAACGCCTTGTCCAAGTTAACAACATTTTTATTAATTTTTTCACGATTTACACAATATGATAAATCC
This sequence comes from Clostridium subterminale, assembly GCF_039521425.1. Classification (NCBI taxonomy): domain Bacteria; kingdom Bacillati; phylum Bacillota; class Clostridia; order Eubacteriales; family Clostridiaceae; genus Clostridium; species Clostridium subterminale. Next base: position 536,749 of record NZ_BAAACI010000007.1, read on the forward strand.
TTTCCTACAAGAGAGAGTCCTTCAGGTGATGCAAAGGTTACATCCATATCTTTCTTGGAAAAAAGCTTTGCCAATGGATAGGTGTCCACTGTAAAAGGATATATTAACTTACTTTTATTTTTCTCCATGTTTTACCTCCATATAATCCTTGTTAAATCTTACATATTCTATTAAATAATCATGAAATGAGGCCTTACAATCTCTACACTCGTTTATCATATTTGAATTCTTATTAAGTAGTTTTTTTTCATAGAGTTTAACACAAATATTACAATACCTTATTGCAAAGCATTTTAAACAATTATTCCCACCATTTTTCCCTATATTCAACATATAATTTGTTTTTTCTTTACTTAATCCAATATCTACATTTCCTATTATATTTATTTGACCTTCTTCACTTACTCTTTCACAGGGATAAAAATTTCCATCAACATCCACCATTAATCTAGTATTACCTGGTATACATTGCCCTGAAGGACACGAAGTTTCACCTAATCCACCACTAGGATATAACCCATTAACTAATTTTTCTACAGATTTTAAAAACAAAGATTCATAAAAACTCATATTAATAAAAGGCTTTTTAGGATTATTCCCAAGGAACAAATACTCTATATAATCTTTTTTTCTTGAAGCATATTGTTCAATGAATTCTTTAGAAATTGTATTTTTAGAAGTCTTATATACATCGTCTAATATTGAAGTTGATACCATTATTTTACTTAAAGCTTCATATTGTTCAAACAAATTTTCATATACATCAAGTCCATACTTAGGATCTATAACCATATTTATAAAAGTTGATTTAAAGAGTTTAGGTAGGTTTTTATATATGAAATTTATTTTATCTACAACATTAAAAAATACACTATTTGAAGATTCAGCATACTTTCTATTCATATCATTAATTTCCTGAGGACCATCTATACTAAATACTAAACTGAAATTATTTTCTTCAAGAAACTTTAGCATTTCGTTATCCAATAATGTACCATTTGTAGTTATTGTATATTTAACCCTCTTTCCATAGAAAATATTCTTAGAATAATTAACAATATATTCCAATGTTTTTATTTCTAAAATAGGTTCCCCTCCATAAAATCCAATTGTTACATACTCACTATCTACAGAATGTTCTTTAAGAAATGAAATTGCTTTTTGAGCTATTGATATGTCTATTGATTTATTGCTATGAGTTCTATTAGTTCCATCATTAGAAGTATATGGACAATATGAACATCTAAGATTACAATTTTGAGTTAATTGTATTGTAAGTAATGATAAATTTCTAGAAAGTAATGTGTCTAAAGAATTCGTAGTAGGATGTTCAATACTTTTAGGCCTATGCTCTGATAAATAGCCCTTTTCTTTTAATTGTAAAAGTTCATTATTTAGCTTGATTTCACTAGAATCATTATTTTTAATTCCATCGAGTATTTTAAAAGACTCATTTGAAATTTTAATAATCTCATTTTTATTAACATCATAGAAATAAGAATCATTGTCTACTAAAAAAATATAAATAAATGGATCCATCTTTTTCCTCCTATTAAAATCAAATAAAATTAAAATTATTTCTTCTGTGTTCTCAAAAATCTTAAGGATACACATCTTCTATAATTTTTATTTATTTGTATTTTTTTATTTATTTGTATTTTTTTTACTTGTACATACTTATATTGTACATTAGTCTACCATTTAAGCAAACATATTATATGTTCTTTTTTATCCATATGTTTAAAATTCATAAATATGATTAGTTTATTGCTAGAAGTCATGTTTCGCTTAGAACCTTTACATCATTTATTATCCATTTAACACCATTCATCCTTAATCATCTATAAAGTTTTCTACTTATATGTATTGAATTTTTGAAATAATAATAGGACTTATATGTTATTAAATATAAAAGAAACTCAGTATATTGCTTTTATACTAAGTTTCTTTTCATCTTATATTACTTTTTCTTTGCTGTACCATTTATAAAATATTTTAAGAGAATTGTCTAATGCTTCTATAGTTAAAATATCTATCTCATTTTCTTCTATTACATAAAAGAATGATTTATCTTCTCCAATTAATATATTAGTCATGGTGTTATTATCAAAATTAATATTTATACTTTTTATATTGGGGTCATTTATTACTCCTCCAAGGATTTTATAATTCTCAGTGAGACTTACCTTTGTTTCCATTACATTCACTGTAAAAGGAGCATATTTATCTACCTCTTTTGTAGAAGTTGCTATGATGTTATAAGAATTTTCTACTTTACTTAATTTGCATAACCCCTCATAGTTTTTACCATTGTCTTCATATAAAAACATGACTAATTTATCCTTTTGTATATCTGATACATTTAGAATAGATATTCTATCTTCACCTATGTTAAGGTTCTTAGATAGAAGATAGGTTATCTTGTCTGTTAACTTTACTTCAAAGGGTTCTTCATCTTTTTTAGGGAAGTTGCCACTTCTTGTCCCCATGGTTTCTTTAAATAAATCATTCTTAATGAGAATAGCTGTAATTAATAATAATAACCCTATAACTGAAATCATAAAAATTCTTCTATTTTTCTTATACATTTTTTTATCAATTCTTTTACCTATCTTCTTATGTGTATTCATATGAAATTCCTCTTTAGATATTTTTTCTCGCTTTACTTGTATGTAGCGGCGTACCATTTGTAGTGCGCTCTATATTTATCATCTATTTTTTCTACTTCATAAAGTCTAAATATTATATATTGAGTCCAATTATATCCTGGATTTACTCCAATGGACAAGATTAAAAAGGAAGCTCCAAAGGAACCAGTTACGTTAAATATAACTTCATTTCTTGCTTCTGCGGGTATATCTTTACCTCCGCTATAGGTTCTAGAAATAGTGGCTCCAGTGCTATTGGCAATATTAACTACTCCATAGGAAGACTGACCACCTCTAGCATAGTTAATCTTTGATATCTTATCCTCGTCTAGTAAAAATTCTGTATATAGATGTACCTTAGAATAGGATAATTCTGATTCAAAGGACCACTCTGCTTCTTTAGTTTCCACCTGTCCATAGGCATATGAAACTCCTTCTTCCATGAGAGTTTCTTCATATCCAACGTTAGATACAACTGGTTTTTTAGTACTTTCTTCTTTATTTAAATTCTCTCTTTGAGAGTTTTTAGTATTATAGGTAATCTTCGAACCATCAGGATAAATTATTTCATAGGCAGATTTATTACTAAAAGTATTAATTACCTTTTCTGTGTATTCTTCTCCACTAAAGATATTTTTTAGAGATTTAAAGGCTTTCTTTAAAGCTACTTTATCTCCTTTTAGTATTTGATTTCTATAGTAATCCTTATTATTTCTAAAGTCTCTATCAGTTATATCTCCTATGGAATTATCTAATATTACTTCCACATCACATTCTTCTAATCTTCTCACTATCTCATCAAGTCTTATATAAAACTCAGCATCCTCTTTGCTTAATCCTTCTCTTGTCAACTTTAATAATTCTTTCTCGTCCACAGGAGTAGTTCTTACTTTATTGCATATTTCAACTATTCTCTTGCCATCATCTTTTGTCTTATTATTTTGTAATGCTAAAACCTCTATAGGTGAGTTACCTATAAAAGAAGTGATTAGTATTATTAAAACCATTACCTTAAAATTTTTCACACTAGCACTCTCCATTCCCATGACATTAGGTTTATTATTCCTAGAGAATGGATTTTAAATTCTAATTATTTATATTATTTTCTTAGATACAAATAAATAAGAGGTGCAAATCAGCCTCTTATTCTTATAGTGTTTACTTCTGTTAAAGCAATAGCTATCTTTTTCCTTGTACTGTCCATTTAAAATCCTCCTTTCATTCACTACATAATCCTATTAACATAATATTAGAGTGTTATATTTCTAAGTTATTTTCTTCTTCTAAATTTAATTTAAATCTATATAATTAAAATTAAATTTTTCACTATTTTTATCAATTATACTATTACATTTTAAATTAGCTAACCATAAAAATATCAAAGAAAACCCCAGGTAATTTTCTTACCTAGGGCTCTTGGGTGATTTTATTCAAGCTCACTTTTAAATAACATCTTCATTTAATTATAAGAAGCCACACTAGCTGTTCATCTGTTTATTAAGCATTCCTAACTAATAAGTATTTTAGAATGGAAATGGAGTAAAAAATAAGAATAATCTAGATAAGTCTCTAAATGGAAAATGTCTACGTCTGAAACGTCTGAATTTTCTTCTAGGACGACCATGAGAGCCAAATTGTCGAGGTTGACCATATTGATCATCACCATCTTGCTCCATTACGTCCTCACCCATCAACATGGTAACACGCTCCGGATCCACATTTTCAATAATTCCATCCATCATAGTTCCATCTCTCATTATTAACATAACGTGACAGTACATGTACTTTCTACATTCATCACGTAAGGATTGGGAATCTCTGTCATAATCATGTACTTCTAAGTTCATTTTTAATCATCTCCTTTACAATATCATGTTATTCTTTTGTAAAGAGAATGGTACCATTTTAATAGATAAATCTTCATATGAATTCAACAAATATTTTTACTGTTTTATTTTATTTAAAACTATAAGCTATTACTTAATATTTACGTTGCCTATTAATAATAAATAAAAAAGTAGTCATGAAATTTCTAAATTATATAGAAACTCATGACTGCTTTCTTGGGTGTGATTTATTTAAACATGTTAACATGTATAAATACATTAGGGTTTAAGAGATATTACTCTACCCAGCAATTGATAGAGTAATATCTGAATCTATTAGAATATATGTTACTCCCACTCTATAGTTGAAGGTGGTTTTGAAGTGATATCATAAACAATTCTGTTTACTCCATTAACTTCATTAACAATCCTTCTAGATACCTTATCAAGTACATCATAAGGGATTCTTGCCCAGTCTGATGTCATTCCATCAGAAGATGTAACTCCTCTTAAGGCTACTGTATGGCTATAGGTTCTTTCATCCCCCATAACTCCTACTGATCTTATATTTGGTAAGCAAGCGAAGTACTGCCAGATTTCACTTTCAAGGCCTGCATTAGCAACCTCTTCTCTAAATATAGCATCTGCTTCTCTTACTATGTGTAGCTTCTCTTCTGTAATTTCACCAAGTACTCTTATTGCAAGTCCTGGTCCTGGGAATGGCTGTCTCCATACTAAGTGGTGTGGAATTCCAATTTCCTCTCCTACAGCTCTTACTTCATCTTTAAATAATTCTCTTAATGGCTCTATTAGTTCAAATTCTATGTCTTCTGGAAGTCCTCCTACATTGTGGTGACTCTTAATTGTAGCTGATGAATTAGTTCCACTCTCTACAACGTCAGCATAAATAGTTCCTTGAACTAAGAAGTCCATTTTACCAAGTTTATTTGATTCTTCTTCAAAAACTCTGATGAATTCTTCTCCAATGATTTTTCTTTTTCTCTCTGGATCAGAAACACCTTTAAGTTTTCCAAGGAATCTCTCTTGAGCATTTACTCTTATAAGGTTCATATCAAAACCTTCTCTGAATATCTTCTCAACTTGGTCTCCCTCATCTTTTCTAAGTAGACCATGGTCTACAAATACGCAAGTTAGGTTTTTACCTATTGCTTTATGAACAAGTACTGCTGCAACAGATGAATCAACTCCACCTGATAATGCGCAAAGTACTTTTCTATCTCCAACTAATTCTTTAATTTGTGCAATCTTTTCTTCTGCAAAGGCAGACATAGACCAGTCTCCCTTAACTTCACATACATTGTATAGGAAGTTTTTAAGCATTTCTGTTCCAAATAAAGTATGTTGAACTTCTGGATGGAATTGAACTCCATAAAGTTTTCTTTCTTCATTTGCCATTGCAGCTATAGGACACTCATCTGTATGACCTATGATTTCAAAGCCTTGTGGCGCACTTTCTATAAAGTCAGTGTGACTCATCCAGCATTGTTTTTCCTTAATTCCATCAAATAATTTATTGTCTGTACTTAAGTTAACATCTGTCTTTCCATATTCTCTAACAGTAGCAGTCTTAACAACTCCACCTAAAACATGAGACATAAGCTGAGCACCATAGCAGATCCCTAGAATAGGTATATTTAATTCAAATAATTCCTTATCTACTCTTGGAGCGCCTTCTCCGTAAACACTGTTAGGTCCACCAGTGAATATTATTCCCTTTGGATCTAATTCTTTTATTTTTTCAACAGAAGTACTATATGGGATTATCTCACAATATACTCCATGCTCTCTTACTCTTCTTGCTATTAATTGATTATATTGACCACCAAAGTCAACAACTAATACTAATTCTCTATCCATAAATTAAGCTCTCCTTTTTAGATTATTGATTTACACTATAATTTGGAGCTTCCTTAGTAATTACTATATCATGTGGATGACTTTCTCTAAATCCAGCTGAAGTTTGAACTACGAAGTTTGCAGTTTCATATAAATCATTTAGTGTAGGTGCTCCTAAGTATCCCATTCCTGAGCGAATACCACCTATTAGTTGGTATATAGTATCTACTACGCTACCCTTAAATGGAAGTCTTCCTTCAACACCTTCTGGTACTAATTTCTTGTTATCTTCTTGGAAGTATCTATCCTTACTTCCGTTTGCCATAGCTCCTAAAGAACCCATTCCTCTATATACCTTGTAACTTCTACCTTGATATATTTCTATTTCACCAGGTGCTTCGGCGCAACCTGCAAACATTGAACCCATCATACAAACTTTAGCTCCAGCAGCTAGTGCCTTAACGATATCGCCTGAGTATTTTATTCCTCCATCAGCTATAACTGGAACTCCTGATTTTTCTGCTTCTTCAACACAGTCCATAACTGCTGTAAGTTGAGGAACTCCAACACCTGCAACTACTCTTGTAGTACAGATAGATCCAGGTCCTATACCCACTTTAACACAATCTGCTCCAGCATCAATTAAAGCTCTTGTTCCTTCTGCTGTTGCAATATTACCTGCTATTACTTGTAGCTCTGGATATTTTTCTTTAACTTGGCTTACTGCATCTATAACACCTTTAGAGTGTCCATGAGCTGTATCTATAGTTATAACATCTACGTGAGCTTTAACTAAGGCATCAACTCTTATCATCATATCCTTTGTAACTCCTACTGCAGCTCCACAAAGTAATCTTCCTGAAGCATCCTTTGCAGCATTAGGGAATTTCACAGCTTTTTCTATATCTTTTATTGTAATTAACCCTTTAAGATTAAAATCTTTATCTACTAAGGGTAGTTTCTCGATTTTATGTTTTGCAAGTATTGCCTTAGCTTCTTCAATACTTGTTCCCTCTTTTGAGGTAACTAGATTCTCACTAGTCATCACTTCACTTACTTTTTTACTAAAATCAGTTTCAAATACTATATCTCTATTAGTAATGATACCAACTAGTTTGCCATTTTCAGTTACTGGCACTCCAGATATTCTATATCTAGACATTATGTTTAATGCATCTTGTATAACATTATCTTTTCCTATGGAGAATGGATTTACAATTACTCCATTTTCTTGTCTTTTAACTGTATCTACTTCGCTTGCTTGAGCTTCTATAGACATATTCTTATGGATAATTCCAATTCCACCTTCACGGGCCATAGCTATTGCCATCTTACTTTCAGTTACTGTATCCATTCCAGCACTTATTAATGGTAGGTTAAGTTTTATAGTTTTAGTTAAGTTCGTTTTAAAGCTAACATCCTTTGGTAAAACTTCAGATTTATTTGGAACTAATAATACGTCATCAAAAGTGTATCCTTGTTTTAATATCTTTGCCATAATTTAAATCCTCTCCTTCTATATTATTTTCTTTATAATTAACTTTAGTTATACTTATATTCTCAAATCAATTAAAATCATCGTATAAATTCTCTAACATAGTTTTTGGTTATATTTTAAATTCAATTAAAACATAAACAAAAACATGCCTAAAATTTACTTTCTACCCATAATATAACTTCTTGAGAGTTCATATTACGTAAATACAAGTAAAATTAAGCATGTCTATAAATTCAACGAAATATTCAACATGGTTACTTTTACTCATAGTCAGAAATTTATCGGTTTCCGGTAGAAACTCCTTGCCATATTCAAGGGATATATGAGTTATTTATTCATAATTTATTAATTGATTACACCTATTTTATTTAAAATAAGTATGTTTGTCAAGGAAAACTTTTAACCTATTTTCTAAATTTTGTAGAAATTTATCGACTTATATAATAATTATACATTATTAGTGATAATTTTTCCATTATCTCACTATAATTTATTAATTAATTATAGTGAGATAATGCATATTTATACTAAAAACTTTAAAATAAATCAGGTAAAGTTTCTTTTTTAAGTCTAAAGGTTTTCTCTTCCTTATTAAATAAAATATTATTTTCATAAGAACCATTTTCTTCACCGGAAGTATCATTTGGCATCTTACACTGATATCTTACCACTACCTGGGTTTCTCCCTTTATATCTGATGATAGTTTAATATTATAACAATTTTGTGTTTCATTCTCACCAATACTGGTTATATCACAATCTATTTCAATTAAATTCCCATCCTTAATAGTATAAATCTTTATCTTACTTAAATCCTGTAAATCTATATCCTTATTTATTCTAAGTTCCACATTGACATTGCTAGATGATATAGTAGCTACGGATGCTATATTAACCTTCATATCATTAGCTATACGTACCTCTCCCTCTGCGACACTATATCCACCACTTATAAGTCCGTTATCTAATCCATGGGCTAAGTCTTTTACTGGAGATATTATATTTACTTTAGGAGTTTGTATTCCCTTTGTAACCTCTTCTTTAAGTAAGTTATTATAGGCTATTACATTATTATCTCCAAAGGATAGCATTCCGTTTTTATCCTGGTTAGGTTTTATTGTAAAACTCACTTTATAAGCTTTACTTTCAGCTTGGTATTTTCCATCACCTTTACTTATATATTTAACCTGTGGTCCTTCAATTGTTGCTATTCCATCTTTTAAGGATTTAGCACTAGAAACCATGGTAAAATTATCGCCTAAGTTTACTCTAAATTCTGTTGGAATTACATAATCATTATATCTACCTTGAGAAATTATTCTATCAGCTAAATCACCCATTAAAGGATTCTTTATATCATCACCGCTTTTATCTTCACTTATAAAATAATTTTCTAGAGTTTCCCCCATTTCTTTATGCAATTGATCTAAACATTTATTTCCCTTTTTTAAATTTAAGCTCATGATATTATACTTTTCATCATCTAAATTAGGAAGCTTTTGATTATTGTAGTTTAAATGATCTGATGCAATTAACACCATATATTTATCTGCATTATCATTTTTAGCATCAAGTATTTCCTTTGCCTTTACCATAGCATCGCCTATCTGCCTTGCATTGTTATCCTCTTTTCCATTATCTTCGATATCTATAGCTTGAATCATTTTTATCATTTCATTTCGATTATTAGTTAGCTCAGAATGTACTTCATATTTATTATTAAAAGTTATTAAACTAAAGTTTACATTATCACCGGCTAAGCCACTGTTGTTAATTAATGAATCTATCAAAGCAGTTTTTATCTCATCTAATTTTCCACCTTTTAGCATAGACTTTGATACATCTAATACTATAGCTATATCTTTTCCCCTCATATTACTGCTACTATCTTTATAGGTAAAATCTTCTCCTATTACATCATAGGTTACCTTTATTTCATCTCCTGAATAAGCCTGTACTTCAGCTTGACTTGTTAGCCTAGCTGTAATATTAGGTAATTCATTTTTATCTATGTTGACATTTATGCTAGGTACTGGAGCAATTATGTTCTCGTTCTTCCAAGGGAAACTCACTGTAGACCCATTAAAGAGTTCATGCTGTCCTGCTACTTCACTTTTAATTATAAATTTAAAATGTACAGGGTCTGCTTTATAGGTCACCTTGCCATTTTTAATCTCACCATCAGTTTTATATAATATATTATCAATGTCTACATTATTTCCTCCAACACTTAGAGAAAATCCTGATTTAAGATTCAGTTCCATTTTTACATTATTAATAGCATAAGTAGATAATATTTCTGTAGCTATCTGTTGGAATACATTATCTATGGCTCCATCATTAGATGCAAAAAAGTTTTTACCTACTCCCCCCATAGATTCATGGATACTTTTTAACGTTTTATTACTTGTACTATTTTCATCTCCTAAATCATACCCAATAGAAAATACATTGTTTGCTGTTTCTTTTACAATTTCTCCAATGGTAGTGGCATAGGAAACAGTCTCCTCAGTTACGTTACTTCCACTTCCAGCGAAATTTGGATTTTCTTTATCTATAATTGTATAGTTTTCTTTATTTCTTGACTTCACTGAATAAAATGTTGGTAATCCATCGGACATCAAAACTATAGTTTTATTAGCATTAGGGTTTCCATTTTCAAGCATATATTGAGCTTTTCTTAAGCCTTCCCCAGTATTAGTTCCTCCCAAAGGTTCTAGCTCGTCTATCATAGATGTGAGTACCTTATCATCTATATTTATAAATTCATTACCAATCGAAATATAATTAGGTATATTATGACCATTCCTCTTATCAACATCTGACACATATTTATTACCATTTTTACCATTAGGATTTATAGTTGCTTCTGTAGAGTATGCAACTATACTAATCTTTAAGTTAGGTACATCCTTCATCTTATCTACAAAGTTCTTAGCTGCTTTTTTTAGCTCTTTTATCTTTGTTGTTCTAACAGTATGTGAACTGATTTTATCATGTTCTGTACAATAATCTTCTACCCATTGGTGAGTTATTCTATTGTTACAATCTTCATTAGAGTTATAACTCCATCCTCCATGTTCTTTACAATACCATAACCATCCATACCAATTGTTATACAAACGCTTTTCTAATCTACAAGGAGTATCTTCTTCACAGCTAGTCCTACCATGTGTTGTACAATATTTTACTCTTTCATTAGCACATTCCACATTAATAGCATCTTTCATACTCCCCGATACATCTAGTACTAATACAATTTCCTTGGATGGAACCTCTGATTCAAATTCTTTAGGAACTATTTCTCCACTTACTGTAATATCTTCTCCTACCTTAGGGAATTCAGGGGATACTGAATTTATCTTTACATCAAAGGTAGGCTTTGTTGCTACTTCAGCACTGGCATTTGTTGCAGAAGTCATTACTAGGGTAACTGTCATACAGAGAATAAGTCCTATGCACAATATTGCTTTGTAACCGATTCTTTTTTTCATTTTATCCACCTCCATCACCATTAGTAGGTTGTTAACAGACTTCCTTGCTTTAGAGGGAACTTTATTCCCAATGAAGTTTAAATCATTACTTCTTATGACTATTTCTAAATAAAAAACTTTCTTTTACTGAATAATCTATATCCTCTTCTTTTAATGATAATTTAATTTCTATACTCTTTGAGGTATCATCTGAAGCTTTTATATGCTGTAAATGTGAACCTATCAACCTTTTTCCATCTTCTTTTGTAGATAGATAAATATTACTTTCTTCAATGATAAATTTAACTCCTTCATTAGTTACTGTACCATCATCTTCAACCCTTGAGAATGTTATGGCTTTTACAGCTTTTACAGTACCATCAAGTTCTTTATCTACTTCACATTTAGTAGCTGCCATGGCATATTTAGATATAGTATCTAAAATCACCTTAGCTTCATATTGAAGGTCAGATCTAGTGTTTATCGCCTCTAGCTTTCTTTCATTAGAAAAGAAAAAGGAGAATATGAATAAAGTAACTATAGATAGGAGCCCTAATGCTATTACTAGTTCTATTAAGGTTACCCCTTTTTTCTTTCTATTTAAAATCATCATCCCACTACCTCTATAACTTATTTTTCTAGTGTCCACTTTTCCTTTGTAATCAAATCTGTAGCTAGTATAATTTTCTCTGTTACTAAGTTTTTACCTTGAGTAAAGATAAAATCTAATACACCTTTATTCTTCTTATCCTTTAGATCCTCTTCTGATAATTTTGCAGTTCCTATTATACCCTTAGAATTCTTTATATTTATATCTTTTAGGGATATAATAGTGCCTTTATAGTCCTTAGTTGCAATGTAATTTACATTGCCCTTGGTTACTACTATATAGGTTATATCCTTAATTGCATCCCTATTAAATTCCTTATTATAGGCAGCTGCTTTACTTTCATGTCTTAATATGATTTTATTATTGTTAATTTCAATATCTCTATTTTCATCATCATTTAAGACAATTACCATATTTTCTAACTCAATAATGTTACCTCTATCTGCAATTAATGAGGATACACCATCCCAATTTATTTGGTTTTCTACAGTATAAATAGCCTTACCCTCTGGAAATTTGTTTGCATCATACTCTTCATTTCCCATATAATAAACAGCTCGTACAAAACTTTCCTTCATCTTTTTTACTGCATCAACCTCTTTGGTATTAATACTCACTGAATTTCCATGGACTTTTTCTCCTGAAATATATGCTCCAGCAGTATAAGTTTTCTGTGGCAATGATATTCCCCTTGCTCTTATCTCTGCATCTTCAGAATTACTATAATCTACAAAGTGCTCTGCTTTATCCACTACATTTAAAGGTTGTCCTGCTGCATTTTTAGTTATAAGCACTAATGGGTCTAAATACTCATATTGGTCATCACTATAGTTTCCTTGAAAGTCCTTAGTATAAGCCTTATAATTACCCTTTAAGGCTACAGACTCTCCTGTCTGATAAGGCTCATTATGAGTCTTTATATAAGCAGAACCCATTAAATATGCACTGTCACTAACTGTCACCTTACCTTTATTACTTGGCCACTTCATAGAATTAATAATAATGGAGCTAGAACCCCTTACGACTTCTCCATTCTCTGTAGGTGAATCAATATTTAAGTCATTAAAGCCATAAAGATTTTTTATATTAATTTTTGCATCACTAGCTCCTATAACTAAATCATTAGCTAGATATAAATCTGCCTTACTGCAATCTACATCTATTCCACCTTCCACATCACCTTGTGCTAAGTTTCCTAAGAATATATTTTCTGCATAAACCTTATTATCAGTTTCTTTATCTTTTAAAGCTATAGGCTTAATAATTACCTTACTTTTGTCTACGGTAATATTAGCAGCTGTATTAACTTGTCCGTTAAATTCCGTATCAGTATTATTTATCTCAATTCCGCCCTTATACTTATCTATGGTTGGAGCTTTAGCCATGTCTTTGCTTCTTAAACCTTGAATCCAAAGGTTTCCGTCTATTTCAAGATTACCATCCTTAACATGGGATGAATCAGTAGCAATAGTTAAGTTTCCATCTGCTGCTAAAGTATAATTTATTAATTTAGAAGTTTTTCCATCTGCTTTATCAAGAACTCTATAGTCTTCTGGTGTAGCTAAATTATAAGAGACATTTACTATTCTTTCTTTGCCTTTAGCATCTATATAGTTAGAAGTTATCTTAACAATTTTATAGTCTGAAGACTCATTTTCCTTAGCAAGAGCCTTTAATTCGCACTTCACCACTGCTTTGTTATTATTTATTACATATTCTCCAGATACATAACTCTCAAGACTATCACCTAAATACTTGTTATAAACCTCTTTAAAAGTTACATTTTGTTCCTTTATTGTATTTTTAGTATTACCTTCTTTTATTCCTTCTTCTATAGCTATCTCTATCACTTCAGTCATTTTAGCATAAGCCTTATCAATTCCAGATTCAGCAGAATAAAGATTTTTAACCCTATTGTTCTCTTCTACTCTTAGCTTATAGTTTGCATAGGTAGCCCCTAGCATAGCCAGTGCCAAAGTAGCTAATATACCAAATACAGCTATTACAAGTAACATAGATGAACCTTTAGTCTTTCTTTTTCTCATCTTCTCCCTCCTCTTAATTTAATAACTCTATTAAAACCCCTTTTTAATTACTTATGCTATTTAAGTAGCTCTAAATTCATAGTTTCTACTACTTCCCCATTTTTATCAGCTGTTAGTTCTACAAAGTACAATTTTTCATTAATAATATCCTCACTATCCTTAACCCCTTCTATTAACTCTACTTGGCCATTAAATTTAGATATTATAACATCTTGCCTTTCAGATACTTTTTCCCCATTATATAGATAAATTTTTAATTTTTCTGCTTTGCTGTTATTTTCTACACTTAAATTTAATTTCTTATCACTATCCTCATTTAAGCATATCAGTAATGCATTATCTTCTGGTTTTGGGATAGCAATGATACTTTTACCATAAGTAACATTTATCTCCCCTGATTCTTTCATTTCTATAGTAACTTCCTCTGAAGGTATCACTGAATTACCTATGGATTTTTTTATAGCTTCTCCTATAATCCCCTTACTATTTGATATTGATATGGATCCATCATAAAAATATATAGTTCTATCAACCTTCATTTCACTAACTTTATTATTAGTTACCACAGAATTTTCTTTTATATAGCCTTCTATAGAAAACCCATTTACATTCCCACTAAGGGAATATATTAATTTATTATCCTCCCCTGTGGTCTCACTTAAAGTAATTCCATTGGTTAAAGGAGTGGATACAGCACTAGATAAACTATCTATAGCCTTAATATTTTCTACAGTTTCCTGAAGTACTGCCTTAGCTTGTTGTTTATTTTCTGTGGTTTTATTAATCTTAACAGAAGTCAGTACTATGTTAGCTATGGGAATAAGAATAATTGAAATTAGAGCAAAGCTAATTATTACCTCTAGAAGAGTAAAGCCTTTTTTACTTTTTCTAGGTTTAGTAACTTTATTTATTAACATACTCCACCTTTCCTTCTGGTGTAATTTGCACCCTTGGATTAGTTTTATCATCATCAATTATGGTCAATGAAACCTTCTTATTATTAGTGTTGTTTATTACTTTTATATTTGCTCCTACCTTGTCATCGATACCTATACGTTTAGATGAATATATTCCAATATTTATATTTTCTTCATCCACATTCTTTAACTCTATACCGTTTTTGCTGTAATCTGATGGATAGCTAGCTTTCTCTGTCTTGTACTTAATATAGTACTTGCCACCTTCTTTATTTACCTCAATCTCCACATCTACCTTTTTATTTTCATCGTTATATATATAAGTTTCTCTAGTTAAATCATCTTCCTTTCCTAAGGTTAAGCTTGGTAAATCTGAATTCACACCTTTTAAAGCCATAACTATGACATACTTGTTTTCCTCATTAGTTCTTGATGCTAATAAACTTTGACTTCCCTCTAAAAAAGGATTTTCCTTTCCGTACTTCTCATCAAAAGGCCATTTTAAATATTTTGCATCTTCATAAGAATTGATTTTAGGTATGGAGTAAAATTCTAAGTCTAAGGTTCCAGATACTTCATCATTTCCTGAGGCAGTAATGTTTATATTTGGCATAGCTAAAAGTCTTTCATATTCTGATACTATCTTTACAAACTTAGTAACATTTTTATAGGTACCATTAAAGGATACAGATACCTTCATCTGCTCTACCTTAGTTTCCTTTGATTCTCCTTCATCTCTTTTATCAGCTTGTTCTTCTCCAAGCTCTTTAGTTTCCTCAAGTTTTCCTTCTACATCTTCCTTGGTCTTTTCTTTATTTGATTCTTCCACTACCTGCTCTAGGGATGGTTTTGCCTTAGCTTCTGCTACTTCAGAAAAATAAGCTTCTATTGGAGATATTGTAACCTCAGAAAAAGTTAAGCTTCCCTTGATTCCAGCTTCATTTAGCAGTTTGTTTAGCTCTATGATTATTCTATCTTGATACATTTCAGGATATAAAAGCATAGATTTTGAACCTATACTATCCTTCAAAATCTTTATATCACTTTTATTCTTTGTAATAGTATTTATATTGGTAAGCATCTCATTATATTTCTTATTTAACTCTGATTCTTGCTGTTTAACTTCTTGAAATTTAGCATATTGCTTTTCATAAACTAGCTTATAGTATCCTGCACATATTATTACGAGGACTAATACTCCTAATAAAAATTTTTCTCTTTTACTTACTTTCATTATAGTATGCCTCCTTTAGTTTACAGGTCATAGTAAAGGTAAAGACCTCTTTTTCTCCTTCACCTAAATCTGACACTATACCACCTATATGAGATTCTTCTATGAATTCAATATTATTAATATTATGTTGGAACTCAGCAATAGCCTCTCTATTTGTAGCTGTAGCGTTTATTTCTATAGAGCCCGCTGCAAAATTCATAGACTTAAAATACACTTCTTTAGGAAGGGTATAGTTTATCTCCTCTATAAACTCAGGACTCAATTTATTTCTATCAGTTATGCCACGGAAGATTTCATTTAGCTTACTGTTATAGGTAGAAAAGGTTTCTTTCTCTGTAGCTGCAGCTAAGCTTTCTTTATAACTTTCTACAAAAGCTTCTTCATTGATTTTATTATTAAGATTGCTTATTGAACTTTCAGCTCTATAAATTCCAAAGGCATTAAATGCTAATGTTCCTATAATACCTACACCAACTATAGCTGCCGCACTAAAAATGGCTTTCTTTACTTCTGCATCACTTTCTTTATTTGTATCCACATAAAAAAAATTCAAATCATTCATAATCTCACCTACAATCTTATTAATGCACCTAATGCATTAACATATTCTTCAATAGTTGTTGTATTTATATTTTTATCAAATTCTATATTGTTAACTGTAATGATTTTTGTAGTTTCTATCCCAGTCTTTAAGGCTATATATTCATCTATTCCCTTCAGCTTGGAAGTTCCACCGTATAAATATATATGATTAATCTTTTTCCCATTACTTTTATTAGTATAGAACTGTATTATTCTGTTTAAATCATCTAGCCAGCCTTCTATAACTTCTACCACTCCGTCATTAAGTTCATTTTCTTTTCTATGCTTTCCTACTTCAACCTGAGTCTTCTTTACTTCCTCTGCTTCCTCCATGGATATTCCATTTAAATCAACAATAAACTTATCTATCTCTATTCCACCAATTGGTATAACTCTTATAAACTCTAATTTATTATTATTAACTATAGATAAGTTTATATTTTTATGACCTAAGTCTAAATACAATACAGATTCTTCTTTCTTTATTAAATCCACATTGTATATCTCTGCAATACTACTAAGCTTTCTTATGGAGTTATTTGTTATATCTAAGGAATATGGATTTACAAGTAGCTTTTCAACTAAGTTTCTATAGGAATCAATAAGATTCTTTGGATATATAATAGTAAATATTTTTTGTTTCCTAACACTATCCACTATAACTTCTTCCAAACTCATAAATTGAATTACATAATTATTTAAATTTATAGCTAAAAATTGCTCTATTTCATAATTAACTAAAGTTCTTAATTCTTCACTATTCTCCACATAAGGAACTATAAGCTCTCTACTTATAATTGTAGATGAGGAAGAAACCATAGCTATATTCTTAGATTTCATCCCTGAACTTTTCATTTCCTCCTTTAATTTAAGTAAAATGGAATCTTCGTTGTAAAGTTCTCCATCTTGGATAATGTCCTCTGGAGATTTTATTTTACTCATGCTATAAACCTTTATTTTTCCATTCTTAACTTGTCCCTCAACTATTTTTATATCTTTGGATCCTATATCAAGACTTACAAGTTTTATACTCTTAGGTTTAGCAGGTTTATCATCATTAACTTTTTTTATTTTTTTAAACTTAAGATCCTGTAATTTTATATCTCTGTTCCATATGGATTCCTTATTAGAATTTTCAACATCAATTCCTTTATGATAACCTTCCTTATTTAATAAGGTGCTATTATCTATATTTACTTGAATTTCCTTATTCTTTAACTCTTCACTCTTATTTACCTTAGACTTGCTAAACAAACTCAAAATTAGCACTCCCTTCTTCTCAAATCCTTTATATTCAATTAATCTTTAATATGTAAATCAGTTTTTATTTAATTACAAGAATTTTTGTTTTAATTATAATAATTTCGACTTGTTCATTACTTATAAATTTCACCTTGCTTATTGCTATTCATCATTATATTTATATCTATTTTATATGCACTAAGGTTCTAATAACTTAGCTACCTAAATAACTTTCAATTTCAATGTTTTTCTTTTATAACTTCTATTAAATTTCATATATCTTCTTTATTACCCGAGAAATATCTCGAAATAAACAGATTTCTTAGTATCAGTATTTTCGATACTTAGAAATCGTTATCCAGGGACGTATCGGCTCTTTACTCCCACTTTGAAGAAGCTGGAGGTATTATAGAGCTGGTAGTCATCGGAGTAACAGAGTTCTTAGCTTCTTCGAAGCTTTAGAAATCGTTATCCAGGGACGTAGTAGCTCTTCACTTCCACTTCGAAGAAGATGGAGGTATTAGAGAGCTAGTAGTCATCGGAGTAAATATATAACTACACAAAATTTTTTATATAAAACTATTTACCTATGAAAATATATAAATATTTATATATAAAACTATTAAAATAGTTAACTAGTTATTGTGGCATCAATACTTTGCAGTGTTTTTGCTGTTTTAGTAGTTATGTATAGGATATGGAATTTCCATGTTTATTTCACGAATTCTTTATATATGTATTTTATAAAATTTTCAACAATTTCAATGTTTTTAGCTTTTTATGTTTTTATGTTCTTCCATGGTTTAAGTGTTGATATAAATGGTGTTTAAGCTTGTAGAGGAATGTTTTATTTATTTTTAGAAACATAAGTGCAAAGGATGGCCTTACACTTATGTTTGTTTGATAAGATATGTTAGTTAAATTATTTTGTTACAGCATCAACTTTACCATCTTCGATTTTTATTTCGTAAGAAGTTGCCTTTACTTCTCCAACTTTACCTTGAGGTGCCTTAACTTCATTTAATGCTTCTTCTACTATTACTTTAGCAGTTCTTCCATTAGAACCTTTTATATCACCATCTTCTTCTGGTAAGTTTGTTCCTGGTGGAGTTAGTTCTATTGTTCCGTTTCCAGTTATAGATTCATCTGAAACTAACATTAATACTGTTCTTTCAATTGTTTCACAGCTTTGCTTATCTGCTTTAATTTTAGAATTTTCTCTTACTGCTGTGAAGTTTGGTATAGCTATTAATGCTATGATTGCCATTACTGCTAGAACTATGATTAGCTCTATTAGGGTAAATCCTTTTTTCTTTTTGTTGTTTGCTCTTTTTATCATTTTAAATGACCTCCTGATTATTTATTTTATTTTAATGAGTTTTACCTAATTAAGACCATATTGGTACAAGCATTGGTATAACCTTAGCTTGTACTTCCTCGAACCCCCAAAGGCTACCACCCATTGATTAACACTATTACATTACGTTGTACATTTCGAACATTGGAGTTAGTATGGAGATTATTAGAAATCCTACTACTACTCCCATTATTATTAGCATTATTGGATCTAGGATTGTGGTGAAGGCTTCTATTGCTCTTTCTAGCTCTTCGTCGTAGAAGTCTGCTGTTTTGCTTAGTATGTTGTCTAGTTCTCCAGCTTCTTCTCCGATTTTTATCATAGACCCTAGCATAGGTGGAAATAACTCTGATTCCTTTATGGCATCGGATAGTGTATCTCCAGCTAACATTCTTTCTTTTACTATTTTTAGTTTTACATCTGCATATTTATTTTCTAGTACTGCAGATACTACATCAATGGAGCTGGCTATGGATAGTCCTGCTCCTAGAACTGTGGATAGTCCTCTCGCAAATCTCGATACTACAATTTTTTGATTTAAGTCCTTAAAGAGAGACTTTTTTAGTTTAAATTTACTGTACATATAAATTCCAGAGTCAACTCTCTTGGTGTAATATTTAAATCCTACTACTAAGCCTATAATAACAAGACCTATTAATATACCGTAGTGCCTTATGGCATCTCCCATGGATAGTACTATCCTTGTCATGGCTGGAAGTTCTGAACCTGCTGATTCAAACATATCCATAAACATTGGCATTATATAAGTTAGAATAAATACCACTACAAAAACTGTTACTGTAGCTAATATGCCTGGATAGATTAAGGCATTTTTAAGCTTACCATTCATCTTTGTTTGCTTTTCATAATAAGTAGCCATCCTGTTCATGATGGAATCTAAGGTACCACTTTGTTCTCCAACCTGAATCATACTGATAAGCAGTGTTGGAAATTCATTAGAGTATTTACCCATGGCTACAGATAATTCTTCACCTTTTCTTATATCTTCATCTACTTTTCCAAGAACTTCTCTAAGCTTTTTATTAGGTATTTGTTCTGATAACAGACTTATGGCATTAATTATGGAAACTCCTGCTTCTATCATGGTAGCTAATTGTCTACAAAATATAGAAATATCCTTGTTATTAACCTTGTTTCTCTTTCCTAGAATAATTTCTTTACTTCCTAAAGCTTCTTCAATGGATAGGGGTGAATATCCATTAGACATCATAAGATTTAAAACATCTTCTCTACTCTTACATTCATGTACCCCTTGAATAACTTCACCCTTAGAGCTAATAGCCTTATATTTATATTTAGACATAATTTAGATCTCCTTCCTCTACAAGTTATCCATAAATATTATCTTCATCATTTCTTCCATAGTTGTTTCACCATTAAGAACTAATTCTCTGCAACTATCTGACAAAGTCTTCATTCCTTTTTTCACAGCTTCATCCTTTAGTTCTTCTGTATTATTAGACTTTATAATCAAATCCTTTATATCTCTATCTACATTTATTATTTCATAGACGCCTAGCCTACCACTGTAACCAGTATAATTACAGCTAGCACATCCCTTTCCTCTATGAAGAGTTATCTTATCATCAGCATTTAAACTGAGCAATTTCCTTTCAGCTTCATCCCCTTCATAGGCTTCCTTACAGCTTGGACATATTCTTCTCACAAGCCTTTGAGCTATTACTCCTTTTATAGCAGTAGCTACTAAGAAAGGCTCTATTCCCATATCTATAAGTCTTATTACTGAGGATGGTGCGTCATTAGTGTGCAGTGTACTAAGAACTAAGTGACCTGTTATAGCAGCTCTTATACCAATTTCAGCGGTCTCACTATCTCTTATCTCTCCCACCATCACTACATCTGGGTCTTGTCTTAATATAGATCTTAATCCTGTAGCAAAGGTAAGTCCTACCTTACTATTTACATTCACTTGATTTATTCCATCCATGGAGTATTCCACAGGGTCTTCTACAGTGACTATGTTTTTATTAGTATCATTAAGTTCTCCTAAAATAGTATATAAGGTGGTAGATTTTCCGCTTCCTGTAGGTCCTGTTACTAAAATTATTCCATGGGGAGCAGATATAATATTTTCAAGTTTTTTTATATCCTCACTACTCATTCCCAAATTATCTTTTCCAATTTTATAGTTACTTCTATCTAGTATTCTTATCACAACCTTTTCTCCGGTAATAAGAGGTATTATAGACACACGCATGTCTATATTTTTATTGTTGATTACAGTAACTATTCTTCCATCCTGAGGAATCCTTCTCTCAGCTATGTTAAGATCTGCTAAAATTTTTATTCTAGTAACTATTCCTGGAAGTACATCAATATTTAAGGACGATATCTCCTCTAACTGACCATCGTTTCTATATCTAACTCTTATATATTTTTCATAGGGCTCTATATGAATATCTGAAGCTCTTTGCTCCACTGCATTTTTAAGTAGAGAGTCTACTAGTTTTACTGTGGGAGCATTTTTAACTTCATCAATCTTTTCTAAATCTTCCGTCTTATTTTGAAATACTATCCTAGACCTAGTTATCTCCTCTACAGCACTTTCCACATTTCTATCTGAATAATATTTTTCTGTAGCCTTATGTATATCATCCTTTGTGGATATATAAGGCTCTACTCTTAGTCCTGTGGTTATAGCTACATCATCCATTGCAAATATATTTAAAGGATCTGACACAGCTACCTTTATTACTCCATCAGCAGTATAAAAAGGGAATAGTTCATATTTTCTACATAAGCCTTCATTAACTAATTTAACTGCCTTAGAGTCTACATCTATATTACTCAAAGTTACCCTTTCAATACCTAGCTGTTCTTGAAGTACCTCTATAATAATATCCTCTGTTACAATACCTTCTTCAATTAGTAATTCTCCTAATTTCTTTCTCTTTACCTTTTGAATTTCTAAGGCTTCTGATAATTGTGACCTGGTAATCTTATTTGCTCTTACTAGCAAGTCACCTAGTCTAACAGTATTCCTTGCCATTTATCCCACCTCACCTTTACAATTAATTTACGTGATTTTATCTAAAAGTTTTATATTTCTTTTAATTTCTTAAAACTTCTCATACTAAATAAAATTTAATATGTATTGTTCTCCTATGATTAAAACTATATATGCTCCCATTGCTAAGCTTGGTCCTAAAGGAATATACTCATCCTTCAATTTCTTTTTTAGTGCAATTAGAGTAACTGCAATTGATCCCCCTATAATAAAGGATATGAGTAAAAAATATATCTCTAATTTCCATCCTAGGAACAATCCACATAATACTGCTATCTCAATATCTCCAGCACCCATGCCACCAGTTAAAACATATATTAAACCAATAACACCAAGACCTATTAATCCACCAATAATATAAGTAGTTATACTGTGAGAATATCCTACAGCTTCTATAATGATAAAGATTATCCCCACTGCCATTCCACTATAAACTACGCTAGAATATACATCTGTAGTATCATAATCTATAAGGGCTATCACTATTAAAAATAAAGTTAAAAGAGAGTACTTAAAAAAGTTTAACCCTATACCATATCTTAGATATATTCCTACTAATAAAATGCCTGTAAGTCCTTCTACTAATGGATACCTCATAGAAATCTTAGAATCACAGTATCTACATTTACCCTTAAGCCATAGATAACTTCCTATTGGTATTAAATCCTTCCATTTCAATCTAGTATCACAATTTCCACAATGAGAGGGTGGACTAATTAATGACTGATTATTAGGTATTCTATAAATACATACATTTAAAAAACTTCCTATTACTATTCCATATAAAAATACTATAAAACCCATTATTTATTATCCTTTTACATTTATTTCTATTTTAAAACTATTGTACCACATTTTTACATATATGCATATAAATGAACACAAAAAAACCGACTAAATTAATAATTTAGCCGGTTGTACCATTAACTCAACAACTTTCAAGGTACCCAAATAAAAAAGTTGCATCATTGTATCTAAAATCATTTTATTGCTTTATAAATTTTTGATGTAAAAATATAAATTTATAAATATTTAAACATATTATACTATATTTTGTATTATACTTCTAGTTTTTTTCCTTGTTATGTATTATTTTATAACATCTAACACTAAAATTTATCGTAATTAAGTTTTTTTGTATATAAAAAGACTTTCATGAAAACCTCATGAAAGTCTTAATTTTATTTTTTATTATTTATTTTAGTACATTCCGTCCATTCCCATTCCTGGGCCACCTGGCATTGGAGCTGGGTTCTTATCTGGAATATCAACAACAGCAGCTTCTGTTGTTAAGAATGTTGCAGCTACAGATGCAGCATTTTGAAGTGCGCTTCTTGTAACTTTAGTTGGGTCAACTATTCCAGCTTTAATCATATCTACATATTCAGCACTTAATGCATCATATCCTATTTCTGTAGCTGAATTTCTAACTCTTTCAACTACTACTGAAGCTTCTGCACCAGCATTTGTAGCTATTTGTCTTAATGGCTCTTCAAGAGCTCTTCTTACAATATTGATACCTACTTGGATTTCTGAAACATCTGAAGTTAGTTTAGCAACTGCCTCTATTGCATTGATATAAACAGTTCCACCACCTGCAACGATACCTTCTTCAACTGCAGCTTTTGTAGCAGCAAGAGCATCTTCTATTCTTAATTTTTTCTCTTTTAATTCTGTTTCAGTAGCAGCACCAACTTTGATTACTGCAACTCCACCAGCAAGTTTTGCAAGTCTTTCATTTAATTTTTCCTTATCAAATTCAGAAGTCGTATCTTCCATTTGTTTCTTAATTTGATTTACTCTAGATGCTATATCTTCACTCTTACCTTTTCCATTTACGATAACAGTATTTTCTTTAGTAATTTTAACACTATCAGCTTTTCCTAACATATCGATAGTTGCATCTTTAATGTCGTATCCTAATTCTTCTGAAATTACTGTACCTCCTGTTAATATAGCTATATCTTCAAGCATTTCTTTTCTTCTATCTCCAAAGCCAGGAGCTTTAACAGCAACACATGTAAATGTTCCTCTTAATTTATTAACTACTAAAGTAGCTATTGCTTCACCTTCAACATCTTCAGCGATTATTAAAAGTTTTTTACCTTGTTGTACTATTTGCTCAAGAATTGGAAGTAATTCTTGGATATTAGATATTTTCTTATCAGTTATTAAAATGTATGGATTATCAAGTACAGCTTCCATCTTATCTGTGTCAGTTACCATATATGCACTTAAATATCCTCTATCAAATTGCATACCTTCAACAACATCAAGTTCTGTTCCCATTGTTTTAGACTCTTCTACAGCGATAACACCTTCGTTACCTACTTTATCCATCGCTGTAGCTATTAGAGCTCCAACTTCTTCGTCTGCTGCTGATATTGCTGCAACTCTTGCTATGTCTTCTTTTCCATCTACTTGTCTAGAGTATTTCTTTATTTCTTCAACTGCTGTATCTACAGCCATTCTTATACCATTTCTTAATAACATTGGATTTGAACCAGCTGTTACGTTCTTAAGTCCTTCTCTTATGATAGCTTGAGCAAGTACTGTAGCAGTTGTAGTTCCGTCTCCAGCTACATCATTTGTTTTGTTTGCAACTTCTTTTACAAGTTGTGCACCCATATTTTCATATGCATCTTCAAGTTCTATTTCTCTAGCTATTGTAACACCATCATTTGTTATAAGTGGTGAACCAAATTTTTTATCTAATATAACATTTCTTCCTTTTGGTCCTAAAGTTACCTTAACTGTATCTGCAAGTACATCTACACCTCTTTGCATAGCTCTTCTTGATTCTTCTCCGAATAAAATACTTTTAGCCATATTCATTTACCTCCTATTATATGTGAATTTTCCAGCTTAACATTTAAATTGTTTTCTTTAAACTTATAAGATATATTACTTAGGCATCTGAAAATAAATAACAAATCAAAGATGGGAAGTATATTTTGAGTTAGACAAGGAGACAGGTTCCACAGATAGTAGCACTATCTAAGGGTTCTGTTGACGCAGTATAACACAAAATAAACGAGCATTCTGACTTATTTATTTTTTTAAGATGACTTATTCTAAGATTGCTAATATATCTTCTTGTTTTAATATTATATATTCTTGTCCTTCGAATTTAACTTCTGTGCCTGCAAATTTAGAGAATAATATTTTATCTCCTACTTTGACTTCCATCTTAATTTCTCTTCCATGAGAGTAAGTTCCTGGCCCTACTGCAACGACTTCTGCCTCTTGTGGTTTTTCTTTTGCAGTACCTGCTAGAACTATTCCCCCTTTAGTTATTTCCTCAGATTCTAATCTCTTGATTACAACTCTGTCGCCTAATGGTCTGATATTCATAAAAAACCCTCCTATTGTTTATTATTTATATAATTTTTTTATTTATCACTACTTATTAGCACTCACAATCATTGAGTGCTAACTACAATATAATAATATATAATTATTATTTTATAAGCAAATCTTTAATTCTAATAGAACCTCGTAAAATAAGCAAATATTTGAAAATATCTCACTCATGGTAATATTTTCTCTTATTTTCTCTTATTTTTGCCTTTATGCTTTAAAGCTCTATGAAAAAAGTCTATAATCTTATGTCCTCTTAATATTCCTACTAAAAATAAGACTCCTGATATTATACCTATAATTATCATAGATACATAATCTCCACTATGTATACCGTGACCGAACATGGCAGATGTGATAATCCATGGTAATCTACCTGCAGAAGAATATAATATGAAGTCACTTAAGGTTACATTTGATATACCAGCTACATAAACTAGTATATCTTTAGGTATTCCAGGTATAAAGTATATTACAAAGATAACTATATTATTACTTCCAGCATCTAATATCCTCTTCATCTTAGTTAAATTATTTTTTTCAATAAGTTTATTTATATATCTTTTTCCGCATAATTTAGCTATAAAATATGCAACTACACTTCCAAGAATTATTCCTACAGCAGAGGCAATTCCACCTACTACTGGTCCAAATATGTATCCACCTGCTACTTGAACAACTTCTCCTGGTATAAAGAATATTATTACTTGTATCATTTGGAGTACTACAAATGCAATTATACTATAACTTCCAAAGGATAGTATTAATTTTTTTAATTCTTCCGGATCTCTAAAAACAGTGAATTTCTTAGAAAATTCCCAATATGCTATTATTAATACTACTACAACTATAGTCCATATTAATCCATTTATTACATACTTTTTTATCTTATTTTTATTCTCCATTCCTTTCCCACCTTGTATACCCTTAGTTTATAAGCTGTTTTCAGGCATCTGAAAATAAATAACAAGTCAAAAATGGTAAGTATATTTTGAGTTAGACAAGGAAACAGGTTCCGCAGATAGTAGCACTATCTAAGGGTTCTGTTGACGCAGTATAACACAAAATTAACAGATTTCTTAGTTTCTTCGAAGCTTAGAAATCGTTATCCAGGGACGTAGCAGCTCTTTACTCCCACTTTGAAGAAGATGGGAGTATTAGAGCTGGTAGTCATCAGATAAACGAGCATTCTGACTTATTTATTTTTTGAAGATGCCTTAATATATTTTTCATGAATAAGTTTATATATCTTTTAAATCTTCATATATAAATATTAGTCTATCTTTATATTATTTTCTCTTGCATAGTAAAATAAATATTGCTGTGCAAATCCAGATAAGCTACCAAACTTTTCTCTTGCAAACTGTCTTATCTTAGGTAACGATACATCTGGTGCCACATAAAAGAATTGCATTGCTCTTTTTACCCACACATCCACTGGGAATGCTGAATATTTCCCCATAGAAAATAGCATTATGCAATCTGCTACCTTAGGACCTACTCCATTAAAGTTTTTAAGGCCTTCATGGCATCCATCATCATCGCTTAGCTTTATTTCATTTAAGTCATAGGTGCCACTACTCAAATCTTCTAGTGCCTTAAATATATACTTAGCTCTAAATCCAACACTTAAAGCTTCTATATCTTCCACTGTTGCTATACTAAATTCCTTTAAAGTTGGAAAAGCATAATATGTATTTCCCTTATATTCTATAGATTTGCCATATGTTCTACTTATATTCTCTATAGCTCTTTTAATCATAGGAATTCTATTATTTGCAGATATAATAAAAGATATTAGGATTTCAAAGGGGTCTTGCTGTAATATTCTTATTCCTACACCAAATTCTACTGCTTTTTTTAAAAGTTCATCCTTTTCAAACTCCTCTTTTATAGCTGAATAGTCTCTTTTTAGATCAAAGTAACTTAGCCATATGTCATTAAAATCTTTTAAATCTGTATTGTATATAACTACATCATTATCCCTTTTTTCAACTTCAATAACTCTTCCGAAGGCCACACCTATATAATTATTATTCTCTTGTCTGTTCCATCTAAAACATTGTCCACAATCAAAAATATGGGGAAGTTCAAAATTCTTTACATCCTTTAATATAACTTTCCCATTTTCTTCAACAACTTCTTTAAAGTCCATTCATATCACCTTCCTCTCAATAACACTTATCTGATGTCTAGTTTAAAATAGTGCTAAGAATATTCTCAGCACTAAGTTTTAAAATTATTCTCAATTACTGTTTATTTCTTTCTCTTACTACTATATTATCTAATATAACTGCACCTTTTTCCACTATATTAAGACATCTTATCTCATCATTCCTATATAGCTCCTTTAAAGCATCACAATTCACTGCATTACACTCTTTATTGAACTTTTCTATGAATTCTTGTGTAAGAGTTTTTACATAGTCACTTTCATGAGCTCTTTCCTTTGTAAATAAAATACCAAGAACAGATATGGCTCCTGTGATAACTCCGCAAGTAGATTCTATACCCATTCCTCCACCAAAGGCAGCCATGGTCTTAAAAGTTTCTTTACTCAAATTTAAACCATATTCTTCGTTGGCAGCATATATCATAGTCTCTGCACAGTTTAAATCATATTCTTCTCCATAATATTTTTTTACTACATCTAATAACATATTTATACACCCTACTTTCGTATTAATTAGTTCTAAATATCTAAATTAATCTATTATAGTTTTAGTCATAAATCTATGACTCCAAAAATTTCTTTAATTTTATTAGAAATCTACTAGTTTTCAGTTTCATTATACTATATTTATCATATAAAAAAGCCATATTTTAAAGAATTTCACATAACTTTAAAATATGGCTTGATTTTATTAATTCTGCTTTTAAACTTAGGCATCTGAAAATAAATAATAAGTCAAAGATGGAAAGTATATTTTGAGTTAGACAAGGAAACAAGTTCCGCAGATAGTAGCACTATCTAAGGGTTCTGTTGACGCAGTATAACACAAAATAGACGAGCATTCTGACTTATTTATTTTTTGAAGATGCCTTATTTACTTAATTGCTCATCAATAGCTTTAGCAGCTTTTTTACCAGCTTCCATAGCAAGTATAACTGTAGCTGCACCTGTTACAGCATCTCCACCAGCATATACTTTATCTTTAGAAGTAAGTCCTGTATCTTCCTCTGCAACTATGCATTTATATTTATTAGTTTCTAATCCTTTAGTTGTAGCTGGAATTAATGGGTTTGGTGAAGTTCCTAGTGACATGATAACAGTATCACAGTCTAATGTAAACTCAGAACCTTCTATTACTTGTGGTCTTCTTCTTCCAGATGCATCTGGCTCTCCAAGTTCCATTCTTACACATTTCATTCCTTTAACCCAACCATTTTCATCCCCAAGGATTTCTGTAGGATTAACTAATAAATCAAGGATAACCCCTTCTTCTTTAGCATGATGTACTTCTTCTACTCTAGCTGGAAGCTCTGCTTCACTTCTTCTATAAACTATATGTGTTTCTGAACCAAGTCTTAAAGCTGTTCTAGCAGCATCCATAGCAACGTTACCACCACCAACTACTGCAACACATTTACCTGATTTTATAGGAGTAGCATATTCATCTTTAAATGCTTTCATTAAGTTATTTCTAGTTAAGAATTCATTTGCTGAGAATACTCCATTTAAGTTTTCTCCTGGAATTCCCATAAACTTAGGAAGTCCTGCTCCTGATCCTATAAATACAGCTTCAAAATTCTCATTATTCATTAATTCATCTATTGTAACTGTTCTACCAACAACTACATTTGTTTCTATTTTAACTCCTAATTTTCTTAGGTTATTTACTTCATGCTTAACAACGGTATCCTTTGGTAATCTAAATTCAGGAATTCCATAAAGTAAAACTCCACCTGGCTCATGTAAAGCTTCAAATACAGTTACATCGTAACCCATTTTAGCAAGCTCCCCAGCGCAAGTTATTCCTGATGGGCCTGAACCAATTACAGCAACTTTTTTATTTTTCTTTTCAATCTCTTTAGTCAAATCTACATTGTTATTTCTTGACCAGTCTGCTACAAATCTTTCTAATTTTCCTATAGCAACTGCTTCACCTTTTATTCCAAGAACACATTTGCTTTCACATTGTAATTCTTGAGGACAAACTCTTCCACATACTGCTGGAAGTGCTGTATATTTATCTAAAGCCTTTGCAGCTTGTGCAAATTCTTTTTCTTTTACATGATGAATAAACTCTGGTATATCTATTGCAACTGGACATTTAGATACACAAGGTTTATTTTTACAATTTAAACATCTTGAAGCTTCTTGAACTGCTTCTTCTTCAGTGTAACCAAGACAAACTTCTTCAAAGTTAGTTGCTCTTACCTTTGGATCTTGTTCTTGTATTGGAGTTCTTTTCATTCTATCCATTAGTTATTTCCTCCTACTTTGCATCCTTTTTGTATAGAATCCTTTTGTACTTCTTCAGTCTTATACATAGTTGTTCTTTTTAATGCTTCATCGAAGTTTACTTTATGTCCATCAAACTCAGGTCCATCAACACAAGCAAATTTAGTTTCTCCATCAACAGTTATTCTACAAGCACCACACATACCTGTTCCATCAACCATAATTGGGTTCATACTAACTATTGTTTTTATACCTAATTCTTCTGTTAATTTACATACGAATTTCATCATTATCATTGGTCCTATAGCAATTACTGTATCGTATTTTTTACCTTCTTCAACCAAAGATTTTAATCTATTAGTAACCATTCCTTTAAATCCATAGCTACCATCATCTGTTGCTACATATACATTGTCTGCAACATTTTTCATATCTTCTTCTAATATAACCATCTCTTTGTTTTTAAATCCCATGATTACGTCAGCTTTAATTCCATTTTCATGTAACCATTTTACTTGAGGATATACTGGTGCAGCTCCAACTCCACCTGATATAAACATTATTTTTTCATTTTTTAGCTTATCTTTGTCTTCTTCTAAAAGTTCAGAAGGCATTCCTAAAGGTCCAACAAAATCAAAGAAAGAATCTCCTTCTTCGTATTGCTCCATAGCCTTTGTAGTACATCCAATAGTTTGAACAACTATTGATACTGTTCCATTTTCTACATCTGTGTCACATACTGTTAAAGGTACTCTCTCACCCTTTTCATCCATTCTTATTATAATGAACTGACCTGGACGAGCTGATTTAGCAACTCTTGGTGCTAAAATCTTCATCATAAATATTGAAGGTGCTAAAATCTTCTTTTCAACAATTTTATACATAGTATTTTCCTCCGTATTTTAAACATATTTTGTTTTTATATGAATTTAATATTTTTACCATTTTAATTCATATCCGCTGTCAAATATAATATTATACTATTTTCATTTAAATTTATATATATATTAACATTAGATATTTATTTAACACAGTGGCTAACAAACGCAAAAATAAACAGCGCAATAATGATAGTATTTTTACCACATTACACTTGTCCAATAAACTAACTTAAATCTCCATATATCCTTAAATAATACGACTTAAATCCTTTACATGAATATATATCGTATCTGTTACACTTATATTTTATAATTTTATTTAATTATAGTCAACCATATAGTAAATTAAATATTATAAATTTTCAAGCAAATAAATCCATTTTTTATAAATAGCCTCTTGAATTCTAGCTATCCTACCAGATTTCGACTCATTAATTTTAAACTATACTCTTTCTATCTATAAAAACCTATAATAATTTATAAAATAAATTGTTATTATTTTGTCTATCTTTTAAGTTTTTCTCTTTATTCCTAATAAATTTTGCGTAAATAAAAGAGTAAAGATAAATTAGTCTTTACTCTTTTGTTAAATAATATTTATTATGATATTATTTGCTATAATCGAAGAAACCTTTTCCTGTTTTTCTTCCTAATTGTCCAGCTCTAACATATTTTCTAAGTAGGCTGTGAGCTCTGTATTTTGTATCTCCAGTTTCTTTATATAATACATCCATGATTGCTAAGCAAACATCTAGTCCAATTAAATCTCCTAAAGCAAGAGGTCCCATTGGATGATTTGCTCCAAGCATCATAGCCTTATCTATATCTGCAGCATTTGCAATACCTTCTGCATAGATGCAAACTGCTTCATTTATCATAGGTACTAATATTCTATTTACTACAAATCCTGGAGCTTCTTCTACTTGAACTGGCTCCTTAGATATATTAATAACTAATTCATGTACTGCATCATATGTTTCTTGTGATGTTCCCATTCCTTTTATGATTTCTACAAGTTTCATAACTGGAGCTGGGTTAAAGAAGTGAAGTCCTATAACTTTATCAACTCTCTTTGTAGCAGTAGCAATTTCAGTTATAGAAAGTGAAGATGTATTTGTAGCAAGGATTGCTTCTGGTTTACAGATTTCATCTAATTCCTTGAATATTTGTCTTTTTATTTCCATGTTTTCTACTGCAGCTTCTATTATTAAATCTACATCATCTAACAAACTTAATTCAGTAGTTCCACTAACTCTTGATAAAATTTCTTCAGCTTGTTCTTCTGTTATTTTACCTTTTGTTGCAAGTTTTTTAATATTCTTTTCTATCATTCCAAGACCTTTTTGTACAAATTCATCCTTTATATCTCTAACTATTACCTCATATCCTTTAGCGGCAAAAGCTTGAGCTATACCTGATCCCATTGTACCTGCGCCTAAAACACATATCTTTTTCATATTAAACACTCCTTACATGATTTTTTATTATGGAATATAGACTATTATACATCTATATTACCACATTTTTATATATTTATATTTATATTTATCAAAAATGTCTCAATAAATATAAATATATGTATACAAATTTCAGCCTAATTAGCCTAATTTTCTTATATTTAACAAATGAGGGGTATATACATCTCCGTATATCCCCTCATCTTATGTTAATTGTGTACTATAAAATTCAATTAATATAAAGTCTTACAAACTTATTATTTGCTGATTTCTTTATATTGAGCTATCATTTCTGGAATAACTTTAGCGAAGTCACCTACTAAAGCTACGTCTGCAGATTTCATTATTGGAGCATCTGCATCTTTGTTTATAGCAATTATGAAGTTAGAATCTTGCATTCCAGCTAAGTGTTGGATTGCTCCAGAGATTCCGCATGCTATATATATAGTAGGTCTTACAGTTTTTCCTGTTTGTCCTACTTGAACTGCTTTTTCTACCCAGCCATTATCAACAGCTGCTCTTGATCCAGCTAAAGTTCCTCCCATTACGTCTGCAAGTTCTTGAAGTAAAGCGAAGTTTTCTTTGCATCCAACTCCTCTTCCTCCTGAAACTACGATATCAGCTTCAGTAATGTCTACCATTTCTTTTACTGATTTAACAACTTCCATAGTTTCTGTTCTTATATCAGAAGCTGATAATTGAACGTCAAATTTCTCAACTTGGAAAGTTCTATTTTCATCTTTAGCTAACTTTTCGAAAACTCCAGGTCTTACTGTAGACATTTGTGGTCTATGATCTCCACAAACGATTGTAGCCATTAAGTTTCCACCGAAAGCTGGTCTTGTCATTAATAAGTTGTTGTTTTCTGCATCTACATCAAGTGATGTACAGTCAGCTGTAAGACCTGTTGAAAGTCTTCCTGCAACTCTTGGTCCTAAATCTCTTCCAATGAAGCTAGCTCCAATGAATAGGATTTCTGGTTTTTTAGCGTTTACAACTTCAGTTATAACTTTTGTATATCCGTCAGTTGAATAGTGAGTTAATAACTCGTG
Source organism: Clostridium subterminale (assembly GCF_039521425.1). Lineage (NCBI taxonomy): Bacteria > Bacillati > Bacillota > Clostridia > Eubacteriales > Clostridiaceae > Clostridium > Clostridium subterminale. The sequence continues at coordinate 570,242 of NZ_BAAACI010000007.1, forward strand.
ATCGCATACTAATACTTTATCTGCTCCGAAAGCACCTAATTCTTTAGTAATTGCATCTATGTTTTTATGTCCAAGTAATATTGCTGTAAGCTCTACTCCTAGCTTGTCAGCTATTTCTCTTCCTTTTCCTAATAATTCTAAAGCAACCTTTTGTAATTCTCCGTCTCTTTGCTCTGCAAAGACCCATACACCTTTATAATCTGCTATATTCATGGTAATTTCCTCCTTAACTTATATCTTTAGATGAAGTGCTTTTCTTTTAATTTTGAAAGCGCAATTGAAGCTGCTTCTTTTGGTGATACTTCAAATATTTCACCTTGACCTTTAGCTTCTTTAGTCATTGATTTTTTAACCTTTGTAGGTGATCCTTTAAGACCAAGTAGGCTAGCATCAACGTTAATGTCTGCTACAGTCCATACTTTAACTTCTTTTTCTTTAGCCATTGCGAATATGTTTTTAATGCTCATATATCTTGGCACGTTTAAAGTTTCGATTGCAGTTAAAAGTACTGGAGTTTTAACTCTGATATTCTCATATCCATCTTCCCAAGCTCTTCTTACGTTTAATACGCCTTCTTTTTCTTCACTAACTGCTTCAACATAAGTTATTTGAGGCATTCCTAAATGCTCAGCAATTTCTGGTCCAACTTGTGCAGTATCTCCATCGATTGCTTGTCTTCCAGCAAATATTACATCATACTCTAAGTTTTTAATAGCTGCAGCTAAAGCGTGAGATGTAGCTAATGTATCAGCTCCAGCAAAAGCTCTATCTGTAACTAGTATAGCTTCATCTGCTCCCATAGCTAATGCTTCTTCTAAAGCTACTTTTGCTTGTGGAGGTCCCATTGTTATAACAGTTACGTGTCCACCATAAGTATCTTTTAATTGTAAAGCTCCTTCTAAAGCATTTTTGTCATCTGGGTTTATTATTGAAGGAACACCATCTCTTATAAGAGTTCCTGTTTTTGGATCTATTTTAACTTCATTTGTATCTGGTACTTGTTTTACACAAACAACTATTTTCATCTTTCACTACCTCCTATTTCAATATGCTTCCTGCGATAACCATTCTTTGAACTTGAGAAGTTCCTTCGTAGATTTCAGTTATCTTAGCATCTCTCATCATTCTTTCAACTGGATATTCTTTAGTGTATCCATATCCACCAAATAATTGAACAGCCTTAGTTGTAACATCCATAGCTACTTCTGAAGCATATAATTTAGCTCTAGCAGCTTCTACTGAGTATGGTTGTCCCATATCTTTTTTATATGCAGCTTTGTATACTAAAAGTCTAGCAGCTTCTATTTGAACATCCATATCAGCAACCATCCATTGAAGTCCTTGGAATGCTGCTATTGATTTTCCGAATTGTTTTCTTTCTTTCATGTAAGCAACAGCTTCATCTAAAGCTCCTTGAGCTAGTCCTAAAGCTTGAGCTGCTATACCAATTCTTCCTCCATCAAGAGTTTGCATTGCAACAGCAAATCCTTTTCCTTCTTTTCCAAGTAAGTTTTCTTTTGGAACTATGCAGTTTTCAAATACTAATTCAGTAGTAGATGATGCTCTTATTCCTAATTTTTCTTCAACTTTACCTATTGAGAATCCTGGGAAATCCTTTTCAACTATGAAAGCAGATATTCCTCTAGTTCCTTTTGATTTATCAGTCATTGCAAATACTACGAAGATATCAGCAACTCCACCGTTTGTTATGAATATTTTTGAACCGTTTAATACGTAGTGATCTCCTTCAAGTACAGCTGTAGTTTGTTGTCCAGCAGCATCAGTACCTGCGTTTGGCTCAGTAAGACCAAATGCACCTAGTTTTTCACCTTTTGCAAGTGGTGTTAAGTATTTTTCTTTTTGCTCTTGAGTACCAAATTGGTATATTGGAGCTCCACATAAAGAAGTGTGTGCAGAAACTATAACTCCTGTAGTTCCGCAAACTTTAGAAAGTTCTTCTACAGTCATAGCGTAAGATACGTTATTTCCACCTGCTCCACCGAATTCAGTTGGGAATGGAATTCCTAACATGTTGTATCTAGCCATTTGCTCTACGTTTTCCATTGGGAATCTTTCTGTAACATCTATTTCAGCTGCTATAGGTTTTACTTCATTAATAGCAAACTCCCTTACCATTTGCTTTACAAGTTCTTGTTCCTTAGTTAATGAAAAATTCATTATAATACCTCCTACTTATACGATTATCTATTTCGATTATCTATTCTTAAAATTCTTGTCTCTTTTTTCAACAAAAGCTGTCATACCTTCTTTTTGGTCTTCAGTAGCAAAACACATTCCAAATGCTTCCGCTTCATATAATACCGCACTATCAATATCCATTTGCAAGCCTCTATTGATAGCAGCCTTACATTGGCTTATAGCTATAGGAGCATTCTTAGCTATTTTATTAGCCATAGCTTTTGCTTCATCTAAAAGTGTTTCTGGTTCTACCACTTTGTTTACTAATCCAATTCTTAAAGCTTCTTCAGCATTGATCATGTCACAAGTGTAAATTAACTCTTTTGCAATTCCTTCACCTACAAGTCTTGATAACCTTTGAGTTCCGCCAAACCCAGGAGTTATTCCAAGCCCTGCTTCTGGTTGTGCAAACTTAGCTTTAACTGATGCAATTCTAATATCACAAGCCATTGCAAGTTCACATCCGCCACCTAATGCAAAACCATTAACTGCAGCTATAACAGGTTTTTCAAGTTTTTCAATTTTTCTAAAAACCCCATTCCCAAGAATACCAAATTCTTTACCTTCTATAGCATTCATTTCTTTCATTTCTGAAATATCAGCTCCAGCAACGAAAGCTTTACCTTCTCCTGTAAGAATAACTGCATAAATTTCTTTATCCCCAGAAATTTCTTGGATAACACAATCAATTTCTTTTAAAGTTTCTGTGTTTAAAGCATTTAATGCTTTAGGTCTGTTTAGTTTAACTAAAGCCACATTTCCTTCTTTTTCCAAGACTATGTTCTTATAATCCATGTTCAAAATCCCCCATGCAATTTTTCAGGTGTTAGCCGCCATAAATCGTTATTAATTTAACAAAAATAGTGATTAAGGTTCTAATACCTTAATCACTATTATAGACTGTTTATAATTCTTTTTCAACTACATTTATGTTTTTTATAAAATCTTTTTCTTCCATTTGTATAGCTAAATTAAAAAAGTTTACTGACAATACAAATTTTTCACAACTTGTATTGCCCATTCTTTTAATTAAGGAAGTCTTCTTCTTTTTCACGCTCATTTAATAAGTAACTTAAAGTCATTAAACTTTCATTAAGATGTACATTTTCTACAATAACATCTTCATTAACCTTTAAATCTATAGGTGCAAAATTCCATATTCCCTTTACACCATTTCTTGTTACAACATCTGCTACACCTTGAGCTCTATTTTTAGGAACACAAATTATAGCTATATTAATCTTTTCCCTCTGTAAGAAACTGTCTAGCTCATCCATATCTCTTATTTCTATATCTCTTATTTTAAGTCCAATAAGTTTTACATTCACATCAAAAATACCCTTTAGATTAAACGCCATCTTATCAAAAGTTGTATAATTAGCAATTGCTTGACCTATATTTCCAGCTCCAATGATTACAGTATTATATTCTTTATTAAGTCCCAATATAACAGATATTTGATATAATAATTCCTTAACATTATACCCATACCCTTGCTGACCAAAATCTCCAAAACAATTTAAATCTTGTCTTATTTGTGAAGCTGTAAATCCAATTCTTTCACTTAATTCTTTAGATGATATTCTATCAACCTCATTTTTATCTAATTCACGTAAATATCTATAGTACTTAGGCAGCCTTTTTATTACGGCCATAGAAATGCTTCTTTTCTTCTCCACCTATTATCAACTCCTCGTTTTTGTTCTCATATTTTTAAACTTTATTTCTATATTGTAACTTTCCCAAAAATACTCTTTAAGTCAACTATTATACTCTCATGTTTAACAAACTTTTGATTCATATAGCTATTATACTATACTAACCATAAGTTTGTTATATATTTTTTATCCGATGACTACCAGCTCTAATACTCCTCTCTTCTTTAAAAGTTGGAGTTAAGAGCTGTTATGTCCCTGGATAACGATTCCCCCTAAAGGACGACGACTTCTAAGTATCAAATAAATTAATGCTAAGAACTCTGTTTATCAAATAAATAAACTATAATGCTATATTTTACATTTAAAATGACACATTGTACATATAAATTATAATTATTTTTCAACTTTTTTATAAATAGTCAATATAGCCTTATAATCTAAACTTTTACACGTATTTTACTTTTTATTATATTATATATAAATCTGTCTTATTATTCACAATACCCACTAATCTACCCTAATATACAAATTAATTTAATTTTTTTAGCTTTCATGATAAAATGCTAGTAGGACGGTGAAATAAATGATAGTTTTAAGTTGTAAAAATATAAGTAAATACTTTGGAATAGATATGATTTTAAAAGATATTACCTTCAACATAAATGAAGGTGAAAAAATAGGATTAATAGGTGCTAATGGTGCTGGTAAATCAACTCTATTTAAAATTTTAACTAATCAAATGGAATATGATAGTGGCGAGCTATTTATAGATAAATCAAAGGAACTTGGATATCTCTCTCAAAATCTTTCCCTAGATTCAGATAACACCATATATACTGAACTTCTTTCAGTATTTAAGTCACTGCTAGATATGGAGGAAAGACTACATAATTTAGAAGAAAAGATGAAAGAGCCTTATGATGCATCTAAAGAGGATTATCACAATAAAATTATAAGAGATTATACTACTTTAACAGAGGTATATGAAAATCGTGGTGGCTACACTTATAAAGGCGAAATTAGTCGTGTACTTAAAGGACTCGGTTTCACAGAAATTGATTTTGATAAGTCCATATCCATATTAAGCGGTGGCCAAAAGACTAGAGTTGCTTTATGTAAGCTGCTTCTTAGAAAACCTGAAATCTTGCTTCTAGATGAGCCTACAAACCATCTTGACCTAGATGCTATAGAATGGTTAGAAAACTATCTCAAAGAAGTTAAAGGTACAATTATAGTAATTTCCCACGATAGATTCTTCTTAGATGCTATTACTAACAAAACTATAGAGCTTATAGGCGGAACTGCACAGTGCTATAACGGAAATTATACAGCCTTTATAGACCTTAAAGAGAAAAATAAAGAGGTAATGCAAAAGGCTTACGATCTTCAACAGGCAGAGATTAAAAGACAAGAGGAGATTATAGCTAAGTATAAATCCTTCAACCGTGAAAAAAGTGTAAGAGCTGCTGAAAGTCGTCAAAAAGCCTTAGATAAGATTGAAAGAATAGAAGCACCTATTAAAGATGCTAAAGCTTCTAAAATAAAATTTGAGACTCAAATCAAAAGTGGTAATGATGTTCTTTATGTAGAAAATTTAAGTAAAAGTTTTGGTGAAAAACTTCTATTTGAAGGCTTAAATATGGATATTAAGCGTGAAGAAAAAATTGCCCTTATAGGTGAAAATGGTCGTGGTAAAACTACTTTATTTAGAATAATTATGGATAAAATACCTTCTGATAATGGGGTTAAGGTGTTAGGTAAGAATGTCTTTGTTGGATATTATGATCAAGAACAATCTAATTTAAACCTCAATAAAACTATTTTAGATGAGGTATGGGATGACTTCCCACATATGACCACCACTGAAATACGCTCTGCTCTTGCAGCATTCCTATTTACAGGGGATGATGTATTTAAATCCATCTCTACTCTTAGTGGTGGAGAAAAATGTAGAATTAACTTACTAAAACTAATGCTTTCTAAGTCTAATTTCCTTCTTCTAGATGAGCCTACAAACCACTTAGATATTATGTCTCGTGAAGCCTTAGAAGATGCTATCTTAAACTATGATGGGACTATAATTCTCATATCCCACGATAGATACTTCTTAAATAAGATTATAAATAAAATCTTTGAGCTTAATGAAGATGGTGTTAAAGAATACTTAGGCAACTATTCCTATTACGTAGAGAAAAAGAAAAATCCTTTAAGATTTGAGAATATAGAAGAAGGCTCCGGTATTACTAAGACTCAGATAAAGCTAGATAAAAAGAAAAAACGTGAAGCTGAAAAAGCTGAAAAAGAAAAAACTAATATGATTAAAAACATCGAAAATAAAATTGCAGCTACAGAGGAATCTCTTGAAGAGCTTCAAGGGCAGCTATGCCTTGAAGAAGTTTATTCTAACCCTGAAAAAAGCATAGAAATAAATAAAGAAATACAAAAGACAGAAGAAGAACTTCAAAGCCTATATGAACAATGGGAAGAACTAGCTTAGGAACTTCTCTAAAATAAGCTAAATAAATAATGAGCTTACCCTTATATTAAAGGGCAAGCTCATTATTTATTTCAATCTATCTTTGCACATGTTGTAGAAATATTTATGCATTGTTAAGTCTTTTGTTAGCTCTGGATGGAAGGAGGTTGCTAGTATGTTGTTTTGTCTGCATGCTATAATTTTTTCATCTAGTTTACATAATACTTTTACTCCTTCATGTACCTTTTCAACGTAAGGTGCTCTTATAAATACTAGAGGTATTGTTTCTTCACTTACATCTTCCAAAATTTCATCCGTTATAAAGCTGTCTAATTGAGAACCATAGGCATTTCTTCTTACTTCTATATCCATAACTCCTAAATGATTATAATCGCTTCCTAGGATGGATTTAGCGAGAATTATCATACCTGCACAGGTTCCCCATACTGGTAGTCCATTTTCAATTTTACTTTTTAGTGGAGATAGCATATGAAAATCTCTTAATAATTTTCCTATGGTGGTACTTTCTCCTCCTGGAATTATAAGCCCGTCTATAGCTTCTAAATCCTTTCTATTCTTCACTCTTAAGGCTGTAGCTCCACTTATGTTATTAATCTTATCTACATGTTCTTTTACAGCTCCTTGTAAATCTAGTACACCTATCGTTATCATTACATTACCATCCTCTTGATGCATATAATTTACCATCTGGTAGGTCCTTAGTATTTATACTGTCCATAGGCTCTCCTAAATCCTCAGAAACCTGTGATAAAATCTCAGGATTATTATAGTTTGCTACAGCATGTACTATGGCTTTAGCTCTTTTTTCAGGATCCGCTGATTTAAATATACCTGAACCAACGAAAACTCCATCACTTCCAAGCTGCATCATTAAAGCTGCATCAGCTGGTGTAGCTACTCCACCAGCAGCAAAATTAACTACCGGAAGTTTTCCGTGATTATGAACATACACTATTAGGTCATAAGGAGCTCCCATTTCCTTAGCTATAGTCATAAGCTCTTCTTTAGGAGTATTTTGTACTTTTCTTATTTCGCTCATCATAGTTCTCATATGTCTTACAGCTTCTACAACATCTCCAGTCCCAGCTTCCCCTTTAGTTCTTATCATGGAAGCTCCCTCACCAATTCTTCTTAGAGCTTCTCCTAAGTTTCTAGCTCCACATACAAAAGGTACATTAAAGCTTTTTTTATCTATATGAAATAAATCATCCGCTGGAGTTAGTACCTCACTTTCATCTATATAATCGATCTTAATGGCCTCTAATATTTGCGCCTCAACAAAATGACCTATTCTTACCTTTGCCATTACTGGAATAGATACGGCCTTTTGAATTTCTTTTATCATCTTAGGATCTGACATTCTAGCAACTCCGCCTTGCTTTCTAATATCAGAAGGCACACGTTCCAAAGCCATTACAGCAACTGCACCTGCTTTCTCTGCAATTATAGCTTCTTCAGCATTAACTACATCCATAATTACTCCACCCTTTAGCATTTCTGCAAGGTTTTTGTTTAACTCTGATCTTGTATTCATTTATATTCCCCCCACATTCTAGTACAAAACAAAATTGTATCTATATTTTGTATCTATTCAATTAAACTTTACAATACAATTATTCCATATTATACACAATTAATCAATACACTTCTTCAAAATAATATATTTTATTATTTTTGTATGCATACAATATTATCGAATTAGGGTTATGAATATATAATTTCATCTTTAGTAGTAAGTAAATCCTTATTTCTTTAATAAAACATCTGTGATTTCCTATATAATTCATATACCTGTTCTCAGGTTACTATTTATATAGGAAATTAAGGAACTTTTTAGCTAGTTGAAAAGGAAACATTTTAAAATTTTAAATAGTTGTTATATTCATGGGGCTTTGGGGAAATGGGCTATTTTAGTAGTATGATTATATGTGTGTTAAAGTGTGGAGTGATGTCACTAACATGACTTTTCGCTTCGCTCTTGAGGAAACTCATTGTCACATTTATTTTCAATAGGAACTCCTTTTTACATACGTTCTAAGGAGTAAGTTCGAACTACTAAATCAAAGATTTAGATTCTCACTTATTTTTACTTAGCCAAATCGTAGATTTGGAGTAAAAAATAAAGTAGAATGAATTTCTTCATTCTACTTATATACCCTATAATTTTATTTCACGTAACCCTTTTAGTTTTTATCCCTATAAACTAAATATATAAACATTAAACTAGACTTTTAAACATTAAACTTCTTAAATTAAACTAACTTTCTTTCAACTATTTCAGTTACAGCAAAGCTAGCAACGTCATCTGCATATTTTCCTGGTCCGAATCCTGCATCGTATCCTAATTCTTTAGCAAGTTCGTGAGTTATTCTTGGACCACCACAGATTAATACAACTTTATCTCTTAAACCTTCTGCTTCTAAAAGCTCTACAAGGTTAGTAAGGTTTTGGATGTGTACATCCTTTTGTGTAACTGTTTGAGATACTAGAAGAACGTCAGCTTTTAGCTCGATAGCTTTCTTAACGAATTCTTCGTTTTCTACTTGGCTTCCTAGGTTGTAAGCTTCGATACCTTTGTATCTTTCAAGACCATAGTGACCAGCGAAACCTTTCATGTTCATGATAGCGTCTATTCCAACTGTATGAGCGTCTGTTCCTGTTGAAGCTCCAATGATAACTACATCTCTTCCAATGTGCTCTTCAATGTATTCTCCAACTTCTGACATAGACATAGTATCTACTTCTACAGTTTGAACATGAATCTCTTCATAGTTAACAGTATGAGTTAATGAACCATATACTACATAGAATGTAAATTCTTTATCTAGTGCTCCGTGATGAGCAACGTTTGGATCTTTAAGTCCCATTGATTTTGCAAGTTGAATAGCAGCTTCTATTCCTCTTTCATCATCTTTAACTGGTAAAGTAAGACTCACTTGAACCTTTCCATCGTTCATAGTATCTCCGTAAGGTTTAAGCTTAGTTAGATCTAAATTAGTATCGTAATCTCTAACTTCTGTTGAATATAATCCACCACTCATTATCTGTTTCCTCCTAACATTAAATCTATAAATGGGTTGAAGTAGTTAGCTTCCTTCTCAACAACTCCATCTAATCCTTTTCCTCCGTTTAGAGGTCTCTTAATACCTGCAAATTTACCTTGCTCTAAAGTACTGAATAAACCTTCTTTTTCTATTACAGATAATAGATCAGCAGCTTTTCCTAGAACTTCATCAACTCTTGTTTCCATGATTCCACCTTTTTTGAAAGTGATTTCAGAACCAAGGTCTTTCATTGTATGGAATATATATTGTGCATTATCAATAGATAGTGCTCTATCACTCATAAATGGAGTGTGTATAGCTTCTGTTAACATTCCTAATAAGTGTAATTTTTGACTAGTCATTATTGTAACCATGTTAAATAATGCATCTTGTACTTGACCCTTGAATATATCTCCAGTCATGAACTTAGTTGGAGGCATGTATTTAAGTGGTGCTTTAGGGAATATTTCTCTAGCCATTTGTGCTTGAGCAAGCTCATATAGGAATCCATTTTCAACATTTGGGTTTATTTCAAATGCGTGTCCTAGACCCATTTGTTCTTCTGGAAGTCCTGCAACTAAAGCAAATTGCTCATTGATGAATTGAGAAGCAAGTACTGTGTGAGCTTCTTCAACAGCATCAGCAGTTGTTAAGTAGTTATCTTCACCAGTGTTGATTATAACTCCTGCAAAACCATTGATTACTCTTGAGAAATATTGGTCAACTATAGTTCTTTGCATGTTGATATCTCTGAAAAGAATTCCGTATAATGCATCGTTAAGCATTACGTCAAGTCTTTCTATAGCTCCCATAGCAGCTATTTCTGGCATACATAATCCTGAACAGTAGTTACATAATCTGATGTATCTTCCTAATTCTTCTCCAACTTCATCTAAAGCAGCTCTCATAAGTCTGAAGTTTTCTTGAGTTGCAAAAGTTCCTCCGAATCCTTCAGTTGTTATTCCGTATGGAACGTAGTCAAGTAAGCTTTGTCCTGTTGTTCTGATAACAGCTATAACGTCTGCACCTTGTTTTGCAGCAGCTTTAGCTTGAATTATATCTTCATAGATATTTCCTGTAGCAACGATAACATAAAGATATGGACCTGTTTTATCGCCGAATTTTTCAAGGTAAGCTTCTCTCTCGCCTCTGTTAGCTTTGATTGTAGCTACCATGTTTTTAGCAACTTTTTCAATTGCCATTTTTATTTCAAACATATCTTTCATAGGTAGTTTAGTTAAATCTAATTCATTTTTAGCTACTTTTTCTGCTATTTCTTGTGGAGTTAATCCAGTGTTAACCATAGCATTACCTACTAATGCAGCAACTCCAACAGATAATCCATTTCCAGCTTTAATGTTTTCTACAACTACGTTTGGTAGTGGTACTCCAAATTCATCTACACCATCTATACCTAATAATCTACATACAGTTCTTTCTACAGCTACTGTAGTATGTCTGTCTATAAACTTTTGAGTGTCTTGAGCTATATTCTTTGATGATTCTCTAGCTTTAGCAACTAGATTTAAATCTAAATTTAATTTACTTTCCATTGTACTCCTCCTCATAATATGTTTTCGCTATATTTACTATGTCTTTTTCTAATCCTAATAGCATCGCTATATTTAGCGCATCCTTAGGTACTTGATTTGTCTTAGATACTCTTTCAAGTTTATATTCCATATGCTCTTGGATAATTTCAACTGAATGAGTCTTATTAAGATCAATCTTATATTTTAGTTTCTCAAAGTCTATATTTTTTAGTCCTACAACTTGATAATGAACCATTGGTTCCTCTACCACACCATCATAGTGAGTAGATATTATACTAGCAGTGTTAAATTTTTGTAGATAGTTTGCAAGAGATTTTACAAGGTAATATCCTTCTTTAGGGTTTGTTCCCCTAGCGAACTCATCAAGAGCTACGAATCCATCTCCGCGTTTTACGCACTCTACTACTTCTTTTAATTTAATTATCTCAGCTCCAAAAGTACTTAATCCCTTAGATATAGATTGCATATCATCTGATACAAAATGGATAAAATCTAATATCGGATAAGTTGCCTTTTTAGCAAATACAAAGAAGCCCAATTGACCAAGAAATAGGTTTAAAACAATAGTCTTTAATGCTACACTCTTTCCACCCATATTAGCTCCAGTTATCACCGTAGTTCCTCCATGAAGCTGTATGTTAACAGGAGAGAATGCTTTTCCTTTTTTCTTAAGGATCGCTTCAATTTCAGGATTTACTCCATCCTCTATGTCAATATTCATATCTTTAACTATGGTCGGTTTAACACAATTGTATTTAATAGCAATGCTTGCCTTTGCCATTAATAAATCTAAAATACCTACCACCTTTAAATTTTCTGATATATCCTTACTAAAGGAGGACAATTTAGAAGTAAGTTCTTTTCTAATATGTAACTCTTCTTCTTCCTCTTGAATAACAATATCTAATCGCTCTTGTTTTAACTTTTCAATAAGGCTTTCATCATTGCAAGAAAAAATTGCTTTTTCCTTTTCACCTTTTAATTTTCTTATCTGAGAAAGTTTTTCGCTATACTCTTCATAAATATAGAATGTAGATATACGTTTCTTACTAGGATCTAGTATATCTATTACTTCTTCTAGAGAATTAAGCTTAATCTTACCTATAGATAAATTAATATTTTCTAAAACTAATTTAAGCTCTTCCAAAAGTATAGATACATATTTCACCTCATAAAGTTCAACTTCATCTAATATTTCTACCTTCTCTGCTCTTCTTAATGTGTTTCTTATATCTTTAATTTTGTGTAGAAGTCTTACTATATCGTTAAACTCATCATGGTATTCTTCCATATGGCCCATCATAAGCTCTACATTAGTAAGCTCTTCTACCAATTTATCATGCTCATTAATTTTAAAAGGTTTTATTAGCTTCTTTTCCTCAGTACCATAAGGAGTTATTATGCCCAGCTCATCCATAATAAAGGAAAACCCTATTTGAGCTCTTTGTTCATTATCTAAAAACTTCATATTATTTCCCCCCTACTACATCAAATACTGGAATATTAACAGCCTCTCTAAGACCTTTTAAGAATTCATCCTTTGGAAATTCATATCCATAAGGTGATTTTGGATTTGAAGTTATGCAAACCACAGTTATCTTATTTAGGACCTTTATGACTCCACCTTGCCTATGAAATCTATAAAGGCTTTCACTACTTATAAATAGCTTTGTACCATCTTCCACAAGAAAAGTTATATCTTTATATAGGTTAGTAGAAGTCATTATATTTTTAATAAGTTTGTCAGATACTGCACCTTTAATAACTACATGGGATACTTGTTCACTCAAAGCTTCAACAATTTCTTTTGAAGCTTCTAGGGCAGTTAAAACCTCTAGTACTTTATAGGTACCATCTTTATATATGATGCCTATAATTCCTGAATCACATATTTTTGTTGCGACATTTAAAATAGACCTATCTTGCTCATGGGGTAAACTTAATAGATCCATAGTATGTTTTGTCTCACTTATGACGGTCTTCATACTTCTTGATAGAGCAGCTCCTGTAGATAACACTGTAGCTTCTGTTATGGCGGGTGAAGCAAAGGTCTTTCTACTTAAAGCTCCATCTACTATTACAAGATCACACTGAAGACTTAATAATTGATCTTTTATATTGGTCATATATGAATTCACGGAAGGTCCTCCTAAATCCACATAACCATCACTTAAGGCTTTACAAATAACAACTTCTCCCATAGGAGTATTTATTCCTGTAGTTCTTACAATCTCTCTTGTGAAATCACTATTTAAAAGACATTGTTTGGCTGTAGCAATCACAGTCCCCTTTTCAATATATATCTTAGGTTTCTCTGTAGCCGTAACCCTGTCTAACTCTTCACCATCTCTCCCTATAGAAGTTAGGCCAAGGGACACAGAGCCCCTAGCCTCCTTCAATATATGGTTTAAAGTCGTAGTTTTTCCCACATTTTTATTCATACCTATAATAGATACACTTTTATATGGTTTTAATAACTTTAAAATTTCATTCATTAAGATCACTTCTAACTATATTCTAGTGAGCGTGTCTTTCGTTTCTTTCTAATCCTGTTGGTTCTAAAGCAAGTTTTTCACCGTTTAATAATCCAGCAACTCCAACTTTATGAACTGATTTCTTACCTGTACAAACATCACAAGTACATCCTGGAGTGTAGTTTGTTGGCTCAGAATAAGTAGTTATAACTCCTTCAAAGTTTCTAAGTATTACTTTATCATGGCTTTGAGAAATTACATAGTTTGGCATAACTGGAGTTTTTCCACCGCCGCCTGGAGCGTCAACAACGAATGTTGGTACGCAGTATCCAGAAGTATGTCCTCTTAATCCTTCAATGATTTCGATACCTTTAGAAACTGGAGTTCTGAAGTGCTCTAGTCCTAATGATAAGTCACATTGATAGATGTAGTAAGGTCTAACTCTGATTTTAACTAAATCGTTAACTAATTGTTTCATTGTGTGAACACAGTCATTTACTCCTCTTAGAAGTACTGATTGGTTTCCTAGTGGTATACCAGCATTAGCCATTCTTTCACATGCAGCTTTAGACTCTTCTGTGATTTCGTTTGGATGGTTAAAGTGAGTATTTAACCAGATTGGGTGGTATTTCTTTAACATATTTACAAGTCCATCAGTAATTCTTTGTGGCATAACTACTGGTGTTCTTGAACCAATTCTGATTATTTCTACGTGTGGTATTGCTCTTAATTTGCTGATGATGTACTCAAGTACTGAATCGTCAACTAGTAAAGCATCTCCACCTGATAATAGAACGTCTCTGATTACTGGTGTTTTGCTGATATAATCTATAGCTTTATCTATTCTTTCCATTGGCATGCAGTCATCGCTTTGTCCTGCAAATCTTCTTCTTGTGCAGTGTCTGCAGTACATAGAGCATTGGTCAGTTATAAGAAGTAATACTCTATCTGGATATCTATGAGTTAATCCAGGTACTGGAGAATCTGTATCTTCATGTAGTGGGTCTTCTAAATCTGCAGCAGATTTGTGAGCTTCTAATCCTGTTGGAATAGCTTGTAATCTTACTGGGTCATTAGGATTGCTTGGATCGATTAATGATAAGTAGTAAGGAGTTATAGCCATTCTTAAAGTTTCAAGACATTTTTTAGCTCCTTCTTCTTCTTCTGGAGTTAATGGAATATACTTCTTTAATTCATCTAAAGTTTCTATTCTGTTTTTTGTTTGCCATTTCCAGTCAAACCATTGTTCATCTGTAACGTTTGGAAATAATTCTTTTCTACGAGTTGTATTCATTAATTGTTACCCCCTATAATTTCACATTTATATATATTAATTTTATTAATTAATCAATTATAATCTACGGATTAAACGTATAATTCTTGGAATATAGCTCTTAGAGTTTCGTTTTCTCTTAACTCTTGTAATGTTATTTCAGCATGTCCTTTAGTATATCCGTTTCCTACTATCATAGTTACGTCTTTACCTACACCCTCAGCTCCTAAAGCAGCTTTAGTGAATGCTGTAGCCATTGAGAAGAAGTAAACTATACCGTCATCTTTAACTGGTAATATAGTTGACATTTCTGTGTTTTGAACGTTAACTATGTTGATAGATACATCAACTTCTTCGCCGTTGTTGTTAGCTAAAGCTAAGTTCATTACGTCGATAGCTTTAGTAGCATCTCCGATAACTATTTTCATGTTTAAGTTTAATCTTCTTAATCTTGCAGCTTCTTCTTCGTTTCTAACTAAACCAATAACATTTCCTGTTGGTCCAACTCTTTTAACTGCTTCGTAGCAACATAACATTCCTGATTTTCCTGCTGCTCCTAATAAAAGAACTGATTGTCCTGGTCTAACTAATTTAGCAACTTGAGCTGGAGCTCCTGCTACGTCTAGTGCAGCTAGTGCTAAAGTTTCTTCCATATCTTCTGGAAGTTTAGCATATAATCCGCTTTCGAATAATATAGCTTGACCTTTAATTTCTACTCTATCGATGTCAGGTTTAATATCGATAATTTCTTCTATTTTAAGTGGAGTTAATGAAAGTGATACTAATGTAGAGATTTTGTCTCCAACTTTAAGATCAGTTTTTCCTTCTAATGCAGCTCCTATTTTAGCGATTCTTCCGATAAGCATTCCGCCTGAACCAGTTACAGGGTTTTGCATTTTTCCTCTTTCTCCAACGATTTCAAGGATTTTTGCTTTTATTTTTTCTACGTCATGTCCAGCTTCTTCTTCGATTTGTGTAAAGCTTGCTGAGTCAACGTTTAATGCTTGAACATCGATAAGTATTTCGTTATCGTATATTTCCATAGTATTGTCTATTTTTAAAGCTGGTTGTGGTAATACTCCTGCTGGTGTTATTACTCTGTGAGTTCCATATTTACATCCTTTTTTCATTAAAAACACTCCTTTTACTTTAGTCTCATTAAATTTTTTTCTACTTATTATTGTTTATTATATTTTTAATCTTTAACGTTAAAAATAACTTCTATATTATGCTTTAAATTATAAAGCTTTAAGTCCTAATATTTCTCTTGCTTCTGCTGGAGTTGCAATTTCTCTTCCTAATTCTTTAGCTATTCTTACAGCTTTTTCAACTAGGTCAGCATTGCTTTCAGCCATAACGCCTTTTGATAAGTATACGTTATCTTCAAATCCAACTCTTACATGTCCACCTGCCATCATTGACATTGTAGCTAACGGGAATTCATTTCTACCTATTCCTGATACTGTGTAAGTACTTCCTGCTGGAATACTATCTTTCATAAATACAAAGTCTCTTATTTCAGCGCTTATACCACCGTTAACTCCCATAACGAAGTTGAAGTGCATTGGTGCTTTTATAAATCCTTTTTTATGAAGTCTGATCGCCATATCAATCATACCTTTATCAAATACTTCGATTTCAGGCTTAACGTTCAACTCGATCATTTTCTCCCCGAATTCTTTGATTGTGTTCTCTGTATTAACAAATATTTCGTCTCCACCAAAGTTACAAGTTCCACAGTCTAACGTTGCCATTTCTGGACTTAAATCAACTGGTTGAAGTCTTTCTGCGTTACTCATTCCTACAGCACCACCAGTAGATGGTTGAACGATAACGTCTGGACATCTTCTTTTAATTTCAGCTATGCAAGCTGCAAATCTATCTTTGTCTTGAGTTGGAGTACCATCATCTTCTCTAACGTGAAGGTGGATTATACTAGCTCCAGCTTTATAACACTTTTCTGCCTCTTGACCAATTTCTTCCACTGTGTAAGGAACATTTGGATTTTGTTCTTTAGTAACCTCTGCACCACAAATAGCTGCAGCAATTATTAACTTTTCCATTTAAAATCCTCCTATATGGTTAATTTTTTAACAATGTTTCTGCAAGGAATCTTGCACTTAATTATTTTCTCTTCTTATCTTTTGGTACTACGCATACTCCAGTTGCTCTACAAACAACTATTGGCTCTTCTAAAACATCACAAGCTGAATCGTTGATTTCAGGTCTTGGAACTATTACTTTTCTAGCTTCAAAAGTCATTTTTCTTGATGTGTTTCCAACGTGTACGATTTCACCTACAGCTTCGATATAATCTCCAGCAAATACAGGTGCCATGAATTCTACGTTTTCATAAGCCTTGAATAGACCTTCGTCTCCATCGTTTTGTATTAGTAATTCTGTAGCTACATCTCCAAATAGTTGTAGCATTCTTGCTCCATCAACAAGATTTCCACCGTAGTGTGCATCATGTGCGCTCATTCTTAATCTGATTATTGATTTCATTTTCTTGTCCCCCTATAAAATAATCGTTTACTTTTTATTTATGTATAACTTTTTAGTATAAATATATATAAATAAAAAATGGCGTTGAAAATATTCAACACCATTTGATAACTTGGTTAGTTAGAACTATCAATGCAATGAATATTTTTCATTCCATAAATAGCTCACCATAAAACATGGCAGTGATAAAACTTTGTGTCTTATCCCCAAGCAATACAAAATACCTATGTATCCTTTCGGCCTATAAACAATTCACTGTAACATCAGAGGGTATTCTCTTTAGCATTTACCAGTTACCAATTTATAAGCGCCTCTACTTATGACTCAATATTAAATTTTAAAACAATTCAATATATTTTTTATCATGTAATCATTATAAATCTAATATTTTAGAAATGCAATGGTTTTTTTAAAAAAATTTTTAAATTAATATAAGTTTTTTGTAGATTTTGAATTTTTCTATGAATTTCATATCTAATCTTATACTTTTTTCAGTATATTCATAGTAATTTCTCCCCCTAATTGATCCCATAGATCATCCATACTAGGGAATGAAGATACAAGATTATAAATTGATTCTTTATAATCTTTATCATTCCAGCGATGACCATAACTTATACAGTTAATTATATATCTTCTAAAAAAACTCTTTAAACTATTTCTAAAACAAACTACTTTATATTCATTATATTTATTACCTAGTATTAAGTATATTTTGCTTTGACGGCTTAAATTTATAATTAAACTTAATGTTTTTTCGTTATAATAATTAAAGTGAAAAGGATAGTATTTTTCTTTAATGTCATCTTTCATTTTTATAATTAAATGACCTGAAATTACTTTATTACTTTTTACATAAGCACTTTTAAAATTAAAGTTCATAGAATTAGGTAAATATAAAAAATCTTTAAAATCATCTTTAATTATTATATAAGTCACCTGTCTATTTTCAACCTTTCGTTCTGTTAAAGCTGATACCCCTAAGGGTAGGTCCTTAAGCACATCTTCTACAGCTCTCACTTTAATTTCACCCACTTTTGAACTATTCAATACTTAAAACCTTAAATTTCTCCTCATAATTTACTGCTTCTAAAACCTTATTAACTATGTTGTCACTAATTACTGTATTTCCTCCTAAAATTAATACTTGATCAGATTTTATCCCTTTTATTCTTTCTAACTCCTTAGGATAGTAATTTCCTGTTTCCTCTATAAGAATTATAGGAGAAGAGGTTAAAGCTGCTATAGGTGCTCCAACTAGTCCATCTGGAAAATTCACTCCTGATGCTAAGTATATTTTACTTAAATTAATATTTTCCTTAAAAGTATTTAAAACTTGAATATTAGTTTCGTATCTTGTGCTCCCAGCTAATCTTATTTTCACTACCTCTACTTCTGCTCTATCATTAATACTAAAGGCTATAGCCCCCATTATACTTAAAGCTACAATAGCACTTATAATTCTTACTTTTTTTTCATATAACCATCCCCATTAATCAAATTAGTATTTGTCTTTATACTATCTATTTTATATTATGTGCTCTAAATATAAAATAGATTTTTACAAATTAATATAGATTTTTACAATTATATATAAGATTCTATTTTAAAAAAATCATGTTAAAGCCTATGTTTTAACATGATTTTTCTATATATTTTTTCATATATTATGCTGATAACTTTTCTTTTACTACAATCTTCTTTTTATTACATTTTCTATATATAAACCAATAGGCTAATCCAACACAAACGGCTCCACCAATAATGTTTCCTATGGTTACTGGAATTAAATTATTAAAAATTCCACCTATAGTTAGGTTATCTAATTTTTCAGCAGATGCATGGGATGCTTCAACAAAAGCTGGATTTGTTTTTGCAAGTAACCCTATAGAAAAGTAAAACATATTAGCTACGCAGTGTTCAAAACCTGATATAACAAAAGCAAATATTGGAAAGAAACCCATAAATATTTTTCCTGTCACATCTTTAGCTGCATAGGTACCCCATACACATACGCATACTATTACATTACATAATATTCCACTTGCAATTGCAGGCACAAAACCTATACTTGCCTTAGCAGCTGCCACTTTAACAGCATATCCTCCAACGGTTCCTGTTGATAAAAGTCCTGCTTCAAAAACTAATATTGCTATAAATGTAGCTCCTATAAAATTACCTATCCAAACAAGAACCCAATTTCTAAACATTTGGCCTGTAGTTATCTTTTTTTCTGCCCAAGCTACACTTAATAATGAATTTCCTGTGAATAATTCTGATCCACATATTAATACTAGTATTAATCCAACCGGAAATACTATCCCTGCTATAAACTTCTGTAATCCAGGATCACTAATTCCATGTGATGCTACTGATGATGCATATGCTCCTAAAGCTATGAATGCACCTGCTAAAATCCCTAAAAAAAGAGTTTGCACACATTTATTATTAGCCTTTTTTACTCCAACCTGCTCTACATAATTGGTAATTTCCTCAGGCGATAGCATTTTTTTATCCATTAATAATTCCTCCAATATTTCTACATTATAAGATTAATTATTCATTTCCCTCGTTAATTATATTGAAGCCTCGACAAGGTGTCAACAGATTTACCCTTAATAAACTCTTCCAAAAAAGCCATTTGAAATATTTATCTGTATATTTTAAATATTACAATAAATTTTATAAAATTTTATACATCATTGCACCTATATTGATATACATTCATAATTTAGACATAAACAGATTTCTTAACTCCTTTGAAGCTTTAGAAATCGTTATCCAGGGACGTAGCAGCTCTTGACTTTCACTTTGAAGAAGATGGGAGTATTAGAGCTGGTAGTCATCGGACAAAAAAATATTACCTAGTAAACCAGGTAATATTATAAACTCCAATTTCAGACCATGATAGATTTTCATTAATATTTTCGCTTTCAAAGGTATTTTTAAGCATAGTTTTAAGTTTCATAGAGTTTTGGCTTAATTTTTTCTTCACTTCCTCATTTTCTTCCTCAATGAACTCTTCGTCTTCTATTAAATAATTTCTTGTTTCACTATTTATAAATAGTTCATCACCTTTATAAACTATATCTCCGTTTATCTCATACGGCTTAACTGTCTTTAGAACATCCTTAACTTTACCATTTTCAATTTTCCCTCTATACAAATATTCGCATTGAGTTAACTTTTTTTTATCAAAACTAAAGGTAATAAAAGTAATCTCATCCTTTTTAGGAGATACCTTTCCCTTTAATAAAACTTCACCGCTATCTTCTAAAGTTACTACTTTTTTATCGTTAAAGTATATAGTAGTAATTCCGTTGCTAGCTTTACCATAAACTAGAGTACTTCCTTCATTAAGAACATCTATTAAGATTCCTTCACAGGAATTTAAAAGCTCTAAGGTATCTACATCATAAATTAAATATTTACTAGTGGTAGGATTTACATATAAATGCACTACTAATTTATTGTTCATCCATGATAAATTAGATATCTGATTTTCATCTAAATCATTTATTTGTAAAACCTTATATTCTTCTTTATCCATACTATATATATTTATTTTATCATTTTCATCTAAATATTTAAAAGCTATATTCCTCCAATCATTACTTAAAGTAGAAAGTTCTTTCAGCCTATGCAAATCTCCTACACCCTCTAAATATTCCTCATCTTCATCAAAAATATATATATTATTATTTTTTTCTAATAATGCACTGGTATAATTATTTATAACCGGATTTTCTTCTTCCGTTTGTTTCTTCTTAGAATTACATCCAACAAAAATAAAAAGGGTACTAATTAGTGTTATTGCTACGACAAATAATATTTTTCCATTCATTTTTCTAGATTCTTTTTTATAATTCAACACTACCCCTCCTTATTTTCACTTTAAACACCCTAACTATTATACTACTAGCAAATTTCCTATTCAATATTATATACATATATATACACATTGTTTAAACATTATTTCCATTTCATTTAAATCTACTACATATACTAAAATATCACTCCCATAAAAATATACGAAATAAGCATCAAGTTAGAACTTATTTATAAATATTTTTATTGACATATTTTATCTGCTTTATAAAAAACATGAATTTCTTTCATTTACACTTTGTATTTTCAAAAAAATAAAAAATCAGGTATATAGTTTTAATCTCTTAAAAGCTATATACCCAATGAAACTATTCTATTATTTAAATTATGTTTTATTTATTTAAAGCTTTTTCAATAACAGTTTTTATTAATTCATCCTTTGGTATATATGGAAGAGTTATGTGGTCTGTACCTTGATTCTTCTCATTATACTCCATACTAGTTTCTATAGAATGTGGATTTCTTGCCCAAGCTCTTCTAGCAACGCCTCCCATAACATCCCATGCCATAGATGATTTTATAATGTTATCAACTCTTTCGCTACCATCAAGAACTAATCCAAAGCCTCCATTAATTGACTTACTTGTTCCAACTCCTCCACCATTGTGAAGAGCAATTAGACTCATTCCTCTTGCTGCATTTCCCGCAAAGCATTGAATTGCCATTTCAGCCATCATGTTACTTCCATCTTTTATATTAGAAGTTTCTCTAAACGGAGAATCTGTACCACTTACATCATGGTGATCTCTTCCAAGCATAATTGGTCCAACTTCACCTTTTCTTACTAAATCATTAAACTTAAGAGCTATATCCATACGACCTTGTGCATCTTGATATAATATTCTGGCTTCTGTACCAACAACTAATTGGTTCTTTTCTGCATCTTTAATCCAAATGTAGTTATCTCTATCTTGTCCTCTTCTATTCGGATCGATACATTCCATTGCAGCATGGTCTGTTTTTATTAAATCCTCATGTTTATGGCTTAAGCATACCCATCTAAATGGTCCATAACCATAATCAAATAACATAGGTCCCATGATATCTTCAACATAAGAAGGATAAATAAATCCATCTTTTTCATCTACACCATTTTTAGCTATGTCTTTTCCACCAGCATCATAGATTGCCTTCATGAAGGAGTTACCATAATCAAAGAAATAAACACCTTTAGCTACTAACTTCTTAATTATGTTATAGTGCTTTAATAAAGTCATATCTACAAGCTCTTTGAATTTTTCTCTATCTTCTTTTAATAGTCTAGTTCTTTCTTCAAAAGAAATTCCTACTGGTGCATATCCTCCTTCGTAAGCAGCGTGACAAGAAGTTTGATCTGATAATAAATCTATATGAATATCATTTTCTAAAATATATTCAAGTAAATCTACAATGTTTCCATGATATGCTATAGAAATAGATTCTTCGTTTTTAGCCCTTTCCTTAGCAACTCTTATAACTTCTTCTAAATCACTTGATGCCATTGAAACCCAACCTTGGTCAAGTCTTGTTTTAATTCTTGAATAGTCAACCTCTGCTACAATTCCAACTCCGTTAGCTATCTCAATAGCTTTAGGTTGAGCACCGCTCATTCCTCCAAGACCAGAAGTTACAAATATCTTACCTCTTAAATCTCCGTCTTCAGCTACTCCAAGTTTTAATCTTCCTGCATTTATTATAGTGTTAAAGGTACCGTGAACTATACCTTGAGGTCCTATATACATCCAACCACCAGCTGTCATTTGTCCATAGTTAGCTACTCCTAGTTGAGTTGCTAAGTGGAAGTCTTCTGGATTATCAAACATTCCTACCATTAGACCATTAGTAGTTATTACTCTTGGAGCTGTTTTAGAACTTCTAAATAAGCCTAGTGGGTGTCCACTTTCTACTACTAGAGTTTGCTCATCAGTCATATTCTCTAAATATTTTTTAATAAGTCTATATTGCATCCAGTTTTGGCATACCTGCCCTGTTTCCCCATAGGTAACAAGCTCATATGGGTATAATGCCACATCAAAATCTAAGTTATTATCTATCATAACTTGGAATGCCTTACCCTCTATGCAGTTTCCTTTATATTCATCTATAGACTTACCACTTAATTTTCCTTCTGGTCTAAATCTATATCCATATATTCTTCCTCTTGTCATAAGCTCTTCCATAAATTCTGGAGCCAACTTTTCGTGAAGATGTTCCGGAACATATCTTAAAGCATTTTTAAGAGCAACTTCAGTTTGTGCAGGTGTCAAACTATAACCTCTATCTGGAGCTCTTCTAATTCCTTCTTGAAACTTAGGCATTTCTGGTAATCCATCATCTAACTTTATTATCATTTTATTTTTAATATCTATGTTATCAATCATGATTCTCCCCCTATTTAGGCATCTGAAAATAAATAACAAGTCAAAGATGGGAAGTATATTTTGAGTTAGACAAGGAAACAGGTTCCGCAGATAGTAGCACTATCTAAGGGTTCTGTTGACGCAGTATAACACAAAATAGACGAGCATTCTGACTTATTTATTTTTTGAAGATGCCTTATACAAAATTTCTATGAGCAAATTATTAATTATCTTCATTGAATGGTTCATTTAATTCTTCAGTGCCCTTTAAAATAAATCTACCATTTTTAATTACTTCAATAATTTCTCCATCCTTTGATATAGCATTTATAAACTCTAAGCTATCATAAGGAATAGTTATATCTGTATGGCATTGAGTATATGCATTTTCTATGTCAGTTTTTCTAAGAATAGATTTTTCATTATCCTTAGCAATTATTTCTTTTCCATCAAAAGCATTATATACTTTCTCATCTTCACTATAAGAATAACAAGTATCACCTACAGCAAAGTGTGGTCCCATTTTTTCTCCTATAAGAATAGGAAGTATAGGTACTATAT
This sequence comes from Clostridium subterminale, assembly GCF_039521425.1. Classification (NCBI taxonomy): domain Bacteria; kingdom Bacillati; phylum Bacillota; class Clostridia; order Eubacteriales; family Clostridiaceae; genus Clostridium; species Clostridium subterminale. The sequence continues at coordinate 594,233 of NZ_BAAACI010000007.1, forward strand.
TATGTTTTTGTGCTATAACATATGCTAAGGTATTTGTACCTATTGCAAACTCACCAAGAGGTAAAGTTTTATTTGGGAATAGTAGATTTTCTTCTATATATTTTTTATTTTTAGATTCTTCATCAAAATTAGAACAGTTATATTCAGCTATATATCCATCCTTAAATACAAGTTCTAAGTTTATATATTTAAGACCATCTAAGAATATCTCCTCAAGATGTAAAAGCCCATTAGTTCCTTTTAACATTGGAGATGTAAATACTTCTCCTACGGGTATATTTACAGTAGCAATGCAGTTTTCAAAGTTTGTTTCCTTTTCTGGATTCTTAATTTCCTGCATCTTAACCTTTATATCTGTTCTATTTCCATTGCAGCCTTTAACATGAATGAAGTCACCCTTATCTAATGCTTTTATAATTTCATTTTGTATTCTTTCCCACTTATCTGAGTCTAAAGTATTTATCTTCATAGTATCAGCAAAGATTTCTTCAAAGTTATCTCCAATTTCAGGAGTAGGGAAAGCTATAATTGTAAAAGTAGTCTCACTGGCTGGCATATACTTATTTTGAATATTTCTAAGCCTTACTACTGAGTTTTGATAAATTTTACTTTGTTCTTCGCTTAATTTTAAAGCTGCATTCTTACTTTCAGGAGCAAAAGGAACCTCTCCAAAGGCTTCAATAACTGCTACTCCGGAATATTTTCCCAAGCCTTCCTTAAACCTCTCAAAAGTGGCTGTAAACTTTTCTTCTTTAATTTCTGCAAAATTTTTACTGAAGAATAAAGCATTATCAAATCTATGATCATAAGTAAACTGTTTATTTGCTTCCGTAGATTCTACCATGGCAAGCACAGGAGTTAAGTTATATTTACCAAACTCTTTTATTACTTCCCTCACAATAGCTTCTTGACCAACAAAATATATTAGTCTAACTGTAGACTTAATAGTATAATCTTTCTTTTCCCTTATAAAGCTATCCATATATCCTTTAACCATGGTATATGCAATCCTATTTACATCTTCATAAGTAGCTAAAAATTTAGCTGTCTTTATTTCATTATCAGTTATATATTTTCCGTACTTAAATAAGTATCTTAAATCCTCTGGATTTGCTTCTTCAACTATAGATCTATAATAACTCTTAGTATTTAAGGCTATATTATTAACCTTTTCTTCAGCTTCCATGTCTAAAATGCTAACTTCAAAATCTCTTATAAGCTCCATTAATCCATTAGCATCATCACCATGCTTAACTACATATGCATAGGAATCTATCAATAATTGTAATAGCTTTTCTATCTTCTCTGTCTTATGAGAAAATACTAAAGATACACTTTCATTCAACCTATTATATAAATATGTAGCTATTTGGCCCATTTCTTTTCCTAGTTCTTTCACTGCATAGTCTGGATTGCCATAACTTGTTTTATAGTTGTCTCCTACTAAATCACTATAAATTTCATGATTTTCTTTTAAAAGTTCATCAAAATCTTTCTTTTCAAAATACTCATCATTTAACTTTTCTTCTAAACTACATATTGAATATAATTTTTCCCCCATTTTCTTAAAAAAAGTTAAATAATTTTTCCCCTGAGTCTTTATCAAAGATACTTCTTTCACTTGATTAAGATTACAAATGTTGCTCACTTCATCCCCCACCCTTCTAAGACATCTGAAAATAAATGACAAGTCAAAGATGGGAAGTATATTTTGAGTTAGACAATGAAACAGTTTCCGCAGATAGTAGCACTATCTAAGGGTTCTGTTGACGCAGTATAAACAGAGTTCTTTGCTTCAGAGGGGGTCTCTACTCCCACTGAAGGTTAGAAATCGTTATCTAGGGTCGTACCCGCTCTTTACTCCCACTTTGAAGAAGATGGGCGTATTAGAGCGGGTAATCATCAGATAACACAAAATAGACGAGCATTCTGACTTATTTATTTTTTGAAGATGCCTAATAATATCCATAACAAAAACGTATCATATTCAGAAAATTAATACAATACTTTGACTGATTTTTGTTACCGGAGTAAAGTGCTAAAAGATTAAAATCTAGTACTAATTAATATGCTTTATGCAGTTTTCACAATCACCGGAGCAATTTAAACAATGCATTTCTAATATATTCTTTAAAGAACTGGAGCTACTACTATGAGACTTTGCTATACTAATATTCTTTCTTGCTGCCTCTTGCATAGCTGCATTAACCATTTTATGAGACACTGTGTTAGTAAATAATATCAATAAATCTGGACATCCTATTTGAGACTTAAACCGACCTGGCATTTGTGTAAATACCTTAGCCTTACAACTATATTTATCACAAATCTTTTTATATTCATAAACCATCCTATCATGACCACCAATTATTACTACGCTCATTTCTTTACCTCCTAAAATTTATATTATTTATGTAAAACTCTATAAAGTATCTTATGTGTCTTTATTTATGCAATTCTAGCATTTTAAAATTTCAAAATACTAAAATGGGGGAAATATATAAAATGCTATAATTTTATATATTTATTTTTATATATTTATAATGTTATAATTTCATATAGTTAGCTATGGCTTACTCAATCATAAAACATAGGTTAGCCAAGGCTTACTTAATCTTAAAAAGGTAAGTTAGCGCCGACTAACTTACCTTGAGTTTACTACTAAAGATATTCTATGTCAATATAACTTTAGTATAAAGTTCTTATCCTAATATTTTTTAAGTTGCAAAGAAATAAAAAAAGTTCCTTCTCCTATGACAATTAATTTTTTCTCATTAAAAATTCTAATGCAATTTTATGTCTATTTAATATATTTTCATGATGGTCATAATCATCCCAGAATATTTCTACATTTTCTTCTCCTATACGTTTCTTAAATATTTCATAAGACATGTTAGAAAACTTAGGCATATCCTTCTGAATTGTAAGCTTTTTATGGCCCTCTTTTCTTCCAGCGATAATCATAAGCCTAAAATCATCATTTGCTAAATTTTCTTCCTCAATAAATTTAATCCATCTATCATACCATTGGGATGCACATATACTTGCTACCTTACTATAATTATCATTTTTAAAAACTGAATACAAAGAAATCAAAGCCCCAAGAGAATGTCCCATAATTTTTCTATCATTTTTACTACTACTTACTCCGAACTCTTTTTCAATATAACCTTGTAAATCATTTATTAAAAATTCTAAGTACTCATCCCCTTGCCCTTCAAAGGGGTGAAATCTTTCATGATTAGACTTTGCAGCCCAAGGAGTATATTCATTTAATCTATCAAAAGGTGTAATCCCAATTATTATATGCTCATCTAAAGATCCATTTGTGAAATTCTCTTCTATTTCATTAATTATTCCACTTAAAAACTTTTTAAATTTATCTCCGTCATGTGCATAAACTACAGGGTATCTTTTATCTGATATATCATATCCATCTGGTAAATAAATAAAGATTTCCCTATCAAAAACTGTTCTTGTTAAAATTCTTCCTTTCATCTTTTCTATCCTTTCTTTAACTTACTTGGAGTAACTCCAAAGCTTTTTTTAAATAACCTACTAAAATAAAATTCATCATTATAGCCAATCTTTTTAGAAACTTCCTTAACCGCAAGACCTTCATTTAGTAATTTGTATGCAGCAGTCATTCTGCATTGGATTAAATAATCTATTGGGCGAATATTTAAATACTTATTAAATAAATATGATATTCTATTAGTTTTTTCTCCATACTTTTCTGAAAGTGTACCTAATGTAATTTCCTCCATGTAGTTTTGTGAAATAAATTTACTCACCTCTACTGTAAAATCTTTTTCACTTAATTCCTTTTTATAGTTATAATCAGTAAAAAGTTCTCTTAAAAATAATGAAGTTTGTATTTGTAGATTTACTTTTGATACCAATTGTTGTTTTAAAGATATTTCTTTAAGCTCATACAAAGATTTTAGTATTTCTTCGTAATTTATTACATCAAATTCAAAGGTTGAATTCATATAAGAATTAGGCTTAATACATTCATCTGCTATATAATAGATGTTTATATGTTCGAACTCTTCATCTCCTAAGACTTTAAAGGATATATTTTTATTTTTACATCCATGAATCACCTTTCCTCTTTCTGCAATATAAACCTCATTATCAAATTCTATTTTTGCTCTTCCCTTTATTGGGAAAATGAATGCTGAAAGATTAGTTATATAACTATTTTTTGTTGCCATAGAACCTTTAGTAAATCTTTCTATCCTAAAAACCTCAAAAGTATTTCTCCTAAATTCTTTTACTAAATCACCTTTCTTAATATTTTTCAAATAAATAGTCCCCTTTCAATGTATACATAGAAAACTTTAAATAATTGTCCATGTTTTTATTTTAGTATATTCTACTACTAATTTTTATATATTATAATAGTTGTTGAAAATGATAATTATTATCATTTATTCCCAATAATAAGTTTACCTTATTTTTAGTAGGAGTTCAAGAAAGGATGTTAAATGTGAAAGATGTTTTAAATGCTTCTTATGAGAAAAGTCAAAAGATAAAAAAATCCTTCAATTTATTTATCTTAGGCTTAGTTATATTATTATTTATTTCTGTAATTCTATCTGTATCCTTTGGTTCACTTAGAATAAAACCTTCTGTATCCTATAGCATAATCTTAAATGAATTATTTGGATTATCCTTAGGTGGTGCTGCTGAAGTAAGTAATATATCTACCTATAATGTTATTTGGTTAATCAGAATGCCTAGAGTTTTACTTGCAATTGCTGTGGGAGCTGGACTTGCTATATGTGGAACAATAATGCAAGCAACAGTTCAAAATCCACTAGCTGAGCCCTATATTCTAGGAATTTCTTCTGGTGCATCACTAGGTGCAACTTTCTCTATAATGTTAGGACTAGGATCATTTAGTCCTTTTTCCATTAGCAGTGTATCCTTTTGGGCCTTTTTAGGAGCTTTAAGTGCCTCTATCTTGGTATTGGTATTATCTTCAATGGGAAGTAAAATGTCATCCTCTAAATTAGTTCTTTCAGGAACCGTAGTTAGTGCATTATGTACATCTTTATCAAATTTTATAATTTCTATTGCTAGTGATGCTGAAGGTATGCAAACCGTAAAATTTTGGACAATGGGTTCTTTAGCAACAGCTAAGTGGCAAAATATAGGTTTTGTAATTTTAGCGGTAACTATATGTTGTTTATTTTTCTTGACTCAAGGAAGAACTTTAAACTTAATGTTAATGGGTGATGAAGCATCAATGACTTTAGGACTTAATTTAAATTTATATAGAAAAATTTATATGATAATTACGTCACTATTAACAGGTATTTTAGTAGCTAATTGCGGAATTATAGGTTTTGTAGGATTAATAATCCCTCATATTTCAAGATCTATAGTTGGTTCTGATCATAAAAGACTAATCCCAACTTCAATACTTTTGGGTTCTATATTCTTAATTTGGGCTGATGTTTTTGCCAGAATAATCATCCCTAATGCCGAATTATCTATTGGTATTATTACTGGTTTAGTTGGAGCTCCATTTTTTGTTTACATTTTATTGAGAAAGGGCTTCGTATATGGAGATAAGTAGGTGATTTTAATGGATTTAAAAATTAAAGAATTAAAGGTTAATTTATCGAAAAAAGAAATTGTAAAGGGAATTGATTTAGCGGTTAATAATAACAAGTTCATAGGCTTAATAGGTCCAAACGGAAGTGGTAAATCTACATTGTTAAAAGCTGTTTATGGGGTGATAAAACCAACATTTGGAGATGTTTTTATATCAGATAAGGATATAAAAAGTTACAACAAAAAATCTCTTGCTAAGACTCTTGGGGTAGTTAGCCAATTTAATAATATTAACTTTGATTTCAAGGTTATAGATATAGTACTAATGGGTAGAGCTCCTTATAAAGGTTTGTTAGACCAAGATAATAAAACTGATTATGATATGGCACTTAAAGCTTTATCTCAAGTTGGGATGATAGACTTTGCTCAAAAAAGCTTCAGCCTATTATCTGGAGGTGAAAAACAAAGAGTTATATTAGCTAGAGCAATAACTCAAAATCCTAAAATATTAATTTTAGATGAGCCTACTAATCACCTAGATATAAAGTATCAATTAGAGGTCATGTCAATAGTTAAAAATTTAAATATATGTGTTTTAGCTGCTTTGCATGACTTAACATTAGCTTCTCAATTTTGTGATGAACTTTATGTTTTAAAGGATGGAGTTATTGTGTATAAAGGTATTCCAAATGAAGTTATAACAGAAGAAGTGATAAAAAATGTATATGATGTTGAATCTATTGTTCATATAAATCCAGCTACTAAAAAGCTTTCTATTGAATACTTACCACCGTCATTACATTAAAAAATTATAAATAATTATTTTATGCTTAACTATATAAATAAACTTAAAATCAATATAATTATCAAAATTTTAATATGAAAATCGAGAGGGGAATTATCATGAATAAAAAATCTTTACTTTTACTTACATCATTAGCTCTATCTGCTACAGTATTTGTAGGCTGCAATAATAAAGCTGAAAATATAGACTCATCATCAAAGCAAGAGCAAACTAGTACTTCTACAACTGCATCAACTAATAAGACGACTTATCCAATGACCTTTGATGCTTTTGATTCTGAAGGAAATGTGTACAAACAGACTTTTAATGAAGCTCCAAAGAAAGTTATAACTAATAATCAAACTTCAACTGAACTACTTTTAACTTTAGGGTTAAAGGATTCTATAATTGGAACAGGTGACTTGGATACTCCTATGTTAGAAAATTTAAAAGCAGACTACGAATCTATACCTGCAATTGCTAACAAAGGTGATGTTGCTAAAGAAGTGGTTGTTGGTTCAGGTGCAGATTTAGTAATTGGAAGATCTGCTTCATTTAAAGATGATAGATATGGTTCAATACCTAGTCTAAATGAAGTTGGAATTAATACTTATGTTCAGTTAGCAAGTAAAATGAATACCGATATTTCTTTAGATACAATTATTCAAGATGTTAGAAATGTAGGTACTATATTCGATGTTCAAGATAAAGCTAATAAATTAGCTGACTCACTACAAGATTCTTTAGATAATATTAAATCAAAAGTTTCAACTAATGGTGAAAGAAAAAAGGTTATGTTAATAGTTAATTATAGTGGTGAATCCTTTACAGCTTATGGTGCTAACGCTTCATTACAAAAAGAAATGTTAAATGTATTAAATGCAGATAACGTTATTGCAAAAGGTGGATCTATATCATTAGAAAATATAATTTCTTCTAACCCTGATCATATTGTTTATGTAACAGCAAATAAAAATGCCATTGTAGATAATGATGCCGTAGATAGAATATTAGCAGAGCCTACACTTCAAAATGTTGAAGCTATAAAAAATAAAAATATCGTCTCTGTTGAATACACTGAGCTTATGGGATATGGATACAGAACCTTCGATTGCTTAGAAAAATTGGCTAAGGCTTTCTATCCGGAAGTATTTAAAAACTAAAATGTAAAAAATGCTTAGTGTCGACTCACTAAGCATTTTTATTTGGATAATTATTATATAATATCTATATAATAATTTTTAATTACTTGATTTTATACGTATCCATGCATCATCATATACCTTTTTAACATCACTTGGGAAGTCCGCATAGATTTCACATCTATCCATTATTTCTTTAGGCATATATGCATTAGGATTATTTCTAACTTCCTCTGGTTGTTCTAGCCTTGCTTCTTTATTTGGAGTTGTATATCCGATTTCATCAGCTATTCTTAATGCACTTTCCTTATCACTTACAAAGTTTATGAACTTTTCAGCGCCTTCAACATTTTCAGCATTATGAGGTATGCATAAGCTATCAATCCAGAAATTAGCTCCTTCCTTAGGTACTACATAAACTAAATTAGGATACTCATCTTGAAGATTTAACCCCTCTCCAGACCAAATCATATTTATATCAGATTCCCCTGCTGGAATCATTACAGTTCCGTTATCAACACCATATACTGGATTTACTAATTTTCTTTGATTTAATAGTAACTCTTTAGCTTCTTCAATCTCTTTTTCATTAGTTGAATTTAAAGAATATCCAAGCTTCTTCAGAGCTACTCCTATGGTATCTCTATAAGTATCAAACATAAAAATATTGTCTTTATATTTTTCATTCCATAATATATCCCAACTATCTACCTCTTCTGTTACCGCATCTTTATTGTAAATAAGTCCCACTGTTCCAAACATATAAGGAACTGAATACTTATTACCCGGATCTATTTCTAGATTTAAGTAATCTTCGGCCATTTGAGATATATTAGGTATATTATCTTTATTTAATTCTTGAACAAGATTATTTTTAATCATTCTAGGCATTAAAACATCAGATACTAATATAACATCATAGTTTACTCCACCCTTACTAATCTTTTGATACATGGTTTCCATATCATCAAAGGTTTCCACATTAACCTTTATACCATATTCCTTCTCAAATTCTTTTATAGTTTCTTCATCTATATTTTCGCCATAATTAAAAAAGCTTATTTCTTTAGAAGAATCTTTACTACATCCTACAAAGAACGCTCCCATTATTACTATACAAACTGATAGGCTCAATAATTTAAATAATCTTTTCATACTACACTTCCTTCCATATATCATTTCATATATTATTTAAATCCTAAATATTCTTTCGGATTATAACATTATTTTAAATATATGTCTAATTGCATAGTATTTATTAATGTAAAATACAATTTCATAAAGAAACAAATGAGCTTTCGCAAAATAAGCTAATCTAAATAAATATCGAAGATGCACTTTAATGTTTTATATTTTATTCTTCAATTGTACACTTTTTTCTAACAATTGGAGTCATTAATGCATGCCTAAAGTAAACCTCGCTGTACGTATCTCAATTGAACTACTGCTGTAGTGGCTGTTGAAAATTCAATAATCATTTAAATATCCCTTTCAAAATTCATTATTTTTATTATATCTAGTAAAAATAATGAAATCTTCGTCCAACTAATAATATTCACCAACTAAAATCAGCTATTGAATTAATTTCAATAGCTGATTTAAATATGTTATTTAAAGAAAATTTATTCTTGCTCCAATACTTAAAGATAATGCTTTTTATAGATTAAAGTAGCCAAATTATTATCTTGAATGCTAATACCAGTTAAATTAAAGATAATAATTTCAGAAAAATTTCTTCTTTATTACCTAAAAGCACTTCTCATAGCTTGGCATTACCTATCTGAAATTTTAATATTGCCTGAATCAATTTGGTTCTGTGTTTTATCACAACAGTTGCAACCATCAGTTTTTGTAAAACTAAATCTCAACTTCTATTTCAGAAATATTTAATGCCTTTCCACCTACTCTGACTTCTTCAATCTTATCTCCTAGAGTTGATAGTGAGACCAATATCTCTGAAGGTTTGTCCATAGAATAACCTTGTTCAATTATAACATTATCTACATTTTGTTGACTTAATGCACCATATTTTAGCATATAGCAAGCTAGTGCTCCATTTGAAGTGCCAGTGGCAGACTCTTCAGGTATGCCATAAAGAGGTGCAAGATTTCTAGTGTGAGCATTGGAATTATGTAACGATTCAAGTGTAAATAGATGATACCCTACAACATCATATTTTTTGCTGATTGCAGCTACCTTTTCAAAATCAGGTTTAATGCTACTTAGAGTACTTAAACTTTCAATAGGAACAATAATATCTTTCAAACCGGTAGATACGATTTGTACTGGAAAATTTGCATCAATTTGAGCTACAGAAATATTCAACGAGTCTGCAATATCTTCTCTGTCTAATGTATCAAAAAAAGTTGGAAGTGACTGATTCATAATAATTGACATATCTTCCTTAACATATACATTAAGAATGCCTGCCTTTGTTTCCTGTGTATAGTGTCCTGGCGTAATACGTTTTTTACTTAATAGCATGTAAAACGCGCCTACAGTTGCATGTCCACAAAGGTCTACCTCTTCTGCAGGAGTAAAAAAGCGTACTTTAAAATCTGCTAAATTTGAATTCATTATAAAGGCAGTCTCGCTAAAACCGATTTTTTCAGCAATTTTTTTCATATCCGCTTCAGATAGGTGATCAGCATCAAAAACAACTGCTGCCGGATTTCCACCCTCGATGGATTTTGGAAAGGAGTTTAAAGTAAAAGCTTTAATTTTCATTTTTATTCTTTGGAGAAGATGTCATGGAGCATCTTCTCCTCAAACCTACCTTTCTTAAATATTAGCATTATTAACAATAAATTTTATCAAAATATTATGTACGGGTATTAGAAAGCTGATGTGGGGGATAACTATTGTTACAACAACTTTATTTTAGATCCAATACCCATAGATAATGCTTTGTTATATATCAAATCTGCCAAAGTATTATCCTGAATACCCATTCCTGTGGCATCAAAAATTGTAACTTCGGTGTCACTATCTCTTACTTGCTTACGTCCAAGCAAAACTTCTCCTAACTCAGCGTATATATCCGAGGTTTTTTATGTCTCCAGACATAATCGAATTTCTTGTCTCACCACGTTCTACACATTGAGATATTGAGTCAACATAAATTTTAGCACGTCTAAATATCTTTGTATCTAACTCCTGTTTACCAGCCATATCAGCACCTATGGCAATAATATGAGTACCTTCCTTTATCCATTCATCTTTGACAATCATATTTTTGCTTGGTGTCGTCGTTACAATGATATCAGCATCAATAACAGCATCTTTTGCAGTTTCACATGTTTCAACTAATAAATTAAGTGATTTAGAGATTTCTTCTTTATATGCTGCTAACAATTCAGTATTAGTGTCCCAAACTTTTACAGATTCAATATTCAAAACTTCACATATAGCTTTAAGTTGAAGACGAGCTTGATTTCCCGCTCCAATGATAGCTACTTTTTTAGAATCCTTTCTTGCTAAAAGACAAGCAGATAATCCACCAGCAGCACCTGTCCTGTATCCAGTAATCAAACTTCCGTCCATTATGCATAAAGGATAACCAGTTTTCCCATCAAGCAACATAATTGTTGCGAGCATAGTTGGCAAATTATAAACTTTTGGATTGTCCCAATATCCAGATGCACTTTTTATACTTATGAATTGATTAGATTTCGAATAGCATGTCTTTATGTCAAGTTCTCCATTGTTTTCTTCATCTTCTATTGAGACAATAGGTGGCTGAATAACCATATTACTACAGTAATCCATATAAGCTTGTTCAACAGAAGCTATGGCATCTTTCATATTGATAAGCATGCCTACATCTTGTTTTGATAAAAGCAATGTCTCCACTTGATCACCTACACGTATTTTTTTTCAATCAAATATTCTTCGAACTTCTTAAGGCTTTCTTCAAAATTATCTCTACCATATCCCATTCTGAAATATTGTCCTTTAAATCCATAAATACTTGATGGTAGTAAAAGCACACCTTTTTCTGCAACAAGTGTTTCACAGAAATCATGAATTGGCATTTCTATATTCATCTTATGAAAAGCTACTGGACCTGCCATTGGTCTGTTATACTCAAAAAGATCTGAATATTTACTAAAGAACTCATCAGCTATTTTAAGGTTTGATTCAATTATACTTCTATTTTTGTTAAGGATTTCATCACTATGTTTAAGTGCAACCATAGAAAGATATTCAGATGGCGCACTTGTACAAATACTTGTATAATGCTTCATTTTTTTCATTTTTTCAATAATTTCATGATCTTTTGTAGCAATCCAGCCAAGTCTTAATCCTGCTAAACCATATGCCTTAGACATAACCCCAAGAGAAATTCCTTTTTCATAACAGTCTGCAAACCATGGACGTTTTTCTCCATCTAATTCTACCCCTTTATAAACTTCATCGCAGAAAACATATAAATCATATCTTCTTGCTATTTCAACTATCTTTTCTATTTCTTCTTTTTTCAAAGTATAACCAGTTGGATTATTTGGGCTATTCAAGCAAATAAGTTTAGTGTTTGGTTTTATCATGTCTTCTAATTTATCTATATCAATTGTCCAACCATTCTCCCCTTGTTCCAATGACCATTTTGAAACTTCACAACCTATTGAATTTGGAACTTCAAATGATGACTGATAAATAGGGAACTGACATATTACATGATCACCTTTTTCCAATAGTACGTTTGCAAAGTTGAATATTGGTTCTTGAGCTCCTGCATGAACAACTATTTCTTCAGGTGTAATTGTATAATATAAACTAGATATAACCTCTCTAAGATATGGACTTCCAGCCACTTCAGTATATCCAAGCCCTCCATTTAAAAAATCTTCTTCAGCACCAGGTTCATAAGCAAGTAATTCTTTCATACTCATAGAAGCACAATCTGATTGCGTAAGTAAATATGGTGCTGAAAACTCATGTTTTCCAAAAAATACTTCTAATTTAAAATCTCTTAATTTCATACTATAATCATTCCTTTCTTGAATTTATTATAATAATACAATATAATGACTATAAAATATCCAACCAAAGAAAATATAATATCCATCCAAGTTAGCAAAAGGAGCAAATTATGAGTACCAAATTTAATGAAACTGTAATAATAAATTGGAAACCCGATAAGAACTCAGATATTACTTTAACAAAGCAAATAATTGGATATCTTAAAGAACGAATTGCAAAAGGGGATTGGTTAGTTGGTCAAAAGCTGCCATCTCAACGTAAAATGGCCGAGTTATTTGAAGTAAACAGAAGCACAATAGTTGAAGCTCTATCTGAACTGGCATCACTTGGCATTATTGACTCATCCTTTGGTAAAGGCACAACTATAGTAAATAATACATGGTCTCTTCTTATCACCAGCAGTACACCCGATTGGAAAAATTATATAGAACATGGAATACATAGACCCAATAACCCAATAATACAAGCTATGTATAAATTTGAATTTATTGAACCAATAATTCGTCTTGGAGCAGGAGAAATGTCACCAGACCAATTTCCTCATGATATGATGGCTGATGTTCTTAAAAGAGTATCTGATCGAAATGTTTCTTATAATTATTTAGGTCCACTTGGCCTATATGAACTTAGAGTTGAATTATGTAAGTATCTTAAAAAATTTAATTTACATGTAGAGCCATCACAGGTTTTAATAGTATCAGGATCACTTCAAGCTCTGCAACTTATTTCCCTCAGTATACTAGGACCAAATTCTGTTGTTCTCGTAGAAGAACCATCATATATTAAATCATTGAGAGTTTTTGACTTTTCAGGTATTACAATGAGAAATGTTCCTATGGATAAAGATGGTATAATGCCCTGGATGATAGACGATACTATATTAAAAAAGGGAAAGTCTATATTATATACAATTCCTACATTTCATAATCCAACAGGAATTACTATTAGTGAGAATAGACGAAGTGAATTGCTTAGATGGTGTAAATCAAATCAACTTCCTATTATTGAGGATGACATTTATAGAGAACTATATTTTGATGAGGCTCCTCCCCTTCCAATTAAAACAATAGATAATACAGGAAATGTTCTTTACATGGGAAGCGTATCTAAATCACTAGCACCAGGCTTTAGAATTGGATGGATAATAGGTCCTGAATCTATTGTAGAGCGTCTTGGAGACATAAAAATGCAAACTGACTATGGTGCAAGCTCATTATCCCAATGGATAATGACTGAATGGTTTCATAGTGGACTATACGATATGCATATTCAAACATTTAGAAAACAACTAAAAGAAAGATGTTCTTTTATGCTTCATTTACTTGATTTATATTTTTCTGATATTGCAACTTGGAATATTCCTAAAGGAGGTTTCTATATATGGTTGAAATTAAATAAACCTTTACCTATAGAAAAGGTTTTTGATCAAGCACTTAAAGAGAATGTATTAATTAATCCTGGTGATATATATAGTTTTAAGAAAAATAATTGTATCCGTCTTTCTTACTCTTATGCATCAAATCAAGATATGGAAGAGGGATTGAAAAAACTTTCTGTAATTATTAAAAGATTAATGAAGTAATTATTCCTTTAATAATTACTAATTTAGCTCGTTGCGCTAGTAAATTAACTAGCACAACGAGTTAATGTAACAGCTGAATCTAAGTAACCATTTCAAAATTCTTGTTAATACATGTAAAGATTTTTATGAAGCACTTCTTCTTATTATTTATACAAAAAGGATACCTTAACAATCAAGCATTATTAAATGTAAATATTAGTTTATATCCAATAAAAGTTTCATCATAATTTTCTTGGAAATTATCATTTGTATAGGAACTAATAGTTTTTCTCCAAAATTTTTCTGCCCTTAGGTTTGTCCCAATTTCTTTTGCTGCCACATATAACCCCCATTTACCTTTAAATTTATCGAATACCTGCTTGGCTGCAATGGATGCAATATCTTTTCCCCTATATGGCCTTAATAAAAAGAACTCATAAACATAATAATCCATTCCTTTAGGTGCATATTTACCAGTTGACACTAAATCAAACCCTGCTGGCCTTCCATCCACCATTATTATAAATGGGAAAAGTTCATTGGGCTTCTGAAACCAATCATTCTGAACATCATATTGTTCAGCTAATGTTTTTATAGGCTCATCTTCATAAATTCCATACTCATTGGGTAAATTTCCATAAACCTCTGATAAATCATGCAAATATAATGGATAAATATTTTTTATGATATTTGCATTTTCTTCACTTGCTAAAACTACCTTTACTTCCATACCCCTCATCCCCTATCTTATAATATAATTGTAAAATAAATAGCATGCTAATTATCACTTTAACTAGCATGCTGATTCAAAATAGGACATTATATAATTTAAAATTCAATTTATAATGTCTATTTAAAATCAGATAAAGTTTACTTATAAAACTCTCTAAATAAATCATATCATGACTTTAAATAAACCTTCAATTTCATAAACAGTTATGTATTAATTATAAACATAATCTGTTCTGTTCACTTATTATGCATCTTATACTCTGCTCTGATAAGTAATACATTAGTGATAACTTTCTGACAGTCATACCCTCATTATACTTTTGAAAAATTTCATTATTTCTATCTTTTATCACATCATCTGATAACACATTATTTGCATTAATATATTTCAAATTCTTGCCCTCCTCTATTTCAATAGATTTGATGCAAAAACTACCATAAAACTCAGTTAATATTTTACAAGAACTTAAGTTACTTAACATTTATTTATACGCATTTACATAAATTTTATATCTATGTAATGAATTGTACTTCATATATATTTTGAATTTGTCTAAATCAAAGCTTCATCTTTGACTTATACGGTTTAGCCACTTAAATAGCGCTTTCTTTATTTCCAGACAAAACTGACTTATCATATATGATTTAACTTAATCTCTTTCAAAATGGATTTCCACCATTTAAATTACACAACCTTGCTCAGCCGCACTGGTTCACCGTAACGGGTATACGTAAATTTTTTTAAGTTATACATAAATCATAGGATATAATAAAGGCTTACACTCCTTGAGGTAAGCCTTCTTACGTACTTTATTAATGATCTATCATTTAAGAATACAGTGAAACAACTAAATAGAAAGAATAGTATAAATCATATTATATAAGTAATATGTTGAATTTTATAATTTTGTTGCTTTTACTGATGCAGACATAATATATTCTCCAACTTTTAAGTTATGTGCCCATTTTTCAGCATATTCCTTTGAGACTTCTTGAGTTTCAATGCTAATATCACTAAACCCAGCCTTTTCTAAATATAATCTTAATTCTTCAACTGAAGATGCTCCAGTAACTCATCCGCAATAAAGCTTCTCATCTTGCTTCATTTCCTCGGTTAATTCTCTAATAAGAACTATATCAGAAATAGCAACTCTACCACCTTTTTTTAATACACGATAGGCTTCATTATATACCCTTTGTTTATTTGGAGATAAATTTATAACGCAATTTGAAATAATTACATCTGCAGTATTATCTGCTACAGGGAGATTTTCAATTTCCCCTAATCTAAAGTCTACATTTCTATATCTATATTTCTTGGCCATAATTCTTGATTTATTAATCATTTCTGGAGTCATATCAACTCCAATAATATATCCTTTAAGCCCAACTTTCCTTGAAGCTAAAAAGCAATCAAATCCACCTCCACTTCCAAGGTCTATAACTGTTTCGCCTTCTTTAACATTAGCTATTAATTGAGGATTTCCACAACCTAGCCCCATATTAGCTCCCTCTGGAACAGTTGATATTTCTTCATCAGAATATCCAATTTTACGTGATATCTCTATGGAAGATTTTTTAAGACTAATACTTCCACCACAGCAGCCATCCTCTTTTACATTTCCAATAGCTATCTTCTTATAACTATTACGAACAGCATTTCTAACATCTACCTTTTTAAAATCACTCATCTTTCTTCCTCCTCACTTTAATTTCACTATTTTAACTCTCTTAACTAAGTTTTTTATTTTCTCTTCAATGATATCTCTAACTTTTCTAAATTCATCAAGTGGTTTGCCAACAGGATCATCTAAGCCCCAATCTTCTTCAAGAATTGTATCAATCACAGGGCAGCCTTTTATACATCCCATTGTAATTGCAATATCAACCTTTTCTGGAATATCTTTTAGGGTTCTAGGGAAATTCTTACTTAAATCTACTCCAACCTCTTTCATAACTTCTACTGCTGTAGGATTTACTTTTTCAACTGGAATGGTACCAGCGCTATATATTTCTAATACGTCACTACCATATTTTTTAGCAAAACCCTCCGCCATCTGACTCCTGCAGGAATTTCCTGTACATATAAATGCTACTCTTAGTTTCATGTTAATTTCCTTCCTTAAGGCATCTTCTAAAAATAAATAAGTCAGAATGCTCGTATATTTTGTGTTATAATGCGTCAACAGAACCCTTAGATAGTGCTACTATCTAAGGAACCTGTTTCCTTGTCTAAGGCACAATCAAAGAAATAACAAGCCAGTATTTTCGCCTATTTTCCACGACATGTCGTCGTCAAAACCCTTACATAGCTGCACTATGAAAGGATTTTAACTCCTAGTCTCGTGACAAATATGCTTCAATCTTTGACTTGTTATTTCTTTTCAAGTGCCTAACTCAAAATATACTTCCCATCTTTGACTTATTATTTATTTTCAGATGCCTAATTATTTTTACATCTATAACTATTTTCAAAGTTATTTCTACACTCTTTTAAATTTTCACAAGTCATTCCACTCTTTTTATATTTAATTAGATTTTCTATATCTTGCTTACATATGTCTATTTTATTTAGCTCATTTTCTAAAAGTTCTTTTATAAATGGAAACTGCTCCAGAGTTTCTTTACTTAATTTATAATATACCCATTGAGCTTTTTTCTCATAGGCTACAATCTTAAGCATACTTAGCTTAGTAAGATGCCTTGAGGCATTTGATTGTGTAACTCCTAATATATGTTCAATTTCACCTACACATAATTCCTCATCTTTTAATAAATTTAATATTCTAATTCTATTTTCATCGCCTAATGCTTTTAGCATTTGTACTACATCCATTTCATGCCTCCTTATGATTTTACAGATAAATGATTATATTCACTTATACTCATATAGTATACTTATTATTTAAAACTGTCAATTTATAATTCCTTATAAAAGTGTAACAACCAATGCTATAATTAGTTTGTATTTATAAAATTCCAATTGATTTTTGATTGCTTACTCAACTACATTCTTACGGTAAAGACTGAAAAAGAAGAAAAACATCAATCATTAATAAAACCTATAGCAAGTAAAATTATCTCAACGGCATATTGATAAAATGGCTGCACATAATGATAACTAAATCATCATGTACAGCCATTTTTTTAAGCTTCTTTATTTTTTTACTGGTATCTGTATTTCGCTCAAATAATCCTCTGTATTCCTTTCATTCCAAGGTCCTTTTATAGCAACTTGACGTGGATTTCCAGCTATACTATATCCATTTTCCTCAATCCAATTTCCTAAAAAATTGTATGCTGGTGCTAAATTAGAATAACCTCCTGGAACTAATATGCTAGCAGCCTGCTCCACTACTTCAGTTTCCTTGAATATATACTCATTTTCATTCTCCATAAGTTTGTCAACGCCCATTAATACCTCTACATCAACTTTACCTTCTTTATAGTCCTCATCGTGATAAGTAGCATAAGCAATGTCGTTGCAAGGAATGTTTTTTGATGTAATGTATTTATCTATCCTTTCCCAAAGCATGCCTTCTGCATTATAAGTTGGTATAGTATCCCTTAAAGAAATAACCTTATAACTAGGTATTGATTTTAATGTAACATTGTAACTCATATTAACCCTCTCCTTTTTCATATCCTTAATGGCGGAGTTGATTTTTTCAAGTCTTATTTCCTCAGCTCTTATATTATTCTTAATTTCTTCACTTTTGACTTTTAAAATATCTTCTAGCTTTTCCTCAGACTTTTCCTTCATAAGTACTGCTATATCAGCTACGTTAAAGCCCATATCTCTCAATGATACTATTAGGTTAATATCTGAAATCTGTTTTGCCGAATAATATCTATAACCTGTGAAATCATCAATTTTAGCAGGCTTAAAAAGTCCAACTTCATCATAATATCTGAGCATACGGACGGATACTCTGGTCAACTTAGAAAAATCTCCAATCTTGAACATAAAATCAACTCCTATAAATTACTGCCATTCGAATGACATCTTTAGAATAATGCCTAACACCATGTGAGAGTCAATATTAAATTTACATTTATAATATATACCACCAATCAATACATTTCAATCCGTGTTTATTTTTGTAATAGCTCTAATCTACTATATTTTAATAGTAAACAAAATAGAAGAAGTATAACCACCATTATCTGAGGATTCTCCTTCATTATTATTTATGAAATATTTCTGCCTATATTTTCTGCACGAACAAGATAGTCAGTAGATAATATATCTCCTTTATTGAGTACTCCTGGAACAACTAACTGACCTCTATCTGTCCATTTTTGATAAGAGCAAATCAGCTTATATGTGGTAATAATACCTTCAAAGGCAGATTCATTATTTTCTTCTCCGCAAACCAGAAGCATACTCTCTTTTATATTTAGTTTCTTTTCTCCAATTATAAATGAATACATTTTATCAATGGCTGCCTTAAGTTGAGACGAAAACGAATACCAATACAGCGGTGTTGCGAAAATAATCACATCTGCTTTTTCTATAAGAGGAACAATATTATTAAAGTCATCATCAAAAGAGCACGGTGTTCCTTTACTGTAGCAAGTATTGCAAGCTATACATCCCTTAATATTTTTTCTACCAACATCACATTTAACTACTTCATGTCCTGCTTTGGTTGCTCCTTTTATAAACGCATCAGCCAATAAATCACTATTGCCTCCGACTCTTGGGCTACCATTTAATACTAAAATATTTTTTTTCATAGTTTATTCATCCTTTCTTAAATTGATATTGTTGACAACAATTTAAGCATAATTTATAATACAATATCAGTAAAGTACGCACATTTAGGTTATATACTAACCAGAAGGGAAGTGTAAAAATGTCTATAGAGAGCTGCAGTGAAACTGGTATAAATGTAATCGATACTGATTTTGGATATACATTATCACTTATAAATGGTAAATATAAAATGATTATCATGTATTGGCTTGCTGAATATAAGTCAGTTATGAGATTTAATGAGCTTCAACGTTCTATTGGCACAATCTCATTTAAAACCTTAAGTAAAACACTTAAAGAAATGGAAGATGACCAATTAATAATACGCAAAGAATATCCTCAAATTCCACCAAAAGTTGAATATAGCTTGTCAGAGCGTGGAAAATCACTCATACCTATTTTAGATATGATGTGTGCTTGGGGTGGAAAAAATCGCTTATAGCCTATTAGAGTATTTTATTTCCTGCTCTATAGTCTTAATGCATCTATGTTATCTCAACGGGTAGATGATATTATATCCAAGCTAATTGAAACATTAATGCAGAATAATAGTCATTTATTGCATCCACAAGCATTTATTCACTCAGATCAAGGGGTTCATTATACTAGTCCTCGTTTTCAAAAACTTCTGAAGAAATATAAGTTAGGTCAATACATATCAAGACGTAGCAACTGTTGGAATAATGCTCCGCAGGAGTTTTCTTTAATCATATGAAAGATGAAATTGACTATAAAGGTTGCGGTGCATTTGAAGAATTACAACCTATGATAAATAAATATATGAATTATTATAATAATTACTGTTGTTAATTAAATAAAAAAAGCTGACTCCTATCCAATATAGAAATCAGCTTTTAGCTACATAGTCTTTTTCAAAATGTCCTTGACATAGGGAGCATTTTAAAATGAAATTATTTTAAGATATCCTTATTTTATATTTATATAATAATAGCTAGAAGTCTTCTCTAGCTATTATAGATCTCCATTTCATTATTAACATATTCCTCGCATGAACGCATAGCTAGAATTGTTTCTTCAAATAACTTATCTAATTCCCATTGGAGCATATCTGCTCCTTGCCTAATTACATCTCGTGAACATCCCGCTGCAAACTTTTTATCCTTAAATTTTTTCTTAACACTTGAAAGCTCCATATCCATAACACTTTTAGATGGACGCATTCGTGCTGCTGCTCCAATCAGTCCTGTAAGTTCATCTACGGCAAATAATACTCTTTCCATGTCATGCTCTGGCTTAGGTTGATCTCCTGCACAAAGACCATATCCATGGCTAGCTGCAGCCCTTATTAATCTTTCATCAATTCCTCTTGCCCTCATAATTTCTTGAGTTTTAGTACAATGCTCTTTTGGATACATTTCAAAATCTAAATCATGAAGTAATCCAACCATAGCCCAAAACTCAGCCTCATCTTCATATCCAAGTTTCTCTGCAAAATACTTCATCGTTCCTTCAACTGTCAAGGCATGTTGTATATGAAATGCCTCTTTATTATATTCATTAAACAAATTCCATGCTTCTTGTCTTGTTATCATAATAATACCCTCCTTTAAGAATTAAACCATATAATATTAGAATAACTTTTTAGTTAAGGCATCTGAAAATAAATAATAAGTCAAAGATGGGACGTATATTTTGAATTAGACAAGGAAACAGGTTCCGCAGATAGTAGCACTATCTAAGGGTTCTGTTGATGCAGTATAAACAGAGTTCTTTGCTTCAGAGGGGGTTTTTACTCCCACTGAAGGTTAGAGTCGTATCCGCTCTTTACTCACACTTTGAAGAAGATGGGAGTATTAGAGCGGGTAGTCATCAGATAACACAAAATAGACGAGCATTCAGACTTATTTATTTTTTAAAGATGCCTAAATACTTTAGCATACTATCCTTCCATGTGATAATAAGATTCCTTCATTCTTCTTGTATACTTTAAATAATTAGGATATAATAATTTACAAACGTTAAATATATTTAATGTTAGCCTTATTTTACATTCGTTAATTATAATTGTCAATACACTTATAGGAGGTTACACCTTAAATGAATATAAATTTTATCATTTCAGAAAACTTAAAGAGGCTTCGTACTGAACGAAATTTAAGTTTAGGTCAGCTTGCTGAATTATCTGATATAAGTAAAGTCATGCTATCTCAAATTGAAAAAGGTAGTACTAATCCAACTATAAATACCTTATGGAAAATAGCAAATGGACTAAAGGTTCCTTATACCTCGCTCCTAGAACAAAAGGAAGAGGAGACTTATATTACAAAGAAGAGTGATATTGAAGTGCAGCTAAATGATGAAGGTCATTATAGGGTATATTGTTACTACACTAGTACACCATACCGTAATTTTGAACTTTTCCAAATTGAACTTGATGAAGGTCACTCGTATACATCATTGGGTCATTCTGAAAAATCACAAGAATATATTATGGTGTTAGAAGGCGAATTAACACTAGAAGTAAACAATAAAATTTATAAATTAAATCCTAATGATTCTATATGCTTCTCTCCCTCTAATCAGCATGTATACTCTAATAATGGAAAGGGTACCTTAAAAGCTACAGTAACAAACTTTTATCCTGTCTAATAATTAGGCAGGATTATTTTTACTATGGCTATTAACCTCTATAATTCAAAATAACTATATTTTATAAATATATATATTTAATATATATTTAATTTTTCAAAAATAATTTTTAATTTGAAATTAAAACAATAGATAATATTAAGACATAGATAGCAACTTATGTAAAAGTTAAGACCTATATGTTATCGCATTTTTATAATTGGATAACATATAGGTCTTAATTAATTTTTAAAATAATGATAAGAATAAATAAAGATGGATATGTACTATTAGTAAAGGTATAAAATATTTTGAGCTAGTAACAGATCCACTTAGTGACAGTTATATTTCAACTTCTATTTCAGAAATATTTAATGCTTTTCCACCTACTCTGACTTCTTCAATCTTATCTCCTAAAGTTGATAGTGAGACCAATATCTCTGAAGGTTTATCCATAGAATAACCTTGTTCAATTATAACATTATCCATATTTTCTTGACTTAGTGCACCATATTTTAGCATATAGCAAGCTAGTGCTCCATTTGAAGTACCAGTGGCAGACTCTTCAGGTATGCCATAAAGAGGTGCAAGATTTCTAGTGTGAGCATTGGAATGATGTAACGATTCAAGTGTAAACAGATGATACCCTACAACATCATATTTTTTGCTGATTGCAGCTACCTTTTCAAAATCAGGTTTAATGCTGCTTAGAATGCTTAAATCTTTAATAGGAACAATAATGTCTTTCAAACCGGTAGATACGATTTGTACTGGGAAATTTGCATCCATTTGAGCTACAGAAATATTTAATGAATCTGCAATTTCTTCTCTGTCTAATGTCTCAAAAAAAAACGGAAGTGACTGATTCATAATAATTGACATATCTTCCTTAGCGTATACGTTAAGAATGCCTGCCTTTGTTTCCTGTGTATAGTGTCCTGGCGTAATACATTTTTTACTTAATAGCATGTAAAATGCGCCTACAGTTGCATGTCCACAAAGATCAACTTCTTCAGCAGGGGTAAAAAATCTTACCTTGAAATCTGCCAGGTCCGACTTCATTACATAGGCAGTCTCACTAAAACCAATTATACCTGCAATCTTTTTCATATCATTTTCTGAGAGATTATCAGCATTAAATACAACCGCCGCTGGATTTCCTCCCTCATTAGATTTTGCAAATGAGTTTAATGTAAATGCTTTTATTTTCATATTTTACCTTTAGTGAAAAAGTGTATCATAAATACCAACCTCCCACTAAATCTATCCCCCTTATACATTTTATATTTTTTATAATTTATTAGTAGCATAAAGTATTTTTACATTTTTTAATGTAAAAGCTTTTATATTTGTATCATTGTACCTATATTCATTTCTTCTGCCTTTAATACAATATATTGCGAAACAGCAATATCCTGTAGTGATATACCAGTGCTGTCGAATATGGTAATTTCTTTATCCACTATGCGGCCCTTAACATTTCCCAGTATTAATTCACCTATTTCAGTCAAATTATTCTTTTCAATTTTACCCACTCTTATGGCATTTTGTGTTTCTCCCACCGTTAATGCCTGTGCTATGTCATCCACATATACAACTGCTTCGTCAAATATTTTTTCATCTATTTCCTGTTTTCCAGCAGTATCAGCTCCCATACAACTGAAATGGGTGCCCGTTCTAACCCATTCTTTTAAAATTAACGGCTTCCGAGAAGGGGTAACAGTAATTACTGCATCAGTTTCTTCTAAAGCTTTAGCTGGACTTTCAATGGCAGTAAATTCAACTGATTCAATTCTCTGCTTCCAGCTGATATTATAAGGATCATTTACATCATTCAAAATTTTACTAAGTTCCACTTTTATAGAATTCTTAAACCTTATGGCACTTTCATATTTTAAAGGATCATATATATATACCTTATTGATTGTCTGAACTTCAGACAGAGTGGCAGCTATTTGAAAGATTGCTTGAACTCCTGTTCCTACAACCATCAGTGTTCTTGAATCATTTTTTGTTAGATACTTAACACCTACTGCACCTGCAGCTCCGGTACGCATTCCTGTCAAATAGCCTGCATTAATAATAGCTTTAGGAAATCCATTATTTAAATCAAATAGCATGGTAAGCCCAGTTACAGTTGGAAGTCCGAGCTTTGCGTTATCACCAAACCATGAAACTAACTTTAAACCAAAAACATCTTCCTCATTAAGCATACTAGATTTAATATCTATTTCTGCTCTGCCCTGAAAAATTTCCTCTGATATCATGGAAAATATTCTCCCCCGATTATCAGCTTTCGATACATAGGCTTGTTCTACGCATGCTACTGTATTCTTAATATCGAGAATCCTTCTAATATCATCGTCACCGAGAACTCTTATTGGAATCAACACTTATCACTTCCTTCTAAAATTATAAATTTATAAATTTATAAATATAATTATATTTTGAAAGCAATGAAAAGTCTCCAACCATTCTTGGTTGTTTTTTAACCAACCAAATGATATATTAATGATAATATTATCTGGAGGTATAATTATGTTTAATATAAATTGGAAACCTGACAGAAATGATTCCACTCAGTTGCATATACAAATCGTTAGATACATGAAGGATAAAATAGCCAGTGGAGAATGGCCGGTAGATTTTAAATTACCCAGTCAAAGGACACTTTCTGAAATCTTTGGCGTTAATAGAAGTACCGTTGTAGCTGCAATAGAAGAACTAACTGCTGAGGGTCTTTTAAATGGAAATGCAGGAGGGGGTACGAGGGTAATAAACAATACATGGACATTAATGTCTATTCATCATTCCCACAACTGGAATCCGTATATCTCCTCAGGAGTACATCAAGCCAATCAAAGAATAATACAACAGATTAATGTGGCTGAATTCCAACCAGATATTATCAAAATGGGGTCTTGTGAACCGTCTCCTGAGTTAATTCCTAACGAAATGATTCAGAAAACATTGGAAAAGCTATCTAAATCTATGAAACCCTTAGGTTACGAAGAACCAAAAGGAGCGCTTTATTTAAGAAGAGAGATATGTGCATATCTTAAAACATTGGGCATTGAGGCTGAGCCTGACTCAGTTCTGATTACTTCCGGAGTATTGCAGGCACTTCAGCTTATTTCCCTTGGACTTTTGAACACAAACTCAGTAGTTTATTTAGAAAAGCCATCATACCTCTATTCTCTGAGAACTTTTCAATCCTTTGGATTACAACTCTCTGGAATACAACTTGATGAAGAAGGCATTGATGTAAAAGAATTGATTAACCGTCATCAACGAAGAAAAGGATCTATGCTGTTTTCAATACCTACCTTTCAAAATCCTACAGGTAATGTAATGTCACTTGAGAGAAGAAAAATGCTTATAAATGCCTGTGATATAGAACGACTGCCTATTATCGAAGATGACGTATACAGAGAGCTTTGGTTTGATGAACAGCCGCCACCACCACTAAAGGCATTTGATAAAAACGGGCTTGTATTATATACGGGAGGCATATCAAAGAATCTATGCCCTGGTCTTAGGATTGGATGGGTTGTAGGACCAGAAAAAGTTATTGAAAGACTAGCGGATATAAAAATGCAAACGGATTATGGATCTAGCTCGCTTTCTCAAAATGTAACTGCAGAACTTTTTTCAAGCGGTCTGTATTATCAGCATAACGATATAATGAGAAAAAACGTAAGGATCCGAAGAGATGTTACTATTGGAGCATTAAAAAAGTATTTTACTGGCATGGCCACCTGGAATATTCCAGCTGGAGGGTATTTCATTTGGCTTAAGCTGAATGAAGGTATCTCCATGCATGAGTTTTTCGTAAAAGCCTTAAGTAAAAAAATACTTGTTTTTCCTGGATATTTGTATGAATTTCACTCCAATCATCATATAAGAATTTCATATTCTTATGCCTCTCTTAAGGAAATAGAATATGCAATTAAAACTCTTGCAGAATTAGTATCAGAACAATTAGGTTAAGTGAGCCAGTCAATTTTAATTACTCCTTCACTTTTTCTAACTCCTTACCTTGGCATAAACGGCTACGGCGGACTTTGAAAGTTCAAGCCCAAGACAATATCCATTTGTTGATGAACCTTTTTTAATGCGATTATACTGATGTTTATTGAAATGGGATTTAATGCTTATTATTTCCATATCATCTGATTTAAGTTCACCTAATAAAATCTTTAATTAATATAAAAAAAATACTATACTTAAGTTAGTATCCAAATCTTTGATTTGGTTTACCTACAACTAGAAAATACCAGATTGAGGGGTTTATATATGAGAAAAAAAGATATACTTGAGTTAAAAAGACGTTTAAAAAAAGATCAATGCACCTTTACTAAGATATGTGGTTGCTATGTTAATGGAGAGAAACATGTTATTTTAAAGTTTAGAGAAACTTTTCTAAACTTAGATGATGATGAATACTTTAAATACTTAGAAATTGCTAAAAAAGTGCTGTCTGGAACTATTGGGAATAATATTTTAGAACTTAACTTTCCAACTAATGAAGATTATATAAATGAAAGACAAATTTCTCTTATGCAGCTTAAAAAAAGTAAATTAAAGGATGATGCTCTCCTTGATGATTTTTATAAATCGATTATAGATAATTATGATTATACTGGTAATTTTATAATACTTGTTTTTCATGACGCTTATGATGTCATTACTAAAACCACTGATAATGCAAAAATAGATGAATCTGAAGAAGTATATGAATATGTGTTATGTGCAATATGTCCTGTTTCACTTTCAGATCCTGGTCTTAGATACGCTGAAGGAGAAAACAAAATAAAAGCACGTATTAGAGATTGGGTGGTTGATGCCCCAACTAATGGCTTTGTGTTTCCTGCCTTTATTGATCGTAGTACAGACGTTAACTCTATAATGTATTACACAAAAAATGCAAAGGATACACATCCTGAATTAATGGAAAATGCTTTAGGTTGTTATTCAAAACAGACTGCTACTATACAAAAAGAAACATTTGAGTCGATTATTAAAGACTCCTTAAGTGATAATGAAAAGAAAGCTGATAAAACTTTTATGGAAATACAAGAAAACCTAAATACTATGATAGATGAATACAATTCTATATATGATGACACAGATTATGAACCTATAACCTTAACAAAGAAGGATATACAAAACCTTTTAATAGAAAGTGGAGTTCCTGAAGAAATTACTACTAAGATCGAAGAGTCCTATGTAGAAAACTTTGGTGATGATCTTCCTTTAGTGGAAAATTTAATTGACATAAAAGCACTTAAGGTAAATGCGCAAAGAAAAAAGGAAGAAGACCTTCAGAAACAGGTAGAAGTACTTCAAGATAAACTTGAGCAAGTTAAACAAGAGGCTGCTGTAGATGATGAAACTCACCTATCTACAGAAGTTAAGGATGATAATGTGGTTTTAGAAGAAACTTCAGAAACTGATTTAGAAGAAACTCACGATACAAATTCAGAAGACAATAAAGTTACTCCTAACTATGACGTTATACTTCAAGTAAAACCTGAAAAAATATCTCAAATAAAATCTCAAATAATTGATGGCCAAAAGTATATAGTTATTCCTATTAATGAGGATGAACAAACTACAGTTAATGGCTTAGATGATTTAATTTAAGGTAGGCATCTGAAAATAAATAACAATTCAAAGATGGAGTAAAGAGCGGCTACGACCCTGGATAACGATTTCTCCTAAAGGACAACGACTTCTAAGTATCGAAAATACTGATACTAAGAATTCTGTTAGTAAGCTTCAGTGGGAGTAAAAACTCCCTCTGAAGCAAAGAACTCTGTTTATTAAAATTGTAACTATATAGTGTTCTTAACTTTTCCGTATAAATTAATTCTGAGTTTTAACCTCATTTACCTATGATACGGTTCACCGTCAACAATTAACTCGCAAAATTTATATAGAAGTATAAAATAGAATATCTGAAAAGACACATCAATTTAAAGTAAAATTTATGTGCCTTACCTCTACTCCATTATATTAAATCTATTTGCTAAATTGAAATTTACATTTGAATTTGAAAACCATCAAACTCAAATGTTTGACCACAATGCCTTAACTTTCCATTGTCTTCAATTTCATTAAATGCACTTTGTATCCTTGTTAGCATATCTATTTCTATATCTAATTTGTGATGAGCAGGAAGAAGTCGCTTTGCAGGTATCGTGGATAACTTATCAACTGAGACTTTATATTGTGTAGGGTCAGAAGTAGGGAAAAAAGCAATCATTTTTCCTTCATAAATCAAATCTCCAGTAAACAAATAGCCCGTTTGGCTTTCATAAAAACACATATGTCCTGGCGAATGTCCTGGCGTGTGCAATACCTCTAATTTTCTGCCGCCAAACTCAATCATATCATGGTCTTTCAAAATTCTATCTGGTTTCCCTTGAAAAATTTGATAAGATTCAATATTGAAATCTTTCAGTATTTCGCATGGCTGTTCTATGACTAATGTTTTGATATAGTCTAATGAAAGCGGAAACGCACCATTTATCCATGATTCCTCATCTTCATGGACAAAGAAATGTTCAAATAGCTTATGTCCACCAATATGGTCCCAATGTGTGTGTAGATACTACAGTAACTGGATTCTTTGTTAATTTATTTATTTCATTTAATATATTTCCAATACCCATACCGCTGTCAATTAAAAGGCTTTCTCCGTTACCAATTAATAAATATGCATGTGTTTCTTCCCAATGCTTATATTCACTTATCGCATAAGTAAATTCATCAATTTTCTCTATTGTAAACCAATCATTCATTTTATTCTCACTCCTCAAATTCTTATTTATTTGGCTATGTTTTAATATAGTGTTGAAATATAGCCAAATAAAAATTATAGGTGGGATTGTCCACCTATAATGCTCAATATACGAATATTATGTACTTAACTGTACCTTTTATATCTTGGTTAATTTTTACAGTGAGTTATTTAGAACTTTAAATTTTTATATAGCTAATATTATTTCCATGATTTTTTATTATAAATTCTAAATCTTGTGGACAAATCCAAACAGTCGCTGTATTATCATTTGGATGAACTCCAATGCGTTCAAATAATAAAATATCTTTATCAAAAACCACATGAACCCTACAATCAGTATCATTTAGAATTCCCAATGGAGTTACAGAGCCTTTGCTTAATTCCATATATTTTTTCAAGTCTTCTTCTGACGCAAAACTTAACGGCCTACAATTTAGTTCATTTCTAATTTCTTTCAAATTCACTTGCTTATTTTTTTGAAGAACTATCAAAAAATATATTTTCTTTTTATCATCTCGAACAAATAAGTTTTTAACTACTTCATTATCGCTGTCAATATTTAATTTATCCATTTCATCTATAGTATATACTGCTGGATGTTCAATAATATCATATTGAATACTCATACTTTCCATAGCATCAATTACTTTCTTGCGAATATTATTCATTTGCTACTTTCCTCCTACCTATCAAATATATCTCTTATAGGTTTTCTTCACAATAAATTACTATTGTTCATTAGATTATAGTTTTTAATAACACTTGTTATAACATAATTTACAAAATATCACACATGCTATACATGCATTGGCTCTCTATTTTTCAAATCTTTTATTTTGATATATGAATGGGTTACATTGCTTTGAACCATAAAGTTCTTAGCCTTTATTATCTCTTTATCCGTATCAAATATTTGAAGCCATTTGAACCACTTAATATAATTACTTATACATTTTGTTGCAACACCATTAAACCTATTCATCCATTTCTCTAAATTCATCTTCGTACTTACTCATTAGTATACCTCATTTCTCTAATTTGATTATATCATCAATTAGACAGAGGTGTTACAACTTAAGTATAGCAGGTCAAAGGTAGCATTACATTAAATTCTATAATATCATCTTTTAAATCAACTTTAATATCTCCATTATGAAGTTCAACTATCCTTTTTACAATAGATAAACCTAAACCTGTACTATCTTGTTCTTTTCTTGACTTATCAACTTTATAAAATCGTTCAAATATATTATATAAATCCCCTCTAGATATATTCTCTACCCTATTTGCTACAGAAATAACAACATAATCATTTTCTTCAAACATCCTTACTAATACTTTAGTATTTTTTATACTATACTTCTTTGCATTAGTGAGAAGATTTTCTAAAACTCTTACAATCTTTTCTATATCAACATTTATAAATATATCTTTATCAACTATATCCTTATATATTTCTAATCCTTCCTTATTAAATATAGGAATGTATTCTCCAACTAATTGCTCTATTAGAGATCCTATTTCAACATTGCTGTAGTTTAATTTAATATCATGACTATTTAGCTTTGTAAATTCAAAAAGTTCATTAATTAACTTATTAAGACTCTTAGTTCTTTCATCTATAACTCCAATATAACTATCAAACTTCTTCTTATCTTTAAATCCATTCTTTTTAAGCAAATCTACATATCCTATAATAGATGTAAGTGGGGTTCGTAAATCATGAGAAACATTTGTTATTAATTCATTTTTATTTTTTTCAATAACTTTTTCATTATCTATTTTCTCACGTAGTTCTAGAGACATATTATTTATGCTTTCACAAAGTTCCGCTAATTCATCCTTCCCCTTAATCTCAATAGTTTTACCAAAGCCGTTATCTTTAATTACTTTAACTTCTCTAGTTAAAAACTTAATATATTTAACTTTTTTATTTACAAGGACTAAAAAAACAAATAAAAATGTCCCAACACCTAAAAAGAAAAGCATATAACCTGAGTTTATTGCTATAAAGTAATTATTGACTATATACTCAATAACATTAGGACATACCTTAAATATTATTGAAATGATAATTATGACTATTTCAACACCGGCTATAATTGACACTATAACAGTTAATATTAAATATAAACTGATTTTATTAAAATTAATATTCCTAAATTTTTTAGTATTAAATATAATAATAGTAGCTAAGAACACAACCAAAGCAAGGATTTTAAAGAAATTCACTCCCTCAACAGGCAAGCCTAAATCAATATTCCCACTTTGCTGATTAGCTACCAAAATTGCGTAACCTTCGCCAATAATAATTTGAGATAAAAGGAATCCAACAAGTACCCCTAAAATCAAATTCATTTTAACCTTTTTGAAATTAATCATATCTTATAACCCACTCCCCATATAGTTTTTATATATACAGGTGATTTAGGATCAGCTTCAATTTTTTCCCTTAGATTTGTTATATGCACCGTAACAGTATTATCAGATTTGAAAAATTCTTCTTTCCAAACCTCTTCATATATTTTTCTTATACTTAAAACAATTCCTTTATTTCTTGCAAGTAATTCTAAAATATCAAACTCCTTTGGAGTTAATCTTACTTCCTTTTCTCCAACCCAAATCTGCCTAGTATCAGTATTAATAGTTAAGTCACCAATTTCTATAATAACTTTTTGACTATTTGACTCAGTATTATATTTTTGATATCTCCTAAGCTGAGATTTTACCCTAGCAATAAGTTCTAATGGATTAAAAGGTTTTGTAATATAATCATCTGCACCAGCTGTTAATCCATGTATTTTATCCATATCTTCTGATTTTGCTGATATCATAATTATTGGCATTCTCTTATCTTTTCTTATTCTAATGCATGCTTCTATGCCATCTATTTGTGGCATCATAATATCTAAAAGTATTAATTCAATGTTTTTTTCCTCAATAATCTCAATGGCTTTTTTTGCATTCTCAACCTTTATGGTTTGGAAACCCTCATTTTCTAAATATATGCTTAATAAATTTCTTATATTTTCGTCATCATCAACTATAAGAATATAACCTTTCATTTTATCTACTCCTTATATTTCATTTATGCAAGTAAAAACATATGCTGGTGGAATATTGAAAAACTCCTTTTTAATCTTAATGTTTTTAAAATAATTACTTATTAATGATATTTTTAGTTTTGTATATTGAAAGGTAATAAATACACCACCATTACTTAATATACTTTTAGTTTTTTCTAATATTATTTCTGTCATCTCTCTTGGCAAACTCGCAAATGGTAACCCAGATACAATATAATTTACCTTATTTATATCATATTTAGTTATATAATAGTCAATATTTTCTGCTGAATCATTTATTATATGGACATTTTCCATATCTTCGTATTTACTTCTTAATATCCTATAAAATTCCTCATTGTATTCTATTAAAATAATTATTGTATTTTTATTACGTCTTTTTAATATTTCTTCTGTAAATATCCCTGTTCCTGGACCAAATTCAACTATGCAACCACATTTATTAAAATCAATGTTTCCAATCATTTTACATGCTAACTTCTTTGAACTTGGTAAAATTGCTCCAGTAGTTCTTGGATGTAAAATATATTGAATTAAAAATCTATTCTTCACAACAAACCCCTCCATAATTAGATTAATAGCCTAATTATAGAACCTAGATATTAAAAAATATCCCTTAAAATTATTAAGGTTTATTAAGATTACCATAACATCCAATCAAAATAGTACCTAATAAAACTTGAGATTGTAATTTAATTTGTAATATTGTATTTTAGCTTCGACCAACATAAAAATAAAAGGATGCTTTCTTATTAACCAATATTAATAAGAAAATATCCCTTTGAATTATAACCTTAATAACTTTTCTTTATTTACTATTCTTCTTATACTTTTATCTGAAAGATAATAAATCTTTGTTAATTCAATAATAGTAGTACCATTAATGTATTTATTGAAAATTTCAGCATCCCTAAGTTTTAGATTTTTTAAGAATTATAAAATTCTTCATTTTTCTCATAATACTCATGCTCTAAAGCATTTAGTTTTCCTGAAACCTCCATTAAAGCTCTAGTAAATTCTCTTTTGTATTTTTCTAATCTCTCATCATCTAACATAATATGCCTCTCCTTAGTATTATTTCCACTATATTATATTCCTATATCTTCCCAGCTTATTTTAAAGCTGATTTTCCAAATAATTATATTAATTACAAAAAGGATTGCTATAAATGCTCCTACATAGGTAATATTATTTCTAATTATTATGTGTATTGCAGCAAATATCCCAATAAGCACTAATGTAATCGCCCCTGGGCCTATAAGCTTACCAGTATCAGTTGTAGCAAATTTCACACTAAAAGGCATCATCTTATTTGACAGTTTAAAATAAACTAATGATGATATTAAAAGGACTAAAAACATTACAATTAAGTCTAAGATTATTGATGGTCCCTTTAATATTAAAAACACTATAGCCGTAAATAAATAAACTGGTATAACTAATTTAAATAAGGTTCCTTTTATTGCTCCTTTTAATATTACTCCTGGATCTTTTATTGGTAATACCTTATATATAAATGCACCTTTGTAATTATCGCTATTATTTATATAAGCAGTGCAGAAGCATAGCATTAATACAGTTAAATACATTAATAAATGTACTTTTCCACCATAGCTTGTTTGAATAGTTTCAATAAAGGATTTATCTCTATCTGTAAAAATAAATAAAACTGGCATAAATACAGCCATTGAAAGAGAAGGATATACCTTAAGCTTAAAGTTTCTTTCTGTAGATATCATATTTTTAGTAAATGTAAACATGCTTTTTTCAACTTTATCTTTGCAAATTATTCCTGCTATAAAATCTTTTCTTATTTTATCTCCACCTCTTATAGCTCCCCCATTATCATTTAGTTTTTGAAGGTTCTTTTCAAAATATGGTACTACCTTCTTAACATAAAGGATAATTAGTATTACTGGAGCTAATATTGCCATTACAGATAAAAATATTAAAAAAGGATTTTTATTTTCATCTATTAATATTCCAAAAGGAGCTGCAAACCACATAGATGGAACTAAACTATGCCAAAGCTTAGGTACATAAATAGCCGTAATATCTATAGTAGTAAAAAATCTATTAAATAACTGATACCCAAAAGCAAATAAAAATGCTAATAATATTTGAAAGTAATTTATAATATCCTTTAGCTTTTCTCCATCAAAGAACTTTAAAACTAAAGTATATAAAAATGCTGTTATTACTACAACTAATAAAGCTATTAGTATATTTTCCATAAAAAATATTGGTAAAAATATCACTCCATATTTTATTGTTCCAAAAACTAAAGGTATTAAATTAAGAGACAAAGATATACCAAGTAGATACATACATATATGAGTAAGCTTGGCAGCATTAAAGGTTTTACTATCTACAGGCTTTGGTAATAGTATATTTTTTTCCTTTACATCTAATAAAACAGCTGAAAAATCTGATATCATAAGTGATACCATCATAAATAGATTTACACCTATAACAATATTTATATTTTTTAAGGCTGGCATATCAACTAACATTAACATTCCAATAAAAATGCTTAAAAATCCGTTAAAAAGAAGTAGGTGCGTATAATTATTCTTATCTTTATTTTCGGAAGATTTATTATTTGTGAAAACAGTACTTACTCTGCGTCCATCCATAGTTAATTTTATTTGCAAAATCATGCGCATAATATCATAATTAACACCGGCTTTTTTATACAGACCTTTAAATTTATCTAATAGTCTTAATATGGCAAATTCATTCATAGCTATACCTCTTGAACTAAAGACACAAACTCTTTAGCAATTTGTCCGTGTTCATTAAATCCTGTTAATTCATTGAATACTTCTTCTAAAGAGCTTTCCTTTTCACTATTTTTAAGCTCCTGAAAACTTCCATCTGCAGCTATTGTTCCATTATCAATAAGTACAATTCTATCACTTACCTTCTCCACAACATCCATTATGTGTGAAGAATAAAATATAGTTTTTCCTTCCTTTGCAAGACTACTCATAACTTCTTTAAATATCATTACACTATTAGCATCTAGCCCACTTAACGGCTCATCAAAAAATAATATATCTGGATTATGAATTAAACTACATATTATTAGTAGCTTTTGCTTCATTCCTTTTGAATACGAAGATATTCTTGAGTTTATAACTCCTTCAATTTTAAATAACTTCATAAGCTTTTTTGCTTTTTCAATAAGGGTATTTTGATCTATGCCATATACTCCACCTAAAAAGCTTATATACTCAAATGCAGTTAAATTTTCATATATATCAGCAAGCTCTGGAACATATCCAATTTTCTTCTTGTACTCTACACTTCCATTACTTATATCTTGTCCTAATATTTTTACCTGTCCTGTATAGCCTTCTATTATACCAAGCATTATTTTTATAGTTGTACTCTTACCAGCACCATTAGTTCCTATATATCCTATTATTTGTCCTCTCTGTATCTCTAAATTTATTCCATTTAAGACACGTTTATCTCCAAAGTTCATTTTAAGATCTTTAATTGATATTATACTTTCTAAATTCTCCATAAGCTTTTCCACCTCAAAAACACAATATGTGTAAAATTAGTATTTTTTACACCTTATACACTAATATAGTACCAAATAAATGAGTTATTGTAAAATAAAGGTTTATATTTTATAAAAAATAAGATAGACTTATTTTAAAGCCTATCTGTCAAAACTTTCTTTTCTCAAACTTTTAACTTCTTCTATATTATTTTAACAAGATTATCTCTTATCTTTATTTGAATTTCTTATTGAGTACTTTACCCAGGCATTAAATATAAGAAGTATTCCTATAACAAGATAACCTGCACTGATAGCTTTAATAAATCCCGCAAAAAATTGTTCATAAGCTTTTATACCTGGTTTATATATTGCAGAATAAATTACTGTAATAAATGATATCAATAATGCACATAAGCCCCCAACTAATGATTCATTTCTTTTTAGTTTTTGAATTTCATTAAGTAATAAAATTGTATTTTTATTATTTTCCACCTCTTCATTTTCCTGTTCAATATATTCACCCTTTAGTAATTCATTAACTGAAACCTCCAACACTTTACTTATTCCTTCAAATAATGAACTATCAGGCATACACTTACCACATTCCCACTTTGAAACTGATTTATCAGTTACATTTAGATATTCTCCAAACTCTGCTTGAGTCATTTTTTTATTTTTTCTAGCTTCTGCTATAAATCGTCCAATTTTTTGTGTATCCATAATAACACCTCCCTTTAATAATATGATAATCCAAAAGCTACTATATTCAAACCCACCAAAGGTAGAGTATGTAGAATATAAGTAGAGTATAGTAATTTCACTACTTATTACTGTTTGTAATTTCATTTTTATACGTAAAATTTAATTGCTTAACACATTTTAATTTTACATATCAAATCTTTACTCAATTATTTGTGATACAGTTCTCCGTATCAGTTGCAGATGATAACACTTTTAGTACATCCGTTAGTAGTATTACGAAAAATCGCATAATTCACTTTCTTGAATTACGCGATTTTTAGCTTCTAATTATTTAATTGCAGTTCATTTTTTGAGTATCTACGTTAATACTTGTAACTTTCTTTCTGTATGTCAAATCCTTCATAGTTTTCAATTCACGACTTACTATTTTCAGAATAAAACTTTAAAGCTTCTCCAATAAATTTAGATGCACCACTGCCATATTGCTTATCAATGGCTTTTATCCATGTGGAGTTTGATAAATAAAGCTCTGCCGTATAGCCCAAATGATTCTC
>NZ_BAAACI010000008.1:0-299971 GCF_039521425.1 Clostridium subterminale
CATTTTTGAAACAATTATTTAACCACCTAAAAAAATAAATCCCTGTAATTACAATACATATCCCCATTGATAGCATAATTATTTTAATTATAGCTTTCTTTACATTTCTTCTACACCTCTTATTTTTTTTCATACTTTTACTCCAGATACTTTATTTACAATCATATAATACAATTCCCAAATAAATAAAAACCTATAGATATATTATCACAATAAATAAAAATCTATACTTAATTGTATTTTTTTGCATTAATTATATAATACTACCTTGACACTTATAGTCAATAATAATTCTTATTTATGAATAAAAATTAAGATTTTTCACATTTAGTTAATTTTTTAACTATATAATTTATATTTTTTAAATTTATAATTACATATTATAAAAACATATGTACGTAGCCCAATAATTAATATATAATATATTTAACTACTGAGGATTTATCATACATTTAATAATTAGTAGTAAAACAAAAGATAACAGGTGAAAAAATGACGAAACAAACGCATGAATCTGGTGGGTTTTTAATTGGAGTTATAACTATTTACCCAATGGTCCTAAAAAATTCAAACAATTATTTATTAATCTATGAGCTATTATTGATGATTTTATATTTTCGTTCAGTAAATATTGGAGCACTTTTTCCTGATATAGATCTTAAAAGTTCTTATATAAGCAAGCGATACCCATTAATCTCAAAATCATTAGGTAAAAAATGTAGACACAGAGGATTTACCCATAGTTTATTATCTTTAATAGTATTATACATATTTTTCGTGTTTTTTATTTACATAAGCAATTGGAATGTCGTTATAGAAATATTGTGCTATGGATTTTGGATTGGATATGCCTCTCATATATTTTTAGATTTATTTACTCACCAAGGAGTAGAGCTATTATTTCCGCTTAAACTTAATATTAATTTCCTTAATCTTAAAACTAATTCAGTAGGAGAGAAATTTTTCAATAGATTATTGAAGATTTTATATATAATACCAATCTCATATTATATTTACAAAATATATATTTATTTTCTACTATAACTCAATATGATTAAAGCTTGTATTATAGTCTACTACATTTATAAATGTAGTAGCTATAGTACAAGCTTTAATCTATCATATTAAATACTTTCTGTAATATCCTTTAATCCTTCTTCTGAAGGCTTTAATTGAGAAATAATTATAGCTATAAATATTAATACACATCCAACTAAGCCTCTAGTACCAATTCTTTCTCCCAAAAACATAGCACCACCTATGGCACCAAATACAGATTCCATGCTAAGAAGTATAGCTGCATGAGATGGTTTTGCATCTTTTTGTGCTACTACTTGAAGGGTATAGGCAACTCCTACAGATAAAAGTCCACCATATAGTATAGGTACCATAGCTCCTGATATACCTACCATATTGATATCTTCAAATATAATAGCCATTACTAAACTTAATATTGAACATGTAGCAAATTGTACACATGATAACATTAATGGATCTATTCTTTTAGTAAAGTTATCAATTAATAAAATGTGTACAGCCCATCCAATAGATCCTATGAGTACTAATAAATCCCCTTTTGATATAGAAAAATCTTCATTAATACTTAATAAATATAATCCTATAATTGCTATAACTATTCCTATCCAAGTACTCTTATTAACCTTTTGCTTTAAAAATAACCCTAAAATCGGAACTATCACCATATAAAGTCCAGTAATAAAACCAGCCTTTCCAGCGGTAGTCTCCATAACTCCCATTTGTTGAAGACTTGTTGCTATAAATAAAGCACATCCAACTATTATTCCAGCTTTTACAGTATGTTTTAAAGAACCTTCATCATTATTTTCATTGACCGCATTCTTCATATTTTTTCTATTTAAAAATAAAATCAACGGTATCAATGAAATACTTCCAAGGGCAAACCTAATACCATTAAATGTAAATGCTCCTACATGTTCTGCTCCTACCTTTTGAGCTACAAATGCTAACCCCCATATTGCAGCCGTAAGTAGAAGTAAAATATTTGCTTTTAGTTGAGTTTTAGTCATAGTAATCCCCTTTCAAATAAAACTTTTAATTCATGATTAATGCAAAAATATTTTTCTCATAATGAAAAATCTAAATTTTTTTTAACATATAGTTATTAAATTCTACAAATTTTTCATTAATCCTCTTTTAAATACTAATTTATTAATTATATAACATTAGTAAAACCTATATAATAATTACTTATTTCAGTGTATAATTACTTTAAATAAATTTATATGTGAATAATAACTATAGCAAGGAGGTTTTTATATGAAATTTATAAAGAAGAATGGAAAGGTTGTTTCTTTTCAACCATCAAAAATTAAAACTAGCGTTGAAAATGCTGGCTCTGATGTAGGTATTCATCTAAATTCTAAAGAATTAGACTTAATTATTTCTGATGTAGAGTCAATTTTAGTATCTTTATCTAGGGAAATAACTACTGGTTACGAAGTAAGAAGTATTGTAGTTGAAGCATTAATTAAATATGGATATAAAAATATTGCTAAATCGTATATGCTAAATATACTTTAACTTTAAGTAAGTTATCAAAAGCACAGTAAATAATATCTACTGTGCTTTTATTAATTATCTATACATATTTTTTTAACTTTTTAACTAAGAAAGCTGATAAAATAATTTTTAATATATCTCCAATTAAAAATGGCACTACACACATAAGCAACGCCTCTATTAGTCCACTTTGAGTTATATACATAAACCATGCTGTTCCAACAAAATAACATCCCAAGATACCTACTGTCATGGCTACTGCATAAGAATATACACTATCCCCTAATCTTTTTACTATAACTCCAACTATAATTGTAGCTATTATATACCCTATTATATATCCTCCTGTAGGGCCTACTATAATTCCGAAACCTCCTGTAAAGTTTGCAAAAACAGGAACCCCAATAGCTCCAATTATTACGTACACCAGTTGACTAATTGCTCCCATTTTAGCTTCTAGCAATCCTCCTGCAATAAAAACTGACACCATGGCAAGATTTATAGGAACTGGCGTAAATGGTAGTGGTATT
Source organism: Clostridium subterminale (assembly GCF_039521425.1). Classification (NCBI taxonomy): domain Bacteria; kingdom Bacillati; phylum Bacillota; class Clostridia; order Eubacteriales; family Clostridiaceae; genus Clostridium; species Clostridium subterminale. The sequence continues at coordinate 3,072 of NZ_BAAACI010000008.1, forward strand.
GATATTTGTGAAAGAATTGCTGTTAATGCTGCAAAAAGAGCACATAATATAATGTTCTTAATTGTAATTTCCAATGATGTACCTCCAATGTTAATACTTATATATTTCATTTTAAAGACTCTTCACTTATATATTAACATATGTATACATCCATTTCTATAGATTTTGCGAATATTGTAATCTTTTTATTTAATCTAAGTTTACAATACCTTTTAAAAATTATTTTAATTATAGATATCAAAAAATAATACATTAATTCATATAAAATATTGAACTTATTTTGAGACATACTCAGCAGTACTTTATACGAACACTCGTTATATGTAATTTATTTCCTGGGTAATATTTTGTAAATGGTAATAATATTTCTTAGTAAGCTCATTTAATTTCTCAAAATTTTCATTTATCCATGCAATAAGCTCCTTAGCTTGTTTTGTTGCATCTTCATATTGTTTTTCTGTTATTTCCTTTTTACTTAAAGCATCATTTAATTCATCTTCATCTAATAATATTACTTCTCCTGTAGTTAATACTACTATATCCAAAAACAAATCATCGTAGAAAGGTATTCCATCTCTAGTAAGTTCATACTTTTCTGAAACATCAAAATACCATTGAATTATATTGTCTTTTTCATCAATCATAACTGTTAATACGAAATTTTTATTTTCTGGAAAATATTGAATCCAAGAATATCCATTGTCTACGATACAATAATCCACTCCCTTAGTTTGTATAATTAAAGGTTCTGTTATCTCTTTCATATGTATACTAGATATATATCCTCTTAACTCTTCATTATCAATAAATTCAATTTTAAACTCTTTCCTTAATACTCTACTCCAATCTGGCTTATTAGCAAATCTTCTCTTCATTGTATATCTTCTCCTTATAATGCTTATTGATAGAATCTACTCTTGTAAATCTACATCTATTTCCCTAATAGAACTATCATTTTTAACTACAATTTCTACAGACACCTTGTCCACCTTTGAATAAAATTTTTCTTTTAAATTTCCAATTTTCTCATATGCATTATTTAACTCTTCTTCAGAACTAAATTTTCCAACCGTCATATGAGGTATAAACTCCACCTGGTTTAACCACTGTGGCTTATACTCCTTCAATATTCCATCATACAACCTACTATGAATTTCTTTTATTTCTTCTTTGCCCTTCTTTACTCGTAAGCATAAATATAAACTTGAGTCACTGCTAATTTTTATTATTCCTTCAAGTTCCACATGAAAGCACTCTAAACCCTTTAATGCTTCATTCATCCAATTTCTCAATTGGTATTCTTTAATATTGCTTTCAAAAGGAAAGACTAAAGTAATATGAGGTCTCACATTATTTACAAAAGGATCATAAGTTTCTCTTATTGCATTAATTATATTTATATTTTCAAACTCTGGAAATATCATTATACATCTTTTTTTAATATCATTACTCATATCTACTCCTATCCAGATATATATTATAAATATATAAAATTTATACTGGTTTTAATTATAAAAGTTTATTGTAATTTAAATTATATTATATACATAAAATTATATCTATATCTACACTAACTGCCATAATAACTACTGATTTTAAATTATCGATCAGTAGTTATTATGTTTTTTTATTTTTGAAAAAGATACTCTCTATGTAATATCCATGTATTATTATCCCATTTATAAATACTTACATTATCGAAATAACCTTGAAAATTACATGGATACTTATTTACATAATTCCAAAGATCATAATATATGCTTTTTATCCTTTTAGAACTTATAGTTATATGAAATATCTTATCCTTACCATCTTTATCTATAAATTCAATGTATGGAAATTTACTCATTTCTTCAACTAATCCATCATGCAAAACCTTACCTTCCCTACTCATTGTCATATCCATATATATCACTCTATCATCAAAGTGATTATAGCCTTTAATCTCTAAAGGCTCTTTTTTATGGGACATACAAAAATTTTCTATAGATTTCTCTAGTTCTTTAATATCTCCATCATATTCAAAGGGAGCCTTTATAGTAAAATGTGCAGGTAATTTTGAAGACTTAGCCTTAAACTTTTCATAAACTTCTTTTCTAAGATTATTATTAAAATCTCCTGCTTCTCCCTTTATAACCGAAGCAATAACATATCTCATCTTCTATCACTTCCTAACTCCGCTTTCCATTATTGTAAAACTCTTCTCTTCACAATTTATTTCAGCCTTTGCCCCATAAGGAATTGTGATTATAGGAGTTGTGTGCCCAAAATTCACATTACATAGTATTGGTAAATCTTTAAGTTTCAATTCATCTCTTATAACCTTAATAAGTGCTTCTTTATATTCATCATAATAAACATTATCATAAGGTTTCCCAAAAACTATTCCATTTATATTTTTTAAAATTCCTTGAGCACCATAATTTCGTAACCAATATTCCACATAAGTAGGTTCTGGCTTATCTTCTGAGGTTTCTAAAAATAATATACCACCCTGCCATGTTTTAAGGTCTGGCCATATCTCAGTTCCCTTTAACATTTCTAATACATCAATGCATCCTCCAATTAAATGTCCTTGAACCTTTCCACTTCCTTGTAATAATTCATATCCCATATTTTCATTTACTTTTCTTGAAATAAATTTATTTTTTACTTCCCAAGGTAAATATTCACTTGTCCAAATTTTTGATGATTTAATATCTCCTATAGGGCTATTATTAAATAGTGCTTTATTAATATATTCTTTTGTATAGTCAAACATTTTAATATTTTCAGCAAATTCAGAAAGTATCGCAGGTCCATAAAAACTAGAAATACCAGCCTTCATACATATAAAATGAATAACTGTGCTATCAGAATACCCAATAAAAATCTTAGGATTTTCCTTTATTATTTCATAATCAATATAAGGTAAAATTCTTATACTTTCATCCCCTCCAATACAAGAAAAAATCCCCTTAATTGAAGGATCTTTAAAAGCTTTCATTAAGTCCTTCGCTCTTTCCTCTGGATGATTGTATACATATTCTGTCCCCTTAAGAGTTGTTTTCATTTCCACAACTTGAAGACCGAAATCTTCTTGAAGTCTTTTTTTCCCAACTTCATATCTCCAAAGTATATCCTCATCTCCTGCTCCACCCCAGGATAGGCTTATGGTTGTAACCTTATCTCCTGGAATTAACATAATTGGTTTTTTAAGTCCCATAGAGTTTAAATTATTTCTCTCATCTTCTTTATCATCTAATTTTATTATATTTTCAAAGCCTCTTTCCATTTTCTAACTCCTATCTACCTAATACTTATATTCTATTAAATCTTGATCCATTATCTAGAGTGTAAACTCTACTAACTTTATTAAATAAATGAGGTTGTATTAATGGATAAGTAAGATTTTTAGGTTGATTATTGAATAGACAAATTTCCACAATTTCTAAGTTAGGAAGTTGACCTAACTCTTCAATGTCAGCAAAGAAAAGTGCCCCATAGGATTCATCATAGTCATCAGTATCATTACTCTCTCTTACCACAGAGTATATACTTATAGCATTGAGTTTAAATTTTATAGCCCCTGTTTCTTCTCTCAGTTCTCTATGAGCAGTATCCTTTATGCTTTCATTTTCTTCTCTATGTCCCCCTGGAATTTCCCAAGTATCTCTTTCTTTATGCTTTACAAATATCCATTGATTCATATATCTTGCCATTATTACTGCAAATTTTAATTTATACTCTTCTACTTCATTAAACTTATAGAAATTAACTTTCATTATGTCTCTCCTTTCCTATATGAAATTACGATACAAACCTTTATTATATATTACAATAAACTTACAGTTTTGACAAATGCACTACAACATTTTTCATAGATATTTTTATATAAAATAAAAGCACTAAAGATGCCTTTTATCTTAGTGCCTTTTTAAATTAAATTCCCTATTATGCATTTACAATCTAATTTTAATGCTTGTACTATTATTTATAGAACTCCTGTGTAGCATAATATCTATTTCCAGCTTTATAAACGCCAACACCTATGCTTGTATAATCAGGGGATAGTATATTTTCTCTATGACCTTGCGAATTCATCCAATTTATCATAAATTGATTAGCAAGTTCATTTATATCAGATACTCCACCTATATAAGCTATATTTTCTCCCCAAGCTCTATAGGAAATACCATCTCTAGCCATTTGTGACGTTATAAGCTCACCCTCTAGATTTTTATGGTCAAAGTAATTTCTATCTCCCATATCTTTCGATTTTATTCTTGCATATTTCTCCATAAGACTACTATAACTTAAAGTACTCATACCAGCTCTAGCTCTCTCTTCATTTACCTTTGTAACTATAAGTTGTTCTATTTGTGATGAAAAATCACCTGTATCTGTTGTAGTAGGTGTAGTTGTTGATTTAGATGGTATATTTACTGTTTCATGAGATGGTACCGATGGCTTTTCAGTATTATTATAAGGAGTATCTTCAGTTATATCTTCTTGATTATTAACTGTAGTCTTAGAATTTTCTTTCTTATCTAAACTACTTCCTTCATCATTTCTAACTACATTTTTATCATTTTGTGAATTTTTAGCTTGTCCACCACCGCGAGATAACCTAGTGTCTTTTCCATCTAATACATTTGATGAATCGATTTCAGTGCTAGCATTCTCTATTGTATTCTCTTTGTTATCTAAACTTTCAATACTTGCTTTATTATTGTCATTAGAATTGTTTTCACTTTCCATATTATTTTGTAAAGTTAATCCTACTAGTGCAGTGCCTGCTAATGCTCCACATATAATTAGTGTAATAAACTTCTTCTTCATTAGTATCACTTCCTTTTAATTATGTTATTATTTATTTATAACATAAAATTTAGGATTTTTTATTAGTAGAACAATTCCTATGATTCCGTAATAATGTATAATTTCATATTCCCTCCTAATAATACCTTTATTTATATACTTTTTCCACTCAATTGCAACTATAATTAACCAAAAATTCACATAATTCATTTTATTTTTGTAATATAATTATATTATAACCTTAATTTAATTGCGACTATAGGAGGAACTATAAATTTGGATATCATTGTAATTAGACATGGTCAATCAGAAGCAGACATTTTAAATGTACATGAAGGAAGAGCAGATTTCCCTTTAACAAAACTTGGAAATAAACAAGGTTTAGCTATGTCAAATTTTTTATCAACTAATTATAATATTGATAAAATTTATTCTAGTCCGCTAAAGCGTGCTAGTGAAACTGCTAAAATATTATCTACTGCTACTAATACTCCTATTATATATGAAGATAGACTTATGGAATTTAATAATGGATTACTAGCTGGATTATCTAGAGAAGAAGCAAATGAGCGTTATCCTGAACCTGCTATAAGATGGCCTCATACATCCATGTATGGAATGGAAAGTATAATAGAATTCAGAACTAGAGCTGAATCCATACTATCAAAGATAGTTAGTGAAAATTCCTATGATTCCACTATAGCTATTGTAGCTCATGGTGGCATAATAAATATGCTCTTTAGAAGCTTTTTAGATCTTCCTTTAAATTCAAGAATGTTTATATCTACAGGGGATACCGGAATACACCACTTGCAAGTAACTAGCTGCTGTCATAGAATAGTTTATACAAACAAATTATCTCATTTAGATAACATTGACAATAATTAATTTATTAAAGATAAATTATGAAAGGTAGTAAACAATGATATATAAAGAATTAGCAATGGATGAACTAAATCATGAATTATTCATGGACTTTGATAGATATGAAGAAGTACACAGAGCTTGGAGAATAAGAGAGGATGGAAGTGAATATCTAAAAGATATTTATTATGAAGAGAATTGGGATACTAATGAGCTATTAAGCATATGTAATGAATTAAAATCTACCTTAGAAAAAGGTGGTTCAGTTTTTGCAGCCTTTGATGAAAATAAATTAGTAGGATTTGCTTCATTAGAAAATGAATTCTTTGGAAGTAAAGATCATTATATTCAATTATCTAATCTTCACATTACAAATAACTACCGTCATAAAGGTATTGGAAAAGCACTATTTAACATGTGTGCCAAAAAAGCTAGAGAATTAAAGTCCAGTAAAATCTATATATCTGCCTCCTCCTGTGAAAATGCTCAAAATTTCTATAGAGGTATAGGATGTGTATTGGCTAAAGAAGTGAATAAAGATTTATATGATCTTGAGCCCTTTGATTGCCATATGGAATATATCTTATAAAATACATTATATTTAAATCAGTATAAAATATAAAAAAGAAGATTAAATAAAATTTTGTTTAATCTCCTTTTTTTCATGAATTTTTATATAGAACTACATTGTTTTAACCTAGATAATTTTTATCGCTAAATTTCTTTTAGGATTGTTACTATATACCTTTTTACATGCTATCCTTAAGAAACGCTCCCTTATACTTAGGCATAATCATTTAAAACTCTCTTTTAAGCCTCAAGACCCCATATCTGCCTCATTTCTTCACAGGTTTCAAGAAGGTCTTCAAGTTTTCCTTCCCTTTCAATTTTTCCATCCTTCATAACTAAAATTTTATCTGCATTTTTTAAGGCCACATGACTATTAGAGACTACTATGGCAGTTATATTTTTTCTTTCAAACATTCTATCCCAAAGCTTTATTTCGGTTTCTATATCTAAAGCACTAGATATATCATCAAAAATATATAAATCAGCCTTTCTTGCAAACATCCTTGCCACAGCAACCCTTTGTCTTTGCCCTCCAGAAAGCTTTACTCCTTTAGAACCTATTACAGTATTCACTCCATCCTTAAAGTTACCAATATCCCTATCCAGAGCAGCAGAATATATGGCTTGATTTAAGTTTTCTTTTTCCTCCTTTAAGCCCAAAAGAACATTGTTTTTGACAGTATCACTAAATAGGTTGGGATTCTGAGATGTATAAGCTACCCTTGGAGGAACAAATTTTTCACTATTTTTCTCAACTTCTTCATTATTAAAATAGATTTTCCCATCATCCATAGGAAGCATACCTAAAATAGATTTAATAAGAGTTGTCTTTCCAGCACCGATCCTTCCTGTAACTACTACAAACTCACCTTGATTTATCGTAAAATTTATATTTTTTATACCATTGGTTTCATTATACATACAGGTTAAATTCTTAATTTTCAGAGATTTTAACTCTGTATGATTCTGTTTAACCTCTTCATCAATTAATTCTCCTTTTAAATGTAATGAATTATGTGCTAATAGCTCCTTCTCCATATTTCCATCCAATAACTTAAACATTCGTTTAAAGGCAATTCCTCCTTGCTGATATCTAGCAAAAATTTCTCCAAGAAAACCAGCAAAGTCGGCTACAAAGGGAAGATAATATACAAATAGTGAAAAATCTCCTACGGAAAAACTTCCTTCTAACATATATCTACCTGTTAATAGCAATATGAATCCAGTCCCAATAGTTACAGCATTTTCATATATAGCATCCATAATGTTTACAAAAATCTTATCTCTTACCATATACTTCATTCTTTTTTCATTGAGACTATTTAGATTATCGATAATATATTCTTCACTACCTGATATCTTTATAGCTTGTATTCCATTAAATATCTCTCCTATTGCTCCAGATACATCCCCAGTAGCTTCCCTAGCGGTAGTTCTATATTTTGAGATATATTTCATAGCTTTTTGTGATAATATTATAACCACAACTAGAGGCGCAAAAATAAACAATGTCACCTTTACATTTATAGTTAATAAAATAATTAATGCACCTAAAGCAAATAATCCATCTCCCATTATATCTAAAGTAAAGCTTATAACATCTTCAATCTCCCCTATATCATCTCTAAAACAGTTCATAGACTCTCCTAAGGAAGTTTTGTTCTCAATTAGTGGATTATTTAGAATACACTCTAGTAGATTTCTTCTAAGTAGTGCACTCATAGAAAATCTATGGTTGGCATCTACTCTTCCCCCAATAGCTATAATAATTGACCTAGTTAATGCAACCACTATAATTAATGCCATAAGACTAAGAATTTCACTATTTACCCTTCCACTTTTTTCTAACACCTGAAAAAATCTTTTAGTAATTAAACCGGGTACTAGAGGAAACATATGAATTGACACCCACAAAATACAGTTGAGTAAATAATACCATGGTCTGTACATTATCATCCTACCTATATATTTAAGTACTGGAGTTTTCTCTTTCTTCTTTTTTATCATGCCAGCACCTCCTCCATTCCCTTTTGTAATAGGTTATAAAATTTTGAACTTCTATCTTTACATAATTCTTTCCTATTACCATACTCTAAAACCGTTCCTTCTTCTAAAATTAAAATATTATCGGCTCTTCCTACAGTTCCAAGCCTATGAGCTATAATTATACAAGTTCTCTCCTCTAATAATTTGTTCAAGGCTCTATCTATAAGCCCTTCAGTTATAGGATCAAGTTTTGAAGTAGCTTCATCTAAAATAACTAATTTAGGATTCTTAAGAAAAACTCTTACAAAGGCTAAAAGTTGAGCTTCTCCCGAAGATAATCCACTTCCCCCATTATCTAAAATAGTATTTAAACCTTCAGGCAAATTATTAAGCCAAGATGTTAATCCAATATCTTCAATAACCTTGAGTATAGTATCATCTTTAATATTAGGATTAAATAGTGTAAGATTTTCTCTAACTGTTGCATGAAAAATTTGTACTTCTTGAGTAACATAGCTTATATTTTCCATTAAACTTTCTTTAGTCATACTCTTTAAATTTTCTCCATTGAATTTAATACTTCCACTACATACATCATATAATCTTACAATTAATCTAGCTAAGGTAGTTTTACCACTTCCAGTATGACCTAGTACTCCTAAAACAGTATTTTTTTCTATATTAATGTTTATATCCTTAAGTACAGCTTCTCCATCCTCATAACTAAATGAGACTTTCTCTAAGCTTAAATCAATAGAATCTTCATTATCCAAATTCTTAATCCCGTACTCTATCCTACTTTTAATTTGTAAAAGCTCCTTTACACGCTTAATACTTGCTTCTGCTCTTTGAAGCTTTTGCATCTGTGACCTTATCTCCTCTAAAGGACTAGACATAAGCTCCACATAATAAAATATTAAATATACAGTTCCAAAAGTTATTAATGAATTCCCATAAAAATATGCTGAAAGTATTAGTGCAACAACATTTCCTAAGGCAAAAACAATTATATTAGCTATCCACATATAATAATGTCCTAAAGATGCTTTTACTTCTATAGGTAACATCTTTCTATATAGCTTATACAAACTATTCATAGTGTAATTTTTAGCACCACAAGTGTTTATATCCTCTACACTAGTAATTTGCTCCCCTAAAAATCCATATAACTGAGCATTATATGCTCTTGATTTCTCCCAATGCTTTAATGATTTTTTCTCTATATATTTCATAGCTACCATGTCTAAAATAGCAATCATCGTTAATGTTAATCCAATTCTCCAGTCTTCTCTATAAAGCAATAAAATTATTCCTATCAAAAGCCCTAGATTAGATAGCAATTGTAATACAAAAGTAGAGAAAAAGCTAAATAATGCATTTATATCTCCATCAACTCTTTCAAGCATTTCTCCTGATTGATGAGCTTTATGAAAATCCATATCTAAATTTATACAATGCTTTATTAAATCACTTCTTAATGCATTAGTTGCTGTCCATCCAACCTTTTCGCTAATATAAGTAGATACAATTTTAAATACTTGTCTTATAATTCCAAAGCCCATGAATAATAAGGCTGCTATTAATAAATTTTCAATTCCTTCATTTTGTGTTACAGCATCAATATAATATCTCAATATCTGAGGATTCACTAACTGTATCACTAAGTTCATAACTAATATAAAGAATAATAGGATTACCATAAATTTTTGTCTTTTTAAATACTTATATAATAATTGAAAGTAGTCTTTCAATGGTAACTTCATAGTCATCACCCCTTTCAATTGGTTATGACGATACCAAATTTTCAATTAAGTTTATTTTATGACTAACATTTCTTATCTACTACTTTTATATAGTTTTAAATTATAGGTGTTAGTTACAGTTTAAAAATAAATAATCCCTATCAATTTTTCTCTTATATTCTTATATTATATAAGTGACTTTATGTTAATCCTTTTACTTTACCTCATAAATTAAGTGCTCACCTTTTTCAAAGATAATATGAAGACTTTTAAACCCAGCTTCTTTGAATAGCCTTCTTTGTGTAGTTAATGCAAAAGGAATATCTATATGATAAAGTCTAATTTTTTCATCACCTTGTTCTTTTAATAACTCAACTCTTTGTTTAAGCCACTTTTTTTCATAGTATTTACTTACCACATAGTCTCCCTCTATATAACTCCCCTCTTCCTTCAAAGCTAATTTTATTTTCTTATAAAGCTCTAACTTTTCATCAGGTAAAAAGTGGTGCATAGTCATTATTCCAAATATATAATCATATTTCTTTATTCCAAAATCTTTCTCTAGATAAGATGTAACTATTATATTTATTTGGTTCAATTTATTCTTATATTTTTCTTTAAGAATTTTTAACATTTCTTCAGATAAGTCTATACAAGTTACTCTGGCATTATGTGCCTTTCTAAATATCTCTTCTAACTCAAGGCCTGTACCACATCCTAAATCTAGAATTTCAATAGAATCCTCTGTATATTCCACAGTAGATGAAACTAACTTGTAATACTCTTCAAAGGAATTTAAGGCGTCTTCCATATGCTTTTCATATCCTTCAGCCCTTAAATTGAAAAAACTCCCCATTTCTTCTATTTCATAATTTTCACTCATATTATTACCTACTTTCTAATTAAACTAACTTCATCTGTGTCCACTCAAGCCCCTTTAAAAATCCTATGTTATCATAAACCTGCTCAGCTTCATTTCCTATATCTACATACAATCTCACTACAGGGTATTCTTTTTTTAAAATAGTTAGTGCATTTTTAAGCATTTTTGTTCCTATACCTCTCCCTTCATAACTTGGCTTAACGGCAATCTGAGATATTAAAGGCCATTCCTGCCAAAGAGATACATAACAAACTCCAACTAGTTCATTAGTATTCCCATCATATACAAGGATAGAGGCCTTATTTAAGACATCTTCATTTAAATAATCATCAAAATATTCTTTTACCCACTCCGTATATTCATCTAAACTATAACTGCTATAAAGATTCACATTACTTTCAAAAGCCTCATGAAGTAACTTTCCTATTTCTACTTGATTTTCTCTTTTAGGTAAGTCCACATAAAACTCATCTCCCCAAGTAATCTTAAACTCTTCTGTTGGTCTTATCATCCATCTACCACTTTCTACCTTTTTAAAGCCTATTTTTTCATAATTTTCAATCAAAGACGGTTGTACCATATCAGCAACTATATCCTTTGTAGGATCTGACCAAAACATCAAAATTTCTTTAAGTCTTTCTAGTATTAAATCTACATTTGAATGGGGTGGTATAACAAATAATTCTGCTATATTATTAGGTTCTATAAATGCTCCACCAATTTTCTTTTCATCCTTAACAATCCAAAAACACTCATCCTCATCATCAACTACAGTTCTCATTATGTCGTAACTTTTCTTAAAGAAACCGTTAGTAGTATTCATCTGAGAGTAGACTGTATAATAATCTGTAAACTCTTCAATATTAGCTCTCTCCAATCTATAATTATACCTTAGATTGTATATCATTGTATCTTTTGACCACTTCTCAAATTTCATAGATTATTTCCTCCTTGTTTTTGTTAGAAATATCAACATACGCTCTTGTATATGGAGCATTTTAAAATTTTAAGATGTTATAAAGAAATTTTCTTTAAATGTTAAATATTTATATAGTTCCATAGATAAATATTTATCTATGGAACTATATAAAATTTAATCTGTTGGCCTAACAAACTTGATTCTTCTACTATTTGTAAGATTTAATGTCCATTACTATAAATTTAAATTCTTCATCTTCCAAATACTCATCACATTTTTTAAAGCCTAGCTTATTAAATAGTGCTAATGATGGCTTATTTTTTTCTTCGATCTCAACATATATTCTGTTTATATCCATGGTATTGAATATATAGTTCATCGCTATCTTGATAGAGTCATAGGCTATACTTTTTCTCCAATATCTTTTATCACCTATAGTAATTCCCATTTCCCCCTGCCTTTCAACTGTATCTATACTAAAGAAGTTGACAAAGCCTATAAAATTTTCATCATTATCGGTGATTATAAAATACTTATACATTCGATCTTCTAATTTCTCGTTGATTACACTTCTTTCAAAGTTATTACAATAGATTTTACATTCTTGGATTAATTCTTTACTATTACTTGGTATAGGTCTTGGATCATACCTATTAATTTCCTTGTCAATTCTACAAGAAAACAAATTAATGATGTCTCCTTTTTCTATGTCTCTTATCTTAATTTTCTTATCCTCATAATAAATCACTATTAAATTCCCCCTGTTTCTCTAGTTAATTTTAAAACTATACTTAGCATCACCGATGACGCTCTGTAGTAAATACTTTAAAACCAACCACACTATATATAGCTTCATTTTGTGATTTGCTAAATATTGCTGTAGTTCCTTGATTTCTATGTCCTAGTACTTCTTTAAATTCTTTTATTTCTCTAAGATGTTTTATATCTCTATTTTTCTTATATTTCATTTTATACTCTCCTTTATTAACTTAAAATTTCTTATTATTTCAATTAGAATTTAGAATTATTTATTTTCTCTAGCATAATTACTGTTTGTATTTATAAATTTGAATTTCACTCTCTCACCTCTCTACCAGATATTAGTTTTTGTCTCTACTTTATCTTTTTACTTTTTAAGAAATCCTCTTATTGAGCAACAAAAAAGCTGCAAGAAAGAATACTCTCTTACAGCCAAATCTAACATTATTATTTTACTTAGGTAATATATTAAATCCATGATTTAGTAAATATCACCTACTTCACCCAGTATATATGGATAAAGTTTCATATTAGCATACACTCTATAAACACAGAACCACAGTAAAACGTTAAGTATGATAATACACTTAAGCAAATTTTAAGTTCTTCTATAACTCATAAAATATATATTAAATTATATTATTATAAACTTATGATACCTTTTAGGTCACTATATTTTTTAAAACATAAATAATCCCATTAAAAGTTTACCCTTCTTAAGATTCATATCTTAAGCAAAGCTTATTATAATAATTAAGTAAAATTCAGAAATAGCTCAATAAGATTGATTTCATTTCAATTGTTTTAAAAAGAAGCATCACAAAAAACCCCATAGACGTACTATAGATTTATAACGTAAACAAAACCTCTTTTAAATTAAATATTTTCTTTTCTCGAAAATTTAACTAACAATTGATTCTAATCAACATCTCATTGTCTCCTTCCTAAATTTAAAATTACAAGTATAATTTACCATAATAAATATATATAGTCAATACATTTTTTACTACTTCATATCAATTAAACCCAATTCTTTAAGTTCGTATATATTCAAAGCCTTATTATATGGTAATTCAATACTACCTTCATTAACTAATTTAATTATTTTTTCTTTATATGGTGATTCTAAATTAACCCCAGTTATCTCCCAGTTATTATCCACTTGCGGAGATATAATACCTTGATTTTTAATATACTCTACTATCATATCTCTAATTGTATTAGAAGATTTCCATATATAATCTTTCTTTGCTAACTTCCTACCTTTTAAATTTGCAAAATAGCAATAATCACTAGTTGCTAATTTTAATACTTGATCTTCTTTCACTAATTCACCTTTGAAAATTAAATCTACAATTCGATGACCTACTGGTTTAGAAATATCTACTTTATAATCTACTCCTGCAAAAAATTCATGTTGATATCCTGGAATATCCATAGTAAAACTTATAGAAATATCCCCTGGTTTCCACTGATTATATGCTGAAGCAGCCCATTCCATATAATTCTTTAACTCCTTACCAGTAACTTCTACTACATAGAGAAAAGTTGTGAATTTATATATATTGAAAATATTTCCATAAGTTATAATACCCTTTTTTATATTACTATCATCCCTGATTAAAGAAGTTGACGTAACATCTGCACCAGAATTTATGAGCTGAACCTTATTTATTAACTCCATAAGTGGAGTATCTCTAAGTTTTCCTTCAGGTATAAATTTTATTTCATCCTTTGGTTGAAAGTCTTCAGAGGCTTCTCCTATTACTTCTGTGATAAAATCCATAGTTGTTTCATGGGCTTTCTTAATAACTGGTAATTTACTTAACTCTTCACTTGGATAATAATCCTTCATAGCTACAACTTGTACTTTTCCGTCTATAACACAATTATTACTATCAAGAGTTAAATCAAATCGAATTACGTCTCGTCCACTATCTGTGGCACCTCCAATAAGAGTTTTTCCTCTTTTCTCTTTTACTGTTATATGAAAATGCCCAACTACTAGTACATCTATCTCTGGACATAATCTCAATACTTTTTCAGCTGCATCGCTTTCATTCTTCTTGTCATGTTCTGAAACCATGCTAGCATGAGCCATAACCAGTATCACGTCTACTTTATCCCTGATTTCATTAACATACCTATAGGCTGTTTCACCAAGATCATAAAAACTTAGTTCCTCCACTAGATTTCCTGCCCATCTTGGTACATTAGGAGTAGTTAATCCTATAATTCCAACTCTCACTCCACCGCAATTTAAAATTGTATGTGTCTTTACAAACTCATCACCATTTTTTCTATAGTTTACGTTTGCAGAAAGAAATGGAAAGTCACTTTGTTTTTCAAGAGATTTTATTAAATCAATTCCAAAGTTAAATTCATGGTTTCCCAATACCATAGCATCATATCCCATGAAATTCATAGCAGAAATCACAGGATGTTTTTCTTCCTTCTCATTACTATAAATTTCATCTGTTAAAGTATTCCCCTGAATTATATCTCCATTATCCACTACCAAAGTATTAGGATTTTCACTTTTAACTTGCTTTATATAGGAATAAATACGATTCATGCCACTATCAATAAAACTTTCACCATTATCATAGTTATATCCTAAAACATTACCGTGTACATCTGTAGTTGCTAATATAGTAATTTTCTTATCCTTTGTTGTAGTGATTTTATTCATTTATATTTAATCCTCCACTTTAAAACATTGATTATTAATGATACTTCTCTGAATTGTACCTTCTTGATTTCAAGTTTTTATTATACTAATTATAACATTTACTTCAATATAATATAACTTTACTATTGTATCTATCTTATTCTTCTTAAAATAAAAAACGCATCTAAACATAGACACGTTTCCATTACTATAATTTTAAAATAGCTTTTCCTATAGTTCTCTTTAACTTAGTAGCTTCCATTATAATACCATATAAAATATTTACAATCACATATATAACCAAAAATACTGATACTTTATCTCCAACTTTATATCCAAAAGGCATTAAAATTAAATTAAATAAATAAAGCAATACAAAACTTGCTAATAAACTTATTCCCTGATCAATTATACTGGCCCCCAGCTTCGCTAGAAATCCACTTTTGTTTTTAATTTCTTCATTAGAAGACTCTTCTACTTCTTCTATTTTTTCTAATTCTTCTGCATTTTCTAAAGTTGCTTCCATATTTTCTTGTGTTTCAACTATAGTTTCTTCCGTTATATTTTCCTCTTCTATAATATCATTTTCACTTTTTATATTTTCTTCATCCTTTAACATCCAATATCCTCCTCACATAATAATTATAAACTCTCTGATAAATATACTATACTTTAAATTATCTGTAAATTAATTCTATGTAAACTTAGTATGAATTTACATAAAAAATTTATTTTTCATCCATTTAAAGTAAATAATTATACATATTAATTAAAATTGTTAATATATTTTACTTTCAATATTAATTTTTCTAATTTAAACTTATAATGTAACTATAAGCTTAAAGGAGGTATTATATATGTCAAATTATAAATGTCCTAAATGTGGATGTACTCAATATGAAAGTGACCAATTTCAAGCAACTGGTGGTACCCTTTCTAAATTATTTGATGTGCAAAACAAAAAATTTATAACAGTAAGTTGCAGAAGTTGTGGTTATACAGAATTATATAAATCAACTACATCTACAGGAGAAAATATTTTAGACTTCTTAACTAGCTAATTATATTTAATAGCTATGGTGAAATTTTTTTATTTCACCATAGCTTAAGTTTTATTCACGTACACTAAAATATTTATAAATACGTTTAATTATTAAAACTAAACGTTATTTTTATTATTTGCTTCTCTATATAATTTATATAAGTAGTATAGATTTATAAAAACTATTATTGCATTAGCTATAGCTACAGGATATGCTTCTATGATTAGTCCGTATATTACAAATAAAACACATCCCATTAAATTAATAAATCTTAGTTTGAATATGTCTTTCATAAACATAGAAATTGTAATTAGTATAGATGCTAAATAACCTATCCACTCAATTAATGTACTATTAAACATGAGTCATCCTCCTAAAGTTTGTTATATTTATTAATAAATATTCATTCCACATACTAATAAAACTAATGATAAAAAATATGTTTATTTATAGTTTCTCTATTATATATTTTTTTATTTATGTAATAATTTTTTTTTTCAATTTTTACTTTTTACATCTTATATGATAATATAGCTTAATTCTTGGATTTAAATCATAATATAAAAAACTATCTCAAACCAAAGATTTAAGATAGTTTTTCATATCATAATTTTCTATACTGTTATAATAATACACTAAGCTTAAAAACAGTTATAATAATTATTTATTCTACTTATTTTTATAGATTACTAATTATATTTTCAACAATTGTATTAAATGTATTTTTGAATTCTTCTTGGTGCTCTTCCTCACCTCTAGATAAATTACTTATACTACTTATCATAGGTAACTCACCTAAAAGACTTAGCTCCATATTCCTTAAGAATTTTTCAGTATCTTCTCCATTAAATAATTTAATTTTTTTATCACAATCAGGACATTTAATATAGCTCATATTTTCAATAACACCTAAGACTTTTATATTTAATTTTCTTGCCATGTTAACCGCCTTTGCAACTATCATAGATACAAACTCTTGAGGAACAGACACCATAACTATTCCATTTATCGGAATATCTTGCATTACTGTTAGTGCTACATCTCCTGTTCCAGGTGGCATATCAACTACTAAATAGTCTAACTCACCCCAAATTACGTCTGTCCAAAACTGTTTAACCATTCCACCAATCATAGGACCTCTCCAAATTACAGGATCATCTTCATTTTCTACTAGCAGATTTAAAGACATAACCTTTATACCTTCTTTTGATTCTACAGGATATATGTTTTTGCCATCGCCCATAGCTTTTTTACCTGTAAGTCCAAGAAGTCTTGGTATACTTGGTCCTGTAATATCTGCATCTAAGATTCCTACTCTATGCCCCATTTCTTTTAATTGTCTCGCTATCAAAGTAGTCATTGATGATTTACCAACTCCACCTTTTCCACTCATAACTCCAATAATTGTTTTTACATTATTTAAAGGATTGTTTTTTATTCCACAACTTCCTTTATCTTTACTGCATCCACCATTTGATGGGCATGTATCACATGCTGACATAAAATCATCTCCTCATTATTATTGGTATTTGCTAAATTTATATTACTTCTCTTTCAAATTGCTGTCAAATTCCAATAATGCAATTTCTTATGGATTACAATATTATAATTTCAATTCAATATACTATATTATTAAATTAAAATAAATCACCTAAGAGAATGATTATTACCATATAAAAGAATCTACTACAAATTAAAGTTCTGTAATATTGCATGCTAATTCTACCTTGATTACATAACTTATTTCTATAGTAAATTCTTCTACTGATTTATCTCATTAATATATTTAATTCTATTCCCATGTTTCATTACAATAGCTACATAGTTTTTTATTATCTACACAATTCCTATTGCCACATCGTATACATTCTTCATAGCCTTCATCATAATAATTTATTTCATTTTCAAAATTATATTCTTCTTCTCCCCAATTGTCTTCTGGGACTCCATGATTATTCATTATGTTCTCCTCCTAAACTTTTATAAAATATAGTTTTAAATATTCCCATAATCTATAGGATATAGTATTATAATTTCCTGTAATAATTATATTTATACTTAATAACCCATTTTATAAAACAATTCACCAAGATGAAATTAGATGAATTTCTGAAAATACTATACTGCTTATTCTCACCACTGAACAATAGCTTACTTCTTAGTTTATTATGTATTATTTTGTTGTAATTTGTAGTTATAACGTTTTCGAATAGATTATTATTATTTATTTCAATTTGTAATAAGAGTTATATACTAATATTTATTATGTTATCCTATATAAGGAATTGTTACATACTTTTCACGTAAGTATAACTTACTTACAATTGATTCATATATGTGAATCAATTTAGTAGTATATAAGGGGGATTACAATGAAAAAGACTAAATTTCTCAGCATTGGACTATCTTTAATACTATCTTTATCCTTAATTGGATGTAGTTCAAAAAATAGTTCTACTGATACTGAGGCAAAAACAAATGAAACTGCTCAACAACAAATAAAAGATGGAGGGACAATGGTATTTTCAGCTAGAACTGATCCAAGCTGTCTTAATCCATTTTTTCAACAAAACAGAGTTACTTATACAATAAACAATGCATTATTTGATCCACTATATGTAGTTGATAAAGATGAAGTAAGATATTACTTAGCAGAAAGTATGGAGGCTTCTGAAGACAAACTTACATATACATTAAAATTAAAAGATAATTTAACATGGCATGACGGTACAAAAATAACAGCAGATGATGTTGTTTATAGTGTAAATGTAGCTAAAGATGAAAATCAAGGAATTGATGCTAGACAAACCTTTGTTATTGATGAAAAAGAAGTTCAAGCTAATAAAATTGATGACTTAACTGTAGAATTTAAACTTCCAAGTACCTTTGCACCATTCTATATATCAATTGGAGATTTCAGAATAATTCCAAAACATATCTTTGAAGGTGAAAGCAATTTAGCAGAATCAGATAAAAACAATAATCCAGTAGGTTCTGGTCCTTTTAAATTTAAAGAATGGCAAAAGGGTGAGATGGTAACCCTTGAAAGATTTGATGATTATTATTTAGGAAAACCTCATTTAGATAGTGTAGTTTATAGTATAATTCCAGATGATAATACTTCAAAAATTGCTTTTGAAAATGGAGAAGTTTCAGCTGCATACTTAGCTGAAGATAAATTTGAAACCTTCTCTACAGATGACAGATTTAAAACTCATTCTTTTGATGAAGGAATGCTAAACTATATTATACTTAATGAAAAAAATGAAAACTTAAGTAAAAAAGAAGTTAGACAAGCTATATCCTATGCCCTAAATAAAGAAGAAATTCTAAAAACATCTTATACTAATTTAGAAAACACTGAAAAAGCTTACTCTATTTTAACTCCAAACACAAAATTCTATACTGATGATGTAGAAAAATATGATCAAAATATAGAGAAAGCCAAAGAACTCATGGAAAAATCTGGTGTTGGTAATATAAAATTAAATTTTCAATACACTCCAAAAGATAGTAAAGTTGCCATGGTTGTTAAACAACAACTGGCATCTATCGGTATAGAAGTAGATGCTCAGCAAATAGATGACAATGTATACTTCTCAAAAATTCTTGGAGAGCAAGAAAGAGATTACGATATACTTATAAATGGATATGTTATGGGAAATGATCCAGATGGATATTCTAGTGCTTATATGTCTGATGGTAGCTTTAATGCTCAATGCTATGTTAATAAAGAACTAGACAAGTTGTGGAAAGATGGAACTTCTCAATCAGATGATGCAAAAAGAAAAGAAATATATGAAAAAATTCAAAAGACCATAGCTGATGATGCTGTAGTATATCCATTGTATTATTCTAAATCACTAATCGGAGTTGATGCTAAATTTGGTGGAGTTGAAGACGCTAAATTAGTACCTATATATATGTTTGAAGATTTATCAAAAATATATATGATTCAACAATAAAAATATATCTATATGGCTCATTTACCCTTTCCGGGTACTTGAGCCATTTTTACATAAGTTTCTTCCATAGAAAGGATAAGTATTATGAAAAATAAAATTACAAAGAGAATTTTACAAGCTATTCCTATGCTTTTATTTATATCCTTTGTATCTTTTTTGCTTATGAACCTGGCTCCAGGAGATCCTGCTCAAGGATATATAACCCCTAAAATGTCAAAGGAGCAGGCAGATTTAATAAGAACAAGTCTTGGATTAGATAAACCTATGTTAACTAGATATTTCTTGTGGCTTAAAAATGTATTAAGTGGTGATTTGGGTTACTCCTTGGTTTCTAGACAATCTGTAGCCAGTGAAATTTCTTCAAGATTTTTAGCTACGGTGGGGCTTATGGGTTCTTCCCTACTTCTTGGTATTTTAATATCAATTCCTCTAGGATTATATACGGGTATGCATAGAAATAAATTCTTAGACAGATTTACAAATATATTAAACTATATTGCAATTTCTATACCTAGCTTTTGGTTTGCAATGATATTGCTTTCAATATTTTCTTTAAAGTTAAAGTGGCTTCCTAGTGTTGGTATGAGGACTATAGGTGTAACTTCAACATTAGATGTTATAAAACACGGCATATTACCTACTATAGTACTTAGTTTATCTAATATAGCTGTTCTTACAAGATATGTCCGTTCTTGCACTATAACAGAACTAAAGCAAGATTATATTGTTACTGCAATTTCAAAGGGTGCAAGCAAAAATAGAATTCTATTTAATCATATTATGAAAAATGCTCTTCTTCCAATGATAACAATTCTTGGAATGAGCCTACCATCTTTAGTTTCTGGTGCATTTATCACTGAAACTATCTTTGGATGGCCTGGTATGGGAAGACTTGGCATCAACTCAATAAAAGCCTTAGATTATCCAGTTATAATGGCTATGACTTTAGTTACCTCAATAATGGTTGTTATAGGAAATCTAATTGCTGACATTAGTTATGTACTAGTAGATCCTAGAATACGTAGGGGGGATAAAAATGTTTAGTATTAGATTTAAAGAAAACTTTATAAGAGAGCTTAAAAAAAATAAGTTAGGAATATTTGCTTTAATATGTTTAGCTTTAATAATTATTTTATCTATTTTTGCATTTTTAACTCCCTATAATCCCGACACTATTGATATGAGTAATCAATTTGCTTCTCCAAATTTAAAACATATATTTGGAACAGATGAACTCGGAAGAGATTACTTTACTAGAGCTTTATATGGTGCACGAATCTCCTTAATAGTAGGTGTACTCTCCATGATGGTATCTATATTCATCGGCACCCTAGTTGGTGCTATAAGTGGACTATTAGGAGGCAAAGTTGATGCTATTATAATGAGAATAATAGACATGTTAATGAGTATACCTCTATTCTTTTTACTACTAATAGTAAATTCCTATTTAAGGCCAAGTATAGCCAATATAATAATCATTATAGGTATATTTGGATGGATGAGTATCGCTAGAATAGTCCGCTCAGAAACATTATCCATAAAAGAAAGGGATTATATTCTATGCTCTAAAGCATTAGGTAGCAATAATATAAATATAGTAAAAAAACATATAATTCCTAATGCTATTTCTACAGTAATTGTTGCAGCTAGCATAAATATAGCCGATGCTATACTTATGGAATCATCTCTAAGTTTTTTAGGTTTAGGAGTACAACAACCAATGGCTTCTCTAGGTAGCATGCTTCAAACTGCACAATCTAGAATTGGGGATAAGACTTATTTAGCAATTTTTCCAGGGTTTATAATATTATTAATTGTATTAAGCTTTAACGTTCTTGGTGATATCTTGAGAGTAGCATTAGATCCGTCTCAAGGAGAGTAATTAAAACATATAAGTATAAAAATAAAAATTATGCTATAATTTATGTTATAACATAATTTTTTAGGAGGTTTTTATGGACACTTATACCCTTCCACTTTATCAAAAATCAAGTTTAAAAAAGTCTCTAAAATTTCTTTATTTATTTTTTGTACTATTTTTTTTAATATTATCTATTCTTATATTTATATTTATTACTAAAGAAAATCCCATTATGGGCATTGTTTTTGGCTTGATTTTACTTGTACTTTCTATTTTCTTTATGTATCTATTTATAAATATTGAAATTCTAAAGAAATTTCAAATTGAAATTACTTATGAATATATTAAAATCACTACACCATTTATTAAAAAATTTGCATTTTGGAAAGATATTTATAATGTACAACTCTATAATTATCAAAATAATCCTATGTTATCTTTCTTGCTAATTAAGGACTTAAATAAAAAAACAAAATCATCTATATGTAATAATTTAAATTTACTTTTAGGGATTCCACCAACTTCCTTTCAGATATCTCTTAATCTTTTTAAAGATATAGATATGGAAAAACTTTATAATACTATAGTTATGCAACTAGATAAAGTATCTGTAAATGATGCTAATATAATTACCGAGATTTCAAATAATATTTACAACAGACCAAATAATAACCTAATTAAATCAATTATACTTTCCTTTATTTTTACATTTATAATTGGAATTATATATGGACTTTCCATATACAAGCTGGAAAGCAATTATTTAATAATACCTATATTGGGTTCTTTATTAATTATATCTGTCTTTAATAAATACTATTTAGAAAAATCTTTTAAATTATCTATTAGATGTTTAGTAGGTTTTATTTGTTCTCTTCAAGTCCCTATTTCAATTATATCTATGCTATTCATAGATTTAAAATCATTATTACCACACACCAAATTACTAATGATACTAAAAATGTTAAAGTCAGATGTAAAGTATATAATTTATAATCCCATTGACCATTTTTTACTCTTCTTAATTTTTATAGTTTCCTTTGGAATTGGATTTTTATATGGAAGAGTTTCTAAAAAAAATTCAGAAGAACATTCCGAATATCTAGATATATAAAAGAAGCCTAGGTTAAATTACCACTAACCTAGGCTTCTTTTGCTATATTATAAATAATTATTCCATAATAATTCTTAATAAGCTCTTATTTTAAGTTTTTGTTTCCCATAAATGTTAGTCCTATCATTCCTTGTCCAGTGTGCGTTCCAATTATAGGACCTATAGTACTAATAATAATGTCTTTCACAAGTTCCTTTTCTCTAATAATATTAGCAAGATATTCCGCTCTTTCTAAGCTATCTGCATGGCCTATAATAATAGTTTGTTCTTTCAAGTTTGTACCATCTTCTAACATCTTATCTAGTAATTTTTCCAAGGATTTTTTGTCTCCTCTTACTTTAGACACATTTACTAACTTTCCTTCATAGTCAACACTCAATACAGGCTTTATTTTTAAGGTTGTCCCAATAATTGCTTCCACTGAAGAAATCCTTCCACCTCGTTTTAAGTGATGCAAATCTTCAACTGTAAACCAGTGGCAAGCATTATTTCTGTATTCTTCTATCCACTCAACTAATTCCTCCATGGCTAAACCTTCTTCTTTTTTCATTACAGCATTGTATACTAGAAGTCCTTCTCCCACTGAAGCTGAAAGAGAATCAACTGATATAATTTTTCTTTCAGGGTATTCCTCTTTAAGATCTTGTATCACTAATTGAGAGTTATTATATGTTCCACTAAGTCCTGAAGAAAACGCTATATATAAAATATCTTTTCCTTCCTTTAGTAGCTTTTCAAAGTATTCTCTATAAGTAAAATAATTTATTTGTGTTGTAACAGAAGTATCACCCTTCTTTAGCCTTTCATAAAACTCATGGCTTGTCATTTCTCTCTCATCGGGATAGTGTGTATAAGTTTTATTTCCCATGTCATAAGCCATAGGTATAATGCCTATATTTATTTTCTCTATAATATCAAGAGGTAAATCTACCGTTGAATCTGTAATAACAACATAGTCTTTCATATATTCTCCTCCTTTATAACTCATTTTTGCATTTCATACTATATGTGTCTAAAATACTATTTTAACATTTATTAAGTCTAATGTATATGCACAGACTTATTAATTTGTTCAATTCATCACTAATTTTGTTGAATTTAAAGCCTTCTAGAACTTTTTGTTCTATAATTGAAATTATTCTCTATTAAAATAATTTCAAGCAAAACTTTACCTATATTAATTGACCACTCTATACTCATAGGTAAGGTCTATATGGTCCTTTTCCACTTCAATTAAAGCTTCAAAAACTTTTTTTACATTTTCATCACATACTTCATTCTTATATCTTTCATAATAGTAAACAGCATGCTCTTCTCTTTCCTTCGCCAATTTCAAAAGTGCTTCATCACTATCATGCTTGTCATAATTTATTTTAGATAAAGTAGGTGTTTTAGTAAAACCTCCTAGTCCCATATGAACCTTTGAATGAAAAATTTCTATTTTTGATAAAGCCTGAAAAGCCTTAGAAATCTTTTCACTCTTTGCTGTTTTAGCTGCTTCTTTATAAAATTCTCCATTAAATATTTCAAGCTTAACAGCATGGTCTAAAATTTTTAATGTATTCTCATCTAAATTCTTACTATCTACTTCAATAACTTTATCACTATTACTTAAATAAATACTGCTTACTCCACAGAATGGGCAATACACTATATTATCTATAGAATTTATATTTAAAAAAGCAAATGAATTAAAATCATAATTTTTCTCATTAATATTCATTCCACATATTTTGCATTTCATATTAATTCCTCCTAACCTCAATATATATATTTTACCATATATTTAAAGTATTTAAAAATAAAAAACCTTTAGAGCATATTAAATTACTATTAGTATGCTAAAGGTTTTATTTATATTCTATAATTTTATCTACATAGAAAAATATAACTTTATTATGTAGAATAAATGTTATTCTTCATCACATGCATGTTCTAGCATGTCTAAAACATAGTTAGGAAGAGCAAAAGATCCCACATGTAGATCTGTATTATAATATTTAGTTTCTAATCCTAAAGAGTTCCATGCCTCAGCATTTAAATCTTTTACAGGATCATACTTTTTAGATGCAAATCCAAATAACCAATGGCCCGAAGAATATGTTGGAATATGCACTTGATATACTTTACCTATTGGGAAGGATTCTTTTATACGCTTATGAGCTCTCTTCATTGAACTAGCATACATTTCATAATACGGACTTTCATGTTGATTTACTAAAATTCCTTCTTCATTTAAAGCATCAAAACAACTCTTATAGAATTCTTTTGTAAATAAGCCCTCACCAGGTCCTATAGGATCAGTAGAATCTACTATTATTAAGTCATAGTAATTTTTCTTATTTTTTACAAACTTAATGCCATCCTCAAAGTATAAGTTTACTCTTTCATCTTTTAACTTACTCGATGTTATAGGAAAATACTCTAAACATACATCAACAACTTTCTTATCTATTTCTACCATATCTATTTCTTTTATTGTGCTATATCTAGTTAGTTCTCTAATAGTTCCCCCATCTCCAGCTCCAATAACTAAAACTTTTTCAATCTTAGGGTTTGTAGCCATGGGAACATGAACTATCATATCATGATAAATAAATTCATCCTTTTCTGTTATCATAACTATTCCATCTAAAGTGAAAAATCTTCCAAATTCCTTTGTCTCAAATACATCTATCCTTTGAAAATCACTTTTTCCAGCATATATTTGCTTGTCAATCTTTATTGAAAATCTAACAGTTTCTGAGTGATTCTCAGTATACCATAACTCCATTTTTCATCCTCCTAGTTTATATATTATTATTCATTATAAACATTCTTACCACTAAATATTTCTATCATTTCTTTTCTAAGTGCATTACTTATATTAAGTCTTTCTCGTGGTAAGAATTCATGAGTATCTTTTTTAAATAGATAATTTTGCAAATCAATTTCCTTTATAAGCAATTTAGTATGGAAAATATTTGTTTGATACATATTTATATCCATAGCATCATACTTTTCTAAAGTCTTATCATCAATATAATCTTGAATTGATTTAATTGGTGTATCTATAAAGCATTTTTTACCATTAATATCACGCGTGAATCCTCGAACACGGTAATCAATAGTAATTATATCAGAATCAAAACTACTAATTAGATAATCCAATGCATTTAGTGGAGAAATTTCTCCACAAGTAGATACATCTATATCTACACGAAAGGTTGCTATAGAATTATCTGGATGATATTCAGGATAAGTATGTACCGTTACATGGCTCTTATCCAAATGTGCAACAACGGTTTCCTTAGTTTTCAAAATATATTTGCCACTATTACATGATTCATCTATTAACCCGTCCCCTAATGGCTCCTCCGAAATTAATATAGTTACACTTGCACCTTGTGGATCATAGTCCTGCTTGGATATGTTTAATACATGAGCACCAATAATATCAGTAACATCACATAAGATTTTAGTTAATCTTTCTGAATTGTACTGCTCATCAATATAATCTACATACTCCTTTTGTTCTCTTTCACCCTTTGCATAGCAAATGTCATAGATGTTAAAACTCAGTGTCTTAGTAAGATTATTAAAGCCATATAATTTGATTTTATTTTCCATTCTTTTATATACACCTTTCCTTTAGATGAAATTCACTGAATAAATTTTATTAGGAGTTGTTGAATTTGTCAATAATAATTTGAAATGTAATTATTACATTTTATTATATATGAAACTGTATCTATAGTTTCAATATATTTATTATAATTTTGCTATAGTATAAAACATCCCTACTGACGATTTAGTTATATAATCTAGAAAATCATAATCTTTTGTATGAAGTTGAGTATGATTCCTTTAGGACTTAATATTCCTAAATTTAATATATAACATGCTTTTTTTACTTTTACCTTACATTACAACTTGATATAATTAATTTATCTCTTACTTATTTCTTATAGACTTGTTTTCATTTTGTTTGTTTAAATTACAACAATCCATCTTTCTTTTTCCATATAACTCCTCATTTTGCTTTGCAATCTTATCTAAAAAGTTATTAACTGCTTTCTTTACTCTAGTAAACATAATACCCCTCCATAATAGTTTTTTATTAAATTATATCAGTAATTTGTGTGTTTTTAATGGAGTTTCTAATCTAAATACTATATTTTATACAGAGTAAGCTTTTATTTATATAATTTATTACATATTATTCTAAATTATACTATATGACATTTTATTAAATCATCACCATCTTTACTTTTATCAGTATTTAATATTTTTTCAAGACCTTCTTCCACATAATACTCATTATCCTGTTCTCTTACCTTAACTTGAGTATTATTATTTAATAACGTTGATTGTTTAGAACATTTATTTATTTGCTCAATTGAAACATTTTTAAGTAATTGACTTTTTGGGATTTCTCTTATATCCATAAATATCACTCCTTTTAACATCCACAATATTATATAAAGCTAGATATATTTTGTATTCTAATATATAGTATAAGCAAATTAAAATATTTTATTTGGTAATAAGATATGTTGATGTACTTTAAATATCTATTTACATAAAGTCTCCTTTTCTATTAGAAATAGTTGAGAAATATATTTTCTGTCTTATTTAATAACTTTGTTTTATAAAAATGATAAGGAATACAGCTTACACCGTATTCCTTATCTTATGATAGTTATTCAAATTTAAAAGCATTTATCATTTCTTGTAGTTTTTCAGACATTTGTTGTAATTCATTAGCATGACCTGTAAGCTCCTCAGAAATCCCTGTTACCTCTTCTGTTGAAGCAGTTACCTCTTCTGAAGATGCGGCAGTCTCTTGTGATATAGATGATATGTTTTCTATTTGGGCTACTACATTGTCCTTCTTTCTATCAATAACTACTATATAATCGCTAATTTCAGTAACTTTATTTATTAAATCTCTCATTCCTGTCATTATGTCATTAAATACAGCCTTTGCTTCGTCTACCACTACCTCTTGCTCTTCTACAATCTTTCCAGTATCCTTAATAGCTACAACAGCAATGTTAGTCTTATTTTTTATATCATCCACTATTTTCTTAATTTCCATAGTAGAATCCTTTGATTGCTCCGCAAGCTTTCTAATTTCTTCTGCTACTACTGCAAAACCCCGACCAGCTTCACCAGCTCTAGCTGCTTCAATGGATGCATTAAGAGAAAGTAGGTTAGTTTGCTCTGTAATCTGTGAAATAGTATCTGATACAGAATTTATTTTTCCTGTACTCTCATCCATCTCTATAACTAATTCTGATACTTTAGTAGTTGAAACCTTTGTATCGTTAGATTTCTCTATAAGTGTATCTACCATGCTTAACCCTCTGTTACTTAGATGATTAGCATTTTCATAAACTGCGCTCATAGCTTCAGTAGCTTCATTTAGTAGTTTCAAGTTCTCTGATAACTCAATCATAGCTGTAGAACCATCTTGAGCACTATTAGCTTGCTCAATAGCTCCACCAGACACATCTTCTATAGCTCTTGCTACTTCACTTATGGAAGCACTAGTTTCCTCAGCTATAGCAGATAGATTAGATGAGGTTTCTAAAACTGTATTGGAAGATTGGTTAACACTTTTTATTAAAGATGATACATTTTCTATCATTACATTAAAACTTTCACCTAATTCTTTAAATTCATCTCTTGACTTTATATTAACTTTAACCCTTAAGTCTCCATCCTTAATCTTGTTGAACGCTGTTAATAATTTATTAATATTCTTTGATATAGAATTACTAAATATAAAAGATACTACTATAGCTATTAGAGCTATCACTCCTAAAGTTAGCATAATTATATTTTGTATATTTTGTGTATCATTTAATAGTTCTTTATCATCCAAAGAAGCTACTATTTTCCAACCTGTTAATTGACTTGTAGTGTAAACAGCAAATTTACTCTCACCATTAAACTTATATTCAGTAAATCCTTCTTTATTTGAGCTTATATCACTCCAAACTGAGAGTTTAGCAGCTTCATCAGTACCTATAATTTCTTTATTGGGATGTGCCACTAAATTACCATTAGCATCAGATACATACATGTACCCCTCATTCCCTACCTTAATCTCAGATAATCCATCAGAAAGATTCTTTAAACTTACATTAAGTCCTATAACTCCAACTGCATTATTATTTTTCTCTATGGTTTTAGCTACAGTTACTACATTTTCACCTGTTGTTGCACTTTTATATGGAGGAGTTATTACTAATTGTCCCTTATTTTCCATAGCTAGTTTATACCAAGGCCTGGATTTATAGTCATAATTAGCATCAGTGTTTGCTTCTGGGTAAATATGAAATTTCCCCTTTTCTGTTCCCATAAATACATTTAAAATATCTTCATCTGAATTTTTAACATCCATCATTAACATTTTAGCAAATTTAAAGTATTCTTCTTTATCCTCCGCTTCCACAATATTTGTATTATTAGATAGTAGCTCTACAGACTTAGACATGCCGATAAAATAGTTATCTATTCCTCTATTCACCTCTAAAATTGTTTGTTTACTTGTAGTTTCAAGCTTATCTCTTAGAGTTGATTTTGATTCTGAATATATAGTTATCCCCATTCCAGCAACTGGTACTAAACAAATTAGTAAAAGTATAACTATAAGTTTAACTCTAATACTTTGTAATTTAAATTTCTTAAACTTATTAAATTTCTTAAATTCCATAATTATGTCCTCCTATATGTATAATATTTTTTGTATTTTATATATTTTTGTAATTTATATACATATTATTAATAAAGATTAAACTTCTTAAATAACTATTATATTTACTCTATAAAAATAACTCTTTGAACCTTTCTTTAAATTTAATTACAAAATATATTATAAAACTTACTATTATATACTCGAATATATATAACATTACTTTATAAATAACTTAAATATATATTTATATTAAAATGTATATTTTAAACAAATAAGCAAACAAAAAGAAGCAAGTTTCCTCTCGCTTCTTAAATTAATCAACATATTCTTGGTATTAATTCTCCTTGTAGCAGTCCCAATACCCTGGTACCTTCAATATAAGTTTTTAAATATAATTTACTTTTGCCATCCTCTAACACATGACCAATAATAGCAGCTTCTCTTCCTAATGGATTTGTCTTAATTGCATTTAGAATCTTATGGGCATCTTTATTGCTCACTATGCAAATCAGCTTACCTTCATTAGCTACATATAGAGGATCAAATCCTAAAAGCTCACAAAAATTTCTTACATCATCTCTTATAGGTATATCCTTTTGCCATATTTCCATAGACTTTCCACTGCTATTCACCAATTCCTTTAAGGTGTTAGCTAAACCACCTCTAGTCGGGTCTCTCATTATTCTAACCTCATTACTAGCGTTCATTATAATTTTTGTTAGTTCATTAAGGGCAGCACAATCGCTTTTTATAACTGATTCTATATCCAAACTTTCTCTTTCATTTATAATAGATACTCCATGATCTCCAATGGTCCCGCTTATAATTATTGCGTCTCCTTCTCTAATCTCCTTTATGTTTAACTGATAATTATTTTTTTCTATATATCCTATTCCTGTTGTATTAATATAAATTCTATGGCCTTTTCCACTTTGTACAACCTTAGTATCTCCTGTTACTATTTTAACTCCTATTTTATTAGCAGTATCTGCCATAGATTTTACTATTTTCTCTAAATCCTTAATTTCTAACCCTTCTTCAAGAATAAACCCAACAGATATATATAGGGGAGTTGCACCACTTACACACAGATCATTTACAGTACCACAAATACTCAGTTTTCCTATATCTCCACCCTTAAAAAATACGGGATCTACCACAAAACTATCTGTAGTTACTGCTATTTTCCCCTTAATCATATCTAATATAGCTGAATCCCCTTGTTCCTTTAATGTATCATTATTAAAATACCTTAGAAACACATTATTTATTAATTTATAAGTTTCCTCTCCTCCACTCCCATGGGCTAATGTTATAACTTCCATAGTTCCTCCTAATATAAAACTTAAATATATATATATAATTAAAATTGTTACTATATTCTATATTAAACTTATAATTTAAAATTCTTTTGTACTGTATACAATACCACAACTTCCTTCTTTAGATACCATGCATGGACCAATTGGAGTCCTAGGTGTACACACTGATCCAAAAGCCTTGCAATCCATAGGACTTTTCATTCCCCTTAATACGTCTCCACAAATGCATCGTTTATCTTCATTTGCAATTTTACTTTTTAAAGAAAATTTATTTTTAGCATCAAAGGAACTATATTCCTCTCTTAATTTATATCCCGTACCCTCCATATTTCCAAAACCTCTCCAAAAACTAGATGAAGTTTCAAAGACCTGATTTAATATCTCTTGTGCTTTTCTATTTCCTTCTGGATAAACAAAACCTTTATATAAGTTTTCACATCCGTAGCTGCCTCTCTCTTTTTTATCTATGATATAAAGTATCCCAGCTAATATATCTATAGCCTTGAAGCCACATATAGCCATAGGAGTCTTATACTCATTAGATAATCTCTCAAAAGGTCTACTGCCAATTATTGTTGCTACATGACCTGGGCATATAAATCCATGAATTTTAACTTCTTTATCTAAAATTAGTGTTGACATAACCTTCGGCATAGTCTTTAAAGAATTTAAAATAAAAAAATTACTTATATTTTTTTCTAGTGCCTCTTTTATTGTAAGGGCTATTATAGGTGCTGTAGTTTCAAATCCAATAGCTAAAAAAACTACATTTTTCTCTCTATTATTCATAGCTACCTTCAATGCATCCAATGGGGAATATACTACTTCTACCTTTCTTCCCTTAGCTATCTCTTCTCTTAATGAACTCTCGCTACCCCTAACCTTAATCATATCCCCAAAGGTGGTTATTATTACATCTTTTTTCTGGCTTAACTCGATGGCATGGTCTATAAAGCTTTCATCTGTTACACAAACTGGACATCCTGGTCCTGATAACAACTTAATATTAGAGTGTAAGAGCTTATCAATACCAGAATTATAAATACTTCTTGTATGAGTACCACAAATCTCCATTATATTTATATTTTCCTTACATCTTCCCTTAATGGCTTTTAACAATTTAATAGCCAAATTAATTTCTCTTGAATTTCCTTCACCTTTATAAAACATTCTAAAAGTCTCCCATTAACTCCTTAAATATATTTAAAGTGTCTATAGCTTCTTTTTCATCTATTTTTTCAATGGCACAGCCAACATGAACCAAAACATATTGTCCAACAACTAAATTTTCTATTAGACTAGTATTAACTCTTTTTCTTAAACTTCCGAATTCAACCAATGAATTACCTTCATATATTTCTATTACCTTTCCTGGAATAGCTACACACATATTATTGCTCCTTACATAACTCATTTCCAATAACCACCTGACCTATAGATAATCCCCCATCATTGCAAGGAATTAATCTATGGGTTATAACTTGAAATCCACTTTTTCTTAAGGATCTCTCTATTCCTTCTAATAAAATTGAGTTTTGAAATACCCCTCCACTTAAAGCTACCTTACTTATGCTATATTCTTCTCTCAACTTAATACAGATTTCATTAGAAAAACCTATTATAGTATTATGAAATTTAAAAGCTATTCGCCCTTTATCAATCTTATTATCTAAATCCTTTAGAATGTCTCTAATCATATTATTTATATCTATTATATAAGGTAGACTATCATTAATTTCCCACTTATATCTATTCTCACACCTCTTTATATAATCATAATCATTAGTACCCTTTAAAGAATCAATGAAATCTCCTGCTAACCCTTCAACATACATAGCTGCTTCTCCTTCATAGGATGCTTTTTTCTTAAAACCTAAAAGACTGGCAATTCCATCAAATAATCTTCCCATACTAGAAGTTAGTGGACAATTGAAATTCTTTTTTAACATATTAATAATTATCCTTGATTCCATACCATGAAAATATCTACAAGCAACTTCTTCAAACTCTTCTTCCTGTGAAGCTCCACATAAAAGAGAAAGTCCAATTCTCCATGGAAATTTTACTGCTCCATCCCCTCCAGGCAAAGGAATATATTTCAAATGTGCCCCTCTAATAAAATTCTTTTTATCGCATATTAAAAACTCTCCTCCCCAAAGGTTTCCATCTTCACCATATCCCACTCCATCAAAGGCTATCCCTATGACTTTATCATTTTCTTTGTTTTCTATCATACAGCTTACTATGTGGCTATGATGATGATAAACACCTAAGGTTTTCATCTTGCTCTTATTTAAATAATTTTTACTCCAATAATTAGGGTGCATATCATGAATAATTGCACTTGGTTCAACTCTAAAAATATTCTTCATGTGCTTTAATACTCTATTAAATCTTAAATAATTCTCTTCTCCATCCATGTCCCCAATATAGGGACTTGTAAAAATACATTCTTCACTACCCAAGGAAAATGTATTTTTAAATTGAGACCCTAAGGCTAGGATATTTTCTTTAAATATATATTTATTATAGTAAGGTGCATAGCCTCTACCAGCCCTTATAACCCTCTCGTAACCTCCAACTACCTGAACTACAGAATCATCAACAGGCATATTTATTTCTCTATTATGGATTAAAAAATAATCTACTATTTCACTAAGATTATCTGTAGCCTCTATATCCTCATATATTATTGGCATAGTACTTAAATTCCCGCTAGTAAAAACTATAGTATCTATATTGTTATCAAACATTAAATAATGAAGGGGAGAATAGGGCAATAATACTCCGAGTCTTTTATTACGAAAGGAAATATTAGTTGGTAATTTATTGCTCTTTTTCTTTAAAAGCAATATGGGTTTCTTATTTCCTGTTAAAATTTCTTTTTCTTCACTATTTACATAACAATATTTTTCTACTACATTTATATCTTTCATCATAAGAGCTAATGCCTTATCTGGTCTGTTTTTTCTAACCCTTAGTTTTTCTATAGCTAATTCATTATTTCCATCACAAACAAGATTAAAACCACCTATGCCCTTAACACCAATTATTTTTCCTTCCCTTAAGTACTTTCTCACACTTTCAAATTCGTCTTTAGATTTTATAAGGTTACCCTTATTATCTAATAGAATTACTGTTGGACCACAAGAAGAACAACAGGTAGGCTCTGCATGAAATCTTCTATCATTAGGATTTTCATATTCTTCCTTGCATTTATCACACATAGTAAAATTATCCATAGAAGTATATCTTCTATCATAGGGAGTGCCTTTTATTATTGAAAATCGAGGACCACAGTTTGTACAATTTATAAAAGGATATAAATATCTTCTTGGATTGTTACTATCCCTTAGCTCTTTTTCACATTCCTTACATGTAGCTATATCTGGAGAAATTAAAGTCATCCCATTCTCCTCTGTACTTTCTACTATAAGAAACTCCTTATAATCCTTTAGGCTTTTTTTATTCTCAACTAGTACTTCTTCAATACTACTTAACTCAGGAGCTTTTTCCTTAAGGTTGGCTAAAAAGTTTTCTGTACCTACTTCATTTCCTTGAATTTCCATAACCACTCCCTTACTTGTGTTATTAACCCAACCTGATAGTTCATTTTCTATAGCTATTCTATATACAAAAGGTCTAAATCCTACACCTTGAACTGTCCCTTTAACCGTAATTCCTTTTCTAATCACCTTATTCTCCTTCTATTCTGTAAAGCAAAATTTCATAACCTGAAGTTATTTCATTACTTATCTGATTACAAATAGGACACCTTCTATTTGTAATCTTCAACGGAAATTCCTTATGACAATTATTACAATATGCCTTACTTAGTAACTTCTCTATAATAAGTTTTGCACCCGCACAACAACTACCTAAGCTCATTTCTTTAAAAATAAAATCAATGGAGGAATTATCTATACAAGAAAATTCTCCTATTTGCAAAATTACTTTTTCTACCTTAGTTATATTATTCATCATACACTGCTCTTCTACCATATCTATAACGTAATTAATTATTGAAATTTCATGCATCTATATCACCAATTATCCTTTTAATTTCCCTAAATACTTCTTTAGTAATTTCAGAAAAATTATTCTTTAAAGTTTTAGATAATTCTAAGGAATAATTCACCTTTTCCACTTCAATACCAACTAAATATCCAGGAATTTCTCTATATTCCTCTCTTAAAACCTTCAAAAGATTCTCACTATGCATATCTCTGCAAGGGCTAATAAATTTATCACATTCCTTTAAATTTAATACTGAAACCCTACCAGGCTCAATTCCAAAGTAGGTGCTGTCTACTAGAATAACAGTATCTTCCTTATTAATTCCATTTAAATAATATACATAATCAATTCCAACTATTAATACCTTCACATCTTTGCTATAGCTTTCGATTTGGTCCCCTATGGACTCCATTATCTTTACTCCTATACCATCATCACCTAAAATGATATTTCCTATGGCAAAAATCTTTATCATAGTATATTTATTGTTATAGGCTCATATTTATCACTGGTTACATGGGCGGCACAGTTTAAACATGGATCAAAACTTCTTACTATACGCCCTATTTCTACTGGATGGACCATATCTTTTATCTCTGTCCCTATCAATGCTTCTTCCACCGGCCCTTTTATTCCTCTATTGTCAGTTGGAGATAAATTCCAAGATGAAGGTGGTATTAAAGTATAGTGATGTACTAACTTATTTGTAATAGACAACCAATGTCCTAGTGCTCCTCTCTCTGCTTCTACTAATCCAATGCCTCTTGCTTCCTCAGGCATTTCCCATTGCTCTTGATAAGCCTTCTTTAGTTTTAATAAATCTATTAATCCCTCTATAGCTTCACATAATCTCTTAGCTTCTATTGATTTAGCAATTATTCTATCCATAGTAGATACTCCCCCACTATAGTCACCACTTAAAGTCATTCTAGCTAATGCTCCAACCTCCATAGGATTTCCCTTATATCTAGGTGCATTAACCCAACTGTATGCTTCTGGTTTATATGGATTATAGGTGATTTTATTGTCTTCTCCTGGTATTATAGTTTGAGAATCTGATTCTACCCAAGTTTTAGAAATATCTTCAGTTATGTTGCCAGACTTAAATTCTTCTCTAATTCCATTTATCATTACTCCAGTTGATACCATTTTAATTGGATGTAAATAATTATCATATAATCCATAACTCATAAAATTTTTATATCCACCACCAATTTTAAAATAATCTTCATAGGTAGCTGCTATAGCATATACATCCGGTATAAGCTTATCTACAATAAAATTTTTTATTACTTTTATACTATATTTAATGTTTTCTATTTGTGGTATATCAATATTGGTAGTTGTGCCACCTACAAAAATACCATGACAATGAGGAACTTTTCCAGCTAATTCAGCTACACCTCTATGAGCTTCTCTACTATACTTTACTGCCCCTAAGTAATCTTCATTTATTCTTTTTGTATCCTCTCTAGATAACCTGTAATCAGCAGCTTTAGCACTTTCTGTTTTATACAACGGATTTATATGAACTATATCTACATAATCTGGAAATACGAAAAAGTATATGTGTCTCAAATAATTCTGCAAAATTTCAAATCCGTTAGCGATATCTCTAACTACTTTTCCATTGAAGTCAGGTTCAACTTTCATTGCATCTTCTAGACATAAGGTAGCAGCTACAGCATGATGAGTAGAACAAATTCCGCATACCCTAGGAGCAAGCCTTATAATATCTAATGGATACCTACTTTTAAACATCTCCTCAAATCCTCTAAACTGACTTCCACTACTTTTTGCATCTACAATCTTATTATTAACTATATTTACTTCTATATTTAAAAGCCCACTTACCCTAGTCAATGGATCAATTACTATCTTAGTCATAATTAAACCCCTCCATATTTTACAAAAGGCTCCATTCCATCTGGAAATTTAGGTCCTGCACATCCTATACAATTAGTATTATCCCCTATAGGCCAATTATCAGTACCATTCCATCGGCTTATAGGACAATATGCATAGGTTATTGGACCTCTGCAACCTAAAGAAAACAAACATTCTGGATCTCCAAATTTCTTAGCAAATATTCCATCATCGAAAAATCTTCTTCTTGGACAATTATCATGAATTGTCTCTCCATAATAAGCCTTTGGTCTTCCATCACTATCAACTTCTGGCATACCATAGGATGTAATGTAACCCAATATTCCCATAGTCCAAACAGGATTAGCCGGACAACCTGGTATTCTAATAATATCATCTTTTTTTAAAAACTCTGATATGCTAACTCCGTTAGATACATTAGGTCTTGCTGCAGTAGGTCCTCCATAACAAGCACATGTTCCCACTGAAATAATGTATTTAGCATTTTTAGCTATTGTTTCTACAGCCTCCATTGCTGTTATTTTTCTTCCATTATAAGTAGCTACAGTAGTGAATAGACCATTATCTCTTAAAGGTACTGCCCCACAAACTAAAAATATATATTCAGTATCTAAAATATCAAATATTCTCTCATAGCTTTCCTGTCCCTCATCTCCATTTATACTTCCAAAGAAAATCATATTAACAAATTCCTTTAGCATATAAACCACGTCTGGTTCATCTCCATTCAGCAGAGAAATAACTTCTCCAAAACACCCTGATATCTCTAGCCATATAGCATTAATTCTTCCCTTTTTACCTTGTTGTACTTCTTCAATTGCTCTTTTAGTATAGGATATAGCCAATTCTTCTATAGCTTTTATATGTTCATTCTTATACTTGCAACAGCTGCATTCTCCTAATTCTCTTCTTATATTAATATCCATAATCCCCCCTTAAACCTACTTATTTAGAATAATCTTATAAATTTCTAATATCTCATCTAAGGATAAGTTTTCTAAAGGCTTCATCCTGTATTTAAACATAGATGATATTAAGCTTTCTCTCTCATTAATTATTTTTTCTAGCTCTACATCTGTAAGTTTAGTTTCACTATTCATGGTTACATTTGTACAGTTAAAAGTATTATAGTGAAAATTATAGGTTTCTTTGAACTTATTAAGATGCAGTTGTAGAATTTGATCTGAATTTAAGTGACTAGTCAATTTTTTATCTCAATAAAATTATCTTGAATAGTTTTTTTAATATTACCTTTAATTTCTTGTAAATCTCCACTTATACTTTTTTCATTTTGAAAATTACCCATAATCATTCTTCTTTTAAAATTACTACTATAATAATAGTTTTTTAATATAAATTTTATGCAGTAATTATTAAATTTAATTTATTTTCATATTGACATACTTAAGATTCTGCATCGCTATCATTTTAAAAGATTTAATTTCACACAATTCAATTGTTAACTATTCTATTTCGCGCTACACAACCATTTTGAAAGGAGATAAATATATGAATATTTATGATTTTAAAGTTAAAACTATTGATGGATAAGATGTTACTTTAGAAAAGTGCAAAGGTAAAATTTTAGTAGTTGTAAATACAGCTAGCAAATGTGGATTTACACCTCAATATTCTGATTTAGAAAATATCTATAAAAAATATAATGATATGGTGCTAGAAATTTTAGGCTTCCCTTGTAATCAATTTGCTGAACAAGAACCCGGTAATAGCAATGATGTAAAAGTATTTTGTCAGTTAAACTATGGTGTTACCTTCTCATTATTTGAAAAGATAGATGTTAAAGGACGAACAGCTCATACACTATTTAAATTTTTAAGTGGTTCTGAACCTTTCGAAGGTTTTGACCTAAGCACTGCTAGCGGAAGACTACTAGATAACATCTTAAAAGAAAGATATCCTGAGTATATTATAGGTAATAGTATTAAGTGGACCTTCACTAAATTCTTAATAGATAGAGATGGAAATATAGTAGATAGATTTGAGTCTCCTGTAGAACCTATGGATATGATTCAAGAAATAGAAAAACTTCTATAAGTCAGAGGTTTTTAATATGAACTATGAAAAATTATATATAGATAATCAACTATATTTTGCTTTGTATGCTTCTTCAAAAGCTGTAATAAAAAGTTATAAGCCTTTACTAAATGACCTCGGTATTACTTACACTCAATATATTACCCTTTTAGTCCTTTGGAGAGAAGATAATATAACTGTAAAAGAGTTAGGCAAGAAACTTTATTGGGATTCTGGAACCCTTACACCTGTATTAAAACGACTTGAATCCTTAAATGTAATACAGAGAATAAGAGATTCTTAAGATGAAAGAAATGTATATGTAAAACTAACAGAAAAGGGGTTATTAATGAAGGATAAAGCTTCAGAAATACCTAAAAAAATGTTCTGTAGTGCTGGTCTTTCTATAGATAAAGTATTAGACTTAAGAGAAAAACTTAAATTTTTATTAAATAATCTACAATAATAAAAACAAGCTAGGTAAAAGTATTTTAACTTACACCTAGCTTATATTTTTATTTTCTATATCTTAACTAACAGGAATAGCTTCTTTTAGTGTGAACCTCTGCTTTTAATATTTCTTCTTTTTCTTGGAGAATTTCATTACCTAATATTCCTTTAGAAACTTCTTCAAATCCGATTCTATCTACCATATCTCCAAATCTTTCTCCAGTTTTTCCACTTTCTCTGTAATACAAAATTGTTTTTTCTATTATATCCATAGCCTCATCATAGGAATAAATACCCTCCAGTGCTTCACCACGTCTTGGCGTTTTACCCCATTTTCCACCTATAAATAGTTTTACGCCCTTTTTTTTACATTCTACTGAATCAAAATGACATTTATCTATGCATAATCCACAGTTTGTGCACTTCTCCCTGTCTATTTGAAGCTTTCCATCAATGACCTTTGCTGCTCCTTTTTTACAAGCTTCTTCCACTGAACATTTTTTGCATCCAGAACATAAATCGTCATTACAATCTGGTACTCTTTGACCCATTATGCCAAAATCATTTAAGTCTGGCTTTATACAGTTGTTTGGACATCCACCTATCCCTATTTTAAACTTATGTGGCAAAAGTACATCGTAATATCCTTTATAAAATCTTTCATGTATGTTTCTTGCCAATTTTTGTGTATCTAAAAGTCCAAATATACATACGGTTCCTTTGCATGATACTATTGGTCTAACTCTTGGACCTGTTCCTCCAGACTCTAATCCTGCGTCATTAAGCTCTTCTTTTACCTTTGGGATATCTTCAAACTTTATCCATGGAATTTCTACTGTAAGTCTTGTAGTATAACTCATATATCCTCTTCCATATCTCTCAGCTATTTCAGAAAGTTTTCTTGTTTCCTTTGAATTTAAGTTTCCATCCTCAGTAATTACCCTACAAGCAAAGTGTATTCCATCTCTTTGTGGAAGAAATCCTTGCCCCTTTAATTTTGATTTTTCCTCTGATGATGCGTTTATTGCCATTACCCTCACTACCCCTCTTTATTTTATTGTATTGATACTCTAATTTCTAATCTTTCTGCCGACTTATCATATTCTTGTAATATTTTCATATTTATTATATCTCTGTTATTTTACAAAGTGAACTTAAGATTAGTTATAGTTAAATAAAGATTCTTTATACTTGTAATAATTTAAATTAAAAATAGATTCTGAATTAGAATATATTCTATTCTAATTCAGAATCATCGCATTGCTTTTTACAAAATTCAATAAAGTTCTTTATAAAATCCATATTCGAACTTTTTAAATATATAAAGTTAAATTCTCTTTTCATTTTCATATTTTTTATTGATAAAGCTTTAAATTTTTTACTCATCAATGTTGAATTTAGTGCTTCCTTTGATACCACTGTTGCTCCAAGCCCAGATTCTACTAAAGACAAAATTGCTGTTATATCTCCAATTTCCATATAAGGGGTAATATTTTTAGGTTCAAATCCTTGCTGCGCCATATAATCTTCAAATATCTGTCTTGTTCCAGACCCTTTTTCTCTTAGTATAAGTTTTTCTGAAAGAATCTCCTCTATTGTTATTTTCTTTTTCTTAGCAATCTCATGGTTCTTTGAAATAGCAAATACTAGTTCATCATCTTTAAATTTTTCATATATAACCTTACTTTTATCAAATGGACCTTCTATAACACCCAATATAATTTCACCACTAAAGAGTTTTTGGATTATATTCTCCGTGTTTTCTACCTGAAGTATTATATCTATATTGTTATTATTCATCTTATAATTTCCTATGATAGGTGGAAGCACATATCCCCCTATTGTAAGAGTTGCACCTACATTATATCTCTTTATAATAGATGATTCATTTGAAAGGTGTTTTTTTGCTAACTTACTTATTTTATCAATTTCTAAGGCATACTTGTACAATATCTTTCCTGCTTCTGTAAGCTCCATGTTCTTATTCTTTTTCTCTAATAACTTCACATTGTAATATTCCTCTAAAAGCTTTATGTGATGAGAAATTGCAGGTTGAGTCATATTTAATATGCTGGCAGCCCGTGTAAAGTTCTTTGTATCAGCCACAGTAATAAATGTTTCAAGCTTTATATCAATCACAGCTTCTATCCATTCCTTCCCAGTTTACTATAAGATACTCTAATTATACTACGTATATCTATAAAGTTCCAATTCATCATATTGAATACTCTAATCATATTTTAGTTAATATTCCACCTACCTATATCTTCCTTAATAAAAGTCGATCTTTATATTTCTATAACAAACTTTTATTTATTATAATTAATGCTATTAATATCCATATTAATATAATAATTCCACCAACTATGTAATTTTTAGGTCTTCCTTCCTTAAAAATATTTTCAGCTTCAAGTTTGCAACTTTCTATAACTTCTTTTGGAATGAGTTTTAAAGATAACCAAATGAGAACGGGTAATAAGATAACATCATCCAAAAATCCAAAAATAGGTATAAAATCCGGTATTAAATCTATTGGACTAAAGGCATATCCTACAGTTATTGCTACTACTACCTTTGCATACCATGGTGTTCTTCTATTTTTATATACAAGATACAAAATATCTATATATGTTTTTAACTTTTTTGCCCAATATTTTATCTTTTCTATCATAACTATTTCCCCTCACCCACTTATTTAAATTATCAACACATAATTCTAGACTATCAAATCTACTATATAAACAGTTTATTTTATCAACTATTCATATGCAATAGTTACTTTGCACAGAATGATTTTTGTACTATAAGAAGAGCCATGGTAGAATTTAATATTCCTCAAAGGGAAAATAATATTTACAGATTAGTTTAATTATAAATGTAAAATTAGCCCTAACTTTGTGGTAAAATATTCATATGCCTTAGTAAAATTGATTATCGCCATAGGAGGAATAACATGAGTTTAATAACTAGTAAAAATTATAATGTACACTATTATGAAGTAGATGCCAAAAAAAGAGCTCTAATTTCCACTATAATGAATTATCTTATGGACATATGTTCTGTACAATCTGATAGACGTGGTGTTGGTGTAGACTACCTAATAGCAAATAATAAAGGATGGATACTAACTCAATGGAATATAAAAATAAATAGATACCCTTTGTATGATGATGAAGTAAAAGTATCTACAAGAGCAAATTCTTTCTATAAATATTATGCATATAGAACAAACTATATTGAAGATAGTTTAGGTAACTTAATAGTAGATGGA
The DNA here is from genome assembly GCF_039521425.1 of Clostridium subterminale. Classification (NCBI taxonomy): domain Bacteria; kingdom Bacillati; phylum Bacillota; class Clostridia; order Eubacteriales; family Clostridiaceae; genus Clostridium; species Clostridium subterminale. The sequence goes on from NZ_BAAACI010000008.1 coordinate 45,915, forward strand.
CGTTCTATATGGCTCTTAGTTGATACAACTAAAAGACGACCTATAAAAGTAAGTGATGATATGTATAATGCATATAATATATCTAAAGATGAAACTGAACGCTTTACTCATTCATCTTTGAAGCCTTTAGATAGTTGGGACAATGAAAAGGTCTTTGATATAAGGTATAGTGATATAGACACTAATCAACATGTTAATAATGTAAAATATGTAAGTTGGATAATTGAATCTATCCCATTAGATATTGCTTTAAATTATGAAATGCGTGAGATTACAGTAGTATATAAAAAAGAAACCTATTATGGTCATAGAATAAAAGTTCATACGAAAATTGAAAAATCACAAACTGGATATATGTGCACTCATGACATCATAAATGAAGATGGAGATGATTTGACCTTAGCTACTACCTATTGGGAATAAAATATAACTTTATAGAATAAATTCTAAACTTTAAAATGGTATCATAGCTTCCAATATCTATGGAAATCTATGATACCATATATCTTAAAATACATGATTATTATTGAGTAATTCTTTGTTATATTCTTCATGTTTTTCAATTAACTTCTTTAGTGGTTTTCCCTTCATCATATCTATTATCATAGGTGATAAAATTGAAAGTCCATCCCGATATCCTAGATTTATATGTTCATTTAATGTACTTTGCCTTATATTAACTGTACCTACTCCACTTACTGCTTCTAAATGCATAGACGGATATATTTCAATAATATTGCAATCTTCAAATCCTGTTCTATCTAATTTATGCTTATAAGATAAATGTACAACTATAATAACATCACAATTATGGTTTTTAAGAGGAGCTATTGGTACATTATCTGTATTTTGATAAGCATATTTAGGGCTATTTATACCTCCATCTGCATATCTATACTCATTTATATTTATAGGCTTAAAAATAAATGGTACTGCACAGGACGCAAGTACAATATCTATAAGTGCCTCATTGTCATAATCATTCAATCGAAAATACTCAGGAGTTTTCAGGTCTATATTATATGCACATGCATAAAGAGTTTTTCTTGATTCTTTAATTACTTTGAAATCAACATACTCCTCAATAAATCGGCGTATACCACTCTGAGAAAGCAAGCCTATATCACTTACCTTAAGTAGTTCATTAAACTTTTGCTCCTTACCTATATTCTTAGCTTTTTTTATTAACTGAGAAATCTTTAAATCTCTTGCCAAATTTTCATGATTAATAAATCTAGAATAAGTTAGACTTGACCAACTTTTATCCATTATGCTATTGTCATTCATAGATAATAGAAGTCCATTTATTGTACCAATAGATGTTCCTGATACAACGGAAACTCTTCTTATTATGTCTAACTCCCAAAGAGCTTTAAATATCCCTGCCTCATAGGCGCCTTTTGCACCGCCACCTGCTAATACTAGTCCTATATTTAAATCAAATAACCTCTTTATTTCCTCCATACTTTCCCTCTTAACTTATAATTTATTCATTACTACATTATACTCTAATCATACAAACTAAAATAAACCTCTAGATGATATTATCTATTTAAGACTTTAAAGGTATCTATGTAAAATTACCTTCATAGTGTATATGTGTATCTATCTTATTTTTATATATTTCCACTTTCCTGTTCTAAACCTCATATAAACAAAGAACCACCTTACGAATTGATCCATAAATACAGCTATCCATGCTCCTGCTAATCCATATCCAAGTATATTTACAAACAAATGAGCTAGTACAACTCTTATTAATAATACTCCAACAAATGTAGCAACTAATGGCCAGAAAGTATCTCCTGCTCCCCTTAAAGCTCCTGCTAATATAAGTTGTGATGATTGAAATGGTTGGACTAATGCTATTATTTTTAAAGCTACAGACGCATTTTGTATAATCCTAGGGTCATTTGAATATAAACCTACAATTTGTGGACCCATAAAGAAGAAAATTATAGCCATAAAAGTAGATATCATGGAACCAATCTTTCTTGTTTCCTTGGCATAACTCTCAGCCTTTGAAAGTTCTTTAGCTCCTATGTTTCTACCTACCAAGGATGAAGCTGCAATACCAAAAGCTTGTCCTGGTTGAAAAGAAAGACTCAATATATTTAATGATATTTGATGTGATGCATAAACTACAGTTCCCAGTCCTGCAACTATCCTTACAAACATAAGTACTCCAACTCTTAAAACTAACTGCTCGAGAGAAGCTGGTACCCCTATCTTTAGTAGATTATATACAATATTTTTATCAAATCTAAACGGTTTTTTAATATCTAATTTAATTATACTTTTACCTTTTATAATATACCTAAATAAAAGTATACTTGCTATTACATTAGATATAGCAGTAGATATTCCTGCTCCAGTAACACCAAGTTTAGGAAGCCCCAAAAGACCATATATAAGAACTGCATTGCCAATAACATTTAAAAAATTAGCTCTTAAATTTATTTTCATAGGTGTTTTCGTTTCACCAATACCCCTTAGTGCTGCAGATATTGACATATTAAAAGATTGAAATATAAATCCAATCATAATAATTCTAAAATAGCTTTCACCTGCTTGTAAAGTATCACTTGCTGCTCCCATAAATTTCATAATAGGTACTGTAAAAATTATTCCTAGTACTGATATAGGTATAGCTAACATTATCAAGCTTAATAATATTACATGCTTTAAAGTAGTTTCTATTTTTTCAGTTCTATTAGATCCTAAGTATCTTGCAATCATTGCTGTTCCACCAACATTTAAAGCCTGTACAAGAGACAACCCAATAAATAATGGTTGGTTTGTCATACCTACAGCAGATACAGAAGCTGCTGCTAATGAACTATTCCCCATTCTTCCAAGCATCATCATATCTACCATTCCAAAAAGTGATCCCATAAGAAGCTCTAAAAGAATAGGCCATGCAATATTAATAACATCAGCTCTTGTAGAATTTTTCAACCGCAAAAACAATTTACTCTTTTTACCATCTTCATTTTCCTTTGAAACAAACATTATCATTCTCCTTTGCAAGTTAATTTAATTTAAATTAAAGACAATACTTCTAACGCATACCTTCTTCACATAACTTATTCCATATTTGCTCTTTAACATAATGAATTTCTTCTAATTTAGTATTAAGATTTATTATAGAATTTACAGATATAAACATGCCTGCTAGCACAAATATTATAATACCAGTAGTTAATAAATGAACTACTTTTGTAGGTATTGCTTTTACAAAATTATCCATTTAGCGATGTATAACATCAATAAGTACAATACATAGAACTCAAAATAAAAAAGAGTTCTTTAAACAAACTCTCCCTCTAATGCTAAATTTATACTCAGAATAATCCCACCATCTTGTGTTAAACAATTTTCCATAATAAAACTTGTAATATACTCTATAATAGTTGTAGAAATCATACCAATAATGAATTGTCAAAATAATTAATATACTCTAAATAATATTATAACATATAAATATATTCTTGTTAATCTGTTCCATTATATATAATTATCTTGTAATTATTATAAATAATTTATACATTTCTATAATTAACTATTAATTATATTATTTTTAAGTATGTTTTAAATTTACTTTTTTATTATCTAAAAAATTAGAAATTCCTTGTATTTAGTTCATATTTAAAATAAAATCTATTTATTAGGTTATAATTAAGTGGTTGTATACTACTATTAACTTTATTTTTAATTTAATTAGATCTTTAAATTTATCTTTACACTTTATAATACTTATATTAAAGGACGTGAAAACATGTTAGATGAAATTTTGAAATACAATAAGGACTTTGTAGAAAATAAAAGATATGAAAAGTATATTACAAGTAAATACCCAGATAAAAAAATAGCCATAGTTACATGTATGGATACTAGACTAACAGAACTACTTCCAGCTGCCCTTGGATTTAAAAATGGCGACGTGAAAATTATTAAAAATGCTGGTGGTTCAATATCCCATCCCTTTGGAAGTGTAGCTCGTAGCTTACTAGTAGCTATATATGATTTAGGGGTCGAAGAAATTTTTGTAATTGGTCATACAGACTGTGGTGCACAACATATGAATAGTAAGAAAATCATTGAAAAAATGAAACTTAGAAATATTTCTGAAGATCAAATTAATTTAGTTAAATACTTCGGAGTTGACTTTGATTCATGGTTAAGTGGATTTGATAACGTTAATACTTCAGTAGCTGAAACAGTAGATATTATTACAAAACATCCTCTTATACCAAAGGATATTAGTGTATATGGTTTTATTATGGATTCCATCACTGGAGAGTTAAACCCAGTATAAATTATGAATTTTATTAATAAACAGAAAATCCTAGATACCCTTGATTTACCTTCTAATTTTTTATAAATCAAATAAAATATAATGGCTAGTCAAACTTTAAATTCTTGACTAGCTATTATACTAATTTATCTTTTATTATTACGCTTTATTAATGCATATAATCCACTAAAAGCTCCAAAGAGTATTCCAGTAATAGGGAATACAATCCAACAAATATCCCATCCATCAAATCCCAAACCCCAGATCAAAAATATGACTGTGGCAATTGGCCATACAACTGATGCAACATCACCTGTAACTTTATTATTTTCCTTACCTTTTGATGAATATTCTTCAATTTGTAAAAGTGCATTATAACTATTATTTATATTTCCAACTCTTATAAATATAAACACTGCAATAGCTACCATTATTAATAGTACAATTGCTCCATAAGTAGATATTATGTCGTCATTATATCCTCCAATTGCTGATATACCAATTAACGCAACAGGTGACAGTACACAAAGTGTAACTCCAATTATATTTAATTTAGTAAAGTTAGATGAGAATTCTTCTTTTTTAACTTTTACTCTTTGCTGCACATGTAGTGGACATATGAAATCTTCTTCTAAATACTTATACTTGTCAAGTTGAGTACCAGCATAGATAAATAGGCCTACAGCAATAGCTATAAAAATAAATAATGGGATAACACTGAGTCCTTCTAAAGTTTCCACATTAATTTCTGTACCAAATACTCCACCTATTATAATATTATGAGTAAACATTAGCATTGCTGGTGCTAATATACATAATATAACACCAACAGCAATCAACTTACCATATTTAACTTTATCTCTCATGTAATTTTCTGCTTCTTCCATGGTAACAGTATGAATACTCTCTATTGGTTTTCTATTTTCAATTCCCAATTCCATTATTAACTCATCAATATTTCCAAACTCAGAAATTACAATTCCAATAGCTTCATTTTCTGTCTTTCCACTTTCTTTAAGCTCCCTATACTTTTCCTCCATATTTGAAAGTAATTCTTCTTTCAATTTTATAATTTCTGCTGATTTTGGTAAACTTGAAAAAATATTATCTAAATAATTTCTAATGGTCTCCATACTTCTCCATCTCCTTTATAAATTTACTCATTACTTCTTTAATAACCTTCCATTCTTCACATTTTTCTTTGTAGTAATCGCGTCCTTTTTGTGTGATTCTATAGTAAGTTCTTCTCTTTCCAAAGGTCTCATCTCCATAAAAAGATTCTATATATCCGTTGTTTTCCAGCCTTGTAAAGGCAGAGTATAATGTGGTTTCTTTTATAATATACTTTTCCTCTGATAGTTTTTTTATCGTTTTAGATATCTCATATCCATAAGACTCTCTATCTAGAAGAGTGAAAAGAATTATAGTATCATTGTATCCTCTAATAACATCGCTACTTATCAAATGTTATCCTCCTCTCTTTACCTACTACTTACCTATTTTATAGGTAACTATGTCTTTAGTGTATATTATGAAATTACTATGTCTATTGTACTTTGTCTGTCGTAGTAATTATAATATACCATAATTACTACGACATGTGAAGTACTTTTTCCAAAAATTTTAAATCTGTATCTGTATTTAGATATAAAAATACAGCAGATAAATATGCACAAAGCAAATCCATCTACTGTAACTTTTGATTTTAATTTTATTTTATAATACAATGATCCGAAATAAAATGATCTTCAAAATCTTATACTACCCTATTCTAATTTAATCATATTAATTTATTATACATATACTATTAATTAGTGTAACTATCTTATGCATTGTATTTTAAGTTATTTATATTATATTTTACTATGAATAATCCAATAAACAAAGTAATAAATTCTGCAGCTGGTATGGTAGACCATAACCCATCTATACCGAATATTTTCGGAAGAATACATAAATTAATCAATACTAATGCAAAGCTCTTTATTATAGACATTGTATTTGATATCTTGGCATGATTAACTGCTTGGAAAAATGATATATTAACCATATTAATTCCCATAAAAATAAATGCTGAGAAATATATTTTCATACCTCTAGCTGTAATTTCAATAAGCTTTAAGTCTGAGTTATTAAAAAAGCCAATTACTTCTCTTGTAAAGATATTTCCTACTAAGAAAAACGCTACTCCAAAGGCTAATGCAATAAATAGAGCTGCTTTTCTAGTTTTAATAACTCTATCATAATGTTCAGCTCCAAAATTAACACTTACTATTGGCTGAATAGCTTGGCTTATTCCAGATAATATAGCAACTCCAATTAAAGCAATGTTACTAATAATACTGTAAGCGGCTACGCCAATCTCTCCTATCATATCTATTAAAATATAATTAAACAGTATTATAACAATAGCTCCAGATATCTCAATGAATGAGCTTGATACCCCTACCTTGAAAATGTTTGTAATATATGGAATCTTAATTAAGTTATATTTGAATCTAAGATGTCCAGATTTTTTAATAAATTTAGTAGCTATAATTATTAAAGTTACTATTGGTGCTATAGCAGTTGCTATGGCAGCACCTCTCATCCCCATGTCAAGTACAAAAATAAATACATAGTCAAAAACCACATTAAACATGTTACCAGTAATTCCGGCAACCATAGAAAGCTTTGGAGCACCATCATTTCTTATAAATGCTTGTAAAACTCCTGATAATATAAAATTTATCCCTGATAATAATATTATTTTTAGATATTCATCAGAAAGCCCTAATATTTGTTGTGAAGCTCCAAACATTATAGCAACATCCTTTGAAAAGATATATCCCAAAATAGAAATACTTAATCCAATTATAATTGCTACAAAAATGGATGTATTAAAGACCTCATTTGCTTTTTTATTGTTCTTTTTACCCATATTAATAGAGTATAAGGTAGCTCCTCCCATTCCTATTAGAAGTGATACTGCATTATATACATTATATATAGGTATAGCAATTCCTAAAGCCGAGAGTCCCTCTTTTCCAATTCCTTGACTTATAAATATAGTATCACAAAGAATATTTACTGAAGTTGCTAGCATAGCTAGTATGCTAGGAAATAAAAATTTTATTAATAATTTTTTTAATCTCATTTCTGTTAATTCTACAAAGTTCATAATATCACCTACTTAAAATAATTTATCTGATGTGTAATTAATGTTACACTCTTATCCCTCACAAGTTAATATTCTAAACCTTATAGTAACTATAATGTCAATAGCCTATTTTAAAGGAATTTGTATTTCTGTTAAATACTCTTCTTCCTTTGAAGAAAAAGCTGAATCAGTTATGGTAAGAACTATGCCATCTCCAACACTCTCTAGTCCATTTATATCCATAAAATTTATGAGCTTATTAACGTAACTTTCTGCATAATCATAGAGTCCTCTATAAATTATCCTTGCATATCTTCCTTTACGCAAAGTTCTTATATTTTTATGGTTAAAAATGCCATGATCAAAAATTAAAGCAATATCTCTAAAGGTAATATACTTTTTATTTAAGATATCTTCTTGTGAGATAAAAGCTCCTATTCTTCCATCAAATAAACAAAGATTATCTCCCAATCTATTACTTAATTCTTTTATTCCATATTCTACACTATATATATCTGTTCTATCATTTAAAGAAATATATATTATATCTCGATCTTCTAAATCAACTATTTCACATTCTTCAAGTCCAGCTTCTTCTATACTTTCTTCCAAAAACTCAAGTTTTTTAGATATACTTTTTTTATATCTTTCTAAAAGTTCAATTTCCTTATCTATGTCCTTCTCTTTCTTATTAAGGAGATCAATTAGTATTTTAAGATTTCTATTTGAAAAATACTTTTTTATATCCTTAAGGGGCATTCCGAGCTTTTTTAAAAATAAAATGGAATCAAGTTGAGCAAACTGTTCAATATCATAATATCTATATCCATTCTCTTCATCTTTATGTCTAGGCTTAAGTAATCCAATAGAATCATAATACCTTAGGGTCTGAGTTGATATATTGTGAATCTTAGCCATTTCTCCTATAAGTATCTTTTTATCCATTTCATCCTCCATAAGTTATATTTTCAAACGTAATTTTCCCTATAAAAATATATAAATAGTTATATAGAGAACTATTTATATATTTAACTAGTTAACTAGTTGTTGTGGTCGTGCAGATTTGAGGGATTTATATATATTTACTACATTATACCTAATTTATCTTCATTTTTATCGCTAGGACATGCTCATCAATAAATGGTTTGCCTTCACTTACCCCTACAAAATCTTCTCCAAACATTTCGTATAAGTTTCCTGAAATATTGAATTCAGGTAAACGTCCAATAATATGCTCACCATCAGTGATCATAGCCATCTGAACCGGTGAAGCAAAATTTCCTTCACTAGTAAAATCACCACCACTTGCTGCAATAACAAGAATAGCTAATTCTCCATTCAACAATTCCTTTAAGGTTTTACCACTTGATTCGATAGAAAGCATAGCTCCACTTAAAGCAGGAACTTCATCATAGCTTCCACTAGCAGCTCCTGTTAAAGGCATAGAAAATTCTATTGAACTTTTCTTATCAGTATAAGCACTTTTAATTACACCTTTTTCAATAAGATTATATTTATCATTTTCATTTACAACACCTTCCATGTCAAAAAACGGTGTATGAAACATCTTATCCGTACTATCTTGATATATAGTAACCTTCTCATTAAATGCTTTTAAATTCATTTTTTCATTAAATAATGATGTACCTCGACCTATAGCCTCTCCATTTAATTCTTCTTCAATCTTTCCTAATAGTTCATTTTCTTGAACTATTACAAGATTCTTTTTCTTTTCTGGAAGATCTACTTTATTTCTATATCCTTCTATCATTTCCTTAGCCATTATCAAAATAGTTTTGTCATCTAAATATCTACTTTGTTTAAATATCACAGTATCAAAAATATTTAAGGAATCCACATGTTTTATTAAAAGTTCTATGTCAATAGTTTTATCATAATTAATATAGCGAAGTCCAGCATCATTGGTCATTGATATCTCTGTTTCAACCATATTAATTTTATTACTAAAGATAAAATCAGGATACTCCTTATGCAAAGTGTCTAAAATATTTTCCATATTACTAATAAATTCTTTATCACTTATATTTAGTTTCCTTAAATCTCTAATACGTTTCATATCTTTTTCTGGCTCAGAGATATATGGAACTTTAGCTGATAAATTGGCCTCTGCTCTTTTCCATGTATCCTCTGTAGGCTCTCCTAACGTGCCTGCAATTCCAATATAACCATTGCTATATACCCTACATCCACTTTTAGTAATGGTCTTCTTTCTTACAGAATCAATTCTGCTTTGAGTCACATTTAAGGATGTTTCTTTTATTATTTTCTTATATAATTCCTTTATCATTTCCTTTATCCTCCTATTGAACCACTATGCCATTAACACGAATATATGGACCACCAAAGCCTACACTAAGTGGATGCTGTTCCATTTTCCCACAACCACCAAGAACAAAAGAAAGTAACTCCACATCCTTTGAAATGCCATCAATATTATAAAGGGTACTCATAACATTACCACTTATTACAGAAATTCTAACTGGTTCTGCTAACTTTCCATTACGTATCATATATGCTCTGCTTGGTGCAATGGTGAAGGTTGTCATTCCAGAGCCATGATTTATACCATCAATGTATATTCCTTCTTTAATCTCCCCTATTAGTTCCTCCTTAGTTAAGTTTCCAGCTCCTATATAAGTAGTTGTCATACGAACAATAGGCTCAAATTCAAAATTCATAGCACGAGCATTTGCGGTAGGTTCTTCTTCTAAAAGAGCTGCTGTATAGCTACTGTGCAGTCTTCCTTTTAAGATACCATCTTTAATAATGTAATTCTCTCTAGCTCTACATCCCTCATCATCAAAAGGAACGTATCCTGATCCTTCTAATAAACCTGTATCTATGATGTTTAAAATAGGTGCGCCTACTTGTTTACCAATAGCCCATTCTCTTTTCATCACTTCATCACCAATCATAAAATCCGCTTCACTTTTATGCCCAAAACTCTCATGGGCAAATACACCTGTTGTAACAGGAGACAGCACACATGTATAAGTATCAGGCTTAACTGGTACAGCTTCTTTGTTATATTTTATATCTTTTTTAAGAGTTTCTAGTATCTCATTTTGATGATTTGGTAAATCTTCAAACTTCATTTTATATATATCTTCTCCTCCGTTATAAGGTATATTGTTATTTTTTATAGTATACCTTACTGCTATAGCACAATTTTGTATATCGAAGGTAACATCTGTGCCTTTACTAGAAATAATATGCTTCACCATATGATTATCTAGATAAAACATTTTTGACACTTGTACTTCCTTTTCTTCTTTTAGTATAGGAATATAAGTATTAAGCATTTCTAATTTCTTATCATTACTAATTTTAGAAATATCACAGTCTACATATCTTAGACATGTCTCTTTATTTACTTCTATTCTCTTTACTACTGGGTGTTCATCAATATTAGGATTAAGTATAGCCATTCTTGCCAATTTATCAATCTCTTCTTGTAAATGATCAACTTCTGTGGTTGCACTATAATACCATCTATCTCCGTCAAAAATACGAATCATTGCACCTTTTTCTGTACTCACTTTATTTTGTTTTAGCTGAAAGTTTTCTAATGCAATCTTAGTTTTGATAACTGTCTCAATTCTTACATCTGTATATAGGTTTTTAGGGAATAGGTACATTATTTTACACCTCACTTAAATATTATACTTTCTATTTTTCAGTAATGTTGTATAGTATTAATTTAATATTACCTCAAGCAAATGTAAATTAAAAGAATTATTTCAATTATTTAGATTTGCAATATCTATATTACTCAATCTAAACAAAAAATGCCACAAATTTGTGACACTTTCTTTGTTACTATATTTTAAAGGAAAAATCTTTTATACATTTTTTAATTGCTTCTTCCGTTGATAAAAAATGTATATCATATTTCTTAATTTTTTCATTAACTATTCTTATATCTCTATGTCTATCACTATTTTTAATCAAAAGTTCTTCAATTCTACTAGTTAAATTCAATTCATTAAATACAATTTTAGCAATGTCATAAGCACCTAAATCATTTTCACTACCGGCATTATATATACCTTCAGGTAATTTGAGTATCTTATCAAAAGCTTCTATTAAATCATAAACATAAGTTATCCCCCTATAGTCATACTCTGGGAATTCTATTTTTTTATTTTCCATAGCACCTTTTATAATATTCCAAATTATACCAGGCTTTATTTTCTTATTTCTTTCTGGTAAACTAAAAAGCCATGTGATCCTTAAAATAACTGCATCATCTACTAATTCTAATATCTTTTTTTCAGCTTCTATTTTATGAGAAGCATATACTGTTTTAGGAGTTAAAATACTTTCCTCATTGTGTGGACCTAAGGAGTTATTATTGCTATATACCTGATCTGAGCTAAAATATATCAATTTACTATTAGAATTTTTACATCCCTTTGCTACATTTATGGTTCCTTTAACATTTACGTCATAAGATGACTCTGGATTTCTTTCACAAATTCCAGTATCTGATATTGCAGCAGAATGTATTACATAATCTGGATTATGATTTTCTACAATTTTAATAGTTTTCTCTTCATCAGTTATATCTAATTCATTTCTTCCAAGTGCTACAATATTATACTTATCCCTATAGTATTCTATAAACCTTGAAGCAAAAAATCCCTCTGATCCTGTAATTAATATTTTATCCATTTTTATCCCCCACTCAATCAAAATAACATTCTTATATTAATAATTCTAATTTGATATTTTTCATGATTTTTACACTTATTTTAATATCTTAAACAATTTTTTAATCAATATAAATATTATATCATTTCATTGAAATTCTTTCCAAGCTTATTCCATTTCTTCATGTTTTACTTATAACACTTCTACAATTGCTTTAAAATATATTAATAGTTCCTGAATTTTTTCTTTCAATGTATATAATCTATTTATTAATTCTAAATATATTGTATAATATTACATATATTATATTTATTGAAGGAGTGATATTATGAATGAAATTTCATATAGTAAAAGCGAAAATAATTTTATAAATAAGACCTTATTATATATGGCCATTGGATTAATTATTACCTTCGCTGTAGGTTACTTTATTTCTACTAATGTTTCTATGATGATGTTAATCTATAGTAATTCTGCTTTCATATTTGGTATTATTATTATAGAATTATCTTTAGTAGTTTTGTTAAGCAGAAAAATTAATAAACTATCTGTTCAAGCTGCTTTTGCAATGTTTATAACCTATTCCATAGTAAACGGCCTTACGTTTGGTGCTATATTCACTATCTACAGTCTTGAGTCTATCATAAGTATTTTTGTGGTAGCTTCTGCTATGTTTTTTTGTTGTAGTATGATAGGTATGACCTCCAAAAAGGACTTATCAATGGTAGGTAGAATTGCAATAATGGGGGTTGTTGGAATATTATTTGCTAGCTTATTTAATATTTTTATAGGTTCTGATCAGCTCTCTATGCTAGTTAATTATATTGGTATTGCAGTTTTCTGTGCATTAACCGCCTATGATATGCAAAAGGTTAAATTAATACATGAACAAAATTATGGTTACGATGCTGCTACTACAAATAAGTTTGCTATAATCGCAGCTTTAGAATTATATTTAGATTTCATTAACTTATTTGTATACTTGATACGCCTTTTAGGTAAAAAGAAATAAAATTTAAAGAGTCCAACTTACATTCTAGATGTAAGTTGGACTCTTTAATATTTCTTCTGCCATTGTTTTATCTTCTATCATCATGTGCTGAAAAATCCAATCTTGTATACTATCCTTAATTTTCTTTAATTCCTCACAAGGATTTTCCTTTAATACTGATAGATCAATATTCATAATCACCTTTTTTAACTCCTCATGGGATTTTATATGTTCTTCATAATTAGAGTAATTAGCTTTTTTCATTATTTTCTCTTCTTCATAAAAACTATAAGAAATATAATCTCTAAGCTCACATATTATATCAATAAGAATTTTAGAATCTACTGTAGCACACTTTGTTATCAATAATTGTTCTATGTTACGAGCAATTTTAAAAAGTTCTTTATGCTGTTGATCAATTCTCTCAATATTGGTATTTAAATCATCTTGCCAGTCAAATTTAAAGTCAAACATTCCATATACCTTCTTTTTATTTTATAAATATATAATATTTTATTATAAAAAAAACACTTTATCAACGCAAATAATTTCTTATATAGGAAAAATATGTGATTGAAATTCGTAAAATTTAAAATAAAAACTAGTAATTCCATATTCATTTTTTATTATGCTAATTCTACTTTAATTCCGTTGACCATTTTTGAGAAGACCTAAACTAAAAATGGATATATTTATTATTTTCTTTCATCTTTTCAAACTAACCTTTCATAAAATAAATTACATACTAAGATTTATTTTTTGAAATAAACCCTATGCAATAGACACTTCCAAAGCGCTAAGCTATAGGGTTCATTTTAATCTTAATATTTAACAACTTTACTTTTTACTCTTTAATTAATGTATAAGTATTTAATTCACCTTCAGGGGTACCATTAAAATAGCTAGTTCCATTAATATCATATCTAATTGCATAGGTTATACCACCGCCGCCGTCTTTTATTCCTTTTATTTTAACTTCACCTACTGCTGGAACAATAATTTCCTTTGGTTTATGTCTAATCATAAATGCTTCCCCTAATGGAGCATCGTCTACAAGTACTTGTACATAGTCGCCATCCTCACCGGCGTAATCCCAAACCCAAATTTTAGTATCATTTGCATTAGATTTATGTGTAATAGTATAATCCTGTGCTTGAGCATTTTCATCCTTTGATAAGAGAACAGTTCCTGCTGAAATAGCTGTGGACACTCTATTTTTAAGGGCATTTTTAGCTGATTCTGAAGTATCTATTTTTGATATTCCTTCAGAAATAAGGAAACAGATTCCAAAAGAAATACATATCAATCCAAAAACCTTTAACGGCTTATCTTTTCTTTTTTGCTCAACTTTTTTATTAAATTCATCATTATTTTCTTCAATTACATTTATTTTTTCACATTCACTATCACCTTGAGCCTCACTATACTGATTTTCAGGAATATTTAATTGTTCACTTATATTCTCATTTGTATTCATAAAATCTTTCTTAATCTTATCATTACTTTTTTTAAAACTATTTTGTTTATTACTCATAAATTTACCTCTCATTAATGGTTTTTGCTGGCTTTGTCTTGAAATAAATGCACATTGCTAATCTACAAATAACTACTTGTAATATCATCAAAATAAAAAATACAGTATGACGAGTATCATTTTGTGTTTGATAACCAAAATTTAATATTAGAAGTCCAATACAAAGAATTATTAGATTAACATAGAATATTTTTACAAATGAATATAACCATGGTAATACTCTATACATCTTCCTTAGTGGTGGTACAAGAAGAGATACTCCAGTAAAAAGCCCACACATACCTATAAATAAACCTGCTGTATTTTGACCAGCAAACCCTGAACTTCTAACTGTACTAACATCCGTTAAAAAAAATATTGGCATAAACGTTAGCATTAGTAAAATTAAACACATAGGAAAAATAAAATAAATAGTAGCAATTATATATCCTAGTAAATTTTTTAATTTTTTCATCTCATCACAACCTTTCTATATCAGAATCAATTATTGTAATTAAATCCGCTTTTGTTAAATCCATATCCGTACTTAACCTCATTGCTTGGTTATTCACTGCCTTTTCATACAAGTTACGTACATAGCGTCCATTTCCAAACTGTGCTTCAAGTCTTACTATGTCAAATATATCTTTAAGTTTATCTTTAGCTAACGAATCAATTTCATATCCTTTACTCTTAAACAACATTCCAGATATTTCTATTAGCTCGTCTGTAGAGTAATCTTCAAATTTTATTATATTAGGAAATCTTGATTTTAATCCAGCATTTACATTAAGAAATTCATCCATGTCATCACTATATCCTGCTAATATGATAACTATTCTATCTCTATAATCATCCATTAGTTTTACTAATGTATCTATTGCTTCTTTTCCAAAATCATTAGTTCCACCCTGTGAAAGTGAATAAGCTTCGTCAATGAACAGTACACCGTCCATAGCTTCCATGACTTTTTCCTTAGTTTTTATTGCTGTTTGTCCAACATATCCTGCAACAAGTCCAGACCTATCTGTTTCTATTAACTTATTTGTTTTAATGACACCTATATTATATAAAACATCTGCTACTGTTCTTGCAACCATTGTTTTTCCTGTTCCAGGGTTACCCTTGAATATCATATGCAGCGTCTGCGTATTATCTGCTGCAAGCCCAAGTTTTTTGCGTTCTCTTTGTACTCTAAGTCTTGCATTTAAACTACGTATATACTCCTTAACTTCTTCAAGTCCTATAATTTTAGATAATTCACTTTCTAAATCAAAGTTAACTATTGATTTATCTTTAGGTTGTATATCTTCACTTATAATCATATTCATTTCATTTACAAGTATATCATTCATTGCAATTCTTGCTGATTGCTTTCTCATTATATCTTCAATATAATTCCTTACCATACGTCCATTGCCAGAATGTTCATTAGACTGTTTCTGCAATGAAATAACTTCCTCCTTGAGGAATTCACCAGCTCCATCTCCTAGCCTAAAACCTGTATCTTTAATCATCTTTAAAGCTATTTTAAATAACTCATCTGCTGAATAATCTGGAAAATTTATATTAAGTGGAAATCTAGATTGAAGTCCAGAATTAGTTTTTAAAAACTCTTCCATCTCTTTCTTGTATCCAGCAAGAATAACAATTATTTCTCCTCTATAATCTTCTATGAGTTTAACGAGAGTATCTATTGATTCCTTTCCAAAACCACTGTTATCATTTGCTAATGCATAGGCTTCGTCAATAAATAAGATACCCCCTAAAGCAGATCTAAATACCTCTCCAGTTTTCTTAGCTGTTTGTCCTGCATATTCTGCCACTAATCCACTACGATCAGTTTCTATTAAATGTCCTGATTTTAACAAGCCCATCTCTTTAAACATATCGGCAACAAGTCTTGCTATTGTTGTCTTTCCAGTACCTGGATTCCCGCTAAAAATCATGTTTAAAGCTTGTGATGTATCTACAATCATTCCTGCTTTTCTACGTTTTTCTTGTGCGATTAATAACTTATATTGAGTTCTCACAAACTCTTTAACATTCTCAAGTCCAATAACCTTAGAAAGACTTTCCTCTAAATCAAACTTACCTACTTCTTCAAATTTAAAATCTTCGTAACATAATAAGTCCATTGGTGCGTTAGTATCTACTATTAATCTCTTAGATTGATTAAGTATAGCCTTTTCTATTACATTTCTAGCAAGACGACCATTTCCACTATCATTTTTGCCCTTAATTTGATTTTTTTCAAATAGTTTTATGAGTTGCTCTTTACAATCTTCTGAAACCTTATATCCTTTAGATTTTGCTGTAATAAATGAAATTTCATACATTTCTTCTGGTGTGTAGTCTTCAAAATTAATTAAATTTGGAAAACGTGACTTTAAACCTGAATTAGTTTTTAAAAACTCTTCCATTTCTTCTTTATATCCAGCCAAGATAACGACTAAATCCTCTCTGTTGTCCTCAATTCCTTTAACTAATGTATCTATGGCTTCAAGTCCAAAGGTGTCATGTTTATCTCTACAAAGAGCATAAGCTTCATCAATAAATAAAACTCCTCCCAAAGAAGATTTTATAATATCATTGGTTAATTTAGCTGTCTGTCCAACATATTGACCTACAAGATCAGCTCTAGTAACTTCTCTTAATTGACCTTGCGATAATATTCCAAGGGCTTTTAGATATTTAGCAACTATCCGTGCAATTGTAGTTTTACCTGTTCCAGGATTTCCTGTAAATATCATATGCATTGAAATATTAGTAGCCTTAAACCCAGCATTTTCTCGTAATCTTTGAATTTTCAAATTATCTTCAAGCCCAAAAATATACTGCTTTACAGATTCAATCCCTACTATACCTTCTAATTCTTTTTTAACATCATCAATACCAGATACATTCTTTTGAGGCATAATATCAATTAACTTTATAAACTCATCATCAATTTGCACCATTAATTCACTATTATTAACTGATAAAAATACATTATTATCTTCAATAGTATTTTTTAATTTAAATTCTGCTAATGGCTTATATATATTAGAATCAACAAAATCTCTCATACTACTTATTCCAGATACAACTTTGTAATTTGATATGATTAGTTCAGAAATAGCATCTTCATAGCTTATATTCATTGAAAGATTTTTACTGCATTTTATCTTTAAATCTTCAATTAGTATCAATGATATCTTTCTAAGTTCCTCATAATTAAAATTCTTAGTATGAAGTATGTCTCCTATGCAATTCATAAATTTTGTTCCAAAAATATTCAACATATCATTTTCTGATTTCTCTGATACAAAAATAAAATACTTATTATTTGAACTTATCTCACTTATTGAATTTTGTAAAAGCATTCCATTTGATTCAACAAGATTGTTATTTTGAAATACATATCTTGAACTAAGGGTATATTTACCAGTGGTTGTTAATAATTCTATTGCATCAATAATACTAGAATGACACTTATCACAATTATCAAACATTACAATATCAGATTCGCCATATAAACATTTATATAAGTCAGATAAAAATACTTCATAATCCGAAGTTGTAGCATACAAAGAAAGGTCTATTTTTAAAATATTATTGCTACTAATAATTCTCCTCTGTTTAAGCATATCTGCAATACAAGATATGCTACTATGTTTTCCTGTACTTTTATTTCCAAGAATAATAATAGCATTCTTAGGTTTTAAGTTGTCATATCCTGTTATAAATGGACGCTTAAATGCAGTACAGAGATTATCCAGATAATCTGTTTGTCCTACAATTAAGGTTCCAATTTCTTCTCTAATACTACTAAATACATCTACTATATCATCAGTCTTCACTTTGGAAGTGTCCTTATGTTGATATGTTGCTACATTTCCACTCTGTGATTCATCTAATTTATTAACTGGATTCTGTTTAGTAGTTTTATTCATCTCTCTGAAATTATTTTTAGAATAATTATTACCCTCACTATATACCTGTTCCATATTTTGAATTTTCTTTTCCTTATTACTTTTATTTGGCATTGCTATAAATCCGTGTTCCTTTACAGTTTCAACTATCTGTAACTCTGGAAAAAGAAAACCGATTATATCTTTTCTGTTGAATTTCACTTCTTTATACCCCCATATTTACTTTTTATAGTCTTTAAATATCTAGTTTTAAAATTTTATGCTCTATCTTTTAAAATTTAATTGTATATTTTCACAAAGAGTATACCTTTTCTCAATATTCAAAACATATTGTTGCAGCATACTGCTTTACTAATATACTTTCATAAAATTAACACACTATTTTAATCCTATATAATTATATGTACCACATTAATTATAGTTTCTAAAAATATCCTTTGTCAAATAATTATAAATTAGGTTATCCACCTTACACATACAAAAATATTACATTAAAAAGTGATATTCCTTCAAATTTATTATCTGCAAGAATATCACTCTTTTTATATATGAAATTTCTATATAGTATTACTTTGAAAAGTCTATATTATAAACTAATGAAATACATTTCCGCCAAGTCTCCAAAGGCTGATACCATAGCCTTTTTCCTTTATAACTTGCATCCAAGAGTTTAGTGCGTTTTTATCTGCATACCACACCTCATGTTCAATCCCATCCTCATCAGTGTAGTTGAACACTATGCATTGGCTTTTATTGTCTCTTTCCTCTTTTGCTTTATATTCTTTTACTAAATCTTTAGCTTCCATTTCAGATAAGGAAGTTACCTTTCCATCTGAAGCCCAATTAAATCCACCTGTAGCAATGGCAAAATTTTTACTTCCTGGTACTCTTTCCATCTTATCCATTAATTCTTTTATGAACTGAGGATTAGCTTTTTCTCCCGGTTCACTAAATCCTCCATGAAGGTTGTAACACATCATAACATAGGTAGGCCCCTCTATAAACTCTAGATTATCAAATGGTACATTAGGCTCCAATATAACTCTTAATTTTAGCCTACTCCCATCACATTCATTATATAGATATTTAATAAACAATAGGTAATTATTCCATAATTCCATATCATCCTTAATTTGTTCATAGTCTATTTCTATTCCATTAAAACCATATTTGGATGCCAAATTTATAATATCCTTAACATGTTTACTTCTTAAAGTAGAATCTGTGAGCAATGATTTTAAAAGTTCCTTATCCTTTAGTGATGAAGTTCCATTGCTATTTATTTTATCATTAACAATAGTAAGGTATTTAGTATAATCCTCATCCTTTGTTCTATTATAGTAATCTACTAATTGCTGCGGCATTATCAGTTCATTGTTAGAATCAAAATAAGCTGCAAAGTAGGAAACTTCCTTTAACTGCTTATCTAAAAACTTAACCTCTCCCTGAACATCTAAATCCCAATAAGTAGCCCATGCTGATAAGTTATCTATATTCTCATCAAATATCTTTTTATCCTCAATTACAACTGTTTCTCTATCATCTTCCTCATTGCTATTTCCCAAGGAATTTTTTTCTTTTGAACATCCATATAGAAACATACTTATTATTAAAGTCAAAGTAATAATAATCCAAGTATTCTTTGCTCTTTTATTCATTTGACACCTCTATAATCTATAAATATTTAATAAACCAGTCTATAATATTTTCAGTAAAATTTCTAAGTGAATAAATTATACTATCAATACCCTTTAGTGAACTATCATACAATTCATTATCATTAACATCAGTTATCCTAAATTTTTTAAATACACCATCATATACATCATCTGCAATATTCCTTTGGCTATAACCATATTCTCCCCATGCAGACTCTAAATAAACACTTCCTTGGTTCTCATTAGTTACAACTAAATCTTTAACCACATTAATACCATCAATGTCTAAACTAATTTTATCATTAACTAATGTTATATCAATCTTTTTGCTTCCTTCATCCCTTATATCAAATTTTTCTTCTTTATTTTCACTTAAGTCTAGTGAGAATATGATATTAGAACTACCTTTTGAATTTTCGATAATACTTATTACATTATTCATAATCCGAACGCATATGCTATCACTTTGGTCTTCATTAGAGCGTAAATAAATACCTTGAGAACCTATGATATTTCCATTTAATATTGTTGATATTTTAATATCCTTATAATTATCACTATTTAACAGTTCAAGGGTACCCTTACCTTCTGATAAAGATGTTAATATAATAGTATCATCCTTAAATTCAGCTTTTCCTGATACCTCTTTAAATTTACTTGCTTTTTCTTCATCTCCAACTACAAATTCAATGTCTTGCTTCGTATCATCCAAAATTCTCATTAACAAATGATTAGTTGACCAATAGGACTGTGGTTGAATTCTAGTTAAGTCATAGATTGAATTATCTTTTGAATTTAGCGAGTAACCTTCTCTATTAAAATTCATATTAAATAACTCTTTAATCCATTTTTCATTTATTTCGCTAACCTTATCATTAGTACCAAATTGACCTGTATTAGAATGCATTAAAGCATATAATTTAGGTACCTGCCTAAGTTCTTCAGTATACACTTTAGATAAAGCCTCATAGTCACCATCTATACGTTGTTTCATTTCTTCATAGGACTCTACCGGAATATTATACTCATCTCTAATATAATCCATTAAATAATGATTATAATCTCTCTGGATATTTGAAGCTGATTCTGCAAACTCAACTGAATTTAAATTACCTAAGTAATTTGAATCTTTATCAAATACATTTATGTATTCAAGCCTATATCCATTTGTGCCCAATTCCCAGTAAGAGCTCTCTACTAACTCTAATAAATCCTTAGAACTTAAAAATTTTGAGTCTTCCTTTGCAAACTTATCCGCATATGTTAGCATGGTTGCCTTTAAATTATATTCTTCTATAATTTTCTGAGAAAATATTGCCGTATCTCTTCTTCCATCTTCAAATAGCAAAAATAAAGATTTAGGTGGTAATGCCTTACCTTTTAAATAATAATCCATTACATCCTTTTGCGTAATTGTTACATATCCGTTATCTTTTAATGCTTTAAGATGTTCATCCAATCTTTTAGTACTTATTAAGGTATCACTTCCTGTACGATCCACACCAAAATATGATACTGTAGTGAACCCGCTATCTTGATTATTACTTAGCTTAGATGAATTGTAAGGCTCATATACAGAGAATGAAAATAAAGCTTTTATAATAGCTATTAACAATATAATTAAAATAATTCCTTGTAATATACCTCTTGCTATCTTAATCCTATCTTTCTTTTTAGGAGAAAAAGTATTACTTTTCACTATTTTTCCCTCCTCTTTTCTTAAGCTTACTGGAAGTAGCTCTCTGCTCCCTCTTCTTTTGAGCTTTTATATCGCTAGGAGTCATTCGCGTACCCCATGTAGATTTCCAAAAGGTTACCCATGCAATAGGCATCTGCCACAATAATACTGCCTCATAATAAATGCAAAATACCATACCAAAAACCCATGTTGTACTTTTTCTAAGAAACATTTGAGCAAAACTCATCATTAAAGCCATCATCAATATTCCTACTAAGAAGGTTGTTGGAAATATTTTATGGATAATGGGAACATAAATTAAGTTATATGTAACAACTATTGGAGCTACAATAGGAACTACTACCCCCATATAAAAGAAAACCGCCATAAAGGGCTCTTTTTTCCACATAAATTTACCTGCAATTATTGATTCTCTTAGCCATGAACGTTTCCACCTCATTTGTTGCTTAAGAAATACTTTATACTTATTAGGTACAATAGTAGAACAAATTGCAGCATCTTGATAACTTGTTCGATGACCTTTTAACACAAAATTAGTCATAGCACGGTCATCTCCAAAAGTTGCCTTCTGTCCTAAGAATCTTTGATTTAACCATGCATCCATATTGTCTAGAATTATTTGTTTTTTATAACAAGCTAATGGTCCTGATAAACAGGTGACAGCATCAAAATATGATTCTGCTGCCTTCATAATTCTAAAGGCTATGTAATAACGCACTGATTGCATCTTTGTTAATACATTAGTGTATGTATTTGCCACATCAGTTCTTCCTGATACTCCTCCCATTTTAGGATCTTTAAAGGGCTGAACTAAATTTCTTATAGCAAAGGGATCTAAAAAGCTATCTGAATCAACAAATACAACTAATTCATGTTTAGCTTCTTTAACTCCTCTGCTAAGAGCATCCCTTTTACCTAGATTTTCCTCCTGCACAAAATATTTCAATCTATATTTTGTATCAAATCTCTCTGCCTCATTACTTAATTTATCAATGGTTTCTTTAATTTTTTCTACAGACCTATCATTAGAACAATCATCTACCACTATAACTTCTAATTTATCAATGGGATAATCTTGATTAATGCAGCTTAAAATTGTTCTTTCAATCCATTCCTCTTCATTAAAGCATGGAATAATAATGGTTACACCTGGTGTATAATCAACATCTATGGGCATAGGCTTATATAACATTCCAAATAAATATCTACTAAGCAAAAATACTGCTGCAATTATACTATACAGATATATCCATTTATTAAATCTGAAATATATAATACTCTCCGCACGCATTAATATAATAAATAATGTAATAAATAACAAAAGGAAACTAGAAGTAACAAGTACATATCTGTCTTTTTTTCTACTAGAATACTCTGATAAGGTCTCTGCAAATTCTATTCCACAAATAATTTTTCCTTCTGATGTTATAGAATCCCTAACCTTTTCACCTTTAATTTTAACCTTCATTTCATAACCCTCAGGCATAGATCCAGGTAATATTTTAAATTTTAACTTTATTTCCTTAGCATTACTTATTGTATTTAATTGTACTTCATCTTTTAATTCTAATAAAAGCCCTGTAGTAGAAATATCTAAAGATTTTACTATAAACTTATTATTCCCCTTACTACTTCTACAGGTGACTTCCACATCCGTTTTCATAACATATCTTATTCCAGCATTCCTACTCATTATAAAGGCACTAGGATCTTCTTTATGTTCATCTAATACCTGATATCCTCTACGATCAATATTGTTTCTGATTTCTTCTTTATCAGGAACATTTGACAATAGTCGTCTATCTTTACGGGGATTTAAAAGGACATCGTAGGTTTCATCTTTTTTTATTTTTTTCATATAATCTCTAACCTCATTTGTAAAACTCCTCATAATGTTATAAAAATTATTTTTCTAAATAATCGCTTAGCTTTGCAATTTTATACTTTGTTCCATACACTCCATTCTCATTATTAGTTAAGAAAATATCTAAAGCTTCTGCCGTATAATAACTTTGATTATTCATGTGCATTACTATAATATTTCCTCTACCTTTAATTAAATTTTCTTCTAGTGAATCAACAATTTCTTGTGAAGAACTACTTTCATAATCATGAGTTGAAATATTTCCATTAATAGAATATTTAAATCCACTTTCAAATACCTGTGCTAGTCCTTCCTTTTTTACAAGTAAAGTTGGTGGTCTAAAATATGGTCTTAATGAATTTAAATCGCCTATAACATTAGCCATAACATCATATGATTTAACTAGAGAAATATCCAACTCATTCTTGTTTGCATCTAAAGTTTCATGATTATAATTATGACTTCCAATATCATGACCATTAAATGCAATGGTTCTAAGTAAATTAGGATTAGCATTAGATACATCACTATTAGTATCAATATACTTTGATATTACAAAAAAGCTTCCCTTTACTTCATGTTTATTGAGTACATCTAATATCTCATTAACAATAGGATCTCCTCCCCAATCATCAAATGTAAAGAAAATCACATCTTCACCATTGGTATCAATAGTTCCTGTTTTATCCATCAACATCTGTTCTTCTTCACTTAAATCACTTAAATCTACATATTTATTTCCAATATAATTAGTTTTCATTATAGATAAGGCATCTTCATAAGCTCTTCTCATTAATGAGTTAGTATTATCCCTCTGCATCCTATATCTCCCTAATTGGGAAACTGACTCCATAGTATTTTGTAATTCACTTAAAGTCACAACAGAATAATTCAAGGGCTTTTCAACTAAATTATAGGATTGTGTTGCTTTATTATATTTATTAGCATGTCCATTTTTTACATAATTTTCGGTAATTAATTCAATAATATTTGCTACAGTAGTACTCTCTTCGAATAAATTTGAATCTAGTCTAAAATAAACAATCTCACCTTTTCTTAATGACATATAGGTATTTACATTAAGGTAATCCCTTACAATTTCTTCAGCATTCATGTTTTTGTATTTATGATTAATAGGAGATTTAGAATAAGTAAATAATTCATAACCCTTAATATCATCAATTTTATTAATAACAGATAAAGCTTCTTGAACCTCAGCATCTACGTAGCCATATCCAGGCATATATGCTTTTGTGTCTACACCTATCTTCCTTAATAATTTATCTACTTCATATATTTCTTTACAAATTTCTTCTGTAGATTTGTCTAATAAACTTGAACTAGTAGTTATTCCTCCATTGCCAATTTCATGGCCTTTCTTTAATATGGTAGCAATTCTCTCTGGGTATTTTTCTATTTCATCCTTAGTAACAAAGAAAGTTCCTTTAGCATTTATTTTATCTAAAGATGTTAAAACTGAATTTAATACAGCTTCATCACTTAATCCTCTAAAGGTATAAGATAAAGCTTTATTAGTAGTATAAAACTCTGAAATATTAGGAGCAAGACTACCATTGTTTTTTTCTATTAACTCCTTAAAATTTACTAAATCTAAAGGATTCTTTTCTTCACTATTTCCTTGTGAACTATTATTTTCTTCTTTATAACTTTCATCTATATAAAGCTCATCTTTATTTGATATATTTTCAGGTGATGAAGTTTCACTATTACTTTTCATACCTACTAAGTCATTCACTTGTACAACTGACATTTCCTGCTCATCTATGGCCTTCAATAACCATTCTACAATTTTAACAACAGTTATTTCTTCTTTTTCATCCATAGTAGATTCATCTATACCTGCCTCTTTATCTATAGCTGGCTTTTCATCTTCTTTTTCTGTTTCATATTCAAAATCATCAAGAACACCATTAAGTTTAATAGAAATAATTGTACCATTATCTAATTTATTTACATAATTCTGAACCTGTCCATAATCCTTAAAACTTTGATAGCTAATATAATGATCACTATGAACTACATACTTATTACCGGAAGCATAGGCTGCAGATAGCACTTCATCAGTATATGTAGTAGACTTACATTTTAATAAAATTGGCTTTTCATTAGTTATAGTTTCTAACACCTTATTAGCACGGCAAAAATCAGTGATTAATTCTTTCTGCGATAGCCTTTCCATATGCTTAGTATCTGAAAGAGTTTCACTTCCTATTTCATGACCAGCTTTTTTAATATTTTTTACTGTGGTAGGGTCTTCTCCTGCTTTAACACCGGGTATAAAAAAATTTGCCTTTATATCATACTCATTCAATAGCTCTACTATTTTCCCCATAGTAGTAGCATCACTCATCCCCTCAAAGGATAAAGCTACTATATTAGATGAAGTTTTTGCATTTGTTATAATCTCAGCTTTTTTACTACTACTAAATAAATTTAATGCATTCTTTATTTCTTCTGATGCATCATACTTATTTTTCTCATTTATAATCATATCTTCAGTACCATTATTCTTTATGCAACTCTTATATGTAAAGACAGCTAACCCTATAGTAATGGCTATAACTATTGTGATACTAATCCACTTTTTCTTCATATTTTCTCTTCTCCATTTATTTAAGACTTTATTAATATTTTAACTTTAAGAATAACTCATTTCAATAAACAATAATTATCGATTATTGAAATGATATACAATTATACCACAATATTTTATTTAAAATCAATATATTATAATTCATAATATAAACTAAAAACTGTTGAATATCACATTGATTATTCAACAGTTTTCTTTAAGTTATTCAATTATTTATATATATAATTGAGTATTGATATATCATTATTTAACATTTTCTAAAAACTTAGATTCATTAGCAAGCATAAAAATCTTAATTACTATCCAAGCACATAACATACTTACTTGTATAATTCATATTCTAATATAATAGTAAACCTTGAGAAATATATAAGTGGTAGACCTTTAACTTAAAAAGTCTACCACTGTTTTATTTTAGTATGTCAATTGTATTTGCACTAGCAGCCTTATTGGCAGGAATTATACTAGATACTATACCTATAAATATAGAAATTCCTATAGCTACAGATGCAGTAAATAGACTTGGTATTATTGCCATATGCATAAAATAAGATATAATGTTAGCAATTATTATACCTAGTACATATCCTATTATTCCACCAGTGACAGTAATAACAACTCCTTCTACTAAAAACTCTCTCTTTATATCTTTTCTTCTGGCTCCTATTGATCTCTTGATTCCAATTTCTAAAGTTCTCTCAGAAACAGAAGTATAAACCATGTTCATAACTCCTATTCCCGCAATAAATAATGATATTCCTGCAACTCCAGCAATAAATAAGGTTAATGTATTTAATACTGAACCCATCATTTTTATTATTCCGCTAGTATCCATAACACTATATTTACCTTCAGACTTTTTAGAACCTACATCATTAAGAGTATTTTCTATCTTCTTAGTAGCGTCCTTTACATCTGCTCCATTACCTAATGCTATACTTAACCCTTGAATTACATCACTAGGCGGAAAAAACTTATTATAAGTATTTTCAGGAATTTGAATATCTGGTGAAAAGCTAAAGCTAAATTCCTCTTCTTCATCAGATTCTATAATACCTACAATTTCAAAGTTAATACCCTTTAATGTTGCAATGCCTCCAATTAAATCTTCCTTTTTGTCAAACTTATCTTTAAGTACACTTTCTTTTACTACCATAGTTCTTGTAGAATTTTCATTATCCTTCTCACTTAAATTTCTGCCTATTATTTTAGGAGAATCAGTCTTTTCTACCTTCGAAGCCATACCTTTAATTGTAGCTCCCCTCACCTGTAAATCTACATATTCACCCTGCTCATTGCTTGAATATATATATTCTACAGATTCAACTCCTTGTAGTACCTCTACTGATTTTTTATCATTATTATTAAAACCACTACTCGCCATATTAGCATGCTCCATATCTGATGGCATAAACGCTGCATTTAATATAACTTTTCCTTCATTCTCACCGGTGAAATCTTTTATAGTTTTATTTTTATATCCCTCTCCTAGCGCAACTATAGTAATAACTGCTGCTATTCCTATTATTATACCTACCATTGTTAAAAAAGATCTTTTTCTATTTCTCATAAGATTTCTTAAAGCAGAAAAAATTAGAACACTAAGTTTCATCTAAAATTCTCCTTCCTTAAGCTCACCATCGAAGATAGACATTACTCGATTAGCTTGTCTTGCTACATTAATATCATGGGTAATTAAAATTATAGTAATGCCTTCATTATTAAGCTCCTTAAACATCCCCATTATTTCTTTAGATGTATGACTATCTAACGCTCCTGTAGGCTCATCTGCAATTATTATATCTGGATTATTTATTAATGCTCTAGCAATAGATACCCTTTGTTGCTGTCCTCCTGATAATTCAGTAGGATACTTATTAATCTTACTCTCAAGATTAACTTTTTTTAACAGTTCTACAACTCGTTTCTTTGTTTCCTTAACTCTATGACCCCTATAAAGCATTGGTATCTCAATATTCTCTTTTATAGAAAGTCTTTTTATAAGATTAAAATCTTGAAATACAAATCCTATCTTTTCATTTCTAAATTTACTTAGAGCATCATCTGAAAAAGAACTTATTTCCTTATCTAAAAATGTATAGCTTCCAGCAAATTTTTTATCTAATAAACCTAATATTTTCATAAGAGTTGATTTACCTGAACCTGATGGTCCCATTATTGCTAAGAACTCACCCTTATCTATTTTTAAATTAACATTTTTTAATGCCTGAAGAGTCTCATCTCCAGTAACATAAAACTTATTTATGTCTTTTAATTCAATCATAGTTACTTACTCCCTTCTAATACCTCAGAAGGATTTTTAATCAACCTATCTCCTACTCCTATAGCTCCATCTAATAAATAATAAGTATCATCTTCAAAAATCGTATTTATCTCTATATCTTCATAGGAATCTGCCTTTTCCTTAAGTACATGTATCTTTGAGTCTTCTTCATACACATAATCTTTAGGTATTTCTATTCCTTTATAATTACACCTAACCTCTAGACTAAACCCTATTCTAATATCCTTCTCTGGTTTTATGTAAAAGTTATACCCTGTTGTGGTTCTTTCAGGCCCTTCTATAGGTAGCTCATCGATTTCAGTTATAGTACCTTTCACATATTCTCCACTACTAATAACCTTTAACATTACACTATCATCTACTTTTATATTTTTTACGTCAAATTCAGAAACTTCTGCTTTAACTAAAGGCTCCTTAGATATTATCCTCATATACACTTTAGTAGGATCATCTATACCTTTATTATCTATTTTTACTACTCCATCTATTTCTGCAACTATATCCTTTTCCATTTTTTTCTTCAAAATATCTCTTTCAGTTACTGCTGACTTATTACTTTCCTCATAAGTAGTTATTTCAGTATCTAATCCACTAGATTGACCTTTTAATGCCTCTATTTGTTGAGATATCCCTATCTGTTTACTTTCAAGCCCATCTTTCATTTTCATTAATTCATTATATTTCTCTTGATTAGCTTTTTCCTCTGATGTACTAAGCTTAGATATATCACTCTGAATTTTATTTAACTCACCATTGGTAGTATTTAAATCTGCTTGTAGCTGACTAATACTTGTACTAATTTTATTCTTATCTTTATTGACCCTAGAAGTTTTATCACTATTAGCAGTTATTTGTCTATCATATTGCGCTATTTGATCTTCAACTGCAGTGTTATGATAAGAAAATAGTACATCTCCTACTTTTACCTCTTGTCCATCTTCAACTTTAATATCTTTTAATTCGCCTTGTGACTTATCAACTAGAATTTTTTGTTCATTACTTATAGCACTAACACCATTAAATTTTAGTGTCTCCTGACCTTGAATCTCATAGCTTTCTTCTCTAGTAATTACAGATTCTTCTTTAGGCACTCTAAGTTTTATAATAATAATTACTGCTACCAGTATTATAAATAACGATATTCCCGCAGCAATAAGGATACCCTTTTTCTTTTTAGAAAGATTTAAGTTCGTCTTCAAATTCTTCACTCCTTGTCCTATTTTAAAATAAATGGGGCTTTCGCAAAATACATTACTAATCTTATATAAAATATTGAAGATGCACTTTAATATTATTGTTAGCAAATGCCATTTAGATAAGTAAGAATCTAAATCTTGGATTTAGTTATTCGAACTTAGTTCTTCTAATTTATTAGAAGAACCTCCATGAATATTTTATTACTTAGTATTTATGAATGGTAAAATCGTAAGCAACACAACTTATTTGGATATATACGAGTTGTTGTGTTGTAGATTTTACTTGAATAAATGCTTTAGTAAATCAATATTCAGAAACAGCTGAGCGTTAATAATATAAGTGCTTATTCAATATTTATTTAGATTATCTTATTTTGCGACGCCCCGTTTATCATACATTGATTTTATACATTCATTGAATTTTCTACTTCTTCGTTATATTTTATTTTTTTTAGTAAACTAAATACTATTAAATATGCTATTACAATACCTATTATTCCACCAATTATTGAACCAATTACTACTGGTACCCCCATACTATAATCCATCATAATTAAACTTATTAAAAAGTTAACAGGATAGTAAACTGCTAAGGCATATATAGCAATCTTTTTCCACATGAAAATTCCTATAGTTATAATAATTATTATTATTGCAGATATAATTGAATATACTATCATACCACTGCTAAGCGCAACCTCCGGAACTATTTGAGCCATTGACTTATTGGTGAATGCAGTTATTATTGAACTCACTCCTCCAATAATGTAAATAACTAATACTAATGTGGTCCAAAATCCTCTTGTCTTTTTTTCCATTTTATTATTCCCCCTTATATAATTTATAATAATTACTAATACAATTTTACCATAAATTTAAATTATTTTATATATATTGCTTAAAATTACTTTTTTAAAACCTAAAAATATATTGATCATTATTATATTACTAATTTATATATAATCTCTAAAATAACTATCCCTTTAATAGCTAAATCAACCCTAAATATACTCCATCCCTTCTTTGGCAAATATATAGTAGTATTTCATTATGTCTTCTTTAGGAACATTCCCTTTTATATATTTTGGTATTGTCTTCACGTTTAAATGATTTTGAATTTGGTCATAATAAAATTGAGCAATTACATAATTTTTGATTATTTCATCAGAACCGTCTGTTGAATAGTCATCCATAAGTAAAATTTCTATATTGGGATAATTTTGATTTATAAAAGAATCTACACATTTTGATAAGTATTGCCTACCATTATAATTTGTTATCCTATAGTGATTAATGGTTGCTCAATTCTTGCTTTTTTTTATTTCATATAGACCTATAAATAATGACTTTAGTTTTTCTATTTGATCCTGAAATTCAAAACCACTCTTAATAAAATAACTATATTCTTGTGAATTATATTTACTATCAGTTATCATCTCAACTGCATCATTTATTGTATTCCAAACTAAATACTGAGGATATATTTCTTTTGCACCGACAAAATTATGGATTATGGGTTTTATTCCTTTTACCATAGCTTGCATAATACTGATGTTTTGCGATTCCAAAATACTTGTACATAATATATAATTTTTATCTTCTAGCCACTTATCTAGGTTGTCCTGCCACCCCTCATAAACTACATTATCTTCTAATCGAAATTCTTTTATCATTTGATTAAAATACAAAATATCTCTAGCATCTTGAAATTTACCAGCAATAAATAATTTATATTGGTTATTTTTATCATATATAGCTTTAAAAGTATGAAACAATAGCATAGGTCCTTTCTTATAGTTTATATACCCTACATACGCAATATTAAATCCAGGTTTTCTATCTTGAAAAGTCCATTTAGAAATATCTATACCATTAGGAATTACTATTGTCTTTTCTTTATCTATATTAAAATTATTAATAGTAAAATTCCTTATATGTTCTGCTACAAATATGATTTTATTAACATTTTCCCAGTAAACATTACATGGATAATCTGTAAATGATTCATAACTGTGTATTCTACATATAATTTTCTTTTCATTAGCAATGATAAGTTTACTTCCATAAGATATTAATTCATCACACCACTCAAACCAGCATATATCAGCCCATTTCATCTCTTCATCAATTTGTTTTAAATTTGTTACAACTATTTTTCTAGTTGTATATTCGTGCGCTAATCCATCAATAATATCTTCTAAAAAATTATCTAGCCCCGGCTTTACAAAAAAGACTATATTTTTTTTATTACTTTCCTTAGAATTAACTGTTATACTACTAACATTTTCAACCATATTACTTCTCCTTCACTATTTACATTCAGTAGTTTAAAGATAGCTCCTTATTCTATTGGTAACCTATCCAATAAAACCTCTTATACACTTTACCATTGCTTATGTTAATTAGTAATCATCACGTTTTATATTACTATACCAACAAAAGATTACTAACTATAGTAGAAAACAATAATCTACTCCTTATAAGAACCATAAAAATTTATAGTCTCTACATCTTCTGGATTTTCCTTTGGTACTATTGCGATATTATAGGTTTTATCTACATAAAGAGGGCTACTTCCTGATAAATTGTTATACTCATCAGCAACATAATAATTATCTGTATGCCCAGTGCCCTTTCTTGTCACTCCAATATTTACTATAGCTGCATATTTTGAATTCTCCGCAACAGTTCCTATAACATTCACCTGTCTTAAAGTACCTTCGCCTTGATTACAACAATTGCATCCCTTATAACAATCACATTTTTTACAATTGTTACACTCATCTCCAATGACCACTTTTAAAAATGGAACAAGATATGTGTCCTTACATATTGAAGAACCAAATTGTGTAAGAATACTATTACTTTTATCAAATAGTGCTATACCTGTATTACTTAATTTGTTCTGTAACCATAATACAACAAAATCGGTTAAATCCACTGTTATAGCCACATCTGAAGTTATTGGATGAAAATTTTTTTTAATATTGATATTTACTTCTGGTCGATTATTGAAAGTTGTATAAGTGCTGAAATAATCAAATAGTGGGTATATTGAAAATATTTTCCTACAATCATCATAAAAATTATTTGTCTTAAATAATACAAGTTCTGCATTTAAAATCAATGCATTACTTGGTATGTCAGAAATATCAAAAAACAAATAACTAATATATTTATATATCCCGTCATTGCCTACAGTTATAGTCGGTTTATTTATATTTCCATTAGGAATTTTACTCGTTACCGTAAGACTTTTAGTAGCATAAATTATTATATTGGACAAATCTACCACCTCTTTTCTAATACCTCAATTTAAAGCATGGAGCAATTTATTGCTCCATGCCATTTTAAAATAGTTAGTATAAACACTAGATAGTGTATGACCAAGCTGTTATTACACCAGTAGATTCGTCAACAGTATCTCCGGCTATAAACTTTGGTACAATTGACAAAGTATAAGAAGCATTAACAGCTAGTGATGTTCCACTTGCTGTATTATCATAAGTGATTACTCTATAAAATGATCTATTTCTACCTGCTGAAATGGCATTAGTAACATTAAGTCTAATTGTCAAATAAGCTAGACTATTTCTAGCAACAGTGCCTGTAACTCCAACAGAACGAGGTGTACCAGTTTTTGGAGTATCAAAATCGATTGTTAAAGCCATAAAAATTCATCCCCCAAATTTATTTTCAGGATTTTTATTCCTAATATACTATATGAGCTTGTACATAAGATGTTACTTTTCTTCTTATATTTACAATCTTATTTTTCTAAAGGTAGATGCTATTAATATAGTTATCAATCTTAAATACACATTAGTAGTATAGTAACTATTGGATTAATAGTAAATCAGTCTAAGAACAGTTTATTAAATTACACATATTATATATGGAAGTAAAATTAATATAGTATTTTATTGATTTACTCAAATAATGAATCTATTTTATTATGAAATCTTACGAACTAGGTAGAAGTTTATAGTTAAGTAACTTATTTATTTCAAAGAGGAGAAAATATATTATGAAAAATGAAGTAAGTTTATGTATGATTGTAAAAAATGAAGAAACCTACTTGCCAAACTGTCTTCGTAGTATTAGTGATATTGTTGATGAAATTATTATTGTTGATACAGGATCTACTGATAAAACTGTAGATATAGCTAAAGGCTTTGGGGCTAAGGTTTACTATTTTCCTTGGAACAATAACTTTAGTGAAGCTAGAAATGAATCATTAAAATATGCTACCAAAGATTGGATACTCATATTAGATGCAGATGATGAATTATTCCCTAAGAATCAAGAAAACTTGAAAGATTTATTAAATAGACAGTTAGATGAAAATGCGATTTATTACTTTGAAACATTAAATTATTATGGAAATATTGTTGATGATAATTCAATAACTATAAATTTAAATCCTAGACTATTTAAAAATAACCATGGAACTCACTATGAGGGAGAAATTCATAATCAATTAGTATACTCAGAAAACAAATATAAAGCAATTTATAAATTAATACAAATTAATCATTATGGATATATGACTAAGTCTATAGAGTCTAAGAATAAAAGAAATAGAAATATACCTATTTTAAATGAGCAAATAAAAAAAGATCCAAATGATTACTTTGCTCACTTTAACCTAGGTACCGAATATGCAGCATTAAATGATAATGAAACTGCACTAGAACATTACTATAAATCCTATGAGAAATTTGACCCTTATAACGGATACAGTTATTTACTAATATTTAGGATAGTTTTCTTAAATTATAAAATAAAAGATTATGATACAGCTTTTAAGTTCATAGACATTGGTATTGAGCACTACCCTAAATTCACTGACTTATATTTTTTAAAATCTCTTATTTTCAAAGATATGAATATGCCTATACCTCAGATAAAAGCTCTAGAAAAATGTATCGAATTAGGAGAATCACCATCTGAATTAAAGTGCTTATATGGAATAGGAAGTTTCAAAGCATACTATGAGTTAGGTAATGCTTACTTCACTCTAAAAGATTATGATTCTTCATACAATTATTATATTGAAACACTTAAATCAAAGCCCGATTTTCTTAATCCATTATACCTTATTGGAGATATATTAAAAATTAAAAATACTCCAATGGATAACTTTAAAAAGATTATAGAAGATCTTATTTCTAATTATCCAAAATCTAATCATATTATTGCAGATTTATTTTATAATGAAGGATTCTATAAAATAGCATTGGAGTACGTAGAAAAATGTGAACTATCTGGAACTATTACTGAAGAGTTGGTATTAATTAAAGCTAAATGTCTTGTTATGTCCGGTTCCTTTACTGAGTGCATTAACATGAACAATACAGTTGATGATAATTCTTCTAATTTGCATTTTTCAATGTACAAAGTTATAAGTAGCGTATTAATTAATAATTATAATGAGGCTTTGTCTTTATTGAACAAATTTAAAGAAGATATCTTATCAGGTTACAATAAAAAACTATTGGAAGTATATTTACAGTTTCTAAAATTATTTACCAAAGAATCCACCACTCTTTTATCCGAAGAAGAAAATGAAAGGGAATATCTTGATATCATTCTAGAAATATGTGAAATATTGCTTATAAATGATAAATATGATGAACTTAAAATAGCTGTAAACTTACTAAATTTAATAAATAATAAATTTGTGCTTCTTAATCTAGGAAAACTATATTATAAATATGGATATATTGAGCTTGCAAAAAAAGAAATCATTAGGTCAATAAAAGAATTTGAAGTTTATGATGTTGAGGGTTTACAGATATTAATGTAGCAGTTTAATTTTCCAAACAATTCATGTTCTCAATAAAGTAAATTTCATAATAAAAACTCCTAAATTAATTTCAATTAATTTAGGAGTTTTTATTAATTTGCTGTGTCTACTATGAAATAGACTTTAAAGCCTTTTCTAAATCATTAATTATATCCTCAACATTTTCAAGACCAACAGCTATTCTTATTAATCCATCACTAATACCAGCCACTTCTCTTTCTTCTTTAGTGTATGGTGAATGTGTCATTGATGCTGGATGTTGAATTAAAGTTTCAGCATCCCCAAGACTTACCGCTATTGTACAAAGCTCTGTACTATTTATAACTTTCTTACCTTCTTCAATTCCACCTTTTACCTCAAAAGCAATCACAGCTCCTGGTAAAGACATTTGTTTTTTAGCTAATTCATACTGTGGAAAACTTTCTAAACCTGGATAATATACTTTTTCTACTGCACTATGTTCTTCTAAAAACTTTGCAACTTTCATGGCATTATCACAATGTTTTTCCATTCTTATTTCTAAAGTTTTCATACCTCTAATAATTAAAAATGCATCGAAAGGACTTAAACTAGCACCTGTCATGTCCTTTACACCAAACAATCTCACATTCTTTATAAATTCAGCACTTCCAACTACAAAACCAGAAATTACATCTCCATGGCCGTTTAAAAACTTTGTTCCAGAATGAATTACTACATCAGCTCCAAATTCTAATGGTCTTTGAATATAAGGAGTACAGAAAGTATTATCAACCATCACTATACAATCATTATTCTGATGAGCTATCTTACTTATAGCTTCTATATCTACAACTTCAAGATTTGGATTTGCTGGTGTTTCCAAATAAACTACTTTAGTATTTTCTCTCATTGCTTGACTTACTTCTTCAAGATTTGTTGCATCCACAAAGGTTACCTCAACACCATATCTACTTATTCCATGGTTTAGATAAGCATAGGTACATCCATAAAGAGTTTTTGCTGCTACAACATGATCACCTGCTTTTAAAGCTGTCCAAAATGCTGATGCAACAGCTCCAATTCCTGATGCAGTAGAAATTGCTGCCTCTGCACCTTCTAGCATTGCTAATTTCTCTTCCAATTGAGTATTAGTTGGATTACCAAGTCTTGAGTAAATATATCCTCCCTCTTCAAGGGCAAATCTTCTACCGCCTTGCTCAGCGGAATCGAAAACAAAAGTTGCTGTTTGATGAATAGGAGTAGCCAAAGAACCAAATTGATCCTTTACATGTCCACCATGAATTGCTCTAGTTGCAAACCCCATTGATTTTAAATTATTCCCCATTAATTTATTCCTCCCAATATATAGTTTTATTACAATTAATATATAGCAATTTCAGTGCCAAATTTTAAAAAAACTAAATAATACCTAAATCTATGTTAATATAATTTTAAGTAGGGCTTTAACAACAAGGCAAAGAAAAATTTTTTATTTTCACATATCCCACTACTTAATATTTATACTAAAGCAGTGTAAACATTTCTTTACTTATTAAGTTTTTTTGTAAAATTATTTTTACACTCGTAAAGTTTTTTTTACATATGTGAATACGAAAGAGTACTCTAAATTTTTATATTATATTTATTAATTTTATTCATTATAGTGGTATGAGATACATTGAGTACACTTGCAGCTTTTCTATAACTTTTATATTTCACTATGACTTTTTCAATAATTTCTTTTTCACACTTCTCCATTATATCCTTCAATGGTAACTGTAAATATTCATTTGATTTTTTTTCTATGATATCTTTAGTCTCAAAGTTATAAACATCGCTTCTAAAATTGATAAAAAGGTCCTCTGCAGTTAATATCTCACTCTTACATAAATTCATTGCTCTTTCTATAACGTTTTGTAATTCTCTAACATTTCCAGGCCAATGATACTTCATTAGTTCACTAATAAATTCAATATCAGCCCCCTTTATGTTTTTATTTAATTTGTAATTTAATTTATCTATGAAAAACTGCACAAAAAGTGGAATATCCTCTAATCGTTCCTTCAATGCTGGAATATACATAGGAACTACATTTAATCTATAATACAAATCTTCTCTAAAGGTTTTATCTTTAATCATATCCTCAAGATTTTTATTCGTTGCAGCTATTATTCTTACATCTATGGCTTCTTCTTTATTACTACCAATCTTTCTAATCTTTCCTTCTTGTATCACCCTTAATAACTTTGCTTGGATAAGCATAGGCATTTCTCCTATTTCATCTAAAAATAAAGTGCCCCCCTTAGCTTCTTTAATGATTCCATCTTTTCCACCTATCATTGCACCTGTAAAGCTTCCTGGCTCATATCCAAATAATTCACTCTCTAATAATGTTTCTGGTAATGCTGCACAGTTAATAGCAATAAAATTCTTATTGCTTCTAGGACTTATATCATGAATTGCCTTTGCAAAGACCTCCTTACCTGTACCACTTTCACCTCTTAAAAGCACTGTTGAGTTACTCTTTGCAATAGTCAGAGTCATATTTTTTACCCGTTCTATAGCCTTACTTGTACCAATTATATTTTTGAATTCCCTACACTCTATTGAATCTATTATATCCTTTAGCTTTTTTTCTTTCTGCTCATAATATAATAGCTCCATCTCCTTAATGGAAATTATATCTTTAATATTGCAAATCTCTTTCATCAACCCTTTTTTTTCCTCTTTTCCCATATCCTCAACCTTTACACATACCTTTTGAAAAAACACTTCCATGGAAATTAAATTGATTTTCCTATTATAAATTTTCTCTAATATCTCTACAGTAATCCCCAATCTATCTCTTGTAATTATCTCAAATCTAATCATACAAATACCCCTTTTGTAAAAATATACTATGTTTAAAAGTGGCGTTACAAGACTTCTATTGTAACGCCACTTTTAGCTATACCTTAAACTTATAAACCTTTATTTTATAAGGAAATCATATCTAAGGCAATGTGATATATGTGTAATTTTTCTCTAAATCCAGTCTGCAATTTTTTAAACTCTATTAATCTTTCAATACTAATATCTCACGATATTAGATTAACTCTAAATTATTAATATCTAATTTATATATTACATCTTTTCGTTCCACTATAACATTGATTTTTTTCTTTACTTCTTCATCTTCTATTATCTTTGAAATTAGTTCTTTAGTCGGATTTATAGCATAAGGATTTCCTACAGATTTAAACATAGTTAAATCTCCAGAAGTATCTCCATACGCATAACTTTCACTTAAATCTATATCATATTTCTCTTTTAACTCCATTAAAGCATTTTCTTTACTAATAGAATCCCACATTGGAATAATTTCACCAGTATATTTTCCATGGTCATCAGCTTTATAAATGGTACCTCTAAAATCGTCCATTTCATACTTATCTGCCATCTCTCTTACAAGCTCCATAGGAGATCCTGAAATAGCAATTACAACATGTCCTTGTTCCTTATGCCATTTAATTTTATCCCTTGAAAAGGTATATACTCTATCACCTTTTTGATTAATCACATTCCTAGCTA
This sequence comes from Clostridium subterminale, assembly GCF_039521425.1. Classification (NCBI taxonomy): domain Bacteria; kingdom Bacillati; phylum Bacillota; class Clostridia; order Eubacteriales; family Clostridiaceae; genus Clostridium; species Clostridium subterminale. The sequence goes on from NZ_BAAACI010000008.1 coordinate 85,119, forward strand.
TGTGTTCTATATGTTCTTTACTCAAACCCTTAGTAGCTTCAATATAAACATCAATCATTTTAAGTAAATAGGTATCATAATCACCTTGTCTTATATCCCATTTGGAAAAAGCTGGTCTAACTTCATTATACCATTTATCTTCTTCAACTAATTCATATTTTATTATTTTTTTAAAAACTTCTGTTATTAATCCTTCTCTATAGATAGTACCATCTATATCAAAAAATGCTGCAACCCTTCCCATAAAAAGCCCTCCTTAAATGACATTTCAAATCTACTCTTTGGTTAATAAATTTACTTCTTCAAATAAATATAAGAAGAAGTTTCCATTATAATATTTTATCTACAATACCATATTTATGATTTAAAGTCTAGTATTCATAATAAGGTTTACTAATTTAGACCTTACTAATCCATGAAATAAATCCTTTATTTTCTATTATTATAATCTTTAAATATTTCATACAAGATCTCTATAATAAAAATATGAAAGCTACGGAGATTTTTTATATGTTACTTTATGTATATGAATATTTTATCAATTTTAATTAATTCAATTGTATGAAATACATAAAAATAGAAATGCATAAAATCCTATATTTTCATATTATAAACACTATACATTTCTATTATATAATTTATATGGAAATTTTATTTATTAAAAATCTGTGCTATTTTACATAATAAAATGCACTCTTTTGTCAAGGACATTTTATTATAAATTTATTAGGAATACTTTTAAATTTCATCATCTAGTAACCATTTAATCAAAGAAAATCTCACATGTTTTGATATTTTATTTTCATTTCTTGTTTTAACTTCTTCTGTGTCAGATAAATCCTCAGCACTCTTAATACTAATTTGTTGTTTTAAATTTTCACTTTCTTTCTCTTTTTCATCTAATTTCTTTTCCATTAATATTTTTTCTTTATCCTTTTGTAATAGCATCTGCTCTAAACAACTATTTTTCTTTTTTAATACATCATTATCATACATATATATTTTAATTTTCTCTTTTTCATTATAAAACTTATATTTCAAATTTGATATTTGATTTTTTTCATGCTGCATACCCTCTTTCAATGTTCTTAGTTCTTCATAAGCCTCTTTAAGTTTTAATTCTAATTCTTCTTTTTCTCTTCTAAGTATTTTAACTTTTGAGAAATAACTTTTTAACTCTTCCTTTTTAAATGTAGAATTTTCAACCTTATGCTCTAAGTTTTTATTATTCTCTACTTCAGTATCTATTGAAGCTTCTAAAAGTTCCGGCAAAAACAATTGTTCCTGTCCATTAACATTCACTACATATATCTCATTAATAAAATAATTGTTTTGTTTATCTTCTATATTTTCTTGATAGAATACTTTCACAGGTAATATCTTATCAAAGTGCCTGTACACTTGAGGATTGCTAAAATTTTGTCCATAGTCTTCAGAAAAACATCCATAAAGCTTGTTATCACAAATCCACAAAGCCCATAACACCCTATTATATAATATTAATGTGCAAGAGTTAATCTTTTCATATTGAAACAGTATAGTGTTTTTTTGTAACCCCACTTCTTTATACTGGTAAATCACTCTATTAACATGATCATCTTGAGTAATAAACAGGTAATGCTTTCTATTTTCTTCTACACAAAAAGTAAAATCTATGTATGGTAAGAGAGACATGTGTATAACTTCTTCCTTTCCCCATCTCCCTTCTACAATGTGGAAACTTCTAGAAATTAATTGATATACTCCAGATATCATGGTGTTTAATAGGATTATATTAGATTCACATGCTTGGTAAGTACCATAAGGAAACTTAGAGTAAGATTCTAAGTTAGCAATTATTTGCGGTTGAGTCCATAATGTTCCATTTTCAGCAACTTGATGAACTAATATTTCTGAATAAGTATGTTTATCTACTACGTTATATAGTAAATGAATATCCTTGGAGCAAAAAAAAGCTCTAATGCGTATAGGTGTAATTACATCACACTTCATATGGAGGAGAGTTTTATGCGTCCATTCTTTTCCTTCCAATGTTGATAAAATAAGATCACCACAAATATCCTGACAGAAAACATGAATCTTCCCATTCCCCTCCTCCAAAACATAAAAATATTCAAAACTATCTTTATAAATGCCCATCTTCTCTGACCACTCATGATTCATAAATATTTGATAATATATGCCTTGCTTACTATCATAACAAAACTTTAGTAATCTTCCATCTTTCTGCTTAACCAAAAAACAATCATATTTTTCGTTAGTCATTTTTCCCCTCTCCTCTACAACCTTCACAGTCTCTACAAAATGGAATAAATACTATTTCTTCTACAATTACCTTTGTTGAAATCAAAACACTAACATCAAACTTCAAACTGTTGTTTATGATTACTGGAGTACTTGTTAATTTAGCAAAAGAATTGACTATAAATTCTACTCCCTCTTGTTCTGCATATTCGGGTATATATAATGTCGCTTTTTGTGTTCCCTTAAGTTTTCCTTCAATTATATATTTTTGTTCCCGTTCATCTTTGCATTCTATGTAGTATGGAATATAAAAGTCATACTGTAGTATTGAATATTTTTTTCGACTATCTATAATTTCTCTATTCTTTGTTTCTTTTATGATTTCACACTTTTGGAATACAATTTCTTCTACATTTATAATCTTTTCATCCTTTGAAGATACTTCATTTGAAATCTGAGAAAATATTATTTTTTCTTGATAAGTAGATAGAACTTTTTTTGCCAATATAGTGGTTTCATTTTCTTGTTTCCATTTATCTTCTGAATCCGTGAAAATAAAAGATTCTTTCTCTATTTGAAATTTACTCTGAGTGACCACCCCAATATCGTATGGAATACTATTATTTTGTTCAAAAGTAAAAGTATCTAAAATAACATTTTTAGAAGTATCAATCCTATCAAGTACACCCTTTCCATCAGTACTTCTGCTAGTTGCAAGTAGTGTTCCTTTATCAGGAGATAATCTAAGTTTTTGCAATTTGGGTAGGGTAGTTTTTATTGTTGCTATACGTTCTCTTTTTAATATGTCTATAACTTCAATTCTATGCAACCCACTATTTGCTACATATAAAAGAATCCCGGCCTGATCTAAGGATGTAATATCAGACCCTTTTGGGAAATCTATATATGAAATATCTCCATTTTCAAGATTCAATATAGAGACATTGCCCATATAATTTCCTTTATTAATTCCTTTGTTACATATATAAATATATTTTTCATCTTCTGCAATAAGAATACAGCTAGGCGCAGTCCCAACATCTTTGTATACTTTTATTAATCTGAAATCTGATGTATCATAAACATTTATTTCATTCTGAAAAATGTCCAGTACAAATAATCTTTTCTTATCTTTGTCAAGTTGTAAACTATCTGCAGCCATAAACCCTTTTATGCAAGCAAGCTTTTCACCAGTTCTTAGATTATAAATGCATACTTCCTCAGTATCACAGACATAGATTTTCTGAGCTATGGAATCTACTTTTATATTACCATTATTAGTAATATTCCATGTTCTATTTGAATCATATAAATCCTCAATAAGTGTAACTTTACTATTTCTATCACTAGCTATATACACATTGCTTCTTTCATCAACAATAACATTTAGAGGCCTTGGCCCAACTTCAATCTCTTTTATAATACTATAACTATCCCCATCAATTATAGATACCTTTCCTGTTCCTAAATGTGATATATAATAGATGACTTTCTCTCTTTTATTAAACATAGACTCGCCTTCACTCCCTCCTTTACTAATAAATCATATTGTGTCACTAGTAAATCTTTATCTCCGTATTCCAGGTCTATTATAATATTCAATTTTAACTTTTTCAGCCTATAAGAGTGATTTTAATTATAAATTAATCCAAATAATAATTTAAAGAGTGATCGGTACTAAAACTATATAAAAACTATTTTTGATTCTATTTGAAATTAGTTTCCGAGTTCACTCTTATACTAAAAAATATGCTTTATGCTTGCTTATTATGCAATATAAATATAAAAAACTAACCAAGCAAATATTATTCAACTAATTCATAAGTTTCACTTTTTCCGTCTTTAACAATCTTATACATACTAGTTGGGTAAATATTATTTCTTTGTAATTCTTTCTGTATGGCTTCCATATCTATTTCCTTAAATTTCACTGCTTGAGTACAACTAATATTAATCTTATTAGGAGCAGTAACAAGTTTTACCACTATATTTTTTCGAACTAAACGCTCGTAAATATATAGTGCCCTGTGATGAGAAGTGAAGATCATGATATAATCGTAATCTTCTATTTTCATATTATCACCTCTATTTTGTGACGCCTTAATTTATACAGGCCCTTTACTTTATTGTATGCTTTAAAGCTTTAGAAGTGACTTTATACTCCATTTGTCCTTCTTCTTAGTAATCGTTCCATAATGGATTGATTCTTTTCTAATTCAAGTTCTTCACTCAATCTCCTTTTTTCTTCATTTATGATCTCACCTTGCTGTTTAATTATTACATTTTCTTCTTGACATTCTTTCAATTTATTTTCTACTGCTACTTTAATCTTTCTTTCTTCTAGCAACTGTTGTTTTGTATATTCTAACTCTCTTTGAATATTTGTTGTAAGGAGTTCTTCTTCCAAAAGCTTTTTTTTTGTGCCCTCTAACTCTTTTTGAATGTTCTTCTGCAATTTCAAAAATATATTACAATTCTCATCTGCCTTCCGCTTTTGTTCTAATATTCTAGCAATTTGTTCTTCATATTCATCTATAAATCTTTGATTTTTTTGTAATTGTAGATTTAATGCTGTAATTTTCTTTTCTAAACTTTTCTTTTCTAAATTTAGACTAGATAATTCAAGTTTTAAATTTTCAATTGATTCCCTTTCCTGAAGTGTTACCTCTTTAACTTGATTTCCTTCTTTTTTTAATGAATCTTTCATATTTGTTATAACCTCAATTGGATTAAACAAATACAAATCTAGTCCACTAGTTCCATAAACTTTTTTTGCATTAATAGCACTATCCTTATCTATACAAATAAAACAATTATATCTTTCTACTGTGAGCTCATTACCTCTATCAAAATAAACTGCACTACTCCATTTTTCACCATCAAAGGCCGAATGAAAAATATTACCTTGTTCTAGCCAACAAGAGTACAATTTATTGCCTTTAGTAAATAGTATAGGTTCTTTCAATTCTTTTCTACTTTCATGAACCCTGAATTCTTTTATATTTCCGATAATATCTATAGAAACATGATCAAGAAAATAAATAGCATCTTCTCTAGATTTATTTAGTATATGAATTTCCTGTTGATCCATTGACACTTCAAATCCTATATCCTCTCCTTGAATGCCATAAAGCCTTCTTACAGATGACCATCTGTAATTTTCAAAGTTACAATAGCTTAAAGATATCTCATCACCTTCATCTGAAATAAAAAATGCATAAATATTACCCTTTTTATTTACATGTACTGAATAGTATTCTTTTAAATTAGGTATCAATATAATATCCTGTATTGTAGTAGTTTTAGTTTCTTTTCCATTCCATATACAATGCATTAACACTCCATGGTCACTACCATCATTACCTACTAGTAAATAAAAGATGTGCATCTCATCTCCGATAATTTCAACTTTTAAGTTTTGTATTTTAAATTCTTCACTTTCCACTTGATATAGTAGCTTTCCCAACCATCGCTTATCTTTCATAGTACAGTATCTCAGTTCCCCTTTAGTATTACTGTATACCACATGTATTGTCTCATCTGTACTAACATAAACATCGAATCCTAGAACCTCTACATCAATTATAGTTTCTTTAGTCCATTTTCCTTCTCTGTACATAATTCTATAACATAATTCTTTATTGTCGTTTCGTGAAAACTTCCATATGTTATCTTTATAGTCACAATATATTAAAGGATATACATCATTCATACTCACTCCCCCCTTTATAAAATTATATTTAAATAAAAACTTATTATGCACTTCTATAGAACAAAAATTATATTAACCTGACTTTTTAATATCACCACTTTAATATTCTGACATATGATGTATTGTAAGTATTAAATACATTTATCATAATTTTTCAAGAGGAGGAGAATTTATGTCCATTAACTTCAAGAAATTTGTGCCACGTCCTGGTCTTGTAAATAAACAAGGGCGTTTACCTGATCCTTCAGAATTAGTTTGCATTGAAGTGCCTAAGATTTTTGATCAATGCCTAATTAAAAGATGTCTTGTATACGGTGAAGGTCCAGACACAAATACAACAGATACTCAATTAAGAAGCGATCCGCTTATTGATCCTAAGAGATATATTGGTAGTAGAGACTTCAATGTAGAGCTACTTTCCGTAGATAAGCTTCCACTTAAAGGAAAGCCTGGCTTTAAAAAAGTAGTTCTTAATTATGTGATTTCTTTCTATGCTGATTATATTGATTGCGATGGCGTAAACAAAAGTGAATTATATGAAATTAATAGGACAGATGTAATTGGAAAGTTCTACTGTCCTGATTCCATAGCTCAAATTTCAGCTAGTTTTGTACCTGTTCAACAGGCTGAAGATTTAGATTCTAACATTATAAAACTTGAAATGGTTGCTGAAGCTCTAGACGGTGAATTACTACAAGATTTAAATGGGGATGATGTTCTAGATATTACTTTAGGTTACTACATTGTTGTAAAATGTGAGCTTATTGTACAACTACTCATCCCAGCTTATGACTACTGTCCAGTTCCAAAAGAACCATGTGAAGAAGAACCTGAAGAAGATCCATGTGAGAGATTTGATAGAGCCCCAATTCCTAAGTTCTATCCAGATCAAAACTTAGACCCATTATTCCCGGACTGTGACTGTGACGATAATGAAGCCATATTATCAGAATTACTATAACTGAAGAATAATTAAGGTTTCTATAGCTATATGAATAATGTAACTTCGATAAAATTAGTAATTATGAAAGGTGATAATATTTTTAAGTATATTATTATATTTTTTAATAAATGCCTATCTATCATCACCTTTTTTCTACCAAACTCATATACTATAATGAAAACACCTAACAAATGAGAGAATAACAGAATTATTCATATAATTGATTTTATTAAATTAAAGGGAGGATTTTATTTATGAATTCAATGTCAAAAGATTGTCATAATCCTTGCAAACACGATCATTGCGAAAAAGAATGTAAAAATGACAAACACTGCCCAACTATTATAAAATGTGGTAATCCTAGTTCTACTACACTACCTGCAGCTACTATAGCAGGCACAACCTTTACCATAAGTTCTCTTACTTTAGACACTTCTTGCTTATGTAATCCAACAACTAAGTTAGAATTTGCAAGTAATCTTGTTACTCCAATTGCCTTTACAGGAACTATAAACTTCCAAGTATTTAAACTTTGTAGAGGTCAATTTACACCTGTTCCTGTTGGACCTGCATGGACATTCAGTTTAGTAGCATTACTTGAATCACAAACATTCTCTTTCTTCGTTTGCGATTGCGATTCTTGCTTTGATGAGTGCTGTACCTATACTGTAGTTGCAACTGTTACTAGTCCAGTTACTGTTGGTACACTTAATATCAACAACGCAACACTTGGAGCTATATCAACATGCGGTAGAGGTAACTGTTGCTAAAGATTAGGTATATATGAAAATAATTTAGTTTAGCTAATTTAAAGTTAAGGACATTTAATTATTGTCCTTAACTTTTATTACTATAAGCGGTTTTATTTTGGAAGAATATAGCCATGATAGCAATACCCCATCTATTCCATCTAACATTGGAAATCAAAACTTCTTATACATATAATTTATAACAAAATGACCTATATCTAGTTGATGTAGGTCATTGCATTTATACCTTTAAACCCCTGTCTACTCTTTGTTATCTATTATTTGCTTTGCTACTTCATTTGCTGAAATCATACCACTCTGTAAAGCTCCTTGTTGTGATGCATGTTTTTGCGATATATGCTCTCCTGCAAAAAATACTCTATTTCCCATCTCTGGAATAGTTACAGCATAGGAAAATAGTGTTTTATACTGGGGTTTAGATAGTGCTCCTGCTCCCCATATATACTGTACATCAGACCAAATTAATGACTTATAGTCAATAAGATTTTCATTAATATAATGAGGAGGAAGTTCATGCATTTTTTCTAGATATCTTATAACGTCGTTAACTTGCAATTCTGGGTTTTCATTGCCTAATCTCACCGCTTCCTGACACCAGCTGTAACTAGCAAGCAATGCACCTGGTTCTTCTGGACTTACATCAGGCTTTAGCGTCCATTTCCCATATTTATTATATACTGGTTTCGCATGATCTGATGGATAGTAAACTGAAGTTAGTGGGAGGTCAGTAAAAGATTTTCCACCTACTATTCTTTTGGATGCATTTCCCATCTCCCAAAACCTTTCCTTAATATATAAATATATCTTTTGTGCTGTTTCATAGTTCATTTCATTTATTGCCTGCATCTTTGTCACTGTAAAAAGAGGATTAATCTCAACTCTCCTCAAGCTTGGAAAAGGCATGGCACATATAACATAATCATATTCCTCTAAATTCTCTTTACTTGTTCCACATTCCGTATATTTAAGAAGAATTTTATCCCCTGAAGATGAATTATATATGCCGTCAACTGGAGAACCCACTTTTATATCTACATGACCTAATTTATCTTTATCTATACCTTTATATACATCTTCTATTTCTGTATTATCACAAAGTGCTCCATATATCGAAAGCGGTAAGTTAATCATGCCATCGTTAATACGGTAAGTGCACTCAGAATCAGCAGTATAATATTGCTGTAGGATTTCAGTAAGACTTAGTTTAAAAAACTGCTGACTACCATCCAAATAGCCTAGCATTGATATGGCCTCTTCACTAAACTCTGCATTTTCATATGCTCTTCTATAACTTAGTTTATCTATGTCCTCTATACTCTTTAAGTATTTGGGTTTAGTTTCAACTAACTCCTTTCTTTCTTCTGATGTAAGAGAATCTAGGTATTTTTGATAAAATTTTCTATAAAGTTGCGAACGAGCTTTGCTTCTATCACTGTCTGTCAAGTGAAATCTAGGATATATATTCCTTGATATATATTTCCCTTTAGGATCGTTCACAGCCTTTTCACCTCTTACATAAAACATAGCATTAGTGCTATTATTTACAAATGGGCTTGTGTTAAGCTTAAAAAGATTGATATAATGCCAGGTAGTCTCATGAGATACTGGTATACTCATTGGTCCTAATTCACCATAATATCTATTATTTCTATCAAAATAATAGGTGTATACCCTCCCACCAATTCTCTGGCTTGCTTCAAATAAAGTAATGTTACATCCTATCTTTCTGAGTTCAAAGGCTGCAGCTAGCCCTGCCTCTCCTGCACCAATTATCGCTACCTTAATATCTTTAGCATATCCTATTGGGCAAATGTTTGTTATATCTTTAGGTGGACTCATTAAATCAATTATATTATTTAGATCATCTAATCTATTCTGCATCTTTAGTATATATTCAAGCATCATGTATCTTTCACAATCAGAAGGATTGTCTATTTGATAAAGAGAGTTTGAATTATTACAAGCATTCATAACTTTCACATCCTAATGTTTTTTATTACATATATAATTATATATGTACTGTATTTTCCATTTCACATTATTTTAATCTATAAATCATCTTAATTGCTTCTACTAATTTTTCTATATCCTCAAAAGTATTAAAATATCCCGGACTCACTCTCACCGTACCAGCATACTCTGTACCAATTACACCATGTATTAAAGGTGCACAATGGTAGCCTGTCCGTACAGCAATTCCGTTTTCATTTAATTGTTCACCAACAATCGAAGCATCAATTCCATCTATATTTAAAGATATTACTGCACTTCTTTGTTTTTTAAAATCACTTCCATAGATTTTTACATAAGAAAGTTTTTTCATCTCTTCTAACAAATACCCTGATAATTCTTCTTCACATTTTCGTATATTATCTATCCCAATTCTCTTAATAAATTTTATACCTTCACATAAACCAGCAATGCCTGGTGTATTTAGTGTTCCACTTTCAAATTGATCCGGAATAAAGTCTGGTTGGACCATAAAGTGTGAGTTACTTCCTGTTCCACCTTCTTTAAAATTCCTTAGTCTAATACCCTCTCTTATAAATAATCCCCCTGTTCCTTGAGGCCCAAATAATCCTTTATGCCCGGGAAAAGCTAATAGGTCAATATGATTGTTTTCTACATCAATGGGAATCATTCCGGCACTTTGAGATGCATCTACCATAAATATAATCCCATTTTCCTTTGAAAGCCTTCCAATACTTTCTATATCCTGAATAGTACCTAATACATTAGAAGCATGATTGATAATGATCATTTTGGTGCTTCCCTTAATCTCCTTTTTAATATCCTTGAAATTTACATAACCTGCTTTATCTACACCCACCAGAGTGATTTCAACTCCACCTTCATTTAATGAATGAAGTGGTCTTAAAACAGAATTGTGTTCAATTACAGTACTAATAACATGATCCCCTCTTTTTAAAGCTCCTTTAATTGATATATTTAGGGCTTCTGTAGCATTACTGGTAAAAATCAAATTTAAAGGGCTAGGTATATTAAATAATTCACATATTACTACCCTTGTTTCCATGATTTTCAAAGCTGATTTCACTGACATATCATGAGAGCCTCGCCCTGGATTAGCACAGTAATTTTTCATGCAATTTAGCATTTCTTCATAAACTACCGATGGTTTTGGAAAGGACGTAGCTGCATTATCTAAATAAATCATATAAACCTCCTTTTCTAGTAACAATGCAAATAAATATATGACTTATCATTAAAGTAAGAAATATCTATAATGAAACCTAAAGTCATAAAGCTCTTGCTTATTATATATTATATTCAAAAGGTTAAAGTTTCGTGATTGCTCATAAAAATATAAAGAATGTAATTACTTTTAACAATAAAATATATCAATTATTCACTAACCTATATATAAACATAACAAAATCTCGGCATGAAAAATTCACACTCCGAGACTTTGTAATATTAATATCAGTAATTTAATTATTTATATATCAAAATTAACTAAGCTAATCTATTTATATATGATTATCTTTAGCAACAATTACCTCTACCGCATGTTGATATAGCTCCAAGTGTTGCGTTGTTGATATTAAGTGTACCAACAGTAACTGGACTAGTAACAGTTGCAACTACAGTATAGGTACAGCAATCATCAAAGCAAGAATCACAGTCACAAACAAAGAATGAGAATGTTTTTGATGAAAGTAATGCCACTAAATCAAATGTCCATGCAGGTCCAACAGGAACTGGCGTAACCTGACCTCTACAAAGTTTAAATACTTGGAAGTTTAGAGTTCCTGTAAAGACAACTGGAGCAACAAGATTACTTGCGAATTCTAGCTTAGTTGTTGGGTTACATAAGCAAGAATTATCTAATGTAACGGAACTAACAGTAAAGGTTGTACCAGCTATAGTAGCTACAGGGATTGTAGTTGCGCTAGGAGTACCACATTTTATAATAGTTGCGCAGTGTTTGTCCTTTCTAATTTCCTTTTTACAAGGATCATGTTTACAAGGGTTAAAACAATCTTTTGACATTGAATTCATAAATAGAATCCTCCTTTTAATTAGATAAATTTTAATAAAGTCAATTGTATGAGTAATTTAGTGTAGTAACCTATTTATTAAGTGTTTTTATTATAATATATGAGTTTGTTAGGAAAAAGGTGATAATAGATAGGAAGTTATTGAAAAACATGACAATACACTTAAAACTATCATCACCTTTCATAACTACTGATTTTAGTTAAGTTATATTCCTCATTTACCTGTAAAAACCTTAAGTATTCTTTTTATCATAATAAAGTCTATAATTTTTACTAATCGTACTCTTCATCATTATCGTCACTATCTGGGAATAATGGGTCTAAGTTTTGATCTGGATAGAACTTAGGAATTGGAGCTCTATCAAATCTTTCACATGGATCTTCAGGCTCTTCTTCACATAATTCTTTTGGAACTGGACAGTAGTCATAAGCTGGTATGAGTAATTGTACAATAAGCTCACATTTTACAACAATGTAATAACCCAAAGTAATATCTAGAACATCATCTCCATTTGAATCTTGTAGTAACTCACCATCAAGAGCTTCAGCAACCATTTCAAGTTTTATAATATTAGAATCTAAATCTTCTGCTTGTTGAACAGGTACAAAACTAGCTGAAATTTGAGCTATGGAATCAGGACAGTAGAACTTCCCGATTACATCAGTTCTGTTAATTTCATATAATTCACTTTTAGTAATACCATTGCAATCAATATAATCAGCATAGAAAGAAATCATATAATTAAGAACTATTTTTTTGAATCCCAGTTTCCCTCTAACTGGTATCTTATCTACAGATATTAGCGTTACATCGAAGTCTCTACTTCCAATATATCTCTTAGGATCAATAAGTGGATCACTTCTTAATTCACAATCTGTTGTATTTGTGTCAGGACCTTCACCATATACAAGACACCTTTTAATTAAGCATTGATCAAAAATCTTTGGTACTTCAATACAAACTAATTCTGAAGGATCAGGTAAACGCCCCTGCTTATTTACAAGGCCTGGACGTGGTATAAATTTATTAAAGTTAATGGACATAAATTCTCCTCCTTTTGAAAAACTGTAATAAAAGTTAATCTATTTTATACTTTCAATACATCATATGCTAGAAGAGAAAATTGGTGATAATTAAAACATATGTTATATTACCAAAAATGACCTAAATTAATAATATCTTATAAAAAATTTGCTACCACATAAATTTTATGATGACAAATTGATTATAAATTATATATTTATTTATAAGTGAGTGTTAAATAATTCATCATATACCAATTAACTTTCTCACAAAATCAGTCCTAGGATTTTCTTTTATTTCAGCTGGCGATCCAATTTGTATTATTTTCCCCTTATCCATGACAAGCACTCTAGTTCCGAGCTTTAATGCCTCTTTGATATCATGAGTAATAAATACAATGGTTACATTAAGCTCTTTATAAATACGTAAGATTTCTTCTTGTAATAGCTTTCTAGTTATTTCATCAACTGCACCAAAAGGTTCATCCATAAGTAATATCTCTGGTGATGCAGCTAAAGCTCTTGCAAGACCAACTCTTTGACGCTGTCCCCCTGAAAGTTCACTGGGATAACGTTCTAACATATCTTCACTTAATCCAACAATTTTTATCAACTTTTCAACCTTAGATGCTACCTCAATTTTGTCATCTTTCTTTATTAGATTAGGCACATAAGCTATATTTTTTCTTATATTCATATGTGGAAATAATCCAACACCTTGGATAACATAACCAATCCTTCGTCTCAATCCAATTTGATTCACCTTTGATATATCCTCTCCATTTACGTGGACTTTTCCCCCCTCTGGTGTAAGTAGTCCATTTATTAGTTTTAGCATCGTAGTCTTACCGCAACCTGAGCTACCTATTATAGTTAAAAATTCTCCCTTATTTATCTTTAAATTGAAATTATTTAATATCAGGTTTTTACCATATGCCTTTGAAACACCTTCAAAACATATAACATCTTGCTTTTCCATATATTCTCCCTCTATTATAATTACTTTAATAATCCTTTATTTATTAGGAATTCCTTTGCCACTTCTCTTTCATCAAGGCCATTTTCCTCTACTTTATTATTTAATTCAGCCATTTCTTTATTAGTTAAAATATTTTCCATTTTCATTAAAACTACTTCTAATTCTGGGTGCTTTTTAAGGACCTCTTCACGTACAACAGTTCCACAATAATAAGTTTGGTAGAAATTTTTATCGTCTTTCAGGACTACTATATCTGAACTGGCAAGTTGACCATCTGTTGTGAATATATTCATTACATCAATTTCCTTAGAATTTATAGCTTCATATTTAAGACCAATATCCATATCTAACGCCTTTTTAAACTTTAATCCGTAAGTAGAGCATAATGCATCATATCCATCTTCTCTTTCATAAAAGTCATATTCAGCTCCAAATGTAAGCTCTGGTGAATATTCTGCAAGATCAGAGTAAGTCTTAATATTATACTTTTCTGCAATATCTTTTCTTATTACTAACCCAAAAGTATTATTAAATCCATACAATCCAACCCACTTTAAGTTGTACTGGCTTTCATATTTTTCTGTAAGCTCCTTATATAAGGTTTCATCATCAGGAATTCCCTCTTCTTTTAGTACAAAGCTCCAACCAGTTCCAGTATATTCCGGATAAAGATCGAAATCATCCTTTACAATGGCAGGGTGAATATTACTTGTACCTCCACCTACTCCTTTAGTTATTTCAACCTTCAAATCAGTATTATCTTCAATGAGTAATGCCAACATCTCACCCAAGATAAATTGTTCAGTCATTGGTTTTGTTGCTATCTTAATCGTTTCGTTTTTACTTGAACACCCTTCCATAGAAATTACAAAAATAAATAATACTAAAACAGAAAAATTTTTATAATATTTCTTTAAGTTTTTCATAAATTATAGTAGCCTCCATTTCCTTTTAATAATTTTTTCAATACTTCCGATGATAAAATCAGATACCAATGCTAATAAAGCTATTAATAAACTTCCTGCAATGGTCATTGATGTATTATTGGTAGTTATCCCTCTATAAATAGCTACTCCAAGTCCACCTGCTCCAATAAATGAAGCAATACCCGCAAGAGAAATTGTCATAACTACCATATTTCGAAGTCCAGACAATATTACTGTAGTAGCAAGAGGAAGTTTAACCTTATATAATATTTCAAAAGATGTACTCCCCATTCCTTTTGCAGATTCAATTATGGAAGAGTCTATATTTTCTATTCCTGTATATGTATTTCTAACCATTGGTAAAAGTGCATAAATAGTAAGGGCTATTACTGCTGTGGTATTTCCAATCCCTGAAAAAGGAATTAAAAAACCAAGAAGTGATATAGACGGAATTGTATAAACAAAATTTGTTATACCAAGAATTAGTGGAGATGTCTTTTTATACTCACTAATAAAAACTCCTAATATTAACCCTATTATTGCAGCTATTAATATGGATATTCCTGCAATCTTCAAGTGTTCCATTATTAGCTTTAAGAAAAATTGCCACCTATCAATATATAACTGAAATACTTCTTTAATCATTTCAACCTCCCAAAATTTTTATTTATTATCTTTAATATGAATTTAAATACATTAACAAAAGCTCATTCTTTTTATACATATTCCTCAAAAAAGAAAAAAATTCTCTAAAAAACTTTTAGAAAATTTAAAAATCCCTACATCTCATTTACTACCTAGTGAAATATTTTATTTAATATACTTAACTACATTATGTTATACAGGCTTTTTTAGATAATAATATATAAATAATTGAAACTAAAATTGAAACTGCTAATAATCCCATAAATAACCATGACTTATTTAACTGATATATATATGCTGAAACTATGGGACCAAGGGAATATCCCAATGATTCAGATGCTCCAACAATGCCAAATACAATACCTTTTATCTTTAGGTTATCACCAAATTCTGAAAGCGAACTTTGTAATGCTGCATTTAGGAATGTAGCACCTAAGAAATACATAATTATTATCGCAGTAAAAATAATTATATCTCTTGTAAAAGTTAATCCTAGCAATGTAATATTCATAACGTTGAAAGAAAGAAATAACTGTCTTCTATTTCCTATTTTATCACTTACCCACCCAGCAATAGGTGCTCCTAATCCAAAAACAAGTAAATAAATTGATATTATTGCAGAAGTATATACAGTTGATGTACCTAAAATATCTTGTCCATAAAAGTGAAAAAGGGCTACAATGCATCCATATATAAAATCACCCAAAAATGCAATAGTTCCTAATACTATAATCTTATATTTAAGATTATATCTTTTTATTTCTTCACCTATTACTTTGATTCTACTGCTATTTTTATTTGTATTAAATCTAACTTTACTCTGTGTTAAATTAATTTTACCTATTTGTAAGCCAACGTATATAAATGTAATTAGTATCCCAATTGATGATATATAAAATACCATATTATAATTTCCTAGTTTTGCTACAATACATCCACTGATAGCTGCACCAATTCCACCACCAAGTGTAAAAACTGCAGAGGCTAGTCCTGTACTTTCTCCTCTTTTACTTCTATCTAAGGATCTTGACAATATAGAAAAAGTTGCAGGGGCAGCCATACCAAGTATTGCTCCTTGTATTACATATATACAACTAGCTAATAGATGATTATTAGTTAAAGTATAAGCAAAAGGAACAAAAGTCATTAAAATTAATGCTAGCATTAGCGTTAATTTGTCTCCTATTGTATCAGATACAATTCCAAAAGGCATTTGAGTTAATGTTTTACTTATTCCATATAAAGACATTACAGTCCCAATGGTTAAAGTAGTGATTCCTATAGAGTCAAAGAAAAGTGGTATGGTTGGAATCATGAGACTATAACTAATCCCAAAAATGAATCTATAAATACAAAAGTTACGTAATTCCTTTTTTCTAAAAAAAACATTATTTCCAATATTCATATTTATCTCCTATAACATAGTATTAATAAAATAACCCTTTATAAAATCAGTATTCATTATAATATATTCCGAGAATTAAATATTATTATTTAGTTCCAGTTAAAACAGGACATCTCTATGATAAAATATAATTATAAAACTAAGGAGAATAAAAATGGAAATAAATAATGTAATTAAAGAAAAACTTTCTATATTATCAGAGCCTAAATATCAAAAATTTTCTAGTGGCTTATTACCTGGTATTCACAACATCCTAGGTGTTCGTTTACCTGAACTTCGAAAAATTGCTAAAAAACTTGCAAAAGATGATTGGCAAGGTTATTTGCAAAATGCATCAGATGACAGTTTTGAAGAGATTATGCTTCAAGGGATGACTATTGGTTATGTAAAATCTGAGCTTTCTGATATATTGCCATACATCACAAGCTTTGTTAGTAAAATTGATAATTGGTCCGTATGCGATAGCTTTTGTAGTGGATTAAAACTTCCTAAACAATCTCCAAAGGAAATGTGGGAATACTTGATGCCCTATATTCTAGATACCCATGAGTATCATATACGTTTTGGAGTAGTCATGCTTCTTTTCTATTATATAGATGATAATCATATTGATGAAATATTAAAGCTATTGGATGGCATTAAACATACAGGCTATTACGTTAAAATGTCAGTGGCTTGGGCCATATCTATCTGTTATATAAGGTTTCCAGAGAAAACACTAAAATTTCTTAAAAATAACACTTTGGATGATATGACCTATAACAAAGCTTTACAAAAAATTACTGAATCATTACAAATAGATAAGGATACTAAATGCCTAATAAAAAATATGAAACGAAAATAAACAGAGTTCTTTGCTTCAGAGGGAGTTTTACTCCCTCTGAAGCTTTAAAAATCGTTATCCAGGGACGTAGCAGCTCTTTACTCCCACTTTGAAGAAGATGGGAGCATTAGAGCTGGTAGTCATTGGATAAATCAAAAAAGTGACCTGTAGCAGTTTATAAACTGTCAGAGATCACTTTTAAACAATTCTTTCTTGGTGTTCAGAGTCTACATAATGCATACCTCAGATTCTGCACATCACAAATTTATATATCATTTATATCTTTATTAATTGGTCTTCTCGTAGATAATAGCATTGGTATAAAATACTTTTTCCAAAATTTATTACCATATAGATTTGCTGTTTCAAAATCAACATGAATATATTGGATATTAAATTCCTTGCAATAATCATTCACAATTTTTAATAATTCAATACCTATTTTTTTATTTCTATATCCAGATTTTATATAAACACCAATTTCGTCGATTAAGCCACAATTCTTTACAGACATATTTATAAAGTTATTGTTATCAACAATACTTAGATTAATAAATCCTACTGGAATATCTTCGTGCCATGCAATAAACACATTTCTTTTTAATATTATTTCTTCAATCTCTTCTTTGGGAATTTACTATTATCACAATATAGTTCATATTGTCTAACCCATATCTTTTTCGCCTCACTTATATCTGAGTCTTCCATATTGGTTACTTCTATCTCTCTAATCATTTTTTTATCTCCTTTTCTATTTTGGTATTATTTATATCATTTTGAAACTTCCTTCTATAATCATCTATATGCTGTCCAGCTTTTTCATTTTTTCTCTTTCTCATCTCTCTTGCTACAATACTTTTATTAAGATCATTTGCCATTGCGGCCTCTGAGAAAGAGTACCCTTCCTCTACCATATCTAATGCTCTTTTGAGTTCCGCATTTGTATATTTTCTAATCATTTATAACCTCCACATTATTTTTTTCTTAAAAATGGACATAAAGATACCGTAGACAATCAACCCTTTGTACTTGGCTACTATCTACGGCTACAAAAAACACGACCTTCATGTCGAGTTACTTATCCTTTATAGGCAGTATTATGAAAGGTTAACTACTCCCGCAAAAATGCAACACAAATAATAGATTATGTCTAAGGTTACATTTAAGCCCATTTTAAGTTTTATACTAAAATCACCTTTTTACTTCTATTCATTAAGAACATCTCCTTTCATAAAATAATATAGATGAATAACTATTCACTATTATCATTTTACCTTTTTATCTATATTTTGTAAACACATTCACTCAATTTAAACTATATTCTCTAACCTTAACAATAATAACTTACACATTCTAAAGCTTTACTTCACACTTATTTCATATGTTTCATAATATGTATTATAAAAATCTAATCTAAGAAAATTTGAATTTCCTCCAAGCACAACTAGCATCATCTCACTCATTATTATTGGACATATAAACGGCGCTATCCTTGACACTATAACATTAGCACTAGGCTAAATCTTGATATAATATGTCCTATTGTATTATTTAATTGTGGAGAAATTATTAAAGCTTCATCTAAATATACTACCATACCTACTACTAAATTTTCATAAACACTAAAATATAAAGTAATATATAGAAATAAATGAAGAACACGGAATAATCCCCCTTACGTTTATTTCTAATAGTCGCTTGCATAACCCTCAAACCCGTTAGGGTTCAAGGATTTACAAGCTATATCAAAAAGGATTTCCCCCACCTCACGGCGAATATATTATTATCTAACCCAAAATATACCCAAGGAGGAGTCCTTTATGATTCAGTTAAAAAATCAACTTTTACTCTCTGACATTTATGAAGAGGTCGCAGACTATTTTCAGGAAGATAAACCTAAATTTATAAGAATATTTGAGAAGCACATTAATATGAAATTACTGATACCTCAAACTTTTTATAATGCCTACTATTCTTCAACTGGCCATCCTAGAGAGTATTCTTTATCCTCAATGCTAACCGCATTAATAGTTCAAAAGATACTTGGTATCTCTGAAACTAAACAATTTATTAATATACTTAATTTATCTAGTGAGTTGTTATCTCTTTGTGAATTTTCTACTGTCCCTCATGAATCGCAATTTTCTAGATTTAAATCTACTTTTCTTAACCATATTCATGATTTTTTTAATCATTTAGTTGATCTAACAGAGCCTATTTGTAAAAAACTAAACTCTGATTTATCTAAAATAATAATTGCTGATACTACTGGAATAAAAGCTTACACTAAAGAAAATAATCCCAAATTCTTCGAATCTATCTTAAATATCGGTAAGACAGCTAAAAGGTCTAATCCAGACATAAATCCATACATATTTGCTTGTAGTAAAATGCCTAAGTCAACCTATGCTAACGATGAAATCAAGCTTTCATACATCAATGGTCATTATTGCTACGCATTAAAAGCAACTACATTAGTTAATGGCCTTGGTATCGTTAGACACATTGATTTTAACGACTCTCAAGTCATGGATTTTCAAAATCATGCTACAGCTGAAAGTGCTAAAGATGATTATGATTCAAAAACTTTAATTCCCATAATGAGACATTATTTTTCTATTCACCAGGACTTTAAATATAATTTCTTTCTTGGTGTTGCTGCTTATGATTGTGATGATAATTATAAATATTTAACTAAGGATTGTAGCATAGTTCCAATAATACCTATTAATTCTCGTAACTCTTCTTCTTTGCCACTGCCTAGCGGCTTTACTGATGATGGCACTCCTTTATGTCCGAAGGATCCTAGCCTACCTATGAAGTTTGATGGTATAACTAGAGAAAAGGGGCGTGCTATGAGAATCAAGTGGTTATGTCCAAAATCTAAAAAGATTAATGAAAATAAAACAACAAAATACATTCTCTCCTGCGAAGCACCATGCACAACGTCTCCTTGTGGAAGGATTTATCATCCAACCATCAATAAGGAACTTAGATTGAATTGCCCTATTCCTCGTGATTCAAATGAATGGACAAGACTCTATAAAATTAGAACAATTACAGAAAGAACTAATCACATTCTCAAAAATACACTAGCTATTTCAAAACTAAAAATAAATAAAACCTCTTCACTAAAATCTGAATTACTTTTATCTGGAATAACTCAACTTATTTCAATAATTATCAGCTACAACATGAATATAAAAAACAATATACTTTCTTTAAGAAGATTAGTTTCTTAAAACCTATCTATAATGTTTAAAATTTCCAATTAAATATCCTAAAGATACTTTAGCCTAAATTCTTTTAATAGTTTTGCAATTAGCTATTTATTTCTAACATAAGAGGGGATTACTATTTTATATGAATTTTTGATAAATGTGTGTGCAAATAATTAATATAATTAAATGTTAATATAATTCTCTGTATACATGAGCAATTTCGTCTTTACTCAAGGCCACGTAGTTATTATTTAATAATCTTTGCTGAGTTTCTATGACACTTTCCGTAAAGATATTTATTTCTTCCTCTTTCATACCATATTCTCTTAACTGCTTCTTCTTAATTAATTTACTTAAAATTTCTTCTAACGCAGCATATACATTCATATTCTTTTCTATACCTAAGGTATCTGATAATAGAGAGTTTACATTACCAATCTTACCTGCTGGATTTTTTCTGTTATAGAGTTTAAATATTTCAATAAAAAATTGATAATTTGCTTCTCCATGAGGAACATGATATTTACCACCTAGTGGATAGGATAGCGCATGGACTGCTCCAACTCCAGCATTTCCAAAGGCAATACCTGCATAATTACTAGCTATTAAGAATTCTTCTATAATTTCTTTCCTATGCTCTTCGCCTCTTTCTATGATTTCCTTATATCCTTTTATTATCATCTTTATTGCTTCTATGCTATACATATCAGTATAGATATTAGCTTTGGATGAAACTAATGCTTCCATGGCATGAATAAGCGCATCTATAGAACTATATATAAAAAACTCATAAGGAAGATTTTTAACAAGTTCCGGTATTAACACTGCATAATCAGCGTATAATTCAGGCACTGCTAATCCAATCTTAGTTTGTTTAGACTTTATCTCAGCTATTGATATATTAGTGACCTCACTACCAGTTCCACAAGTAGTTGGAATAATTATAAGCTCTTTTTCCTTAATTGCAGGTACTTTCTTTTCAAACAACTCATTTGTACTTCCAACTTCCTTAAGCGCTAAGATTTTTGAAATATCAATAATACTTCCTCCTCCAACAGCTATAATTCTCTTGAAGTTCTTGCCAGAAATCTTTTTTATCATTCTATCAATTATATCGTCTGAAGGCTCTTTTAGATTATAATCTTCTTGGAATAAATATGAACACTTCATATTTAAATCCTTAAAAAAATTCTCATATAAGAATTTATTAGTAAATATCAAATCTTGTTCATTTACTGAAAATTCATTAATAAACTCTCTAAGAAAAGTAAATTTCATAATTTGTGGTTTTATCTCTAATAACCTCATAAAGTCACCTCTTATTATATTATTTAAATTGGAAAATTTTAAGCCCATATTTCCTCATCTGTAGGTATTTTTATATCTGCGTTGTAAAGTCCTATTCTAGATATATTTATTAAATGTTTATAATCTAAATTTTCTGAAATGCTATTATTTCCCCATGAGCCACAACCAAGGGTAGTAGTCGGCGCAAACCCATTATAAAGACTTCCACCTGCTGATGTTGATGAAGACTGATTCACCACCAATCTGCTCACAGTTAATCTACTACCTGCATACTCTATATGCTCTCTACTATTAGAGTGAATTGCGCAAGAATGTCCTTTCCCTTCTACATCTAGATTACTTTGAGCAATATCTACTGCATCTTTTAAAGTGTCATATTCAAAGGCTACCATTACTGGACACATCTTTTCTTTGCATAATACGTCTTTAAATCCTCTTCCCCTTGCCTTCAAAACTATTACTTTTGTATCACTTGGTATATTCACTTCTGCTAAATTTGCAATGAATTGAACACCTTGCCCAACTATCTTTCCATTTATAACTCCATTTGGGAATATTACCTTAGAAAACTTCTCTATAATTTCTTCATCATCAACATAAAAAGCTCCATTTTTCTTAAACTCTTCAATAATTTCTGTATAATTTTCTCTAGGTGCTATAATACTCTGCTCTCCAGAGCATATTATACCGTTATCAAAGGTTCTTCCTGCTATTATTTTAGGAACTACTTCTTTTATATTTACATCCCTGTCTATAATACACTGTACATTTCCTGCTCCAACACCATATGCAGGCTTTCCACTGCTGTATGCAGCTTTAACCATCCCCATTCCACCTGTAGCTATAACTACATCTGCTTGTTTCATAAGTTCTGTGGTTAAGTCTATAGATGGCTCTTCTATAGTTTGTATTAAATTTGATGGAGCTCCTAACTTTTCTATTGCCTCATTAAAGAGCTCAACTACATATTTAGCACACTTCTTCGCCCTAGGATGTGGCGCTACAATTATTGCATTTCCTCCCTTTAAAGCAAACATAGCATTGCACATAGGTGTTACAATTGGATTAGTACATGGTGTAACTGCACCTACTACTCCCATAGGCTTAGCAATCTTAATAATTTTCTTATCTAATTCTTCTTCTAAAATTCCTATAGATTTTCTACTCTTTAAATTATTCCATATGACCTTTGACTTCCCTATATTTTTTGCTACCTTATGATCATATACTCCCATTCCAGTTTCTTCTATAGCCATTTTTGCTAGCTCTTCTGCTCTATCATAAACCACCTTAGCAATTGCTTTAACTACATTATCAACCTCTTCTTGAGTAAACTTTTCATATTCCTTTTGTGCCAATCTAGCTTTATCTATCAATTCTTTTATATATTTATTACTTTCCATTTTATAATCACCTCTTAATTTAAATTCATTGAATTAACCATTCCAATTCCCTTATCGAATGCTAGTAAGTTTCTTTCGATAGTAGACTTTGGTACATTATCACAAATAGCTTTCTTCATATTTTCGTAATTTATTTCATTTGTTAAAGCTGATAAGATTCCAAGACATAATATATTAATTGCTTGAGGATTTTTTAATACATCTTCTGTATACTTAAAAATATCAAACTTTCTTATATTTTCTTTCCCTACCACATCTATGCTATTATCAGTTATAATCAGCGTATCATCATTAGAATAACCTATAAATTCATCTAATCCCTTTTGAGTTAGTGCTAGTATTACATCCACTCTTTCTACTCTTGGATAACATATATCCTCATCAGAGATGATAATATCTGCTCTACAACATCCTCCACGGGATTCTGGTCCATAGTTTTGAGTTTGAATTACATGTTTTCCTTGTAACACTGCTGCTTCTGCTAAAATAACTCCTGACTTTACAATTCCTTGTCCACCCAAGCCAGTAAATATAATTTCTTTTTTACTCATTATTGTACCTCCGAAAATTAGGACTGATTTATATATTCTTCTACATATTCAGGCCCTTTAATATCTTTAAGTATTCCTATCTCATATCTGTCATCACTCTTAATACTAACTTTATGTTTTAAATTATTTATCATATCAGATGGCTTTTTTAATGAATTTCTTCTTCCAAACTGTACTGGACAAGGTGTCAGTACATCTATTATTGAAAATCCTTTATTATCAAAAGCTTTTTTTATAACCTTTACTAAATGATTATAATGTCCAACAGTACTTCTTGCTATATATGTAGCTCCTGCTGCTTCACTTAACTTACAAATATCAAAGTCCCTACATCTATTTCCTTTTTCGGTAGTAGTGGTTATTGCATCTAATGGAGTCGTTGGAGAACATTGCCCTCCTGTCATACCATATATATTGTTATTAAATACAATAACCTTTAGGTCAATATTTCTTCTACATCCATGAATGAGATGATTTCCACCTATTGCAGTACAGTCTCCATCTCCAGTTATAACAATTACCTCTAGATCTGGATTTGCAAGTTTAATACCTTCTGCATAGGGAATAGCCCTCCCATGAAGGGTATGAATTGTATCAAAGTTCATATATTGGGCAGCTCTTGATGAGCATCCTATACCAGAAACTATACAAATTTTACTTTTATCTATAGTTAAAGAATCAATAGCTTCTACTAAAGCACTTAATATTATTCCATTTCCACATCCTGCACACCAAATATGAGGAAGATGCTCTTTCCTTAAATACTTATCAATTAGTTCTTCTCTCAAATTTCTTCACCCCTTATTGCATCCTCTATTTCTCTTGGCTCGAAAATTTCACCACAATATTTATTAATTCCTATTACTGAACATCTATTTCCGACAATTCTTTGGACTTCATTTATTAATTGCCCAGCATTTAACTCTGGGACAAAGACTTTATCTATATTATTTTTTTCTATAATAGATATAAGTTTTTTCTCTGGAAATGGCCAAATAGTATATGGAACAAATAGTCCTATATCTGTTAAACTTTTATTTAAAACTAGTTCTCCGCATACTCTTGCAGTAGATCCAAAAGTTACAATTAGTTGTTTACATTCCTTTGTATTCATTTCATCATATAAAGCTATTTCATCCTTATTTTTTTCTATTTTTTCTAGCAATCTATTAGTTAGTCTTTGAGCCACTTTATTTGAATTAGATGGATATCCCTCTTCATCATGATTTAAGCCTGTTATATGAAATTTATATCCTTTTCCTATAGGTGCCATAGGAGGAACTAAATCCTCCGTAAATTCATAAGGAAGATATTTTTCTTTTTCCATAGGCTTTTTTCTATTTATAATTTTAAAATCTTCCTTTAAATAAACACTTTCTCTCATATGAGCAATCACTTCGTCTAAAAGTAAAACTACAGGAACTCTATATTTTTCTGCATAATTAAAAGATTCAATAGTTAGTTCATAAGTAGACGCTACACTATCAGGCGCAATAACTATCACAGGATGGTCTCCATGAGTTCCCCATCTACTTTGCATTACATCTCCTTGAGATACAGAAGTTGGAAGTCCAGTGCTTGGCCCACCCCTCATTACATCTACTATGACACAAGGTATCTCTGCCATAGAGGCATAACCTATTACTTCTTGCTTTAAAGAAAATCCAGGTCCACTTGTTGCAGTCATAGCTTTTACTCCTGTTAAAGATGCTCCAACTACAGCTGCAATACCTGCAATCTCATCTTCCATTTGTATGAACCTTCCTGAAACTTTTGGTAGCCTTACAGAACTTAATTCAGCAATTTCACTAGCTGGACTTATTGGATATCCTGCATAAAATTTCATTCCTGCTCTTATGGCCCCCTCAACGCAAGCTTCATTCCCCTGCATTAATACTAAGTTACTCATTTTTCTTCTCTCCTTACATGTATAGCAAAATCGGGACATATATTTTCACATACACCACAGTTAATACAATTATCTTCATTTATTACTACTGCTGTTATTAATTCTTTTCCCAGTACATTTCTTACACAACTATCTATGCATAATTCACAACCCTTACACCAATCCTTATTTATATATATCACTACTATCGCTCCTTTCCTGGGAATTTACTTTAATACTATTTATGGATTCTATAATAAATAAAATAATCAAATTTTTTATTAAATCTCTTTTCCCATTCTTCTATTAGCTTATTTCTAAATTTAGGATGAGCTATGTTAATCAATGCTCTTGCCCTCTCCTTTAGAGTTTTTCCTTTTAATTCGGCTATACCATATTCTGTAACTACATAATGTATATCATTTCTAGAAGTAGTTACTGATGTTCCCTCTGTTAAAACTGGAACAATTCTTGATATAGTTTCCTTAGATGCTGTAGATGGCATAGCAATTATAGACTTTCCACCTTTGGAAATACTGGCACCTCTTACAAAATCCACTTGTCCTCCGACACCACTAAATTGTTTAATTCCAATAGACTCTGCAGCTACTTGGCCCATTAGATCTATTTGTAAGCAAGAATTTATACATACCATATTGTCATTTTTTCCTATGATACAAGGGTCATTGACATAATCAACAGGATGCATTTCTATCATGGGATTATCATTGACAAAATCATAGAGCTTCTTTGTTCCCATTAGAAAAGTAACAATGATTTTGTCTTGATGGAGAGTTTTCCTTTTATTTGTTATTACCCCTCTGTCAACTAAATCTAATACTCCATCAGAAATCATCTCTGAATGAATTCCTAAATCTTTTTTATCCTTTAAGAATAGAAGCACAGCATCTGGTATAGATCCTATCCCTAGTTGAAGAGTTGATCCATCATCAATTAATTCAGCACAGTTTTTACCAATCTCTCTTTCTACATCCCCTATACTAGCTGCTTCTATCTCCATTATTGGATAATTCACCTCTACAATATAGTCAATATCTTTCACATGAATAAATGAGTTTCCTAATGTTCTAGGCATGTTAGGATTTACTTCTGCAATAATAATTTTTGCACATTCTGATGCTGGCTTTGTATAATCAACAGATATTCCAAAACTGCAGAAACCATGTTCATCTGGAGGTGAAACTTGAATTATAGCTACATCCACTTTCAAATACTCTTCTCTAAAAAGCTTTGGCACCTCTGAAAAAAAGCAAGGAGTAAAATCTGCTCTTCCATCAACTATAGCCTTACGAGTAGAAGGACCTGCAAAAAGAGAATTATGTTTGAAACTCAAAATATTCTCTTCTTTTACATAGTTACTCTCTCCCATACCTATCATATGGACAATTTCTATATTGGAATATTTATCACTATTCTCTACTAAAGCACCTATTACTGTCTTAGGTTCTCCAGCTGCATGACCTGTTACAATTCTTGAACCATCTTTTATCTTTTTTACCATTTCTTCAGCGGACACTAATTTTTCTCTATATACAGCTCTCCATTCCATTTTTTTCTCCTTATTAAAACAAATTTATTCTTCTATTCTTGCAATTGCTTTAGCTAACTTCTTTTTATTCTCTAGATTTCCTTGTCTTGAAATCATAATTCTCTGTGCTTGAGGAGATCCCGCTCCATGCATAGATTCTGTTCTATATCCTACTGCAGCACTACCTAAAGTTATATTTTCTATAAGCCTTAATATTCTCATTCTATTTTCTGTAGACACACCTGCTATTCCCTTTAGATACTTTTCAACATACGGACCTATCTTAGGATCTCTAAAATCTCTTTCAGAAGGCATTGTAACCATGAGTCCGCCTGCAATATCCTCAGCCAATCTTGCTATTTCATATGGAAACCTTGTTATATTTTGCTTACAAACATTTGCTAGTAATAAATCTATTTGATAATTTCCAGACTTTGTTTTACAACCTTCACATGAGCAGGCAATACCACAGCTATATAATGTTTCATTTAAATGAATCATTTCAATAAGCTTATCTTTTATGTGAGAAGCTTTATTTGCTCCATTATAGTCTGCTGCTGTTGCTGCTGCACCAATAAGTACATCGCCTACTCCTACCTTACATCCACCATAGCTTTGTCTATGATATCCAGCAAATCTCTCTACTAACATACTAGAGAATTCAGCTTCACCATTTAGAAAGATTCTATCGTTAGGTACAAATACATCGTCAAAGATTGTTAATGTTTCATGGCCTCCAAAGTTTTTGTTTCCTACATCTATATCAGAATATTCTTCTAACTTTCTTGTATCACAAGATTGTCTACCATAGATACTAAATATTCCTTCAGTATCTACAGGAACTGCAAAGGAAATAGCCCAATCTTTATCATCTGAGGTCATAGATATAGTTGGCATCACAAGAATTTCATGAGAATTTATCATTCCTGTTTGATGTGCCTTCGCTCCTCTTACTACTATTCCATCCTCTCTTCGTTCAACTACCCTAAGATATAAATCTGGATCTGCCTGCTTACTTGGAGATAGCCCTCTATCTCCTTTTGGATCTGTCATAGCCCCATCTACAACTAAATCATTATCTTGTACATATATCATATATTTTTTGAACTTTTCATGATAACCTGTACCATATGCTTGGTCTATTTCAAAGGTAGTACTATAAACCGCATTAAAAGCATCCATACCTACGCAACGTTGAAAACAAGAACCAGTTTTTTGACCGCATAAACGTTGCATTTTAACCTTATTTATTAGATCCTCTGCACTTTGATGAATATGACAGAATCTATTTATTTTTTTCCCTGTAAGGTGTGAAACCGTTGTCATAACCTCTTCATATTCTGGATTCTGTGCAAGTTCATAGGTCATAGTTACTGAATTTAAAGATGGTTTAATCATAGGATGTTCCACAGGATTTTCTATTAATTCACCAAATAGATATACCTTTGTTTTTAAAGCTTTTAAGCTATCAATATATTGTTCTTTTGTCTTTAATGTCATAATTGTTTCCCTCCTTTAATTTTTCAATTATATATAAAGCAATTTCTATGCCAAAATTATCTTTTTATTTAAAATTGCTTATCATCTTAAGAAAAGTTAAAAAAATAACAAATTTCAAGATTATTTATTGATTTTTCTACAACAATTATGAGTATTATAATATAAATTTTGCTTTTATTTACTCATCCTATCATATGCAAAATTGCAAAATTGCATTATTGCACTTCTGCATATGAAAACTATCTTAAAATAAGATATTATTATTTATTACTTGCCATAATTCTTTGTCTCTTTCTAACAATAGTAGATGCATCTATGCCTAAAGCCTTAGATGCATTTTTAATATTACCATGCCTGTTTATGGCATCATTTATTATTTCTAGTTCTATTTCTTCTATAATTTCCTTAAGACTATATCCTTTTATTGAGTAATTATTAATACTAATCATATACTCTTGCTCCTGCTTAGCTTTTATTATTTCCTCAGGTAAACTATTCTTTTTTATTTCGTTATCTTCTGCCATAATAATTTGTCTTTCTATTACATTTTTAAGTTCCCTTACATTTCCTGGCCATTCATAATTATATAAATATTCCATAGCCTCCTCACTAAGGTAACACTGAAGATTATACTTTTTATTTAGAGAATCCATAAAGTACTGTATTAACAAGGGCACATCTTCTTTTCTTTCTCTCAATGGCGGTATTTTTATAGGGAACACACTTAATCGATAATATAAATCTGATCTAAACTCTTTAGCCTTTATAAGTTGTTTTAAATCTTTATTAGTAGCGGCAATAATTCTTATATCTACAGATATGGAATTTGTACCTCCAACCTTTTCAAATTTCTTTTCCTGAATTACTCTTAATAGCTTTACCTGAGTTAACAAAGGAAGTTCGCCTACCTCGTCTAAAAATATTGTTCCTCCATCAGCCAGTTGAAATAATCCAATTTTGCCTCCCTTACTTGCACCCGTAAATGCTCCAGCTTCATATCCAAATAGTTCAGATTCTATAAGATTCTCAGGAATAGCTCCACAATTAATTGTGATAAAGGCCTTGTTCCTTCTCGAACTATTAAAATGTATATATTTTGCAATACCCTCTTTTCCAACTCCAGTTTCTCCTAAAATTAATGCAGTAGTATCAACATTTAAGATTTTTGTAGCACTTTTCATTACTTCTAACATAGGTGGTGCTTCAACCTTCATACCACTTATTTCATAAAGTTTGTCCTTTATTTCTTCTACATTGAAAGCTTGCTTTGAGCATGTCTCACTATTATACTTAACCTTCATTTAATCACCACCTCACTTAATAACTTATACTTTTAAATCCATAGCCAAATACTTCACATATATTATTTACTGTAATAAAGGCCTTTTTATCTATTTCATTAATATACTTTCTTAGTCGTATAAACTCCCTTCTTCCTATTACTACAACAATTATATTTTTATCATCTTCTGTAAATCCACCCTTGCCATGATAAACAGTAACACCTCTATCAAGCTCTGTAATAATGAATTCTTTGATTTTCATATATTCCTCACTAATTATGGTAACTTCTTTACTCATGTTAATGCCTTCTATTATCCTATCAATAACGAAACCATTTATAATTACACCTAACATTGCATACAAAGAGAGCTTAGGACCAAAAGCAAAAGCAGCCATAAAAGTAATACTTAAATCTGACAATAATACTCCCTTACCTAGATCAATGTGAAAAAATTTATTTAATACCTTTGCTATAATATCCGTACCACCTGTAGAAGCATTCTGATTAAACACAATTCCCATTCCTGCGCCGGAGATAAGAATTCCAAAAATAAGTTCCAAAAATAAATCTCCAGTAATCGATTGCTTTATCATTACTGTTTTCTCAAAAGTTAGAACCATAAAAGATATACCAAAGCTTGCATATATAGTCTTAGCTCCAAAGCCTCCTCCTATAAAAACAAATGCTACAATAAAAAGAATAATATTAATTATAATCATGATTACACCAACTGGAATAGAAGGTATAAAGTTATTTAGAACAATAGCTAAACCATTTGCACCACCTGTGGCTAGATTATTAGGCATTAGGAAGAAGTACATT
Source organism: Clostridium subterminale (assembly GCF_039521425.1). Classification (NCBI taxonomy): domain Bacteria; kingdom Bacillati; phylum Bacillota; class Clostridia; order Eubacteriales; family Clostridiaceae; genus Clostridium; species Clostridium subterminale. The sequence continues at coordinate 116,138 of NZ_BAAACI010000008.1, forward strand.
CCCGCAGCTACCATAATCATTCCTATATTAATCAATAAAAACTCTTTAAATTTTTTTTTCATATTAAAAATCCTCCTTTAAATTCTAAAAAAGTACTAATAAAATTTATTAAACACTTGAATTTTTATTGATACTTAGCCATAGTGCTTGAGTACTATTCTTCCTATCCAAAGAAAAAAGCCTCTTAACTCAATTGTTAAGAGGCACAAGAAACAAACTAAAAATTTTGTATGAAAATTATACTTTACATACAATTGTCTCATTATGACACCCCCTATCTACCGTAGAGCTAACGATGTATTAATAAAGGCAGGTCTTCTGACTTTGGTTCATAGTTGCTTCAGCCTTCCCAACATAAGTCAGTGGCACTAAATGAAGCTTCTCCCCATTACAGCGGCGGGACCGTCCAGGATTTTCACCTGCTTCCCTTTTAAACAAAGTGCAAAACTTTGTACCTCTATTTATTATATTTATTTTTCACTCTATTCTAATATATACTGTATTTCAATTTATTTCAATATTGTAAATTTATAAAAAATGAAAATGTCTTTAGATAAATATCTACAAGACTAAAATACTTCCTCCACTTAATCTGTATGATCTGAATTCTGTTTATTTGCTACTATCCACCATAAGATGTTAGCACTATCATGATATCATAAAATCCTTCCTCTAGAAATAATTGCCTTGTTTTTTAACAATCTTAATTTAACTTTCCCAATACTTTTTGAATTTCCTCTTCTGTCAACATTCTATATTGTCCCTTTTTAAGTGTTTCATCTAACATTAATCCACCTATGGAAATTCTCTTTAGATATACCACATGACAGCCTACTCCTTTTAACATACGTTTAACTTGGTGTTTACGTCCTTCAGAAATTGTAAGATATCCAGAGACAACTGGCTGATCATAACGGCTTGAATCCATATTATAAAATTCTCTAATATTAGTCTCCAGTTCTAGCTCTTTGTAATTTCCGCATTTAACTACTTCTATTTTTGCTGGTTTCGTTAATGCTTCATTTTCTCCAATGGAAATTCCCTTTTCTAGCAGCTCTCTACCTTCTTTATCTAAAGAACCCAATGCCCAGAAAAAATATGTCTTTTCAACATGTTTTTGTGGATACATTAACTGATGATCAAAACTTCCATCGTTAGTAAGCAACAATAATCCTTCTGTATCTTTATCTAATCTACCAACATGAAATACTCCATTCATGTTAACCTCATGAAAAAAGTCAAACACTGTTTTATTATCAGCATCCTTTCTTGCAGTAATACATCCTGCAGGTTTATGAAACATATAATACACCTTTTCTCTATAAGCAACTACTTTATGAAGATACTCAATAATATCAGTACTCTCCTTAATTTCTATTGCAGGTTCTGTTATCACTTCCCCATTTACTTTAACCTTACCTTCTTTAATATAATCCCTACTTTTTTTACGTGTCTCAACGAATGACCCTGCTAAAAATTTATCTAATCTCATGTTTATCCTCTTCTTTTCGTTTGTAAAATTATTTTAGTTCCCTTATCCTAAGTAAAATAGTAACTATATTAATATATAATACTTTCATCTATGAGTAAAGATGTTCATTTCTTAATTGAATCATTTTTGCACTATCATAGCATTCAATTACAATGTAGATTTTAAATCAATATGCAATATAAATTAATGAATATTTATCTCTTCTTAAAAACAGACCCAAAACCTCTCTTAGTAGGCTTTAGGTCTGTTTTATATTATCAAATAATAGAGTGAATTTTTAGATCTATATCTATTTAATAATATTAAACTTTTAGATTTATATTATTTAATAATTATAGTGCTGTAATTTTTACCTGTTGTTCTTGTAATACTTTTAGTGTTAAATTTACTACTACTTTTTCTGTAAGTTGAGTGAATATTTGCTCTGTAGGAACTATGCAACTTAAAGTTGGATTTGTGTAAATATCAACTTCAGCAATATCTGCTCTTACTAATTCAGCAAAAGGTTTTTCATTAAAGAATTCTGTAGAGAAAAAACTCTGATCGCAATGATTACGTCCAATTACTGGATCTGAACAAGCATCGCAACCTTGAAGTTTAGCTGTAAAAAATGCCAATTCACTTGGAGTGGTATTTTCAACAAAAATCGGTTCTCTAATGAAATTAATTCTTGTTGTAAAATTAAAAGGAACTTCAACTGTGCAATATCTTATATCTCCACAAACATTTGGAGTTTCAATTATACTACAAGTTTTGGTTGCATACTCAATATTATTTCTTATAAAACCTTCTATAAATAGTATTCCAGTATCAGGTTGACACTCTTGAAAAAATGGAATAATACGAGATTGAGTTAAAAATACATTCTTTTTAATTCGTTTAATTTCCATAGCTGGTTGGTCTAATGTGATAGTAGCTTCAACAGGAATGGTTATGTTTATCTCTGCTAATACAACTGGAATCTTAACAAATACAGGTCCAGATTTAATAACAACAGGTGTTACAGGAATTTGTTTAGTTAATAATTGTACTTTAGAAGTAATAGTTACACAAGGATCTGCTACCCATTCATAATCACTAGTATTTTTTTGGCTATCATTCATTATAAGATTTCCTCCTTCTCTATATAATTGTCAGTGTAAAGCTTTTTACACTAATTCTTTTTTAAATTATTTTTTAAATCTATATATCAATGGCTCTATTGTTTTTTGTATAAAAAAACAACGTCCCTTTTTTTGTTATAATTGAATCGCAAAACAAATCAAAACATCCAAAGGAAAGGACATTGTTATGGATTCAATTATAACTTATTTATTTACTTATAATCAACATTTAATTTTAATTATTTTCAATTAATTACTTTTATAGCTAATCATATTCCCTTGAAGCAGTTAGTCTTCGATGATTCCGTCAGTCCAGAATATCAGAAGTTTAAGATTGATAGACTTCCTAAAATAATTCAATTTGAAAAAGTAGACTATAAACTACTCTTGTTTACTACGAATATAAGTACAATAAAGTAATTAAGCCAGTAAATCGTAGAAATTGAGTTACAATTCCAAAGGAAAATTGCTGTTCTAAATGCAGTGCTACTCATCATTATATCTATGATGACAACGACAATAATGGTCAATATCAGTGTAAAGTGCGTGGACAAACCTTCAGTCAAGATTTAGCTCCAAAGCTTATAAAACTTCAATGCCCTTGAAATGAAAAAGACCATAAGCACTTTCGTTTACATAAGTGTATTAACAGATAACTTTTCTCTTAAAAACAGACCCAAAACCTCTCTTAGTAAGCTTTAGGTCTGCAATATATCATTTAATAAGATTAATTTTTTTATTCAATTCTTAGATTTACAATTTTTTATAGTTATAGTGCTGTAACTTCTACCTGTTGTTCTTGTAATACTTTTAGTGTTAAATTTACTACTACTTTTTCTGTAAGCTTAGTAAACATTTGCTCTGTAGGAACTGTACAACTTAAAGTTGGATTTGTGTGAATATCAACTTCAGCAATATCTGCTCTTACTAATTCAGTAAAAGGTTTTTCATTAAAGAATTCTGTAGAGAAGAAACTCTGATCGCAAGGATTACGTCCAATTACTGGATCTGAACAAACATCGCAGCCGTGAAGTTTATCTGTAAAGAATTCTAATTCACTCGGAATTGTATTTTCAATAAAAATTGGTGGTCTAAGGAAAGCAATTCTTGTTGTGAAATTAAAAGGTACTTCAACTGTACAATGTCTTATATCTCCACAAACATTTGGAGTTCCAGCTGTCCTACAAGTTTGAGTTGCATACTCAATATTCTTTCTTATAAAACCTGCTATAAATAATATTCCAGTATTAAATTGATCATCTTGAGAAAATGGAATAATACGAGATTGAGTTAAAAATACGTTCTTTTTAATTCGTTTAATTTCCATAGCTGGTTGATCTAATGTGATAGTAGCTTCAACCGGAATAGTTATATTTACTTCTGCTAATACAACTGGAATCTTAACAACTGCAGGTCCAGGTGCAATAACAATAGGAGTTACAGGAAGTTGTTCAGTTAGTGATTCTACTTGAGTAGTAACAGTTGCACAAGGATCTGTTGCACAATGATCTGTTACACATCTATTATTATTTATATTTATTTTATTATCATTCATAATAACATTTCCCCCATTTTTATTTAATTAAACTATAGTTAGTGAGACCTTATACTACATAATATACGAATTTCTACTTTCTGTTCATATATAAATAAAAAAGTTTCTTCTATCTAATAAATGGAGTTGCAATTATCAAGTTATATCTATTTACCTTATAAGGCAAAAGCTCCTCGATAACACTAATATTAAGTATTGTCGAGAACATGCTGGTAGAGATAACTTTTCTCTTAAAAACAGACCCAAAACCTCTTTTAGTAGGCTTTAGGTCTGCAATATATCATTTAATAAGATTAATTTTTTAATTCAATTCCTAACATGTTGCTTGTGTTGCTTGTGTTGCTGTAATTTCTACCTGTTGTTCTTGTAATACTTTTAGTGTTAAATTTACTACTACTTTTTCTGTAAGTCGAGTAAACATTTGTTCTGTAGGAAGTGTACAACTTAAAGTTGGATTTGTGTGAATATCAACTTCAGCAATATCTGCTCTTACTAATTCAGTAAAAGGTTTTTCATTAAAGAATTCTGTAGAGAAGAAACTCTGATCGCAAGGATTACGTCCAATTACTGGATCTGAACAAGCATCGCAACCTTTAAGTTTATCTGTAAAGAATTCTAATTCACTCGGAATGGTATTTTCAATAAAAATTGGTGGTCTAAGGAAAGCAATTCTTGTTGTAAAATTAAAAGGTACTTCAACTGTACAATGTCTTATATCTCCACAAATATTTGGAGTTCCAGCTGTCCTACAAGTTTTAGTTGCATACTCAATATTCTTTCTTATAAAACCTGCTATAAATAGTATTCCAGTATTAAATTGATCATCTTGAGAAAATGGAATAATACGAGATTGAGTTAAAAATACATTCTTTTTAATTCGTTTAATTTCTATAGCTGGTTGATCTAATGTGATAGTAGCTTCAACCGGAATGGTTATATTTACTTCTGATAATACAACTGGAATCTTAACAACTGCAGGTCCAGGTGCAATAACAATAGGAGTTACAGGAAGTTGTTCAGTTAGTGATTCTACTTGAGTAGTAACAGTTGCACAAGGATCTGTTACACATCTATTATTATTTATATTTATTTTATTATCATTCATAATAACATTTCCCCCATTTTTATCTAATTAAACTATAGTTATTGAGACTTTATATACTACATAATATACGAATTTCTACTTTCTGTTCATGTATGAATAAAAAACACTTATGATAAATCTCTGTTATAATTGATTTCTCACACAACAATTACATCAAGGAGATATGCATAGATGTTTCAGAATTCAATTATATAAGACGAACTATCAATAATTAAGCGTTTAGTTTCAATTATATATCTTTAAACATAAAAATCCCTTTCTATAATAACTTAATCAATAAATTTATTAATATTACTTAATTTTATTTCCTTGTTCATTTTTACTGAGTTTATAATAATAATATTCTTTATTTTCAATCTCTATATTACCCATTAACCTAAATCCACATTTCTGTATTACCCTATTTGAAGGTGTATTATATGTCAATGCTGTTGCATTTAACACATCAATATTAGTATTCTCAAACATATATTTAATTAATCCTTGTACCGCTTGAGTTGTATACCCCTTACATCTGTAATATTTTGAAATAGCATAACCTATCTCTCTATTTGGTGGTGGCAATTCATCTTTTAAACCAGAACAAATCCAACCGATAAGCTCATTTGTCTCCTTTAATATAATTCCTAATCGTAGAGCATGTCCTTTAATATTAGGAACATTGGGTACCGCTTCTAAAAACTCATTATTCTCATTAAGTTCATAGTTAATTAACCATTCTCTACGTTTCTCTTTTGTTGCTATCCAATCAGGTAAAAATTCTGTTATCTCAGGCTGTAAGGTAAGAGCATATATTTCATCCAAATCCTCCAATTGAAACTCTCTTAATATAATATCCTTGCATTCTATCGTAAAGACCTTTTTTGAACTTATATTTTCGTAATTTGTAACTTTATTTTCATACATATAATTATCATTCCTTCCTTGTTATTATCTTTCCATTTCTAAATATTCTTCTTTTGTAAGTAAATAATATGGTTCTCCATTATAGAAATCGAACTCTTCAGATAATCCACTAACTAAATGTTGAAATTTAAATCCGAGCTTTTGTATAACTTTATTTGAAGCTATATTTTCTGGCTTTGCTAAAGCAATAATTCTTTGAAGTCTAATTGTATTAAAGCAATAATCAATTAATGCAGTCATAGCTTCAGTTGCATACCCATTCCCCCAGTAATCTTGCCCAATCAAATAATATATCTCCTTTTCTGGATAGAAACAATCAAGAATTCCAACTCCACACCAACCAATAAATTTACCTGTATCTTTCAAAAATATTGCAAAAGAATATTTAAAGTCATCCTTAAAGCCAGTTTTATAAGAATCAATCAGCCATTTAAATAACCCTTCATATTCTTCAAAAGACATAACATCCATATCCAGATATTTAAATAACTCTTTATTCTGCATTAATTGAAAAGATCCTAATAAATCATTCTCAATATAGGGTCTAATTACTAATCTATTTGTTTCAATTCTCATTTTTTTAATCATATTAAAAAACTCCCTTTTATTATTTTTTGTTATTCTCCTATTTAAAAATTTATTGGCATAAACTCACCCCTTACAAAAAATAAAAAGGCTGTAATGAAATTAGATTTCATTTACAACCTTAGTAGAATTATTATTATTCTATGCAATATAGATAGATAAAAGCTTATTTATTGCATAGAAAAGCCATACGTTAAGTATGGCATTTAATAACAAACAACTATAAAAATATGCATATTAAAAGAATATAAATAAATCACTATATTTCTTTTAATAATATAAATTTATAAAAGGTATAAACGCAAAAACTATTCCTTAACATTGTTTATCTCAAAAATGTAACCTTAATAGACCTATTCATAATACAAATTTATATGCATAATAATTAAAACTGTAGTAAATAAAAACAGTAATAATAAATTACATCCTAAATAAACTTGTATAACCAACAAGCAAAAAACATTTTTAAGATTGGTATTAAATTATATTACCTTACAACGTTTAGAATTAGTTTTTTCATACAATTGTCCTCATATAAATATATTAAGTATATTTTACATTATTATACTTATATTGTCAACAAACCTGTATATTTAATCTATGCAATTCACATTGAATATGCATGACTATTATTTCGTATTTTCTTAGTTATTATATATAAATCTCACCGCATTTGATCTTCATCCTGGGTCCTTTCTCAAAAGTCACAACATGATTCTTCATCCTTGTTTTTAACATTATATCCATAAAAATTGACCTTTCATTAAAATCTATTATTTAATAAATGAAAAAAGAGATTAGATTACTCTAATCTCCATATAACTGACTGATAACATTAACCTTATTCCTCTTCATCACCAAATACCCTTATGCTTCTCAAAACAATAGATACCTTGGTGTCTTATTTACATATTCATTATATTCATTTTTAAATACTTCTTTCATATGCTTTTCTTCTTGAAGTATTTGTAGATGTATACCAGTTACAACTAATATAGCCACAACTACTGTCATAAGATTTAAATGGGTAATTGCAGTTCCGATAAACATCAAGTCCATTCCAACAAAGTCTGGATTCCTGCTAAATCTGTAAAGCCCTGAAGTTACAAGTGAGGTTTTTGTTGATTTATCTATACCTGCTCTCCAAGAAGTTTTCATGAAAACCATAGCCAATATAAAAAGTGAAACTCCTATTAATGTAATAACCACTCCAAGAATGCTTACTGTAAAACTTTTACCAAGTCCAACAAACCACTTTTCTGTAAATGATGAAAATAGGGCACTAAAAGTCCAAATCCCTATCCCTGCAAAAGTCACTGCTTTTAGAAACTTTTCAATAATAAGAATTTCTTTACTTTTTATACCTTTCCCAAAAACATTGGCTTTAATGTTGTTTTTCTTTGATAATATTATTAATTTTCCTATATATGAAATTCCAAATATACATAGTAATACAAATGAAACGCTCTCTATTAACCCCATAATTATTCCCACCTTAAAAATTACTTTTTACTACTATTATTTATATGAATATATATTCATTTGTTCATATATAACATTATATTCTCAACTATAATTTGTGTCAATAAATTTTAGTAAAAATTTATTATATAAAGGAAAAACACCCTGTAAAACAATAGGTGAAAACTATACATTACATTGTCAAGGGTAGAGTTAAAATTGTTATGCGTCTTTTGGCTCATTTTTACTTGTTTCCTTAATTGGAATGAGATGAATAATTCTATCATCACCTATATTAGGATTACCTCTACCATCTCTATTACTTGTTGTTAGGTAAATTGATCCATCTTTCCCCTGAATAATATCACGTAAGCGTCCATACCTATTCTTTAACCATGACTCTACACTGTTTACTTTCGTTCCTTTTCCATTCAATGAAATAGTAAGTAGTTGTTCTCCACGCAAAGTAGCAACTAGTAATCTTCCTTGCCAAATTCCTTGATCTACAAAGGCTATACCAGAAGGTGCCCATGTCTCTTCTTCGCTGTGTATTAATGGCTTTTGCACTATAACTTCCTTAGAGTCTTCATTTCCTTGAACCAGAGGCCATCCATAATTAGCTCCTGGCTGTATAATATTTATTTCATCATGAGCCGTCTGCCCATGCTCAGATGCATACAAGATATTTCTTGGATTCCACGTTAAGCCTTGAGGGTTTCTATGACCTAAGCTATAAATAGGTGAATTGACAATCGGATTATCTTCAGGAATGCTACCATCTAATTCTATTCGTAGTATTTTCCCTGCTGTACTTGTGATATTTTGAGCCAATGCAGAATTACCTGCATCCCCCGTTGTAATATATAATTTACGATCTGGACCTATCTTTATTCTTCCTCCATTATGAATACGACCACCAGGAATTTTATCTATAAGAACTCTGTCAATAGATGCCTTGTTATTCTTTTCAACCAATCTTACAACACGGTTATAAATTTGATTACCTTCTTCATATGAATGCATAACATACATATAATGATTTTGGGAATAATTTGGATCTAGTGCAATTCCCATCAAACCACCTTCTCCTTGACTTACAAATGGTGCACTAAATATAATCAGTGGTTGTGGAAGAAGTTTACCATCTTCAATGATTCTAATTGCTCCAGACCGCTCTGTAAAATATAGTTTACCTTCATTGCTTATATCTATAGCCCAAGGCACATATAAATTTTCAGCAACAACTTCAATTTCATATGGAAATTCCCTTGATATAACTCCCTTTGATTTCACTTTGGATGCATTACTACCACGCAATATCATATTAGATAAAACATTGTAAATCTTTCTTTTCATACCCCTATCCTCCAAAATTAAATAAATGACATCTCAATACACACTTTATTTATATTATTATATATTTGTCTTAATGATCTATTTTTTTACATAAATAAAAAGAACCCTATTTCTAGAGTTCTTCCCTTAGTCATTTTAATAAAATGTACTTAAAAATTACATTGCTCTTGATGGAAATACAGCGTCTAATACTCCAATAACTAGAGCTGCTAATATTGCTCCTATGATGGATACTCTCATATGTGGCACCAAAAATTGCGCAAAATATATTATTACAGCTGCAATAATAAAACCTTTTACACCCTTTCCAAAAGGTGATGCATCAACTCCCATAAATGCTTCTACAAGATAATCTATTCCCGTTATTACAACTGCTGCAATTAAATATGACCATAAACCATAAATGCTAAATCCTGGAGTTAAAAATGATGTTATCCCTAAAATAATTGCAACTAATATCAATCTTCCTATCCATCTTAAAATACTATTTCCACTTGAACTTTCTTTTTTTGTCTCATTATTATCTGTCATATGAATTCCTCCTTTAATAGAAATTATTATTAATTAAAGGTATTATGCCCATAAATTTTAAAAATCATTCAAGAAAGTCTAGTTATAAAAAAATTGCCGCCATATAAATTTTATGGCGACAAATCTATTATCTATTTTCTTCAACGACCTTCTTATACGCTTTTGTTTCTACAAAGATTTCATTTTTTAGTGGATTAAGTTTATTTTTGTGAATCTTATTAAACTGATAAACTACTAATCCAACATTTGCTATTAAGGATAATAAACTTAAAACAAAAAACGCTTTTGGATTATGTGTAGTAGCTACGGGCGCTATACGATCCGCAAAGGAAGGTACTGTCATAATAAACATAATCCACAAGGCAAGTGTCTGTGCACGATGTTGGAGCCATGCTCCTTTTTTGATAAAGAAAGCAGGTATGGTGCAGGAAAGCAACAATGCCAATCCACAATAAAATGAATGATCTGCTATACAATTATATGTGTATGCAAAATTCCACAAATCATAAGCTATGATCCAAGGCCAGATCATGTCAGGCCAAATCATATCTTTTGTTTTGTCTTTAGAAATAAAAATGCCAACCCATCCGCAGATGGCGATGATGTTAAGTAATCCAGCTATACCATTCATAATATTCCATGGTCCTGACATTACCCAAAGATTATCTACATATGCTCCATTCCATGCTCCATATGTAAAGCATTGAAAATCACGTATAGCTGCTTCAAGGATGTTAATTGCTAAAATAAGTGGTGGAAAGCATAATACCCACTTCTTTTTAGCAAGTGATGGAATATAGCGAATGGCCATAAATCCAAGACAACCTGCCAGTGCTGAATATGTTTTTACCCAGTTAAACCAAGTGCCCGTGCCATATTCATTTCCTGGAGCTGCAGTTGTTGGCCAAACAAAAATGGTTAGACCTATAGGAACAATTAAAAAAAGTATAATTCCGCCCCATTTTGTTGAACGACCAAGCTCATTAAAAGCCATTAAAGCAAAAAGAATAAAAAGCCAAATGGCCCAACCTGTAAAACTGGTTGTTTCATAAAAAAGACCCATAGTATTTCCCCCCTAAAAATAATACTTGACATAACTCTAATATGTATGTCCATCACAAACAATTCAACATGTATATATTTGTAATTATCATGTCTTTACTTGTTATCTAAGTAATTATATTACATATTGACTCTTTGGTCAAACATTTGTAAAGTTCTCAACTATTCCCACCACACCTAAAAAACTTAACTACATAAATTGGTATACCTTATCAATTGCTTCTGTTATCAATTGTATTGTTTTAAAAAGCCTTCAAACCGCATGAACAAAACAACTATTTAAATAGTTTCATATTTTTATATATAAATAGTTCCCTATATAAATATTTATATATATACCTAGTTTCATATATGTCTTTTTCTCTATATAACTATGAGCATATTTACCTTGGTTACCCATTATTTATGAGATTCATGTAGATTATTAATCCTATATACTTCAATTATTTGATTTATATGCTAATCTATAATACTATAATATTAAAATAAAATTAATTAAGGAGATGATCCCATGATTTTTGCAGATAGTTTATCCCTTCTTTTTTAGATTATAAAAAAAGAAGGGTGATAAAATGATATATGAAAAATTTAATAATATAGATTCAAAAAAGTTTAATAAAATGGCTTTACCGTTAATCTTAAACTCTGTAACAGCTATGATAATTGGACTATGTGACCAAGCTATGGTTGGAAGAATATCCTTAGAATCCTTTGGTGCAGTTGCTCTCATTACATCTACAATAAACAGTATTACTGGTGTTCTTGGTATGACTTCTATTGCTTTTAACATCTTAGGTTCTAAATACAAGGGGAAAAAAGATACAATAGCCCTATATGAGAGTTTTGCTATAAACTTGATAATTAGCTTAGTTACTGGTTTAGCCTTTTTTATTCTAACCTTATTATTTGGCAGAACTATTCTTCAAAATCTTTATAACCTAAAAGGTACAATATTGAATGAAGGTGTAAACTATCTTTATATATTCAGTCTTTCTGTAGGACTTAATATGATACTTTTTACATTTTCATCTTATTTGAAAATTGTTAACAACACAAAATATATACTTTATGCAAATGTTACATCCTCTGTTTTGAATGTAGTATTTGATTATATATTTATCTTTGGACATCTTGGTTTCCCTAAAATGGGTATGAAGGGAAATGCATTTGGTTCTGTTCTCGCACTTGCTGTAGGAATTGTAATTTATTTAATTAAAACTAAACCTTTAAAGCTCTTAAAAGATTTACACATAAATTTAAAAGAAGTTGTTAATGATACTTTAAAAGTTTCCATGCCTCTTATGGGGCAAGAAATATTAGAATCAACCTTAGTTATAATAATTATAAATTCAATACTATCTCATATAGGCATCTTAGAAGTTTCTGTCTATAACCTGTTATCCTTAATAATAAGTATAGCCTTAATGCCAATGTACTCCTATTCCCAAACTTCACTAACATTTGTTAGCGAAAGCTTGGGAGCATGTGACAAAACCTCAATTAATAAGACGCCCAAAATATGCATGATTTTTACGTTGATTTTATACTTTATAATTGCAATAATAGTATTTTCATTAAATCATTGGATTTTTAGAATTATAACTAATGATTTAATTTTAATTAAATCATCATCTAATTATATAGGTCTTGCCTTGATTGTTAACGTTTTTAATATACCAAACACTATTTATAAGTATAGTCTTCAAGGCATAAGGTATGAAAGATGGGTGTTTATTTCATCAATGCTTATTAATTTTATTGGAATAAGTCTAATATTTATATTTTCAATATTATTGAAGTTAAATTTATATGGTATCTACCTTGGTTTACTGATAAATTTCATAATTCTCTCAATCACTTTCTACAATAAATATAATAAAGCATATATTACAATATAAAAATATAAACCATAAATTAAAGCTCACATAATTGGAAATTCAAATATGTGAGCTTTAAACTAAGTAAACTGTTTTATTTATTGTAATATAATCTAAAACATAAATAGTATTATAAAAGTGCGTAAAAAAGTACCTACAAACTAAACACTTATTATGTGTCTATTCTATAGGTACCAGTTTACTACATTAGTAGCCTTTTTTATTTTATAAGGAATTCTACATTTTTCCTTTTACTTTTGTTTCTACTTTTTTTGCTGCCATTAAGAAAATTACCATTGCTACAATTGCACCTATAATTCCTATTGGATATGAAATACCTTGAGAAAGCTTAAAGCCTTCTGGTGCAATTAAAATATAAGATGTACATACCGCTGTCATAAATGTAGCTGGTATAGTGGCAATCCAATGTTTTTTACCTTTAGTAACCAAGTACATACCTGCTGTCCATAATACTATAGTAGCTAAAGCTTGATTAGACCATCCGAAATATCTCCATACTATTCCAAAATCCATCTTAGTTAATATAAACCCAATCACAAATAAAGGAATACTAATTATAAATCTATTTTTAATTGGTCCTTGATCAAATTTAAATATATCAGCTATAGTTAATCTTGCACTTCTGAAAGCTGTATCACCAGAAGTTATAGGACATGCCACAACTCCAAGTATAGCTAGTAATCCACCAACTTTTCCAAGTAAGCTTCCACAAATTTCATTTACTACCCAAGCTGATGTATGACCGTCTATTGCCATGGTAGCATTTAATTCTGCTACTCCACCAAAGAAGCTCATTGCTGCAGCTGCCCAAATTAATGCAACTACACCTTCTGCTATCATTGAACCATAGAATATTTTTCTACCCTGTTTTTCACTAGTTATACATCTTGCCATTAAAGGTGATTGTGTCGCATGGAACCCTGAAATAGCTCCACAAGCAATAGTTATAAATAACATTGGGAATATTGGGTTTTTATCTGGGTTTGAATGCATATTAATCAAATTAGCTGGTATTACTTCTGGTATATTATATCCCCCGAAAATTAGGGCGCCACCAACACCAATAGCCATAACTAATAAGCAAATTCCAAATATAGGATATATCTTTCCTATAAGCTTATCTATAGGAACTATTGTTGCAATAATGTAATATGCAAATATAATGTATATTAATAATGTAATGTTTAATCCTGTTAATCCTTTTAAAATACTTGCTGGTCCAGTTACAAATACAACTCCTACAAGAACTAAAAGTATTACTGAAAACACTCTCATAAAATTTTTAAAGCCTTTTCCAAGATATTGACCTACAACTTCAGGAATGCTTGTCCCATCATGCCTTACAGAAAGCATACCAGAAAAATAATCATGAACTCCGCCTGCAAATATACATCCAAAGACAATCCACAAAAATGCTGATGGACCCCACATTGCCCCTGCAATTGCACCAAATATAGGACCTAAACCTGCTATGTTAAGAAATTGAATTAAGAAAATCTTGTATGCAGGCATTTTAACAAAATCTACTCCATCCTCTAACCTTACAGCAGGAGTTTGAATTTTTTCATCTGCCCCAAAAACTTTTTCTACAATTGCACCATAAATAAAATAACCTATAATAAGAGCAATAATCGCTAAAATAAATGATACCATTTGGACCCCTCCTAATTAATTATTTATTAACAAAATTATAATATGTTTTTTAGGAGTTAATACGATTTCATACATGAAAAAACAAAAAAAGCACATCAAGTGCTTTTATATGCCCATTATTTGCTTAAACTCACCTATATTGTTTCTACTTACGGGTATATCAACTTTCTCGCCTTGTAGTTTTAACATAAAAGTGTTATTAAACCATGGAACTATCTCTGTAATTTTATTAGTATTAATTATGTATGATCTATGACTTCTATAGAAGTGTTCTTTGGGAAGTCTTTTGTAAAAATCTGAAATACTACAATTTACACTGTATTGTACTCCATTTATATAAATTAAAGTTTCTCGTTCCTTTGCTTCACAATATGAAATATCCATTATATTTTTTACAATCATCTTATTATCTTTCCAAAGGGTTATTTTATTGTTTATACTTTTTTTATCTGAAAGTTTCTCAATTTTCTTTAATGTACTAACTATACGTTCTTCTGAATAAGGCTTTAATATATAGTCATAAGCCTGAATTTCAAAGGCATCTACAGCATAATCTTTATGCGCTGTAATAAAAATGATAAGAGATTGCTTTGGAAAGTGATTAATAATTTTACATAATGCAATGCCATCTAGTTTTGGCATATTAATATCCAAAAAAATAATGTCTGGTTTATTTTCTTCAATGTATTCTAAAGCTTTAATGGAATCATCAAATTCACTAACTATTTTAATATTACTAAAATTATTTATGAAATACTTTAGTTCTTCTCTTGAAGGCGATTCATCATCAACAATAATACAGTTCATATTATCACTCCCTTATTTTACTCACATTGAAACTGATTCTAGTACCACTTTGCAATGTTTCTATTTTTAATCCTTCACCATAAATGTATTTTAATCTATTATGAACATTTGAGATGCCAATTTTATTTTCCTCCATTTTACCTTCATAGACTTTTTCTATAATCTCTTTTGAAATTCCAACTCCATCATCTTCAATCGCTATCATAATGTTGTTCCCGCAAATTTTTTTGATTTCAATTGTCACTGTACCTTCGCCTTTACCTTTCAAAATACCATGTTTTATGGAATTTTCAACTATTGGCTGAATAATAAGACTTGGAATCTTAACATCTAAATCATCTTCAATATTATAAATTATCTGAAGTTTTTCTCCAAACCTTGCCTTTTCTATCTCTACATATGCTTTAACCTGCTCTAATTCTTTATATATATCTACAGGATTTTCTCCTATATCTAAATTATACCTTAAGTAGGTAGATAAATTTATAATTAACTCTCTTGCTCTATTTGGATTAAATCTGATAAATGAGATTATAGTATTTAAAGCATTAAATAAAAAATGAGGATTAATTTGAGATTGTAGTGCCCTTATTTCAGCCTTATTCGCCATATTTTTCAGCTCTCCAAGTTTACTTATTTCTAGTTGAGTAGAAATAATTTGGGATAAGCCTAGAGCTAAATTTATATTTCTAAAGGAAATAGCATTGTCAGTACAGTAATATATTTTTAATGTACCTATTACTTCATCCCCTTCCTTCAAAGGAGCAATAATTGCAGATTTCAAACTGCAATTCAAGTTAGGACACTCTATCTGCTTTGCATTTGTTAAAGAAAGCAAATTTCCTTCTTTAATAACTTTTTTTGTTGCTTCTGTTATAATCCTCTGCCCTTTTATATGGTGGTCAGATCCTACACCTACATGAGCTAATATTTTCTCTTTGTTCGTTATAGATACAGCATCTGCATGGATTGATTCCTTTATTATTCCACATATCTGTTCTAATGAATTTTCATTCATTTCTCTAAAATAAGGTAAGGTCTTATTTGCTATCTCTAAAGCAATTTGTGCTTGCTTTGCTGCAATTTCTTCCTTTTCTTTAAGTATTTTTTGAATTATCAATATTAAAATTGCAATTCCAATAGCATTAGCAAAACTCATAGGAAAATATATACTCTTTACAATGGTTAAAGCACTGCTAAACGGATGTGCCATTGTAAGAATTAAAATCATTTCTAAAATTTCAATTAAAAGTCCTCCAAATAACCCATAAAACCACTTGTTATTTTCATTTGATTTACTATATATTGTGCCTGCAACTATTCCTGAAATTATAGTGGTTATTGTACATGGTATCGATGTAATACCTCCAATATCTACAAGCAATCTATGAATTCCAGCTATAATACCCGCCATTGTCCCTACAAAAGGCCCACATAGTATTCCCCCTGTCATTACCCCAATAATTCTAGTATTAGCAATGGCCCCATTAACCTCTGTTCCTGTGTAGGTTCCTAAAATTCCAAAGGCTCCAAAAATAATTGAAAGCACAATTAAATCTTGCTTTTTAAATCTATCCTTTTGCACAATTTTCTTAAAGCTTCCTACCCTTGAAACAAAAAAAGCAATAAGAATTATATAACCTAAGTTGTTAGTAAGATTTCTTAGCAATTCAACCATTAATATTAACTCCATTCCACTAAATACATATTGTAAAAATGTCTCTTACATATTTCACTAATTATTTTTTCAAATATCTAAATAAGTTTCTATAAATATTATATACAACATTCCACAATATATAAAGATATTAAAAGGTTAATCAAATAAGAAGGAGCACCCCTAAGAGGTACTCCTTCTTAAATTCTTAAGATATAGGACAATTAATGTATTATAATAATTCAAAAGTTCCCTTGAGATCATTATATATCTTCTTGTAAATCTCATAATACCTTTTATATACTAGGGAATTTTCTTCTTTTGGATATTGTATGCTATTTTCAGAAATTGCTATGCTACAAGCCTCGTTTATATCCTTGTATACGCCTGTTCCAACTCCTGCAAGCAATGCTACCCCTAAGGCTGGTCCTTCTGATGACTTATTTGTAGATACTTTACAGTTAAACATATCTGCTAATATTTGACGCCAAAGCTCACTTTTTCCGCCTCCACCTGATACCATCACATTGGTAGGATTCATTCCTGTGTCTTTAATGATTTCCATACAATCTAAAAGTGAATAGGATACTCCTTCAATTACAGCTCTTAGCATCTCATTTTTTGTATGAGCAGCTGAAAGTCCAAAGAATACACCCTTTGCCTTAGGATTCAAGTGTGGTGTACGTTCTCCCATTAGATATGGAAGATATATTACTCCCCTTGAACCTGCAGGTACTTTTTCTGCTTCTTTAGTCATTAGTACATAAGGATCAATTCCCATATATTTTGCCACTTCAATTTCATTAGTACAAAAATTATCCCTAAACCATTTTAGTGAAAGTCCTGCACCTTGAGTTACTCCCATCATATGCCATGCACCTGGTACCGCATGACAAAAGGTGTGTACTCTTCCTTTTTCATCAATTATAGGTTCATCTAAATGAGCAAATACTACTCCTGAAGTACCTATAGTTGAAGATATTTGTCCACTTTTTATAATACCATTTCCTATTGCACCGGCTGCTTGATCTCCTGCTCCACCTACTACAGGTGTATTCTCTTTAAGACCAGTAAGCTCAGCAGCTTTTTTATGAACCTTTCCACTGACTACAATTGATTCATGTACATCCCCTAAATACTCTATAGGAATATCTAAAGCATTAAGAACTTCCTTAGACCAGCACCTATTTTTAATATCTAAAAGCTGCATACCTGAAGCATCAGATACCTCCGTAGCAAATTCACCTGTAAGCATATATCTTATATAATCTTTTGGTAATAATATTTTCCTACATTTTTCATATATTTCAGGTTCATTATTTTTAACCCAAAGTATTTTAGATGCTGTAAATCCTGTAAGGGCAGGATTTGCTGTAATATCTATTAATCTTTTTTCTCCAACTTTTTCTGTAATCTCAACACATTCTTTAGCTGTACGTTGATCACACCATATAATAGATTTTCTTAATACATTGCCATCTCCATCTAACATAACTAAACCGTGCATTTGCCCAGATAAACCAATACCACTGATGGATTCCGGATTTATATTACTATCTTTTATAACCTGATTAATTGTTATACAAACTGCCTTCCACCAATCTAATGGATCTTGTTCTGCCCAACCAATCTCTGGCTGATATAATGGATATTCTGCTGTAGAAGAGGAAATAGGATTTCCTCCCCTATCAAATAGCACTGTTTTAGTACCCGAGGTTCCAATATCTATGCCTAATAAGTACTTCATATTCTAGCCACTCCAATCAAAACTATTATAGCTTAATAACTGCCTTTACTACATCATTTTTATTTTCTATAACATAGTCAAAGGCTTCCTTTGTCTCACTAAAATCAAATTCATGAGTAACTATTCCATTAACATCAATTTTTCCATCAGAAATTGCTCCTATAGCTGCTGGATATATATTTCTATATCTGAATACACTTTTTATTTCAACTTCTTTAGTCATAATTTGCATGAAATCAAACTCAATTATATCCTTTGGTGCAAGTCCTACTAATACGATAGTTCCACCTCTTTTTACTAAGTAAGGTGTCTGCTTTATTGTGTGCTCTGATCCTGCTGTTTCAATAACAACATTTGCACCAGCATTATTTGTTATCTCATTTATTACAGCTAATACATCTTGATTTTTAGCATTTATAACTTTAGTTGCACCTAATTTTAGGGCATAGTCTAATCTCTTATCTATAACATCTACAACAATAACATTTGTAGCGCCATATGCCTTACAAGCTAATAAAGTTACTAGACCTATACAGCCTGCACCTAAAATTACAACTGTATCCCCTAATTTCACACTTCCTTGTGATACAGCATGTAATCCTACTGCTAAAGGCTCAACTAAAGCACCCTCCTTAGTTGATACATTGTCTGGTAGTTTAAAACACATATTTTCTGGATATGTTATATAGTTCATTAAAGAACCATGATATGGTGGTGTTGCTAGGAACTCCACGTCTGGGCATAGATTATATTTACCACTTTTACAAAATTCACATTGACCACAAGTTTGACCTGGCTCTAATGCAACTCTATCTCCAACTTTTAAATTCTTAACTCCAGGACCTACCTGAACTATTTCTCCAGCACATTCATGACCTAAAATAAAGTCTCCATCTACTATGAAGTCTCCTATTCTACCATGCTCATAGTAATGTACATCTGAACCACAAATTCCTACATATTCTAATTTTATAAGTACTTCTTTATCCTTTGGAGCTGAAACCTCAATATCTCTTGTTTCCATATTATGAGTTCCACACATATATACTGCCTTGTTTATCATCTTTATTCCTCCTAAAGCATCTGAAAATAAATAATAAGTCAAAGATTGGAAGTATATTTTGAGTTAGACAATGAAACAGGTTCCGCAGATAGTAGCACTATCTAAGGGTTCTGTTGACGCAGTATAACACAAAATAGACGAGCATTCCGGTTTATTTATTTTTTGAAAATGCCTAAATTAATTTCAACTATAGACCTTGCACAAAGCTGTACAAGGTCTACATTTTTTATTAGTCTATATTACCTGCTTTTTTATGAATTTCTATAAACTCATCAGCGTTATCCTTTGTGATTAATGGACAATCTACCATTATAGTATCACGCTCTACTTTACCAGTCATAACATCATATGTTAGCTTAACAGCTTTTTCTGCAAGCTCGTAAGCACTTTGAAGGGTAGTTGATGTCATTTCACCATTTTTTATAGCTAAGCAAGCTTCAGCTGTTCCATCAACACCATAAGATAATATATTTGTCTTTCCAGCTGCTTTAGCTGCTTCAAGAGCTCCTACACACATGTTATCATTCATAGATATTATTGCATCAATTTCTCCATGAGTTTGAATCCAGTCTTCCATTAATCTCATTGCTTCATCTTTGTTCCAGTTTGCAATTTGCTCATCTAAGATTTTAACGTCTGGTCTCTTAGCAAAGAACTCTTTTTCCCATCCTTCACGTCTCTTATCAGAATGCATGTTACCTGCTGGTCCCATAAGAACTACAACTTTTCCATTTTTAGGGACCTGTTCTAAAGCTAGCTTTGCATTTTTAGCAGCTTGATCAACTGGATCTGCATCTACTGCAGCTGCTCTATCATTATCATTAATACGGTTATTTACTGTAATAACCTTAACCCCTTTGTCCATAGCTGCCATAGCTGGTGCTACTTGTGCTTCAGAATCAAATGGTTGAAGAAGAATCGCATCATATTGTTTTGTAACTGCATTCTCAATATGAGATGCTATAACTTCATTCTTACTATCTCCATCAAATATATCTACCTGTACGTCCTTATAGTTTGCAGCTACTTCATCCTTTACTGCATTTGCAAGCCAGGCAGCAAAAGAATCTCCTTGTGCTCTTGCAATATATGCAACCTTATAAGTCTTTTCACCATCTGCAGCTGACTCTTTCTTTGTAGTATTAGAACATCCTACCGTAAGTGATAGTGCCAATATTGATGACATGGCTAAAGCTAATATTTTTTTTGTTTTCATAGCAATTGTCTCCCCCTAATAATATTATTTTTGATTTTATTTTAATTTTTACTTTAACTTGATTTAGATTAAACAGAAGTTGCTTTGCTTTCTACTACGTTTTTACCTTTGGTTTTATCATCAATACTGCCTAGTTTTCTGCTTTCTCTTTTGTTTTTAGATTTTATATCGTAAATTACTGCAAAAGCAATAATTACTCCCTTTACTACTTGTTGCATATAAGATTGTATTCCTACTAGGTTCATTATATTGTTTAAGAATCCCATAATGAATGCCCCTGCAAGAGTTCCACCTGCAGTTCCAATTCCCCCAGTGAAGCTTGTTCCACCAATTATTGCGGCTGTCATTCCTTCAAATTCTGCTCCTATACCTGCATTAGGAAGTCCAGCGTTAACACGAGACATAAATAATACTCCTGCAATTCCAACAAATATACCATTTATAAGATAAGCTTTCATCTTAGTTTTATTTACATCTATTCCTGAAGCTCTTGAAGCCTCTTCACTACCACCTACAGCATAAACACATCTACCTAGCTTTGTATGTTTTAAAATGTACCAAGTCAAAAGAGTAATTCCAGCCATGAATATTACAGGAATCGGAATAAACCCTATAGAATTTTGTCCTAGGACAATAAAGTCTCCTATTTGATAAATATTTTGTCCATTAGTAAATAAAAGAGCTGCACCTCTTGCTACAGTTTGCATAGCTAATGTGGCAATAAATGGAGGTGCTTTAAACTTAGTTACCATTATCCCATTAATAAAGTTACAAAGAACACCTACAAGTACTCCAACTAGCACTGCTATTTCTAAAGAACCCGTAGCCTTAAAAGCAGCAACGGAAAGCAAACCTGACAAAGCCAGAACTGAACCTGCTGATAAATCTATAAGACCACATATAATTAGAATTGTTTCACCAAAAGCAATAATAGTTGTTATAGATATTTGTCTTGATATATTTGTTAAGTTTTCTGTTGATAAAAATACAGGACTGATTAAAGAACATGCCATAAACATAGCAAGTAATACAATGTAAATACTATATTTACTTGAGGTTCTTGACCATTTATGTCTAACATCTATCATCTTCATCCTTCTATTCCCCCCTTGTAGCTAATTTCATAATAGCTTCTTGTGTTGCGTTTTCTCTATCTATTTCTCCAGTTATTTTTCCAGATGCCATAACATAGATTCTATCGCACATACCTATAAGTTCTGGCAATTCGGAACTTATTATTAATACTGCTCTGTTTTCTTTTGCAAGTTCTGTTATAAGTTTATATATTTCGTACTTTGC
Source organism: Clostridium subterminale (assembly GCF_039521425.1). NCBI lineage: Bacteria > Bacillati > Bacillota > Clostridia > Eubacteriales > Clostridiaceae > Clostridium > Clostridium subterminale. The sequence goes on from NZ_BAAACI010000008.1 coordinate 138,634, forward strand.
TCCTACATCGATTCCTCTTGTTGGCTCATCAAGTATAAGAACATCTGGATTTCTAAGCATCCACTTTGCAAATATTACCTTTTGCTGATTTCCTCCACTTAGAGAATCAATGGAGGTTTCTAAATTAGGACTTTTAACCTTCATTCTTTCACATATATTTGATACACTACTAATCTCTTTTTTACTATGGAGATGACCCTTATAAAAGAATTTCTCTAAATTAGATATGGATACATTTTCAGTTATACTTCTAATTCCTACAATTCCATATCTCTTACGATCTTCTGACAGCATAACAATGCCATTATTAATACTATCTTTTACATTTTTAATTTTTACTTCCTTACCCTTGACTTTAATTTCACCTGAAAGGTATGGATCTAGTCCAAATATTGTTCTAGCCACTTCACTTCTACCTGCTCCCATAAGACCTGCGAAACCTACAATTTCTCCTCTTTTTACATGGAAATTGATATCATCAAAATACTTACCATCAGTTAATCCTTTAACCTCTAACATGGTTTCTCCAATTTTAATATCTTCCTTAGGGTAAGCATTAGTAATTTTACGACCTACCATAAGAGAAATAACCTTGTCTATATCTAGTTCACTGGCTGGCTTAGTATCAATAACAACTCCATCTCTTATAACTGTTATTTCATCAGCTATTTTAAAGATTTCTTCCATCTTATGGGATATGTATATTATACTAACACCTTTACTTTTTAACTCAGCAATTTTTTCAAATAGAACTCCTACCTCTTTTCTAGTAATTGCAGATGTAGGCTCATCCATAATAATAACCTCTGAATTATAGGACATAGCCTTTAGTATCTCTAGCATCTGTATATCTGACACTGTAAGATCTTTAAACTGAGTTGTTGGAGAATATGGTAAATTTTCTTGTTTTAGTAGTTCTTCTGTATCTTTTCTAATCTTCTTCCAATTGATTTTCCCCAGTTTATTTACTGGCTCTCTTCCTAAAAATATACTTTCTTCTATGGTGATTTCAGGTATATAATTTAACTCTTGAAATATCATAGAAATACCATGCTTACGAGCTTCAATAGGATTCTGTATCTTAACTTCTTTACCATCTATATGAATGCTTCCACCATCAGGCTGGTATATTCCATTTATTATCTTCATAAGTGTAGATTTTCCTGCTCCATTTTCTCCACAAAGCACATGAACTGTTCCCTTTTTAACGGAAAAACTTACATTAGCTAATGCAGTTACCCCAGGAAAAAATTTCTGTATACCTTTTAATTCTAGCTTTGGTATATTGCTCTCCACCTTTATCCCCCCTTGTAAACTTTTAATTTCAATCTATGGCTTAATTATAATAAAAAAGTTATTAACCCATAATGGAAAATAACCTTGGTTTTGTGTAAATTATTCTTACCTAATTTTTCACAAAGTTTTTTGTGCAATATATTAATTTTTTTGTGTAATATATTAATATAGTTGTGTAACATATTTATATATTTTTCAACATTTTTCTCGCTAATACTACTATTTTATAAAAAAAACACTACTTAACATAGTTAAATAGTATTTATGTGCTACACTTTATTTATTTTTGTATGCTATCTTTGTATTGACCTACAGTTAATCCTGTTACCTTTTTAAAAGTCTTATAAAAATACTGTTGATCCGTAAATCCTACCTTTTGATAAATCACTTTCATACTATCTTCACCTTTAATAATCATTTCCTTTGCCTTATCTATACGAAGATTGATAATATAAGAAGAAATATTTATCCCTGTCTCCTTTTTAAATAAAAATGATATATATTGTTTAGATAGATTAATATGAACAGCTATATCTTCTAATGTAACTTTGCTTGAATAATTTTTCTCAATATACTCAACAACTTTATTTATTATATATTTAGAGTTCTGATCATCCCTTATTCGTAAAACTAACTGAGATATCTCATCTATAAACTTACACATTAATTCTGATATAAACATAATTTTAGTAGAATCCATAATTTTATTGTAATACCCCTGATATAAAGTCTCATAATCATTTCCTTCAAAGTACTCCTCATACTTCTCTAGTATACTAACAACAATATTGCAGTACATAAGCTTACATGTTAACTCTGATATTTTACAACTTTTTATTTCCTTCTCTATATAAAGAATATAATTTTTGCCTTCCTCTATGCTTCCTTCTTCTATAAAATTTATAAGAACACCCTTGGAATGCTTTTCGAATTTCAACATATTTATATCCTTAAGTTCTCTATTTGCCCTTGTTTCTAATGTAGAACTTAAGGGTAAATAGAATATGTCTTTACTTCTTTCCACAGATTCCTTAAATTTATTTGGAAATTCCCTAAGATTATCAAATATAGGCGTATAGATTACATCTAACTTAATATTAAAGTATTGAATTACAGTGGCTTTTATATATTTAATTACCTCCTGTACCTCACTATTTTTAATATCTTCCTTGGAAATGAAATATAAAAACCCATCTCCCTGTCCCTTTACAAGACATTGTATTTTCTCTTTAGAAAATATCCATGTTATAATCTCTATCATAGCATTTTTCACATTTTTACTTTCTTTTCCTTCAATAGAAATAGCTATATCCGTTGATTCAGGAAACAAACCTAAAATAGAATATTTCCCTCCATTAATATTAAAATCCACCTGTTTAAACCCCTCAAGGTCTATCTCTTCAAAGGAACTTGAACCATCTATAAGATACTCTATAAGCTGATTTTTAGTCTTCATTAAAGTTTCACTAGCCTTATCCTTACCTAACTCTCCATTATCCATATCATCTAAATTTCTCTTTACCTCTAGCATGGTACTTATTAGTTCCTCATCCTCTACCTCTGACTTAAGAATATAATTATTAGCTCCGCACTTTAATGCTTGTCTTACATTTGTAAAATCATCATAGCAGGTCAACACAAGTATTTGAGTTAAGCTATCTTCTTTCCTTACTTCTTTGGTTAACCATAAGCCATCCTTCTTAGGCATTTTTATATCTGTTATAATCACATCTGGGTTATATAGCTTATACATCTCATATGCCTTTTCACCATTTGGAGCCTCACCTATAACTGTAAAGCCTATGCTATTCCAATCTATTGTGGATTTTAACCCTACTCTCACAAGAACCTCATCATCTACAATTAAAACCTTATATACTTTCATCACCCTCTTTATCTATTAAAAAGTCACCAGCAGATTTACTCATTATAATTCTAGGAACCTCTACCTTAACGTAAGTACCTAGTTTACTTCTATTTCCTATGTTAATTCCATATTCTTCGCCACAATAGAGCTTTATTCTTTGATTTACATTATTTAATCCAACTTTACTAAATTTGTTTACATCCTTTTCTTTACTAAAGATTTTTTCTATATCCTCATCACTAATTCCTGGTCCATTATCTTTTACAAGAATAATTAAATTATCCTCTTCTATACATGCTTTTATAGATATTTCTAATGGTTCCTCTTCTTCATCTTCCCTAATACCATATATCAAGGAATTTTCTACAATGGGCTGTAAAATTAGTTTAGGTATTGTACACTTAAGGCATTCTTCATCAATGTTATAGATAATGTTAACTTTTTCATTAAACCTTAAGTTTTGTATGTTTATATAATTTCTAACATAATCTATCTCATCCTCTAAAGTGATCATTTCCTTTCCTAAGTTTATACTTACCCTTAAGAGTTTTATTAGAGAAGTTACTGCATTACTTACAGATTTATCACCCTGTATCTTAGCCATCCATTTTATAGTATTTAAAGTGTTATATAAGAAATGTGGATTAATTTGTGCATGCAATGTCTCAAGTTCTAATTCTTTTTTAAATCTTTCCTCTTCCACTAGCTTATCAACAACTTCATTCATCTTTCCAATCATATTATTAAAACTATTTCCAAGTTCCCCTAGCTCATCAGTTCTATCCACATTTATGCGTACATTTAGATCTCCATCTTCAGCCTTCTTCATCATATTTTTCATACTCACCATAGGCCTTGAAATTTGTGACGAAAAGAATAAACAAATTAGTATAGTTATAATTACATAGATTGTTCCACCTATAAGCATATATCGTTGCATATTTGTAATTTCTTTGTATAGATATTCTTTAGATATAATCTTTACAATTTTCCAATTCGCCGAGGGAATATTTGAATATATACATACCTTTTCAATATTATCATCGGTAAACTCTATTGAACCCACATCTTTATTGGATGATAGCACTTCTAATGCATAATTTTTATCTCCAATATTCTTCCCTATGATTTCCTTATTGGAATGACTAATAATCTGACCTTTGGAATTACAAATAAATAATTCGCTACTTTCTTCTGTGATAAGACTTTTATAAGAATCCTCTAATATTGTTTCATCCATATCTATAAATATTATTCCCATGTCCATTAAGCTATTTAAATCTATTACCTTTCTTCCTAAAGAAAAATAATTCTTAGGAATTTCTCCCGACAATATCTTAACTCTAACAGGAATTGTATCAAACCAAACTAACTCTCCATGTGTTTTATTAATATTATTAATATCAATTTCCTCTTGCACATAAGTTTTAATAGCACCCACATCATAAGTTTTATCTTTAGTTATAAGGGTTATACTTTCCACCTCTTCATTTGTAGTACAAAAATTCCTCAGTATATTATTTACGTCCTCATGACTTTGCATTGATGAATCTTTCAAGTTTTCTATAAAATCTCTATTATTAACAACCATATCTGATAAGTCTGCAATGCTATCAATTATGAAATCAATATTACTTCCTGCCTCATATACAGATTGTTTTGCAGATTCACTATACTTTGTAGTAATAATAGATTTCATCACATTGTTATAAATAATATATATAAATCCAATAGGTATAAATATTAATAGAATAAAAATAACTAATAACTTATTTCTAAAGCTCTTTTTAATCCAAGAGGCTTTCATTTTATCTCCACTCTTCATTGTAGTAAACTCAACTCTTCAAATATTTTATCTGCTACCACCTTAGGATCCAAATCATTGTTAACCATATCTCTTACGTTGTTAATAATTATTTGTTCTACAAAATAGAAATTACTTATCTTAGATCTAAAATATACATTATCCTCTTTCCAAACCTCTAATAGTGCAGGTAAGTGATTTAAATTACTTATTTCATTTGTACTACTTTTTACATTCTCTATGATGTTCTGTACATCCTTGCTATTATATACAGATTTTCTTGGTGGCATGCTTCCACCCTCAGGTTCCCATAAAACCATACTTTGTGTCTGCGGAGCTGTAGCCCAAACTATAAATAACCAGGCAGCCTTCTTTTCAATTTCTGTAGCATTGCTATTAATACCTATGCCTGCTCCTCCATATATATTTGCACTTCTTACATCTCCATAGGGCAATATGCTATAGCCAACCTTACCTGCCACCTTAGATATATTAGGATTTTCCACTACAGCCCCATTCTCATCCCAGTTTGCCATCATTGCAATTTCACCATTTTTAAATGCCTCTGCAGTATCTGTCCAATTCCAATTAATGCTCTCTGGTGCCCCTACTTCTACCATTTGCTTGTACATACTTAATCCATCTTCAAATCTATCATTTTGTACTGAAATCATTTTAGGGTTTTCTACTCCTAATGTATTAACATAGGGATCATCAAAATAATTTCCTCCATAGGATGCAAGGACATTAGAAAAATCACAATATACTGAATTATGCAGTTGAGCCATCTGTGCACTTCCATATTTAACTTCTTCATCTGGAACATTTTCATCGATCCACTTGGAAACAATGCAATATCTTTCCCAAGTAAAATCTTTTCCTCCTGGAGTCCAATCAAATCCATTCGCAGCCATAAATTGATCTCTATATTTTTCAAAAATATCTTTTCTATAAAAGAAAATCATAGTTGTAGTATCAAAAGGTATAGCACATAACTTAGTCTTATCACCAAAATAGGATAAAATATTTACTTGATTATCAAAGAAATCCTCCATTCCACCTGGTATATGAGGCATCTTAGGATCATTATTATATAAATTTAAATCCTCTAGATTATTGTAAAACCTGTTAAGAGTTTGATATGGATCTACATAAACAAGTTGAAACTTTCCTCTCTCAGATATAAAATCATTGTTTATCTTTTTTATCATTGTAGTATAATCCATTGGTCTAATATTTACTCTAATACCAGTTTTCTCGGTAAAGTTTCTACATTCCCTAGAAAGAATATTAGCATTTATATTATTTTCTACCACAAAATTTAAGGTAGTACCTTGAAATTCTCTCCAATCAAATCCTTCTGGTGTTTCTATATTAGGTAATTCATTATCCCATGGATAAAAAGGCGCTTTAAGCTTATTATTAATTAATTCATCATCTTTAGCCTTAGCCATTATTATGTTTTCGCTATAAGTAGTAAAGCAAATCATCACTGCAACCATAATTACAATGAAAATATATATTCCTTTATTCCTAATAATAATCACCTTCCTCTTCCGTTGTTATATGAAATACTATTCCATTTAGCTACATTATACATAATAATTCTACATATTTAAATGATTAAATCACTATTTTTTTATAAAAATGCTACTCAATTAAAAAATATTTAAAAAGAACCCCCTTAATGAGAGTTCTTAAATTAACTTATTTTCTTTTAATGAATCTAGTAATAATTCTTCAATTTTGTTTAAAGGTATACCATTTCTAAATTTAACATACATAGCAAAAACTGCAGCATAAAACCTAGCATATACCTGTCGAATTTCTTCTATTTCAAAAGTGCATTTGCTATTAACATATCCAATTTACGAATATCTACTCCCTTTTGAAGGTTTACTTTGATTTGACCTGCTCTAGTCCATAATTCAACTTCAGCATTAAGATCAAAAAGCTTCCCTGCATTTTCAGTAGACCACATATTAATAGAAGAATAAGGTAAAGAATAAACCTCTACTTTTTTACCTGTAAGCCCTTGTGCATCTCTTACAATTAGTCTTTTATTAGTAAAAATTGCGCTGTCACGGAATGTTTTATAAGCAGCAACTGCCACTTCTCCTTCCACCAATAAATTGTTAACGTCATTTGGAATTGGGCATTCAGATACTAGTGTCCATGTTAATATGCTTTGTGTTTCTGCCATTTTGTTTACCTCCTATATGTAAATCATTATCTATATTTACTATTCTACTTACACTTAAAAAACCCTTCCTCAATAAATCTTTTTTTATCAATGTTTATTGAAAGTATAAGGATTGTATTTCATCGACTTATCTATTTTTATTTATAAAAATAATAGTACTATTAACAAAAGCCTCCAAACCTGCATGAACAGAACAACTAGCTTAATATATTAAAACCAGCTTGCATTTCAAATCATCAAAAAATAAAATGCGATAACTTAAATACTAAGATATCACATTTTACTTTTTAGCTTCATACTCTAGTAATAATAGTAACCTCTTGCCATTTTACTTTCTGCAAGCAGTTTAGATACACCTGTCCTTTCCCACTCTTCTACCTGTTCAATGGCTTCCTGAGGAGTTTTTCCCAGACCAACAAGGACACCTGATAGGATAAATTCTTGATATAAGTGTTCAGGATTAATCCCTTCTCTAGCTTCTGCTAAAGCACGAGTTACTAATGGAGTTATATACCTTACCCAGTCGTCTGGCGTAAATTTAGAAGTATCCTGCATTGAGCGTCTATTCATAGATGGAATCTCCATACTTCTGTTTAAAGTAAACAGATAATTATATTTTGAAGAGTGCTTTATTTCATCTGTAATTATATCAAATAAGACATCCCTGTATGGTCCCATCCCCAAATTTTTTCTAATATCCCTATATCTTTCTACTGCTCTTAGCTCTCCAAATAAAGCTTTTTTAATACCATCTATATACGACTCTGGTCTTTCAAAGGTTTCATTCTCTACGGTCGGAACATCCATACCTGTAAAGTCCCTATAAATTTTTCTAAACTCTCTATTATGTCTACGTTCATCATCTCTTATAGAAGTTATAATATCTTTTTCTTCCATAGTAGGTGCTACACTTATAAGATAATCATAAAAAAGTTCATCTTCCCTTTCACCTTGAACTGCTTCTTTTATTCCCTCAAGTGCCTCTTGTAACTGAGGGCTATACATCATTGGTTCCTCTACTCTAGGTTTAATATACACTGAAATTTCCTCCAGAAATAATAATTCAATAATATATTATGTTATATATATATTATTGTGAATTTAATTTGAACTTTTTAGATTTTATATCACCTTATACACTTTTAATTTTAGTAGGCTGTGTAACTCTTTAAATAAAAGAACATCTTTATAAATAAACAAAATTCTTACTCTTCCTCGAGAACAATACGATGCTCAACAAGAGCCATTTCCTTTATTTTTGCTTTTACAATTTTTCTCTCACTGAATATATTTTCAAGTAAAATACCATATTCACTTGGTACAACCTTATCTACAGATTCTAACAATAACTTCTCTTTTCCTTCCTTGTCAATAAAATAAACATTTGCTTCACACATATCATTCACCTCTCCAAGCTTTAATTATTTCAATGGCATCATCTATGTAATGTGGAAGTGGCTTATTTTCAATACCAGTAACTACTACATTACATCTGTTCAATGGAATTAGTACTTTTTTCACAGGACTTTCTGCTATAGCTTTCGCCATAGATGGTGTCAGTTCACCCAGTAATGAATTTGCACATATTATACCTATTGGTCCCAAGATTACATCCACCTTGGAAACATTATAAACAATAGCATTTTCACCTGTGGCACCCTCGTTAGCACCAGCTTTCATCATTAACGAAGTTGCCAACGAGTTTGTTCCCAATGCAACAATTTCAATTCTATCTTCAAATTCTCTCCTGAATTTTTCAACAATAGCTTTACCTATTCCCCCACCTTGTCCATCTATAACTGCAATTCGCATTTTATCCCCCCAATTATAAGACTTACATTTACATTATACCAAATAAATAGGCATAATTGTTGGGTTTATATGGTATAGAAATCATTTTTTGAAGCTCCACAGATAGGACAATTCTGAAGATGACTCATCTATTTAATCACCCCCGTAATTAATGAACCTATAAGCATAGGTATATTGTAAATTCTTGCTGTAATGAAAAATAAACTCCATCCTGCTAAATAAGCAAAGTCATTAAAGTTTAATTTTGCGACATCTCCAGTATTATACTCACCTGTAAAGCCCCTCAAATTCATAGACTGATACACCCGTTGTCCCCTATCCAATGTCCTAAGTATCAACTGTCCTACAAAAGAGCCCAAAACACTTCGATGTATGCCCTTTTGCCCAGGTGACCTAAGGGAATATGCTCTCATCATTCTAGAAACTTCTTCTACCAGCATGGATATATATCTGTATGTTAATAATAGCTGCAATACAAATATTTTAGGAATTTTCAGCATACGTAATGCCACAGCCAACTTATCCATTCCTGTAGTTGTAATTAATAAAATACTAACCATCACTGTTAATCCACATTTTATAAAAATAGATAAAAATGTTACCCATCCTCTTGAAATAACAACCCCTCCCAAAACCATTGTATTTTGAAGATGCAAACCAAGAAAGTGCACTACCTACTAATACTACTCCAATTACAAGTCTTATTATTATCTTTTTCATGGATATATTCCCAAGAGCTTCTCCTTTAGCTTCCTTTTCTATAATTTCTGGTCTAGCTCTCCATACAAAAGTAACAATTTCTGATGTGACAAGCCCTTCCGCCACTCCTATCGCTAGGTGTATTGGTTGCATTAACAATAAAAAGGTTCCAAAAGGCAATTCAGTCTTTCCTGATAAAAGTGTCTGAAGTATAACGCTGAAAGCTCCTATTTGCAAACCAACCAAAGTAGATGCCATTGAGGCTCCAAAAATTTTCTTAGAAGTAATCCCTTTGCGTGTAAACCATTTATAAATTAAAGGATATGCTATAAAGCATATATAAAATCCAAGGTAAATACATTACTCCCATCAAAGGAATTTTCTTTTCATCCATATCATTTGAATTTTTTAATTGAATAAGTTGTAACTCCTGTTGTGGCAGCTAACATAGTTCCTCCCACCACCGGCAAAATCAAAGCATCAACCATGTGCATAATATCCGCTCTTTTACAAAATAAAATGACCCAAAAAGGTAAGTATATATACTTAGCCCTTCATGGGTCTGATTTTCATTAATTCTTAAAATTTTTATTAATATTTTGAAACCTTCATGGTTTCTATTCATGTATTAATATAACATATTATACTAATTCTGTAAATAATTACTTTACATCATCATCTTGATTTCTTTGAACTTATCAAGGTCAGTGTAGAGCTCCTCCTTATAAGGATTTCTCCTAGTTTTCTTCATTTTATATATCATATAAATAAATACTGCTATATTACTTGCAAGGGCTATTGCACCTAAAATTGTGTAAATTGTAGGATTGTAAGTTGATTTAACTACAAACATTCCTGTATCCTGAAAATTTGGAAAAGTCTGAGCGAACATACACCATATAGCTAAAGTTTGAGCTCTATGCTGTAGCCAAGCTCCCTTTCCAACTGTAAAAGCACAAAGAGTTGGTGCAAGAAGTAATGCAAAACCTGCATACCAAGAATGAGTAGGTATGCAATTATAAGTGTATACAAAATTCCATAAATCATATGCTATAATCCAGAACCATAGCATATCAGGCCATAGCATATCCTTACTTTTGTCCTTTTTAGTTTCTTTCCTAATTACTATTCCAAACCAACCAGTTATGGCAATAATATTTAGTATACCTGCAACTGCATTCATATAGTTCCATGGACCGCCCATTACACCTATTACTTCCCCTTCAATAGCACCGGAATTCATCATCCAATAGGTGGATCCTACCTCAATATCCCTTACAACTGCCTCTAGAATATTAATAGCAAGAATTAGTGGTGGAAAACATAAGGCAATTTTATTATCAGCTAGTCTCCAAACAACCTCACCAGTGATTTTATCTTTTTTCTCAATATGACGAATGCACCAAAAACCAATACATCCTGCTGTTGCAGAATAAACTTTAGCTAAATGGAACCAGTCAGTATAGGTAACATCTTTTAAAACAGTCATCCAAATAATTGTTAAAATAATTGGCAAAATAACAAAGCTAAAAAATCCTGCCCATTTCTGTCTTCTAGAAAATTCATTAAATAGAAACAAGCCTGCAAAAACAACAAACCACATTCCCCATGCAGTAAAAAATGTTGCTCCTTCAACGTAATTAAATTCAAACATTTTATTCACCCTCTACCCCTTTTAAAATTAAAAATTACTTTATTAACTTTTCTATTACCCAAATAAATTATTTAAAGAGTTTTTTTACCTTTTTAGTTGTAATTTTTACCTTACGCTTAAGAACTTGTTTTATAACTACTGGTTTTAGATCCTCATAGGCTACACCCTCACCATCATATTTTCTTACAAGGGAAATAGCATCAAACTTACATTTAGTTGTACATTGACCACATCCTACACAAAGGAATTCATCTACAACCGTTGCACCACAGCTAAGACAACGTTCTGTTTCCTTTTTAATCTGATCTTCAGTAAAGGTTCCACGTAAATCTTTGAAGGTTTTTCTTGATTTGCTTCCATCCACATGACCTATGCTTTGTCTAGGAGTACAGTCATATCCTTGAAGTTCTAGGTTATCTTTATTTAAAGCATGATATTCTTTTCTGTCACGACCAATAATCAAACTTTGTCCTGGCTGAACATAACGATGAATTGAAATTGCACCTTCTTTACCTAAGGCAATAGCATCGATGGCAAACTTTGGTCCTGTTAATGCATCACCACCAGCAAAAACATCAGGCTCACCTGTCTGTAATGTAACTGAATCTGCCTTAATGGTATTATTTCTATTAAGTTCAATTTTGCTATCTGCTAAAAGTTCACCCCAATCCATTCCTTGCCCTATTGAAAGCAATATAGTATCAGCTTTAACTATTACAGTATTATTTTCATCATAAGATGGATTAAATCTTCCATTTTCATCAAATACAGAAACACATTTTTTGAATTCTACCCCAGTAGCACGACCATTTTCAACAATAACTCTCTTTGGCCCCCAAGAATTATTGATTTCAATATCCTCTGATAATGCTTCTTCAATTTCTTCTGGAAGGGCAGGCATTTGTTCACGACTTTCTAGACAGTACATTTTAACTTGTATATCCCCAATTCTAGTAGCTGTTCTTGCAACATCAATAGCAACGTTACCTCCACCGATTACGATTACATTACCTTCAAGTTTTAGTTCCTTACCTAAGTTTACATCTCTCATGAAGTCGATCCCTGTAATAACATTTTCCGAATTTTCACCTTCTATACCAAGCTTTCTTCCAGTGCAAGCACCTATTGCAATATAAAAAGCTTTAAATCCTTGATTTCTTAACTCATTAAGACCTACATCTTTTCCAACCTCAACGCCTGTCTTAAATTCAACACCTAATTCTTTCAATATATTGATTTCTGCATTTATAACTTCTTTTTCAAGTCTGAAAGCAGGTATTCCCAGGGTCAACATTCCACCAAGAACCTCTTCTTTCTCAAACACAGTTACATTATAACCATCAATAGCTAAGTAGTATGCACAGCTAAGGCCTGAAGGACCAGCTCCTACTACTGCAATTTTTTTACCATACTCGTGTCTACGCTTAGGCACATATCGGTGATCAATATTTAAATCTTGGTCTGCAATAAATTTTTTGATTTCATCAATAGCAACTGGATCATCAATATCCCCTCTAGTACAATCTGTTTCACATTTTCTTGGACAAATACGTCCGCATACTGCTGGAAATGGATTTTCTTGTTTGATAAGCTCAAGAGCTTCCCTATACCTTCCCTGAGATGCAAGTTTAACATAGCCTTGAACAGCAATATGAGCTGGGCAATTGGTTTTACAAGGACTTGTACCCGTATCAACTACATCTTTCCTATTTATTCGATAATCAGGATTCCATTTATCAGGACCCCAATCTGTATCCCTAGGGGTTTCTGTTCTTTTTATCTCAGTAGTAACTGGTGTTTTGGAACATAATTTTTGACCTAATTGTAGTGCATTAACAGGACAATTTTGAACACATTCTCCACAAGCAACGCATTTATCTTTGTCCACTTTAGAAACATAGTTTGAGCGTACCATATCAGCATTAATGAACATACTAGCAGTTCTTAAAGATAGACATGAACATCCACAGCAATTACAAATAGCATGAGTTTTACCTGAACCATCCAAATTAGGTATCTGATGCATTAAACCATTTTCCTCTGCTCTCTTAATAATTTCAAAGGCTTCTTCTCGAGTAATCTGTCGACCTCTCTTTGTACGTATATAATATTCTGCAGCATGCCCCATCTGAATACAAATATCTTCCTTCAGGTGACCGCAACCTTCTCCCATAGCTTCTCTTGCTGTACGACATGAACAATCAGCAACTGAGAAAATATCATTGTCATTAAGATATTTAGAAACTTCCTCATAGGATGCTCTTCTTGTTTCACCTTCAATAGCATGTTCTATAGGAATAACACGCATAAGACCTACCCCTACAGGAAAACTACCCGCTGTCTTAGGTCCTCTTACTCTTCCATAAGCTTCAAAAGCTCTGGGAATTTGAGGATACTTTTCAACATTCTTTTTATTGTTAACCATCATTTCCATGATGCCGGGAACCCATGTCTCATACCAAAATGTATCTACTCCATCAATTTCATTTACAAAACAAACACCTGCATCTGCTAATTCTAACAAAAGTTCTGTTGTTCTTTCTACAGATTTGCCACATAAAGGAGCAACATCTTTAGCTGTAACTTTTTTACGTATTTCCATACAAAGTACTACTTCGGCCATTTCCTCTGTAACAACAGGTTCAAGAATCATATACTCCGGATCTGTAGTTTTTATTTCATTTTTCGAGCCACGTTTCTTATTGCTGATGTGATTTGCAAGATCAAGTACCTTTTCCTTGACCATATATTATCCCTCCCAATAATAATTATATGTGAGCCATAACCCAAAATATAAACACTAATGTTACAATATATTATAAGTATGGCAAGTTTCTTTATTAGTAATAAGTATATGAAAATAGTCAGCACTTTTAGGTTTATTAAGTTATTAAAACAAAAGTAACTGAAATGAGCTGATTATTATCTATGGTCAAAATCACACAAAAATCGTTTTACATTTTTAATATTATGAATATTAAAAAAATTATTTATCCTTCCAACTATTTACTTGTGTACGTATCCAGTCAACCCATTCACCAATTCCATCTCCATTTTTAGCTGAGATTGGAATAACTTTAATATTGGGATTCAGTTTTTTTACTCTCTCTTTTACTGCCTCTAAATCAAATTCAAAATAGTCTGCTGCATCCATTTTATTAACTAATAAAACATCAACTATAGAAAACATTAAAGGATATTTTAAAGGTTTATCATCCCCCTCAGGTATGCTTAGAATCATAGCATTTTTAGATGCACCAGTGTCAAATTCCGCTGGACACACCAAATTACCGACATTCTCTAATATTACAAAATCAACATTTTCAGTTCCAAGCCCCTCTAAACCTTGTCTAGTCATATCAGCATCAAGATGACACATTCCTCCTGTGTGCAACTGAATTACTTTAGCACCAGTCTGTGAAACCTTATGTGCATCAACATCTGAATCAATATCAGCTTCTAAAATACCAATATTCATTTCATTTTTCAAAGCCTCAATTGTTCTTAAAACGGTCGTCGTTTTCCCAGAACCAGGTGATGACATGAGATTTAATAAAAAGACCCCATCTTTTTTTAAATCCTCTCTAAGTAGTTCTGCCTGACGGTCATTGTTGTCAAAAACATTTTGCTTGATTTCTAAAACTTTATATGCCTCCATATAACCTCTCCCCCATTTCATACTTAATTTAGGTTATTTTATTGAAGTAGCCTCTAATATATAATTACCAGCTATCCCACAATATAACATAACAGTTGTTATGTTTATGATATAATACATATTTTCCTTTGTCAATGAATTAACATTCAAAATAATAAATATATTGCGAAAATATTAAATGCTATATTCTTTAAACAATAGTACTGTGATAAAGGAAAACCTATATTGTAAAATTATGATATACTATTTATAAATGGGGTGAATAATATGGACGCTAATCAACAAAATCAAAAAAAACAACGTATTTTAGATGCCGCAATTAGTGTATTTATAGAAAATGGCTTTGAAGAAACAAGTTTGCGTGAAATAGCCTCAGCTGCTGGTCTTACTACTGGTGCCATATACCATCATTTTAAGAATAAGGACGAGCTATTCTACCATGCAGTAAAGGAAGCTACGTACTTTGCTCAAAAGCTCTCTGAAAAAGATGAAAGTAGTAATCTTAAAAGCACTGAAAATATGTTAAATGAAATTAGTAATAAAGTTAGAGAACGTATGTCAAAAGTTAATGAGCAACGCCTTTTAGTTCTATTAATAGGTTATGTGTTATCAAAAGGTGGATCTCTTAGTGAAAGCCTTAAACAAGATTATAATGAAATAATCAACAAAGTAGCAGATATGTACTTTTACGCATTTGGTATTGAAAATGAAGACTATAAAAAAAGTCTTGCTACTATTTTAATAGCAGCACTAGATGGTATTGCAATGCAATATTCCCTTGGGGTATTAAAGCAGGAAGATGAAAAGTTTAAGGACACCTTTGTTAATTTTTTTGTAGAAAGCATTCCTGCATTTATGCAAAAAAAATAAACTCTAAGCTAAGTTACATAAAACAAGGATACTTGTAATCTCTACACAGTACCCTTGTTTTTACTATTATTAAAAGAAATAGTATCCATCCCCACCTAGTTTTTTAGCTTTATACATTGCTCTATCTGCTTCTAATATTAGTTCATCAATATCATTAGCCTCATCGGGTAATATACTAATACCTATGCTTAAAGATATTTTTATTTGCTCTTCTTTACAATATAAAATTTCAGTACTATTATTAATTCTGGAGGCTACAGCTTCGCAATCATGGTAACTCTTTATAGAATGTAGCAATATTAAAAATTCATCTCCACCAAATCTAGCAATTATATCCCCATTTCTAGTAGATTCTTTTAATATTTTAGCTACATGAATGAGAACCTCGTCACCTTTTTTATGTCCATATGTATCATTTATATATTTGAATTTATCAACATCTATAAACATAAGCCCTAAAAGACTATTATTTCTTTTAGCATTATTATAAAATTCATCTGCCATTTTATAAAATAATGTTCTATTTGCTACACCTGTTAGTCCATCATAATAAGCTAATTTATTAATAGTTTTTTCCTTTTCCTTTAATTCTTTATTTAAAATATATAATTCATTCACATATTTTTTTAGTTGATCGATACGTAAAAATTGATTAGTCACATCAATAAATTCAATAAGTATAAAATTCAAATTATCTTTCTCTATTCTACTTATCTTTAAATTTAAATTTTTATTATTACTTAGCAAATCTTTATGCATTGCTGCTGAAAAAAATATTTTTCTTCCATCATTGACTATGCACTTCATTGTATCTTTAAAATAACCTTTATTCAGACTTGGAATAATATCATATATACAGCTATTTATTACCTTATCCTCACTAATATGAGTTAAACATTCCATATAGCTATTCCAAAATAAAACTTTTAAATCTTCGTCTAATATTATTATTCCTTCATCTATACTATCTAATATATTATATAAAATTCTATCCACAGAAATCATCTTCTATCATTCCTACTTTATTTAATAATTGACTTAATGAACTTAAAGTAAGATTAATTATTATAGCACCTGCTATTTCTGAATTGTCTATTTTAAAGGTTATATATAGCATCAAAATATGCTCATACTCTTTGCTCTTTATATTTTTTTCAAAATCTACTTTATTAAATACGTTAACTTCTGGTAAAGTATAATTTAATCTTAATTTTAGATAATTTCCTATTTCTCCAATTATTGAATTTAATATTATATTACCAATTTCCTTTATAATATCAAAATCTATATCAGTAAAATTCATATTACTTAGTTGATTTTCATCATTTTCATTTAAACACAGGTCTATAAATGTTCTCATTTTATCTGCTGGAAATATTAAACTTGCCTTTCCTCTCAGTTCATCTTCAAATGCTATAGAGGATACCATTATAGTTCCTTGCATTACTTGTGGAAGATAATCATCTATTGCTATTGTTTTTTCATTTAAACTTAAAATTTTCAAATTTGGTACATTTAATAATATTTTTTTATTTATTATTTCAGACAGTATACTCGCTGATTTACCAACACTTATATTAAATAACTCTTTTAATATATCTTCTCTTTCTACTCTATTATTCATTTCGAACATTCCTTATTATCTCACATATAGATTTGGCTTTTTCTTCAGTAAAGGGCTTGTTTATAAATTCTATTACCCCATATGATTCTATTTCTTCTTTTATACTTTTTTGAACATCTGCAGAAACTACAATTATTTTTGCATTAGAATCATACTCATTTATTAGTTTTATCAGTTCTCCTCCATTTAATTTAGGCATTAATAAATCCACAAATGTATAATCAGGTTTAATACTTTTGTACTTTTCTAATCCTTCTTCTCCATCCTTTGCAAAATAAGTGTTTACACCATCTAAATATTTTACAATTAAGTTACCTATTATTTTTTGAGAAAAAGTAGAATCATCAATAATTAAAATATTCATTTTTACATATACCTCCTATGTTTAGTTATGTAATAATTCATCAAATATAAAATTAAAACCCTATATTCATAAAATTATGAATATAGGGTCGGTTGCATCACTAACTCCATACATATAAGATGCCCAAACTAAATATGTATTTCACAGTTTCCCTTGTATTTTAATCCAATTTAAATTATAACATTTAAATATTATCATTTAATATAAACTGTTTCAATAGTTATTTATCTTAATTTTCAAAGTTATACTTTAATTGGGTTAGTTGACTAATCTTTTATTTGCTCATGCATGTGTCATTTTTATAATGAAAACTCTAATTGATAATCTCTTGTGTCATTTTCATATAGTTCTTGATTTATTTCCTCCGCTTCTTTACATCCTATTGAAAAATAAAAAGCAATTGTTTCTTCAGCAGAACCTGCACAAATATAAATTTTATCTGCTTTCCACTCTCTTGCAACATTTGCAGAAAGTATGAATAACCTTTTGCCTATTCCTTTATTTCTACATTCTAAAGTTATGAAAAGTTGATCTAATAAAACATAATTAAATTTTTCACCAAAAAATTTACGGTTAACTGTTGAAAATCCCAATAATTTGTTATTCGTATCAAAAGCACCAATGGCACTTCCACCACTTAAAATAGTTTTTTTCAACTCTCTAAGATGGTATTCATACCCATTTGGCCAATCACAATCATGATAATTGATTTCCACTAATTTACGGTTTCCATCCACCTCTCTCCATGCCTTTCCTATATATTGAGATGGATTCATTTTGTTTATATGCTCACATTCTCCTAATTCTAATTTTCTATATATAACATTTGACATACTTTTACCTCCCCATATTTATGTATAGTAACCTTGACTATATAATACTTTGAACTCTTTAGAAATTACCTTTTTCTATTAAGTTCTTTACAATAACTCTACTTTTTCATCTTTTATTTACATAATACACATATTCAAGTAAAAAGCCAATAACTCAAGCTTTAATGCTTGAATTTATTTTTCCTGCATACTTTAGTAAAATCTTCGTTTTCGATTAAAGTTTTATTTTGAGTGAATAATTAACGAAGTACTATCCTAAAATAGTATTGATATAGGTAACTATATGTTTTAATAATGCTTGTCTAAAGGTAAATTCCTGCATTCAAAGTGATTTTATTAAAATTTTGAATTTAATCATATTCACCTTTAGATTAGATTTACACTAATTTTAATGATAATTTCAAAATAAATTATACTTTCAAATTATTTATTTTATAGGACATTTATGTAAAGGTGTCCATTAATTAATTGAAAATTCATATGCTTTTCCACTTCACATTAGTGAAGATTCATGATAAACTTATTTTTACCAAAGTATTTCCTAGTAACAAATTTAAATTCACTTCACCTTACTTAGTTTTTATCTTACGTAATAGGAGGAAAAATATTATGAAAAATCTAATGAAGAAATGGAATAAATTAAGTTTAGTAAAAAGAATAATTATAGGCCTAATCATTGGTATTATATTGGCGGTAACCATTCCTGATGTTGCAAAGCCATTATCAATTTTTGGTTCTTTATTTGTCGGTGCTTTAAAAGCCATTGCACCTATACTAGTATTATTTTTGGTAACGGGAGCCATTTCACAACACAAAAGTGGTCATGAAACCAATATGAAAACTGTTATCATTCTTTATCTTTTAGGAACATTCTTAGCAGGACTTGTTGCTGTTATTGCAAGCTTTATGTTCCCAGTAAGCCTAACCCTTGTAGCTGGTGTTGAAAACATCACGCCTCCTGGTGGTGTGGTGGAAGTTCTTAAGGCATTACTATTAAACTTAGTTGATAATCCAGTAAAAGCACTTTTTAATGCAAATTACATCGGTATATTAGCTTGGGCAGTAATTCTAGGATTCGCTTTGAAAAATGCAGCTAATTCTACAAAATTAATTATTTCTAATATTTCTGATGCATTATCTCAAATGGTTGTATGGGTTATAAGCTTTGCACCCTTAGGAATCATGGGTCTAGTAGTTGATACTATTGTTACAAGTGGAATAGCTTCACTACTTAGCTATGGAAAATTACTTTTACTTCTGCTTGGTTGTATGGTCTTTGTAGCTCTTGTTGTAAACCCAATTATGGTGTACGTAGCTATTCGTCAAAACCCATACCCACTTGTATTTAAATGCTTAAAAGAAAGTGGAATTACAGCATTCTTTACACGTAGTTCAGCTGCTAACATTCCTGTAAATATGAGTTTATGTGAAGAACTAGGTTTAGATAAAGATACTTACTCAGTATCAATTCCATTAGGTGCTACCATCAACATGGCTGGTGCAGCTATTACAATTTCTGTTTTGACTCTTGCAGCTGTTCATACTCTTGGTATCCAAGTAGATGTTGGTACAGCAATAATTCTTAGTGTACTTTCTGCTGTAAGTGCTTGTGGTGCTTCCGGAGTTGCTGGTGGATCACTATTACTTGTTCCTCTAGCATGTAGCTTATTCGGAGTTCCAGGTGACATTGCTATGCAGGTAGTTGGTGTAGGATTTATCGTAGGTGTTATACAAGATTCAGCCGAAACTGCACTTAACTCATCCACAGATGCACTGTTCACAGCAACAGCTGAATTTAGTAAATGGCGTAAAGAAGGTAAAAAAATTAATATTACTAAATAAAATTTAAATGTAGTGCAATTTTTACACTTATAAGTAAAAAAGCCTCCTAAGAATAGTCTATAACCTATCCTAGGAGGCTTTAAAACCTTATAAACAACTAAATTCCACTTAACATATCAATAATATATAAAAAGGTGATGAAAAAATTCATCGCCTAAATATTACTTCTTAAATATTCCAAAAGGTTTTCCAACAGGTAAAAATACTCTTCCAAAATGAGTATTTAATACTGCAGCTGCTGAACCATAGAATGATACTAAAGCTATTCCTAACTCTGAATAAGCAGCTAGTATATGTGTTCCATGTTCCATTATTCCAAAAGTCGTTAGCGTAAGTCCTAAGAATAGGAAATCTATCAACACAAATATTGTAAATAATACCTTATGAGTTTCCATAGCTCCTATAGTCATAAATATTGTAAATATTAAATAACCTAAATAAGCAACTCCTAATTGATTTATGTCAGCTTTAGCCGCTAACTCTGGTCCAAATACTCCATTTTGAATTAACCAGGTAAAACCTACTGCATACCAGAAAAATGCATAAGCTCCGAAAGCTGTTGCTCCAAAAGTATTATTGTGCTTAAAATCATTTATACAAGCAAATAATTGTGCTGTTGCTCCTAAAAATATTGCCCATGGTAATACTAAAGATACTCCATCTGTTAATCCTAACTTTTGAGATGATGCTACTAATGTTACCATTGCTAGTCCAAATAAACCTAGTGCCGACGGATCAGCTACCACTACTTTAACCTTTGTTTCCTGCATAATACCCTCCTAATTTACGTTCACATAAATTTCATACTTTAAAACAATAACAAATATATTGGGTATTGTCAATAAAAATAAAGTTAGTGATTATGTGTTTATTTTCTTTGCATTTATTTCTAAACTTCTTTTTTATTAATAGCAATGCTTAGTGCTATTACAGATAATATAAATGTAATTGACACTCCCACCATAATGCCGTATGGTTCCCAGATTCCAAAATCAATGGAAAATCCTGTCATGCTAAGTGGTATCTGAGAGCTTGCCATAGGTATTGAATTTAGTAAAAATTTTATAAAGTTTGTTGATAGTGATTCAAATTTACTTGCAACCATAAAAAATATGCTTAAACTAACACCTGAAGCTATAGCTATGGTAGTTTTCTTTGTTTTGAGAGAAATATATCCCATTAAAGTTGACAAAGCAAGAATCCCAAGGATTTCTGCTAGTACCATCACCATGATGGCTTGTCCTATGGAAAAATTTCCAAAAGAAAATAGGCTAATCATCTTAAAACTACTTTTTAATGCTTTTAATCCCACAGTAGAACTGATGATTCCTACTGTTCCCAAAGTAACAATCAGAGTCAATAAAATCCCATAAAAAATTACTGGTAAAATTCTAATAATCATATTCTTTTTATAAGCTTTAGTAGTTTTAATAATTTCCATACTCTCATCTTCAAAACTATCAGAATAAGTTTCTGAGGCAAAGAATGTTACCAAAAATAAAATGATTGTAAAAATTATTTGTATATTGCTAATAGCAATTGAATAAGTGTGGTATCCAAAATATTGCACAAAGGGAATTTTCACTTCATTTAATTTGCTCATTCCTGCTTCTTGTTCTTCTATTGGAAACCTTTTAAGTAAGGTTTTAAATTTATTTCTCCAGCAATTATAGAATTCCTTAGCATATTTATCAGGGTAATTTGAGATTTTACTTTCTGTGTATAAAACTCCTTGATAACTATTTACGAGACTGTCAATTATCGAAATTTGTGATTCATAATAGTAATCTTGAGATTTTTCATCTCTCACTTTCTCTAAGACTAAAAAAAGATTCTTCTCTGTAATGTCTCCCTCATAGGAAACCTCTCCTTTTAAATTAGAAACAATATCTTTTTCATCATTTACTATTATAAAATTCAAACCTAAAGTTATAATTAAAATACCTAATATAGAAAACAATACGTATTTTGTACATAAGCGACGCTTCATTTCTAGTAAAAACATAACTTTACCTCCTAACGTACTTCAATGAACTCATTATCCAACTGATAAGGAACGTCAACAAGCTAATGATCAAACTAAATGTTAAAGACAAAATCACTTTACCAAATGCGGAAACTACAGGAACCATAGTAAATTTAGAGAATGAAAATACCAAACTGCCTGGTAATATTAAACTCATTGCTTTCAATATTGGATTATTTAAATTCATCATAGCAGATAATAAAAATCCACTTACAAGGACTAGCACGGAAATGCTCATTGCTGTTGATTTTTTCTTACTTATAGATGAAATTAAAGTCGCAAATGCAGAAAATGTAATTATTCCAATTAGTCCCAACCTAATCATCTTTCCCATTACTTCACCTAAATTATAGGGTACAATAGTTGTTGTCCATAACTGAGCTGATGTTTCAAGGGCATTTGCTGGAAGATAATGCTTTAAAATTGCTATATATGTTCCCATTCCAACCATATATATTAAAAGCCCCATAATAATTGGTATGAAAAGTTTAGCAGATAATAGTTTATTTCTTCCCCCTTTTGTTGTAGATATGATTTCATCCAATCCACATTCCTTATCTTTTGCAATGATTCCACTGGAAAAAAAACCTACCATGATTAAGAGCACAAAAGCAAAGAGCTGAATATGTTCAATGCCATTTCTCCATGCTTCAAAACCACCGTAGTAAGTATATGGTTTTTCTACATCCTCCCACATTTTATAAGCTAACTCTCTTTCAGCTTCATTTTTTGTATTTCCATAAATTAAATTTTTATAATATAAATTTTCATTTTCATAAAAACGAGAACCAAAATCCACAGAAAATTTTTCAGCTTCGGGAATGTCATCTCCTGACATTTTTTTAAGTCTATAATTTTGCATAACTAATGTATCTGCATAAACTGCTAATTTCAACAAATCATCATTCATAATAATTTCATTTTCATCATTTATGGAGTTCAAAAAAACTTCACCACTTCTTTGAAAATTATCAACAGTCATTTTTCCTGCATATACATTTCTGTCATTTGCAGCAACTTCTATAGCTGCTGTCCCTTTAAGACCTTTATAGCATCCGGTCATCATGAATCCTTCCGTTTGTCCTCCTATAATAAACCATGACCATAATCCCCCAAGAATAATAGAACTTAAAAGGTAACATATAAATCTCTTGGCACTCATTTGACGTTTCAGTTCAGAAATAAATAGATCCATTATTGAACCTCCTTTACTTTTGAAAGATAGAAGTCATTTAAATTAGGCTTCACCTTAGTACTATTTTTAAGTGGTGACTCAGAAATATAACGAATTGTCACTAATCCATTTCCTTCATTACGAAAATTCATGATGCGATATTGGTGTTCTAATCTGTGCATTTCTTCTTCTTTTACAACTGTTTCAAAAACCATACCATCAATAGAATTGATTAAAGTATGACTTTCTCCTGATTCAATGATTATTCCTTTTTCCATGAGTATGAGATAGTTTGCAATAAATTCTACATCGGATACAATATGAGTCGAAAGAATAATAATCTTTTCCTTACTTATTGTTGTTAAATACTGGCGAAATCTTCTTCTTTCTTCAATATCTAAACCCGCTGTGGGCTCATCAACAATTAATATATCTGGATTATTGAGCATAGCTTGGCAAATACCTACTCTTCTTTTCATTCCACCAGAGAGTTTATCTACTTTTTTATGTTTTGCATCAGATAGATTAAATTGTTCAAGCAAATCTGTAATACGTTTATGTCTTGTGGTTTTGTCAATCCCCTTTAGCGAACCTATATAATGTAGAAAATCTTCTACACTTTGACTCTTATCATATCCGAAATGTTGAGGTAAATATCCTATTCTCCCCAAATATTCCCCACCCAAACTAGAGATTGTGTCACCATCAAAATAGATTTCTCCTTGATTAGGCCTTAGATTCCCTACCATCATTCTCATCAATGTTGTTTTTCCAGCACCATTAGGTCCTAAAAGCCCCCATATACCCGGTGTAAAATTAAAATCAACACCTTTTACAGCCTTTAAATCTTTAAATTCTTTTGTTACTTTATTAATCCTTAATTCCATTTTTAGTCCTCCTAAAAAATAAATAAACCCTTGTCTTATCATTAGTCTATCAATGATAGGACAAAGGTTTATTCACCCTTTATATAGGTTTTATAAAGATTTTATAAAGATTTTGGTAAATTAATACTAAAGGTTGTATGACCATTTACGCTTTCTGCATTTAATGTTCCATCATGTCGCTGGACAATCTCTTTGGCAATAGCAAGTCCTAGTCCTGAGCCTGATGATTGACTCCTTGCTTTATCTCTACGATAGAACTTTTCAAATATTAGTTTAAGTTCTTGATCAGATATGATATCTCCATGATTTTCTACAGTTATCCTGGTTATTTCCGGCTCTTCTTTACCTGTAATTTTAATAATAGAATCTTTATTACTATAGCTAATAGCATTTTTTAGAAGATTAGTCAAAACTCTTGCCAAAAGGTTACCATCACCATATATTCTAAACTGTGGTGACACATTTAAATTCATCTGTAATTCTTTTGGCTTGAGCAGAGGATAAACCTCGTCTGTTACCTGCTCTAAAAAAAATTCTCCGTGAATTTCTGTTTTATTTAAAGGAATCTCTTGAAGATTAAATCTTGTAATATCGAAAAACTGATTAGTTAATTCCTCTAAATGATAAGCTTTGTCCAGGACTTTTTTTAAATAATCTTTCCGAACTTCTTCTGTAACTTCAGATTCTTCCAAAATATTCAAATAGCCAATAATACCGGTTAATGGTGTTTTTAAATCATGAGCCAGATATGTTACCAAATCATTTTTCTTTTGGATTTCCATTTCCTTTTCTTGTTCTATTCTTGCTTTTTCATTTAAAATTGATTTAATCTCCACGTCAATAAGCTTTAGCTCTTGAACCTCAGTGGGATTCTTATCATCTTGAAACTGACGGAGTCTCTCCTCCACTTGAGTTACTACTTTCTCATTTTCACGATTTCGGGATATTTTAGATGCTAAATAAATACTAATTTCCACTGTAAAAAAAACTGTAATAGTTATAAATGTTAATATGTCTCTTAATCTATCCCATCTAAAAGTTCCTCTTATTGCAGTATGATTATTATAATTCAATACTTCTTCTCTATCATCAAGCAAACTTCTTACAAAGTATTCCGCAACACTACCTTCCAGGTAAGTATCAATAAACAACAGTATGAGTATAAAAACTATAAATGCGATAATATAATAATTCCATTTCCATTTTTTATGCTTCAATGATATAACCTACCCCCCATACTGTTTTAATATATTCTGGTTTTTCAGAAGAATCTCCCATTTTTTCTCTTAGATTCCGAATGTGAACGGTAATAGTATTTGTCGATTTGGAATAATACTCATCCTCCCAAATAAAATGAAACAATTCCTCTCCACTTAAAACTTCTCCTTTTCTCTGTAATAAAACTTCTAAGACTTTAAATTCCGTTGGTGTAAGCTTAATATCTCTTCCATTTATATTTACTTGTTTGCTTTTTTGATTTAAAGTGAGGCCTTTATGATAAATCCTCTCTGTATCAGTTGTATTTTCAGCATACTCTTTATAACGCCTCAATTGTGCCTTTACCCTAGCAACCACTTCTAATGGATTAAAAGGCTTTGTAATATAATCATCAGCACCATAGCTTAAACCTAATATCTTGTCCTGATCTGCATTTTTAGCTGTAATCATGATAATGGGGTAATGGTATTTTTTGCGAATACTTTTACAAATGCTTAGTCCATCAGTATCCGGAAGCATTAAGTCTAAAATAATAAGATCAGGTTGCTTAACCAGTTGTTTCATGGCTTCAGCTCCATTTTCAGCCTCCCATATCTCATAGGATTGCCCTTCTAAATAAACTCTTAATATATCTCTTATGTCTTCATCATCTTCGATGATTAAAATTTTCTCCATAATATCACCACCTCTTATTATATACTACATAACCTACGTATTTATTAAGAAATAATAAAGATATAGTTTAAGCAATATAAATTATAGCTCAATTTATTCATACTAATTTAGCTGGATTATGGATTATTCTATACAACTTTTCTTAACATTGTAACTTTTTAATTACCTTCTCATACTATATAGTATGACAAGATAACTTGTCCGTTTCAAAAAGGGGGACTCTTTATGTACGAACGAACAGAATATAATGAAGATAATTACGAAGACCGTGATTACAAATGTAAACGTCAGACTCACGTACACGAATATCTAGGTAGTACAAGAATTGCTGAAAGAGAGGAAGATCCGCACAACCATCGTTTTGCTGGAGTTACTGGCGAAGCTGAGCAACGCGGTAATAGCCATGTTCACAGACTTCGAGGAAATTCTGATTTTTATGAAAACCATTTCCATACAGTTGCAGCTACAACTGGTCCAGCTATACCTGTTGGAGGCGGTAGACATGTGCACTTTGTTTCTGGCACAACATCTTGTAACGATGGTCATATGCATAATTTTATTTTTGCTACACTAATTGAAAACCCTATTGGTTAGTGTTATTGTATATTGAGCTGTCATACGTGACAGCTCTTATTTGTATTATTTTAAAATTAATATAACACCCTATTTCTATTTTATAGCAACAGCTTCAAAAGTAATTATCTGTTCAGAGTTTGTTGGATACTGACCAAATTTGTAATCTGAAGAAATCACAATATTTTTAAATCCTATACTTTCAAGTATTAATCTAAACTCTTCTACCCCATACCATCTCAATGGAAAACGCTCTAATTCGGTTTGCAAAAGTACCCCTTCACGCCACTTTTCATATCGACCATGGGAAATAGTATATTGATTTATATAGTCAACTTCTACAATCTTATTTTCTAATGTGATTATATCTCCATTAGAACATTCCAAAGTTTTTGTGGAAACTGTACCTTTTGGAATATCAGTTTGCAAAAATATATCAACAATTAATCTACCACCATTAGACAAATGCTTATAAAAGTTTTGTAATGCTTTTACTGAATCTGCTCTTTTATGTAGTAGCAGAAACGTTCCCGTTGGTACTATAATAGCATCATATTTTGTATCTTGTGAAAAAGACTCCATCTTAGCTTCAAAAAGTTTAGGATTCAAACCTCTTTCTTTACAGTTATTCTCACATATATTTAACATATCTTTTGAAATATCAAATGCATCCACATTTAATCCTTTTTCTAAAAGAGGAATTAATATACGACCAGTTCCTGTTGCAGGTTCAAGAATAGCGCCTTTGCACGACTCTAATCTATTCATGTAAAATTCTACATCTCCAAAAGAATGACCTATAGGCTTATCCATATCATATACTTCTGAAGATAATCTACCATAATAACTTAACATTTTTTATCACCTTTCTTCCTTGATTTATTCTAAATATTTATTTTAGGCTATCCCTTACATTGACCTTTTACTAATACACTTTTAAATATCTTTCCTATAATTCAATGCAAAAACCATCTTCCCTTCCTCCATAGGGTAATTTTATTATAACAACAACTTTAAAAGGAAGCTGTTCCTGTTTTGCTAAATATTGATAATATAATCCCTCTTTAATTTTATTCCCATTTGAAAAATCTAAGGGCTACCCCTGTACATACTATTGCAAGGGCACTCATTACAATAATAGGTATCATCACACTATCTATCATCAAATTAAGAGAAGCAGACTTTAGAAGTTTTATTCCCTGTGTTAAGGGTAAAATATCTGCAATTTTTTGAAGTGCTGTTGGCATAATCTCATAAGGTAGCGTTGCTCCTGAAAAAATCAACATAGGAAAATATAATACACTTGCTACAATACTTGCTACCTTTATATTTGGAGCAATGCCACCTACCATCATGCCTATGCTAAACATGGATACCATTACTAAGAAGTATGAACTTAAAAACTTAAGCCACGAACCTTTAAATTGAAAATCAAAGAAAATCCTTGCTGTAGCATAAATAAGTATAAGGGAAGCAATAGAGTAAAGTGCATAAATAACTACCTGCACCACTAAAATCATAGCAGGACTTATAGGTGTTACCTGAAATCTCTTTAGAATTTTTTTATGACGATAATCAGACACTACTAACGGTAATCCCATCACGCCCCCTGCACATATTGCAATGGTGGTAATGGCTCCGAATGACTGCTCTAAAAATGTATATTCAGCACCATGAAATGCAGGCTTATTTCCATAAATAATACCAAGTAGAATTGTTACAACTATGGGCATACAAATTGCAAATATAAACATATCCATACCTCGCAGTGACAATTTCAACTCAGTTTTTAGCATTGTTCTAAATGCTTTCATCATTAACTTCCTCCTCATCTGCATACCACAAATATGCTTTTTCTAATTTTTCAAAGGGACTGCCTTTAATTGCTTCCTGTACTGTGCCACAGAAAATGCATGTTCCCTTTTTTAGAATACAAATCCTATCACATAATGTTTCTACCTCATCCATAAAATGAGAGGTCAAAAAAATTGTAAGCCCTTTTTCTTTTAAGTCTAATAAACACTTCCATACATCTCTCCTAGCTTTTGCATCCAACCCTGTTGTCAGTTCATCTAAGAACACAACTTCTGGATTAGAAATTAAAGCAAGTATAATGAATAATCGTTGTTTTTGCCCTCCTGAAAGCTCACTCACTTGGCTTTTACATTTATCCGAAATACCAAATTGTTTTAATAATTCTGTGTACTCTAAAGGGTGTTTGTAAAGAGCCTGTGTAACTTCACAAAGTTCTTCCACTGTTATCTTGTCTTGATAATTTGATTCTTGAAATTGAACTCCAACTCGCTGAAATAATTTTTTTCGCTCCCTTTGAGGATTCATTCCTAAAATCGAAATGGATCCATAATCAAATTTCTTTGTACCTAAAATACATTCAATAGTTGTGCTTTTCCCAGCTCCATTTGCACCAAGCAATCCAAACACTTCGCCACGTTTTACTGATAAGCTCACATTATTTATGGCCTGTACATTTCCATATGCTTTGCATAAAGCATCAATTTTAATTGTTTCCATGTCTATAAACCTCCTATTCTTTACTACACAAAAAGAATAACACCAGAAAAAAGTCTGGTGTTAAACTGTAGAGTTCATATTAAGTTTTTCTTGCATTACTTTTAATTGACTTAGAATACAATTTGCATTTGCTTCTGCATTACTTAGTGAAGTAAGAAGCTTATCACAGGCTGTTACAATATCTTCATTTCTTTGAGGCGTATTAATAACTTCTCGTATATCAATTTCTGAGTTACTGTATGTTGCATTTATCATACGTAAAATTGCTGCAAGTGAGTAATTGGCACATCGCAAAGAACGTATTATCTTCAATATTTGAATATCATTTTTCGTATATAGCCTATATCCATTCTGTTTTCTTTTTACAGAAAGTAGTCCATTCATTTCCCAGTTTCTTAATGTATCCATGGTAACTTGAAGATACTCTGCTGTTTGCTTTCTTGTCATAAAAATATCATTTTCTTCACTTCCTATGCCTGAAAGTAGTTTTTTTGTAATTTCAATAGCTTCTTCCGCATTTTTCTGCTCCACATTAACCTGATTTATATAGTCATTGGTACATATGATTGCTTTTCGAAACTCACCCTTAGCAGACAATTTAATAATATTAATTATTTTTTTCCTAAGACCGCTTTGCAATACCTCAACTTCAAGTGCAGTCCTTGCAAGCCTAAATTGTTCAATATGAAAATCTGTAAAAACTCTATATCCATTGGATAGTCTCTGGGTTTTTGGTATTAAATCAAGTTTTTCATACATTCTAACAGTGTTAGGATGTACTCCAATTATTTTTGCTACTTGCGCTGTCTTATATTTATTTCCCATGAAATACTCACCTCCATTTAACTGTATCATAACGCAAATTCAAAGTCTGGTGTTATAGTGGATAGTTTATCCGATGACTACCCACTCTTTACTCCCATCTTCTTCAAAGTGGGAGTAAAGAGCGGCTACGACCCTAGATAACGATTTCCCCTAAAGGACAACGAATTCTAAGTATCGAAAATACTGATACTTAGAATTCTGTTAGTAACCTTCAGAGAGAGTAAAAACTCCCTCTGAAGCAAAGAACTCTGTTTATTGTAATCTTCAAAGTTTTAAAAAAGTTTACTTATGAGGAGAATTAAATGATGCTACACTTAAATAAGAGTGAGTATATTTGTATGCATAAGTCTAATTGCAAATATTATTTTTCCATTTCTATTACTTTATCTATAAGGCCATAAACTATTGCCTCTTCTGCAGACATAAAGTTATCTCTATCTGTATCCTTATCAATTTCTTCTACTGTCTTTCCTGTATTTGCTGAGAGAATACTATTCAATCTTTTTTTATTTCTTAGGACACGCTCTGACGCAATTCTAATATCTGTGGCTTGACCTTGTGCTCCTCCTGATGGTTGGTGAATCATTATTTCTGAATTAGGTAGCGCAAATCTCTTACCCCTTGTTCCACCAGACAGTAAAAAAGCACCCATGCTAGCTGCCCTTCCAATACAAATTGTAGATACATCACATTTAATGTACTTCATGGTGTCATATATAGCAAAACCTGCTGTTACAGAGCCTCCAGGGCTGTTTATATATAAGTAAATATCTTTATCTGGATCATCAGACTCTAAAAATAATAATTGGGCAACCACTAAACTTGCTGTGGTATCATTTACTTCTTCTCCAAGAAATATTATTCTATCTTTTAAAAGTTTTGAATAAATATCGTAGCTTCTCTCTCCAAGACCTGTTTGTTCAATAACATAGGGAATTGAACTCATGCCACCTTCACCTCACATTTTATATTAAAGTTTCCATAGGAAACCTTTCCTTTATGTTGTAATATCTTAGAATTAACTACATACTTCAATTGAATTGGCCAAAATTCCTTATTCCTCCTGTAGCTTTGAGGTGATTCCAAATATAATCGCTTAAAGGCTAGAGAAAAAGCTTGTTGTGACCCATAACCAGTGGCAAAAGCTATTTCAATAATGGTTTTTTCAGTGTAAATAAGTTGTCTAGCAGCATCTGTAAGCCTTCTTCTTTGAATATATTGATGGATTCCACAACCAACTTCATTGGTAAACATTCTACATATATGATATTTTGAATATCTTGAAATCTCCGCAATTCTATCTAAATCTAAATCTTCTGCTATATGATTTTCAATATAATTAACAATTTTTGAAATGATTTCCGAATTGGTACTCATTTATTCACCCTCTTTGTAAAGTTTATATCTTATACCTATTATATCAATTTTAAATATTGATTTCTTAATATAAATTGCTATTTTTATAAATTTATTGAAATATTAAGAGCCGATACTTTGTTTGTATCTGCTCTCTTCTATAGTGTTACACAATATTTTTCTTCTAATTTATTTAGTATTATGTAAATTATGATAGTTTAAACTATTGAAAGCGCCTTAAATCCATAGTATGTCTTTGAAAAAAGGCACTACAAATTAAGACGCTTTTCTTTACATTTTTTTCTATCCTATTAACCTAAAAATTCAAGGTTTTCTATATAGTCTGAACGAATTGCCTTTTGTAGAATAGTAAAATCAATTTCATTCTTCAACTCATCCAGGGACAGTGGATATTTTATTCCACAGGTTTCACATTCTATATATTCCTTGGATATCTCTTTTTCTCGATTATCAAATAAAAAGGGTACTGTTTTCGCCCTTTTAGTAGTTTCATCGAAATTTTGCGAATTAATTTTATAGGTATATAAATAAGTTGCTTCCCGTTTAATAATGAAATTTTCTCCATTACATTTAGGACAAGTTAACGGTTTTTTTAAATCCATTAAAAAACTTCCTTCCACTTGGTTATCTAAATTTATCTAACTATTTAATAGTATTTGAAATAATATGATAACTATTCATAAAAGGTATATAAAAAAAGCAATGGTGTTACTTTTTAAATGTTAAAGGAAAAAGCTTAAGGATGTTGTCCAATCTAATAGTGGACAAGTAACAATTATTGTTATGCAATTTAAAGAACACACTGGCGATTATGTATGAAACTTAATGCCTTATTTAATTTATCAGGTAAGTCTTGTGGAATAGCATGTCCTATTCCTTTATTTACATAGAATTCATAGGGAAGATCAACTTCTTTAAATACTTTAATCATTTCTTCTTGCTCTTTCCATGGTATTATAACTTCTCCTTCCATAAATATACCCCTAACCCCTCTTTCAGCTGCAAGCTTAACATTCTCCTTAATAAATGATTCTGGAAAATCTGGACCTATGGCAATAAATCCTTTTATGGGAATAACATTAGCAAATGTAATATCTAAGGCTGTTATTGCTCCCCCTGAAAATCCTCCAATTATTACACACTCCTCATCAATGGAATATTCCTGTAATATTAAATTATAACATTCTTTGATATCATTCCTTGAAATAAGTGGATTCATTGTCCAACTGAAACCATTATGACGATATAATTGTGAAGATTGAACATATACAACGATAAAATCTTCCTTTAAAAATTCATCAGGCTTCCAGTATTCACTAAATTCACCTATGTTTCCAGGATCACCATGTAATGCAATAAATAATGGATACCTCTTTCTTTCAATGTAATTAATAGGTAGATTGACAGCATATTTAAATCTAGCCTTTTCTCTAGCCTTTGTTAATAATGAATCATTTTTATTCTTAAGATCAACATACCTTATATCTTCTTTCAAATGAACCTCATCAAAAATATCATTATCACATGCAAATCCTTTATTAAGAAGATATGATATCACATTAATAGATTCTTCATACATTTCTTCATGAGAATAGAATTCAGCTTTTGAAATCATTATTTCAAATAAATACTTATCAAATTCCTGCTTGGGAAGATATTCTGATGCATGTTCTAATAAATTTAGGGCTTCTCTGTATTTTTTCTGGTTATAAAGAGTTGTAATTTTACCTTCAAATTCCCAATACTTGTTATATTTCATACTTAATTCTCCTTTGACCGATATCTAAATATTTTGACATTGTTTATATTAATAAATTCTGATATAAATTTCATTACAATACTTATTTATTGTTTCTATAATTTTCATAGGATATTTTTCTTAAGATAACCACGTTGCTGGCAGTTCCTCTAATCCATTATGTATTTTGAATAGTTTAAGGTCCGACATACTATACCTTCCATCGCTGGAAACTTTTTTTAATTCTCTTCTATTATATCACATCCGTATATTTCCTAAATGTATGTGGATTATTTTCTCCCCTATGCATAAACAAATACGTACAACAAAAGCACCAAGATTTTATTATCTTAATGCCTTAAAAGTAGTTGTTGTATCCAATATTTAGTTTATTGCTTTAACAGGACGTGCTTCAATATACCCTCTGTACCCCATTGGTGCAAGCTGAAATCTTGGTGCAGTTTCTGGTGCCCACTGATATCCGTAAACAGCAGGATCAAATTTTTCAATATGATTCCATACTTCACCAATTGCATCCATGAAATCATCATCGTTATAGGATTCACCTTGAAAAATCATTAGTTTACAAGGTGGCAATTCTATGAGTTCATATCCATTTGGAATATCATTTGTGTAGTCAATGGGAACTTCTACACCTTGCACATATTGTGATGTTCCTTCTTTAATAAGATGCTTTGGAAGCCACATTCCAATGGGCTCATATATGGCTTCTTTTACACTTGAAAGTACTGACCATACATCACAACCTACTTCCTCACAGTATTCAAAATAACCAGTTGCTTTTTTCCCTCGCCTTAACAAAACTTTTCGTGAAGGACGCTCAATAACCTGTACAAATACAGATTTGGTGTTATTGTTATCACTCATCTTTTTTCCTCCTTTATGAAATGCTCGGTAGGTATCAAAAACTTTCTGAGGCATAAATAGTTTTATTGGTGGTGTGCATTGACTATATTTACTTGGTGGCATCCCAAATTCCTTTGAAAATGCTCTTGTAAATCCCTCGTGAGAATCAAATACAAAATCCATTGCTACATCTATAATCTTTTCATTACTATCACGCAGTGTTAAAGCCGCTTTAGTAAGTCTTAATGCACGAATGTACTCAAATGGTGCCTTACCAGTAACTTCTTTGAACAGTTTTGCAGCATGCCATGGTGAATATCCTGCTGCAACAGCTAGTTCTTTTAACGTAATTTTTCTTAAAATATTCATATCAATATACTCTTGCATGTGTTGTACCGCCATAATAGTTTCAGCCTCATTCATTCTTCCACCTCCAATATCTAAAGTATATATCATAAAGAATTTTATTTCTTGACCTTCATTGCTAATAAAAAAGAGCATTTTTGCAATTTGGCATGACCACACCCGTATATCACAGTTCTCTTTAAAACTATCAATAGATTTTATTGACTTCATAAATGTTTTTAATAATACTATTTCCTTATTCATCTGTTTTATAGTATTTCTTAGGCATCTGAAAATAAATAACAAGTCAAAGATTGGAAGTATATTTTTAGTTAGACAAGGAAACAGGTTTCGCAGATAGTAGCACTATCTAAGGGTTCTGTTGACACAGTATAACACAAAATAGACGAACATTCTGACTTGTTTATTTTTTGAAGATGCCTTATTTATCTCCAAATATAAGACACTGTGAAAATAATTTTTCATAACCCTCTGAGGCTCCAAGTTCCATGTATTCCATTTCACCTGCTAATACCTCTATTTCTTTCTTAACTTTAACAGACATAAGTGCCATGTATGCTCCAGTTTTAGAAGAATTCCCTACATATACCAGTTTATCCTTTACCTCTTCTGGCAAGATTCCTGTTCCTACAAGGCTATCTGCTGGAAGGTGAGCACCAAATTGTCCAGCTATCATCACCTTATCTAATTCATTCATATCAATCCTAGCCTGTTTTAACAAGGCGTAAAATCCTGAAAGCAGAGCTCCTTTTGCTAATTGTACCTGACGAACATCTCCTTGGGTTATTAGTAGCTGTTCTGGAGTACTTTTTAAAAGAAATTCTCTCTTATTCCCATTTAATTGTATCATTTTATATCTATAATCAGATTCTTCTAGCTGCTCTTTTTTTATAAATGCTCCATTGTTTTTTACAATTCCTGTTCTAAGAAGTTCTTTCACTGCTGCTAGTATACCACTTCCACATATCCCTATAGGGTCTTCCTCTCCTATAACCTTAAGTTCTATTCCACTTTCTGTGATTTCTACATCTTCAATAGCGCCCTCTGCTGCTCTCATCCCTGAACTTATATTCATTCCTTCTAATGCTGGTCCTGCTGCACAGGAACAGGAAAGTAACCTTCCACCCTTAGATAAAACTATCTCTCCATTGGTTCCAATATCTATAAATAGTATATTTTCCTCAGCTTTATGCAATTCACAAACATAGGCACCTGCCACTATATCAGCTCCAATATAAGAGGATACTGAAGGAAGGCAATATACTCTTGCACACTTAGCAGCCTTTATACCAAGGTCACTTGCTGATATGTTTTTTGCCTTTGTAAATAAGGGAGCATAGGGAGATTTTCCAATTGATGTTGCATCAACACCTAAAAGAAAATGCATCATGGTACAGTTTGCAGCAATAGAAATTTCATAAATATTTTCTTTCTTTACTTTTCCCTCACTACATAACTCTTCAACCATTTCGTTAATAGCCTTTACAATAGTTTTCTGTAACTCTTCTTCTGAACCCTCTGGATGTTCTAATTCATAGGTTATTCTAGTTAAAACATCTAACCCAAACTTCTTTTGTGGATTAATTCTTGAAGCTGTCACTAATTCCTCACCATTGTTCATATCAATTAATGCTGCAACCACCGTTGTAGTTCCAATATCAATGGCAACACCATAGAGAAACTCAGTAGTATCCCCTGTTTCAAGGGCAATTAACTCGCTGCCATTAAATACTCCAGTTACAGTTCCATAGCTACTTTCATAGTCCCTTAATAACTTCCAATTAACCTTTTTATATCCAATGGCCTCACATAAAGAATCTTCAAAAGGACTTTGGTTTTCTAACGTAGGTATTTTTATTTCAAAGATTTTTTTACAAAGGGCAGGTTTAAACTCAAATTCAGGTACATACCCAGTAGTAAGTATTTTGTGTTTTCTTTCCTTTTGCAGAATTTCAATTGTAATATCTTCTTCTGGTACTACCAAGCAGGAAAGCCTTATGCCTGCGTTTATTTCATCTTCTTTCAATAACTTTCTTTCCCCTTGAGAAAGTGGAGGAAGATTTCCTTCCAATACCCTGACCTTACATTTCCCGCAAGACCCATTCCCATTACAAGGATTATCTACAAAAATATCATTTTCTAATAAAAGCTGTAGTAAGTTTTTCTTTGGAACATACTCAAAGTGCTTACCTAACGGTTTAATAAAAATCTTAGGCATTTCTATAGCATCTCCTTTTTTAAAGTTTCAAGGATTGCTTTAACATTTGTAAGAGGAGATTTCATTCCTAGTCCACAGGCAGGAGAAATTATATTTACTCCATCTTTAACACATTTTTTAGTCAAATCAGAAACCTTCTTAGGCTCTCCAAATTCAATTGTATAGGTACTTACATTACCCATAAGTAATCTATCTCCTAAATTTTTTCTTGCCTCACTCATACTAACAATGGAGTCAAAGCTTAGAACATCACTTTTTATTTTATTTACCTCTTTATACACACTTTTCATTTGGCCACATATGTGCACAATAGTTTTTCCCTGTACTTCTTGAATACCACTCACTAGCTTATTAATATATTTCACAGCAAATTCTTCAAATAGCTTAGGTCCTAAGATTTCACCAGTTCCACTAGGGTCAGAAATAGCAATTATATCTGCCCCTGCTTCTATTTGCTTCTTTGCAAATAAAATTAATTGATCAGTAATATAATCAAGATATTTATGAGCTTCTTCGTTGTTTTTCCTCAGGTCTTTATAAAATACTACAGGTTCCATAACAGAACTAGAAGTACTTATTGGTCCTGTTAAATTCCCTATAATAGGAACATTGCTTCCCTTTGCTTTTAATAATTTAATTGCATCAATAACTACTTTAGCTCTTCCCTGTTGAAAATTAATCTCATGAAGTTTACTCCATTCCTTTACTGAAGCTATTGCATACTCAACAACATGAGGTTCATAGATGTTTGTCCCCATATTCACTGTTGCTCCAAACTCCTCAGACTCAATGGTCATACAAAAAGGAACTCCATAATTTTCAAAACAGCCCTTTTCATATACTGCAGTAGCTAAATCAGCCATAGTTTGCGCATTACTATGAGCTTTTGAAAAATCTATTCCAAGGTCTTCAATTACTTCTGTTGTAACCATATTCATCATGCCACCAGGACAAATACATGGAACTCTATCAACCTGTTCTCTGTTGAAAACCATATTTAATCGTTCTCTTGGCGATATCATATTACATCCTTCTTTCTAAGCTATATTAAGCATTTTTTTTGCTAGCTTTACTGCCTCCACTGCATTAGAAGTATACCCATCTGCACCAATGGTATCTGCAAATTTTTGAGAAATTGGTCCTCCACCTATAAGAACTTTAACTTGATCTCTAATTCCTGCTTCCTTTAATAATTCAATAACTTTTCCCATTCCTGACATAGTTGTTGTCATTAAGGTTGACATGCATACAAAAGAAGCGTTAACTTCTTTAGCTTTGTCTACAAAACTTTTAAGTGAAACATCCCTTCCTAAATCAATCATTTCAAAACCAGCAGTTTCCATCATAATTTTTACTAGATTCTTTCCTATGTCATGGGTATCCCCTTCTACAACTCCAATAACTCCCTTTGGTTTGCTGTTTCCTTCTTCTTCTATAGGAAGATGAGGTCTTAATATTGATAGCCCTTCATACATTGCATCTGAGCATAGTAGTACATCTGTTACGAAATATTCCTCCTCTTCATATAATTGACTTGCACGGTTCATACCATCTACAAGTCCTTCCATAATACCATCAAAGACTTTATACTTTGCCTCTACATATTCCTCACAGGCTTCTATTACCTCTTCTTCTTCCATTTCTAATACGCTATCTGATAATCTTTTTAATAATTGTTCTTTAGATGCTGTCATTATTTTTTCCTCCATTTTAATTACAAATTAATTATAAAATTCTATAAACATGTCTTTTACATGAAATTTTTCGGATCTATTGGCCACTTTCCATATTTTCTTGTAGAGGCCATAAATTGATCAATATTCTCTAAAGGAACATTTCCTGAAAGGTCGCAACCCGATGCTAAAATATAGCCACAAGGACTATCATAAGCCTTTTGCATGCAAGTTTTCACTGCAGAATCTACCTCCTGTGTACTTCCTAAAATTAAAACTTCTACTGGGTCTACATTACCTAGAATTGGAACTTTATCCCCTACTACTTGTTTTGTATAAGCTAAATCAACTCTATTATCTATACTTAACATATCGCAACCGGACTTTACCATGTCCCCTACTATTGATGTTGTGTCTCCACAAATATGGTAACAAACTAAGCCTTTTGCCTCATGAATATCCTTCATTAAATCTATAGTGTATGGTAATACAAATTCTAAATATTGTTTTCTATTAAGAATTGTTCCTGATGCAATTGGGTCACATAGCAATATAAGAACACCTCGTTTTATAAATTCTCTACATATCATCTTTAATGCTTCTGTGCAAAACTTAACTAACTCATGTACTTTTTCGGGATTTTTTCTAGTTGCTCTTAAAAAATTTTCTGTTTTATAAATACTTGCTGCTGCAGTAAAAGGTCCAGATATTAAAACCCCTGTTGGAACCTCTTTTCCTAACTTATCAATTAATATTTCTGCAGCTTCAATATGTAATTGGAAAATCTTATCATTCTTTAATTCTAACTTTGACATATCAAGTTTATCTATATTATTTAAATCCTCTAAAACATAACTCATAATTGCTGGTACAGATTCCTCTGGATCATTCATCTTACTACCTAATGCAATACCTACCCCATGTAATCCATATTCAACCACTAATAAATCGTTTCCAAACCTTTCATAACAAGCTATCTGTGCTTTAGCTTCATTTAACGCACTACTTCTTTTCTCTTTGTGGGTCATTCCTAATGCTAGCCCAGACATAGAGCAAACTACAGGCATTGCAAGTATTCTGTCCATAGGTTTTCCTGTCATGAAGGCATTTAACCTTTCAATTGGGGTCATTTTATCATCCTTGTGCATATACAACCATCTCCTTTTTCTTTTTAAGGCGCTATTTATAGTAATTCAAGGGTTTTAATAACCCCATCTTTTAACTGAAAGTCTTTATTTTTCATGCATGTTTGTCCAACAAATTTTGCTAGCCCAATAGCCTTTATGCAGCCTTCTTCATAGTTTGAAGGTCCTCCTAAGGAAACATCCTTCCACACTGCTTTATCTGTTCCTAGTAAAGAAAAAGTAGTTTTTGGACAAAGTACTATTATCATTTCTTCATTTATGATTTTATCCATTGTTTTTAATAAAGGATAAGTAAACATTTCCACTACTTGTTCTGCAAACTTAGGTCCAAGAATATTAACTCCCCCAGAAGAGTCTGCATAGCTTATGATGTTTACTCCAGCTTTTTGTGCTTCTTCTATAAATTCAATTATTTCATGTTGAAATTTATTAAAAACTTCTCTGATTAATTCTGGATTCTTTCTTAAGGTTTTAAAAACAGCCCTTGGTTCAATTAAAACATTCATTATTGTAAATGGTCCCGAAACATTTAAAACCACATTTTCACCTTGTTCTCTCAAAGACTTACAAGCTTTTAAAACCTCAGAAATTCTTCCCTTTGAAAAATCAATTTTAGGTAAAGCCAACAGTTCTTCTGTAGTTGTGCAAATATATTCCTTGGCTCTTGGTCCTATGTTCTCATCCCCAAGATTAACTTTTCCCCCTAGTGCCTCCCCTTCCACAGTATGACAGAAGGGTAGTGTACAAACACTGGACTTATAGTATTCCTTAAGCTCTCTTGCAAGTATCACCATACTATCCCTATTTTTATAAGCATCGGGGAATTTCAAATTGTTTTTTTCAATAACTTCTTTACTAATTCCCTGTTCATTACCATATGTACATTTATAATCAATTATTTTCCCCATGGTACTCCCCCTAATTTATTAATAAAAAATTTCTACTATTTTTTCTTTATTCAAGTTACTGCCAATTACGGTTACCTTTGTAGTTTTTATTGTTTCTAAATACTCCCAATGATAATGGTGTGGGGTATAATCAAAGTAAACCAATTTCTTTGTAGAAAGCTGAACAATTCCCTTAGCTCTTACAATGAAACCATACTCCTGTTGATTTAAAGAAAATAATATTTTATCTATTTCTTCCTCTGAAAAAGCCCTTAGTTTATCTATAGAAAAAGTTTGGAACATCTTATTAGCTGCCAGAAAGGCAGGCCTATCCTTTAACTCAATTTCATAGGATTCCATACTATTTATTGTTTCAACAATTTCTTCCCCTGATAAAGAAATCCATGGCTCTTTAAAAATTGTAGCCTTTGGATTTATTAAACTTATTTTCCTGATAATCTCTTCAACTTCACTATCCACTAGATTCTCAAAATGACTTAAAAAAATCATCTGAGCATTTTCGATTTGGTCTAAATAAAAACTTCCAAAGTTCTCACTGTAATCATTGAAGGAATTTACATCTACAATGGTGATTACATCCTTAATCTTTATATTTAAGGTTGAATTTAAGGAAACCCTATTACAAATCTTTAGTATATCTGATAAACTACCTACACCAGAAGGCTCAATAAATATATTATCTGGTTTATACCTTAAGGCTAACTCTTCTAAGGCTTTTTTAAAATTTTCTGTAACAGTACAACAAATACATCCAGAATAAATCTCTTTAATTGGAAGGCTATGTTGTATTAAATCTCCATCAATACCAATATTGCCAAATTCATTTTCAATTAAAGCATTGCTCCCTTGTATATTGGGAATTAACTTATTTAAAAAAGTTGTCTTTCCACAACCTAAAAATCCCGAAATAATATTTATGTTAGTACCCATAATTCTCCTCCGTACATTAGTCCTCTTTATTATATCTTCTACACTTAAAGCAGTCTAATTTCAATTTCAAATAGAAAGTTATCATTTAATTGAATTTACCTATACATTAAACTTCATTATATTTTCAGCTGTAATTTTAATATTAAAGTTAATTACATTAGTTTCTTTGATACATAATTGTTACTCAGTTACACTATTGCAATTATATTTACAAAAAAATAAGAAAAATGACATAAATGAAAAACCCCCTCTCAAATATAAGTCTGAGAGGGGGTATAAAAAACAAAATGCTATTTTTTAATGTAGGTATCATTCCAGCCCTTTTCATTTAGGCTACTCCTTATTAATAATACTCTCATAGCATCTTCTCACTTGTCAGTTTCATCTAGTCATTTCACTAGTTCAATGTTGCATATTCCATTTGTTTATCTCATATATTGATCTATCCAATTTTCAATCACTTTTATTGATATTTTCAAAGTATCTTCTGAAAATTTAATGTTCATCTCGTTTTCAACTTTCGAATTAAGACACCATTTCTTGATATTCCATAGGTATCGAAAACTTTCTGAGGCATAAATAATTTTATTGGCGGAGTGCATTAACTATATTTACTTGCCGGCATTCCAAATTCTTTTGAAAATGCTCTTGTAAATCCATCGTGAGAATCAAAGATAAAATCCATTGCTACATCTATGCTCTTTTCATTACTATCACGCAGTGTTAACGCCACTTTAGTAAGTCTTAATGCACGAAGTGCCTTACCAGTAACTTCTTTGAACAGTTTTTCAGCATGCCATGGTGAATATCCTGCTGCAACAGCTAGTTCTTTTAACGTAAATTTTCTTAAAACATTCACATCAATATACTCTTGCATACGTTATATCGCCATAATAGTTTCAGCATAGTATTTGTAACTTTTTCTTATTGCTGTTACCTCTTTTCAATTTGTTCCATAACTTATGGTACAAGCTCTATGCTCTTATCGTTATCACAAATCTTAGTAATAGTTCCATTATGAACCCAATATCCTTCTCCATATAACGTTGATTTATTATCATCAACAAAAATATATGAACCATCCACCAAAGCATAAAATGGTCTTTTTTTACTATCTGGTAATGAAATGTCCTCTAGAATACGTAACCCATCTACTGTCAGATTTTTTATTTCTTGAAAATGCGGTAAAACATTTATTCTTGTTAAGTTTAATCCCTCTAAATATCTTTGGTATTGCAGATCCATTGCTTCACCATCTAATTCAGGCTGTGCATAAACAACATCAGCACAATTCATTGTCCCAGCACTGATGCCAATTATAATACCTTCATAGCTCCTTAGTAATTCCTTCAAATCAATTCTGCTGAAAAACTGATTCTGGGTAGGAACATGTCCACCTGCCAGCAATACTATATCATAATCATATAATATATCAGCAAGGTTGTTTTCATTCCTTCTATCACAAACATCAATTTTTGATAATGACAAATTACTGATTTTAAACGCTTCTGTAAACACATTCCTAAAGCTGTCATTCATCTCTTCATTTTTCGGGTCAGAACTTAAAATAAGACATTTTGAATTTTCCGGCAAATATTTCTTTAGGTGTTCCAAAAAATGATTTGAACCATCAAGAGCACAAGGTATTCTTATACCATTCTCCTTATAACTTCCTCCAATACTACTTGTCAAAAATAACTTCATACTTTTTTCACCTCATCAAATATAACTTTTTCTGTAAGTTTTCCCAACTGTACTTTATATTTATCTTCCTCATCACTTGGTTCATAGTTATTGAAATGGTCAAACGAGGATAATTCATTACATCCATATTAAGTAAGCTAATTTATGATATCACATCTTAAAATAATATTACCATTACTATGGATAGTATAAGGCGTCAACTTTTTTGTATATTTTTTAAAAATAAGTATATACTCTGTTTAAATATTTTATTTTTGTTTATAATTTAAATATATCTATTCCTAAACCATATTCTGATATAAAAGAAAAAGGCTAGTAAGGATTTTATTCCTTACTAGCCTTTAATACATTTAACTGAAGTTTTTAATAGAATCTATAAACAGAGTTCCTTGCTTCAGAGGGAGTTTTTACTCCATCTGAAGGTTACTAACAGAATTCTAAGTATCAGTATTTTAGATACTTAGAATTCGTTGTCCTTTAGAGGAAATCGTCATCCAGGGTCGTAGCCTCTCTTTACTCCCACTTTAAAGAAGATGGGAGTATTAGAGCAGGTAGTCATCGGATAAATTTTATTATATTAATCAAATTT
The DNA here is from genome assembly GCF_039521425.1 of Clostridium subterminale. NCBI lineage: Bacteria > Bacillati > Bacillota > Clostridia > Eubacteriales > Clostridiaceae > Clostridium > Clostridium subterminale. Next base: position 182,585 of record NZ_BAAACI010000008.1, read on the forward strand.
TACTACCATTGTGTTTAAGTTAATTCAATAGTAGAATGATAGATTCCTTCCTCTTTTAACATTTCTTTTATATTTACTAATATTTTATTTGTAACAATATCTTTATTAGTAGTTATAGAGGTAGTTACAATATGCTCTTCACCATCAAGAGTCCACATATTGAAAGCATTAATGCTTTCAACCCCATCTATCTCCATAATATGCTCTTTGATTTCATCATATAATTCGCTGTCTGGAACAGCTTGCATTATAATATTAATCACATTTACTATATTAGCTACAATATTTCTTCCTATAATTGCACATATTATAAATGTTAAAATTGAATCTAAAATATAAAGCTTTGTAAAGTAAATAACTATACTTACAATAAACACCGCTACCCATCCTAATAAATCCTCTAAGAGGTGCATCATTACTGTCTTATCTAATATGTTCTTAGTTCCACGCATGCGTATTACAGAAAACCCATTAATTAATACTCCAAATATAGCCATTATAAACATTCCTTCTGCCATTACTGGGCTTGGATTAATAAAACTTTCTACCGCTTCCTTAAATACAAATATAGTTCCTACTGAAAGAACTACTATATTAATAATAGCACCTATTACAGAAAGTCTTTTATAACCATAAGTGTATTTATTATTTGATGATCTCTTACCAATCTTTTCAAAGATATAGGATAACCCCAGTGCTAAGCTATCTCCCAAATCATGAACTGCATCTGATAATATAGCTACACTCCCAAAAATGAGTCCACCAATTATTTCAGCTATACTAAATCCAAAATTAAGTAAAAATGCAATGGCCACATTACTTGCTCCATTAATGTCATTATGCGAATGATTATGTGTATGATTATGCTTAATTTTATTACTCATCTCTTATCCCCCTATACATGAATACATGCTCATATGTTCATGTATATTATACCTGATATCCATTTAATTGTAAAGTATTTTTTAGTAAAATAAGGGTAGTAAGGAATTACTACTCCTTATATTTCTGATAATGCTTTTTCTAAAACTTCATAATGCCAGTAATATAAATCCTCAGGCTTTATTGAAAAAGCTTTTTCTTTATCGACAATTATTTTTCCATCTGTAATAGTTACAAAACTAAAAAAAGGTTCTCCTGATAAAAATGATAAACTGGCATTTTCACTCCATTCTTCAACTGTTACAAAATCATTTTTAAATAGTAATTTAAGTAAGTCATAAAAGCTTTTTTGCATAACTCTAAGTTTAAAATGTGGACACTCTTTTTCAACAACATATAAATCTATTTCTTCCCATAACTTTTCAATAACACTTTGCCTAATAATTAAACTTTCTAATGATAAATCTCCTGTACTCATTACTTCAAGGATTCTTGTTTCCCATTGTATTGGTGTCCAAGAAAGAGTTCTACTAAAATGAATAATCCATTTTTCATGGGGAATATAGTCACCATTTACTATAAATAAAGCTTCTACTAATTTAGTAACAGCATTATTCATCATGTAATGACCTTGCACTGTATCTCCCCTATGAATCCATATATCACCTGCTAATCTAAAATACCACCAACAATCAAAAAGTAATCCTTCTGCTTGTAATGATCCAGGTTTATTCTTAAGTTTATAACTTATTAGTTTTTTAATTTCTCCATTTGCATCATATAAAACTTTTGCATAAGATAAATCCCATAAAGCAACACTATCCCACGATTTCTGTTTTTCTTCCTCCAAATTTAATATCTTTATATCGTAAAGATATTTCTCAACCATTGTAATCCCAATTGGTATAGGTGATTTTCCATTATTCCATAGTTCATAATTTTCTTTATCTAAATATATAACTATGTCAATTTCAGATAGATAATCTACATAACCTCGAGACATCCCTCCATTAAGCGTTATTCCAACTACCCCTTCTAAAGATTTAATTTTTTTTATATTATTTTGTAATACTAACATAAAATCATTAATTTTATTTTCACTTTTTAAGTTCACATATGGTCTTTTCATAATAATATCTCCTTCTTAAATTAATCTTTTTATATAAAATATAAATGTAACAGTATAATTTAAATAAAATAAAAAGCCGTAGATTTTACTCTACGACTTCTATCATAAAAAGATAGTTCAATTGCCTAAGAGTAAAATAAAATCATATACTAATAAAATGGTTCACCAAATAAACTGTCACATCAAACAGTTTTACCACTTTATTTTTATAAATGATTCTATCTTACTTCTCCGTGCCAAATTATACTTTTTGATTACATAGCACTAATTTGACCGAATGGCACTCCACCTTTCAAAATTACACTGTTACATATGAAAAATTATACACCTAATTTAAATATTTGTAAACATTATATGTTAACTTTGGGAATCATGTCCTAATGTACTATTTAGCCATATATTCAGCTTTTAAAACAGAATATAGCACCAAATCTACAACCCCTCTACCTTTCCAAAAATATCCCTGTCTTATTGTCCCTTCCTCTATAAAATTGTTTCTTAAAAGCACCTTGCGAGATTTCACATTTTCTGGCATTACAAAGGCTTGGACTCTATTTACGTCAATTTCATTAAATATAAAATCCAAAAGTAACTTTGTAGTTTTAGTTGCTATACCTTTCCCCCAATAATTATAATTCAATGTATATCCTATAGTAACGGAATTAACTTTTGAATCAAAATCAAAAATTTCAGCCACACCAATCATTTTATTGTTCTCTTCTTTAGAATATATTCCAAGATTAATTATTTTCCTTTTTAAAAAATCTCTTTCATGATGTCCTATTATGTTTTCGACTGCTGAAACTGTTTTTCTAGGTTCTCCTGGTTTATATTGGTACAGTCTCTCATCCATATTTATTTCTATATAATCATCTAAATCATATTTTTCAATTTGCTTTAGTAGAATTTCTTCACTTTCGATTTTGGGATAACTTTCAAACAGCTTATTAAAATTCACCTTGTGTTCCTCCTCGTATAATCTGTTAATCCAGTAACTCCATCTATTTAATAGTAAGTTTCTCCTATTAATGAAATTAATCCATTAGCCAATGTTTCACCCCATGATAAGTAATCATGTCCACTATTGAAGTACTCAAAATAGACATCATATCCCTTTTCTATTAAAACATCTTTTAATATATTATTTGTACCAATCATACCTTCTTTATGTTCTAGGACCCCCACATTTAAATAAAACTTAAGTGGTAACTTTTCTATTGTCTTAAATTTAGTACTTATCCAACAATCTGGCTCATAACCATCATAATCTTTTGGTTTGTACCAATAGGAACCTGATTGAGAAAGTACATTTCCAAAAACTTCGGAGTGTTTTAATCCTAAATATGATGCTGTCAATCCACCTAAACTTAATCCTCCAATTATAGCTTCATCAGCTTGACTAGAAATATTATAATTATTTCTAATCCATGGAAGTAGTTCTTTAACAATCATATCTCCAAAGGTATCATCACAACTTAATTCTTTATCTCTCATTCCTATTGATCCAATAAATATTACAACTATAGGTTCAATTTTTTTATCAGCTATTACATTATCTATTACATTTCTAGCTGAAAGAATATTAATGTACTCCTCGGCATCAGTTAAAACTAAAAACCTATAAGGTTTATCATCTTCATCATAACCATAAGGTGTATAAATGGTAACTCTGCGAACACCCTCTACATTTTCACTATAAAACTTGTGTTCATGTATAATTCCTTTATGAATATCACTTCTTTCTTTAACCCAAAATTCTTCCTCTGCATTTGTCATTATTACATATGAATCCACTTCATCTTCTTCATCATTTTCACCTTTAAAAACTAATTTATTTTTGTTTAACTTATCATATTCTAAGTTATCCCATCTCTTTTCACAATTAATATCCAGAGAATCATTAACAGAAAAAGAGTATTGAAAACGTAATTTACTATTAATTTCATAGCTTGCATACCATATATTTGTATCTAAAAGTCTCTCCATTTTATTTTCTACTAAGTTATCTCTCCCTATTGGTAGTATAAGCACTATATTTTCAATATCTTCATTACCCTTATAAACAAAAGTAACTAAACTATTTTCTAAATCACCATCTATATTCTCTATTAACGGAGCATTACCTTTCTCAATGTTATTCCAAAACACTTGTACAGCTTCAGTGTTTCCTAATTCAATCTTTTCTTTTAATTTCATAATTACTGAACTCTCTAGCATCGTTCTTTTCATATTTTTGCACTCCTCTATTTCTATAACTCTATATATCTAAATGACTCCTTTTCCATCCATATATAAACCAAAGTACATGTTAAAGTATTAGTCATAAACGCTACTTCATTGCCTATAACATCAGTTGTATGCATGCTTAAAATCCCTTTAATATATATTTCTATAACCCATTTATTTTTCAATATACACATGCTATAATACCACAACATATTACCCGAGTTGAGTAGCCAGCCTTATATTATGTCAAATCAATAAAATCATATCTTCAAAAGCATTTCATACTGACCAACACTATATTCAAACCCTAATTGGAGTAAAAAATCTTTAGTAGATTTAGATTGATCCTCTACGTTAAGAACGCTAATTTTATATGATTCTGTATTTTTTATCATATCTGTCATTATACTTCTTGCAATTCCCTTACCCCTATAATCCCTATTCACTGCTATTTGGGGAATATCTCCTGTTTTTTTATCAATAATGCCATAGCCAACAATATTGTTATCAAAACGTACAATAGAATATAGGAATGCTTCTGGTATAGCGCTGATAGAATCAATAGAATTCTGCCAAGATGGCTTAAAATCCCAAAATCCTATTAATTGTCTTAAGTTAATTTTGTCAACATGTTCAACCTTATAGGTTGTTATTGGTTTGTATTTATTTTTATCTAGTTGAAAACATTGGAACTCTCTTTGAATCTCGAAGCCTTGTTTTTTATAAAGTTCAACTGCAGATCTATTAGATTTAATTACTTCAAGCAAATATTGCTCTACTTGCTTTTGTTTAAGCTCTTTTTTGATATTTAGAAGCATATTGCTTGTTATACCTTGTCTTCTATATTCAACTGTAACGCCTGTCCCAAGATCATATACTGTTGATTTTCCATTCCAATTCCTAAATCCATTTAAAACGAACCCAACTAACATTTCACTTTTAAATGCACCCATGGACATTTCGGAGACATAACCCCTTCTTTGAAGCATTTGTTTAAACTTCCAAATAGGCAAATCCATCTTAACCTGATAATCAGAAAATGCATCTAAAAATGTTTTATGAAGTATTTCAATACTTGTTTTATCTAATATTTTATAACTAAACATTTCTTATCTTCTCCTTTATATTACATCATCTTTAATTTGACGATAAATTTGTCAATATTCTTTAAAAAATATTACCCTTTCTCCTAAGACTTATTTAAAAGCTTCTACTTTATCATCATTGCTTTTATTTTTAATAAATCCCCTTAAGTAACTTGTATTGTAAAATAAGTATTCTATAAACTTATAAACAGCCTCCACTAAAACTAACCCAGCTAACAAATCTATAATTACATGTTGTTTTACAAATTGAGTTGAGATTATAATTAACCATCCAACTACATTAAATCCAATCTTATATTTTGTTGGCATATTTTTAAGCTTATTTATTCCCTTTAAAGCTGAAAAAGTTGCTGCTACATGAATACTAGGAAAACAATTATAGGGGTTATCCCTACAATAAATAGACTTAACAAAATTGCACAGTAAATCATCATGAGTTATTATTGGCCTTGAAACATAGGTTTGAAAATTCAGATAAATCATAAGACAAATACAATTAACTATATTTAAAGTCAAAAGTGAAATGAAATATCTTTCCTCATCACAATAACACATTATTATAAGTGAGATTATTAAATTTGGCATATACATCATATATGGAATAATGAATACACTTATAAAAGGAATTAAATCATCTATTTCTGTATATAACGAATGCAATTTTTGATTCTGAAAATGGTTTATAAGAAAATAGCATATACTGATTATTCCAATGGAAAATATCCATAAATATGGTCTTATAGTTTTGACGTTATATTTTTCTAGTAACCACTTCATAAATTTCACCTTTCATACGAAAATATTATATATTAATATTATAATATTTGTATTTTTTTCTTTTGTCTACCATAACCTTTCATAATCTATCAGATATTTAACTATAAAATCTTTCCTTTTATTGCATTCATAAACTAAGCTTTTATCATATACTGCTATAATGACATTGACTGTCAGTAAGAATTATAAAATTAATTTATTCTATAAAAAAAGCCTAAGGTTTACCTTAAGCTTATTTCTGTAATTATAAAAATATTGTATTGTTGATGTCTTTATAAATTTATACATTCAACAATATATTCATCACTAACATAAAATCTAGCTATTAATCAGTGATATTTCCAAATTTTATTATTTTTATAGTTTCTGTTTGATTTTTAGTTTTAAGTAAGGTATAAATACAATTGCTATAAGTGCACTTATCCCCATTAAATATGGATAATAAAGATGCTTCATTATGACAAATGGTGACAATTTAGCTAATGCAGATGCTGATAAAAGCTGAGCACCATAAGGAATAATACCTTGAGCCACACAAGAAAACATATCTAATATACCCGCTACTCTTTTAGGTTCAATATCATATTGATTCGATATATCTTTAGCAATAGGTCCTACAGTAACTATAGCTATAGTGTTGTTAGCTGTACATATATCAACTAAACTAACTAATGTTGCAATTCCAACTTCTGCTCCTATTTTACTGTTAACTCTTTTTTTAATAAATCCTAGTATAAACTCAATTCCCCCATTGAATTTTATAATTTCAACCATTCCCCCAATTATAATTGAAATTATTACAAGCTCAGACATTCCCCCAATTCCTTTGCCTATAGCCTGCAATAGACCTATTATATCAAATGCCCCCGTAAATATTCCTATGCTTCCTGCAAATAAGATTCCACCAAGTAGCACCACTAACACATTAACCCCTAAAAGTGCCGCTAGTAATACTCCTACATAAGGTAAAACTTTAACTAAACTATATGAATAATCCGCCGCTACCTTAGAGTCATGTCCCAGTGTTATAAAAGTAAATATTAAAGTTGTTATTATTGCTGCTGGCAATACAACTATAAAATTCATTCTAAATTTATCTCTCATCTCACAGCCTTGAGTCCTCGTAGCTGCTATAGTAGTATCAGAGATCATAGAAAGGTTGTCCCCAAACATTGCTCCACTAACAACAGCTCCAACCACTAAAGCTATAGGTATACCTGTCTTAGCCGCAATTCCAGTAGCTATAGGAACTAATGCTACTATTGTTCCCATAGATGTACCTATAGATATTGCTATAAAACATGCAATTATAAAAACCCCAGCTACTAGTATGTTACTTGGTAAAAATGTTAGTCCTAAATTAACAGTAGATTCTACAGCCCCCATAGTTTTAGCAACCTCTGCAAAAGCCCCTGCCAATATAAATATCAGACACATTAAAATAATGTTGGGTTCTCCTGCTCCCTTGCAGAATACATCTAACTTTTTATCTAGTGATACTTCTCTATTCATAAATAATGCTACCAATGCCGCTAATAAAAATGGTACAGTTACAGGCATAGCATAAAAATCCTTTGTAACTAACGATATCCCCATAAAAACTACTATAAAAATAAATAATGGTAACAAAGCAATAGCACTGCCCTTTTTCAAGTTATCTTTCATTTCTTCCTCCTTAGTTTAATTAATACTTTAATTTTTTGTATATGATTTAGTGATATTAGGCATCTGAAAATAAAAAAGCTTCCTGCCTTACCTAAAAGATAATGCAAGAAGTTATATTCTTCCAATTCTTATCTTCCAGGTTAATCCTGCTGGATTTAGCACCATAAAGTTTAAAATAACTACCTTTGGTTGCCGGGCTTCATAGGGCCAGTCCCTCTGCCTCTCTTGATAAGATGCTATATTCTATTTTTAAATTCTTAATAAGAATAGCATTTGTTTATTATTATGTCAATATAATTTATCAAAAGTATACTTATGTTCTTTGCCAAAGAAGAGTTCAATAATTGCACCATTCAGTTTTCATTATGGTAATGCATCGAACCAGGCAGATTGTAGCAACGCAATACCTTCTCGTATCTGTTGTTCACTCAGTAAGCTATATCCTACAAATATAATATTTCTGGGGCAATCATTCCTATCATTCCAGAATGGAATCATAGAATATACTTTTACTCCGACTTTTTCTGCCTGTTTAATAAGCCAATCTTGTTCTTCACCACCCGGAAACTCCAAAACGAAATGCACCCCTGCTCCACGACCATGTAAGATTACTTTTCTGCCAAACGTTTCAGTCGCTTTCTGTACAAATATATCATGACACCTTTTGTAGGTAATGCACATTTTTCGAATATGACGCTCATAATTTCCCTCTCTCATATATTCAGCTAAAACACGTTGTGTCAACCATGATACAGGAGAATTATGGGAACTGAATAAACTATGATACCTCTTTAGGAGTCGTACTGGCAACACCATATAGTTCACCCGCAGAGAAGGAGAAAGAGACTTTGAAAAAGTTCCGATATAGATAGTACGGTCTTCGGTGTCTAAAGAGTGAAGTGATGGTACTGGATTGGCATCATATCTAAGCTCGCTGTCATAATCGTCCTCAATGATATACGCATCGTTAACATTTGCCCAATTAAGGAGCTCCTTACGCTGAACAATTGGCATCACAGTCCCATAAGGAAATTGATGCGAAGGTGTTACATAAGCAGCACATGTGTTAGAACCATGAATTGATGAGAGGATAAGTCCATCTTTACTAGCTGGGATTGCATGCACATTATAATTATTGTTGATAAATACATCCCTTGCTCCATTATATCCTGGTTCCTCCATTGCAATAGTGTTATTTTCTTTACTCAGAAGAGTGCACAAAATATTTAAGGAGTATTGTAGTCCACAACCGATGATAATTTGTTCCTTACTACAAACCATACCTCTTGATTTGTACAGGTGTTTTCCGATTTCTTCTCTTAATAGTAGATCACCCTGCTTATCTGGATAATGATTAACTACTTCTTTTTGCGATGATAGGAGAATTTGAGAGGTGTATTTTCGCCATAACTTGAAAGGAAATTGCTCATAAGGAAGCGTACCGTACTGAAAATCATATAGAATTACAGGTTTATTCAGTTCTGATTTTTTGATAGATAAGGCATTTATATTCTGCGGCACATAATTCCTCTCCATAAATTCACTTGAAGTATCTAGAACAAAAAAACCTGACCCATGTCTTGCTTGAATATATCCCTCCACAGCAAGCTGGGTATAAGCCTGACTGACAGTATTTCGTGCAATACCTAATGTTTGGGCTAGTGTACGAATACCTGGAAGCCGTTCTCCATGTGCAATATTTCCTTGTTCAATATCTTTTTTGACCTGATTATAAATTTGAAGATACATTGGATCATTTGAATTTTCTTGAATATAAATCATATAATTATAACCATCCTTATACCAAAGTGTATCCTACATTATATCATATAAGTGTATCTTTTAATAGGTTCACTTGTATGCTACAATATGTTTAATTCTATATCAAGTACATATATCTTGAATAGAAATCAAATTTTCATGATTAGGAGGATAATTAAGTTATGCAATATAGAATGAAGAAGTTTCAATTAACGTTGGAGCAGATTGATGAGCTCCTTCATCGTGCGGATACCGGACGATTCGCTACTATTAATGAGAATGGTTATCCATATGTGGTTGCCATGCACTTTGTTTATTACAATAACAAAATTTATATGCATGGCCTACCAAAGGGACAAAAAATCGATAATATAAATCGCAACCCCAAAGTATGCTTTGAGGTTGATGAATTGTTTGGTCTCTTGACTGACAATATCGAGAATGCCTGTGACACCGAGGCAGAGTACAATAGCGTTGTAATTCTTGGAAACGCTTCGCTGCTTGAGGACTTGGATTATAAACATGAAGTGTTGAATAAGCTGGTTGAGAAATACACTCCTCAATTTGCTGGAAAAGAGCTTCCTGATAAGATGATTAAGGGTACAGCTGTGATTGAGCTTGATATGGTAGAGTGTACAGGAAAATATCATAAATAGAGCAAACGATAAGCTTATTTTGTATAATTGCCATAAAAGCCAAATATGATTTTCCAATAGAATTTATCCCGCTTTTTATTGCGGGATGTTTTTTATTATCTTGTTTTAGGATTGAAAATCAATTCCTATTCGTTTTTAGACGTCACTAACTTTTCATTCTTTTGTCTACCATAACTTTTCGTAATCAACCTGATTTTTACTATGAAATCTGCTCCTTTATTACATTGGATATAGAATACTCATCATCTATCTACTCTCAACATCATCAAAACTCCTTTTCATATCTTTTAAAAAATTCATAATATGCCCGCACATTTTCTAATTCCGTCCACTTTTTCACATCAACTGGATTTTCATCAAGATCATATATTTTTGCTCCACTCATGGCAAGGAGAAAAGGGGAATGTGTTGATATAATAAATTGACATCCTAAAAACCGCGCAGAGTCCTCGATAAATTTCATTAATTCCATCTGACGTTTTGGAGAAAGACTGTTTTCAGGTTCATCCAATATGTACAGCCCATTTTCACCAATTTTTTCAATAAAATATCGAAATGCACTTTCCCCATTTGAATACTCCCGTACATTATCCATAACTTCATTTCTCACAAACTTTGACTGAGTTTTACTTCTAGCAGTATTTACTTTTTTTAGTTGCTCATAATCTTCTATAGATTTCATTTGAAAATTGGAATATTTTGCATCTAAGTACTCTTCAAAAAGTTTTTCCCGTTTTTGGTCAATTCCTTCGTTGAGGTTACGAATATTCAACATATAATCAAATACATCATCACTTGTTATAATTCTGCTATTTTGGGGAATGTCATCTTCAAGCTGCATCTCACACATATTGACATAGTCAGAATAAAAATTAGATTTATTATAGATAGAATCTCGATTGATTCCTGTTTTTTCTGCTATCACATTTAATGCCGTTGATTTTCCCGAACCATTTCCACCATATAAAATCGTAACTGGCTCAAAATCAATTCTTTTAAAACCATGTTTTGATAATATCTTAAATGGATAAAAGGAGTCGTAGCACGTTCTTTTTTCCTCTATTATAAAATCAAATTCCATATCATCATTTGGAAATGTAAAAACACTTAAATAAATCATTATCATCTTCCTTATCATAACATTATATATTAACAAAAGCCTCTAAACCCGCATGAACAGAACAACTATTTTACTAGTTCTATATTTAAATAGTTAAATATATCCATATTTTTATATATAAATAGTTTGCTATATACCTATTTCCCTATGTGGATATTTATATAGAGAAATAGGCATATTTAACTTTTGCTTGATTATATTATAATTATTTATTATCATCTATGCACTACTATCACTATGATTTCATTCTAAAGAAAGTTAGATTCTTTAAATTATTTTTTATTGCAGCAGTGGCATAGTTAGAAAAGTTTTCATTGGTTGCATCATAGGCAAGAATTGCTTTAAACAAGGCAATAGCCTCTATTTGAATTAGGTCATCTAAGTCATAGCCATTTGCATAGATATCCCTAGCTTGGATAATAATTAAAGGCTTAAAATGTTTTAATAGCTCTTCAAAGGCAGTATCTTCCCCTGATTTTGACTTTGTCACCAATACCTGAATTTTATCATAATTCTTCATACAAAAACTCCTTCCCTTTAAGACTAGCATTCTGTGTCCCCATGTCCTTGGAACTAAAGGCACACGCTTTATGAGCTATCCTCCTTAATAATTACCTCCTTATAACTATCCTCTAGGACAACTTCAAGGCTATTAATGCCATAATTTTTAAGAAATACCCTAACCTGAGCATTCCTTGTTTTAGCATAGTTTAAATTAGTGTGTATACCCTTAAATCCTACATTTTCCATAACATTCAACTTCTTAGTTGCTAAATATAAAGCATTTATAAGTTCTCTGCATTTAAAAACTATGTTTGTATTAATTTCCATCATGTAAACTCCTTTCAAAAAAGCCCCTATATATATAAGCCACGAGAATCACCAATTCGTAACCACATTTCTAACAACTTACTTATTGTTAACATTTAATATTAATATCTAATTTAAATAAAATCTCTATTTTTTTAATTGTTATACCTAAGCTAATTACATGCTCATTTTTTACGTGTTCATGTGTACATATTTTCCCTATATATACGTATATAGGTATATACATATATATAATTTATATTATTAATATACTCTAATAGATATCATGGACACAATGGACATACCCTAGTCTAGCCCTTGCTATTACAAGGTTTAAGCTATGTCCTTGACTGTGTCCTTGCCAGTATCCTTGGAACCAAAGACAAATCTATTAAGACTTTTTGTTATTAATATTTCTTAAAAATATTTTTTCATAGCTTCAGTTTTACCTAAATCTGCACTTTTTCGTACCCACATTAATGGGTGATACATACCAAGAACACACTTTTTGAAGCAGTTTAATCTGTATTTTCATTATTTCTTAATCCTCCTTGTGTTAATATTTTACATTAATAAACCATTTCAAAAAAACCCCTCTAATATATAGCCTCGTAGAATCACTATTCGTAACTATATTTTCGAAGTTTTCATTTTATTAACAATTGCTCGTTGAAAATAGGTATGGAAAAAGCACCTCATTAATGAGATGCTTTATTAAACTTAATGAATTTTGAACACAATATATATGCTAATTACGTAAAACATAAAAAGCCAGTACTTAATAACACTAAGCATTGGCTTTTTACCTTTTATTTATAACGAGAAATCTTTAATATATTTATAAAAGTGGCTCCTTCGAATAATATTTTTATAAGTATTATGGTAGCGAAAATCCATAGTATTTCAACTTTTATAGTTAATGCTACTACATAAATAGAAATAATTATAATCATAGCTACTTGTAATATGGCTAATATTGAATATAGAACTTTATATATTATCTTATCCTCAGTCTTGAATCTTTCATAGCAATTATTTATTAAATCAAATAAACAAAGAAGTGATAAAAAATACATAGCTAATGGAACTACTCCATTTACAAATATATTAGCTACATGCTGTAAACCATTTGTTTCTTTAGTAATATACTTACCATCATATATAGCCATTGTAAAAATGGTTTCTTCATTAGCTATAGAATACTCTTCATCTATGTAAGGACTACTCAATGTCTGTGCCATAAATATACCAATAATAACAATAATATTAATACTTAATACCAAAACAGCATTTTTAATTCTATACCACATCAAATTATCTCCTTAAAATTTTTAGTAACAGTATTATATATGATTTTATTTGTAGTGTTAGTACTTTATTAGATTATCCTTTTGTACTATACTAATTGGGATACGTTTTGAAATAAAAACAAGGTATTCTGCAACTTTACAATGGCAGGATACCTTGTTTTCTTGTTATGATATATTTTGTTAAACTTGGATTTCCTTGCTTTTTGGTATGCTCATTAGCTAATCAAAAATTATTTTTTCTTAATAGGAATCCAAATTTCGCTGTAATAATTTTCATCCTGATTACCCTGTGGATAATCAGCTATATTTGTATACATTTCAATGTTATAACCAGCTGCAATTTCATAATCTTTACAGTTAGGTAGCCATTCTGAGAAGATTTTTTGGTTTACATCTTGCAATGATTTTGGCATTGCACCCTTGCAGGCAAAAATAGCCCAAGTGTGTTTAGGAATAATCTTTGTAATAAAACCCTCTGGAGTTACTGTGGATGGAATATAATTATCAGCAATCAAATATTCAAATTCATCTGAACCCATGCTCTCATCAATGCATACACCGTACATTCCGCACACAACTTCACCCTTTCCTGTTTGATAATGCTCTGTCCAAAACTGTGGAATTTCTCTAGTTGCACTATCATATTTAAATACCTTTGATACTCCCATAACTGTAAATGAATCTTTTTCAACAATTTTGTAATCCATAATATAACCGCCTTCCAATGAAAATTTAATTTTTAACGAAGCAAAAGATTTAATCATGGCTCCGTCTTTTCGAACAGCAGTAGGTGTGACACCATGAAAACGAGTGAAGGCTTTTGTGAAACTATCTGGTGAGTTATAACCATATTTCACTGCAATATCGATAATTTTCTCATCAGTAGAAACAAGCTCACTGCCGGCAAGAGTAAGCCTGCGTTGTCTAATATACTCTCCAACCGTAAACCCACAAAGCATTGCAAATCCTTTTTGGAAATAAAAAGATGACACCAAAGCCTGTGTTGCAATTTTCTCTATTGTAAGTTCTTCGGTGATATTTTCCTCAATGTAACTAATAGCTTCACCAATACATTCAATCCATCCCATACTCATCACTCCTGTCTACATTTATATCATATTGCTTTTCAATAAGTTAATCCCGACCTTTTTTGTTATATTTTGTCTGGAAGATTAATTTTTGAAGCTTGGCCAACGCCATCACGGGCTAGTTAGTAATGAATTTGAAATTTCCTCAAACTTTTCATCAGATATACCAAGTTCTTTCTTAAATCTTTCATCTTCCACTCTTTCAATAATTACCTTATTAGGAGATATTTCTTTAATAACACTTTTTATCTTCTGAATGGATTCTTCATCATCGTTATATCCCTTTAGAATAGTTACTTCTAATATAAATTTACCTTTATATTGCTCTCTAAAAACTTTCATATTTGAAATATGATTCTCAAAAGTATATCCTTCCATTGGCCTCTGGATTTTTTGGAAATCTTCATTTGAAGCAACCTTTATTTCACCAATAACTTCCTCGCACATGTTAGCAATATCTTTAAATTCTGGCCAATTTAGAATATAACCGTTTGATAGCAGCTTCACTGGCAACCCTTTACCTTTAATAATATTAATTATATCAATAATATTTTCATTCACTAAAGCTTCTCCTTTTGAGTTAATAAAAACTAATTCTGCTTTAGTATTTTCTATCATCCTTTCCAGTTCTTTTAATGAACTATCCATTTTATTAAAGGACTTCTGGGTGTCTACCTTATTTTGCGCTCTTCCAATAGGACAAAATATACAATCAAAGTTACAATGTTTTTCAGGAAGTATGTTCACTTCCAGTACTCTTCTTCCATCTTCACTATAAATATCTTTATAACTAAAACCACTCATTACCTTCTCCTCCACTAATTAATGTATTTTTACTACACTCTATTTTCAAATAAGAAAAACAGGGTTTATCCCCCTGTTACAGTTAAAAATATAAAATTATAACTATATAACTTCATACATAAATAAATTCAATTCATTATCTGTAACAACATTTAAATCAGTTTTAAAAAACTTAGTCTTAATGCTTCTTTTATTTACCAACTTTAAAGGAGCATTATCTCGGATTAGATACCTATGATTTTCCTCATTCTCTCCACCGTAACCTATTATAAATACATATTTTTTACACCCCTGTTCCTTTTGAAGTTTTAAAACATCATTTTTAATACCCTTATCATCATCTTTTATCCAGATTTTAAATTCAATTAGTGAATCTAAAGTTCCATCTTCTTTTAATAATGCAAGATCACAATGATTTTTTGCATTGCTAGGATATGGATATTCCCAATAAACAGTAAATGGATACTCATTTCTTAAAAGTTCCTTAAAAATCAAATAAACAAAAGTAGTTTCATATAGATTGCATACCCCATGATGATTCTTTTTATAGTAGTTTTCGTTTAATTTAAAAAGTTCATTTAATTCATGTTCTTCACGTGAAATGGTTTCAAGAGCAGAATTAAAAAAAGAATTTATCATTGTACTATACCTCCTTATTGTTTATTAAATTATTTTTTAAACACAAATACTTCTACATAGTTGTTCCTATGACTTACCTTTTTAACTGGTGTCATAATAACCGACTCCGTATTAGGATAGATACTTTCTAAAACATTTGAAAGGTTAGATAACCTATTTAAACTTATTTTTATATACTTAATCAAACTTCCCTTTGTCACTGTCTTAATGTCGTTAAAATCAGCCATTCCTATACCATAATCTGCTGGTTCATATTTCTCTATCATATCTAGATAAGACTCAATATAATCCTGACTCATCAAGCTCAAAATCAAGCAATTCTTACACCTCATTTTTGCTTATAACATTATTTGTTATTAGTGTCTTAATTCTCACATTAGCTAATTACCAATTATTAGTTATTTGCTTTATTATACCAAATATTTTCTTGCAATTAAATTAATTTCGTAAAAAAGAATTCATATTGGTTCTATTGATATCATTGGGTAGATTATTCACAATACGTTTCCAACCATTTTAACAATTAAGTTCCAAAAGAAAAATCACCTCTCTATGACTGACCTGCTGATATAGTCAAGTCCTAGAGAGATGATTGCATTTATAATATAATATTGGTGGAATATTACACTACAAATTAATTGAGAAAAGCTCCGGCTCCTTACAGGTGGCTCCGTATTGTTCTTCTAGCTCATGCATATGATAAACATACCCTTGATCATCAAAATATTTTGCCTGCTGTGGACAGCGTTTTATACATGCGCAACATTTAATGCATATTCCTGAAACAAGAGCTAGATCCATTGAATCAATAGCACCTATTGGACACATACCTATATATTTTCCACAAGTGGTAATTTCAATGATTACAATAAATTCTTGTGTTCATCTTAAAAAATCTCTTACTTTTTCTCTTGATTTTGGGATAAGTAAAAAGCTCACAGACAAAGTCTGTGAGCCGTGAAATTAAAACTTTATTTAACCTAATTAAATTCTTTTTTATAAAAAGTAGTGGTTTATTGTTTAGTTACATTTACTTAGACTTACAACAGTTTCAATATGAGGATTATCATGTAATTTGAAATTAAAATATATTAATATAAATAAATATGGATACTTAATGTACATTCTGGGCTTGGATAACTTATTGCTTCTTTTTAATAATATATGTTTCGATAGCTTCTATGAATTTCTCTACACCTCTTTATTTTCATTGTAGAAATAAAACTATAATATTTATCAAATATTTGCTTAGAATTTAAACGCGTTGCAGAATCTGTTAAAAAAGCCGATTCCGCAGCTCCTCTTTTCCTGTTCTCATTTAATGCTTTTATTATTCCATTAGCACTTTTTATACCTATACCATGACCAAAATAAGTTCCATTACCTAAATTAATAACATTTTCTCCCTGCCATTCAGGCGTTGCCGGGTTTACATCAGGGCTTTTAAAATATTGACAATCTCCAGGAAAGAACTCTGTTACATTGCCATATTGTTCTATATAAAGGTTTCTACTTATATATTGCCAGTCTAATAAATATATCCTTGGAAACATTTCATTAAAAACCTCTTCAGGAAGTAGGTTAACAAGTGCCTCATAATAAATAATAACTATTGCAGTGGCACACTCAGTACCATATTCTGAACTATTAATAAAGATATCCTTTATAGCATCAGATGGCTTTATATATTCTTTTAACAAAAAACCACCTTCATCAGTACGCCGCCAGTAATCTGTATTACATTTTGATTTACGAAAGGTCGTAAAACTCATATCATTTCCATCTAATTCCCTAGCTGCTCCAACAATATTTGCTCGTAGTTTTACGGCAAAATTTAATTGATCTAGTGAGTCATATCTATAAACATCTTTACTTGATACTAACTTCTCCGCAATCTTTCTTTCAAGGCTATTTGGTGGATACTCAGCAGCAATTTTATCTCTGGTAACTATATTACCTGAAATTATACTCATCGTATTCCTCCTATTCTAACAAATCTTATTTGTTCCTCTATTGGACACTCTAGCCACTCCTGCCACTTACATATGTTATTATGATGTAACATAACAGAAAAATCTGAAAGTAATTTTTGAGTATTCTTATCTAACCTTTTAAACTCATCTATCAATTTACACTCTTTTCCGCTTAAAATCCTTAATATTTTCCCGGTATCAATTGATACCGGTTCACATAAATACTTTGCTTCTAAAACTACCCTATAAATTACAGGGTTTTTGGTTTGCTGAAAACCTTCCCCTGTAAAGCGCAGAAACAGATTATTTTTTCCGAACCAATCAAGAAAATATAGGTATTGTTTTTTGATATCTACGTTCTCTCGTATACCTATGCCTGGCACAAAACTCAAAAGCTCCTGTGCTAATTCAACATCTTTCAACTCTTTAGATTGTAATCTTTCTGAAATAATGCTTAAACTTATAGGATCACGTGATTCAAAAAAAGCCCAGGCTAAATCATGTATTAGTAATCCTTGTTTATATCTCCTAAAAATCATTTCTGCTATTATCGGCAGTACCGTTTTATCCCTATATATTTTTATTAGAAATATTGCAGTCATATCTAAAATTTCATCATATTGATCATTCAATCCATCGTTAATGCACCCTGTTTCTAGCATCCACTTTAAAGCAGAATGAACTGCTTGTATATAGTCAAAGGAAAGATATTCGACATCTGAAATGTTTTCTTTACTTAACAATATTTCACTTGTAATTTCCAAAGCAATTCTATTTCGTATATTTAACTTCTTAAAGAGCTTTAATTCTTCAATTTCAGGCTTAAGCACAAAAAGTGGAGTAAAATGCAAGTTTTCATCATTAATTAAATTTAGAGCTTCTTTCTCATTAGCTTTGGCTAGTTGATAAAAAAAGGATCTAATACTCTCCACCCAACTATCATCTATTCTTTTATCTAAGAGATTTATGGTGTTTAAATTATAGATATACACATATTCTCCCCCTTCATTTTTATGGTGCTAAACCATATCGTTATTTACACTTGCTGAAAATTATAATTTACTAGCTGAAATGATTCTTATATCTTACCACTTACAAAACATTTGAATATCTAGGTCTGAGAATCTTATGATGTGCTTCACTTTTATTACATACATAAATGTATATGACACCATTTTAAAAAAATCACTCTTTTATTTATTTTTAATTAATAGATATCTTTTAGTAATGCTAATAAATTATACTTATTCATTAGATAAATAAACTGCGATGTTCAGTCATTGAGGTTAAAATGTCTGATAAAAAAGGAATCTCCTATTGCTTTTTACTAGACATGATTTAAACCAGCACTTCGCTTAAGGGATAACTCAATGTTTCCATAGAAGAGGTATCCAATTCGTCTGATGATAATATCAGGGTCCTCCTTCATTCCGGCAGCAATCTAGCGTGGTACCATTTCAGTGATTTACCCTGACTTCTATATCTTCTTTGATTTGAATATAAACATATCTTTTAGCATTTTGTATCATTTTTAAGTAAGAGAGCTTGATTTCAAATAAGAATTTCTATGTAAAATAAAACAATCACCTCTCTATGACTTACCTGCTGATATAGTCAAGTCCTAGAGAGATGATTGCATTTATAATATAATATTGGGGGAATATTACACTACAAATTAATTAAGAAAAGCTCCGGCTCCTTACGGGTGGCTCCGTATTGTTCTTCTAGCTCATGCATATGATAAACATACCCTTGATCATCAAAATATTTTGCTTGTTGTGGACAGCGTTTTAGGCATGCGCAACATTTAATGCATATTCCTGAAACAAGAGCTGGGTCCATTGAATCAATAGCGCCCATTGGACACATATCTATACATTTTCCACAGTTAATACAGTTTTCATTTGTTTTAGGCTTTACCTTGCGTATATCAATAGGATTTCCTTTACGGTCCCTTGGAGTATAATATGCATGTAAAGGCATATTTCCCTTTACCTCAAGCAAATCTTTTATAAGCTCATTATCCCTGGAGAGATGATGGATAATTTGGGCTGTCTTATCTGCGAGGCTGTCTGCAATCCTTAGGTCTTCCGCATCTGGCCTTCCTGCTGCTAACACCTTAGAAAAAGAGTGTTCACCAATAAATGCTCCTGCAGAAATTGCATGAAATTCATTCTTCTCTAACTCTGTTTTTAATTCCATAAGGGCATCATCATAATTTCTATTTCCATATAACACTATGGGAACAGCCATGGATCCATTCCCTTGCATAGTTTTTATATATGGAAGGATAAGATTTGGTAGCCTGCCTGCATAAACAGGTAGACCAATTACTACTAAATCTGTTTCACTAAATACTAATTTTCTCATTCTAGCCTCATAAGCTGTAAAATCAATTTCATTTATTGGAAGGTCTAATGCTGTACTAATTCCTTTCGCAACTTGAGTTACTATTGTTTTTGTAGTTCCTGTACCTGAAAAATACACTGCAAAAATTTTTTCAATCTTCATTATACTACCTCCTTTACTACACACATAGTTCCCATTGTCTAATAAATCACTTAATTTTATACAAATTCCATCATATCAGCAAAG
Source organism: Clostridium subterminale (assembly GCF_039521425.1). NCBI lineage: Bacteria > Bacillati > Bacillota > Clostridia > Eubacteriales > Clostridiaceae > Clostridium > Clostridium subterminale. The sequence goes on from NZ_BAAACI010000008.1 coordinate 203,126, forward strand.
GCTTGTATTGCTGTACGAGCTTGTCCAAAATCCCTCATCTGCTGGTCAATACCTAATTTAATATGTGGAACACCAGCCTTATCAAGGGCTTGCTTCAAGTATGGATATTCCATTTCTTCAGGGTCACAAAATTGCTGCATAAAAAGAATTAATCCATCTGCACCGCTCTTCTTAACTAAATCAGCAATATATTCTCCACGACGGTTTTTATTAGCATGACAATCATATAGTAATACATCGTAATCCTGATTTGCAAACTGTAATGCTAATGCTCTCATAGCGTCATCATCTTCTGGCACATCCACAAGGAAGGAACGGCTTTCATTAGCAACATCATCCGCTACGATTGCAATGTTATTCTCTTCAAAAATCGAAAGCAATGCCGGATTATCGCAGATAATTCCAGATGTAACTACCTTTCTTCCCTGCCAGTCACATACTGTAAGTACTCTTAACGCTTCATTTAATTCATTTAATTTCTGTGTATATTCATCTTTCATCATAAACCATGATGCTTTTAGAACCGAGCTTCGTTTGGTAGGTGTAATCACATCACAATGCTCTGCTGCAAGTTTTACAAACTCTCTGCGTGCTCTGCGGCTGTCATTATATACACTAATTGCATTCTTTATATCATCATTAGAAATTTGCTTCCCGCTTATTTTTTCAAGCTCATTCTTTATATTTGTATATTGAGATATTGTAAATTTAAGTCCATTTTCATCAAAACGATTCTGAGGGTGAGCTAAAAATATAACTTTTAACTTTTCTCCCATGGCAATACGTATATTCTGGCTCATTGGACGAAGTGTATCACAGATTGTAGGTGTTATTACACCATCAAGCATATCCATTGTTCCATCAAGCATCATTTCTAAATCAAGCTGTGCGATTGTACAGTAAAATGTTGCACAGTATTCTTTTGCACGGCTGATAGTCTTCTTGTTTGAACCCCACATTCCAAATGGCATCATGCCAGCTGCATAAACAAGCTCCTCAGGTGCAAAATATGGCATTACTCCAACTGCCTTTTTTCCACTAGCCTTGCAGCTTTCTAATTGTCTTTTAGGATTTTCTGAAACCTCTTTGAAATCCTTTATTAATGCTTCAATCCTCATTACTATTTGCCCTCCTTTGCCTGCTTATTAGCTTCCATAGCTTCCACTAGACCTTGTACACGAGTCTCATACTGCGCTGTATTAAAGTTACGTGGGTCAGCCTGGTCACCATCAAAACCAGTACATGGAATTCCTAAATCTTTTGTAAAGCGTCTCTGCATTTCAGCCATATATCCGCTCCATGGCTTACAGCTTCTGTTATAATGTACTAAAACTCCATCAACTTTGTTTTCAACGCAGATACCCTCTCTCCAAGCAACCCCCTGCTCAAGGCATACTGAATTTGGTGCAGTACAATACGCACGTGCCATAGAATCCATATCGTCATATACAAATCCAAAGGCCGGGGCATAAACAACAGCTGTTACATTTATACCATTTGCCTTTAGAGGTTTAAATAATGCTGGAAGTCCTGGCCAGCAAGGAATTCCTTCAAACATTATACGATGCTTTTCAGGAAATGCCAATGTTGATTCTCCCTTTTTAACATTCTCTTCTAATTCAGTAGCCAAAAGTTCAAATGCTTCTGCTGCCTCAATCTTTCCACGTGCTGTAACTACGTCAGCCATATGGTTAAACAAATCAAATCCGCTCATTGGTGATGGCTTGTACTGAAGATAATTACAAACATTTAACCACGCTTTTGCTGTACGATTTGCATTTGCACAGGCTCTCTTGAATTTTTCTTCATCAAATTTAACTCCACTGATTTTTTCTAATTGTTCAATTGCCTTATCAAACTGTCCACGAACATATGCAACATATGTATCATCTATAGTAACAGTGTTATTATATGGAATATCAATCATAATTAGTGGAATATTATGCATACGTGCTATATTTTCATACCACTTTGTCATGCAGTTACAAATATTATTACAGCAAAGTACAAAATCTGGCTGTGGCATCTGCATCTGTCTGAAACGATGTATAGCAGCTAATGCTCTTTCCTTCTCCTCGCCTTCTTCCATGGCATTAATTTCATTTAAGTCCACAAGCTCTGTATAAGGAGTCATTGTCTTTGGGTCTTTCACTGGTTTTCCAGTTTCAGGGTCTATAACAGCATTCCCATTTTCATCTTTAAGAGGCTTTCCGCTATTAGGATTGATTATATATGCCCCTGTCTCATGATCATATTTGTTAGCACCTCTTTTTCCTGCAGCATATGCAAGGCTTATTCTAGCATAACCACATATATCATTATCATATCCTAACTCTTCTGCCGCTTTACACATTACTTCTCCATCATGTTGTGCAGCAATACCCGCCGCTTGATTTTCTGGATATACAACTTTAAGTCCAAAAGCTTCTGCGAGCTCACAGGGGAACTTTGAAGATGACCATCCTATCGACTCTCCTTGTTTTTTTGCTTCTCTAGCAGCAGCGTAGACATCCTCAACAACTTTTCTTAAAGCCAGTATCCCTGGGCTGGCACCTTTTTTCTTTTTTACTTCAGAAGTTTTTTTATTTTCTATTTCAGACATACTTACACCTCATTATCTTTTTAAATTAACAATGTAAAATCTTATATACACTACAACCCGGGTAATGTGGATTTACACATTACCCGGTATCTTCATTTTTATAGTATTATTATTTTTGAGCCTTTTTCCATGCAAACAGTGCAGCACCAAGAGCTCCAACATATTGAGTCATGGGAGTGGTATGCACTTTGTGGTCCAATGCTTCCTCTAATGACTTTACAACATCTTTGTTCTGTGCAACACCGCCAGTCATAACTATGTCATCCTGCAATCCTACACGGTGTGCTAGTCCCACTACACGAGCAGCCACTGCACGGTGAATTCCATGGATAACATCACATTTGTCACTGCCTGCTGCCAATTGGCTTATGACTTCACTCTCTGCAAATACTGTACATGTTGAACTAATGGAAACCTCTTTGGTAGACTGTGACCCTAACTTTTCTAAATCGTCAACATTTACCTCCAGAGTCCTTGCCATCACATCCAGAAAGCGACCTGTCCCTGCTGCACACTTATCATTCATCTGAAAGTTAATCATACTTCCGTTTTCAATATGCATAACCTTCACATCCTGTCCACCAATATCAATTACCGTATGCACATTAGGAAACAAGAAGTTTGCACCACGGGCATGGCAGCTCAACTCACTCATCTGTTTATCAGCGAAATCCATCAACATGTTCCTGCCATATCCTGTAGCTAGTACACATGCCATGTCCTCTCTTTTCATACCGGTTTCATTCAACACTTGGGCAATTGCACGCTCAGGACCGCTCGTGCCAATTCCCACACCTACTAATGACTTGCCTACAATCTCTTTTCCATTTTTCAAAATCACACATTTTGAAGCTGTTGAACCCACGTCAACGCCAAGAGTATAAATATCCATTTCTTGACCCTCTCACTATTTGTTATTTATAGCATTATAATCACGAATAACTCTTGGAAGAATCATCTGATGTACTGGACAAATTGATTTTGGATTCTGATATGCAGAAGCAGTAAATGCAACCATATATTTTCTAAGCATTGGCATATCAACGATTTCATCAACCATACCTGTTTTTGCACAATACTCTGGTTTAGATTTATCAATATATTGCTGAATCAATTCATTCATTTTATCTATTGTTGGCTGAAGATCCTTTCCTGAATCCTGATCCTTTACAAGACGTCTGCTGTACATAGCACCAGCAGCTGTCTTACCATACATAACGTTGATTTCTGTTGCAGCAGTTCCAATACTGAATACATTATTATCATTGCCTTGTGGTCCACCTAAAACATAGTGAGCTGCAGCTGTTCCTTTTCTTAATGTAATCTCAACCATTGGAAGTCCACTATTTTGGATAGAATAAATCAGGCTCTGTCCAAGACCTAATAATTCTGCCTTTTCAGCTTCATTATCTACATCAATTCCTGTTGTATCTTGAACCCAAATCATTGGTATTCTATCTCTTGAACACATAGTTACGAACTCATTCATTTTGATTAGGCCCTGACGGTAAAGTTTCCCACCCATTCCAATAGCGCCTTTTCCTCTGTATTCTGGATAGTTAGGATATCCTCTCATTGGAAGAGCTCCCTGCTGGTTAGCTACAATACCAACAAGTAATCCATCAATTTTAGCAAGACCTGTAATCATTTCTGGTCCATAACCCTTTTTGAATTCCATGAATTCGCTTCCATCTACAAGTACTTTTAATACATTGTACATATCATATGCTTTTCTTGTATTCATAGGCACAATATTATATAGATTGTTTCCATCTATAGTTGGTGCCTTTGGTTTGTCTACACGGAAGAATTCTGGATTGTAACCTGGAAGATAATCCATATACTTTTTAATAGAATCAAGAACACCAAGCTCTTCACTATAAACTTCACGGAAGAATCCAGTTTCATTGTAATGTATAGTAACAGAACCTGGAGGATCCATCTTCATTTTACGAGTCTGATCAATCATTGCCTGCGCGCCTTCAACATCCACATATGGTTTTGAGTCCATTCCTCCAACTATACCTGCTCCTCCTACTGCCATATTTGCCTTTTCATGTGCAAGCAGAATTGTTGGACTAATGCTGTGATAACCGCCTCCTGCAGGATTTGTTCCGTAAATACCTACAATTACAGGAATTCCAAGCTGATTTAATTGTGCATTTCTGTAGAAAGGTGTACCACCTCCACGACGATTTGGATATACTTTCTCTTGTTCGTCTAGTTTAACTCCAGAGCAATTCAATATGTAAACTAGTGGAATATCAAGCATTTTAGCAGTGTCACTTCCTCTTAGCAGATTATCTGCTTGTCCTGCAACCCATGCACCTGCCATCTTCTTATTATCTGATGCTATTATAACTGCCCATTTTCCATTTACACGACCTAAGCCTTTTACTATTCCAGTACTTACAATGCCAATCTTTGTTTCATTATTATCTTCTGGATTATAAAGACTGTTCAAAGGACAAAAACTTCCCTCATCTACAAGGCTTAAAATACGTTCCATTGAAGTCATCTGACCCTTTGAATGTATCTTCTCATCAGGTGTTCCTGCTGCTAGCATTTCCTTGATTTTTCTATTTATATCTTCCTCTACTGCTTTTAATTCTTTTACATTTTCCGGATTTTCATGAAAGGTATCACCCTTTATAACATTCATAGCTTGAAAATAGCCCGGCATTGAATAATTCCCCATAATTCGTCTCTCCTTTCGCTTCTACCAATCCATTCACTTGTTCATAAAATCACGTCTATTTATTAGCAACCTTTGGCACTTTAATAAATGCCTGACCTGGATCAATCTCTTCACGTATAATTCTTATAATTTCCTCGGATGGTCCTTCCATCAGCTCTGCACGGGAAACATCCACATCAAAGCCTGTATTTTCCTTAACCAATTCTGGTGATGAGAATGGATAGTAGTATGCCAAATACATACGCTTTGTAACTTCATCAAATTTCATGATTCCAAGGTCTGTTACTACCATCAATGGTCCACGGTTACCTGGAACCCCAGCCTTTTCACGTCCTCCTGGACCATCTGCCCATCCAAGGCTTGTAACATAATCTATTTTATCTATAAAACGTCGTTTTTGATGCTGCATCATTATAACTGTATTACAATACGTTGCAATCCCATTAGCTCCACCTGATCCTGTAAAACGTGTTTTAGGATTATGATAATCTCCTATGCATGTAGAATTCACATTGCCATATGGATCTATCTGAGCCCCTCCGATGAAAGCTACTAAACGATCTTTATCATGAAGCCATTCATTTGTTTCAAAACCAACAAAACGAACATTTGGCCACTGTACACCACACTGTGCCATGAAACGGTTGTCTCCTACGCTTCTTGGAACTTCAATTGGAGCACAATCCATAAGACCACTTTCCACGATTAGATGACAGCTTGGACATACTACTCTTTTAGCTAATGAAGCACCAATCAGTGGAAGTCCTGTACCTACAATAACAATCTGGTTTTCGTGTATATTCTTTGCAATGGCATAAGCCTGCATTTCCTGTTTCGTATAATTACTGTAATCAGACATTTTTATAAACCTCCTTATTGCACTTTCCCTGCATAACCAAGTCCTGGAACATTCTTAATTGATACTAGACGAGCACCACCTATTTTGTCTAGAAGTTCATTATGATCCTTCACGCTATATACCCATTTTTTCACAAAGTCTTTAAATGTTTCTGGCTTATTATTTGGATTATACTCAATTCCTTTTTTGATTGCTTGTTTTATAAGTTTATTTTCTGCATCTTCAGCATCTGCATATTTAGATGCCTCATCATATTCTTTAAGCGCCTGTCCATCCACATCATAGTAGTTGTAGCATTGTGAAGGCCATGCCCCGAATGGTGCATGAACAACTGCACTGACACATTCACTGAAAACTTTAGTAAGTGAAGGATCTCTACGTATAAATTCGTCACTAACTAGTTCTTCACAGGTAACGATTACCTTTTTAGCTGCAATTGCAATGTCCACATCGTGGAATTCATCTCCTTCAATAATGCATGTTCCATCTGGTGATGCCTTCTGTACATGTATTATTGCAGTATCTAATCTTGGAACAGGTACAGCAATTACTTTTTCACCTGGATTAAATGGATTTTCAACTTCTACAAACTTATCATTATCCAACTTATCAAGTGTTTTTCTTGCTTCTTTGCTGATTCCCCAGAAGTCTGTTAGTCCAGAGCCCTGCATAAGACGTACTGGCAAATATGGAAGTCCTAATGATGCAGCATGCAATTGAAGCATAATTACATCCTGGCTATAATCTTCGAATGTTAATTCACCTTCCTCGATTGCTGCACGAAATCTACGAGACACATTTGTATACCCTGAGTTAGCTGTATAGCAGTTTATATAAGCTTGCACACGTTTTTCGCCTATCAACATATCCCAGTCTCCACCTGCTGGACCTGCCCATACTGTAAAATCCTTTTGTCCTTGGCGTAAAATTTCATATACTGCAGCATAAGGCTTTCTATTAGTAGTAAATCCTCCAAAACAAATGGAATCACCACTTTCAACATATTTGGCAACAGCATCATGCATAGTCATTACCTTGTTCACAATAATCCCTCCTAAATAACCTGATGTAAACTTTTATATTAACTTTAATTTCAACTCATTTTTTATGAATTCACTTTTTAATGGAATATAGTCATAAAGAATCCCGCCGCAACAGCACTTCCAATTACTCCTGCAACATTAGGTCCCATTGCATGCATTAGAAGGAAATTCGTACGATCAGCCTTCATTCCTTCAGTTTGTGATACACGGGCAGCCATAGGAACTGCGGAAACCCCCGCTGAACCAATTAATGGATTGATACGTCCACCTGTTACTAAACAAAGTAGTTTTCCAAAGAGTAGCCCTCCTGCTGTTGAAAAACAGAATGCCGCAAGCCCCATTGCAATAATTGCAAGTGTCTGTGGACGAAGGAATACCTCTCCCTGAGCTGTAGCTCCAACAGATAATCCAAGCATAATAGTTATCATATTACAAAGAGCATTCTGAGCAACATCTGATAATCTTGCTACCACTCCACATTCCCTTAATAAATTTCCAAACATCAACATACCAATCAACGGTGCAACCGATGGTAAAAGTAATATACAGAATGAAGCAACAAATATTGGGAATATAATTTTTTCTGCCTGACTTACCTTACGTAATTGTTTCATCTTAATTTTACGTTCTTTTTTTGTAGTAAGTGCTCGCATAATAGGTGGCTGAATCATTGGAATCAATGCCATATAGCTGTATGCTGCCACGGCTATTGGTGCAACCAATTCTGGCGCAAGATTATTTGCTATGTATATGGCTGTAGGTCCATCCGCTCCTCCGATGATTCCAATAGCTGCTGCCTGCTGTGGTGTAAAAATCCCTAATCCATTTGCAAAGATAAATGCACAGTATATTCCCAGCTGTGCAGCTGCCCCTAAAAGCAGACTGATTGGATTGGCAATTAATGGTCCAAAATCCGTCATTGCTCCAACTGCCAAAAACATCAGACAAGGAAACAAACTAGATTTCACCCCCGCATACATGACACCAATTACTCCCGCATCATACCAATGCTCCATCTCGTTAAAATATCCAAACACACCTGAATCAGGCATATTTGATAAGAAAATACCAAAGGCAATTGGAAGAAGGAGCATTGGCTCAAATTTCTTTCTTATCGCAAGATAAAACAATATGAAAGAAATTAAAATCATCACACCGGACTCCCATGTCATTTTTGCAAATCCGGATTCCTGTAATAATTGAGAAAGAATCTGTAAAAAATCCAATTTAATTTCCTCCTTCTAATTTAAAGTTGCCAATACCTGATCTGTTTCTGTTACATCACCTGGCTTAGCCGAAATAGATGTTATTGTTCCATCTCCCGAAGCAACAATTTCAGTTTCCATTTTCATAGCCTCCATGATGAAAAGCGTCTGTCCAGATTTAACACTTTGTCCAACTGCCGTCTTAACTTCTAAGATAGTTCCTGGCATCGGACTATTAACTGTAAATCCTGAACTGGAAGCTACTGGGGCTGTTGTCTGAACTGGTGCTGCTGTAGGCTTTGGTGTAACTACAGGGGCTGGCGTTGTAACTGGTTCTGCCTTTTTCCCTGTGGCTACCTCTTCATGGGTAAGCATATGGAATGGAGATACTCTTTCCACTTCTACCTCATACTTTTTTTGATTCATTGTTACAATATACTTCATATCTTTTCTCCTTCACTTGTATGTATTCTAGTTTTTAACGAATCCTATATTTCTCTAATACTAGTTATCCTGATATTTTCAGGTTCGGTGCAAAGATCTTCACATACAACCGAAATAATTGCTGCACCTATTTCTTCATCTGTTAATCCTTCTTGATGCTCACTCTGGGGATTTGCTGGCTTCCCGCTTCTGTTATTTAAAAATTCAAACATTTTTGAAAATAGTGTAATCATAACAGCTAATAACGTCAATGCAATCAAAACAACAACAAGCCCCATTACTGAAATCAACAAGGATTGCGAAACCGACATCGTATCACTTGTCCACAACTGCTCCACCTCCTAAAAAACATTTACCCTTAATCCTATATGCTTCATACCAGAGTAGGTAAGGTTTTATATGTATCACATGCCCTTATTATCCCATACCTCCTAGCAAAATTCTTCCTTAATATTGGTAAAAAATTGACCAATATTGCTATATGTAAACTTTTAAAAATGAGCTAATTATAGATATTTACACTAAATTTATTTTTCTTAAAATCTTACATTGCTAAGATTAACATTGGGAAAATAATAGAAAAATAACTCCGATTATGTATTATCACATTCAATATTGACCATATTTTTTATATATGTTACAATTTTTTTATATTTTTTAATTTTCAGCAATTTCAGTATTAAACTTATTTTACTATGAATAACAGTTCAAACTTGGCTTGGGTTTTATCAAAATATTTTATATGACCCTTGCCATAAATAATGTCATTGCATTATAGTAAACTTTTAAGAAATTTTATAACAATATATTTAAATTATGGGGTGGGATATATATGGAAGTCATGGATATTACCAAAGAATTTTCAATTCAATTAAAAGAGGATTATGGTTGGAATATGCACAAGCTTCACTTTCATGATTATTTGGAGTTTATGCTTGTTTTATCTGATGATGGAGAGTTTTTTCTTCAAAAAAATATTTGTGCAATTAAGCAAAACACACTATTTATTATTAACAGTTCTACGCTTCATCGTACTGTTAATACTTCTAACTTACAGCATTTCAAGCGCTATGTACTGCACATTTCACCACTGCTGCTTTCACAAATCAGCACATCGCGTACAAATTTTTCATCTATGATTTCAGACCATTTTTATTGTATTCCACTAACACCAGAGCAATCTGAACATATCATTAATCTCTCTGAGCAATTAATTAACTTGCCAAAAGACAATTTTGGTGCTGATGTTCGTTGTAAAATAGTATTACTGGAATTCATCCTAGAAGCAATGTCTGCAGCCACTAATAGGCCAACAGCCGTTGAGATGACCAATGGGGATTATAATCGAATTCTTCCTGTACTTCAATATATTGAGGATCATTTTACAGAGCAGATCTCTCTTGAGGACTTATCAAAATATTTTTCAATTAATAAGTATCACCTTTGTCATATGTTTAAAAATGTTACTAGTTTTAGTATATTTGAATATATAATTCAAAAAAGGATACTAAAGGCCAGAGAATTGCTTCGCTCTCCTATATCCGTTCAAGAAGCTGGTGAATTGGCAGGATTTCAAACCAATTCATACTTTATCCGTACATTTCGTAAATACACTGGTCTATCACCACGCAAATATGCTCAGCAGTATATTCAGAGTGAAAATAGTACACTTATTGACATGAAAAAAAGCCAGAAACTTATCAAATAAATCTAATAAAAAATAATCGCCTTAAAGAAGCTAATTACATATTTAATATTTCTAAATAAAGTTTGATATTAAAATAAAATTGAATAAGATTATGGGAGTGAATAATATGAATTATGAAAAATTACGTCAATTTAGAAATAGCCACAACAACTTTGCTGAATTTTTAGGACTGGAAATCACAGAAATCGGACCTGGTTATGCCCGTGCCAAGATGCCTGTACGTAAGGAGTTCCTAAATCCCATCGGTTCAATACATGGTGGGTGCATCTTTACCATTGCTGATGCAGCTGGCTGTTCTGCTGCTAGTTCCTATGGTTACCATATTACAACCATCAGCAACAATTTAAATTTTTTAAATCCTGGAATAAATACAAATATTCTTTATGCAACCACTAGAGAAATTAAGCGTGGAAAAAAAATTCTTGTATATGACGTATCAGTAACTGATGAAAATGACATTCTTCTTGCAGAGGGTATTTTTTCATTTATGTCTCTAAATAAGCCTATCGAATTATAACATGCTATAAAGAATTTACCCCCAATAAAAGCTTTACATTAGCTTTTACTGGGGGTAATTAATAATTAAAATCTAAAAATAAGTTGTCCAAATTTTATTTTTACTAATTATTTGAAAATACTACCTAAAATAGATAAAATAATCGGATTATAGATATCATCTATAATTACTGCAAAAGATGGATATAAAACCCATGCTATTGTATGCCATCCGTATTGATCCATAATGGCTTTTTCATTAGCTACTGCATTTGAACCTGATCCACAAGCCCATCCAACGTTTCCTGCTGCCATAACAGCTGCACCGTAGTTTTTTCCAAACATTCTATAAGAAACAAAAATTGCAAATGCAGCAACTAGTAGACCTTGTGCTAATAATATAACTCCCATTTTACCTGCAACTGGAATTAATGCAGTAATATCAATACTCATAAGTACTAATGCTAAGTACAATTCCAAAAACATGTGCTCAATTGCATCTATTTCTGGAGTATAGAACTTAATATTAAGAGCTTCCATCACATTACGTCCAATAGCACCTGCGAAAATACAACCTATGAATTTAGGCATTTCTATATATGGAATGTTATCAAGCAACGCATATATTGGCATTCCTAAACCAGCAAGTAACAATATCAATGCAAATGCAGAAATCAATCTATTTGCATTTAATTCTACAACTTTTCCTTTTCCTTCGCCTTCTGGTCTATCATTTGGATCTGGCTTTAACTTATTGCGGTTTATTAAGAAAGCTCCAACTGGACCACCAATTAAAGAACCCATAACGTTTCCAAGAGTTGCAGCTGCAACACCTATTGTAACTGCACTAGCAACACCTGCCGCTTCAAAGGTTGCACCAAATGCAGACGCTGTTCCAACACCACCACTCATTGCTGAAGAAGAACATTGTAGAGCAAGTAGTGGATGTAACCCTATTGCCTTTCCTATAAGAAGTCCTAGTATGTTCTGAAGTGTGATTATAAGACAAGCTGCAATTGCAATTTTACCACATAATTTCCCTCCAGCTTTTTTCAGCATTTTTGTACTGAAACCAAAACCTACACACAAGAAGAATATGTTCTGACATAAATCTTGAATAAGTGCTTTATCAAAGCTCAATCCAATAATACCAGCCCCTTTAATGATTGATATTACAATTGACAATAGTAATCCTGACACAACTGGTGCTGGTATAGCATACTTTTTCAGAAACTTAAATTTTCTAACCATCGCTCTCCCCATGAAGATTACGAAAGCAGCAACTAAAAGGGCGGTTAAATACTCAATTTTAAAGGTTGCTACAGCTCCATCAGCTGCCGGGGTATATTTCCCAAAATACTCTAAAAATTTTTCCATAAAGTAATTCCTCCAATTTTAAGAATATCAATTGCTTTATACAGTTAGAAAATGACTAGTATATTTCCAATTGCAAAATATTTTGATAATTAAACTATATCATAATCATTTATTCATTTCTTCAACAATATTGTTTATTTTTTGACCTAAATTGCTTTGTGTAATCGTCCTCAAGATTAATCAAAATTACAAATATGCATTAACGCCTCCCACTTGTAAATAGAAATTTAATGTCTTTCAAAACAAAAAAATCTCCCCTAGAATCAATCTCTAAGGAAGAAAAACAATTGCATGTTTGTTATTTTTCCTATATACACTTAGAGTCACTTCAAACATTTTAGTAAAAGCTCTGGTAAAGGACTCTGGTGTTTCATATTGATATTTATAAGCTAAATCTATTATCTTCCCATCTGTATTCACAAGCTCATAAGCAGAAGAAACTAACCTACGATTTCTAATATATTCTTTTAAAGCTATTCCTGTCATTATGCGAAATACATTGTGAAAATATGAAATTTTATATATTATTAACCTAATACCAATTGATCTGAAACTTGGTACACAATAGTTGCTCTTATATTTTTCGTCTTTTTTCCTATAAATTCTATGAGTGAACATAAAACACACTTCAATATTTACTTAAGGTCCTTTAAAACCTTTGATTTCAGCCTATTTCTTTACTATCTTACTACCGTCTCCACATGCCTTGAGTGTACAAAAAAGATGCCTCTTGAAGCTGGTATCCCCTTGACGTCAATTTAATTGTCCTGCTATTTCCAATTCTTTTTCTGCTGTTTCTTTACTTGGTAACATGATATCATCTCCTAAAATGTAAATAATTATTATTTTATAAAATTTACAAGTTTGTATCGATTATCCTTATAGAATATTATATTAAATATCCTATAATCATGAAAATTATCCTTTATATCAAAAACCACGTAAACGTTAACTTGAGTCACTTGACAGAAATTTAATTGATAAATATAATTAATTTGTCGATTAAATTTAATGATTAATAGTTAAATTTATAATATATTGAGGAGGAGTTTTATGGAAAAATATAAAAGTAACAAATCAGGACTTACGTTAATTTTAGGAATGATAATAATAGCAATATGTTTTCAAGTTCTTCGTATCGTACCAATTAGTTTTAAGATATTAGACGCTATAAGTGTAGTATTTAACGCTATCTTAGCTGGAGGATTTTCTTTCCTTATCTTAAGAGATGAATTTACAGAGTGGTTTAAGCACTTTAGCTTTAAATGGACAATAATAGGTATTCCATTGTTAATAATAACTTCATTAATATTTGGTATTGTATGGAAAACCATTTCAGTTGCTCAGCCTGTTGCAAATGAAATTAATAGTGTATTAACTTGGACCTATGTTGGGTCTCATGTTCCTTTACTTCTAATGGGTGAAGAATTATTATGTATCCCATTATTATATGGAGGATGGAAAAAGCTAGGAATGAAATTCTGGCAAGCTTCACTTTTATGTGCAGTTTTATTTGCAGTATGGCACCTACCTTCATATGGATTTAACTTACTACAAGTTTTAATTACTATCATACCATCTAGATTAATTCTTAATTATCTATTTAAGAAAACTGATTCAATTTGGGTAACTTGGATTGTTCATATTGCATTTGACATTTTTTCTTTCCTTCCAGTATTACTTCTTAAATAAAAAGATGCATTATGTGTCTTTTTTTTATATTCCACATTTTGATATAAAACTAATTAAAAGTCATGAACCACATCTAAGTGCAATTCATGACTTCATCTATCCTATATTCACAATCTTACCTACATCTAATTTGTTAACTCTTCACACAAAAAATGAACTCGTCCATTCCAATCCTATGATACTTTTCCAATCCATAAGCCATCACCAGTAATAAAAATAAGAATTTTCATGACTAAAAGTCACTGCTGTAAGTTCGAAAACAAAATAACAAGATCCTTTAAAAAAACAGTTCTCCTGCTTTATAGCCCTCAGGCAATTCTTCTTCACTTAAAAACTTAAAGTTGTCATCCTTCAGTATTGGTAAAAATACTTCGTATGGTATCCTTGAAAACTCACAGCCATAGCTGCTAGCTCCGAACCACTTACCTTCTTTGCTACTCAAGTTTAAATTTCTCGCAAACTTTGTATGATTTGAGCAATCATGAACTGCTAAATCCCAGTTTTCTTCCTCAGCTATTTTCATGAATTTAAGAGTTAATTCTCTGCTCCAAGTTGGAGAAATATAGCCATGTCTGGAAATATACATGTTTTCGCCTTCATAATTGTGTATATTATTCTCATTTAAATGTAGCTCTGCACAATTCATAAAATCCAGATTTGTGTCTAAAATTGCTTCCTTTTTCTCAAAAAATCCTTCGAAAAACTCAGGAGTCATTGGAGTTTCAATTCCTACATTTTTAATATATTTTTTAGCAAGTCCAATATTTTTTATAACTTTATCTGCACAATTAGTTGCCCCTAGGTTGAATCTTATTTCGTCAAGGCCTGCTTCTGCTAAAGCCTTCAATGTTTCTTCCGTAGCTAAAGTACCATTGGTGTATAAATGTTGATGAACCCCTGCCTCACTAAACTTCTTTATAACAGGATAGTACTTTTCAATTTCCATAAAAGGCTCTAAATAAACATAACATACCCCTGTAGGCTTCTTATGTATGGAAAGAAGTAAATCTATATCCTTCTCATAAAACTTAGTACCTCCAATTTCCCACATACCTTCACCTATGGGCGGCTGATCATCTAATTCTCCATAGTTATAACAGAATTTACACTCTATGTTACATTTGTTGGTTTTTCTAATTGCACTTAAGCCAGTTCCCATAAGACAAGAACGGCATCCCATTGCAAACTTTCTTTCATTTCCCACAAAATAAGTTCTATTCCCTAGAGTTTTTAAGTTTTTAATTTCCGACATTAAGATATTATTTCTATGATCAATTGACTCCTCTATTTGTGCAAAGGTAGCGTATATGATTTCCTGTTGTTTTGTCATAAGCTCCTCATCCTCTGGCAGCATGGCAAAAAACTCAAACCACATCAACGCATCTTCTTTTGAAATTTTCATTATGTATCCTCCTCTAATTTATCGTTAGCGTAAAGTTTTTACAATTTTTATTTTATAAATTCTTTATATATCAAGGTTTCTAGAGTTTTTTGTATAAAAAACAATGGCCCCCTAATTTTAATTATTTTCCAACTTCTTATTTTTATCGCTAAATATATATTTTTAAAACATGCATTGTAACATTTTTTATTATGCAAGATTTCTTTGAATTTGTAAAGTTTTGAGTTTGATGATAAAAAGGCTGAAATCTTAACAATAGACAAAATGCCCTTCTTTTACTTCAACTAATTGACCTTGTTCCTCTGAAATATTGTGTATAGTAGAATTATAGCTCATATAGTTTCTCTTTTCATTACCTTCTGGCTCTGGAACAAGTATTGATGAAAGCAATGCTTTAGTGTAAGGATGAATTGGATTTTTATATAATTCCTTAGTTTCAGCTAACTCAACAATCTTTCCATGATACATAACACCTACTCGATTGCAGACATATCTTACCATCCCTAAGTCATGGGAAATAAATAAACATGTTAGCCCCTTCTCTTTTTGAAGTTTTTTGAATAAATTAATAATTTGAGCTTGAATTGAAACATCTAAAGATGCAATAGGTTCATCAGCAATGATGAATTCCGGATTGAGGCTAAGAGCTCGTGCAATTCCTACACGTTGCCTCTGTCCACCTGAACATTCATATGGGTACTTGTCCTTATAACACTTATCTAGTCCAACTAAGTCCATTAATTCACAAACCTTATTCAATCGCTCTTCTTTATTCCTATACAATTTTTGAATTACAAGTGGTTCCTCAATAATTTCTTTTATTGTCATTCTCGGGTTTAGCGATGAAGTTGAATCTTGAAATATTATTTGCATATTTCTATATATAAATTTTTCTTCAGCTCTATAATTTTTAGTATCTGATATAAGTTTTCCCCTAAAAAAAATTTCTCCAGCTGTTGGCTTATAAATATTAATAATACTTTTACCTGTAGTTGATTTACCTGAAGCTGATTCACCAACCAAGCCAAATATTTCTCCCTTGTAAATATCAAAGGATATATCATTAACTGCTTTAATTACAGTATGTTTATCTAATTTAAAATATTTTTTTAAATTTTTGACTTCTAATATTTTTTCATTTTTCATATTATATCACTCTGCATTCTTGAATAAGCCTTAATAGGAGGCTCTATTTTGGGGGCATCTTTGTGTAAAAGCCAAGTTGCTGCACAATGGGTTTCACTAATACTAAACATAGGCGGTTCCTCAAGATAATCTATCTTTAAAGCATATTTATTTCTTTGTGCAAAGGCATCACCTTTGGGAGGATTTATTAAATTAGGAGGCATTCCTGGAATGTAACTCAAAAACTCCTTACCACAATCTACATCAGGTAAAGAAGACATTAATCCCCAAGTATAAGGATGTCTTGCATCATAAAAAATATCCTTAACTGTCCCAACCTCAACAATTTTTCCAGCATACATAACTGCAATTCTTTGAGCTAAATTAGCAACTACCCCTAAATCATGTGTAATAAAGATTATAGATATTCCAAGCTTTACTTGTAATTCTCGAATAAGGTCTAATATTTGTCTTTGAATAGTTACATCTAAGGCAGTGGTTGGTTCATCAGCAATAAGTACTTTAGGCTTACAGGCAATAGCCATAGCAATAACAATCCTCTGTCTCATACCACCTGAAAAATGATATACATATTGATTAAATCTTTTTTCTGGGTAATCAATTCCAACAAGCTTCAGCAATTCTATACTTCTCTTTTTTGCTTCACTCTTACTCATTTTTTCGTGAATTAGTACTGCCTCCATAATCTGTTCTCCAATAGGAATCGTAGGATTTAAAGAAGCCATAGTGTCTTGAAATATCATAGATATCTCTTTCCCCCTTACCTTATTCATAGATTTTTCCGATAAATTTGTTAAATCTTTGCCATCAAGAATAACCTTTCCACTTTTTATGAACCCATTCTTAGGAAGTACTTGCAATAAACTTTTACATAATACAGATTTTCCACATCCTGATTCACCAAGTATCGCTAAAACTTCTCCTTCTTTCAAAGTAAAGGAAACATCTCTTACCGCTTGTAATTCTCCTTCTTTTGTTATGATGCTTACAGATAAATTATTCACCTGAAATAAATCTCCCATTGTTACACCTGCCTATTAAAAATTACAAAGGCATTGAAATATGCCTCTGTAATTGTATATTTTTAAATTTTCTACTCAATTGTCCAATCTGCTACATTCCAGAACATACCAACACCATGATGTCCTAGTATTGTCTCCTTTGTTATGCCTTTTATATTAGGCTTTCCAACATATTGTGCATCAATATATACAATAAATGTATATGGCATATCTTTAGCTAACTCCATTTGGAATTCACTATAATATTTTTGTCTATCTACCTTTATATCTGTTTCTCTTGCTTTCTTTAACAACTCATCAACCTTAGTATTTGAATAGTAATTGTAATTATTACCCTTTTCTGTTCCAAATACTTTATAAGTATGATCATCTGGATCAAATGGGCTTCCCCATCCAATAAGGTAAGCATCTTGATTCTCCCAATCAATCTTTGATAGTACGGCAACATTCATATCTGCACCAATTGCTTTAAATTGTTGAGCACAGATATTTGCTATATCTACTCTTACCTGGTCTCCTTCGTTACAATTTACAGTAAATGATAATTTTTCACCATTCTTTTCATATATTCCATCCTTTGAAAGCTTCCAACCTGCTTCTTCAAGGATTTGTTTTGCTTTATCTGGATTATAATCAAATTTCTCCATATTCGGATTATCATACTCTCCTGCCTGAAGTGGTGAATATGCTACTTTACCACGTCCTAATATAACGCTATCTAAAATAGCTTTTCTATCAACAGCATAACTTAAAGCATTGGGTAATTCTCTATATTTTTTAAAGAAAGCACTATTAAAATTATACATTATACCTCTGTAATCAGATGTTTTCATATCATAACAAACAAAATCCTTGTTATTTTCAAATTGCACCATATCACTAGGTGTAACCTGAGCTAAATCTAATTCTCCAGATTTTAATTGTAATGCTCTTGCTTTAGTATCTTCCACAATTTTAAATACTATTTTATCAATTTTAGGTTCTTTTTCATAGAAATCTTTATTTTTTACAAGAGCAATACTTTGTCCCTTATCCCAGCTTTCCATTTTAAATGGACCAGTTCCGATTGGAAATTGATTAAACTTATCTGTTGCAATATCCTTTCCTTCTAAAAGATGTTTAGGTAGAATACCGATTGTTAAGTAATCAAGGATTGCTACGTTTGGTGTTTTTAAAGTTATTTTAATAGTAGTCTTATCTACCACTTCAATTTTAGTAATATCCTCATAATTAGATGCAATTTCTGATGCATTATTAGTATCCATAATTGTTTCTAAAGTAAACTTTACATCATCAGCTGAAAAAGCTTCTCCATCATGCCATTTAACATCTTCTCTTAACTTAAAAGTGTATGTATTTGTAGCTTTATCAACTTCCCAGCTTTTTGCCAGGCTAGGAACAACATTATTATTTTCATCATGTATAGTAAGCCCCGTGAAAATCAATGAATTAATTTCTCCATGTTCATATAACGCAGGATTAATACTTGAATAATCCCCACTTCCATAAACTAAAACTTTTTCCTTGGATGTTGTCTCCTTTTGTTTACCACATCCAGACAGTAAACTAATACTCATTACTATTGCTAATCCCCAAATTAACCATTTTTTTAATTTCATAATTATACCCCTCATATAATAAATTTAATTTATATAAAATTGCATTATTTATAATGAATGTTGCAATTAACATTGATAAATTATAGCTTTATAAATTACTAAATTCTTTATTATTTTTCTTCCTAATATAATTCCCTATATTAGTAATACAAACTAATGTAGTCACTAAAAATATTCCAGGAATCAAAATAATCCACCAGTAATTTGATAACAATGCCTTTTCTGATAAAGAAAGCATGCTGCCCCATGAGATGATTTCAAGTGGAAGACCAATTCCTAAAAAACTCAATGTTGATTCTATTCCAATAGCAATACCAACATTAGTTACAACCATAAACATTATTGATGAAATGAAATTTGGAAACAGATGTCTTCTTAAAATATAAAAGAATTTTCCTCCTGTGCACCTAGCTACCCAAATATATTCATTATTTCTAATTTGTCTTACTTCACTTCGTACAATCTTAGAAATATTCATCCAACTAGTTATTCCAATTACAATAGATATGGATACTGGATTTGCTTTCCCTATCATTGCTTGAATAAATATTATAATTAAAATAGATGGTATACTAAGTACAATTTCAGTAAATCTCATCATCATATCATCTACTAATTCAGAAGCAATCCCACTGATACTTCCATATATAACTGCGATGGTAGTTGATATCACCGTAGCAAGTATACCAATAATTAAAGAAATTCTACCACCATACCAAACCATACTAAAAATATCTCTGCCTAAAGAGTCAGTACCAAAATAGAAGGTACTATTAGGAGCAATATTTATATTACTCAAGTCCATATAAGCTGGATCTAGTTTAGTTATTACTCTTGGAAAAATACATCCTAGTATTATTATCAACAACACTCCTATAGATATATAAGGTTTTTCCTTCAGAGCTTTTTTAAAACCTTTTTCTTTAACTACTTCTATCTCATCTAAAATATAATTTTCTCCAACTATTTCAAAGTCGCTGTGACTGTATTGTTGTTCCAATCACCTCACCTCCATCATGCTTCATTCTAGGATCTATCCTATTGTTAATAACTTGAGCCATTATGTTTACAATAACAACTAAAATCCCTGTTATCAAACAAATCACCATTAGCATATTGTAATCATGATATTTAGCACTCTCAAAACAAAGTGTACCAAGTCCAGGGTATGAGAAAACTTTTTCTACAACATAAGTCCCAGCTAAAATATGCGGAAGGGATATTGCCATAATACTAATATAAGAGGGCATTATGTTTCTTAAACAATGTTTATAAATAATTATCTTTTTATCTAACCCTTTAACTTTACATAGTAATACATAATCCTGTCTGATTTCTTCCAACATCTTGTTTCTAATCATGTAAGCATAGTACCAGAGATGACTTAATATCATAACAGTTAAAGGCAGTATAAGGTGTTCTATTCTACTTAAAAGTTCTTTTGATTTTCCAATGGCATATGCACCACTTGAGGGCAGTATTCCCAAATTAATACTAAAAATCAAAATAAGCACAAGGGATACCCAAAAGGCTGGTATACATGTGGTTATAGTACCTATTTTGCAAATAAATTTATCAATTAACTTGTCCTCATGTGTTGCACAAAAAATCCCCAAAAGCAAGGCTAATAAGAAGGTTAAAACAAAACTAAGTCCACCTAAAATAATCGTATTTATATATACATCTCCAATTACAGTGATGACATCCTGCTTATATTTATAAGATATACCAAATTCCCCCTGTGCCGCATTTGATAACCAACTAATATATTGTTCATATATTGGTTTATTAAGTCCCAGTTTTTCCATTGCCTCTAGTTTTTGTGTAGTATTCATTCTTTCAGTGCCTTCTCCATAATAAGATATCAACGGATCACCAGGTGATAATCTTGCCATATAAAAGACAATAATAGACAATAGAAATATAACAGAAATAAACTGTATTACTTTTTTTCCTATATAAATTATATTGTTCACAATATCCTATCCTCTCATAAACTTAAATAAAATATAAAAAACCACGAAAATTAAGCTCCTTCTTAAAAAAAAGATGCATAAACCTTCGTGGTTTAATTTTAATATGGGCTACTTAATAACCCACTATAATTTTTTATATATTATAATATTTTTATATATTCTCATTACCCTATAAACATTTCTAACTTATAATAATTCTAAACATAAGCTATTTCTCAAAAAATAATCTACTGACTATTCTTTACACAAGATTCGTCTTGCATTAGTTAGTTTAAATCATATTTATATTTTTGTCAACTAAATTCATTCTTTTTCGAAAATTCGCAAAAATATTTATACTTTTTTCTGATTTTGTATAAAATAAGCATCAAATTAAATCATAAAAAATGTAAACAAACTCACATAATTCATAGCTCAAGTGTCTGTAAAAATTGTGCTTGTTCTGGTGGAATATCTATACTTTGAAACTTCATTCCTCCTTCTAACACTGCAACTCTATGTGCATTTTTAGTTCCTTGATATACACTATTCCAACTTTCTCTAACCCTAGCTGGGTTCTTTACTATTTCTGGATGTTCAAGAACTCCTCAGGATTTGCTCAATTTGAAAAGAAACTAGCTCCATATTCTTCAGTTGCTACTGCCATACCTATTGCATTTTTAGCAATAGGTATTGGAGAATAACCAATTAAATCATCAAATCCAAGGCCATGAATATGCGAAACTTCATCACTTCTAGCGGACAATCCTCTCCTTCTTTACTATAAATGTAGTAAATATCACCATTCTCAGTTCTATTCACAGCCATTTTATCTGGCATTAACGGATATAAATCCATCACATTGCCTCTTCCATCACGAACTATTTGTGCATAAGCATTTTCCCATAATAAAATATGAACCATAAGTGTTTCTCTAAACACAAATGATGTCATCTCAGGGTTGGGTTCATCTGCTAGGAGATGATATATTAAATAGTCCATATATTTTTCTTTGCCTGTTTTAGTATATTTATAAGTGTGAAGCGGTAATGATGCTATTGTTTCGGCAAATATCCTAAAACACTCTCTAAACCTTGAATAATCTCCTCCATTTCATATACTCCTGTTTCAACTAGGGTTAATAACAACCCAGCAAATGATTTGCTTATGAAACGAATATCACAAGTTCCGAAATTGCTACGAGGTTTAGGAAAGTATTTTTCTCTATCGAAATAATATGAATATTCTTTAATTCTACTATCCATTTGCTTTCTAAGTGTTTTATTTAACTCAATATTATAATTCTCTAAATATTTTCGTGCTAACAATAATATTCTCTCTTTTTCATTGTAGTCGGAAATGTCATATGAGTTCTTAAAAACTAAGCAGTCAATTCCCAATTCAACCCTCTCTTCAACAGTAGTAATTATTTTTTCTTTATCTTCAGTTTTTAATGACAACAAGTAATTAGTAAGAACTAGACGAATCAAATACGGTGCTGTTACACGTTGTAAAGAAAAGGCATCTCTTATTTGTTCTGTTATTATTTGATATTGTTCTCCCTCTATCGTAAATCTAATATGATCAGGCGGTGTTATTTTTCCTTCTCCAATTTTGACTTTAGCGACAATCTGCCAGTCAATGGTGTTATTGAATGCTAATTGCAAGGCTCTTTTTACAATTGCACTACGATCTAGTTCTAGGTGTGTGTCTATCTCCTTGATTTCAGAGAAGAGTGTCATAATTTGATTTGTCGGTCTTAATGATATTACTTTTTCCATATAAACTCCTTTCAAATATAATGTATACATTGTATACCTAACGTCTACACGTTACCATAAGTTGGAGCTCTTGTCAAGAACAAAACTAAATAAATAAAGTCCCCCTTTCATCATAAACACTTCCACAATTTCTTTAATTCCTTATTGCTCTATATTAGGGTTATATCTCCACATTGCCCCACAGACTTTAAATCTGTAGGGTAATTATTTATTTCATTGAGGAAATACATGAGAAAAAAATACCGCACAATTCATTTTTATCTGAATAATACAGTATCTCTATAAATTATTTATTTTTCACTTGTTATCTTGAAATAGACGACTCTTGACAACATTTAATAGTTCTATTCTTTATAACCTAAACGAATATAACGTTATAATAAATTTATAATGTTTAACATTGCAATTTACTTAACAAATTGCAATTTAGATTTCCATAGTTCCACTAAATACTGTTTTTACTTTTCCTTGAAGTATAACTCTATTTTCTTTTAATCTACATTTTACATACCCTGTCCTATTTGAAAATTGGAAGCCTAAAACCTCATCTTTATTTAATTTTTTTATCCAATATGGAGCCAAATAACAGTGAGCTGAACCTGTTACTGGATCCTCATTAACTCCAATTGCAGGGCCGAAAAATCTTGAAACAAAGTCGTACTTTACGCTATTAGATTTGCTTGTTACTATTATCTCTTCTTTTCTCGCTTTTTTAAGCACATTAAAATCAGGGTCTAAAAGAGATATTTCTTTTTCATCATTAAATTCTAACAAATAAACTATATCATCTTCATAAATATTCTGAGGCAATATAGAAAATGCATTAAGTAAAAATTCATCTCCATTAGATTTTTTTAGGTTTCCTTTAGGAAAATCTAATTCTATCCAATCACCTTTCTTTTTTGCAATTAAACTACCACTTAAAGTATTGAAGCTAATTATATTGTTTTTTTCAACTATTTTATTCTCCCATAATATATGAGCACTAGCTAATGTTGCATGTCCACATAATGACACTTCAATTTTAGGAGTAAACCACCTTAAATTAAACTCATTATGAGAAACTTGCTTTATAAATGCTGTTTCTGATAGATTCATTTCCATAGCAATGCTTTGTAGAACTACGTCATCATAATCCTCTTCTAAGATACATATTGCTGCTGGATTTCCTTTGAATAGGCAATCAGTAAATGCATCCGCTTGATAAATCCTCATTCTTTATCCCCCTTACTAAAGGCTTTTCAACTTTAATTAACTATAAATAGTAACCCATAATCTAAAATAACTACAATTTAAGTTCCATCCTTAAATCTGATTCTTCATATTTATTCTTTATAAAAGGAGTTTCTTTAAAATTAAATCTTTTATACAATTCTATAGCTGAGGTTAACTTGTGATTCGTAAAAAGAATTATGCTTTTAGCATTTTTTTCCTTTGCAACATAAAGACATTTCTCCATTAACATTTTTCCTATCTTCAGTCCTTGATACTTTTCGATAACAGCAAGTTTTACTAACTCAAAAATATTTTCATCAACTCTCACTAAAGATGAGGTTCCTATTATTTCTTCACCATATTTAGCAAAAAATATAAACCCACCATTATCTAGTACGACTTCTTTAGGATTGTTTAACATCTTTTCATCTTCTGGTTCTAATAACTCATATTTTTTAAGCCATTCATAAGAAATTTTCTTTAAATCATTATGATATTTGTCCTCATATTCAATAATCTTTATTTTATCCACATTAAGTTCCCCCCTTCTGAATTGAATATTCATCATTATATCTTATTCTTAATAAACCTCATATACAACTCAATATAATATTAAATTATACCATATTTACCAGTTCTCAAATAGGTATGTAAAACAAATTACCTATACTACCGTACTATTTAATTTTCAAAGAACAATTTATCTAACTTACTTCCTAAATCTTAAATTTGCATATTATTATTTCAACTACATAAACTACTGTTGAAAGGTGGTTATGATATGAAGAAATTTACTGTTATGCTATTAATCTTGATAACTTTAACATTTAGTGCATCTGTTACAACCCATGCACTTGCTAAAAATCTATTTACAGAAGGCTCATATAAATTATCAGACTTCGTTCCTTCAAAAAACAATTCTTACTTCGTTCAAAACATTGCATCAGAAGGTAATTGTTACTTTGCAGTTATGGGTAAAAATGATGCCTTATTACAAGTTATACATCTAACTCCAAAATCACCAAAGTATAATCTAATTCGACTTGAACCGGAGTATAAGATTTTTATAATTGGTGATGGTGAGGTATACGTTCAAAGTGTTCAATAATATATCTTATTGCCATGTATTACCCTAACAATCACTACAAAATTTATGTTTTACATTACTTTTGACTGCATAAACTATTATTGAAAGGTGGCTATTATATGAAAAAATTCACTACCACATTAGTAATTTTGATTGCATTAGTACTTAGTACTTCTATTGTATCTTTTGCATCTGACAACACTACTTATAAAGAAGGTATTTACACATTATCAGACTTTACTCCTACAAAAGATAATCTTTATACCATTCAGAACATTTCATCAAAGGATAATTCTTACTTAATAGTTATGGATGAAAATCTTACTTCATTGCAGTTTCTACGTTTAGAGCCTAAATCACCAAAACGTGATTTAATTCCTCTTGCTCCCAAATACAGAATTGTTATATTTGGTGCTGGAGAAGTACTTATAAAACCAGCAAAATAAAATGTATATTTATTATTTGATCGTCATATGATAGTATTGCCTTACAGCAGTACTCTCATATGACCTTATTCCTGGACTAAGATATTATTTTTACATTGTCTAAATCTTCTAATCTAGCCTTTAGATATTCTTTTATATTTCCACTTACTTTTAACAACTTATTTCTATCTTCATTTTCTATAAATGAACCCTGAATCATAATATTAAATCTTTCATGATCTATAAATCTATCTGTTACTATGTCTGGTGTTAATGCATCTGCCACCATAACACATTCTCTTCTTTTATCTGAGATTAATCTCCTCTTTTATATATTTGCTTTCGCCTTCCTCAATTAGTAATTCAATTGCTCCTTTTAATCCTTCACTTATCATTTTTTATTCCTCCTAAAATTTATTTATTTTACTATTTGTAATCCAGCTGATTCTTCTGTATTTGATACTGAACTTGAAATAATTTATCCAATTTCTTCATCAACCTTCATGTAAGTTTGACCTGGTAACTGTTTCTTAAATTCACCAACTAGAACTTTTCCTTCAAGAGTTCTATCAACTGTAATAGTAGTCTTGATATGCTTCTTAGGTGCTAGCTTAGGTTTACATTCAACTGCTACATACATGGAGTTACTATTTCGATCTTGGAATAGTTGAAGGTAAAAGAAAAAGAAAAGAGAAAGGAGGTTTCAAAACTAAAAAAGAAGCCCAGGAAGGTTTAAGAATTGCTTTAAATAAATACGCAAATATATTCCTCTACAATAGAAAAAAGCTCTAACATTACTCTAGACCATATACTTAATCCTGTAATTTCAAGTACCTCTTCTAGTCTCAACACTTTAGTTTTCTTCATACTTTTCCAAAACTTCCTTAAACCATTTAGGGGCATTGGACTCTTTCCATGTTATATAAAACCCTTGCTCTTTAGCCTTTATTATATTTCTACTAATACTTTTTCCACATAATGTTGTTTCCTGATTAAAAGATATTCTTTTTGATAAATATTCTTTTATAGGCTTTACTGCCTCTTTACCACATTGCATTTGAAGATTTTTATTTTCCCATGATCCAAGTCTAGCTACCATTTCATCAGTATTTATTCTCTTTTCATCCTTATTTTCATCATAGTATACAGACTTATATATAGAAGTTTTTCCCGCTCCATTAACGCCAGCAAATATTGTGTAGCTAGGCATATTAATTACCTATTATCCTTTTCTGTATTCATTTCATACCTCCAAACAAAATTTTATATTACTATAACATATATGTATCAATTATTTTTGATTCAAGTTACTATAACTGTAAATACAGCTAAATAAAGATAATAAACAAGTAAGTATGTTGTAATCAGTTGCACTATTAGCAAAAATTTATATTAGTAATATGTATTTTTCATTTGTAAGCATTCTCTGAATTGTACGTTTATATCACTTATATTTTCCTGTATGAGGCTTTATATGGTTAGCTACTAATTTCTTTATAATCATATCTACACTATACCCACTTGAATGCAAATTAAAAATTTTTGTAACTACAACAGCCTGTTCCTCATCAATAACCAATTCACCTGTTTCTGAACATTTATAACCAAAACATTTTCGCATATAAAGTTTTGATTCTCCAGTTTCAAATCCACGCTTCAATCCCCATTTGATGGCTGTACTTAATGACTCACTTTCTGCTTGAGCAAGTGAAGCTGATATCGCCATAACTAAATCACTATCTCTATCTTTGCTGCTCACATTTTCTTGGTTAAATATAACTTCAATCCCTAACAATCTCAGTTTATTAACTGTTTCTAGCAAATCTACAGTATTTCTGTTAAAACGACTAATTGACTTAACTAAAATAATATCAAAGTAATTTTCATAACTATCAAATATCATTTCTCGAAAACCTGAGCGATAGATATTTTTACCTGAGTCTGTATCTGCATATACCTTAAATAAAATCCAATTAGAATTATCATTAACTACTTTTTGCAGCCCATTCTTTTGGGCTTCTGAAATTTCTTCCTGTGAACCATGAGTTGTACTCACACGACTATAGATTGCTACTCTTTTCTAATTTGATATAGTAGCAGGAATTAATCGTATACTTCTATTTGATCTTCTATTATTTCTCATAACAAAACCTCACTATAATTTTTGACTACCTATCTTTTCAGTATCACCATTTGTATGATAAGTAGCTAAAACCAAGGTTTTATCTTAAAGCCAATTTTAAATTTTGCCCTAAGTTCCGCTATTCTCTAAGGTTCTAGATTTTGAAATACTTTTGCGTATTAATATTCCCTCTGTGCTTAAAACAAAAAATCTCCCTCAGATATACCCTCTGAAGGAGATAAAACACACTTTACTTTATTGTTGTTAATGCCTTAAGCCATTGATATCACTAGGATTTCTTAGATAGCTTAACCACTTTCTCAACATGTGTAGAGTGCTGACCATAGACAAGCTCAAATATAAAAGATGTAGTGAAATTTACCTAATGAAAAATAATATTATTCATAAAGTTAGGCTTACCATTAAAAGTAATCCACTTTTCCATTTAATAATTATGATGTTAAATAAGAATAGTGTGAATTAGTTCAACTCTATACTTCAATCATTTTGTATTGTTTTCTACTGCTGCTACTGCTTCAATTTCCACCAATTGATTTGTATATCCTAATACTGTAACTCCAGATAAGGTGCTTGGAACATCATGATTACCAAACTCTTTTCTTATTGTTTCCCATGCAGTTACTAAATCTGACTGATTGTGAGATGCCACAAGAACTCTGGTATATACTACGTCTTCCAAAGTAGCCCCACAGTCCTTAAGTGCTTCCTTCAAATTCTCTACACAAAGTTTTGCCTGAAGTTCATAATCACTCAAGCTGGGTACTTCTCCATTTTTATTAATAGGACATGCCCCCGCCAAAAATAATAAGTCCATTCCTGAAGGTATACGTCCAGCATAAGCATAATCTAATGGGGCTAAATTTGTAGAATGAATTAATGATATTTTTTTATTCACTTTGATTCTCTCCTTTTGTTCTAATATCTACTAGAAAAATTACAAATTCATTTTTTAAATGAATTTTATGTTCAATATCATTTTAAAGCTTCTACATTTTTTAATAAAGATAATAATCATTTCTATATCATCTTTTATACAAAAGCTACCACACATTACAAGAGTGGTAGCTTTAACCTAATTATCTTTTTTATATACAATTTTCTTAATACTACTATGTGAAAGAAAGAATTCTTCAGCCAGATTGCTAATTGATTGCCCACCTATATATTGGTTTAGTATCTTTGCATTTCTGGCTTTTAGATAATCTCGGCTTTTAGATTTTTCACCCCATCTTTTTCTCTTTTCAGGAAGGGAAGGGATGTATACATATTCACCTTGGATATACTTTTGAATTTCTTTAACTAAATCATCTGGTAATATTCTATCAATTCTTACATATTTCATAAAGCTCACTTCCTTAAATTTATTATTTAATTAAGGAAACAAAGCCTGTATATGTATGAATTTATTTATCAAAAGCGACTAAATATCTATCTCTGTGCAAATTGTCGCCCAAACTCATACCTACAGACTTTGCACAGAGCATTTTAAGCATTTTTCTATCCATGAGATTAATATTCATGGTATCACACTCCTTATTTGTATTAAATCAATTATATTCTTTATTAAGAGGATATGCAATTTTTTACAATCGAGTCTTATCACCTAAAATGAATTATATTACTTATTTACATGTAATTTAAACTAATTTTCAACATATAATTTGCTCTTTATACTTAAAATCATCACTTTATGTGCTAAAGTTAAAAAAGCTCATAAAGTGCATGAATTTAAGGATTATACGGTATCTTTGCGGCGTATGCATTGATTAATTCTTATTATAAGTTAATGTATATTTTTTTCTTTTAATCTATGTTATTTACTCGGGTGGCAAATTGATGACATTGCCACCGAAAATTTAAAAATCTAATTTAAATCAATAATTCAATGAGGTGATAATTTTGTATTCTTTCAATATAAATGACATCAGTAAATCTATTAATACCCCACCCATTAAAATAATTACTACTAGCATTGAATATGAAGATCCAAACTATAATGAGAATTAGCAGTCTATACTTTATTTGAGTTCACTCTTAACATGTGCTTATACAAAAGAAAAATAAGGTAGAAAGTAATATTATAATTACTCTCTACCTCTTAAATTTAAATTAGTTATTAATTATTGTGCATAAACCCCGCCATATACGCTTACATAAGCTGTTGGATCTAAACTTCTAATTTTTATTTTATATACTCCAGCCCTAAGATTAAAAGTTTCATCATACGTGCCATCTCCACCTATTGTTTGACTAGTACGATAAAGTTCATATTCTCCTACTCCAACTCTTCTCCAAATTTCAAATACCATATGTTGACGACTCCTGTCATTAGTACTCCAATTCACAATTGTATTACTAACATATACTTTTCCGTCTTTCTTGTGCAAAAGCCTTAGAACTAAAACCCAAATTACAACCAAGGACTGTTAAAAGTAAACATAAACTAATTACAACCTTTTTTAAATTATTTTTTTCATTTTTATATCCCCCTCAATAATTATTTGTATCTACTACTACTATATTATTACATAAATATACATACTTTTCTTTATTAAATGCTTAAAAGCGTTGTTTTTGAACTCAACTTTCCAATATTATCCTTGGTTTCATATAACTAATTGTTGATATTTTTACATTTAATGTATATAATAAAAATTAACTGTCTTTAATTTATTTGAGTTTACTCTCAGCTATGTGCTTATACAAAAGAAAAATAAGGTAGAAAGTAATATCATAATTACTCTCTACCTTTTAATATTACTATTTCACAACTTTACCTACTTATGGTAAACCAACTATACCACTTACGGTAGCACAAACATTTGAGTCCGCAGATACGAATTTCAATTTATATATTCCTGGTTCAAGATTAACGTATCTTGTAAGACTTCCGGTTCCACCTTCATAAAAGCTACCATATTCTACTTCACCAGTACTACTAGTAAATTTAGCATCTACTAAACTATATTGTCCTACTCCAATCCTTTTCCAAACTTCCACTTGCATATTTTGGCGGCTTCGTTCAGAAGTAGTCCATCCTTCAATTCTATTAATTATAATCACAGCCCTCCTACTATTTAATTCAAATACCCCTTGAGTAAATCCATCACGAACTTCTGTCTCTCTGTAGTTCATAAGTGTTTCTCCTGCAAAAGCTTTAGAACTACAACCAAAGACTGTTAAAAGTAAACATAAACTAATTACAACCTTTTTAAAATTATTTTTTTTCATTTTTATATCTCCCTCAATAATTATTTATATCTACTATATTATTACATAAATGTACATACTTTTCTTTAGAAAATGCATGAAAGGGTTATTTTCAACCTTAACCTTCAAATATTATCCTTGATTTTACGTATTTCGCCTATAATCTAAATACATCTTAAACCATATTCTTATACAAAAGAAAAACAGGCTAGTAAGGATTTTATTCCCTGCTAGCCTTTTAATCATTATATATATCTTTAGTTATTCTTAGATATGCAGAGCTTACCCATCCAACTTTATTGCATTTAGCTGGAGCATTATAATATCTAGCTTGTCTCCAGTTTCCAGCTTTTCCGATTATGGTAATCTTCTCATTGAAATTAAGTTCTCCTTGAATAGAATGATCTGTACTAGCTCCATTTCTAACAATTTATCTAAGGTGATAAATTACGAACTAGATTTAACTTTCTTATTACATCTTCTCTTATATCTTCCATAGCTTTCACCCCTTACCTTAAGGTTGTCCAAATTATAGTATAAATTAACTCTTTAATAGTATTTAATCATACTTTTAACAAATTTAAATCTAGTAATCAGAAATATACTCACAGTTAAAATTTTCAAAAACATAATCATATACCTCAACAATATAAAAAGGTCTTGAATTACTCTAGACCCTCAACTAATACTTTTTCCCCTATTGCTATTTCCTGATTAAATATAACTAGATATATTTTATTCATTATATTACCCCATATCTCTGATTAGTATTTATCTCATTGTATACTAAACTAATCATAATTTAAACCTTCATCTAACACATCATGATTCAATTAACACTACTATTATTCAAGATAAACCTAATCTACAAATTGGAATTTGTCTTTCTAAATATTTTCCCTAGCCACTGTGCATGGATTACCATATGCAACCTTATTAGATGGAATATCTTTTATAACAACACTTCCTGCACCTATTACAACATTATCTCCAATTTTTACTCCTGGCATTATGATTGCTCCACCACCAATCCAAACATTATTGCCTATAGTGACAGGTGCTGTTTGTGTTTTACAAAATTGAAAAGTCCCATCTTCTTTAGTCTCACCAAAACGTTCTCTTGCATTTACAGGATGAAATGCCGTATATATCTGAACATTTGGCGCAATCAATGCATTGTCTCCAATAATAATTTTATTATCATCTAAAAAAGTACAATTCATATTAACTTCGCAATTATTTCCAAAATAAATATTATTTCCATAGTCAACAAAAAAAGGTGCAGTAATCCAAAGATTTTTTCCTTTACTACCAAGCAAATTATCAAGAATATTGTTTTTTGTATATACATCCTCAGACATAGTATTATTGTATTGTCTAATCAAGTTTTTTGCTTTATGCCATTGTGTAATCAACTCCATATCTCCACAATCATAAAGCTGACCAGCTAACATCTTTTCTCTTTCTGTCATAATACTCACCTCTTCAAATTACTATTTACCGACCTGCTCTACAATTACAACTCACTATAAAGAAAATTATACCACAAATATTACCAATTCTATAATTGCTTGTAGTATAATTTATCGTTTTTATCTATCCCCTAAAGTTACAAATGGACTAGTGGATTGGCACCCTTGTAAGGCATTATTGGTTTATTCTTATAAGTCATTCCATTAAATTTATAAATGAATCTAAATACATGCTCATCATAAAGGAATCTTACATGAATAGAAACATCAGCAGATGGTGCTTTTTTATCTATTCTAATGTACTGGGTTGGACCAGCTAAGATTATATCTCCCTAAATGGCTTATAGCTACAAAGCAGGGATACCCTTATTATACGATGACTATACCGTAAACTTTATTCTTCCTGCTTATAGCTTTAGAAATTAACTTTGAATTAAATCCAATTGAAACCTCTTTTCCATTCTCTCCATATGCTCTCCATTTACTTAATAAATCTCCATTTTTTGAAAAACACGTAATATAACTTGAACTCTCAACATAATGTTTAAGCATATCAATGATAAACGCAAGTTGATTGTGTATTCCCTTATCATAACAATAATCTTCTTTTAAATTAATAGAAATTTCATTTTTCTCAAATGCTTTAATAAGTGAATCTTCTAAAATATTAAGTATCCATTTACGTTCCATATAATCATTTGTTTTACTTAAGTCACATAGCCTTAAACTTTTATTTGAAATTATAGCTGTAAAATACAATAAAAGCACTCACTCTTTAACCTAAGTAAGTGCCTACTATATTTTATTATATTCTTTTATAGCATCTTCAATTAATTCATTTATCTCTTTAATCTCTTCTGGTGTTATTGTATTATCATTTATCTCATCATTTAATCTATATTTCATATATTCAATTTCAATTAATTTCTGAAGCTTTGAATATTCTTGTAAAGACCATCCGAGTCGTTATAATTCTATCCACTCTGGTGAATTATCCAAGCCTTCCTCATATACAAATAGATTATCTTCATATTGTTTTGGCATTTTTAACTTTAATAATTTTTCTTTCATAAATTTATTCCACCTTTTTACAAATAAAACCATAATAATTAGCAACAGATTTATTTACATCATTTAAGAAATTGTCCCATGCATAGTAACTGCTTCTAGAAATATGGCTGCTGCCATCTTCAATATGGGTGTTGCTTATTTTTTGCGAGCTTTTGGGTCAAATGCCAGAGAACGCTTGCTGATACAGTAACTCCAATTAAGTTCATTTGGATTAACTGGGGTATAGCCACACGAAAGCATAGCATCTTTAAATTCATTGTTAGTCAGATATATTCCAGTATCGCTTTCTAAAGTATGTTTAATGCCATAACTGGTATGGCTTAACAGTGGCGTTTTTCTTGGACAGATATTTTCAGCAATCCAATTAAAAACAGCATCAATTTCTTGCTGTGGATGATCCGTAATCAAAGCTGCATCTATATACCCATTTTCAGTGCTATAAGGTCTTCCATCTTTCATCATTTTATTTCACCTCCTTGTTTTAACATTATTTAACTTTATTTTCTTAATTAGTTGACTGGCTGCGTATGGGAGATCCTGTAACATACACTTTTCATAATCATATGTAGGGTAAATTCCAACAATATGAGAAATGTTTATGTATGGAAAATGCACTTGCCGAATGTTATATAGTGGAGATTCTCCAAAACCGTCTACTTCATCACACATCCATCCTATTTCTTGAGATATGACTAAATCATCATGAAAGCTCTGATAGGGTATATTGGAAAGGTTAAGTTTTGTATACTTTTGAAACTCATCTAATTGAGACACCCTATACGATAGAATTATAAAGTCTCAAAAATTTACTGGAACATAATCAAAGTTGTTAAATAGTTCTAACTGTATAATAGCATTTTGAGAATTAGGAAAATACTCACCTTTATTCAATGATATTTCTAATACTTCATTGCTTTGTGTTGTCCAAAAAAAACACACGCTCACATCCAATCAAATATATGCTCTTTTATCCACCTTCCAATTTCAATTGGGTGGTTTTTCTATTTCAATTTTACCATGACACTAAAAAGAAAGAAATAACAAAATGTAAATTTTGAAGGGAGTAACCACTATAGTAGACAATAACACAACAAAAGAACGCTCGAAAGAGATTACCGGCAGCATAGAAATCAGTATCCAGGGGCTGTTTGAAAGCGACAAGTGTATGTAATATCTTCGCACCATGTCCCATTTTTACAGCTATTCGCTTAACAACACCCTGCTTATTGCCATGTAGAAATCCGATGCTACCCTTGTGTCTGGATTCAATAAATGGAGGGATCAGTTTTCCCGTCATGTAATAAAAGGTGATAGGAGCATAAAAATCATTGCTCCCACACCCTACAAGATAAAAGGAGCAGGAAAATTATCCCCTCTGACCAAAGTGCCTATACTTGATAAGGATGGCAAGGTAATGACAGAGGAAGTGGAAATAAAAATCCCTATGTATAAGGTGGTATCGGTGTTTGATATTTCTCGGACTGAGGGCGGGCCTTTACCCAACCTTGCAGACAATCTCACAGGCGATGTAAAGCAGTTTGAGCTTTTTATGGAGTTACTATGATTAAAATTATAGGGCCTACAGCAGCTACAATCTCCTTATCACTGGGTTTAAACTTTATTCCTTTATTTTTAAGTTCTGATGCTTTCATTTATTTCCCTCCAATCTATTTTTAGATACTAAAAAAGGACTTACTTATATAGTAAATCCTTTTTGTATCTAAATTTATATATAATATCTTATTACAATGGTAGAACTTCTGCCACTTGGTGTAGTCTTTAATATTTCATCATTTTCTTTTCTTAATTTATACATAGCATCACAAACAGATGACATTTTATTTTTAAGGCCCATTTTTTTATGGATTTCACCTGAAACTATATCTATATACTTTAACTTAGCTTCTCGTGCTTGGTCTAAAATATTTTTTATGAAATTTCTAATTTCAGCTGTAGATACCTTTGTATTTCCTATACTATTCTTTGCATCGTTACAATCGTATTTATGTTTGATAACATCTATTTTTAATTCTTGTTGTTTTTTATCTTTAATATATGTGTACTTAATTAAATTTTTAATTTTGTTAATTTCTGATTCTTTTAACACTTCAGCATTTAACCCCTGCACATTCCAAAGTCCACTATTTACTATCTCAATCTTTGGAGAAATTAACCCTAACCATTGTGCAGAACATTTAAACTCTAGTCCCTTCCACAATGTTGATATAATAGCCTCTTCAAGTCTTAATCTCTCCTCTTGAGTGTCTACTTGAAAACATATAAATGAAATATTTTCACGTAAATATTCACTTATATCTTCCTCAATCTTTTGCTCATAATCTATTTTTATTAACTCCCTATTCTGCTCCTTTATTTCTCTTCTAGATGTATCTAATTCCCATATAAATTCATATGGATCATTACTCTGATGTAACAATGCTCTTCCTATATTCTTTCTTAGAATACTGCCATCAGCATTTTTTTTAACAAAGTGATCTCTAAGTCTTCGTTTTAATCTATTATCAACTCTATGCGTTCCAACCCTAACTATTCTATCCATACCTCTATATTTCTCACCTTTTTGAAACATTATATATATGCCATTTTCAAAAGGTATATTATCTATCTGATTCCAATCATATCTCTTAGTTTTATTAAAAATTTTGTGAAGTGCAAGGCATTTATCATCTGTATTTTCAAAATCATCGAAGACTACTTTATCATCTATATCTTCAATTGATTCTGTACTCTCTATTTTATCTACATTTTCTATTAAACGTCTCAGTTCTGGTATCCAGTTTCCAAGACTTTTTCCTTTTAACGGCAATTCATATTTTTTCAAATGTGGTATGAGATATTTGTTATAGTTAATACCGGCAAGAATGATAAACTCATTCTCGTCTAAATTAAATTTATTCTTCATTTGATTTAGAACATTTAATGACCATACTTTCCTTTCTTCTGTAGATTTATCATTTAGAGTTTCATTGTATGGCTCAACAATCTCAAATTCACTTATTAATCCATGTTTAGCAGATAGTATATAAACTTCATCACAGTTTCTTTTTTTTGCATACTGATATTCTAATTTAAATCTAGGACTTTCTGAATAAAGTTCAGATGCCGTACATTTATATTGTTTTTTCTTACTTGTACAAGATATTAATGCAATTCTCATCTCAAATTCCCCCTAAAATAGCATTCTCTTGTATAAGATTATACATTAATTGTTAAATTTAAACAATTAGGGTTATATTTTTTTAGATCCTCATTTTAGTCATTTTATATATCTTTAGGCTCACTAGGCACAGCAGTAAACCATGAGCTAATAATAGTTGCATCTACTCCTTCTGCATCCTCATCACAGATAAATCTATAATTTCCATCAAAGTCCCTAGAATAGAATTTCCCCTTAAGTTTTGCACTCTGTGCCTTTGGCTTTTCTGCCTCTGTATCATATTCATCTGTGGCAAATTCAAACTTACCTTTTAGTAGCCATACAAATCTATACTTTCCACTATTCTTCTTTGATTTAAATCCTAATGCTATTGTTGGGGGTATATCATCTTTATTTTATATAAGTACACCTTTTACAACTTTTGAACCTTGAAGCTCTGCTCTACTTGTAAGTGATAGTTGATTTACTTCTATTTCAACATCTACGCCTTCAAATGCAGTGATAATATCTTCCACTGCATCATCAGAGTAAATATTATCTGAATTTGACTTTGGTGAAAGCTTTACACTTATTGCTCTTTCAAGTTTTATTGGTGTATCATAAGTTGTTCCTATAGCATCATCAGTTTTTAGTATTGCTATATGAATATCCTTAAGACCTACTTGTCTAGCCATTTATATCACTCTCCCTTTCTTCTAAATAATAAAATTTAAGACCTTTATGATAGATTTTAGTATCTTCTTCATAAAGGTCTATTTCATTTAATCTTTTAAATCCTACCTTAAGCAAAAGTTCTTTTACACTTTTAACTAACTCTGTATAATCATCCTTTGACCAAATATCTACCTGAATATAGTGTGCTGTTAAGCTTTCCTCATCGTCCTCATATTCTTCTCCTAAAACTAAATATTCATGGAAAGTTATATAGGTTTTAGCTTTGTCACTATACTTTTGAAAAGATACTAGAATCTTTAGTGGCTTTAATGCATCTAATATTATTTTACTTATCATTGATCAATACCTCTTTGTAATTCTGTCTTTATAGTTTCATTTATTTCTCTCTTATTTTCAAGAACTGATTTCTCTGCCCAGTGCTGTGCTGGTATTTTACTTGTACCCCATTCAGTAAACTTACTGTAAAAGAACTCTGAGTTATCACCTTTATTAGGTCCAACTTTAATAAAATCTACACCATTATCCTTTTGTATTTCTGACACTTGTATATTTTCAGCCATGTGCCTTTTAGTTTCTTCAGATTTTGGTGCTCGTGTTTCCATGGCTTCTTTTACAAGTTTTCCTACTTTATCTAATGCTTTCTTTTTAATAACTTCACCTTTTTCTCCTAATTTATTAACTTTATCAATAAGTTCTTCCATCCCTTCAAGTTCAACTTTAGCCATCATCCTCCACCTCCACAGCTTTTATTTCAATTTACTTATTTATATATTTTATATTATCTATGAAGGATATGTTATACTGCTTATTCCTAAATAAAATTATCATAGATTCATCTATACCTTCCACATACCTTATTAAGAATTTTACAGTTTTCTCTCTTTCTCATTTTTCTCCTCCTATCCTATGTTATTTTTATTAGCAAATTCACCTGCATCAGCAAGTTTTGTCATGTATCCATTAATTAAATATAAATCTCCACCAAGCTCCTCTGGTATCCTATTAAGGTTTTCAAGTTCACTTATATCATTACTTGATAGCCAACCATTCTGCCTTCTAACAGCATAGCTATTCATTCTACTTTGATAGTCTCCTCTAAGTAATCTATCTACATTGAATTTAACAAAATACTGTTTCTTTTTACTTTCAGTAAACAAGGCTCTTTTAATAGCTTGCTCCCATCTAACAACCCAAGGATCAAGTGTGTACATAACAAACTCAAGTGATTGTTGTTCAATATTTGAAAAACTTAATTTATCTAAATCTCCAATCATATGAGGTGGAATTCTAAATATTCTAGCTATCTCATTTAATTGAAATTTTCTTGTTTGTAAAAACTGTGCTTGTTCTGGTGGAATACCTATACTTTGAAACTTCATTCCTTCTTCTAACACTGCAACTCTATGTGCATTTTTAGTTCCTTGATATACACTATTCCAACTTTCTCTAACCCTAGCAGGATCCTTTACTATTCCAGGGTGTTCAAGAACTCCCCCTGGATTTGCTCCATTTGCAAAGAAACTAGCTCCATACTCTTCAGTTGCTATTGCCATACCTATTGCATTTTTAGCCATAGCTATTGGAGAATAACCAATTAATCCATCAAATCCAAGACCAGGAATGTGCAAAACTTCATCATTTCTCAGAGTATAATTCTGCCCTTCTTTGCAATAAACATAGTATATTTCACCATTATCAGCTCTTTTTACAGACATTATATTAGGCATTAGTGGATATAGAGCTGTAACTTTGCCTCTGCCATCCCTTATAATCTGAGCATAGGCATTTCCCCATAATAAAAGATGACCCATCAATGTTTCTCTAAACACAAATGAGGTCATCTCAGGGTTTGG
Organism: Clostridium subterminale; assembly: GCF_039521425.1. Taxonomy (NCBI): domain Bacteria; kingdom Bacillati; phylum Bacillota; class Clostridia; order Eubacteriales; family Clostridiaceae; genus Clostridium; species Clostridium subterminale. The sequence goes on from NZ_BAAACI010000008.1 coordinate 242,503, forward strand.
TTCATCTGCTAGGAGATGATATATTTGATGTTCTGCAGCCTTCTCCTTACTAGTTTCAGTGTATCTATAGGTATGAAGTGGCAGTGAAGCTATTGTTTCAGCTAATATTCTAACGCAGGCATAAACTGCAGTAGTTTGCATTGCTTTTCTTTCATTTACTGTTTTACCACTTGTAGTACTTCCAAAGAAGAAACTATAAGTGCTACCCCAAAAACTATTCTTGGGACCTGCTCTAGGTTCCCAAAGTCTTGATATTATTGGTATTTTCATTATGTTTACCTCCTAAAAATGGGTATGAAAAAAAGCACCTCATTTGAGATGCTTAAATTTTATTGCTTAATGTTCATCTTCTATATATCTTGAATCAAGTAAAAACCCTAATAGACCTTCAACATGACCTCTTTCTCTTGAATCTTCAATATTAATATATTGAAAATAGCAGTTATTTTTAATCCACTGTTTTGCATCATCATAAGTATTAATATTAGGATAATTTATTTCATCTTCAACAATATATTTCTTAAGCCTAGCTGTAGATTTATTACCTTGCAAATGATTAGTATATAATCTGCGTCTTAATTTTTTAGTTCTACCTACATAAAGTGTTTCTAATGTATTCTTATCAACAATCGCATATACAACCGCTAAATCTTCTTTCAACTTGGATGGTACTAAATTTTCAAAATAATACTTCTCACTAGATGTAATGTCTTCAACTAATTTACTTGCCAGTTCCATTCTCACGTTAAAATTCATTATACCCCTCTATTCCCTTAACCATCTATCATTAAATTTATCTCTAAACTCTTCCATAACATCCTCAAAGCGTATTAATCCTTCTGCTTTTAAATGCTTAGAAAACGTAATAGCATTTTCTGTTGCAAGTGCAGACCAAAAATATTGAACCATCTTTTCTGCACTTAGACTGCTCATTCTTGCAACTGTAAGATTTACCCCGCTCTTTATTTTTGACGGGGAGGTTGTTGAATTTAAAATTGGGTCAAATACCCTTTGGTGTAAGAAATCCATTAGTTCTTGTTCTTTTTTCATATTCATGAACCTCCTTATTTATTAGTTGCTTTTTAAACGTATTAGTTCCGCTGCTGCTTTTAGTCTGCGATCAGGATCTGTAGATTTCAATTCCTCTTCTAATACCGTTAATGCCTCACGAATCAAACTGTCTAACTTTGCAGAATCCTCTTTATTAAACGAAGGCTGCTTACCAAGAACCTTATCCAATCCTGATTCTTCAATAGATTCCGGGTACTGGCAGATAGTGTTACGATTACTTATTAGCCTTTGAATACTACTTTCAAGATCCGTGATCAATACACGATCAGTCCACTCTACACTTCTTCTATGGCACATACCGTCTTGAGAGTTATCAAATTGTACTTCATATGCGTAATCTCCTACGGTACCTATATAAGCCCTGTCCTTCTCGACAATAATTACAACATCTCCGGTTTTCATCGTATTAATAAATGTGTTGACCTGCCCAAGTGCATTTCCAAGTCTATGACCTGTATAACCGTAAGTTTTTTCTAACCTATCACGTATTTCATCCTTGCTCGTTTGTTCTAAGTTTCCTATGCCCGGCCAACCAATGCAGACAAAATTTTCGTCAATGAATTCTCGACCCCTCTCAATTCCGTGTGGTTTTGTTTTCATCTGAAAAATATTCATTCTATTACCTCACTTTCATATTATTCATTACGTTTCATCATGTATCGTTATGTTAAATATATCATGGTAGTAATATTCTGTCAATATTTTTCATAACGATTCCTTACGAATTTGATGTTTAACTTAATGAATAGTAGAAAATATTTCTCAAAGCAAACTATTTGCTTACAAAATTAAAATTCCTCTCTCGTCATAAACACTACCACAACTACCTTGATTCCTAATTGCTCTATCCAATGCCATGATTAAAGCAACAGCACCGTCAATACGCTCAGTAGATTTTTCTTTGTCAGGCTTAATATTCCCTGCTGGGTCTGTTTTAACATAAATGTTATCCATCATCCATCTAAGTACTGGATTTCCTCCATGTGCAACTTTCTTTTCAAGTATTAGCTTCATTAATTCCTTAGAAGATGGTGACATATCTTTATAGCCTTGTCCAAATTGAACTACTGTAAATCCCTTTCCTTTATGGTTCTGTACCATCTGAACTGCTCCCCAACGGTCAAAAGCTATTTCTTTAATATTATATTTAGTATGAAGTTCCTCTATAAACATTTCTATAAATCCATAGTGAACCACATTACCTTCTGTGGTTTTTATAAATCCTTGTTTCTCCCACACATCATAAGGTACATGATCCCTTCTCACCCTAAGCTTTAAATTATCTTCTAGTATCCAAAAGTAAGGAAGTACTATATATCTTTCATCAAATGTTCTTAGAGGAAAAACTAAAACAAAAGCAGTAATGTCTGTAGTGCTTGCAAGGTCAAGTTCTCCATAATATTCTCTGCCTCTTAATGAATCCATATCTATATTAAAATCACACTCGTCCCATTTATCCATCTGTATCCAACGAGTTGATTGTTTTACACATTGATTTAATCTTAATTGTCTAAATATATTTTCTTCAGCTGGATTTTCCTTTTAACTATTATACGCATTACTGACCCTTTAGATTTCTATTGCATGCCTAAGTGATTGATTTGCTTTATACTAGTTCTTTTCATTTCCCCAATCAGTATTATCATTTATACCATATATAAATAGATAAAAGGTTTTATCTATCTTTCTACCTTTAATTATGTCGTTAGCATTTTGGTGTTGCTAAAAGCATATGGAATTTCTATCTGTACTAGCAGCAGTTATTTTAAAAAATAATGGCTGTAGTCTTGCGTCTCCTGAACCTTTAGTCATTACATCAAATAACTCTATTAGTTGTGCATGAAGTTCATCGAAAATAACTTAATACACATTAAGACCATGCTTTGATATAAATTACTCCAACAATCATTATTGCTTTTGACTTTTTCATTCATCCCTTAATTCTCCTTTACTTGATAATATAAATATTAGCTGCCCTTCCACCATCATCATGATAAGTCTTCCTAATATTTATATACCCTTTTTCCTCAAGTCTATGAAGATTTTTTCTAACTGTATTCTCACCTATACTTAATGTATAACTAATTTTCTTTATAGGTACTTGAACCTTTCCATCAGAATCTGCAATTTCACACAATAAACCATATATAAGTTTACCTGCAATAGTTGTCTTTAATGTGCCTACTAGCTTATACTTTACCAACTCATCATTCATCTATCTTCATCTCCATTCATCAAGATATTTATATTGGTATTTCTTCTGTGATTTAGCAAACTTAATCATAAATTTTAACTGATCCACAACAGAAATATTAGTTTTGTCCTTAGTAAGCATCATTACAGAACCTGCAATTGAAGATAAAATAAACACCACACAAAATGCGGTGCTCTTAGCTATCATATATACAATTACATCAATTGCTCCTGCTACTAATGTAGCAAGAATAGCTTGAAACAACTCTTCTTTACCAAAGCCATCAAAGATTTCGGTTTTTGTTTTTAAACCTAGTGGAATATATAGGGTTTCTTTTTCGTGGTTATTCACTGTTTCACCTCCTCCCATTTATAAAAATTATTCTAATAGTATGCTATATTTAAATATAGAAAAGAGCCCTTTCAAGAGCTCCTATAATTATTTTAATAATCCGGCTTTTTCCAACTCCATTTTTAAAGCCATTCTTCCCATTTCATCCCTTAGTATTACTTTAGCGGATATTTCTTGTAAATCATCGCTAATAGAAAATAATTCAACTTGTCCTGAACCTAAACTAATTCTTCTAAGAATATCCTCTTCAAGTTTATTCCCTAATTGTATTGGTATAATTACTCCATCATTCTCATCTCCATTACTTGGATAAACACAAATTAGAATAATATTATATTCTGAAATATAATTAACAATGGTTATTGTTGGATTATTTTTCAATTTAGTAATTTTATCTTTATCATCTTTTACTACAATAGAAAGTATATCTTCCTCTTGATAAATTATTTTACATCCCTTATTTTTAAGGCTTTTTCCCCACTCCATTATTTGATCTCTATAAGTTTTACCACTCTCACTATCAGAACTTTTCACTGAAATAATTTCATCTATTATTTCAAATACACTTTTAAAATTTTCATAGTTTATATTATCAAACGGTGCTATTTCATTTAAAATATTATCAGCAAAGTCATTTTTAGACAATGCAATATTTTTATGTTCATCATTCAAAAGATATATTTCACTATCCAAAATTGATATAGATTTTTCACCACATTTATTTTTATTTACACAAAATCTATCTTTTTTGCAGTGTATACCTGACATATTTGAAAATTCTTTACCCATGTATAATCTTCTTCCATTAATATCTTCAGTTTGTAATTCTTCATCAGTATAATAATGTTCTATGCTAATTTGCGGGGTATTTTTCCTATGTTTTGGAACTGGAATAACAAATGAGAATACATTATTTCCCCAATCTTTATAGTTAGCTCCTTCTGTTGAAATCTTATTCAATATGCTTGGAACATCTGCATCAAAAACGCAAATTATTTTATATTCATTTGGAATTTTACTAAGTTGCTTACATAATGACATTAGTTCAGTGTTTCCCATCTCCGTATCATTATACTCTAAAAACTTAAAATTACCTTCACAAAACATATTTTTATTGTTTAGTCTATTTAATGCTCTTTTTAAATGTTTCCAATCTGTTTTTCCTTCTGTAATAACAAGATTTGTAGTTGTCTGTTCCATTATTGTTTTAACACTATTACTTCTACTTCTAACAGTATCACTAATAAAATCTTCTAAAAAATATAACCATATCATTGAATTGTCATTTCCAATTAATATTTTTAAATTAACTCCCTCTTGTCCATAGCTCTTTTCACTTTGTAATATATCATTTTTACCTATCAATACTCTATCTCTATCTTCATCTCCATAAAGATAAATTACATCTGATAAATTTTGAAATGTTTGTACTTTTAATTTAGAATACATACCAAATCTATTATGTTGCTCTTTGTCTTTCCAAAAAAAATTTACTGTAGATTTTACATAAATCCATTTTCCTTCATATGATTTTAAAATCTTAAAAGCTTCCTGATTATCAATTATCATATATCCGAAATCCTCTTGCATATTTACACCTTCTTTCAATGGTATAAATTCTATATTTGTTTTTTAAATCCTTTTAATTTTACATACTTGTTGATTTTTGTATATAATTCTGCATTAGCATTGATAATCAAATTTTATTTTTATTGTAATTTAGTAATGTCAGTATTTATTATTGTAATTTCGACATGTCGCACTAAATTATATATAATTTTTTCGTTCATGAATAATATCCCAATACTAGGTCTTTTATCTGCCATATACTTTCTGCAAGTATATAAAATACCAATGTATTCTTAGCTCTCTTCTTATACATAGCACTTTCATCCTCTGAAGCACCCATTCTTATAAAACAGTAAATCCCCCTTAATCCTGCACCTACTCTAATGAGCATTACAAACGCATCTGCCATTTCTTTTACTAAATCCATTACTTTTTAAACGCTCCTTTCGATATTTGTACTAACCTTACTGATTGATAAACATTGCCCATAACTCCTGCTCTATGTCCACCTGATACAATAATGAATTCCTGTAAGAATTTCGGTGTTTTTATTGCAAGCATTAAGGCTGCTACTACCTAAAACACATGAGTATTGAGCATTAATGCCACTCCAACTTTCGCTAAAACTATTTGTACTAACACTGCTAAAGTTGACAGAAAAAACTTCTGAATATATGTCCTAAATACACCATTATCTGCATCTAATAAGCCAACACAAGCTACTGGAAGACCTACTCGAAGTATCAATATCTCCATTCCTCTCATTAAAAATTGAAGATATAAAAGGAAGAAACATATAAAAAATATCAGTGAAATAATGGCTGTGAAAAGCCCTGCACTTGATATTCCATTAATTATAGCTGTAAAATCTGTTACCATTCCTTTACTTACTGCCTGTATCAATTTATCTGTCAAATCTTCAATAATTTTACCTAGCCAACCATATAAAGTTGGAAAGCTTACTGCTATTGCTAATGCTTTAAAAAATCCTGTAAGCATAATATAGGGTCTGCATCAGCATCTCCCTCTGTCCAAAGAATATATTGCTCAAAGCCTTTCTTTTAAATTTCAATACTATTAGTGAGACACCAAAACCAAAGAAAATATTAAATACTTCTGTTAAACCATTCGTTCCAAGCATAGTATCCATATATCTTTCTGCGTGTAACACAATAGGTACTAAATCATTCAATAATGAATTTACATAGGCAAGGCAACCACTTAATATTCCTGCAATTAAAAGCACTAATAAATATTCCACATCATCACCTCCAATTTTTAAGGAGCTTACGTTTTATATCATAAGCTCCTTAAATGGATTTATCTTAACCTTTGAAGTTAAACATATCTTTAATTTTTTGAGTTAGTGTTGGAAGAACAGTATCTTTAAACAATAAATACAGTCCTCAAAGTACTACTGCTCCTATTACTACAGACATTATAATTTTTACTGCTGTATCAACAAAGCCCTCACCGCTTTTGCTTGTGAGAGCTTCTTTTGCCTTTCCTACCATATTCATAGCCTTTATTTGTGTTCTTAATACTAAATTTTTCATATTGTTATACCTCCATTAATTTGATTATTATAATTTTTATTAATTATTTGTAGTACCCTACAATAAGATTTAATGTTGCCGAACCTAGAACCGCTCCAATGCATGAAACAATTGCCACCACAATTCTGTTATTCCATCTCTTCTGATCCATCTCATCTGCTGCACTTCTTCTAATACAAAAATATATAATTAAAAGTCCTACGAGTACTGGAGCAAGTACCATTAACCAAGTTGTAGTGTCATTAATTAACTTTTCTGTACCTTTTACAATCTGGCTATTCTTGACATCATTTGCTGCATAAACTGGTGTTGCAATCATACTAACTGTATAAACTGATACTAAAGTCAGTAATATTTTTTCTTTTGTCTTTTCTAAAAAGTTTCTAATCTTCTTCAAAATAATCTTCTCCTTTCTCATTTCCTGTTACATAGCTAATTCTTTGAGCCTTAACAACTTTTTCTTGTAATCCCGTTATTGAATTTTTTGTAATACCTAATTGCTCATTAGCTGTGTAATAAAGCCATACTCCCCACAGCTCCATCTCTTCCATACTTGCACTTCTTACTTTCCTTCTATTTTCTCGTAATTCTCTTACCTTTCGATTATGCTCCTTATCTCCAAATCCAAAAATTTTATTAAATTGCCATTTTGACAAGTCTGGAGAATTCATAATTACAGGATTATTTCTTGACGTAATAAACTATAAGGTCTTGAAATAAGTCTTATTTCATCAACTGTAAGTAAATCTCTATGAGTAAGATTAATACTATGCGAACTTGATGGAGTACTATATTTCCCATGAGAAGCACTTAATGAATAAGTAGCCACTGTGTAATTGCCTAACTTCTTAGATATTTCTTCTAAGGTTTCAAGGTCATCTGCCTGAAGATAAATCTAATTTTCACAGTTACCCTTTATGGTTTTCGCCACCTCCTTTCCGTATTTTTCATCTAGTTGTGCAAAACTCTGTAAAAATAAATTAAACCTAATTCCTCTGCCTCCACCAACGGTAAGCTTATTTGAGAAATCAGGTATTTGAGCAAAGTTTCCAAATTCATCAAGCAAGAAGTTTACTCTATTTTTAATCTACCGCCTCTTTCATCTGCACTTTTTACAAGTTCTATATAATGCTGTGATACAAATAAACTTGTTAACGAATAGTAAGTTGTTTTTTCCTCAGGAAGAATAATAAATATGGCTCTTTTCTTATCTCCTGTTTCCTTTGGATTATAATCACTTACATTAGTCATAGAATTTATAAGTGGATTAGTAAAAAGCCTTAAAGTAGTAAGAGCTGCTGTATAAAAGCTTCCTCTTGTTTTACTTGGTGCAACTTCTGATATAGCAAGTAAAGCTTTTGCAGGATGTGTAGGGCTAAGTTTTTTTACATACTCAACAATAGGCATTGAATTTCCTACAACCTTACACATTTCACTAATAAAGTAATAAACATTTGTCATGTTTTGATATTTTCGATTTTTCCCTTCTCTATTGTCATAAACAACACTCATAATGGCACTGGCAATAATACTTGCTTCACCATCTGTCCATATTCTTTCACCTTTAGGCTCACCTACAAGTTGAGAAGTTAAATCCCATGTAGCATCAATAGCTTTTGCTATATCATTGCTATCAACTGCTTCAATTACAGGCTCTAAAAAATTATATCTATCACTCTTTAAGGGATTTTTAAAATCTATAGCAATAACTTCATATCCTAACCTTTCTTAAAACGGATAGGTATATTGATATAACTCGCCCTTGGTATCACTCAAAATCATACTTTCACCTGCAAGAGCTATAGTTCCTATACTTTGAAGCACCACTGTTCTTGTTTTTCCTGAACGAGTTGCACCAATGCATAAACTATGAACATCTTCTCCGATAAAAAATATTTTTTCTTTACCACCTTCCTTTCTATAACCAAGTACTACACCACCCTGCGGTAAAAGAGCTTCGGAACACTTACAAATACTTTGTGGTTTCATTTGATTTTTCATCATTTCCTTCTTGTTTTCCCAATGTTGATTTTTCTTGAATTTCTTCTTGTTTTTCTTTACCTTCTTCTCTTTCATTTTTACATTCACTTCCCTTCCTAATTTCATGCAAGTCATCATAGCCTTGCTTGATTAATGCTTTAACTGTGCTGCCATTGGTATTTAGAATAAAACTTTCAAAAGCTGAATCCTTTTCTTTTCACTTAGCCACTCTGCTGAACCAAACTGCTTTTGTCCTGCTGATACTGGTGTAGAAATTTTAGGTGTTATTTGTTTTAATTCACTTTGATAAGGCTTGTTATTTGCTACAAAGAAAAATATTGCAAATAAAACTATGAAGCCATTTAGGCATAAAAAAAGCATCAACTGTTCTTTACCTGACGCCATGCTCGCTAAACAATATTTAAAATTAGATATTTCTAAAGTTGTTATCTTCTTTGTAAGTAACAACTGTACGGTTGTTGAAAAATAAGCATTAAATAATAGTCCTCCAACTATTATCAGTAAGGAAATAAGTAATTTTTTCTTTTTGGATTTCAATGTATCACTCCTATCTTTTGATTTTATGGCATAAAAATAAGACCTGCCGTTTTGGCAAGCCTTTGTATCAATTAAAATTAATGTTATCTTACAAAAATATAAATTATAGTAGTAATGATATTAGTCTTATCTTATTTTTTATCACAAAGAGAGTTATTTATTAACGCCTTACAATATCAAATTTTTCAGGATTTATAATAACCTCTTTTACTTGTTCAAGCAATCCATATATTAGCGTTGCCTCAATTTTTCCGCTCTCAGTATCATAATAGTTTTTTTCTTTATCATCAATTTTTTTCATTCGTTCTATATGTCTCGCAACATTATTTTTAAGCATACAATATTCATCCAAAACATATTCTTTATTCATTTTAATAATAAGAGTTTTGCATTTATCTAACAAATTGTCTACATCATTAATAGTTATGTTATCTTTACAATTGCCAATACATATTGTATAAAAACACTCAAATAGCTTCTCATTATAATCATTTTTCCCATCTTCAGAAACAAAGAAGCAATAATTATAATCAAGCATATCATATCTTAAATCCTTGGTTAATTGTTTTATATTTTTTGTAGATTGATAAACCAATCCATTATATCCTTGCTTTTCTAAATAATCAGTAAACATTTGTGGCAAAACATATTCTTCAATTTGTTTATTCCTTACATGCACAGGAAATGTTAATATTTGAAATAATATACTATCACCAATAATAATATCCGCATTATTCTTTGAAAAAGTAAATTGATAATTATTATATTTAATTTCTGATCCACTAACAATCAAAGGATAAATACAATTATTTAATGTAATATCAATTGAATTTGTAATATTGTACATACCAAAACGATAGACCCAGCTATACTTTGGATAATATGCAGCAAAATTCACGTTATTGGGTTTATTCCCCAACTCTTGAATAGCAGTAGGTATAGATCTTGCTAAATATAGCATAGGTTTTCCTGCAATACTAAATCTTTGACTTCCCACTATATTCTTTTTGCTGAATGGTATATGGTAATACTCATATATATTTCCATTATCATATTGACCATATGGTCTTCCTCTAAATAATATATTACAAAACTGCATTGCATTATCAGATGAATATTTTGTACAATATTTATTGAAATAAGCATCTAGTTTTCTATATGCATTACTATCATTTCCTTCCATATATGTTACATATACTTCAATAAGCCCATCAAACAAATTTTCTAACAAATCAATTTTCCCTCTATAATCATTAAGCAAATCATCACAAAACTGAACATATAGAGGCTCATTTATATAATTTTTAGAATACTGACAATTACAATTTGTTAACGAATTTAGCTTTTTAAATTCATCAATGTAAAGTTTTTTGTACATACTTAACTTATCTTTAAATGTTGTTTCGCCAAAGCACTTTTCTTTCAATTGTTTTTGATGTTCATTATCAAAAAAGCAACAAATACAAGACATTTCAATCCCTCCATCCTTTATTTAGCACATTAAAAACAGATTAAATTATTATTCTTTTCCATATATTCCACCTCAGTCATAAGATTATAAGAATAATCCTTTATCATATTTTTTAAATATTATTAATATTTTATCATCAAGCATTACGGTAGTCTATATTTCTACATTTCTTCTCCACTACATTTATTCCAATCTAATCCCCTTCCCTTAGCTTCCTCAATAGCCCTTTCCTTTCTCGCCTGTCCTTCAAGAGCTGTTAAAGGATAATATCCTTGATTATAGTTTGTATCCTAATTAGCTAACATTTGAATGGCAGATAATAAAAGTTTCATTTTTGCTTGAAGTTGTTTTTTAGTTGCTTGCTGCTCATTTAATTCAAAAGCTTTAATAAGTGCTTCTTTAGTAAATTGTTCTGGTGGATATAGCTTTCTGTTTCTGCATTTTTTACCGTTAGCATTAGTAAAAGTAATATATTTTCTTTCATCACTCCAATCCACTTTATAGCCTAGCTTCTCCATATTCTTAATAAATTCTTCCTTATTTCTACTACACCATTTGCATTGCCTTACTGCTAAGAAAAGCTCATACTTCCAACTTTGCTCTTTATCTTTAACTCTGTGTTCTTCTCTATTTTTATGGTTTCCTTTAGCTCCATCAACAATTATAAGTCCATAATCTCTGCCATAGCGGTAGCTCCATATGTATCAACTTTGTCTTTTATTGTTGTCTTATAGTCGTCTAAAACAGATTTGTAGAGGAATTTTATGAAATTGAGGTTGTGTGTACTGTTGATTTATAATTAAAGTAGTTGACAATCTACAAGCGTGTACAATTAATTTAGTTTAATATAAATTTTGAAACTTTTCTGATTCTGTTGTAACATTACAACCTTCTTAGGCATATTATATAAATTATGCACTGCAGGTTACTCTTGTATGGAAATTCACAAAAAAGTTGATATTCTTAAAGAAATTGATTCCAACATAATTACTTATGACGGACTTGATAGTGCTATCATTGGCTACTGTGATATTTTTAATAAAACTATTGCAATCTATAACAAAGATAAAGTTATTGAAATACTTATGGATAAAAATAACTGGACTGAAGATGATGCTCAAGAATTCTATGAATACAATATAATTGGTACTTATGCCGGCGAACTAACCCCTGGATTTTTTACATACCTATAAAGTTTAAGTACAATATATTGAATTTATTTCAAACTCAATACATTGTACTTTTTTATCTAATGACTTCAAATTTTCATATAGGCACACCCTTATATGTATTTTAATATTTTCATTTGAAATTATATCTTCTCTAGTCAATCAATAAAATTCTTTACTTTCTCCATATCGTGGACATACCTCAAAAGTATCTATAGTAGGAAATATATAAAGTCAATATTTTCTTTACCCACAAACATATATGATTTCAATCATGTTTTTGTTAATAGTTTATTTTGTTCCTATAATTTTAATAAATCGATATTCATTTTCTCATTTTTCAGGAAATAATCGTACATCATTGTTGCAGGTAACTTCCTAATCTTTATAGGCTGCAACTCCAAAGCCTCTAATATTTCCATACTTACATATCCCTTATCTATTATATCTGGTTGGTCTGTTGGCATTAAAAAGCAGTTCTTTACACTCGTAATGGAGTGATGATCTATAAAATTCTTATATGCCAATTGATATAAATACTGCTTTGTAACATCACCAATACCCGGCTGACCTCGCAGTTCTTTATCTGGCTCTAACTGGAGCATATAGTATTTTGTATCGAAGATAACAAAGTGGCACATTCCATCCTTTGAGTATATCGTAATAAGGTCAGGAATAAGTGTATCCGATGCTATTTTAGTATATAAACTTCTATCATTTCTAATTCCTACCCATTTTGGCTTTTCTATAAGAGATATTAGAGTGGCATTTTCATTATAGATTTTGTGCAAAGATTTAGGCAAAGAAAGAGATCCTAATGTGTTTTGTAGTTGGTTGTTCATTACCTCTGCACACACTCTTTCCCATACTAAATTATAACTGTTTGTGCCAAACATACTGAAACCATCAACCGCTGACAAATTGCTACGGTGTGACGCATAAGCATAAATTGTTTTCAAGACCAACTGCTTACGGGTATTAAATTGTATATTCAGTTCATTCTGGATTCTGTAAAGGATATATTCATTATCACCAAAGTCATCCAGTGTTTCATCCGAAAGCTCAACCGGCATGATATCAAATAAATCCAGTAAATCAGCTTTTTTAAGTTCCTTTGTAAACTGACTTAATATACATTCATGCAGTCTCTTAAAATAATCAAAATCATCTGTTACTCTTTTCTTTGTTAGTAGTTCAGTATAATACGGACGGTTATTACATATCAAAGTAAATGTTTCATTTATAGTCTTGTCCCATAAAATATCACCAGAACCATTTATCTCTATTATATCTTGAGTATTGATGTAAATTCCATTTTCATAGTAATCGTGCATTAAATAAATCATAACTGCAAGCAAGTTAAATGAACCGCTTTCTTCGCTATCATTGTACATACGAATAATTTGTTCTTTGGCATTATACTTTTCAAGAACCTTTAGAATCTGCTTCAGTTCAGATTTAGGAGAAATCTCACTAGTAATGTATTTAGGGTAACATTTCAAAATTCTCCCGTAAACAGTAATAACCCCTACAAAAGTGAAAACATAGAGATATTCGCTTTCTCCAACTTCTACATCAGCAACTACTATATCCTTATCTATCAAATCAGACATACTCTTCTGAGCATCGTTCGCTTTTATAGCTTTTAAGACACCATATTCCTTCATCTTCTTTATAATATTGACTGCTTTTTCAGCTGGGCATTCAAATATGTCTATCAAGTTTTTCTGCGTATATCGTTTTTGCTCACGCACAAACTTGGATATCATTATTCTTCAGCCCCCTCAGTGTCTTCTGTATCCAATGTAGCCTTCGGAAACTTGTCCCTAATTTCCTTGCAAAATATTTCTACCCCTCTCTTATCAAACTCTGTACATATAGATGAATATTTTGTTGAATCCTTACATCCATCAAACAAGGAAGGTCTCTTCTGTTTTGCTGCATCATCAAACAGATACATTAGAACCTTGTTTTTAAAGGCAGATATAAAGGTCTTGGCATCAATTTCAATATCCGTTCCAGAATTAATTATTTTCTTTGATAAGAAATAAGGTCCTAACAATTTATCTTCATTAATCCTATAAGAGGATAGCGTATCATTAATTACTTTACGCAGTTCATTCCATTCAATGTAACGAGCATACGTTCCTGAGCCTAATGTAACTTTTCTTCCTTTAATACCATCTTCACTATCATTAATACCAATATAATCAAAATCCCATCTACGCTTAAATGCAGTATCCATTGGGAATACACCTTGGTCAGCGCTATTCATTGTTGCCCAAATAAACATATTATCTGGAATTTTGATTTTTTCATAGTTCTCAAGATTACCACCAAGATTTTCTTCCTTAGCCAAATATGTTCTCATATCCATTGATGTATTTATAGGGTATTCACTGACTTCATCTTGTCCACGATCAAGTAATTGGAATACATCCCCAAATACTCCCGCTACATTTGATCTGTTGATTTCTTCTACGATAAGCAAATATGGTTTGATGTTATCAGTCTTACTATTCTGTAGTGCCTTAACGAGTGTACGCATAAATGGTCCTGGTACATACTCATAAGAGATTGACTCTTTATCATCACTATCTTTGCAAGGTACAGGCTTATAGGTTCCCACAAAATTTGCATAAGAGTAGTCTGGGTGGAATGTTACACGCTCGTAATCACTTCCATTATATTCCCCAAGAAGTTTTTCACGATCCTTATTAAGAGTGAAACTCTTTCCTGTTCCTGGAGCTCCAAAAAGGATACGATTTCTAGCATAATTGCTTTTGTATCCGGTATTGAACATAATTGGTTTTAAACTCAGATATTTATCTTGTCTTTCTTCTACACTATAACTGTTTTTAATATCCAATAAATCTTTAATTTCATCTAAGGTCTCACCAATATCATTGTGTGAATCATTACTCATAGCGATGCCTCCTCTATTATTTTTTCCATTGCATTTATTTTGCTCGTTTGCAATATATGATAGTCTTTTTGCTTAACAATTAATCCAGCTTGAGTTAATAGTGCAGTGAAAAAAGAAAAAGCCGTAAGAAACCCTATACCTTCTTGCCTGCGATCTTGATTGCTCTTCGCTCTAGTATCGTTATCATTACGAACATCTACTTCCACTTCAAAATCCTGTTCCCCGTTTCGATATGCTAAAATATTGTCTCGCATTGAAGTAATAATGTCTGTAGATTGACCTTCCATTTCGTGTAACATATATGCAAATTCATATTTATTCATTTTTTCAAATTCTAGAAAGCATTTCATAAAAGTTAAAAACGCCTCACGATAATTACTATCTGGAATCTTTAAAAGTTTTATCATTCCATTATAAATAATTTTTTGATTTATGGATTTCAATTTATTAATCGCTTCTTGTTTTTGATACTTACTATATGTTTCATCATTACTAATTTTTTTAATAGCATCAAGAGCCTTGCAATATGCCAAGCCTACGTTGGTAAAGAAGTCTTTATATTTAATTGATGACCCTCTTTCGTAATTTATAAATCCACAATTTTTTAATAATGGATAAATATTACGAGCATTGTTATCATTGAAATTTTTAGCTTTTGAAACTTCTTTTCTGAAATTTACAAACGGTTTAACTTCATTAGGATAAGCTAAAACCCATTCATAACATGAAAGAATCACATAGTTAGTATTATCAGTAAAACTTGCTCCTGGGGATGAGCAATTTTTTACGATTAATTTCATAAGTAGTTCCTCCTCTCTTAAAGTTGATTTTTAATAGCTTTAGCGATTGCATATGCAAGCAGCGGCGGCACCGCATTACCAATCTGTTTATATTGACTTGTTTTTGACCCTAGCACTTCAAAATCATCTGGAAATGATTGAATTCTTGCACTTTCTCGGACTGATGGTATTCTATTTTCCTTGTAGTGGAAGTAATTTCTATGACCTGTATCAATAGTATTAGATGGCGCAGTACTTAGCATCCTCTGAAATGCTTTATTGTACTTTCTAACACTCCAATATTCTTCTGGTAAATCAGAAATTTTACCACCATCTTTAATCATACCTATTATTTTCTTTGTTTGCTCAGTATGATTAGTTGATTGATGATTTAATACTTTTTTACATTTTGATCTCATTTTCCTTTGATATTCATTCTGGGGTTCTGAAATATATTCATTTGATTCATTTTGATATTCAAGTGAAGGTAAATCTCCCAACGCCTCTAATGTAGATATAATATAGTCTTTTTCCTTAGGAAACTCAAAACCTTTTTTCTTCATTCCAACAAAAAACACCCTATGTCTATTTTGTGGTACTCCATAATTAGCCGCATTTATAATTTTATACTCAATATGATACCCTAATTTTTCAAATCTGTTTATGATATCATCTCTAAAAGTCCCTCCACTTAATGTTATCAAACCTTTCACATTTTCAATGACAAAAAATTCTGGGTTTACCTTCTCAACAACTCTACAATATTCTAAATATAAATGATTTCTTGGATCATTAACATCTCTTGTTCCTACTGTACTATAGCCTTGACATGGAGGCCCTCCAATAACACCCACTACCTCTCCTTTTGCAACAATCTCATTTAAATATTCATCATTAAGATTATGGATATCTTCACATATCGCAACTGCATTTTTATGATTATGATTATAGGTTTTAATAGCATCTTGCCAAACATCAACCGCTACCTCCACCTCAAACCCCGCCATTTCAAATCCTCTACTTAGTCCTCCACACCCACAAAATAAATCAATTATTTTATTTTTCATAGTTTTCTATCGCTCCTCTTAATTGTACTGCAATAGCTTTAGATAACAGAGGTGGTACAGCATTTCCAACTTGTCTATACTGCTCTGATCTATTGCCTTTAAATTCAAATTCATCATTAAATGATTGAATTCGTGCAGCTTCTCTTACTGTAGGAATTCTATTATATAACGGATGGAAATAATTACTGTGATTGTTACCCGTATCAATTGTTACCGATGTAGTTGTCTCATCAAGTCTCTTATATGCTGATGAATGCCTATTGGTTCTATTGTTTGGAAATAACTCTTCCGGTACATCTCTCCAATTGCCACCTTGTGGAACATGAGCTATTCTTTCTTGAACTTTTATAGCAGGATATCTAATATCATGATTAAAAATCTTCCCATCTTTTCTTCTTAAATATCTTTGATAGCTTGTGATCGGTTGTGATTTTAATTCCTTTTCTGTTTCATTTCTATTTTCAAAGTCATAAAGTTCCCCAATGGTTTCTTTGACTGTTATAATACCTGGTACTTTAATTAAAGTATCAAAGTCAAATTCAAACCCTTTTGTCATGACAAAAAAGTTTCTTAGTCTTTTTTGTGGAACTCCATACTCTGAGGCATCTAAAATTCTATGAACTACGTTATAGCCTCTACTCTCAAAAATTTCATAAATCCTATCTTTTGCATATCCATTATTACTTGTTACTATTCCACGTACATTTTCTATAACAACAGCTTTGGGCTTTGCTAAATCTACAAATTTAACAAACTCAAAGAATAATTTATTTCTAGGATCACCACCCTCGCTTTTATATCTATTTGCAGCAGAAAATCCCTGACAAGGTGGCCCACCTATAATCACATCTATATTTCTCAAGTCACCAAAAGTATTCAATATCGTTTCTTCATCCATATTAGAAAGATCACAACAAATACCTTTCGCTTCAACAAAATTATGATTGTATGTTTTTATTGCAGCTTCATTAAAATCCACACCACCAACTATATTATATCCAGCAAGTCTAAATCCTTCGCTTAAACCTCCGCATCCACAAAATAAGTCTATAACGTTAAGCATTTTCATTCTCCTTCATATCTTTAATTTCCATGATGTCAGAAATATCGCAATTAAGTGCTTCACATATTCTCACTAATATTTCCATAGTTACATGTTCATTTTTCCCGAGTTTAGCCATCGAAGCCGTACTAATTCCTGTTACTTTTCGTAAATCTTTTTTCTTCATTCCTTTGTCAATTAATAATTTCCATAAATTATTATAGCTTACATTCATCTATTTAACTTCCTTTACTAATAGTTTTTAAAGTCACTACTATAATATAATAATATCATATTTTATTTTGATTAGTAAACAATAAGTTTGCAATTGCATATATTTGTTTTGTATGTGTAAATACTTGTAATCACCCATCTTGTTTTTTATTTTTTTATTTTTTTCATTCTCATTATAATATACTTCACACTAACCAAACATTATATCAATTTCACCCACTTGTATGTCTTTACATCCAACTTACCTTCTCAACTCTATAAAATAATTTGTTTTTAGGTAATTCTGAACAAAACTAAAAGAAGGGTTTCAAAAATCGAGAGGTATACTATAATACTCATAGCTTCACTCTCAATTTAAGAAACCCTTTATTTATCAACGTTTTACACACTTTAGTTCTTTTATCATTAAAGCAATTGTCCCGACTGTAGGTTGCAACTTTGCTACGCTCGATTTCTATGTCAACCCTTGCATGGGATATTATAAAGCTTACTTCATCGCTCCGCTCTTCGTAAGCTTAACAACAGTCTGCATTTATATCAGCTTGGTGATATGAACAATTTTCGGTGCCTTGCTATTTGGACACTTTGTGATACCAACGTTAGTGGCTGTTCTGCATTTCCAAACTAGTTTCTTATTATGTGTATCCTGATTATGTGAACGCCTGGAAATGTATTTCCCTCAAAATCCACATTCGAGTTCCATCCACAACCGTATTATTGGTACGATATCTTTCCTCACGAATTTTCTTCGCCTTATCCCATATTTCTTCTGAAACAATAGCTTCATGGTGATTTTTCAAGTAATACTGTTCTTCCTCCGCCTTGTTCCGCTTTAGGAAATCCCTCTAACCCTTTCATCAAACATGACATAAAAAACATTTTTAGACTAATGCACAATAAGTTAATATCAGCCATATATTAACACATGAAACCACAACCGTGCTTGAAGGCATAAAGAGAGGCTCTGATTCCTACCTAAATTGAATCCAGATCCTTCTGCTCCTAGGATAACCTAGTACAACTGCCCCTTCTGTAAACATATTTAATTTTCAGGCACATATTTCTTGCTTTTCAAATACATATCATAAAGTTTTGAACAGTACACCATGTACAAATATACCTTTTCTTTTTCATCTGTTTCATTTCCATTCTTTTTTGAATCAATCTCGATACCAATATTATTCATAAGATATTCTGCCATAGAATCAAAATTTGCTTGCATTACATAACCTAATTCACTATACAAAACATTATCTTCTTTCTTTCGCCCAAATAAAGATAATATCTTATCTGGTATTTCAGGTAATAGAAAAATGTTTTTAGCAATTACCGGTCCACTAATCCGTGTCAGGCTTTCACTTATTCCTTTAAGATAAGCTACTTGTTTTACAATATCTGAGTTTGATGGATATCCATAAATATCCTGTTTTGATGGATTAGGAAGATAATACTTTGAATCATATACATACAAATAATTTTGATTTTGCTCATTAACTCTTGTAAAAAAAATAGTATCTGGTTTTGCAGTTCCACGACCAGTATATGAAATCATTTTTCCATGCTCATCTTTTAGCTCATATATTGGATACTGAGATTCTTTTTTGAATTGATTTCCAAACACCTCATCATTAACCCATTCCCATACATTTTGAAAACAGTTTGTACAACCAGCTATTTTATAATTATACGTTGCCTCACACCATGCAATCATTGCTTTTATCAATGATATTTCCCTGTCGCCAAAAACGTGTAATAGCTCCTGATTCAGTATCTTGGAATACTCTGATAAATTTTCTTCTTGTATCTCAACTATATCTCCAGGCTTTTTTAATCCTATATACCCATTATATTGCTCATAAATTTCAATAGCCTTATTAACAATATATGCATGAATTATTGATATTTCATTTTTATCATCATACAAACTCTTTCTTTTCCACAACTTACTATATACAATGTTGTTCTCAGAAATAATTGGTATATTTTTATTAATTGTTCTTGCCCAAGCTGTTTTCCCAAATCCTTCTCGTGTGAACTCTTTTTTTCCTCTTGTGTAAATATCATTCGACATATAGTCTTTAACTATGTATGTAGACAACTCTATAATATTTACTTTCCGTTTTTGTTCATTTCTCGAATCAGGCGTAAAAATGTGATCACCTTCAAATAAATTTTTCCCACTGTATCTTAATTTTTCTATTACTTTCATAATTACTTTCATATTATCTTGATCCGACTTAGATATCTTACCATCAACTAATTCAAGTTGATAATACTTTGGAAAGCTATACCATAATACGCTATTGGAAAACATATAACTTCCAACCATTTTTATCTTTTGTAAATCAACAAAACAATCATATACATTGTCTTTTAATAGTAAATCTTCAAGACCAATATGCAATGATAGCTTGTCTCCTTCCGATGTATAATATACTTTTAGTTCCATATTATTTTCTCCTATCCCTCAAAAGTATATCAATCATTTTGGACTTGTTCAGTGTTAGTTTCAGGTAAAACCTCATTTACTTTTACTTCCGTACTATTATCTTCCGTTCCATCACTACTGTCAGCATCATCTTTTGCTATTTGTTTTTGCCTCTCAATCCAATCATCATTATCTTCAAATAATCCAGTCCAATCGACATTTAGTATTTCCTCTAATCCAATTGCATTAAGCAATGCAGTCCTAATAGATGGCATATTTAAATACTCTTCTTTAAACAACGCACTTGGATTCATTCTACATACATCATTTAGTAAATAGATAATTAACTTATCTGTTAATGGATTAAGCATAGTAGATTTTTTATCTCTCTCATCTGTATTGTAATATTCTTCAATTTGCTTAAATTCATTACTTTTAAAATACCATGCACCAATACATTTATCTTCTGTTGCAATTTCTAAAATTTCTGCATTCAAATAATTTCTAAATATATTCCATCTGACTTTTTTTGCTTTGGCTATTGAAATATCTCCATCCCTATTTGATGAATTTACGTCCAAATATAAATATCCCCACCTACGCTTAAATGCAGCGTCAAGAGGAAATACCCCTTGGTCAGCATTATTCATTGTCGCCCAAATAAACATATTCGCTGGTAATTTCATTATTCCATCATATGTCGTTATTTCTTTTTTTAAGAAATTATCAAGTGAAGTTTCCGGTGTAATATAATATTCACTAACACCATTTTCCCTATCCAACAATTGGAACATGTCACCAAAAACAGTAGCCGCCCTTGCTCTATTTATTTCTTCTATAATAAGGAAATATACATTATCGGCATTATTAATTGCATCAATATAAGTCTTAATAAATACTCCTGCTTCATAAGCATATGTAATCTGACTACCACTTGTTTGACCTGATATCTTTATATCTGTTAAAATAGTTGAATTTTTTTCCACAATAAATGAATGACTTTCATTCTTTTCTATTGGTATTGGTTTATAACATCCAACAAAATTTTCATAAGAGTAATCTTCATAAAAAGTAACCCTTCTTACTCGTTCTTTAAGAATAATTTCAATACATTGTTTTTCATTAATTCCATTTTTCACAGCTAAATCTTGTATTATCCTATCAGCTTCCGTTTCGTCAAAAGGAACACCTTTTCCTTTTTCTTTTAAAAATATCTCTTTTTTTATTGCCACTAAAACATGTTCGTTAATCATATAACTTTTACCAGTGCCAGGTGCACCTGCTATTAGGAAGTTATTTGGCCACAATTCATTTGCTATCATTTCCACGCTACTTTCTGAACTTATATTGTTCGGTAAAAAATCTGTTATTTTTGTAATATATTTAGAGTATGGTCTTGAGTCAAAACATAGTATATATTGTTTTAACAACTCAATGGATTTTGCCCCCGCCGTATCTTTAGCCGGTACATAAGTCACAAAATATGAACCTGATCCCTTACATCGAGTAATTCTATCTTGAGGTGCCGTTGACGGTATTTTAATTTCAAATGAAGATGATGTTCCGCCTTTATCTAATAATTCAATAAAAATGTAGAAATCATCACATGAGAAGTTACTACTATCTGGTACCATTAAGAAAAATTTGTCTTGATCTTTTTTGCTACTTTCATATGCTGATAGTATTCTGGGTTTTATATTTGCTTGCATCTGGGCAAATAATCTAGTATTTCCACTTGCTCCAATCATTGCAAATATATATTTTCCCTCACTACTCGCATACTCATAAACACCATTTCCTGCTGAAGTAACATTTTTATTAGTTACTGGTTGTCCCAAAATTGTTTGAATGTCATTTTTTACATCTGTAATATTCATTTCACTATTTCCTCTGTACTTTCATAATGCTTCTTCTAAAATATCAACAAATCTATAAATCTATAAATTGTATATGCATTTTTCAATTCTGTAAACTCTCGAATTTGTCGTTGACCTCCTTTATCACTCTAACTGGTACCCGCTTTAATTCATTGAGCCGTTTGGAAAACGCCTCCTTTATTATAGTCTAAACATTTGTTACTGTACATAATTTTAGATAGTTTTGTAAATATTATCTATTGAGATTTCATACTTCGTGCTTTGCCCTTCTGACACTAAAAAATCCAAATACTGCTTAAGACGACTATCACTCTCCAAATCCCATATCTGCCTGCTCACCATCAATGATCAATTGGCCTTTTTCATTATGCTTATAGCCAAAACATTTCCAAGAATAAAGTTTTGATTTTCCAGATTCAAATCCGCGCATTAATCCTCATTTTATTGCCTCACTATTTGATTCACTTTCAACTTGAGCAATTGCAATTAACATAGATACTAGTAAATCATTATCTATTTCATTAGCACTAAGATTTTCTTGATGAAAAATATTAATACCTGATCCCCTTAGTTTGTTCTCTGCATCAAGTAAATCAATTGAATTCCTACCAAATCGACTAATTGGTTTTACTAAGATAATATCAAATAAATTATCATAACTATGAAATAGCATTTTCTCAAACTCCAAACGTGAGTTACTCCCCATGAATCTTTTTGAGTATAAATTTTGAATAGCTGCCATTTAGGATTATTCTCAGCAATGTGCTTCATGCTTTCTATCTTTGACTCTAAACTTTCTTCCTGTAAATTGTGCATTGCGCTGACACTGCAATAGATAGCAACCCTGTTATTGCGTTATACCTTCTCAGGAATACACTTTATATTTTCTTTTAGCATCCCATTCAGCACAAAATCACCCCCTCTAAAAAATTTAGACCACTTTTCTATCGAGTGAATGGCATATATGTTAAGTAGGCTAAATCATTGATTTATCAATACTTTATTAACTAACATCTAATCCACACACACACTTAAGCCTACATCTATCCTGAGTTTTCAGGCTTTGAGATATCTAACGTGCCTACTATACCTTATAATTATTATAATCTTTAAAATTTTCTTCTGCAAAATAAAAATAAGGATTCCAAGATTAGGGACATAAAAAACAAATTTCAATTTGCTATCCTAATCTCGAAAACCCTTTATTTATCAGTGTTTTACACACTTCACTTCTATTTTTTTGTCATCAATACCACCGTCTCCACGTGCGGCGTATGCGGGAACATATCCATAACTTTCACCTTTTCCACCTTATATCCATTAGCAGTTAATACTTCTAGATCTACTGCTAGGGTTTTAGGGTTACAGGATACGTAGATTATTTCTTTGGCATCAAATTTTATTACGTAGTCTAGGGCTACTGGGTGTACTCCTGGTCTTGGTGGGTCTAGGATTATTATGTCTGGTTTTTCGGTTACATTTTTTATGGTTACGGCTACGTCTCCTGCTATGAATTCGCAGTTGTTTAGGCCGTTGATTTTAGCATTTTCTTTTGCAGCTTCTACGGCTTCTTCTATTAGCTCTATGCCTACTACTTTTTTTGCTTTTGGAGCTACTATTTGTCCTATGGTTCCTGTTCCGCAGTATAGGTCAAAGACTACTTTGTCTTCTGATTCTCCTATGAAGTCTCTTACTATAGTGTAAAGCTTCTCGGCTCCTTTAGTATTGGTTTGGAAGAAGGCAAAGGGATTTATTTTAAATTTTAATCCTAGAAGATTTTCTATTATATAGTCTTTTCCATGTAGTATTTCTACAGAGTCTGCTTGCACTACATCTGATAGAGAGTCATTTAAGGTATGGATTATTCCTGTGAGCTCTCCTTTTAGATTTAATCCTTTTAAAGCATCTACAAAGGCTGTGAAGTCATATTCTACTTGTGTAGTTGTAACTATGTTAACTAATATTTCTCCTGTGTTTATAGCCTTTCTTACTACTAGATTTCTTAAAAAACCTTCATGTTTTAAGATTCTATAATAAGGAAGGTTTTCTCCTCTGAAGTGGTTTATGGTTGCATTTATTATAGCTCTGAAGTCTTCGTCTACTATTTGACAGTTATGTACTGATACTATGGCAAAGCTTTTTCCTTTAGCATGCATTCCTAGGGTTAGTTCTCCACCTTTTTCAAAGTCTCCAAAGGTGAATTCCATTTTATTTCTGTATTCATAGTGAAGTGGGCTGCTTTCTATTCCTAGGTACTCATAATCTGTTATACCCTTATTATCTAATAGTGCCTTTACTTGTTCTTCTTTAAATTTAAGTTGAGTGTCTAGCGATAAATCTCCTTGACTACATCCTCCACAAATTCCAAAGATATCGCAGGCTGGCTTTACCTTGTAATCTACATCTTCTAAAACTTCAAGAAGTTTAGCTTCTACTCCATTGGAATTTTTTTTAGTTACTCTTGCTCTAACCTTTTGCCCGGGCAATGCACTTTTTATAGCTACTTTTTCTCCTTCATGGAAGGCAATTCCCTTTCCTGGAAATTCTGTACCCTCTATGATAAATTCATATTCTTTTCTCTTTCTCATTTTTATCTCCTTATCTAATAAAATTCTATATTAATTTTAATTTTTTATTTAAAAATAATTTCATCTATTAGGTATATCTTTAAGTTTTATTAAAGTTATTTTACCCTATATTTTGGGGCTTAAAATATGACTCTGAAAATCACCAAAACCTCTGAAACCCGCATAAACAGAACAAATAGTTAACTAGTTATATAGTTTCCTAGTTAAAATTTTATATAGGTATATTGTTTTATTGTTCCCTATTTAACTATTTTAATATTTTTATAGTTTCATATTTATATAGGTTTATAGTTTTCTAGATATATTGTTTCCTAGGTAAATAGGTGTATGTTTATTTGAAATTACCTAGTTTATTATATATTATCCCCCAGATTTTATCTAGGCTTTTATGTCATATCCCTAGGTATTTTAAAGCTTCTCCTTACACTCAATGTGGCAACTCTTAGTATTATGGCATATATGTGGCTTAATTGACATAAAATATAGGAAGTTGATATAATGGTTAAAACTGTGGAAAACTTTGAGTTAACTTTTAAAATATCTTTAAAGGGGTGAGGTTATACTGTGAGATCTAAAAAAGAAAATACTAAAGCACTGATAGTTGATAGCTTTAAAAAGTTAATGACTCAACATTCCTTTGATAAGATAACTATAAAAATGATTACTGATGAGGCAAAGTTAATAAGACCATCCTTTTATAACCACTTTGCTGATAAGTATGAATTACTTGAATGGATTTGTTATAAGGATATATTTGAAGGTGCAACCCTTCTTATAGATAATAAAATGTTTAATGAAACAATTCTTTTTATTCTTACTAGAATAGAAAATAATAAAGAGTTTTATATTAAAACTGTAAAAATAGAAGGACAAAATTCCTTTGAGAGTATAATATATAGATTTCTTCTTAAAATGTTTGAAGAATTATTCTCTGTGCTAGATATAGAAAATATGAATTTTGAAGGAATTCTTACCGCTTCTGAAATTGCTAATTACTACTCTAGAGGTTTAACCTATTTTTTAATTACTTGGCTTAAAAAAGGTGTACAAGTTCCTGCTCATGAGTTAGCTGAAAAATATTATTTACTACTTTCTAATTCCTTAGAAGATATTGTGTTCAAACCTCTTTAAGTTTTTTTACATTAATTTATAATCCTTTAAATAAACCTTTAAAATTGTAAATTACGTTATATATTTGAAATAATTAGTTACATTATATATAAGATATATAAGTTAAAAATCTCCCTAATTAAAGATAATAAAAAACAATTAAATAGATTTGTTTTAAAGCAACTACATAAGTTGCTTTTTGTTTTTTTTGATATACATTTAGGGCTAAGTGTATTTTTACATAAAAATCTATATTGACTATAATTTAAGAAAACAGATTATGAAAGGAAGATGCTTATGAGTGTTCTGGAAGTAATCATAGTATCAATAGGATTGTCTTTAGATGCATTTACAGTGACAGTATGTACAGGTGCAACTCAACCTTATCTTAAAAAGCGTATGGATTTTATTGTTGGCCTTGCATTTGGAGGAATACAAGCTATTATGCTTACTATTGGAATGATGATTACCAAGTTTCCAGTAAGCTCAATTTATTCTGAAACTTTTAAATCCATCAATCAATGGTTTTCTGCAATTATTTTTATTTTTTTAGGACTTAAGATGATAAAAAATGCCATGACAATTAAATCCATCAATGAGCAAAGGGAAAGTTTTAATTATAGAAATATTTTTTCCTTAGCCTTTGCAACTAGTTTGGATGCTTTAGTATTAGGAATTGGCTTCGCTCTAATGCGTACTGAGATTATTATAGATATGTTTATCATATTTGTAATAACAGGAATTTCATCTATCATTGGACTAAGGGTAGGCTACCGTGTGGGTGATAAGTACAGATTTGCTGTTAATATCTCTGGTAGCGTTATATTACTTATTATGGGAGTAAAAATGATACTTTCTTACTTTAAAATTATTTAAAATGGGGGATGGCTTATGTTAAATGTAAAATATAAAATTGAAAAGGCTGCTTTAAAACAAGGACTTGGATACTTAAAGAAAAATCCTGAGAAAAACTTTGAGAAGATTGTTCACTGGCTAAGGAAGTTTGATACTGAAAATTTATATACTCCTCAATATGATGCCGTTGAAGGATTTTTAAAGGAAAAGGATAATAACTGGGTAGAGCTTATGACTAAATTAGCCAAAGATGTAAATCCTCATATTTTAGAAACTGTATTTAGTAACTTCCTTCTTAATTCTTCTATTAGAGGTTGGAGTGAATCTAGGAAGAAGTCTAAGGAATATGGATACGAAATTCCTTTTACTCTACTTATAGACCCTACTACTGCTTGTAATAAAAAATGTATAGGATGTTGGGCTGCTGATTATAATAAGGCTTTAAATTTAAGCTATGATGAATTAGATAGTTTACTTATTCAAGGTAAGGACTTGGGTATTTTCTTTTATATAATGACTGGTGGTGAGCCTTTAGTTAGAAAGAATGATATTTTAAAATTAGCTAAGAAACATAATGATTGTGTGTTTATGATATTTACTAATGGAACGTTAATTGATCAGTCTTTCTGTGAAGATCTATGTGAGGTTGGAAATATAATTCCTACTATTAGTGTTGAAGGCTTTGATGATGCTACTGACGCAAGACGTGGTGATGGTTCCTGGAAGGATATTACTCGTGCTATGGCTCTTATGAAAGAAAATAGAGTTCCTTTTGGATTCTCAACTTGCTTTACAACTAATAACTGTGATAGCGTTTTATCTGAAGAATTTATAGATATGATGATAGATATGGGTGCTTATTTTTCTTGGTACTTTACCTTTATGCCTATAGGCTGCAAAACAGACACTTCCTTAATGGCTAATCCAGATCAAAGAGAAAAACTTTATCGTACTATAAGAGGTTGGCGTTCTACTAAACCAATATTTAATATGGACTTCTGGCACGATGCTGAATATGTTGGTGGCTGTGTGGCTGGTGGAAGAAGATACTGCCATATTAACGCTAATGGGGATGTGGAACCTTGTGTATTCTGTCACTACTCCAGTGCTAATATAAAGGAAGTTCCTTTAATTGAAGCTCTAGGACAGCCACTATTTATGGAATATCAAAAGAATCAACCTTTTAACAATAATCAATTTAGACCTTGCCCAATTCTTGATAATGCTCCAAAGATTGCAGAAATGGTTAAGGCTTCTGGGGCTAAGTCTACAGAGTATGTAGATCCTGAAAATGTAGAAGATTTAGTAGCTAAAACTATAGACTATGGTGAAACTTGGGCTAAGAGAGCAGAACCACTATGGGAAGAAAATTTAATGTGTAAAAATAAATAAAAATTTGTTTATAAAAGGGACTTTCGCAAATATATCACTAATCTTATATCAAAACAGCTGAGCGTTAATAATGTATGTGCATGCTCAACATTTCTTTTAGATTAGCTTATCTTTTGAAAGTCCCTACTTTTATGAATAATAAGGTAATTTAGTTTCTTTTTCTTCCTTTTACCCTTATAATATAAGAGTAGACTATGCTTCATTAATGTATAACATAATCTTTAATATGAGGCTTATAAACAGAGTTCTTAGTATCAGTATTTTTGATGCTTAGAAATCGTTATCCAGGAACGCAGCAGCTCTTTACCCCCACTTTGAAAAAGATGGGAGTACTAGAACTGGTAGTCATCGGATATATTTAAATTTATGGAGGAATTATGAACACACTTACTTTTATTTTTTTATGCTTTGCAGGTTTTCTAGCAGCCTTTGTGGATTCCATTGCTGGTGGTGGTGGAATAATAAGCGTTCCTGCTTATATGATAGCTGGGTTGCCTCCTCACATGGTCCTTGGAACTAACAAGTTTACAGCTTCTATGGCATCTCTTACTAGTTCTATTAATTTTATAAAATCAGGTAACTGCAATTTTAAGTTTCTTAAAATAGTAGCACCTTTTACTTTAGTAGGCTCTATTTTAGGCGTTAAGGCTGTACTTCTATTGGATGAAAGTTTTCTACAACCTTTAGTTCTTGTGCTAGTTCTTGCCATAGGTGTTTATACATTCTTTTCTAAATCCATTGGAGAAAAGGATAATTTTAAAGGATTAAATAAAAAAAATATGACTATTTCTATAATTTTTGCTTTTTCACTAGGATTCTATGACGGATTCTTTGGACCTGGTACAGGCTCCTTTTTAATCTTTGGTCTTATTAATATTTTAGGTTTTAATTTTCTTAAAGCTTCAGCCAATGCTAGAGTTTTAAATTTTGTTAGTAATATTGCTGCTCTTGTTACCTTTGCCTTTAGTGGTAACATAAATTACCTAATTGGTATACCTGTTTGTGTATTTATGATATTAGGAGCTAAGCTTGGAACAAAGTTAGCTATTAATAAGGGTTCAAAGGTTATTAAGCCTATTTTTGTTACTATGTCCCTTGCCGTAGCTATAAAAATGTTATTACAACTATTTTAATATTCAAACATTTTATATATTAGGAATAATTTTCTTTACAGTGACTTATCCTTGGCCTATACTTATTAATATGTGTTAAAAAGGAGGCTTTGTGCTCATGTATTCATTTATTGTTTTAATTATTATAATTGTTATTGGATTTTTAGTTTGTAAAAGAAATTATAAAAACAGAGCTAGCCATATTAATGGCAATTTATTAGAGTTTTGCTATCATATTGTTGTAGAATTTGAAAAACTCAACTATGATCAGCGGATAAAATTTAAAGATTCTCTTACTCCAAAGGAACTAGACTTATTTGATGGAATAATAACTAGAAACATATCTTTAGGTAAAAATCTAAACATACTTCAAAATCATATGTTTAATCTAGAGTCCATTATGAAAAAATTAAAGGCACAGGAAAACTAATATACTTTATAAATAAATATTTTTTATAAATATATAGATATAATTTCTCATTTTATACATAAACTAAATGGGAATCTTAAGAAAGGAATGATTATATGAATTTCAAGAAATTAATAACAAATACTTTAGCTATTGTAGGTGCTGTTGTCATTGTAGATAAAATAGTAAATGCTGTTTCAAACAAGAGTATAAAAACTATAAGCGAGGCTCTTATGAATGACAATGAAGATAAGGATGAAGATTCAGACCTATGTCAATGTAGCTTTTTAGATGATGACTATGAAGAAAATCTTAATGCTTGTCACTGCGGTGAAGGCGAAATGGATTATGACGCTTTCCCTGACATAAAACAATATGAAAATGAAGACGATAACGCTTTTCAATATGCTATAAAAACTGAATCTACTACTGATGCTTCAAAAGAAGTATAATTGTTACACAAAAGTCCACTTCCTATAAAGGAAAGTGGACTTTTTAACTATCTATGATGTTTTTTATGATGTTTTTTCTTCTTCTTTTTACTTTGATCACAATCATTACATTCTTTATAATCATAGTGTTTCTTCTTGTGATGTTTGTGTCCATAGTCACAATTATTTAAATACATGTCCTGGAGTAAGTATTCACACTTTATACAATTGCTTTTAGGTTGAATACATTCCTCACATACCTTATATTTCATAGAATCACGGTTTTCTAATCTACGACGATCACCTTCATACTCTTCTCTTAAAATTTCATCATAGGCAGGTTTTTCATACCTTTTATAATCATCATTTGAAACTAAATCTTGATTTTCTTCTTCTCTATCACATTTGCATTTTATAGTTTTTTTGTCCCATTCATTTATAAATTCTGATTTATCTTCATGGTTTTCATGAAGCTCATCATTATCATAGCAGAATTGTTTATATTCTTTCTCATGGAAGTTGTGGTTTTCATGATAATCATCATCTTTATGATTATCACGGTAATTACAGTACTCTTTCTTCCAACGGAAATCATACTTATCCCACCTATCATGTTCATCATGATTTTCATGAAGCTCATCATTATCATAGCAGAATTGTTTATATTCTTTCTCATGGAAGTTGTGGCTTTCATGAGAATCATCATCTTCATGATTATCATTGTCATTACGGTACTCTTTCTTCCAATTGCAATCATACTTATCCCACTTATCATGTTCATCATGGTGGTGGTCATTATGATCATGATGCTCTTCATGGTGTTCATGATTATCGCAGTGGTGGTCATGATGTTCTTCATGGTGTTCATGGTGATCTTCATGGTGATCGTGATCATCGTCATGGTGTTTATGATGTTCTTCATGACATTTATTACATTTTGGACAAGTGTATTTAGATTTTTCTTCTAAGTATTCATAATCATCTTCACATCTATAATCATTATTAGCTCCATAAAGGCTTAATTTATCTTGAGGTTCTCTATTTCCATAATATTTTTTATAGGCTGTTTCAGCTTCTAATCTCTTCATATATAAAATATCATCAAATTCATCATCAGTTTCTACA
The DNA here is from genome assembly GCF_039521425.1 of Clostridium subterminale. Taxonomy (NCBI): domain Bacteria; kingdom Bacillati; phylum Bacillota; class Clostridia; order Eubacteriales; family Clostridiaceae; genus Clostridium; species Clostridium subterminale. Next base: position 273,797 of record NZ_BAAACI010000008.1, read on the forward strand.
AAATCATCATAAATTTTTATATTTTCTTTTCTTTCAATAGGTTTGACAAATCTTTTTGCTAAACTATCTACAGGATCATTAAATTCTAGAGACTTCACATCAGCTTCTCTATCCCATCTATTATTCACTTGACGTTTATCTGTATTTTCAATACTTAACACTGTATTTCTGCCAAAGGTAACATTAGCACTAGCTCTTTCTTGTGAAAAATCTCCATCAGTATCAAAGGCTTCAATGGACATTATATATTTTTCTCCCACACTTGGTTTATTAGCTAATCTTAAAACATATGAGTTAGCATCTCTTCCTAATGTAGTTACATAATTAGAGTTTATAAATATATTATATCCACCTAAATCTATATCTGTATTTGGAGTCCATGTTAGACGTATTTCTTGTCCTGTTGCTACTGCTCTAAAATCTCTTACCTTTCTAGGTTGCATTAATAAATCTAAATTTTCTGGTCCATAGTTTAAATCTACTGGTGGATTAACTCCTGGCATAGTTCCATTTTCAGTAAATTGCCACATTCTCCATCTAGTCCATCCACCTTGATCCCTTGGATATGGTGGATTGGGTTGTATTTCTGGATACATAGCAATCCATAAAGGCATATCTGCTAGAATAAATCCTTTTTTAGTATGATAGAAATTATTGTATAATTCTATGAAAAAAGCTCCTGTATATAACATCATTTTTCTTCTAGTTCTTCTCTCAAATCTCTTTCTAAATCTATCTACCCAATCTAATAAAGCATCTGTAGATATAGATTTATCTAGTGGTGCTTCAATATCAATTACTGGAAATAAATCTCCATATCTTCCTGGTCCATAAGCCTGTTGTAATATGTCTATAAATCCATCACATTGAACATCTGCTGTAGTTAAATCTGTGGAAGGCACTGCATAGTGATATGCACCTGTTTTAATTCCTACATTTCTTAATCCGTTTGCATATTCAATAAACTTTCTGTCTAATCTAAATCTACCAGTACCAAAACCAGAACCACGTAAATAAGCGTAAGGGGTTTGTGTTGCAAGTAGAGTATAGTTTACATCGCCCCTATATTCATTTAAGTCAGGACCTATTATGTTGCGACTAGTTTTATTTTGCATACTATCCTCCGAAATTGAATGCTTCACTTATTATATTACTAGTCTTACATATAATGTGTTACAGTTTTTTTATTTTAATTATAGAGATTTTTATTAAAATTTTCCTTATTAAATATTAGGATACGACACCTAATTCCTTGCTTTAATATCTCCATTTTGTAAGTTTACCTCATATATTTTGTTGTATAATAAAGTATTTTCATCCCTTCTATTATTCCCTGAATAGGTTATATCAAAAATTATGGTATTCTTATCTTTAAACAAGCTCTTATAATAGGTAGTAATTCCTTTTATATATTTATTTAAATTTTTATTTTGAGAATTTGCTTCTTTAACATCTTTGGCAAACTTAAAGATTTCTTCCTTAAAATAATTGTTAATTTTTGCTTCTATATCCTTATTCACCATATTCTCAATTTTAGGATAGGATAAATATTCATTAAAGTCCTTATTACTTTCTTCATAGGTTATCGTTTTTATTGTTGGTGCTTCTACTTGAATATTTACTTTATTTAATCCATTAGGAAATGCACTTAATGGTATGTAGAATTTAGGACTGCCTGCTACATAAGGCGCAATTTCATATTCATCAAAATATACAACTAAATCCTTATCTGTTAGGAAAAACTTTTGATTATATGGAATCATGTTTAATTTATCTACAACTTCTTTAAAATATAATTCTGGATTTTTACTTATTGTAGATTTTATATTATCTAAGATTATTTTATTATAATTTTTATTATTCCCAAGGAAATCCTCAATAACTCCTCTATTTCCTGTCTTAGTATCAAAGTTAAACGACTCATCTGTAGTAGAACCATGAGCTCCACCGGTAAAACTGTATAAGTGCAATGTTAAGGAGAGTATATTATCCTTGTTATAGGTTACATTATTATTTATATTAATTACATAGGGTTTCACTTCTAATCCAGCTTTTATATTAGATTCATTGTCTCTTATAGATAAATTAGTTATATATTCTACAAAATCGTTAATTCTTTTAGATATTTTATTATTTATAATTTCTTCAACAGCTTTATTATTAGGAATTTTTACAACGGGTTTATTAATATTTACAGATACATACTCATTAGAATATACTTTTTCCTCATTTTCTATTATGGCACCTTCTTCATCTTTAACTATGTTACTAACCATTCTTGGTAAGGATATCTCTACAGAATCTGGATCAATATGTGCATCTAAAGCAAATACTGTATGAAAATTAGTTGTTAGCAATAGAATTAAGATTAAATATTTAACTTTCCTCATAACATTTCTCCCTTCTATAAAATATATTTTAAACAATTCTATATAAAATAACTTTATATTAGTTTGCCCATAGAAATACTCTGTACACCTGTTAATTTTTAATAAAAAAAATGCCTTAACTTTTGGTTAAGACATTTTTTTATTATTTTTAAACTTTAATTCTTAATTGATTTAAGATAGTACTTGTTATAAATTGAGGTCCACCTACTACATACATCTTACTTATACTATTTCTATTTTGTGTAACTATATTCATTACGGAGGTTTCTACATCAATTGTATTTGTTAATAATACAAAAGATTTTTTTGTGCTGCTAAAGCTGAAATAGAAAGTGCATTTGGAAAATTTGTACCTAGAGCCATAAACATTTCACTGCCAGTTAAACTACTTTTATATCATAACATATAAATTAGGAGTAAAATGTAAATTTATATAATACAGTATCATTATATAATAGTTAATAGGAACTTAAATCTTTCTTTATCTGTTGTAAAACTTTTAAAGGATACATCATAGAGACTCTCATCATTATGATATATCCTTTAATATTTACTTTAAATTATAAAATCCTTTGGATCATGTTCCTTTGCTTTAGGACCATTATATTCAGCTTTAGGTCCATTAAATACAGCCTTTGCACTTTCAACTTGAGGATCATGATTTATATTTTTCTTTTTAAAATTTCCATCTTGTTTTTTATTGTTTTGTGTTCTTTTCATATTTGTCATGGTATCACTCCTTTGTAATATTAGAGTAACCACAAATCTTTAGTTTATACTTTTTAAATTCCTTTCCCTATTTATTATCTCCTTAGATAAACTATTTGCTTTATCTATGATATTATCATAATTCATAGTTAATATTACACCATCTTTAAATACTATCTCACCATTTATTATTGTGTATTTTACAAAACTAGAATTTCCACAACATACTATGGCAACTATAGGATCTTCGCAGCCAGTAAAGGATATGTCTTTTAAATCTATAGCAATCATATCTGCAGCCTTATTAACTTCTAATCTCCCTATGTCATTTCTTCCTAAAACTTCAGCTCCACCCTTTGTAGCCATTTTTAATACCTCATAGGCACTTAATCCAGTATGCCCATACTTTAAATGATTTAAAAGATAAGTTCTTCTAACTTCTTCCCACATATTTGATCCATCATTAGAAGCACTGCCATCAACTCCTATACCTACTGGAATGCCTGCTTTTATAAGTTCGCTAGTTTTACATATACCACTTCCTAGCTTCATATTGGATGTTGGACAATGAGCAATGCCAGCTCCTTGGATAGCTTTAATTTCTCTATCACTTAAATATATACCATGTGCAAACCACACATCACTGCCTATCCACTCTAACTCCTCCATAAGTTCCACTGGAGTTTTATCATATCTGGCCTTGCAATACATTTCTTCATCAACGGTTTCACAAAGATGAGTATGAAGCATTACACTTTTTTTTCTTGCTAATTTTTTTGTTTCCCACATTAAATTTTTAGTTACAGAAAAAGGTGAGCAAGGGGCTAAGGCGATCCTTGTCATTGCTAATTCTGTATAATCGTGGTACTTATCTATTAATCTCTCGGAATCAAGTAAAATTTCTTCCTCACTTTGTATAGCAGATGAAGGTGGTAATCCTCCTTCATCCCTTCCTAGATTCATAGAACCTCTAGTAGCATGAAATCTTATTCCAATATCTCCAGCAGCTTTAATTTCTTCATCAATTAAAGTTGTATTAGCTTTTCTTGGAAATATATAATGGTGATCTGATGTAGTTGTGCATCCTGTACGTACTAATTCACTAAGGCTAACCATTGCCCCATAATAAACAGACTCACTGTCTATATGCTTCCAAAATTCATATAATCCCTCTAACCATGGGAAAAGCGGCATATCCTGTACTTCTTTCATTCCTCTAAATAAACTTTGATAAAAATGGTGATGAATATTTATAAAGCCTGGCAATACAGCCATGCCATCACAATCTATAATCTGTACTTTATCTTTAATATCCGAAACATCTATATTCTTTTCTATTTTCGTAATCCTATTGTTCTCTATTAATAAATCCATATGTTCAAATATATTGTCTTCATTATCCATAGTTATTAACCATGAGATATTTTTTAATAATTTCACATTCATTTAAATTCCCCCAAATTTAAAATTAATATTTAATTATATATTATTGAAGATTATCTATATGTTATATAATATCACAAAATCACATATTAATAAATTAAATTTCAGTATATTTTGTTATTCTTTCTAATATATTCCTTTATTTATAATTATATTATGATATAATTATAGTATTATACTCAATTATTAAGGGTAAATTTATTACTATAAGAAAATAATTTAAAGGAGGATATTTTATGACGGAATACAACTTATCAACATTAGAAGCCTTTCAAGTTTTAGATTCTAATCCCACTTACAGAGCTATTAATTCAGAAGGTCATACTCTAGAACTTAGAGGTCCAGAAAAATTTATCATTCATAGACGTGTAAAACTTGCAAAAGATAAGCATGTAAGTCTTAATGATACCTGGAGAATAATTAAGCCTATTGACTATGAACTAGCTAATGATCTTTTCAAAAGACTCAGAACCATAGAAATTAGATTTGACGACGGTACTAAAAAATTCTATTCAAAGATGCCTGACAATGGTCATGTTATCCTTGAAAGTGATCTACCACACTATAGAAATTGCTTATTTTATTGTTTTAGTTATTATGAAGAATAAAATTTTTATGTAAGGATTTATTATGGATGCTTATGAATGGATAAATGAAAAATAGACTGTGAAACTTATTTTAAGATTTCATGGTCTTTTTTTGTAACCTTTAAATCTCATACTAATATATTATATATAGATAATACTTTTTAGGAGATTTAAATGGATTTTTATGGAAGTCAAACTGAAAAAAATTTAAAAAAGACTTTTACTGGTGAGAGTAAGGCTAACACTAAATATACATTGTATGCCGAGAAAGCCAGAAGAGAAGGTCTTCACTATGTAGCCCAAGTCTTTGATGAAACTGCATTTAATGAACTTGCACATGCTAGAAGGGTCTTTGCTGAATTTCTAGGTGAAGTAAACTCTACAGAAGAAAACTTAATGAATGCCTTTATGGGCGAAACTGCTGAAGCAACTGCAATTTATAAAGAATATGAAGAAGTCGCAAGAAAGGAAGGGTTCGAAGAAATCGCAGACTTCTATAAGGAAGTTGCTGAAGTAGAAGCTGAGCATGACTTAAGATTCCGTGCTCTTTACAACAGATTACTTAGCTGTACATTGTATAAAGGAGATTCTGACTCCTTATGGCGATGTACTAATTGTGGATATATACATGAAGGATCCACTGCACCTATGGTATGTCCTCTTTGTAAATTCCCTCAAGGATGGTTTGAACCATATTGTAACCCTCTAGAATAGCTCTTCTAAAATAGCGCAGATACCTACTCCGGGGTAATCTCGCTATTTTATTTTTTATTATATAAAGGTTTTTAACAATTTTTATAGAAATATTTAATCTATATACTATTAAGCTAAGTTTAGCTTAATGTGTGTTTATTTTTTCACATTGATATGAAATGGAAATATTACACTTTGTAGCCATGATATAAACAGAATTCTTTGCTTCAGAGGGAGTTTTTACTCCCATTGAAGCTTACTAACAGAATTCTTGGTATCAATTTATTTGATACTTAGAAATCGTTGTCCTTTAGTGGAAATCGTTATCCAGGGACATAACAGCTCTTTACTCCCACTTTTGAAGAAGATGGGAGTATTAGAGCGGGTATTCATCGGATTAACAGAGTTCTTAGCTTCTGTGAAGCTTTAGAAATCGTTATCCAGGGACGTAGCAGCTCTTCACTCCCACTTTGAAGAAGATGGGAGTATTAGAGCTGGTAGTCATCGGGTTAATTTATTTATTATAGGAGTTATTATGAGTATTAAAGTTTTAATTTGTGATGATGATGCACTGATAAGAGAAAGTTTGAAAATTATACTATCCATGGATGATGAGTTAAATGTTGTACATATATGTGAAAATGGTACGGAAGCTGTTAAGTATTGCTGTTATAACTCTGTGGATGTGGCACTTTTAGATGTTCGTATGCCTAAGTTAAATGGTGTAGAGGCTACTAAGGAAATTTCTAAAAACACCTCAACCAAGGTCATTATATTAACCACCTTCGATGAGGATGAATATATTTCTTCTGCACTAAGGAATGGTGCAAAGGGTTATTTATTGAAAAGTAATTCTCCAGATACTATAATTAACACCATTAAAGTAGTTCATAATGGAAGTGGCGTGGTAGAAAATGGAATTATAGATAAGCTTCTTTCTAAGGTTTCTCCAATATGCCCTAACCTTATTATGAATAATTTTTCTAAAAGAGAGGTAGAAATTATAGAATCCATTGCTGAAGGTTTAAGTAATAAGGAAATCTCTGAAAAGCTATATATTTCTGAAGGTACTGTGAAAAATTATATTACAAACATATTAACTAAAACTAATTTAAAGCATAGAACTCAAATTGCAGTTCACTATTTAAAAGGAAAAATTTAAGTATGACGAAAGTCATATAAAGTTATGACCTTTTCCACTTATTAGTGGAAAAGGTTTTTTATATAATTTGAATATAGGATATTCTAGTTCTATTCAAAGGAGTTGTTATAATGTTAATAAATATAGAAAACCTGACTAAAAACTTTGGTGATAACATTGCTATAGATAATTTAACCTTGTCAATTGAAAAGGGTGAAATTCTAGGTCTTTTAGGACCTAATGGTGCAGGTAAAACTACTACTATAAATATAATTACCTCCATATTAAAACCTACTAAGGGTAAAGTAGAAATCTTCGGAAAATCTCTTTATAAGTATGGTCCAGAGATTAAAGCTGGCATGGGTATTGTGCCTCAATGCATATCTTTATATGAAAACCTTACAGTAGAAGAAAATATAAGCTTTTTTGCTAAACTTTATGGATTAAGGGGAGCTTCTTTAAGGGAAGGTTTAAACTATGCTCTCGATTTTACCTCTTTACAGGACCATAGAAAAACTAAGTGTAAAAATCTATCTGGTGGAATGCAGCGTCGATTGAATATTGCTTGCGCCATAGCTCATAAGCCTGAAATTATAATTATGGACGAACCTACTGTTGGAATAGATCCTCAGTCAAGAAATCATATATTAAACATGGTAAAGGAACTTAATAAAAAAGGGTGCACTATTATTTATACTTCTCACTACATGGAAGAAGTTCAACAGCTTTGTAATAAAATTGTCATTATGGATAATGGAAAGCTTATAGCAAAGGGAACTAAAGATGATTTAATCTCTTTAATTTCAGATAACTCAACTTTAGAAATTGAAGGCTATGATATTGATGAATCTATTTTAAAAAAACTTTTAGAAATAAAGGGTGTAAAGAATTATTCCTTTGATGAAAATAGAGTATTAATAACCTCCAGCATGGATGTGTCAAATTTAAGTTGCATTATTAACTTTTTCACTTCTAATAATATAGAAATTAAAAATGTGGGATATAAAACCTTAGATTTAGAAGATGTATTCTTAACTTTAACTGGCAAAAAACTTAGAGATTAGGAGGAAATTATGAAATTTTTAAGTATTGTTTATTATGATATATTAGACCTACTTAGGGATAAGACCTCCATGTTATCCATGATAATTTTCCCTATAGTATTAATGACTACCCTTGGAATTACTTTAAGTGATGCCTTTTCTTCAAGCTATGAATTTAAACCTAAAACAGTTATATATGTAAATAATCTTTCTACCACTTCTGATTTTAGTGAAGAAAAACTTATATTAGATAATTTCTTAGAATTAGGCCCCAAAAATAATATAACCTTTAAAGAAATATCATCTTTAGAGGAAGGTAAGAAAGAAGTTCAAACTGCTAACTCTATACTATTAGAACTTAAGGACAAAAATATTATAGTTTATAAAAATTCTAGGAATAAATATTCTACAAATATAGTTATAAGTATGCTAACTTCCATATCTAAAAAAGTAACTCTATCAACTATTACCAATGGTAATATTGAAACCTTAGACGAAGGCTTTACTACTGCCACTGAGTTTCAGCAGAAAAAAGGATTTACCTCCTATGATTATTATGGAATTGTAGAAATAACTATGATGGTTCTTTATGGCTCATTATATGGATTTTATAGCATCTATACCAACAGAAGAAACAAAATAGAAGCTAGGTGCTTTCAAGGTAATCTTTCTAAAAATTTCTATATACTAACTAAAGTTACTTCTACTTTTATTGTAACTATAATCTCTCTAATTCCTGCTATGGTATATTCTCTATTTGTTATAAAGGCTTATTGGGGCGAGGATTTCTTATCCGTTATAGCACTGCTTTTATCCTTGAATTTCTTTGGTACTACTCTAGGTATTTTATTTGGATATATTTTTAAAGAAGAAAAACATGGCTCCTTCTTTCTTAATACCTTAATTATACCTGTTATGACCTTTTTAGGTGGAGGATATGTATATTTAGAAGATGGCAATAAGCTCCTTGATATAGTACGCTATATTTCACCTTTAACCTTAATAAATAAATCTATTCTTTCCATAGCTTTTTATGAAGACTATTCTATATTCTATATAAGTATTTTCTACTGTCTATCCCTAGGAATTTTATTTTTAATTTGTACTTTCTGTATATCAAGTAAAAAGGAGGCCTATTAATGAAGATTTTATTAGTTATGGCTGAAAAAAATCTAAGACTTATATTTAAAGATAAACTTTCTATTATTCAGCTATTTATTCCCATAATAATAATAATGTTAAGTATAAAATTATTTAGCTTTAGTAATGGAACTGTAAAACTTGGAATTATAGATGAAGATATCTCTAATTCATCAAAGCTTCTAATAAGCAGTTTAAGTAATAGTTCTTCAATTAATACAGTCCATCTTGAAAGTTCTACTGTTGAATCAACTATGACAGAGAACTCTATTCCTGTCACCATTGAAATCCCTAGAGATTTTGAAAAAAGTATTATAAATGGAACTCCTGAAAAGATCAATGTGCTTTGTGAGAAAGATAATTCTATGGGTGATGCCATTACCTCCATAGTAAATCTTCAAGTACAAGATTTATATAATTTAGGCATTAATTCTAATAAAGACAATGATGAATACCAAAGTCTTCTTTTAAAATATAGTGATGATCCAGTTAAAATTACCTCTGAAACCTTATCAGATTTAGAACATGATTTTGACTTAACTCAAACTTCCATTGCCTTTGTAATTTTCTTTCTCATGATGAGGGCGTCTTCTGTATCTCATATAGTATTATCAGAGCGATGGAATAAAACTTACTTTAGAATATTTACTACCCCAGTTACCTCCTTTCAATATATTGGAGGAAATATCTTAGCAAACTTTTTACTTTTAGCTTTTCAAGTTCTCATTACTCTTATAACTCTAAATTATGTTGTAGATATATATACTGGAGTAGGATTTATTCCTTTATTTCTTCTATTATTAGGAATAGCCCTAGTTACCGTGGCCTTTGGTACTTTTTCCATAGCTTTATTTTTTAACTCTAGGGGCTACGGTATGTTTTCTAACATTGTAATTACTATAACTACCATGATATCAGGTGCTTTTACTTCTATTAATTTTTTACCTGAAAGTGTTAAATTTATAGCACCCTTTACTCCTCAATACTGGGTAATGAATGGAATAACTAAACTTCAAATGGGTATGGGCATAAATTCTATTATTATAAACCTGGGAATTTTATTATTATTTTCTATTGCTCTATTTTTAGCTGCAGCTTATAAACTTAAGTTTAAACTTCAATAATAGTTTTATATGTAAATTGATTGTGATAAGTATAGCATAAAAATATATTAACAATAACCCTTACTATGAATTCTAACTTCTTAGTAAGGGTTTATCTATGCATTCTTTTCTTTAAATGATATAGTTTAATTAATAATATTTATTTGAAACTTTATTTTGAAAGCAGGGATATAATGAGTATATTATCTTTGAAAAATGTTTCTTTTCAGGATGCTAATACAAAAGTTCTAAAGGACATAAATTTAGAAATCAATGAAGGAGATTTTATAGCTATCACAGGTCCTTCTGGTGGTGGTAAATCAACTTTGTTAAGACTTTTAGGGGACTTAATTTCGCCAACTTCTGGTCATATATTCCTAAGAGGAAAAGATTTTTCTGAAATTCCTCCTCTTAATCTACGGACGGAAATAAATTATTTCTTTCAACAACCTTATCTCTTTGGTAATACTGTATATGATAATCTATCTTTTCCCTATGAAATTAGGAAAAAATATATAGATGAAAATAAAATCTATATGCTTTTAGAAAAATTTAATATGGGAAAGGACTATCTTGATAAAGATATAAATAAATTATCTGGCGGTGAAAAACAAAGAATTTCCCTTATTCGTTCTCTTCTTCATGCAGGTCCTATTCTCTTGTTAGATGAAATTACCTCAGCACTAGACAAAGAAAATAAACTTTTAGTTGAACATATTATGAAGGATATGAATAAGGAAGGTCATACAATCTTGTGGATTACCCATGATATATCTCAAATAATGGAATTAAGCAACAAAAAAATTATTATAGAAGATGGAACAATAATTTCTAAGGAGGGATTCTAATGAGTACTCTCTCCCTTATAATTTCTTCAGTATTAATTGCCATCCCTATTTTTATCTCTTATAAAGAAGATTTAGGACTAGGTAAAGATATACTTATCAGTATGACTAGAGCCATAATCCAATTAGTTATTGTAGGCTATATACTTCAATTTGTGTTTAGCTTAGAGAATCCTATATTCACTATTTTGTTAGTTACTCTAATGATTGTGAATGCAGCATTTAACACCAAAAAGCGTAGCCAAAATATAAAAAATCCTGTTAGAACATCATTTATTGCTTTATTTTCAGGTGCTTTTATAACTCTTTCTATATTAGTACTTTCTGGTGCTATAAATTTTATTCCTAATGAAATAGTACCTGTAGCTGGTATGGTTGTTAGTAATTCTATGGTTGCCATTAATCTCAGTTACAAAAATCTCAATACTACTTTTAGTAGTAAGAGAAATGAAGTTGAAGTTAAACTTGCCCTTGGAGCCACAGCTAAGGTTGCATCTAAAGAGATTCTTAAAGATAGTATAAAGCTCTCAATAATGCCCTCCATTGACTCTGCTAAAACTCTTGGCATTGTATCTCTTCCTGGAATGATGACTGGATTGATTTTAGCTGGATCTTCTCCACTTATGGCAATCAAGTTTCAAATAATGGTTACCTTTATGATATTATCTTCAACTTCTATCGCCACCCTAATAGCTACCTATACCTCTTACAAAAGCTTCTTTAATGAAAGAACCCAATTAAACCTATAGTGTTAATAAAAGGATTGTCCCTAATAAATTTATGAGTTATTTAAGACAATCCTTTTCTAAATAGTGCTCTTATAATAAGGGAAGAATCATTAATATGGTAAATCCGTCTTGTCCATTAAAATTAATATTTCCTCCTAAGTCTATTACTCTCTCCTCCATTGCCTTAAGCCCAATGCTCTTTTTTATATTTAATACTCCATCCCCATTATCTTTAAGTGATACTCTTACAATCTTATTAAGAACTTCGATGTTTAAAGAAACGCTGTCACCAGTAGAATGTTTCTTTATGTTTGTAATTCCCTCCATTAGATTATTAATTATACACTTCCAATGACTATAGTTAAGCTTGTCTATATTTCCAGAGTGATTAAAGGTATATTCATAACTATTATGGCTAAAAGCATCATCCATTATGGATTTAACTCTATTTATACCTAATTGTTCCTCTGAAGGCTTAATTATTTTTAAAGTTATTCTAATGTCATCCATACCTTCCCTTAGAACTTTAATAGTTGTATTTATCATATTTTTAGCTTCATTTTTATCTTTATCTATTACTACCTTTGTTGCCTCTAGATGCATTAAACTAGATGCTATAGTATGTCCAATTTTATCATGCATTTCCTTTGATAGCTTATTTCTTTCTTCTAACTTTGTGGTGTATATTATCTGTTTTGAATAACTTTTTTCTTTTTCTACTTCTTTAGTATATTTGTCTATTTTCTCCCTTAGCATTAAGTTTTCTTTCCATATTTTATCTATCCTACTTACTTTATTAATTAATATCTTTACTACTATATAGTAAAATATTACAAACAACAAATAATTCATAACTATAGATGTTGGTATCATCATTATAAAGAAAATACACCCTATAAAAGAATAAGTAAGCTTTTTATTCATCAGTATACCTATATCAAAAAATGTAAATGGAGTTAATATAAAAAATATGCTATTATATTTTATACCTAACCCATAGGAAATTAATAAAGATATTATTGATAAACCTATCTTTACCTTAATATTATCTATATAGTATAGCGCTATGTTTATTATTATATAGCATAGTAATCCTATAACTATAGAGGTTTCGAAGGAGCCATAATTTATATATACATAAATACTAAATATCAACCCAATTAATTTTATAACGAGGAAATAATCATCTCTATTATGAAGCATACAATTTCCACCTTTGCTAAATATTATATCTATATATTATCACAATAATGAGTGGCTTTTGCAAAATATATTACTAATCTTATATAAACAGAGTTCTTAGCTTCTTCGAAGCTTTACTAACAGAATTCTTGGTATCAGTATTTTGATACTTAGAATTCGTTGTCCTTTAGTGGAAATCGTTATCCAGGGACGTAGCTGCTCTTTACTCCCACTTTGAAGAAGATGGAAGTATTAGCGCTGGTAGTCATCGGATAAAATATTGAGCATGCACTTTAATAATATAAGTGCATGCTCAACATTTATTTAGATTAATTTATTTGGGAAAGCCTTTTTATTATTGACCTAAGTTAGATTGTATGACTTCTATATCTTCTTTTTCACATAGAGTTATGGTTGCATCTTCTTCAAGAGTATCTACCATGCTTTCCTCTATTGATTTTTTATCTCTTTCTTTTCCTTTAACAAACATGAGAAATATTACCACTGGAATTTGAACAAATATAAGTGCTGCAAATATTCCAAATAAACCTGATAAGTTTATATCCCTAAATCTTTTATAACTTAAAATGAATAACATTGTATTTATAAAAACCATTAGGGTAATCTGAAAAGACATGGAAGCTGCTATTAGCAAATTATAGTCAGTTTTTTCAAATGTGAAAGTAATAAAAGTTCCAATAGTCTCTAATATTATAAATCCTATTAAAAAAGCTAGTACATATATACTATATTTTTTTCTTCCTATTACTTTGTTAAGTAAGAATAAGTCATCACTCATTTCATCACCTCATTAACAGTATTTTACAGTAACCTATTATAATTCTATACACATTTTCAAATATTATAACTAAAATCAATAAACCTATAGAAATTATTTTAAATAATTTCTATAGGTTTGTTTTACTGCTAGAACAAATTTCTTTATAAATGTAAATATATACGTAGGAATATAGTAATGCTATAATTACTATTCTTCAATTTTATATAAGTCTATATATTCATTATAAACTACCACTACTTTTTCTATATAGTTTACTGTTTCTATAAATGGTATTGTGTGAACCACTTCTCCGTCTTCAGAATATCTAGGATCTTGAAGCCATCTAAATACATTTCCTATTCCTCCATTATAGGCTGCTAATATTTCATTTCTATGTTTAAGTTGATCTTTTAAGTAATTTAGATACCAGCATCCCATTTCTATATTTACATCTTCATTCTTTAACATGTCCATGGAGAAATTTTCTATATTTAATTGTCTTGCTATCCATTCTCCTGTGCTTGGCATTATCTGCATTAATCCTACGGCTCCCATAGAAGATACAATATCCTTATCAAAACCACTTTCTGTTTTGATTATAGCTGCCACTAAATAAGGATCTAGTCCATACATTTTACTATATACTTCTATTTCATCACTAAAGGGCACCGGTATATGCTTCTCTACTATATCTTTTTCATTGTTATCTATTTCCTTAGGTTTTTCATTTTCTTGTAAACTAATAAAATATAGATTAATACACATTCCTGCTATAAATAAAATAGCTGTTATTCTAATAAACTTAAGATTTAACTGCTTTTCTTCTATTATTTCCATTATACCTCCACTAACAATGTATAATTTTATTAATTTAATTAGAATTCATGTATTAATTAGTATTTCACCTTTGTGCTAAAATAAACAAAAAGACTTTAAAATAAAAGTTAATTTATTTTAAAGTCTTAGTTTCTCTTAATATATTTAATATATAAACTATGTATTAAATATATTGTTGAAATTTAAAATTTTAAATGTATTTTGTCCTAAAGTTTAAATTGTTCCATAAACCCTTTCATATTTTCTGTAAGCTCCAGTAATTTCTCCGCTGCATTTGCAACTTCATCACTAGAAGCTGTAAGTTCTTCTGTAGATGCAGCTATTAATTGTGTATTTCCTGAAACCTCAGAAGATATTTGTGTTGAATTTTCTATGTTTTCAGTAATAGAATTCTTTTCTTCTATAATCTCTTTAGAACTTACTGCTACCTCTTCTATCTTAGGTACCATATCTAGAACTAAAGCTGCGATGTTTCTAAATGACTCTATAGCATTATCCACAGTAATTAAGCCTTTATTTAGTTCTCCATTTATATTATTGCTCTTAATTTCTATAGACTCACTTTCTTTAATAGCAGAATTTATAACATTGTAAATATTTTGAGTAGATTTCTTGCTCTGCTCTGCTAGCTTTCTAATCTCATCTGCTACAACTGAGAAACCTCTTCCAGCTTCTCCAGCTCTTGCAGCTTCTATTGCCGCATTTAAAGCTAAAAGATTTGTCTGTTCAGATATACTATTAATTATTTCCGTAATTTCTGTTACTGTTTCCATACTAGATTTCATATTTTCTATAGAACTATTAAATTCTTTAAAGGAATTACTTAATTCATTCATAGCCATAGCTAACTTTTCCATATCATCATTACTCATATCAGCCTTATGATTAACATTTTCTGCCATACTACTAATATTGTATATCTCATTTATATTAGTAGAAAGTTTTTTATCAAACTCCTCAAGTTCTTTATTTACATTTTCCAATTCTTCCGTTTGCTTTTGCGTACTTGCAGCAGTTTCCTCTACACTTTCACTTATACTTTGAGCTCCTGCCACAAATTCTTCTGCTAAAGCAGCTAAAGATGAAGCCTCATTTTCAATAACCATGGAACTATCTTTAACATTTAGAATCATTCCACCTATTATTTCCTTGCTTTTTTCTACAGCCATATATATCTCTTTAATTTCATCATTTCTCATCTTAACTATATTATTTTTAGAGAAATCCCCCTTAGCCATGTTTTCTACAATATTACCTATACTTCCTAATCTTTTAGTCATAGATTTAGCTACTACATATCCAAATAATATACCTAGCACTATAAATATAACACATACAGCTACTATTTTTTTCTGAAATTCAGGTATTTCTGCTAATAGATCCTTTCCACTGACTTCTACACCTACAGACCAACCTGTTGATTCTATAGGAGCAAATCCAAGATATTTTTCATTATCACCTAAAGCATAATCACCCGCTCCACTTTCTGTAGATGTCATTTTTTCTAAAATATGTTTCATATTTTCGGAACCTTTACTGTCTTTTACTGTATCTAGCAATTTAGTTCCGATAAGTGAAGAGTCATTATGAGCTATGATATTTCCTTCTTTGTTTATTAAGAAAGCATTTCCACTTTTACCTATAGATACATGCGATATTATTGCTGATAATTTACTAGCATCAATATATGTTATTAAAACACCTTTTATATCACCATTTTCTTTTATAGGAGTACTTATAGCTATTTCTAGCATACCATCAGTGGTACCCAAATATGGTTCACTGATAAATGTAAGTCCACTTAATGCATGTGAAAAATACTCCTTATCCTTAATATTAGTACTTTCTCCTGCAGTATCTATACAATTTCCTTCAGTATCTACTATAGCAACTTTTTTTAACTCTAATTTTTCTGATATAAATTTTAACTTCGTTAGCTTTTCTTTTGTTTTTATAGTATCATCTACTAAAAAATCATTTATGGCTATTTGATTTGCTATAGAGCCATAACTATCTGTCAATTGGTTCACTTCTCCTGACATAGATATAGCTACATTTTTTAGTAACTCCTTAGATTTCTCAGTGATAACCTTCTTATTCATAAACAGAGAAAAAGCTGATAGAAATGCTGCAACTAATACTATAACCAAGGTAAAGCTTACCATAAGTTGCATGCCTATTCCTCTAAATTTTTTTGATTTTCCATTTTTGTTGCTTTTAACTTTATTATTTTTCAGTTCTTTCTTTGCTTTTTTCATGAGCTTCATAACTTCCCCACCTTACTTTATATAAATAAATTTTACAACTGTATATACACTCCATACATAAATATATTCGAAACAAAAAATTATTATCTTTACCATATAATATGGAATTTTTACTAAATTCTAAAAGTAAGTAATAATTTTAATATAAATTTAAGATTTATATGATAGAATTAAATAAAATAAGGTTATATTATCTAAAAATTTGTAATTTAAGAGGTGATGAGTTATGAAATTATTATTAGTTGAAGATGAAATACACCTTGCTGAAGCTTTAAAAGAGATACTTACTAAAAATAAATATATAGTGGATAGTGTTTATGATGGTGAAGCAGGTCTTGATTATGGACTTACAGGTATATATGATTTGATTATATTAGATATAATGCTACCAAAAGTTAATGGATTAGATATTTTAAAGGAGTTAAGGGCTAATAATATATCTACTCCTATTCTGCTTTTAACTGCCAAAGGAGAAATTCAAGATAAAGTTAAAGGATTAGATTATGGAGCAGATGACTATTTAGTGAAACCTTTCTCTCATGAAGAACTTCTTGCTAGATTAAGAGCTCTTAGCAGAAGAAAGGCTGAAGTTATAAATGATAATGCTCTTCACTTTAGTGACTTTTCCCTTAATCTATCTACCTATGAACTTGAAGGAAATAGTGATTCTGTACGACTTACCTCAAAGGAATTTCAAATTTTAAAATACTTTATGGAAAGACCTATTTTAATAGTTACTAAAGATGATTTAATTACTAAGGTTTGGGGCTATGACTCAGATGCTGAATATAATAATATCGAGGTATATATATCATTTTTAAGAAAAAAACTATCCTATGTAGGCTCTAAATCCAAAATATCCACCCTTCGTGGTATTGGCTATAAATTGGAGGAGGAGTATGTTTAAAAAATTAAAATTTAAATTTATTATGATAAATATGTCTCTTTTAACCTTTGTATTTCTTTGTATATTTGGAGTCATATACTTTATAACTTGGAATAGTGGAGAAAGACAAATTAGCTTTTCTCTTAATACACTAATCCATGAACCTAACAATGGTGCCCCCATTAAAGGTGGTCCCCTTAATAATGGTATACTAATAAATCTTGACCATAATTTAAACGTGATAAATATTATTACTCCATATAATGTTGATAAAGATATTCTTGTTGAATCAGTAGCTAATATTCTAACCATGGAAGGTTCTTCAGGAGTTATAAAAGTTGAAGATACTGATTTTGCATACTTAAAAAGCTTAGATCGTAAAATTAATAGAATTGCTTTAATAAATAAGTCACCTCAGCAAAATCTATTAAAAAATCTTTTAAAGACTTTTTTCTTAACTGGCTTTATCAGTTTGATTATATTATTTACCATAAGCTATTACCTAGCTTATAAAACCATAGCACCAATTAAAGAGGTATTTGAAAGACAAAAACAATTTATTGCAGATGCCTCCCATGAGCTTAGAACACCTATTGCTATTATTAAAACTAATTTAGCTTTAGTTTCATCTAATAAAGTTAAAACTGTTGAAAGTCAAAGCAAATGGATGAATTATATAAATCTACAAACTGATAGAATGTCTCATCTTATTGATGATATGCTTTCCTTAGCTAAGCTTGATGAAGATAAAAAAGTACTTAGCCTCCAACCTATAAACATAAATAAAATACTAGAAAATTTACTTATGTCCTTTGAAGCAGTTTTCTTTGAAAATAAAATAGAATTTAAAAACAATTTAAAAGATAACTTTTTTATAAATGGGGATTTAGAAGAAATTAAAAAGCTTTTTAACATTTTAATAGATAATGCTATTAAACATACTTTCCAAAATGGAACTATTACCATCTCTTCAAGTAAATTAAAATCTAAGATAGAAATTATTATTACTAATACTGGAGAAGGAATTCCTGACAAAGACCTAGAAAAAATTTTTGAAAGATTTTATCGTTCTGATGAATCTAGACAACGTAAAACCGGTGGTTATGGCTTAGGCTTAGCCATTGCAAATGCCATAGTAACCAAGCATAAAGGAAAGATTTATGCTAGAAGTAATTTAGGTAAATATACCTCCTTTATTGTTGAACTTCCTATTTTAGAATCAAAGAATTAATAATCAAACACAACAAAGCACTATAATATAAATTATATAAATTTAAAAGCTATCTTAGATAAATACTCTGAGATAGCTTTTAATATTTTATACATGATACTTTTTTCTTTTAAATCTTAGTACTACTATTATTGCTGCAATTATTCCTACAAGACATATGCCATAAACTATTAAATTAGATTTAATATTGGTGTTATTGGACGTACTTCCACTCAAATTATTTTTTTGATTTTCTCCATTAATATCACCTTGATTATTTTCAGACATAAAATTATTCTTATCATTTCCTTTTTGAGGACTGTTCATCAATTTATCTATCATAGCTTCATCAATGCCTAGTTCTTCAAGTTGTTCTATTTCCTCTTCTGTTAATAAATCGCTTGTAGAACTTTCAATTATCTCCATAGCCTTTTGCATATTTTCAAAATTAAAGTCTTGTGGCATAGCACCTTTATAACCTTGAAATTCTTGAGGATTATTCTGCATATTGTTAGGTCCTTCTCCAGTACCCATCCTCTTTTGTGTACTATTCTTCTGTTGCATATCTTGAGGAATATCATTTCCCTCTCTCTTACCTCCACCACCTTGACTTCCAAGGGCAGATAAATTTAAATTAGTAGATATATTTCCAGTAGATGTAGAGGACTGTGTTCCATAAAGTTGAGCAGATATACTCTTTGCTCTATCTACTCCATAAGTAATTAACTCAGGAATAGAAGCTACATATTCATCGTAGGTATAAAAGGCTGTAGCATCACTTTTTACATATTCACCAATTAAATCATCTATCTTATTAATTGTTTCAGTAAATACTCCGCTATTTATATAATCCTGAACTATTTCATTAAGGTACTCATGATATTTTTCTTTATACTCTTCTACTTCTAGAAGTTTTCCTATTAGTGGACTACTTTCTAAACTGTCTCCTACAGGATTATCAATGGGAAAATTTATGACACTACTAGCACTTCCTCCTTGAAATGCTCCAAAGGCTAAATTGTAATCCCAAGGAAGTATTGAACATACTCCATCTTGTTCATATAGATAATAATTATGCTTCATATTGGATGCATAACTATCTAAATTTACAATGAAAGTATTTACTGCAAAATATCTTAATACTTCATCTACATCTAAATATTTTTCTATATTATCAATATCTTCATTAAGACTTTTTATCATGGCTATGATTTTATCATAATCTTCTTCATTTGTATAATCAAAAATGGCATTTTTAAATATAGTAGAATAATTAGATTGCTCATCTCCAGAGTATACTAGATCTGCTCCACCGGCATTTTTCCCCATGGGTCCATTCATTTCTTTACCTTGTACCATAGGCATATTGTTATTTTCCATATTTCCTCGTTCACCTTGTTCTGATGAACTATTCATTTCTGGATTTGATGGTGGGGTCATTAAATTTTCTTCATTAGTTAAATCAGGATTTTCATTAGATGTATTCGTTGTAGCCTTTGTTATAGCATCATTGTTAATTTCCATGCTACCCTTAGCTTCACCCATTCCTCCTACCATATTAGTAGTTTCAGGTTTATATAAATTTCCATTTGTTGTTCCATAGTATCTTTCAATATAACTCTCTTCCATAACTTCAAGAGCTAAGTATAGACCCCAAGGTTCTCCATTTAAGGTTATGCTAGCATACTGAAATTCCGGAGTGGAAATTCCCATTTTGTTTAATAAATCATAGGAAAGATATTCTTTCATATAAGTTGTATCCTGCATCATATTATTCAATGCTAATTTCTCAAGTCCCTTAAGAGTTTGTCCATCAATATATTCATCAAATTTAACTTTAAAACTATATCTATCTGTAGTATCATCATTAGCAATTTGTGATAATGTTGTATTTCCCTTAGCTCGAAGCCCAACATTATAGTAAGTTTCTCCGTTAATGGTTATATTTGCACTATAATATTCTTCGTTCATAGCATTATCTGCTAGTTCATTCCATTGTTCCTCATCAATATCTATATTAATTTCCATAATATCATCTTTGTTAAAAAGATTTGTTATATATTCTGGTTGAGTTATTTCACTTGTATCATTTACTTTAACTTTAGACATATCTACCGTTGTCATTACTCCAGCTAAAGCTATGCTTAATGTCATGATGATTGCTATAAAAATATTTATATGCTTATTTGAAATCACTTCATACACCACCTAAATACTAAGACATGTATTCTCCGTTGTAACTTACTAACACTGCATTATTTACTCCTGATATACGGCTAATTTCGTTTACAAATTGAGTAGACATTTCTCTTAATCTTATTTCTACTGTTAATTCAATATTGCTCCCTGCAGAAACAGTTTTAGATTTCACCACATATTTTTTAACAGATTTATTTATATATTGTATGGCATTATTTTCACTGTTATCCCCTTGGCAACTTATAACTAAAATATAAGGATTATCAGTACTTTTCTTATTTGCAAATACCATAATCATAATTCCTATAAACACTGAACCAAATACCGCAAGTGGTATTAATCCTGCTCCTACAACAATTCCTACACTTATTGACCAAAATAAAAATGCAATATCCATAGGCTCTTTAACTGCTGTACGAAACCTTACAATTGATAAAGCACCAACCATACCAAGTGAAAGTACTACATTAGAAGTTATTGCAAGAATAATTAATGTTGTAACTAAACTCATTGCAATAAGTGAAACACCAAAACTTTCTGAGTACATTACTCCCTTGAAAGTTTTTTTATATACTAAAAATATGAAAAGTCCAATAGCAAGGGCTAATCCTAGTGCTATAGCTACATCTACAATTGAAAAACTAGATGCCTTTTCTAAAAAACTTGATTTTAAAATATCGTTAAAACTTAATGCTTTATCCATTTTTATTTCCTCCAAATAACTTAATTTTATTCGTAAATTCGGCAAGCCGCATATTTTGAAAATGCAGAGCTCTCTCTATCCTTTGTTTGAATTATATCTCTAATAATTTCAGGAAAAAATTCATCAAACTTAACCTCTAAAACTATAGGACTCCTTCCTGGCATTCCTACTGTAGTAAGCTTATCATTAAAGAAATTTTGTGAATATAACCCACTTCTAATGTTACTATCAAAGGTAATTCTCACATTTCCAGGTTTGAATACATATGCTTCCCTTGTATATTCAACTATAGTCTTAGGTCGTAATAAATCGTATTTCATCTTTGAGTATAACTCTATTAAAATAGGATCCTTGTATTTAAATATATCTTCAATATTATTTTTAATTATATCTTCACATTTATTCATAGATATATTAGTTGCAATCTTACTGCATAATCCATTAACTTTACTTTTTTTCTCTAATTTTATAAAGGAATGGTTATCATTATAAAATCTTAATCTAAATTTTTCTCGATTATTTACTCCATTAACTTTTTCTATTAATGCCTTGTTGTTGATATTGTCAAAATATAGACTCCTTACAGTATAAGTACCCTTATCTCCTGCATTCTCATCTTGCTGTGCAATGTTTTTTAATCTACTTTTAATTACCAAATAGTCTGAAATATTTATTAAATGCTTTATCTCGTGTCTAAATTT
The DNA here is from genome assembly GCF_039521425.1 of Clostridium subterminale. Lineage (NCBI taxonomy): Bacteria > Bacillati > Bacillota > Clostridia > Eubacteriales > Clostridiaceae > Clostridium > Clostridium subterminale. Next base: position 296,384 of record NZ_BAAACI010000008.1, read on the forward strand.
AACTTGTTTCATATTAATCACCTCCTCATGTCATCTAGTACAATCTTATAATAAATTACTTATCTTAAATTTATCTTAAATTTATATAAATGGTTATTTGCAAAAAAAGAAGAAGAGATTAAATTAATCTCTTCTTCTTTATATTTTAAAGCTTTCTCATAAACAGAGTTCTTAGCTTCTTCGAAGCTTAGAAATCGTTATCCAGGGACGTACCCGCTCTTTACTCTCACTTTAAAGAAGATGGGAGCATTAGAGCTTGTAGTTATCGGATAAAATCTTTTGTTAATTCAAGATTATAATAGATTCATTAATAAATATCTTAAACATATTATTAATAAACCATAATATATCCTTTATCTTGTTTTCTTAAAATCTTTTAGCTTCTGTTCTATACCCGGCAATAACTACTTTTCCCACATTTTAATTAATGCAGTATATATAGCCTATTAGAACTTAACTTACGTGTTCGGAATGGATACGGGTGTAGCCTCTAATAGTATACTCACCAGATTTATATTATTATTATTTACTATTGTTATAGATAATAATCATTAAATCCTAAAGTTTCTTTTAGATACTTATTTTAGTATAAATTTTTATTTATACTATTTACAAAATTATGTACATCTTTACTTATGATGAATTTCATTAAGTAAGATTTTTCTTTTCCCGCTATAAAGATTTTATGCCCAAGTTTTTCTTCTATAGCCTCTACGTATTCAATATCTTTATATTCTATCACATCATCATAAACTAAAAAAAATCTCTTACCACAAAATCTAATTTTTTCACTAGTGGTTGCCAATACTCCTGTCATTGTGTTTTGTCTTCCATTTACAGTAGTTTCAAAAGCACCTTCCACATAACAGAGTATAACTTCATCTTTATTTAATCTCTCTTCGATTAGTTTTAACAATTTTTCTTCTCTAGTCATATCACTACTCCTCCTAAAAAAATAATCATCACTATATATATTAATATACAGAGATGATTATTTCTATATTATATACTTATTTATTACAGTACCTTATCCATATATATGGTATATATTAGTATCCAAACCACTATTAATATCTATTAGAAGAAGAATCCTCCAAACGGACAACAGAAGAAGAATAATAATATAATTATCCACCAATCATCTCCATCTGAACATCTGTTATGGCATGGTTGACAACATGGTTGACAACATGGTTGACAACATGGTCTATGATGACATGGTCTTTCATGACATGGTCTTTCATGACATGGTCTATGATGTGATGGCTTACAATCGTGTCTCCATTTTCCACTGTTATCTCCATATGATTCTTGTCCAAAATCTCTTCCATCTTGTTGGCCATATCCTAAATCTTGAGCAAATATTTCTGCTGAATAGTCTTGTTCATTATTTTCATCATAATAAAAGAATTCATTATTATTTAACATATTATATTACTCCCCACTTTTTAATCAATTTTATAATAGTTTCCAACACTTAAACATCTTGTAGTAATCTTTAGTACTATAAAATATTTTTAGTTTAAAGCTAGTATATTTAAGTTTATCTACATTAAGAATTAGCTTTAATAGCTGTTCCTAATAATATAATATGTACCGATACTAATTTTGTGATGTATATTTATATAAAATATTAAAAATAATAAGTTATTACTATGATAAATTATTTTAGTAGATATAAGTATATAATATATTATTAAAAGCTCTATAAATTTATATTATACTTATCAGAATTAAATATTGGCAAATTTAAATTAAGTCTTATTGAGATAGCTCTGCATAATAATATTATTGTGAAACATACCCAAAAAGTTATATCATAATTTACTCCATAAAAGTTAAATAAGTAAAATACTAACGCTCCTAGTATTGATGCCACAGCATAAATTTCTTTTTTAAAGATCATTGGAGTATCCTGAACAAATGTATCTCTTAGAATTCCACCTCCAACACCTGTAATTAATCCCATACAAACTACTAAAAATATATTGCTATCAGATTGCTTAAAAGCTAAATTAGCACCTGATATTGTAAATGTAGCAAGTCCAATTGAATCTAAAATCAATATTACTTTTTTTAATATAGCTATTTGCTTTCTTTTATTAGCTATTTTAAGAATTTGTTCCTCACTCATATATTTATTCCTCTGGGATTCAGAAATAATTTCTTTTCTCTTAGATTTAGTGTACATAGTAGACAGTTTTGGATATCCGTAAAAAGCCATTATAGATACTACCATACTTATAATGAAATAAGTAGGATTTATAAAAGCCGCTGGCGGAGTTTGTCCTAACGTTACATCTCTAAATATCCCACCACCTATCGCTGTAATAATTCCTAAAAATATAACTCCAAATAAATCTAATTTTTTTTGCATTCCTACTAAAGCTCCAGAAATAGCAAATGCTACTGTTCCTACAACTTCAAAGATAATTAATAACATAACTCTATTCTCCTTTCCATTTCTTATGTAATATATTCCTGCTTAATATTTTGCAACATAAAAGGAGTAAAAAACATAATTAATAAATGCTTTTTACTCCCTGTCCTTTTATCTGAAAGATTCCCTATAAAGGTTGCTTCGTTGATGCTCTTTAATTATTAAATATAATATGCAACATATTATATTAATATAAAAAGTCTCTCCAGGGTTATGTCCTGCTATTGTATTCAACCTGAAAGTTTCAAGTTAATTAAAAGCTTACAATTAACTCTTTCTTCTACGGTTACTTATTCTTTCAATGGATTAAGTATCTTCAATAGCATTCATCCATACAATATTAAGTTTAATTTTCTTCCCTACTTAATTTATATCAATTTTATATATAAATCAAGATATTTTATAATATTAAATACCATTTCAATCATCTATACGATTTCAAAATTTTAAAAACAATGTATTGTTGTATTAAGGTGTATTTAAAGTATTTATTCTAGAGCTTCTTAAAAAATTACATAAAAAAACACCTTATAAAATAAGGTGTTGGTGGCTCACCGGGGGATCGAACCCCGGACACCATGATTAAAAGTCATGTGCTCTACCGACTGAGCTAGTGAACCAAGCTACCTGGCAATAACCTACCCTCCCACACAGCTTCCCGTGCAGTACTATCGGCTCTTTGAAGCTTAACCTTCGTGTTCGGCATGGATACGGGTGTTACCTTCAAGATATACTTACCAGATAAGTACATAGATAGTATAATTATCCTTGTACTTTCACAAACTAAAAAAGTTTGTCTTTAATGAAGATTTTTTTAATTCCTCATTAGCATTGCGATAATACTACTAACTTAATTGTTGATATACGGATATTGCTCATATAGAAAAAGTCTGCAATATCATCGCCCAGTTAAGAAAACAGTAATGTTCCCTCAAAATTACACAGTGATTTAAATGTATATAAGCTTCGAATTTCTTCGTTAATTTCCTTCGTTGTGGTACTCATTTATATTTAATAAACTCTGCTCCTCACTCAGTCATTTCCTTGAACTTCTTGCTTCTATCCATTTAAAGATATTTCGTCATTATTTAGATCAAGCCCTCGACTTATTAGTATGAGTCAGCTGAACATGTTACCATGCTTACACC
>NZ_BAAACI010000009.1:0-14611 GCF_039521425.1 Clostridium subterminale
GTCAACATTTTTTTAAGAAGTTTTTTTCTTAATTTCTTGTCGTTTGTTGCCGCATCTCTCAGCGACAAAACTTATCTTATCATGATTTATTCTTGCAAAAACCACCTAATATTCTTTTTATGTACAACTATCCTTATAAATCTTTTACTTTCATTAAAATACTAAGTTTTTCTAATGTTGATACACTAGGTAAAGTATCAGTATATATTCTATCGTTTTTACTATTTATTTGAAATACCATATATTAATTTAACTTTTTATTCTAGTTAAATCCACTAACAATATCATTGTTATTTCTTCACCTTTCAATATATTTAATACCATCATTAAAACAGCAACCCCTTGAAACCTGTGTGAATAGAACAACTATTTAAATAGTTAAATAGTTTCTTATATAAATATTACCTTATATGGCTATAATCCTATATAAATATTTATATAGGAAGCTAGGTAAAATTCTAACGTATAGGTAGTAAAATAATTCTCTCCTGAGAAAATTATATACTTAAATAGAACATCACCTTATATCTAATAACTCAAACAATAAAAATACACCACCTTTAATATAGATGATGTATAACAAATTTAAATTAAACTAATTAGTTTCTATAGTTAAGATAATCTATTTATTATTTTTATAAAATATAACATGATCTCTCCATTTTCCATTTATATGTAGATATTCTTTACATGTACCTAGTTCATTAAATCCACATGCTCTTAAAACTCTTTGTGACTTTTCATTGTCAACTAAAGTTGTTGCTTCTATTCTATGAAGTCCTAATTCTTCATATGCATATCTTACAACTAAACTAACAGCTTCTTTCATATATCCATTTCCTTGATATTGTTCATCCATAGAGTATCCTATGAATGCACTCTTAAATACACCATGCACTATATTGTATATACGTATTCTTCCTATCATCTTATCTGCTTTATATATTCCAAAGTGAGCTCCCTCGCCCTTAATAAATTCTTTATAGTTTTCTATTAAAGATTGCTTTTGAACTTCTACTGTATAAAACTCTTCATCTCTATGTGGTTCAAATTTAGATAGGAAAGCCTTATTTCTCGTATAATAATCTAATAAAACACTTGCATCATCGGAGTTAAGAACTCTTATACTTATTTTATCTCCTTGAATTGCTAGCTCCTTCTTATATGAGTTATTATAAAATTCTTCTTCTACTATTCCAAATAATAAACTGCCTTCATATTTAAATTTTGTTATAATACTATCTGATATATATCCTTCTAATTGAAATCCTAAGTTTGTAAAAGGAGTTAAACTTATTTTTTCATCACAGATGATATTTACTTTATGAAGACCTTTGCTTTTTATTAAATTATTTAACATCAACTTTAGGGCATCTTGTAATGTTTTATTAGCATCTCCTCCACTTTTATAAAATTTCAATTTTATTATTACACCTTTGTTCTCATCATCTAAATCTAAGATTATAAATCTTCCTACTATAATTCCAGATGAATCTCTTATTATATATTTATTTGCTTCATCAGTTGCATTACTAATACTTACTGCCCTTTCACTGCTCAACTTCATTACCTCCCCTTTTAAAAATACTATAATTTCCTCTATATATTAGGAATATAAACAATATAGAAACACTTAAGCTTATTGGTATTAAATAAAAAGTTTTTGTTGTACCTATAATATCATTTAATCTTCCCATGAGCAGATTTAGGATCATGCTTATAGTGCTTGATAGAGTTAAAATTAATCCTGTTATATATGAGCTATTGTCTTTAAAAACTTTACTAATAGTAGCTACTACTGTAGGATATGCTATTGCAAAAAATAGTCCTGTTACACATATTAAAATGAGAGCACTATGACCAACAACTAGCGCAACTATTAATAATACACATGCAATTAGTAAAGAATATAAAACTGATTGTAAGTATCCTACCTTTTCAGCTACAAACCCACCTAATAATCTACCTATAGTAAGTAAAAAGAAAAATACTGACAAGAAGATAGCTCCACTACTACTAGTAAAGTTATAACTTTCCATAAGGAAATTAACTATCCAATTAGACATCCCCATTTCTGCAAACACGTATGTTCCTAATCCTATAGCATAGATATACATATACTTTTCTTTAAAAGCTAAAGCTATATTAAATTTACTTTCTTTTTTAGTTACATTAAAATTAGGTATTTTTATAAAGAAAAATATTATTAATACTACAATAAAAATCATTGCTATTCCAAAGAATACACTTCTCCAACTTACTCCATTGTCTAAAATGTTTCCAATAGCAAATTGTCCTACAGTAGATCCAAATCCATAAAAACAATGAGCTGAATTCATCATTATTGCTTGGAATGTAATAAATAGTGCTGGTATTAGCGTGTTTACTCCAATCATTACAAAAGCAATACCCATGTTTATTAAAAACATTCCAATCAATAGTATTGTATAAGTTTTAGAAAAAGCTACTATTAAAACAGAGGCTATAATAGTGAAAAGTCCCGTACAGATTACATTTCTTTGTCCAAATTTTTCACATAGTAATCCACCTATATAAGTAAATATTATGTATCCTAAAGAACATACCGATAAGAGCATGCCCATACTTGTATTATTAGTATTAAAAGTCTCCTTAAATACAGGGACAAATATTCCCTTGGTGTTATCGACTATAGCAATTACGGCCATAATGATAAATATAAATATTGTTACGGCAAGGCTTTTGTTTTTCTTCACTAACATCACTCCTTTTTCAATGATATTATATCATAATTAATATACGTTTTTATTGAATTAAACTCTTTATTTTTTATAACTATTAAGTAAAATAATTAATTTTTTTATTATAAATCATTTCTTCTTCACTGAAATTATTCCTTTTGTTATACTTAACATTATGGTTAACAATTAGAATATGAACCTGTTTAATTTAATATAATCATGCTGTAATTTTATATATTAATAAGTATACTTAAACTTTTCTAACATTTTAAACCATAATCATAGTAAAAATAAGCTATTGTATCGATTAAATTCATTAAATAATATAAAGAAGGTGTAAATATGAATAAGAACAATATAAATAAACTTAATCTGTTTTTTATGGGATTACAAAATAGATTTCAAGAAAACATATCAATTTTTAAGCATGTTAATGTGGAATTCGTATCTGGCTTAAAATCTTTCAAAGGTGAAGCTACTTTAGATGGTATAGAGTTAAATTACAACTTTAATGGTGTTACAAAGAAACTAACTATAGAAAGCTTCTTTAGTAATATACTTGAGCAATGTTTAAACTATGAAGGTTTGTCCCTTACATATAGTGAGAGAGGAGAGGTTCTTCTAATAACTGCAAATAATAAAAATGTAACTATGAAAACTATTGATGTAGATAATTCAAATTTCACTAGGGAAGATAATAAAATAACGAAAGAAACCATGCACAATACTAGTACTTCAACCTTACTAAACCGTAATTACTATATAAAAGTAGGTGAAGCTGATAATCTATTAAAAGAAATAGGTATTATGAGCAAAGAAGGTAAAATAAAAAATGATAAAATAAGAAAATATAATCAAATAGATCATTATGTGGAACTACTTGAAGGTATACTAGATGAACTTCCTAAGAATAAAGTTATTAATATATTAGATTGTGGATGTGGCAAATCCTACTTATCCTTTGTTCTAAACTACTATTTAACTGAGGTTAAAAAGCGAAAATGTCATTTTATTGGTTTAGATTATTCAGAAACTGTAATAGATACTTCTAAAAATATGGCTAAAAATCTTGGATATAGAAACATGGAATTTCATGCTATTGATATAAAAGATTATAATCCCGATAAGAAAATAAATGTGGTGATCTCTCTACATGCTTGCGACACTGCAACTGATATGGCATTAGCCTTAGGAATAAGAGTTGAGTCAGATATAATAATTGCAGTACCATGTTGTCATAGAGAGATGTTAAATCAATATTCTTATGCCCCATTTAAAAGTATTCTTGACCATGGAATCTTTAAAGCAAGAATGGCTGATATATTAACCGATGGTATGAGATCTTTAATGCTTAAAGCAAAGGGATATAAAGTTTCTGTGGTAGAATATATATCGCCTCTTGAAACTCCTAAGAACTTAATGATTAGAGCTATTAAAGAAAAGGATGAAGATATGGATGCTATGAGCGAATATATGAGTATGATGAGCAGCTTAAATGTATATCCAGCTTTATATGATTTTTTAAATCAGTGGTAATATTAATCCTTTAATCATAAAAGAACTTAAGAATTATTTAATAAGTTATAATTCTTAAGTTCTTTTTTCTCCTAGTAAAAATTTATTATTTAATATATGGATTAACTAAGAGATATACATTGCTATTAACTACATTAATGTACCTATGTTGACATATCTTATTATCTATGTTTAATTTAAACTATAGGATATATTATCCTTAATTTCATATATATTAACAATATATATAGCTTGTTTAAAATGAAAGGGGATAGTCTCATGGTAAAAAAAGAAGAAATAAAAGGAAGAGTCAGCGAGTTAATACCTGAGCTCATAGAATCTATAAAGGAAGCTGTAAGTTTTAGAAGCGTTATAGATGAAGATGATCCTAATTATGTATTTGGTAAAAATATAGATGATTGTCTAAAAAGCACTTTAAATTTATGTGAATCCTTAGGTTTTAAAACTTACTATGATAAGGATGGTTACTATGGTTATGCAGAAGTTGGGGAAGGTGAAGAATTAGTTGGAGTTCTTGGCCATTTAGATGTAGTACCTGAAGGAGATTTGAATTCTTGGACATACCCACCATATGAATTAACTATAGTTGATGATAAATTATATGGAAGAGGAACTCAAGATGATAAAGGTCCTACTATAGCTTGTATATATGCAGTAAAAGCTCTATTAGATTTAGGAATAAAATTAAATAAAAGAATAAGATTCATATTTGGAACAGATGAAGAAAATCTTTGGAGAGGTATTAATAAATATAAAGAGAATGGTGAAGAGATTCCTGCTATGGGAATAACTCCTGACAGTGAGTTCTTCTGCATAAATGCAGAAAAGGGCTTGCTTCAATCAACTTTAACTTGCAAAAAAAGTTCTGATTTAGTTCTAAGTGCCGGAAATGCATTTAACTCAGTCCCTGACAATGCTGCCTACACAGGAACTTCTGAGGAAATCAATTCTTTAAAAAATATATTAGATAGTTTAAATTATAAATATACCTTAAATGAAGACTCTATTTCAGTAATTGGAAAGGGTGTTCACTCTGCAGATAGTGCTGAAGGTATAAATGCCATTTCTAGACTTGCTATAGCTTTAGAGAAAATGGGCTCTACTTCTAACTCAATAAAATTCATAGCTAATGTTATTGGAGAGGATGTTGCTATTAAAAATCTAATACCTAACTGTGAAGATGTATCTGGCAAACTAACTGTAAATGTAGGTAAAATTGATTTAAATGAAGATACAGAAACTATCTCTTTAGATATTAGGATTCCTGTTACTTATAAAAAAGAAGATATAGTTAATCCTATAAAGGAAAAAGCTTTAGAATATGGCTTAGAATATAATGAATTTGATTGGATGGATTCTATATATGTTCCTGCAGATCATTTCTTAATTAAAACATTAAAGGAAGTATATGATGAGGAAACTGGATATAATGGAGTACCAGAATCATCTGGTGGAGCTACTTATGCTAGAGCCATAGATAACTGTGTAGCCTTTGGTATGGTATTCCCTACATCAGAAAAAACAGAACATCAGCCTAATGAATTTATAACTATGCATGATTTAGTTAAAGCTACAGAGATTTACGCTTTAGCATTATATAAACTGGCTAAATAAGCTGAATTCCTAGAGCTTTAATCTTTATAAATTGTTATCCGTGGACGTACTTGACCTTATCTTTCATAAAAAAGTGGAAATATTAGGGCAAGTAACCATCGGTTAAACAGAATTTTTTATAATAAGAATCCGTCAAGTATTATATTGACGGATTTTTATATTATAAAACTATAAACTTAATTAAGCAATTACACTCTCCTAAAGTTAGGTTTACCTAATATCGGTTTTATATTAGATTGCTTGCAATTAGCTTTCTTTAAGTAAGTCCTTTATTACTTCTCCACCTATTATCATTCCTGCCACTGGTGGCACAAAAGATATACTCCCTGGTATTTGTCTTTTTATAGCACACTTTTTAGTTCCACCTGTACATACACACCCTGTTTTGCAAGTAATCACATCATCTAGCTTTGGCTTTGTCGGCATCTCTTCAGAGTAAACTACCTTAAGAGATCTAATCTCTCTTTTTCTAAGTTCATGCCTCATAACTTTTGCAAGTGGACATACTTTAGTATCATATATATCTGCAATTTTAAATTGCGTAGGATCAAATTTATTTCCTGTTCCCATAGAACACATTATTTTTATGCCTTTTTCATTACAATACTCTACTAGCGCAATTTTAGCTGATACAGTATCTATAGCATCTACTACATAGTCGACATCATCAGTAATTATTTCTGGAATATTTTCTTTAGTAACAAAAACTTGATGAGTTATAACATTACACTTTTTATTAATCGAAAGAACCCTATCTTTCATAGATTCAACCTTTACTTTTCCTACAGTATCATAGGTTGCATGAATTTGTCTATTTAGATTAGTTAAACAAATAGTATCATCATCAACTAAAACAATAGTTCCAACACCTGCTCTTACTAAAGCTTCCACTGTAAAACTTCCTACTCCACCTATTCCAAATACTATAACTTTACTATCTCTTAATTTATTTAAACCATCTTTTCCTATTAATAGCTCTGTTCTTGATAATGAATGTTGTAACATTTTTGCATCTCCTTAATATGTGGTATTTACTTTATAACCTTAAAGATATTTTTAACTATTCCTTTCAAATTATAAATAAATACATAAATTTTTATTCCCTGAACATATCAATTTTATATTTTTTACTAATATAATTCAACTATGTATTTATATAAAGTATTTCTTATTTTATGTTTATAACTTTAAATACTAAAATAAAAGCTAAATCCTAAAAAATATAGTTACTTTTATAGGATTTAGCTTTTATATTTAGATAAGATATAAATAAGTTTTATCTTTAATTTACCCTAGCTTAATTCGTGAACAAATATTCCACTTCTTAATTTTGGTTCAAACCAGGTTGATTTAGGAGGCATAACTTCTCCAGCATCAGCAATGTTCATAAGTTCTTCTATGCTTGTAGGATTCATAGAGAACGCAATTTTCATGCCTTCAGCTACTCTTCTTTCAAGTTCTTTAAGACCCCTAATTCCACCAACAAAATCTATTCTATCACTTGTTCTTGGATCTTCTATAGCAAGTATTGGTCTTAGAAGGTTTTCTTGTAGTATAGATACATCTAAGCTCTTAACTGGATCTTTTGAGTCAAAAGTTCCATCTATAGCAGTCAACTTATACCACTTGTTATCTAAATACATTCCAAAATGACCTTTTCCTTCTGGTCTGTATTGTCCTTCACATTCATACTCTTCTACTGTGAACTTCTCAGCAACTTTCTTTAAGAATTCTTCACTAGAATTTCCATTTAAATCTTTTACTACTCTGTTATAATCCATTACATATAAATCATCTGCTGGGAATATAACTGATAGGAAGAAGTTGAATTCTTCTTCTCCTGTGTAGCTCGGATTTGCTTCTCTTCTCATTTTACCAACTTTTACAGCAGAAGCAGCTCTATGGTGACCATCAGCTATATATAAATATTTAACTGACTTAAATAACTCTTCTAATCTTTTTACAATTTCAGTGTCATTTATAACCCATACAATATGAGATATTCCATCTTCAGAAACGAAATTATATTCTGGTTCTTTAGCAGTCCATGTAGAAACTATTTCATCGATTTCTCCTACATTCTTGTATGTTAAGAATATTGGACCTGTATTTGCATTACAATGGTCAACGTGATTAATTCTGTCTTGCTCTTTCTCAGCTCTAGTATGTTCATGTTTTTTGATTATATCATTCATATAATCATCTATAGAAGTACATCCAACTATACCAGTTTGAACTCTTCCATCCATGATTTGTCTATAAATATACATGCTTGGAGCTTTGTCTTGAATGTAAGTTCCGTCTTCTCTCATTTTGTCTAAAGTTTTTCTAGCTGTGTTATAAACTATTTCATCATATTGATTAGTTTCTACTGGTAAATCAATTTGAGCTTTGTCAACGTGTAAAAAAGAGTAAGGGTTTCTTTTAACCATTTCTCTAGCTTCTTCTGTGTTCATAACATCATAAGGAAGAGCTGCTACTTTGTCAACTAGCTCTTTTGTTGGTCTTATGCCTTTAAAGGGTCTTACAACTGCCATATTATTTCCTCCTACGTAATTAATATTATTTAAAGAAATCGAATATAGTTTGAACTATTTCTTCACCTATTCTTGTTTGAGCTTCTACTGTAGCTGCACCTATGTGTGGTGTAACTGATACTCTTGGATGGTTAACTAATTCTTCATTCTTAGTTGGTTCAATTTCGAATACATCAACACCTGCACCTCTTAATTTTCCGCTATTTAAAGCTTCAAGTAAAGCAGCTTCATCTACAACTCCGCCTCTAGCACAGTTAATTAGTATAGCTCCATCTTTCATCATATCAAGTTGAGCTTTACCAATTGTAGCTCCTTGCTCTTTTATAAATGGTATATGAAGAGATACATAATCAGAATTAGCTAATACTTCTTCTAAAGTACCAAATTCATATTTATCATGTCCTTCAGCTTTACCAAGGATATCTGTGTACATAATTTTCATTCCTAGTACTTCAGCTTTTTGAGCTAGGCATTTAGAAATTCTTCCGAATCCTATTAATCCTAAAGTTTTTCCACTTAACTCAATACCTTCATACTTTTTCTTTTCCCATTTTCCTTCTCTCATAGTAACATTTGCAGTACTTACAAATCTAGAAACTGCAAACATATGAGCTAGTGCAAGTTCTGCAACTGATGCACTACTAGAGTTAGGAGTGTTAGCAACTCTTATTCCTTTTTCAGTAGCATATGCTACATCTATGTTATCTACACCTACTCCACCACGGATTACTAACTTTAATCTTCCTGTTTCACAAGCTTTATCTATTATTGGTTGTCTAACCTTTGTAGCACTTCTTACTACCACTACATCAAAGTTTTGCAAAGCTACTCCTAATTCCTCAGGCTCATAGAATTTCTCTATAACTTCATATCCATTATCCTTTAATGCCTGTACTCCACTTTTTTCCATGCCATCAGTAACTAATACTCTTATCATGATGATACCCTCCTAAAATAAAATTAATTTATAATTAATTATCTAATGCTTAGCTTTATTTAGTATAAGTAATAAATTTATATCTACTAAATCTATATTATTAATTGAAAATTAAGAAGGGAATTACCCCTTCTTAATTGTTTATGTTTATTATTCAAGTCCTAATATTTCATTAATGTTCTTTAATAACTCTTCAATTTCTGCTGGAGTAGTTTCTGCCATGTGAGCTATTCTGAAAGTCTTATCTTTTAACTTTCCATATCCATTAGAAATTTGATATCCTCTTTCTCCTAGAGCTTTATTTAAAGCTGCAACATCAATATTTCTAGTATTTTTTATGTTAGTTAAAGTGTTAGACATGTATCTTTCATCTGGTAATATTTCAAAGTATTTTCTAGCCCATGCTCTAACAATTTCTCCACCTGCTATATGTCTTGCATATCTATTTTCAAGACCTTCTTTGTTTATTATCTTATCAAGTTGATATTCTAACGCAAACATGTGAGATAATGAAGGTGTTGAAGGATATTGATAGTCTTTCTTTTGAATGTATTCATATAACCCTAAAAGATCTAAGTATATTCCTCTATGTGGAACTTGTTTAGCTCTCTCTATAGCTTTCTTAGAGAAAGTACACATTGACATTCCTGGAGGAAGTCCTATAGCTTTTTGAGTTGATGTTATACAGATGTCAACTCCCCATTCATCTACTTTTAATTCTGTTCCTGCAGCTGAGCTTACAGTATCTAAGCAGAATACAACATCTGGATATTTTTTTACTACTTTAGCTATTTCATCTAGTGGGTTCATAACACCAGTTGAAGTTTCATTGTGAGTAACTGTTATTAAGTCATATTTTCCAGTTGCTAAAACTTCATCTACTTGTTCTGGAGTTGTTGGTTGACCCCATTCAACTTCATATAAGTCAGCTGGTACATTGTTAGCTACAGCCATTTCATACCATCTCTTACCGAAAGCACCTACAGCAAAAACTGCAGCTCTTTTAGCTGTGCATGAACGTATAGCACCTTCCATAAGTCCACTACCAGAAGTAGTTGAAAGTAATATTTCTTCCTTTGTATTAAAGATAACTCTCATGTAATCACTAATTTGTCTTTGTACTCTTGATGCCTCTTTGCTTCTGTGTCCTATCATAGGTGTAGCCATTTTTTCTAATACGTCTTGTGCCACATCTACTGGACCTGGTATAAATAATCTCTTGTGCATGATTAACCCTCCTAAAATAAAGTAAACTTTATTATTTCCAATATCTGATTTGAAATCAATTACATTTTAACATTTTTCAATAGCTTTCTCAACCAAAATAAATTAAATATTGGGATATATTATTATAATTTAAATTTTTATTAAGTTTTTGGAAATTTCATACTTAATTTAATCTGATTTCTTCATATATTTCATCAAATATGTCTTTTACACAGTGTCCTCTTACAAAATTAGAGCAATTATTACAACTTTGTTCTAGTTGCATAATTATTTTATCTGGATAATATGATCTCTCATTATAAAATGAACAGTTTTGAGCAATTCTACTTTTAATCTCATTAGACACCATTCCTTTAACACTCCTATGTATTATAATAATATATCTTTTGTATTATTCTATGTTTTATACCTAATTTAAAATTTAATAGTCAAAACAATCTAAAACTGATTCTGTTTCTCTACAATATCTAACAATTAAGCATTGTCCTAAGTTTCTAGGACATTTTTTGCACATACAATTAACTTCCTTTCCATCACATTTATTTTGTTTAAAATCGGGGCATTTCTCACAATTGTAAACTACTATGTCCATTACCATTTCTATTTCCTCTTTCTATTTTAAAATATTTTACCTACATAATTAAACTAGTTTATAAAATAATATTACATATACGCCAACTTATACTTATAATTGATATAACTGTAATATAAATACTATAGTTATGATCTAAAAAAATTGATATACTATAGAAGTAAAGCCTTATATATTAAAAATATACACTTTTATTTGAAAAGTGTAAATAAATTCAAAGGAGTTGATTATTATAAAAGACTTTACCACTAGAATTCCACTTCCCTATAAACTATTTTTATGTCTTAGTGGAATATTAATAATGGTCTCTTTTCTTTTTAACTCACCAAATGAGATATTCATTGGTTTAAGAAATATAATCTTAAATCCAGATATACTCATTACAGATTACATGGAAATTGGCGGTGTTGGTGCTACCTTCATAAATTGTGCACTTTTGATTATATTTTATATAACTATGCTAATTTTTTTAAACGTTAAACCTTCAGGAACTATAATTTCAGGTATATTTACAGTAAGTGGTTTTTCTCTCTTTGGTAAAAATATCTTAAATATCTGGCCTATTATATTTGGCATTTGGTTGTATTCCAGATTTCAAAAACAACCCTTCTCCAATTATATAGTTACTGCACTTTTTGGAACAACATTATCTCCAGCTTTAATTCAACTGATAGGTACTAATACAATACCCATTTATCTATCTGTTATAATAGGTATACTTATTAGTATAGTAATAGGTTTTTTACTTCCGCCCTTAGCTTCTGCTTGTATGAGAATACATCAGGGATATAGCCTTTATAATGTAGGTCTAGCTGCAGGACTAATTGGTACAATATTAATGTCTTTGCTTAGAGCTTTGGGTATTGACTTTGAAAGTAGACTCATATGGTCTACAGGTAATAATTTTCCTTTTATGATATTATTCTCAATAATATTTCTAGCTATGATAATTTTAGGTTTTCACTATAATGGTAATAGCTTTAAAAACATTACAAAAATAACGAGACATTCTGGTAGATTACTTACAGATTTTTATCTTATTTTTGGTGAAGGAATTACTTTAATAAATATGGGGATTCTAGGACTCTTTTCAATGTTTTTAGTGGTTTTAGTAAATGGTGACTTGAATGGTCCAACTTTAGGTGGTATATTAACTATTGTTGGGTTTGGAGCCTTTGGTAAGCACTTGAAAAATATAATTCCCATAATGTTTGGTATAATATTGTGTACTTTCTTTAATATTTGGGAAATAAATTCACCTAGCGTTATTCTAAGTTTACTTTTTGGCACAACTTTAGCTCCAATTGCAGGTTCTTTTGGATGGCTGTGGGGAATAATTGCAGGAGTATTACATGCTTGCCTAGTAATGAATATTACATACTTACACGGTGGAATGATTTTATACAATAATGGCTTTTCTGGTGGTCTTGTATGTATGTTCTTGCTACCACTAATTTCTGCATTTAGAAAGGAATATTAATTATGAAACACTTACGTCAAAGAAATATAAAAATACTTGGTGAGCTAACTAGCTACTTAGTTAGAATTGGCTGTAGTGATCTACATATAGATTTTAATACCAAGGGTGATATTACCTATATCAGTTTTACCAGTGTAAATCCTGATATCAGTGAACAAACACTAAATGATTTGACATCTCAGTTAAATATGCCAAGAAGACAAGATATTGAGGAATATTATTGGGCTCTTAATGGAGATAATGATTCCTCTTCTGAATTAAGTTTAGTAGGCATGATGACTGATTCAGTGGATGTAAACTACACTAATGATGTATTGAAAATTAGTTTAACTAGATTAAAATAATTTTTAATGTATTTTTAAAAAAATAAGTATAGGTAAACTTTATTACCTATACTTATTTTTGTATTTTAAATTTTAATTAACTTTCTACATAAACAAAATCTCTTTAAAAAAGCCCAACATATGCACGTTGAGCCATGAAAAGGAAAATATTATGTTTTAGAAATTGTTTAGATATCTGATTACATTACTATATTATCATAATATTTAGCTTTATAGATTTTAAATTTCAAATAGTACTACACTCATTTATTACATATTTAAATAGATACTAAAACCTCTACTGGTTTAGTAAGTTCTATAAAATTTTCACCTAAACTACACTCATAGGCATATACGTCAACTCCATTTTCTTTAGCAAACCTTAATGCATCTGCAAATGCCTTATCCATTTTTTCATTTGGCTTAAAAGTACTTATATTATTCATTTGAATTAAAAATATAACTCCTGCACCTCTACCTGAATTTTTCACCTCTATTAATTCTAAAAGATGTTTACGACCTCTATCTGTAGGTGCATCTGGAAACATACTGTGTCCATTTTCCTCTAAAGTTACCCCTTTAACCTCTAAGTAATATTCTTCTCCATTATCATTAGTTAACTTAAAATCAAATCTACTATTGCCAAAAGTTTTCTCTCTACATATAGTCGTATAGCTTTCTAATCCTTTAATCTTCTTATTTATTAATGCTTCTTCTACAATTTTATTTGGAGCTTGAGAATCTATATTTATTAACTTTCCATTTTTATATCCACCAATTAAGCTAAATCTAGTCTTTCTATTAGCTCCACTCTCTGTTCTTATTAAAACACTGCATCCTGGAATGAGAATTTCTCTACATCTTCCTGTATTAGGTACATGCACTAACTCTTCTTTACCATCTATTATTACATACCCTTGAAATCTATTAGGTCTTCTTACAAATTCAACAACTCTAGTTTCTTTATCAAAAATCATATTTTATCCTCCATGCTTAGATAAAATTTATTATAGCATTTTATCTAAATATAATATTTATCCACATATAAGCTAAAATTCTTTGGAATTTATCCACTTATAATCCTAATATGTTACTAACTATTTGATTTTATAAGTTTTTATCCACAGCTTTATTTAATTATACTATGATTAAAATAAATTTAGTATGATGTTATTTTTATATTAAATAATAAGAAAACCTTCTGTTTATAAAAACAAAAGGTTTTCTTATCTATATCATCTGGGGTGGAGGATGGGACTCGAACCCACGACAACCAGAACCACAATCTGGCGCTCTACCAACTGAACTACATCCACCATATTTGGAGCGGGTGAAGGGAATCGAACCCTCGTAACTAGCTTGGAAGGCTAGCACTCTACCATTGAGTTACACCCGCATATTGGAGCGGAAGACGAGATTCGAACTCGCGACGTTCACCTTGGCAAGGTGACGCTCTACCACTGAGCCACTCCCGCATAATTTAAAACTTCATTTTCAGACACGAAAATAACTGAATCATATTATACGTGCTTGCTTTGATTTAGCTCATATCTAATTCAGCATATTTATTTATCATATTGGTGGCTCACCGGGGGATCGAACCCCGGACACCATGATTAAAAGTCATGTGCTCTACCGACTGAGC
>NZ_BAAACI010000010.1:0-22763 GCF_039521425.1 Clostridium subterminale
GTCAACATTTTTTTAAGAAGTTTTTTTCTTAATTTCTTGTCGTTTGTTGCCGCATCTCTCAGCGACAAGACTTATCTTATCATGATTTATTCTTGCAAAAACCACCTAATATTCTTTTTATGTACAACTATCCTTATATATCTTCTACTTTCATTAAAATACTAAGTTTTTCTAATGTTGATACACTAGGTAAAGTATTAGTTTATATTCTATCGTTTTTACTATTTATTTAAAATACCATATATTAATTTAACTTTTTATTCTAGTTAAATCCACTAACAATATCATTGTTATTTCTTCACTTTTCAATATATTTAATCCAATTATTAAAACAGCAACACCTTGAAACCTGCATGAATAGAACAACTATTTAAATAGTTTCTTATATAAATATTACCCTATATAGCTATAATCCTATATAAATATTTATATATTTTGTCATGTAAAATGATCCCATATTATATAGTAACTCCAGCGATTTTTCTTTTCAAAAATTATATACTTACCTAAGATAACACCTTATCATATAAAAAAATGATGTAGAGATAGTATTTATCTCTACATCATTTAATTTGCTATTAAAGCTTTTTATCATCTATATTTTCCAAGTATTTATCTATTTCACCAGTTACTGAGCTTACACATCCATCTTCAAATGGTGAAATTAAATTAGCATATTTAACTAGATTTACAAATGACATTGTACCACCAACATTACATAACCTTAAATACTCTTCCCATGCTTGTTCATGATTATCTTGATCTTTTTTCCAAAACTGAAGAGCACATATTTGAGCTAATGTATAATCTATATAATAGAATGGACTATTAAATATATGCGCCTGTTGGAACCACCATCCACCTCTTTCTAAGAAGTCACATTCTGCATAGTTTTTATGAGGTAGGTATTTTTTCTCAATATTTCTCCATGCATTTTTCCTTTCTTCTGGTGTAGCATCTGGATTCTCATATACAAAGTGCTGGAATTCATCTACTGTTACACCATAAGGAATAAATTTAATAGCATCTCCTAAATGAGAGTATTTATATTTAGCTTCTTCATCTTCAAAGAAAAGGTTCATCCATGGCCAAGTGAAGAACTCCATGCTCATTGAGTGAATCTCGCAACTCTCATTAGTTGGGAAATTACACTCTGGTATAGTAATCCATCTACTTCTATAACATTGAAAAGCATGACCAGCTTCATGTGTCAATACATCTACATCTCCTGAAGTTCCATTAAAGTTAGAGAATATGAAAGGTGCTTGATAATTTGGTATATAAGTACAATATCCTCCACCTTCCTTACCCTTTTTAGTAACTAAATCCATTAAATCATTTTCTATCATAAAATTAAAAAATTCTTTAGTTTCCGTTGAAAGTTCAGAGTACATCTTTATACCATTATTAACTATCCAATCTGGATTTCCTTTAGGTTTAGCATTTCCAGTTAAAAATTCAAACTTTTCATCATAGTATTTAAGTTGATCTAACCCTAATCTTTCACCTTGTCTTTTATATAGTTTATTAGCAATAGGTACTATACAATCTTTAACCTGTTCTCTAAATTTACTTACCATTTCTGAATTGTAGTCAGTCCTTAACATCCTTACATATCCAAGCTCTACAAAGTTTTTAAATTCAAGTTTATGTGATATGGTAGTTCTAACTTTAACCATATCATCATATATTCTATCTATTTCTGCTTCATTATCTGTAAAGAACTTATACTTAGCTTCACTAGCACGTCTTCTCATATCTCTGTCTTCTGACAATATAAATGGAGTTAAACCAGATAAGTTTCTTTCTTCACCTTCAAACATAATTTTAGCTGAAGCTATAAGTTTACTATACTCTGAAGATAGTTTATTTTCTAATTGTAAATCTTTTATTACCTCTTTAGAAAATGATTTTATATTATATTCTGCTATACTAAAAAATTGCTTTCCAAATTCTTTTTCCAATTCTAATCTGAATTTATTATTTACAATAACTTTATAAAATTCTGAGTTTATTTCGTTGTATAAAGGTTCATACTCATCCCAATACTCTCTTTCCTTACTATAGAATTCATCTTCAGTGTTTATACTATATCTTATGTTTGCTATAGTACTTACAGTACTTATATCATTTCTAATATTATTAATTTCATTAATAAGTTCTTTAACCTCTATTATGTTATTACTCTCATTTATTTTACCTATTAGACTCATTAATTTTTCTTTTATTTTTTCATAATTTGGTCTTTCGTACTTAAATTCATTAAATCCCATACATACACCCCCATTTGATAAGTAAATTCTACCATTTTAAAAATATTATGTAAATACATTTTTTATTTTTTCTCTTTTATTACATATAAACATTGTTTTTAGTACATAAAAGAGTATAAGAACAAAGTTCTTATACTCTTCTGCTATCTAAGATAATTCAATATTATTAAGAATAACACCCCTGGTATACCAAGTATTCCAGCTATAAGAGCTGTTACTGCATTAATAGGTATTACTAATCCAAAGTTTCCGCCTACTAAATTTATTAACCACAATAATATACCACCAGCTATTCCGTTAATAATTAAGTTTATTAGTATTTTTAGTGGCCATGCAAATATTTTTCCAATTATAAATATTGCAACTATAGCTATTATAAAAAATATAATGTTTGGCATTTTCTATTCCCCCTATAATATAATTTTCTCTATTAATAAATTTATTAGTCAATTAACTTTATATTACCACTTATTGCAATAATTTAACTCCTCTATCATACAATCAACACTCACTGTTATTCTGTTTTTTTTGGCTTGGGTTAGAAAATATACATATTTAGCTTTAGCTTCATCTTCTTTATGGATAGATATATCTATTAAATTTTTATCACTAACATTATTAAAGCAACTTCTAGCAACTTCAATTTCCGTTATTGAATCCTGTATTCCTCTTATTATTTCACATTGCTCAGGTGTATAAGTATTCTTAGCTAGTATAATCTCTATTATCTTATTTCTATTCATAATAATACCTCCATTATATATACTTATATATATAATTGACATATAATGGATATGGTATACTTGTTATTTGAAATGAAAATCATATAAAGAAAGACGAGTGAAAATATATCTGCTATCCTCACAAGTCTCCTGAATAAATCAATTATATTTCTTTTCTACCTTCTAGGGCTTTAGATAAGGTAACTTCATCTGCATATTCTAAATCTCCACCTACTGGAATTCCATGAGCTATTCTTGTAACTTTAACTCCAAAAGGTTTTAGTATTTTTGATATATACATGGCAGTAGCTTCACCTTCTATGTTAGGATTTGTTGCTACAATGATTTCCTTTAAATCATTATTAACCCTAGTTATCAATTCTTTTAACTTTATGTCATCTGGTCCCCTACCCTGCATTGGAGATATTGTGCCATGAAGTACATGATATACACCATTAAATTCTCTAACTTTTTCAATGGTCATTATATCTTTAGGTTGTTCGATTACACATATTGTGCTTTTGTCTCTGTTAGGATTTGAGCATATAGCACATGGATCGCTATCAGTAAAATTTCCACATATTGAACAATATTTTATTGTACCTCTTGCCTTTACTAGTGCATTGGCAAATTCTTCAACCTCTTCCTTAGGAAGATTTAAAACATGCAATGTAAGTCTTTGAGCAGTTTTACTTCCTATCCCAGGTAGTTTTCCAAATTCCTCAATCAGTTTTTCTATAGCTATAGGATAAAAATCCAAATTAGTCACCCCTACTAAAACATTCCTGGTATGTTAAGTCCACCAGTTAGTTTTCCCATAGATGAATTAGTTTCTTCTTCTGCTTTCTTTAAAGCTTCATTTACAGCTGTTAAAACTAAATCTTGTAACATTTCTACGTCATCTGGATCAACTACTTCTGGTTTAATTACTATATCTTTTAATTCTTTTTTACCAGATACTCTTACTGTTACAGCTCCACCACCAACAGATGCTTCAAACTCTTTAGTTTCTAGATCTTTCTGAGCTTCCTCCATTTGTTTTTGTAGTTTTTGTGCTTGCTTCATTAAGTTATTCATATTTCCACCCATTCCTGGAAATCCGCCTTTTGCCATTGTAATACCTCCTAAAAATTATATTTCATTATAACTAGTATATAATATTATATTATAATGTAACCACAACTTTATTAAAACCTTTAAATTTTATTCATCACATATTTCCACTAATGCCTCGGGAAATATATCTGATAACATTTTTTCTTTATTAATTTCGCTATTTGTATTATCATTTTCTATTTCATAAGTAACATGGACCTTTTCATTTAATACTTCTGAGAATATATCATTAATAGTCTTTCTATATTCCTCTCTTTCAAGTCTTTGTTTATGAAAATTATATTCCTTTGAAAAACCAACAGTAATAACTCCATTTTTGAATTTCTGAATTTTTCCCATCATTAAAGCTGTAGCTAATACTATGTTATTTCTTTGTTTAAGGATATTTTGAATATCTTTAAAAGACTTTCTAATAATTTCAACATTTAGCTTACTTTCTCCAGCTGATATTGGTAATTCTATATTTTCATTATTAAATTCTACTGGTTTATTTGTTTCAGTTTTAGTTTTAGTTAAAGTTGGATTTATTTCTGGTCTTATTTCCTTAACTTCTCCCACTGCACTTTGTACTGTGATATTTCCAGATGCAATTTTATCTTCTAATCTATTTAGTCTAGCTAATATAGTTTCCATAGAAGTATCATATTTTATCTTACACATCTTTATTATTGCTAGTTCTAAATATATTCTAGCCTGCTTTGTACCCTTAGAGCTATCCTCTGCTTCTTGAAGTATATTAATACATCTCATGATTTCTTCTACTCTGATTCTAGTACTTTGATTTTTTATACTTTCTATGTTTTCAATAGACATATCCAATACATCTTCTAAATTATTACTTACATTTATCATTAATAGATTTCTCATATGAGTAATCAAATCTCTAATTAACAAGTTAATATCTTTTCCATCCAATATTAATTTATTTACTACTCTTATGCATCCTTCTGTATCTCTATTTATAACATTATCTACTATAGCAACCATACTATCATTAGTAGTTATTCCTAACATATCTACTAAATCCTCATATCTAACTACATTGTTTATTGATATAGCTTGATCTAATATGGATAAAGCATCTCTCATTGCTCCATCACACATTCTAGATAATAGCCTTAAGCTGCTTTCTTCAATATTTACTGATAATGAATCAGTTATTTGTTTTAATCTTAAAAATATATTTTCACTACTTATTCTCTTAAAATCAAACCTTTGACATCTTGACAATATTGTTATTGGAAGCTTTTGAGGATCTGTAGTTGCTAATATAAATATAACTTTACTTGGTGGTTCTTCTAAAGTCTTAAGAAATGCATTAACTGCACCAATGGATAGCATATGAACCTCATCTATGATAAATACCTTATATTTAGCCTCCTGTGGTGGATATTGAACATCATCTATTATATCCCTTATATTATCAACACTATTGTGAGATGCCGCATCTAATTCTGTTACATCTATAGCAGTACCTTGATTTATGCTTTTACACATTTCACATTCATTACATGGTTCACCATCTATAGGATTTAAACAGTTTATTGCCTTTGCAAGTATCTTTGCTGTTGAGGTTTTACCTGTTCCTCTAGTTCCGCATAGTAAGTATGCATGAGCTATCCTATCGCTTTTTATGGCATTTTTAAGTGTTGTAGTTATATGTTGCTGTCCAACTACATCGCTAAACTTTTTAGGTCTCCATTCTCTATAAAGTGCTTTATACCCCATGTATCCTCACTCCTTACATTAAAATTTATAAGTAAATCAATATATAAACCTACAATATAACTTAATTACCGCCTATTATAATTTAAAATTATACTTATCCTATTTATTATAATACTTATCCTATCTATATTCTATATTCTTTACTAACTTATATTAAGTAATCAATTATATATATCTAGTTATTCTAAAAAAATTTCAATATTAGTTAAATCATTTAATTTATATTCCAAATAATTTGCTTAAAAAAGTATAAAAAAAAAGATGTCTTTAACATCTCAAATAAAAAATAAAGCCGTACACCTTGCTTCGATAATCAATTTATATGCGTTACCTATACAGTTAACTCAAACCAGGTTGATCCACGGCACATGGAAGGTCTCACTTATCGCTGCTTCCTTCCAGACCTGACGAGGTTCATGAGTTTCCATTGCGTGGGACCCAGCTATCAACGCCACTTATATAGGCCAGACCATACAAATTGATACCTCAGCAAGGAATTCAATCCTGCTGTAGCGGATTGCAGGTTACAGGGCACCGCTAACTCCCCATCTAGTACGACATGGCGGAGAGAAGGGGATTCGAACCCCTGATAGAGTTGCCCCTATACACGCTTTCCAGGCGTGCTCCTTCGACCTCTCGGACATCTCTCCATATCATGTATTCATTATTATACTATTTAAAATCATTACTTTCAAGTAAAATTTGTTTTAAAATTTATACCAATTATAGTATAATTTTTATTAAAGCTAATAATCTTTTCAATTTAAATTAATAATGTACATATATTTATCATAAAATATTATGAATGGAGGTAGTTGTTTATGATTAATTATGAAATTAAAGGTGGATCTATGCCAGTAGCTATCTGTTACCTAAATAGTGGAGATAAAATCGTCTCTGAATCAGGGGCTATGGGCTGGATGAGTGACAATATAATCATGGATTCTAACATGAAAGGTGGCCTATTTAAAAGTATTGGAAGATCTCTGTCCGGAGAAAGCTTATTTTTAAACACCTTTACTTGCTCAGGAAATGTAGGCAAAATAGCCTTTCCATGTTCTGTACCAGGTAGAATAATGGCTAAAGAACTTCAGCCTAATGAATCTATAATTTGTCAAAAAGGTGCTTTCATAGCAGCTGAAAATTCTGTAGGCCTTAATATTCATTTTAGAAAAAGGCTCTCTAGTGGTTTATTTGGTGGCGAGGGTTTTATTCTTCAAAGAATAACTGGTCCTGGAACAGTTCTTTTAGAATTTGATGGTCATGTTGAAGAACTTAACTTAAATCCTGGAGAAAGAATAAAAGTAGATACTGGTCATGTAGCTGCTTTTGAACCAAGCGTAAATTTTGATATAGAAATGGTTAAAGGACTTAAAAACATATTCTTTGGTGGTGAAGGTTTATTTTTAACAACACTAACTGGCCCTGGGAAAGTATACCTACAAACTATGCCTCTTCAAAATTTAGCTGGTAAATTATCTTTTTATCTTAATACCGGTGGTACTAATATGAGAGATTAATTCTATAAAATTTGAAACTCATAGTAGTATATTTAAAATATCTACTTATAGTGTAAAATAAAAAATAACCTTTTAGATAATGAATATTTATTATCTAAAAGGTTTAATTTTTTTAAATATGTGTAATTGTATTATCCTTTTTCCTATATATTATTATTAATCCCACAACACATATAAGTACTCCTATGATACTTACAATTTGAGCTGTTCTAAGTCCAAACATCATTAAGCTGTCTGTTCTAAGTCCTTCTATGAAAAATCTTCCCATAGAATATAATCCTATATAAGTTAAGAATACAACTCCATCCTTTTTAACTTTGTGTAACATATAGAATAATATAAAGAATACTCCTAAATCCCAAATTGATTCATATAAAAAGGTAGGATGATAGTAAGTTCCATTTATAAGCATACCTCTTTGAATAAACTCTGGAAATTTACTTATAAAAGCTTTTGTTACAGGTCCACCATGTGCCTCTTGATTAAAGAAATTTCCCCATCTTCCAATTGCTTGGGCCAATATAATACATGGTGCTGCCATATCTAGTGCAGATGGAAACTTTATTCTCATTCTCTTTGTGCATATATACACAACTATAACAGCTGCAATTATTCCTCCATGAATAGCAAGGCCACCTTGTCTAGTATTAAAGATATCCATTAAATTATCTTTATAATATCCAAACTCAAATAGTACATAATAAAGTCTTGCTCCTATTATAGATATTGGAAATGCAATCAAGAATATAGTTAAAACATCATCATAATTTATTCCTTTTAACTTACAAGTATACTGACTTAACAAAAGTGCTAACATGGTACCTGAACATATTATAACTCCATACCACATAATATCTAAACCAAATATATTTATAGCTACTGGATTCATATATTCCCCTCCTTACTCCTTTTTATCTCATTATAATCTATTTAAATAATTATTTGTATTCTTTTAATAGTTCTTCTATCTTATGTTTACATCTCATACCTTTACAGCTTCCAGATCCGGCACCTGTTATCTTTTTTACATCCTCAAAAGATTTAGCTCCATCTGCTATTGCTTTTTTTATAACAGCTTTAGATACTACTCTACAGATACAAACTTTAGTATGCTTATCTAATACTGCCTGCCTTAATGCTTCTTGTTTTGCTTGTTCATCCATATTTATATTTTCTCCTTTCTCTTTTCTTTAAAAAACTCTTGTAGCAAATTGCTACATTCTTCATTATAAAGCCAATTAACATTAACCCAATGATTTAAATCTTCACTTTGAGTAATGTTAAATACTGAACCACAGCCTCCACCTATAGGATCAAAGGTTCCAATATATAACCTTCTTATTCTACTTTGAACAATAGCTCCAGCGCACATAGGACATGGTTCTAATGTTACATACATATCACATTCATTAAGCCTCCAATCTCCTATACCCTCTGCAGCTTTTTTTATTGCAATTATTTCTGCATGATTAGTAGGATCTTTGGTACTCTCCTTTGTATTATGACTTGTAGCTATTATTTTATTGTTTTTTACTATTACTGCTCCTACAGGAACTTCATTTTTACTTTTTGCAATTTTAGCTTCGATAATTGCTTGTTGTAAAAAATAATTATCCATAATGTACTCCTCTTTATTATATATAATAAAAAAAACTTAGTAAAGCAAGCCTTACTAAGTTCTGGTGCGCACGAGAGGAGTCGAACCTCCGGCCTTCCCCTTAGGAGGGGGATGCTCTATCCTGCTGAGCTACGGGCGCATATCATCTAATCTTTATTATAATAATATATTTATTCTTCGTCAATAGATTAATTTCTATATTTTACTACGCATCTTTTCTATTAATGTTAATCAATTAATCCCTATATACTATTTAAAAATAACATATCTATAGAATATATTATTTTTATGATTATATGCACATAATATAAAAATATTTATAATTTTATATATTTGTCAGAAAAATAAATGATTTATTGCAGATTTTTATTTAAATCTATGTTAAAATACTAATATATTGTGATTTTGCAACAAAAAATTCAGAGGTGATTTTATAATGAAGAAGATTAATATAACCGAAACAGTTCTCAGAGATGCGAATCAATCCCTTATTGCAACAAGACTTCCTTTTGAAGATTTTGCACCTATTCTTAAAGATTTAGATGATGCAGGATATTATTCATTAGAGTGTTGGGGGGGAGCAACCTTTGACTCTTGCTTAAGATATTTAAATGAAGACCCATGGGAAAGATTAAAGAACATAAAAAAAATAGTTACTAAAACTCCTCTTCAAATGTTATTAAGAGGTCAAAATATTTTAGGATATAAACACTATCCAGATGATGTTGTTAGAGAATTTATTAAAATGTCTGTTTACCACGGTATGGATATAATAAGAATATTTGATGCATTAAATGACTTTGCTAATATAGAAGTTGCTATGAATGAAACTATAAAGCAAGGTGCTCATGCACAAGGAACTATAGTTTATACTGTAAGTCCAATCCATGATGTTAAAAACTATACTAAACTAGCAAAACAACTTGAAAATATGGGAGCAAACTCTATTTGCATAAAGGATATGGCTGGCCTTATAATGCCTTCTATAGCATATGACATAGTTAAGAGTATAAAGGAAACTGTTAAAATTCCAGTATTTTTACACTCTCATAGCACAAATGGTATTGCTGAAATGGCTTATTTTAAAGCTGCAGAAGCTGGTGTAGATGGAATTGACTGTTCAATTTCTTCATTCTCTAGTGGTACATCTCAGCCTCCAACAGAATCTATGCATCATGCACTAAAAACTGCTGGATTTACTACTGGTCTTAATGTAGATACATTAACTCAAATAAATAATTTCTTTAAACCAGTTAGAGCAAAAGTTTTAGAAGCTGGATTACTAGATCCAAAGGTATTAACGCCTCAACCTGAAGGACTTACAAACCAAATACCTGGAGGAATGTTATCTAATATGATTTCTCAACTTAAAGCTCAAAACTCTATTGATAAACTTGATGCAGTTCTTGCAGAAGTTCCTAAAGTAAGAGAAGACTTAGGATTCCCTCCACTTGTTACTCCAATGAGCCAAATGGTTGGAACTCAAGCTACAGTTAATGTATTAACTGGTGAAAGATATAAAATGGTTCTTAAAGAAGTTAAAGCTTATTGCAGAGGAGAATATGGTAAAGCTCCTGGTAAAATAAACGAAGAAGTTCTTAAAAAAGCTCTTGGAAATGATGCTCCTATTGAAGGAAGATATGCTGATACTTTAGAACCAGCTTTCCAAAAGACAAAAGAAAAACTCAAAGATATAACAACCAGTGAAGAAGATGTTCTTTCTTACTTAGCTTTCCCACAAATAGCTGAAGAGTTCTTTAAAAAGAGAAGTGAAAAGCCATCTAATGATGATATGAGAAAGCTAACTAATAGCGAAGTAATATAAATAAAAAAATATTAAATTTATTCAAATATCTCCAATTAAGGTATATGGTTATATCTTAATTGGAGATATATTTATATATATAATATATTTTCTGTTATAATATCATTATGTTAAATTTAAGGCAAACCTGGAGATGATTTTATGATAAAGTACTATGATAGAAAAAAGAGGACCTATTATAAAGAAAATGTAGCTGGTGGAGGTATACTTAATTTTATGTATAGTAACTCTATTGCTAAAACCTTTCTACCTGAAATTGCAAGTCGAAAATTCTTTAGTAAGCTCTATGGATTAGGCTGTGATAGTAAATTCAGTAAAAAATATATACAAACCTTTGTAGCTAAATTCAACATAAATATGGATGAATATGAAAAAAACATAGATGAATATAGCTCTTTTAATGACTTTTTTTATAGAAAGCTTTCAAAATGCAGTCGTAATATCTGTAAAGATGAAAAATCATTTATTTCTCCCTGTGACGGTAAACTCTTAGCTATAGAAAAAATTGATGAGACTTCCAGCTTTACAGTTAAAGGATTTAAATATACCCTTAATGAGTTATTCCAAAATGAAGACTTAAGTAAAAATTATTCTAATGGTACTTGTCTAATATTTAGATTATGTCCAACTGATTATCACAGATTTCACTTTGTTGATTCCGGAATTTGTTCTAAGTCTACATTTATAAAAGGCAAATACTACTCAGTTAATCCAGTAGCTCTTGAAAATATAAGCAAGGTATTGTCAGAAAATAAAAGAGAGTATAGTATTTTAAAAAGTGATAATTTTGACGATGTTATCTATATAGAGGTAGGAGCTACCTTTGTTGGTTCTATTATTCAAACTTATTCTTCATCATCCAAAATTAACCGTGGAGATGAAAAAGGTTATTTTAAGTTTGGTGGCTCAACAGTTATAGTTATACTAAAGAAAAATATATTAAAATTAGATGATGATATATGTTATCAAAGTAATTTAGGAGTAGAGACATCTGTATATATGGGCGAAAAAATAGGAGTAAGAATCTAAATTCTTACTCCTATTTTTATAATTTAAACTTAAGTGTAGTATCATTTAATTTATCTGCATTTTCTTTGTTTTCAATAGCAGTATTCTTTATACTCTCAATATTTCCTACTATATCCATAGTTTTAGATGATATAGATGATACTCCCATAGCTCCCTCCGTAACTGTTGCTGATACCTCATCTATAGCAGTAACAATTCCTTCTATAGCTTGATTCAGCACTGCTGCTTCACTACTAAATTCATTCATAAAGTTATTGAATTGATCTGCATCTTTTTCGTATAAAGCTCCTTGCTCTATATTTTTATCATAATCATTAATTACTTGTTGTTCTATGAAATTGCTCATACGTCCTGCACTTAGTGCCAATTCTTCTACAGATTTATTTACTATCTTAACTATTCTTTGTATATCTGCTGCTGTTTTACCAGACTCTTCTGCTAGCTTTCTAACTTCATCCGCAACTACAGAGAATCCTCTTCCTGCCTCTCCTGCACGAGCCGCTTCTATTGCAGCATTTAGAGCTAATAAATTAGTTTGTTGAGTTATTTTAAGTATAGAATCAGCTAACTTATCAATTTGCTTAACTTCCTTTGAACTTGTTATAGCCACTTCTAACTCACTTTTTACACTATTATAAATATCATTTGATTTTTCTTTAGATTTTATAGCACTAGCTTTTATGCCCTGAGCTCTCTTAAGAATATCCTTAGTTATTTCATACCCTTCTAGTGCTTCATTCGCTATATTCTGTACACTCTTAATCATTTCAGTAGAAGATGCTGCAATTTCTTGAGAAGTTGCTGACGTTTCTTCTATACCAGAAGATACACTTTCAGTTTCAAATAATGTTTCATCAGCTTTAATTTTTAATGACTCTGTAGATTCTTCTACTATATTAGCATTATTAGTTAATACTTCAGTAGTTATCGCAATCTCTCCAACAACTTCCCTTAACACTTCCCTCATATTTATAATAGATCTATATATAAGACCTATTTCGTCCTTAGACTTAATTATAGCTAAATTATCATTAGTTAAATCTAACTTAGCTGTTTTATTAACCAAAGCTGCAACCGTTACTATAGGATTTATAATTACATTGGCCATCACCATTATTATAATAGAACCTATAATAACTATAGCTAATGCTATTAATGCTATTTGTTTAACCATTGCCATTACCGGTTTTCTTATTTCATTACTACCAGCATCTATAACCATAGTCCAGTTTGTTCTAGGAACTAATCCATAAGATGACATTACTTTATTTCCATTTATCTTATATTCTACAGATCCTACCTCTACATTACTTCCTTTCATAGCCTTATCTACTATAACCTTTATTTCAGGGATATCTATTGTTTGTCCAATTTTCTCTTTATTGGGATGGTAAATTATATTTCCAGTTTCATCAATAAGATATGCATAACTGCTTTCTATCTCACCAATCTTTATATTTTCAATATAAGTAGAAAAACTCTCAGCATATACATGTAATGCTATATATCCTACACATTTACTATAGTTAGCTTCATCTAATACAGGATACGTAAATACTAAAACTCCTTTATCCCCTGCAACAGATTTAATAGTATTACTTATCCACTTCCCCCCACTAGAACTAGTACTATGATAAGAATTATCAACTTCATTAGATCCAACTAAAGATTCTTCACTATCAGCTACTATATCACCTGCAGTGCTAACTAACGATATTCTGTCTACATGCTTATTGGCAGATATATATGACTTAAAGCTTTCATTTATATTTTTAACATCTTCTTTACTATTTTTTTTCTGATCATAATTTAATAAGACATTAAGATTATCCTTAGAATTTGATAGAGCAAAAGCCTCATTAGTCACTTTATCCATCATAACAGATATAGTTTGTATAGATGATGTAGTTATGTCCTCCATATTTTCTATACTCTGACTTGAAATCGTCTTTGAGGAATTTATGTACATAATTGTACTAGTTGTTACCATTGATACTATGGTAAGTCCTATCATACTAATTAATATTTTTCTTTTAACACTAGTTCCTTCAACTTGTAATTTTCCTTCTTTATAAACCTTAGCTGTTGATTTTATACTATTTATATTGTTACTTATATCATCAATTTTATCTTTATCTATTTTATTGCTATTTTTAATTTTTTTACCGATTAAGTCTTTATGTCTAATTGTAATCTTGCTGAATGCATTCTTAATACTTTTGCTTATATTTTTAGATGTACTTTTTAAATTAAATGAGCTATGTTTCCTTTTTTTTAAAGTCTTATCAGACTTCCTTTTAATCATAAATATACCCCCATATATTAATAATTTATATAATAATTATCGTATACAAGAGTTTATACTATATATACATTACACATATTATGTAACTAATATTAAATATATTTATCTATAATCAAATTAGTTAAATCACATAATAGTTTACATACATATAATCTGATATATATTTATTAGATATGATATTTTTTATATTTAAAGTCGAAATTTATCATATCTAATAGTAAATATTTATAAAAAAAGTCATTGCAAATTACTTGCAATGACTAAATATGGCAGGGTGTGTAGGAATCGAACCCGCAATATACGGTCCGTAGCCGTATGTTATATCCATTTAACTAACACCCCAAAAGGTTATTTAAATAACTATTACATAATAACATAGAATCTTCATGATTTCAATAATTATTTTTTAATTTAGTTGCATCTTATTAAATCATAAAAAACAATAAACCTGATTCTTAAGTAAATCATTAAGAATCAGGTTTGTTAATATTTTTGGCGGAGAAAGAGGGATTTGAACCCTCGCGACGGTTGCCCGACCTACGCCCTTAGCAGGGGCGCCTCTTCAGCCACTTGAGTATTTCTCCAAAAAATAAAAAAATGGCGGAGAGATAGGGATTCGAACCCTAGGTACGCTCACACGTACGCCGGTTTTCAAGACCGGTGCCTTAAACCAACTCGACCATCTCTCCGTAGAATTATTAAAATCATACTATGATTTTACTTATTTAATTTTTATAGGTTATTTTTAAATGGCGGAGAAAGAGGGATTTGAACCCTCGCGACGGTTACCCGACCTACGCCCTTAGCAGGGGCGCCTCTTCAGCCACTTGAGTATTTCTCCAATTTAAAAATATGGCGGAGAGATAGGGATTCGAACCCTAGGTACGCTCACACGTACGCCGGTTTTCAAGACCGGTGCCTTAAACCAACTCGACCATCTCTCCATTTCCTACAAGGGTTATTTTATCAAGAAATAGCCCTTGTGTCAACAATATTTTTAAAAAACTTTATATAAATTCTAAAAATATATTTTTATTTTGTTATTTTTTCACGCCCCATGTATGTTCTTAATACCTCTGGTACTGTAACACTTCCATCTGCATTTTGATAATTCTCAAGGACTGCAGCTAAAGCTCTTCCTATAGCAACACCTGAACCATTTACTGTATGAACAAATTTAGGTTTAGCTTTGGGATCATCTTTATATTTTATATTAGCACGTCTTGCTTGGAAATC
The DNA here is from genome assembly GCF_039521425.1 of Clostridium subterminale. Lineage (NCBI taxonomy): Bacteria > Bacillati > Bacillota > Clostridia > Eubacteriales > Clostridiaceae > Clostridium > Clostridium subterminale. The sequence continues at coordinate 15,373 of NZ_BAAACI010000010.1, forward strand.
TTCAAAATTACTACAACTTGATATTTCTACATACTTATTGTAACTTGGCATCCAGACTTCTATGTCATACTTTAAAGCAGCAGTAAATCCTAAATCTCCTCTGCATATTTTTACAATTCTATATGGAAGTCCTAACCCTTGTAATACACTTTCTGCATCCTGAACCAATTTATTAAGTTCATCATATGATTCTTCTTCTTTCGTAAATTTAACTAGCTCTACTTTGTTAAACTGATGTTGTCTAATTAAGCCTCTAGTATCTCTTCCAGCAGAACCAGCTTCTGATCTAAAACATGCACTATATGCTGCATATTTTATTGGAAGTTTATCTCCTTCCAGTATTTCATCTCTATAAATATTTGTTACTGGAACTTCTGCTGTTGGTATTAAAAAGTAATCTGTATCACTAACTTTAAAAGCATCTTCTTCAAACTTAGGTAACTGCCCAGTTCCAGTCATACTACTTCTATTAACCATATATGGAGGAAGTATTTCATCATATCCATTTTCACCAGTATGAGTATCTAGGAAATAGTTTATTAATGCTCTTTCTAATCTTGCTCCAAGCCCCTTGTAAACAGTAAATCTAGATCCTGTAATTTTACCTGCTCTTTCAAAATCTAATAAGTTATTTTCTGTACCTATAGTCCAGTGTTCTTTAGGATCAAAATCAAACTTTCTTATCTCTCCCCACTTTTTAATTTCAACATTATCCTCATCATCACTACCATTTGGAACTGAATCATGAGGTATATTAGGTATTCTCATTATTATATATTCTATTCTTTCATCTATTTCATTTAAATCCACATCAAAATTCTTTATTGTATCTGAAAGTTGTTTCATTTCTTTCATAGTTTCTGATACATCTATACCTTGTTTTTTTAATTTAGGAATTTCTGCTGAAGTTATATTTCGTTTATTTTTTAATTCCTCTACTTCAATTAATATATTACGTCTCTTTTGATCAAGCTCTACAACTTCATCTATAAGAGATAAATCAAAGCTTTCTCCTCTATTTTCCATTTTAACTTTAATTTCATCTGGATTATTTCTTATTTTCTTTAAGTCTATCATTATTATTCCTCCTACCCTTTTCTTGTAATTATATTTTTATATAAATAAAAAAGCCTTTCATCCCACCTAAGGGACGAAAGACTCCGTGTTACCACCCTAATTGAATAAAATTAATTATTCCACTCGAAAATTTAACGACAAACTTAATGCCGTACTGCTCATCACAGTCCCTCAGAGGTGGATTCATAATATTATATATATCAGTTTACACCAAACACTGACTCTCTTACATATATAATTACTACTACTATTCTCTTCAACGGTTTATAATTTATTACACTAAATATATGTCTATATTATTCCCTAACATATTTTTTGTCAATATAATTATTCGTTTTTGTAAGTATATTTAGTACATACAATATCTACACCTGTATTAAGTATATTCTTACATATAACATCACCTTCTGATGTCTGCGGCCCCACATATATTCTACTTAAACACTTAGAACATTCAAGCCATAAACTTTTATCTATAGGTTCGCTACTTTTTACTGAAACTACCCTACACTCTGGAGATCCTTTTACTCTCACTATAGTTGTTAATATATCCTTATCCTTCACTTTTTATTACCTCACATCTCATCAAATTCTTTTATTCTTGATAATAAAATGGTTGAATCCTTTGAATTATTAACCACTTCTGTAACTCTTTTATCCATTTCTCTTGCCAAAATTTCAATTATTTTATCCTTGCAATAACACCCATCACAACTTCCAAATCCAGCTCCTGTTCTTCTTTTTACCCCTGTTACTGTTCTAGCTCCTAAAGGTCTTCTAATAGAGTCTACAATCTCTCCTTCGCTAACCTTTTCACATTGACATATAATACGTCCATACTTACTATCTAATCTAATAATTTTATTTCTTTCTTCATTTGACAGATTTTTAAATTTAAAATATTCTCTTCTCTTATCATTAAAATCCTTTTTAAATTTACAATTTAATTTTTCGATTACTAACTTCGATATATTCAAAGCTAAATATGGAGTTATAGTAACTTTAGCATAATGATTAACCTTAATGTTTATATATCCACTATTAATTATATCATCTTGTATATTAACAGGTTCATCAAAAAGTCGCCAATCCCTTACTACTTTTATGTCATTTTCACTAATTTCTTTAGTAAGAGGTTTTATCTTTTCAATCACTTTGTCGTAGTGAACATTTTTATAGCTACTATAAGCCCCTATCATTTCATTGTTAATTGTAGGTCTTATATATATTCTTTCATTTTCTCTTACATCAAAAACTATGTTAGAATATAATTTTTCATAAGACTTATCAATAACTACATATTTTAAATATTTTCCTTTGCCATCTTCTTTATTGTTTTCATTAACTAATTGTAGATTTTTATCTTTAGTTGTATCAATAACTATCTTACAAGTGAATTTATTTTTATTTGTTTTTATTTTGAATCCTTTATTTATACTATTTATAGATTCAACCTCTTCTTGTAATCTAAAATTCACTCCATTATCAAAAGCAATTTCACCATAAGCTAAGGCTAAATCATATGAGCTTATTACCCCTGTATTAGGTATATATATTGACTTTATTATATTTCCTTCTATATTAGGTTCATGTTTCAATATTTCTTTTCCTATAAGAAGTTTTACATCATCAATTTTTTTTGCTTTAGCTCTTTCATACATTTTATCAATGCTTTTAGCCTGAAACTCATTTCTTGCTATATATAAAGTTCCACACCTTTTATATGGAACTTTAAATCTTGATGCATACTCCTCCATTAATAAATTTCCTTTTCTAATAAGCTTAGATGATAATTCATCCTCACATTCTAGTCCATCATATATTGTCGCTGTGTTTATAGAAGGTGTATCATTACATATATCATAATCTTTTTCTATAACTGCAATATTAAGGTTATATTTTGATAATTCATAAGCTATAGCGCAACCTATGATTCCTCCACCTAATATCAATACATCATAATCCATAATTTCCTCCACATATGCATGCTAATATTACTTTATATAATTATTCTAGCCACTCTATCTTCCATTTTACTACGAAAGCTTTAGAGCGGCTAGTCATGTTATTTATATAAACTTATTTTGATAATTCGTCAATTAGTTTTCCTATTTCATTTATATACTCACCATACTTTGACCAGTCGCCATTTTTTTGAGATTCAATAGCATTTGTATATGCTTCTTTTAGCTTTTCTAAATAATCAGAATTCACCTTTCCTTCTTGACCATTATTTTCTGTACCTACATTATTAGTGTTATTTTTACCATCCTCTATATTAAACATCTTTGTAATAGCAGTTCCAATATCTTTTTCAAGTACTAGTTTATCTCCATAGCCGACTATAACATTTTTCATTTCTGGTATACTATTTTCACCAGCAGCTCTCAAATAAAGAGGTTCTACATATAACAAGGAGTTTCCTATTGGTATTATTAAAACTTCCCCAAATTGAACCTGAGAGCCCTTAGTATCCCAAAGAGATAATTGTTTAGATATCTCTGGGTCCTGGTTTATTTTTTGTTTAAATAACATTGGACTATATACTGTTCCTCCAGTTGGAAATTTATATAAAAACATTTTACCATAATTATCTCCATCCATTCTAACACCAAACATACCAACCATATTATCTCTACCTTTAGTATTAAAATACTCTAAAATAACCATCTCTTCTTTATCTTCTCCAGCTAATTTAGTAGTAACATATGAAGCTTCTGATTTTACTTCATCACCCTCAATTGTAGCTACATCACTAGCTATAGACCATACATCATCCCCATTATAGAAAACTCCTGGATCTGAAACATGGTACTTAGATAACATTGCACACTGAATTGCAAATAAATCTTGCGGATATTTAAAGTGAGATTTAATTTCATCAGGTAAAGTACTTAAGTCTGTAAATAACTTAGGAAATATCTTGGCATATGTTGAAACTATAGGGTCTGTATTATCTGTTATATAAAATTTAGTTGTTCCATCATATGCATCAACTACAACTTTAACTGAATTTCTAATATAATTTATATCTCCCATAGGCTGTGAAAATGGAAACTTATCACTTACAGTATATGCATCTATAACCCAATAAAGTCTATCATTGTTTATAACTACATAGGGGTCTTTATCATATCTTAAAAAAGGTGCAATTTTATTAACTCTTTCTACTATATTTCTATGAAGTAAAATTTTACTGTCATTAGTTATATCCTGAGATAATAAAAATTTGCTATTTTGCTCTTTTATAGCAAATATAATTCTGTTTAGGTAATTCATTGATATACCAGCTTTACCATCATAATTATTAGTGGCATTTTCACCTCCTACTGGATAATCAATTTCTCCTAATTTAGTATTTACTATACTATAATCATTAGTATTCTCCCCAAAATATATTCTTGGATTCTCTAATGAAATGTCAGTTTCATTTTCAATAGGTATATTACTCATAATGAAATCTGGTTGTCCTTCACTTGTTACTGAGTTAACTTTACTCATAACAACACCATATCCATGAGTATATGATAAATGTCGATTTTGCCATGTTATAGAGTTTTCATCTAACTTTTCAAAATCAATTTCTCTTGGTGCTATAAATACTTGATTATAATTTCCATTAATATTATATCTATCAATATCTATATCATTGAATTTATAATAATATCTTATATATTGAAATTGATTATAAAATTCTAAAGCAGGTCTATATGAATTAACCTTGATATTTTCAACTATATCTTTGTTTTCTTTTATACCTGCAGCATCCAAATCATTCTTTATTTCAAAATTATTTTCATCAATTTCATCAATATTATAAGCCATATTAGTATATTCTATATTCTTGGCAATATAAGGTTTTTCCAAAGTTTTTTCATTGGAATTAACAATAAATTGTTGGATAACTCCTGCTGCAACATTTTCCCCAATCATTAGTACAAATACTACTATTACTGAAAATATTATTGGTTTAACTTTTTTAAACATTATACTTAAGAATATTAATACAGCAAAAATAATTGAAACTATAGAAATCACTTTATAGAACTTTAAAGATACGTTTACATCTGTATAACTTGCTCCAAAGACTATACCCCTTGGAGAATATGCTAAGTTCCATCCTTTTATCATATATCCTAAAGATATAACCAACATAAGTAATGCAGCTATTACGGCAAGTTGTTTTCCTGCAAAACTTGTTATACCACTAGTCATAGATTTAAAATTTACAACCTTAACTGATCTATCAAAATGATTATTAATTTTATCCCTAGCATTTAAAAGAATATAAATTACAAAGGTAGCTATTACAAGTAAAACTAATAATGAAATCATACTACTATATAAAGATTCTATTAAAGGTAATTTAAATGTAAAAAATGATATATCCTTATTAAATATAGGATCATTAACATTAAATTTTGTAGAGTTGGTAAATTCTAATATCTTGTACCAATATATATTTGCAAAACTAAAAGAAAAGAATACGGATACAATAAAATTTATTCCTAAAAAGATTTTAAATCTTTTTTTCTCCTTAATTTTATCAACTTCCACTATCTTTTTTAACTTTCTAATATTAGGTATTAAGCTTTTGTAATATAATGTTATGCCTATAAACATTACTAAAAATGTAGGAAGCATTAGTTTTAATATAGATAATAACTTAGTAAAATAAATTGAAAGATATCCCAATTCACTAAACCATTGATAATCAACTATTATATTTATTCCAGCAATGGCTAAAAACAATATAATTATTATAGTAGCAACTATAATACCTATAGCTTTTTTCTTCAAACCATTCACACCCCTTTTTTTATAATTCCTTAATTAAAAACCCTTTTTTATTTAATTCCGCTATTATATTTGATAAAACTCTATCATTTTCACATATTATAGTATGAAGATGAACTCCATTTGTTAATGCGCTTAAGGGCTCAGCTTCATACTGCTTAAAATTACTATAAAAATTTTCGATGTCCATCATATTTTTAAGCATAAGCATAGCTCGTATTTCTCCATAAAGAGGATGTTCAACTATTACATCTTCTACAATTGCACCATATTTAACAATAGTCTCAAGCTCATTTTTTACTTCTTCCCTTCCATGATTAACAGCTATAACTTTCTTTATGCTATTGATATTCTCCTTTAAAGCCATATATCCTTTTGGTGTAGATATGATATCCACCCCCTCAGCTCTTATAATAGCTATATCCTTCACTATAATTTGACGAGTAACTTCAAACATTTCTGCTAATATCTGACCTTTTATAGGCTCCTGAGATTGTATTAATAAATTTTTTATTTTTTCTCTTCTTTCTACACTTGTCATAATCCCCTCCGTGTATATACAATATATATTATTTAAATAATAGTATATCATATACCTCTGTATATTATTGTATTTTTTTCTTTTATTATTAAATATTTATTTTAATTATTTAACTTTTATTAGTTATATGTTTAATTTCTATCATCATACTTTCGTAAAATATCTAGCCATTTATTTTGTACTTTATAATTATGATGATTTCTTATAACATTTAAAAATTCTTTATTATATCCTTTTTCTTTTAAAATTTTATATCCTTCTTCTCCATGATTAAAAAAAATATATATCTTAGAATTTCTATCACTGTATCTCTTTATTTTCGTTTTTGTAAAATGATTTAGTAATACTAAAATAGATTTATCTACTGGATTTAGAGGCATGTGGACTTTACCTACATCATGTAATATAGCTGATTTTACAACCTCTTTATAATTGAGATTATTTTTTTTAATTTCCTCTTCAGATTCATTTATATATATCTCTCTAGCTACATTAACTGAATGTTTCACATCATAAACTGGAAGTTTATATAGTAAATTCTTTTCATACTCATCTAAATAGTCGTTAATAAACTTAACATCTTTTTTAGTTATTTTTGCAAATATACAATTAATAAATTGCTTAACTCTATTCATACTAATTACTCCATCTTTATAATGAATTTATTTAATTAAAATAATAATATAATAATTGATTAAGTAATGCAAATATAAAAAAAAAGCAATCTATTTAGATTGCTTTTGGTGGAGATAAAGGGATTCGAACCCTTGACCCCCTGCGTGCAAGGCAGGTGCTCTCCCAACTGAGCTATACCCCCAAATATGGTGGACCTTCAGGGACTCGAACCCCGGACCTACCGGTTATGAGCCGGTTGCTCTAACCAACTGAGCTAAAGATCCAAATGACCTGGCAACAACCTACCCTCCCACACAGCTTCCCATGCAGTACTATCGGCCTCTTGATGCTTAACCTTCGT
>NZ_BAAACI010000011.1:0-219113 GCF_039521425.1 Clostridium subterminale
TAACACTCAGCCGGCTATGAGTTTTTGTTAATATATTCAAGCTATATTTTTATATTACACTATGACGTGGTGTTAGAGTCAACGCTTTATAAAATAATTTACACACTCTTTAGTTTTCTTGTTTTTCAAGTTTAAGCAAAGAAAGCTCATGAGAAAAGAGGCTGTGTCAAAGTATTTTCATACTTTTGTCACAACCTCTTCTACTTTATTTATAGTAAATCTCACCATAACTATTTGAAGTGAGGTTTTAATTATATAATTAAACTTACTAAAATAAAAAGAATAAAATATAAATTAAAAATCAAAATTATCTGGATCTGGTCCTACTCTTAAATCTTGATTTAAGCTATCTATCTTATCAATATCAACCTTACTTAGATTAAAATCAAATACATCTATATTTTCAATTAACCTTCTCTCATTTGTAGATTTAGGAATAGTTACTACTTGACTTTGTAAATCCCAACGTAGCACTATCTGAGCTACTGTTTTATTGTACTTCTTAGCTATTTCTTTTAATATCTCATTTTCTAATAATCCATTACCTGCCATTAAAGGTGACCATGCTTCAACTTGAATATCATTTTCTCTGCAAAATTCTCTAACCTTTTTTTGACTTAAGTAGGGATGTAATTCTACTTGATTTATAACAGGTTTTATTTCAGCATCACCTAATAAATCTTGAAGATGATGAACTTGGAAATTACTTACTCCTATAGCTCTAACACGGCCTTCTTTATATAGATATTCTAATGCTTTCCAAGCTTCTTTATATTTTCCTTCTACTGGCCAATGAATAAGATATAAATCTAAATAATCAACACCTAATCTATTTAAGCTTGATTCATAAGCTGCTATAGTTGATTCATATCCTAAATCAACATTCCAAACCTTAGAAGTTATAAACAAATCTTTCCTTGAAATCCCTGCTTCATTTATACCTTCTTTTATTCCTTCTCCCATAGCTTCTTCATTTCCATATATAGCGGCACCATCAATGCTTCGATATCTATTTTTTATTGCCACTTTAACTGCATTTATTAATTCTGAACTATCCTCTACTCTAAAAACCCCAAGTCCTAATCTTGGCATTTCAATACTGTTGTTTAAAGTAATTGTACTATTCATATTATCTATCATATTAATTCTTATCCTTCCAAACCTTTAATTATTTTTTATTCATATATTTATCTTATGAAATTCATAAAATTCTTATTTTCTCTTTTTGGTGCTTCAATATTATCTTTCCCAAATTCGACAAGTTTCATTAGCCAGGCCATATTCTTACCTAATACTCTCATTATTTGCATTCCCTCACTATCTTGAAGAACCTCATTTTCTGTTCTACCATAAGCTACATTCCAATAATTTGATGTAGGCATTAACATTTCTGAATAATTAATATAATTATTCAATTGATCAAATACCGGAACTCCTCCTGATCTTCTAACTGCAACAACACTTGCGCCAACTTTATGTCTAAGCATACTGTCATTTACTGATGTTACAAGAAATGCACGGTCTAAGAATGATTTCATGGTTCCTGCAATAGCAGAATAATGAACTGGAGATCCTAATATAATCCCATCAGCCTCTTTCATCTTTACAATCCATTCATTAACCTCGTCCTTATCGATGACGCATTTTTCATTCTTATTTCTACTACATCCACCACAGGCTAAGCACCCACGTATAACCTTATTCCCAACGTGAATAATCTCAACCTCAATATTTTCTTTTTCTAATTCTTTTGCTACAATCTCTATTGATTTATACGTGTTACCATCTTTTTTAGGACTTCCATTAAAAGCAACTACCTTCATATTACATCTCCTTATATCTGTTTTTTTATCTCTCAACTTATGTTCTCATTATATAAATGCCTATAATACTTAACAAGTACGCACTTTTACGTTAGATGACTTACCTAAAGGTAAGATTTATTAGAATACCTTATTTACATAGGAAAATAATTTATTAATATAACAGCCAATATTCTTTATTTACATTAAAAATTCTAGTATAATATCTTATGTAAAAACATTTGAAAGTAGGTAATTTAATGATTTCTTTCAATAACAAAACTTATGTTTGTTTATTAGATTTTGCAATGGATTTTATACGTGGTAAATGGAAAGCTCTTTTATTATGTAATTTATATAATGAGCCCAAAAGATTTTTAGAGCTTCAAAAAGTTGTTAAAGGCATAAGCCAAAAAATTTTGAATGAAAATTTAAAAGAATTAGAAAATGATGGATTAATAGGTAAAGTAATCTATGCTGAAATTCCACCTAAAGTTGAGTATCATTTAACTGATAAAGGGAAAGAAATTACTAAGATCATTAAAGAATTTGAAGCTTGGTCTATTAAATATTACCCTGGTTTAGATGGCAGTTGTGAATAATATCTTCTTCATTGAATTCTCATTAAAACTTAAAAACTCCTATGTAATCACATTGTACATAGGAATTTTTCTTGTATTAAACTCTTATAAAATTATTGTTTTTTAGCTCCCCAAAAGTACAACTCCCCATTCTCATCTTTAGAAAAGGCATAACTCTCATCTATCCAAGTATGATGAAATTCTGTTTCTGATATCGGATACATAGGTATAATATATTCATCATCTATAACAAAAAACATCTTTTCTTTGTCTCTTCCTACAGTGAGTTTTTCATTATCACATTTATATACACCCATATATTTTTCATATACCTGGTAATCTAAATCATATTTTAATGGTCTACTTGGAAATTGATATTCCTCTTGAAATACTATAGCTGCAAGTATCTCTGCAATACGCCAAACTGCTGTAAATCCATAATTACTTAATACAATAATACTTACTTGTTCATTGATGTATCTGTCAAATCCAGTTATGAATCCCAATCCACCGCCGTCGTGACTTATCCTTTTGCGTCCGTACATTTTATCTATAAACCATCCATAGCCATAATCATTATCCTCAGTACCTCTTTCACCAGAATTTGCATATGGTAAAAATATAGTATCAAGTGTTTCCTCTGAAACAAGTCGTCCATTATATAAAGCTTGATCCCATATTAGCATGTCCTCGACTGTAGAGTAGATTTCCCCAGATCCAAAAGTTGTATCCATGTTTACATAATCAGTATGCATTAAATCATTATCATTTAGATAATACCCATTAGCTAGCCCTGGTACAATTGCTTTATTTTTTTCAATACCAGTATTATTCATATTTAACGGTTCAAAAATGTTCTTCTTTAAAAACTCATCATAGGTTACACCTGAAACCTTTTCAACAATACATCCAAGTAAATAGTATCCATAATTAGAGTAATTCCACATTTCTCCTGGCTCACAGAGAAGAGACTTATCCTTAAATACATTAAACATATCTTCATGTGTATGCTTAGACTTACTATACATTATTGGAAAGTTTTGTCCAAATAAATATTGAAGACCGGAAGTATGAGTTAAAAGGTGATGTATAGTTATTCTTTTGTCTAATTCTTTATATTCAGGAAAGAACTTATAAATTTTATCATTAACACTCAACAAGCCTTTTTCTTGTAACATCATCACTGCCATAGCAGTAAATTGCTTTGTTATAGAACAAATTCTAAATTTGGTTTTTGATGTATTTGGAATACTATGTTCTATAGATGCCTGTCCATATCCTTTTTTGATGATAGTCTCACCCTTTTCAGCTACTAATATCGAACCACTAAATGCCCACGTGTTACAGTATAATTCCATAAAATCATTTATTTTTGTTTTAAGTAAACTGTTCATTGGTACCCTCCTAATTTACATGCTTTATTTTCTAAGTTCTATTTAATCTAATTTTGGATCTCTGGAAATTAAATTACAATAGTAGAAAATATTTCTATATCATTTTTTACATAAAAGCTACTACCCATTGTAAGAGTAGTAGCTTTAACCTAAAAGTTTTCTTTCTTCCGAAACAGTGATTTCTAGTGGCTTATTGAATTTACTCAATGAACTTTTTACCACTTCATATGGTATGTTTGCTGAATCATTACTTTTCAATTCCTTTTCCACCTATATCCTATGCTAGTGCTATAAACAGTACTCACGTCAAGACTTTAGACCAAAGTCTACGTCATTTATGATACAGTTTACTTTTAATTATTCTAAATTTCATCATATATACTTTTACTATATCCCTCTCCTAATTGTAAACATTCTAATATAATAGCTCTATGTTTGCTATTTAAATGCTGAACTTTGACTTCTTCCTTTTGAACTTAGTGATATAGTATAATTTTACATTAAATAGGAATATTTATTATTATTTTAGAAATCATAATTAGCAATTTTATATTGAATATAGAATTACTACCTACATTGCTGAAGTGTTACTTCTAATAAAGCTTACTTCAGCCTTACCTGAATGTAGTTGCCATATATACCAGAAAGCATAAGGAATTATTATTATACCGTTAAATATTCCCCATCCATATAATATATCTGCATTAAACCAGGATGATGCATCCATTACAGCTGGGAATAAGTTAGGTAAACAAGCTCTAATTAGTACGTGAGCAGATAAGGTATATATACGAGCTGCTATATAAAGTTCAGGTTTTCTTTTAATAATTGGATATATTTCTGCTGCCAATAATATGCATATAGAGCTAGCAAAGTATTTACCAGTTTCACCATATACAAAGCATAAATTCCAAGTTGTATATAATAAATTCCAAGCTATAGTTGTATAAGCTATAAACATACTATTATCTTCAGCACTTAATTTAAAGAATTTTCGTCCATTTGGGAATGGAATAGTAAAACATAATAATAATCCACAAAGCGCATTGCCATAGTTTTTTAAAGTAACATCTTTTATGGTAGCTTCGGCAATATTTAAGAATAGTACCGCATAAATGAACCAAACTATCCAATCCTTTCTCATAAAGTCCCAAAACTTTCCTTCGTATTGTTCTTGATCAGCTACACGGAAAAATCCCCCTATTATAAGTGGCAATATAGCACTGAATGTTTTTGCCCAACGGAACCAACCATTTATACCTCCCATAAGCCAAAGTGGAAAAGTAAATAAAGAAGCAACCCAGAAGATAGCTGCAAACTTATGATGTTTCCTCATATATTCAATCATGAATAAAAGTAAAATAAAATAAGTTCCCATTGAAAATACATATTCCCAAATAGGAATATTCATATTATACACCTCCCCTTTTAAAGATTATAATAAATATTCCTTTATTTATATATTATTACATAATATAGTTAAACACAACTAATATTGGCTTTCAGTTTATGTTTTCTATTACAATCTAAATTAATAAATTAGTGATGATAAAAGATAAAAGTCTAATGTGATTATCACCTTAGACAAACTTAAAAGAGATACCGTCTTGAAGGTGGTGTCTCCTTTTAATTTATATACTAAATATCTGAATGCTACATTCTAAATCATAATGTCTTTCTTTTAATTCTATATATTTGATGCCTTGATTTTCATAAAATTTTGTCCAAAAATTCACTGCAGGCTTATTACTTGATATTTGCTCAATTCTATATTTACCTTTGTATGTATCTAGCAAAATTCTAATTGCAGCATTTCCTATACCTTTCTTTCTAAAGCCCTTTAATAGAAATAGCTCATGAACAACATAATCAATATCTCTTGGAGCATATTTCCCAGTATTAAAAAGAATGAAACCTGCCACTTCGCCTTGATATGTTATAAAATAAGAAGTTAAATCCTCTGATTTAAAATACATTTCTAACCCATCATATTCAAATTTTCCATCTTCATTAATTTTTAAATCATCTGCAAACTCTGATAAATCATGTAAGTATATACTTACCAAATTCTCCAACTTAGCCCTTGATTCTATATCTACTGGTTCTAATTTTACTTCATTTAAATTCATATTATAAATCCTCCTATTTTATAATATAATCGTAAAATAAATAGCATGCTAATTCTTATTTCAATTAGCATGCTGATTATAAATAGGACATTATATTTAACTTACAATGTCTACTTAAAATCAGATAAAGTTTCCTTATAAAACTCTCTAAGAAAATCATATCATGACTTTAAATAAACATTCAATTTCATAAACAGTTATGGCTTAATTATGAGCATAATCTCTTCTGCTCTCTTATAATACGTCTTATGCTCTGCTCTGATAAGTAATATATCTGTGCTAACTTTCTTATAGACATACCATCATTATTCTTTTGAAAAATTTCTATATTCCTATTTTTTAACATATCTTTTGTACCACTTTTTTCTCCCCAAGCCATCTGATTATCATTTTTCCTTGGTATATAAACAAATTCTCCATCAACATATTCTTGTATGGCTTTTATCATATTTAGTGGTAACACATTATTTGCTTTAATATATTTCAAATTCTTGCCCTCCTCTATTTTTATAGATTTGATGCAAAAACTACCAAAAATCAGCAATGTGTTACAAGAGCCTAAGTTAATCAACATTTATTTATAAGCAATTTTTTAAAATTAGGCTCCTGACAAAGCATTGCTTTTTTGTTTCATAGTAGCCTTTGCAGGAGCAAGTTTTAAAACTTATGAAAATCCTATTGATTTTCATAAACCCACCGCCTTTCCTATTTTAATTATACATTATCAGGTTTATATTAACAATATTGGTTAATCTTATAAATAGTTAACTTAAGTATCATGTCTTACATTGTAATTTTAAAAAATTCTACGTTACTTATAACACAGTTCCCCGTGACGAGTATAACATAGACTTTTTAGTTGTTATTAAAAATATATATAGGATTATGCTCATTTGATGTAATCCATTTTTTCTCTCCAAATCTTCTTATTTAACTTCCAATTACTAAAAGTATAATAAGCTATAAAATGAAAACTACTTATTTTTATTAATTTTTTATTGATTATTGGTTAAGATAACATCAGTATTAAATTTTTGGGATAAAGGAGGCGACTTATATGGATTTTTGGCTGGGCCAGGAAGTCCTTACCACTATTGAGTGGGCTTTGCGTGCTGTTATTGCTTTTTTCTTTTTAGTTGTTATTGCAAAAGTCTTAGGACAGCGTAGCATCTCCCAATTAAGACTCCTTGATTTTGTCATTGCTTTAGTAATTGGAAATATTATTGCCCATCCATTGTCTGACGAAAATCTTGGGTTAAAAGGGTCCGTCATTTCAACAATTGTATTAGTTGTTCTATATCTTGGTGGAGTATTTTGTGTTCTAAAATTTCCATTTATAAAAATACTTATTAATCATAAACCGATCACAATTGTCAAGGACGGAGAAATTATTTATGAAGGATTAAAAAAAGCAAGAATATCTCTTGATGTGTTATTAGAAGAATTACGTGAAGAAAAAGTAGAAGATATAAAAAAGGTAGCATTAGCAATTTGGGAAGCTGATGGAAAATTTTCTGTTTTTTTAGATCCAAAATATGAACCCATTACTCCTTCATTCTACCAAATGGAAACAGAAGCTTTTGATTTGCCTAAAACAATTATTAAGGACGGTAAAATTAATTACGAGGAGCTAAAGCAAACTAATAAAGATGAAGACTGGGTTGTTTCCAGTTTAGAAAAGTTATATCAAACTGATATAAAAAACGTTCTACTTGCCACCGTAGATAATAAATATAACCTAAAAATTTTTTTATATAAGTAATCCAAAGAGGCTTAAACATATCCATTAATATTACGGATTTGTTTAAGCCTCTTTTTTTCGAAAAACCTTCGTTACTTATGATACGTTTCACCATGACGGATATAACGTAGACTTTTTTAAGTTAACACTTAAAAGTTGGATATACCTATAGGGTTACCCTCATTAGTGTAAAACATATTGCTTTTTTATTGTATATTCACTATTGGAAGTCAAGTCCACATTAACTATTGATATATTTAACTTTTACCACAAGTTCTATTTTACGTACATCTCCATAATATCGTCATGTAAATAAACCACATCCTTACACAGCATATCTCCATTTAAAGCTGATGAAATAACATCTCCGTCAAGTTCTCTGTCAAAAACAGCTTCCAAAAAGTTTTTCACGTGACCAAAACTACAATATCATAAGGTAGAAGATACATGTTTGCTGGAAAAGCCATAAATCTAATTATTACTTTAAGGCAAGAAAACCAGAATTCACATAGTTATTACAATATATTGGAATTAGTGCTATACTTTAAAATACGGATTGTATATTATAGTTAAATATAAATATTGTTTATATAATGAGGGGGAAATTATATGAGAACAATTGTAGCCATTGGTGGTGGTGATTTACGCTTGGAGGAAACTATGATAATTGATAAATATATTGTTGAGTTATCTAGAACTCCAAATCCTAAACTCTTATTTATTCCAACAGCAAGTGGTGATTCACAAGGATATATTGATGTGATAAAAAAGGTATATGGTGAACAACTTGGTTGTGACATTGATACATTACTTCTTATAGGTAATGATATTAGTGAATATGAAATACAGGAAAAATTTCTATGGTCTAATATCATTTATGTAGGAGGTGGCGATACTGTTAAAATGATGGATATCTGGAGAGATAAGAAAATTGATAAATATTTAAAGAAAGCATATGAAAATAACATAATTCTCTCGGGGGTAAGTGCAGGTTCTATATGTTGGTTTACAAAAGGACATAGTGATAGTAATTTACATACTAACCCTGAGGGATGGTGGGATTATACTCAAGCAATAGGAATTGACTTAATACCATCAATTCATTGTCCTCATTATAATGAAAAAGGACATGAGGTGTTTGATGAAATAATGAAAACAGAAGTGCTTCCTGGTATTGCCATCGAAAATAATTGTGCAATTGTTATACAGGATGATACGTATAGAATTATCAAATCTGATAACAGTAGAAAGGCCTACTTATTAAAAAGTCACAATGGACTTGTAGATAAATATGAATTAAACAATTTTAATTTCTCACCAATATCTGAAATTTTATAAACTTATGTATAATTATAATTTTAGAGAATTTAAATTTAAGGAAGCTATCGAAGAGCTTCCTTAAATAAATATTACAATATCAACACTATACTAAAACGTAGCCATAAGTATAATCATCATCAATGCTATATACCTAAAACCTACATTATCCTAACTATTTTTCCCAATACCTTGGTTTAATTAATGAATCTGGCAATTTCGTATTGCTATCACCTTTTGCAGTATTTATTTGAGACTGCGTAAGAAATACACTGTTTTTAAGATTTGTTCCCCTTATATCAGTATCTCTCATATCTGCGCCTATTAAGTTTGCTCCGCTTAAATCATTTCCACTTAAATCTGCTGCTATAAGTAATGCACCTCTTAAGTCGGATCCTATAAGATTAGCTTTCTTAAGTTTTTTACCAATAAAATTCTTACCTCTGCTTAACTCCTTTTGATTTTTTAAATTAAAATTTTCCTTAACTAATTCACTAGCCTGTCTTAACGACACATTTACTTTCTCTCTATGGGATACTATGTCTAATTCTATTAAATCCTTAGGACTTAAATTAGTTATTTCCTCCGTTTCCCTAATAAGTAAATCAATTTTTTCTTTAATGCTATAAGCAGACTCTAGCATAGAAGCTTCTGTAAGATACCATAACATTTCATGTAATTGTCTCATAACTAAAAATACATCAAACATCTCTTTTGCTAATTGGGAAGAATTTCTCCAATTTTCACCTTTATATGTTATTTGAGCTACCTTTTGACCAGCTCCAAAACAATCATATGCAGTGCACCCTTTAAGCCCTTGTTGTCTAAGATTATTGTGAACTAAGCAAGTAAAATCTGATTTTAAATTTATACATGGCTTTCCTGCCACCTTATCTGTTGGAAACCCTTCAGATGCTGAAAAATATAGTGCAACACAACAAAATCCAAAACACTTCTCACAATTAATTCTAAAATTTTTAAATCTTTCTTTATTATATGCATAACTATTTGTAGTCATTATATTTATTCTCCTACCATTATATAATATCTTCATTAAATTATACTCGCATAAATATAATTATTCAATTAAAGAACGTAGACCTATTCTTTTAAAAATCTATTTTCTTTAACCTCATTTATTTATAGTGCAGTTCACCGTAACTACTGCAAATTCCTATAATATTTTAGATATCTATCACTTTTATTTTCATTACAAATACTTATTGCCTTCTCTTTATTAAGTGGAAGTATAAATACTTTTTAGTTGACAATATTATAATAAACAACTTTTTTAACATGAAAGTCGATAGTTTGAAAGGAGAATACCATGGAAAATCAAAATAACAAAGGAAGTAACCAGATAAAAAGTGCAAAAGAGAAACAACTAGATGAATTTAAAATGGATAACCAAGGAAAAAATCTTACCACAAATCAAGGTGTTACAATGTCACAAGACGAGTTTTCATTAAAGGCAGGGTATAGAGGCCCAACTTTAATGGAAGATTTCCATTTCAGAGAAAAAATGACTCATTTTGACCATGAGAGGATTCCTGAAAGAGTTGTGCATGCACGAGGCACAGGAGTACACGGAGAATTTCAACTATATGAATCAATGAAAGAATATACTAAAGCAGGATTTCTACAAGATCCTTCTGTAAAAACCCCTATATTTGTAAGATTTTCTACTGTAGCTGGATTTAGAGGATCTGCAGATACAGTTAGGGATATAAGAGGTTTTGCACTAAAGTTTTATACTCAAGAAGGTAATTATGATATAGTTGCAAATAACATTCCTGTTTTCTTTATTCAAGATGCAATTAAATTTCCCGATTTTGTTCATGCAGTAAAGCCTGAGCCAGATACGGAGGTTCCTCAAGCCTCTAGTGCTCATGATACATTTTGGGACTTTGTCGCAAATAATCAGGAATCTGCTCATACCGTTATGTGGGTTATGTCTGATAGAGCAATTCCGAAAAGTTACCGTATGATGGAAGGCTTTGGCGTACATACCTTTAGATTTATTAATGAAAGTGGTAAATCTACTTTCTTTAAAGTCCATTTTAAACCTGTGCTTGGAGTTCATTCTTTAGTTTGGGATGAAACTCAAAAAATAGCTGGTAAGGATGCAGATTTTAATAGGAAAGACTTGCAAGAAGCTATCAATACAGGAAATTATCCAGAATTTGAAGTAGGGGTACAATTATTACCACAAGATAAAGAATTTAGCTTAGATTTTGACATATTGGATCCTACAAAACTTTGGCCTGAAGAGGATGTTCCTGTAAAGATTATAGGAAAAATCACCTTAAATAAAAATGTAGATAATTTCTTTGCAGAAGTTGAACAAGTGGCCTTTCATCCAGGTCATTTAGTTCCAGGAATTGATTTTACAAATGATCCACTATTGCAAGGTAGATTATTCTCATATACAGATACTCAACTTATAAGGCTAGGTGGACCTAACTTCCATGAGATTCCTATAAATAGGTCTGTATCGCCCGTTCATAATAATCAAAGAGATGGTCATTCAAGGCAGACAATAAATACTACTAATGTGAGCTACCATAATAATTCATTATCTAACAACACACCAAAAACCGTAAGTGAAGATGAAGGTGGCTTTGCTAATTACCAAGAAAAAGTAGAAGGAAATATAGTCCGCTCACGAAGTAAAAGTTTTGAAGATCATTTTTCTCAAGCAGCAATGTTTTACAATAGCATGAGTAGTGTGGAGAAAAAGCATATTATTGATGCATTTAAATTTGAACTTTCTAAGGTAAACAATAAAGACATTAGGCAACAAGTAATTGATATGTTTGCCAATGTCAATATTGACATGATGACTCAAGTGGCACAATATCTCGGAGCTAACATTCCAAAAGGTGAAGCCTCAAAATATAACAAAATATCACCAGCACTTAGTCAAGAAAATACTATTAAAAAATCAGATACATTGAAAGTTGGAGTAATATTATCAGAAGGATATAATGTAGATGATTTTAACACTATGATGAAAGCTTTAAGCGATGCAAAAACTATGCCAGAAATAATAGGTTCTAACTTAAGCCCAATAAAAGGTTCTAATGGCACAAATCAGCTGCCTAAACATTCCTTGTTATCTGCAGATCCTGTATTGTTTGATGCTATCTGTGTTCTTGGCTCAGACAATGTTGCCCCTGACTTCAAAATGCGTGGAAAGATATTTATCGAAGAAGCCTATAGGCATTTTAAGCCAATTTTAGTTTCACAGTCAATGACTAAGCTGTTAAAACCAGAGATGAAAGATCAGCCTGGAGTTACAGTTGGGGATTCTAAAGATAAGTTTACAAATAAATTCATAACTGATATTTCAGCACACAGACATTGGGATAGAAATATTACTATATGATGGATATTTTATTAAAAGTCTAACGCACTAAAAGAATTACAAGATTTAGATTCCATTGTATTAGAGAATTTTTTGTGTCCATATGCACTTTCTTATGAAAATAACAAAAGAGATGGTAGAACTTAATAATACAAAGTTTTACTATCTTTTTTACACTCAATATGTGGAGGAACTTTAACAATTAAATTACTCATAATGATGCTAAATGGACTAAATTAGACCATCTAGATAATCTTAATCGGGTGCCTTCTGATATATTAGTTATTAATAAAATTAAAGTACTATAAATTTAAACACCCTATATATACCTAAACCTAAACAAGTAAAAGGATGCAGTTTAGAATTACTACATCCTTTTACTTATTTAACGGCAATTATTAAAGATCGTTGTATATCTCCATATTATCTATACATTCTTGAACAAGTCTATCTATGTCGAGTATACTTTCAGAATTTCTTATTAAGTCTACTTTAGGTTTTATTTTGGGATGCTTTGGTACAAATATTGTACAGCAGTCTTCATAAGGAAGTATAGAAGTCTCATAGGTTCCGATGTCTCTAGATATATCCATGATATCTATTTTATCCATGGCGATGAGAGGTCTAAACACTGGTCTATCTGCCACGTCATTGCTTACCATGAGTCCCTCCATAGTTTGACTTGCTACCTGTCCTATACTTTCCCCAGTGGTTACGGAGTTTATATTATATTTTTCCGCCACAGCACATGCAACTCTCATCATAAATTTTCTCATTATTATAGTAAGCTCATTTTCAGGGCATTTTTCTATTATATCCATTTGAATATCAGTGAAAGGTGCCACGTAAAGATTGATTTTCCCAGTGTAGCCCTTTAGTAGTCTTGCTAAGTCCTTTACCTTTTCTTTAGCTCTTTCACTAGTGTAAGGATGGCTATGGAAATAAATAGCGTTTAATTCTACTCCACGTCTTGCCATCATATATCCGGCAACAGGAGAATCTATACCGCCAGAAAGCATAAGCATAGTACTACCATTCGTACCGTAAGGCATTCCTCCAACAGCTTTTACCCTTTTAGAAAATACATAAGCCCTTTTTCTTACTTCCACATTTATTATTCTTTGTGGTTTATGAACATCTACCGTTAATCCCTCTACAGCGTTTAAGACTACAGAACCAATTTCACGACTCATCTCCATAGAATTTAAAGGGAAGGCTTTGTTTGCTCGATTACTTTCAACTTTGAAGGTAGTTTCTCCAAAATCTTCAGCTTCCACAACCGCTTGAGCACTGATAGCTTCCATGGTAGGTTCTACTTCCGTAACTAAACAAACTTCAGAAACGCCAAAAACTCTTTTTACTTTTGACATTACCTCCTCCAAATCTTCACTATAGAGGAACCACCTTCCTTGATCGCTTATAAATTCATAGCTGCAGCCCTTAAGTACCGAATCTATATTTTTCATGAGCTTTTTTTCAAATATTTTTCTATTTAGCCCCTTTAAAAAAATTTCCGATGCATATTTAATAAGTAATAGTTTTCTCATATTATTTTCTCCTTAAAAATTTAAAACTTTTTTCTAGTATTTCTATAGTGTAATCTACTTCTTCTTTTGTATTAAACTCATTAAAGCTAAACCTTATGGTTCCCTTTGTTTCCTGGGTATTGAGGCCTATAGCTTTAAGCACATGGCTATCTCCTTGTTTCTTTGCGGAACAGGCAGAACCGGTTGATACATATATTCCCTTTTCCTCTAAAAGATGCAGTAGTACTTCGCCTCTTACACCTATAAAGGAGACACTTAAAATATAAGGACTGAAACAATCCTCACTAGGACTGTTTATCACTATATCTTTTATATCTCTAAGTCTTTCTATAAAGTATTCTTTAAGCACACTTACCTTTGAAAAATTGAGTTGAACATTGTTATATATTATTTCTGAAGCCTTTATAAGACCCACAATACCAGGTAAATTTTCTGTACCGGATCTAAGGTTTTTCTCTTGTCCACCACCACTTATTAGAGTCTTGGGGGTAAATCCTTTTTTTATGTAAGAAAAACCAATTCCTCTAGGGCCATGAATTTTATGCCCACTGACGGATAACAAATCTATTTTAGCTTTTTTTACATCTATTTTAAACTTTCCATAGCTTTGGACCGCATCTACATGGAACTTAACTCTAGGACTTTTTTCCTTTATTAATGTTCCTATAGCTTCTATATCCTGAACAACTCCCAACTCATTATTAACATGAATTATGCTCACCAATCGAGTGTCACTATTTATGCTATTTTTTAGATCTTCTAGAGATATACGTCCCTTGTTATCAACCTTTAAATAAGTGACCTTAGTCCCTGCTGACTCCAATTCCCTAAATGTATTCAGTACGCTAGGATGTTCAATTTCACTAGTTATTATGTGCGCACCTACCTCAGTAAAACCTTTTACTAAAAAATTATTGCTTTCACTTCCACCAGAAGTAAATATTATTTCATCCCTGGTACAATTAATAGTATTAGCTACTTTGTCTCTTGATTCATTAAGAGCTATTTCTGCCTTAAGTCCTAAACCATGAGCGGATGAAGGATTTCCAAAATTATTTTTCATTGTATATGCCACAGCATCTATTACCTCATCATAAGGCTCAGTGGTGGCACTGTTATCAAAATACACTTGCATAAAACCACTCCTAATCTATTATTCTACTTATTATATCAAATAATTCCTCCACCGCAACAAACTTTTGAAAAAAGTGTGGTAGAGCATTGATTCTCGCACATTAAATAGTTAGAGAAAAGACTACCATAATTTTAAAAAGCAAAAAACTGTAATAAGATTACATCTTATTACAGTCTAAAAATAATGTGTATTTTCATAATAGATAGTTTAGATATCTCTCCTATTGAAAAATATTTTTCCACAACAAACTTCTCTGTAATGTCAGCCATATGAGTTATAACTTACATATATGCCATTGTTATATTATAATTTTGAAATCCAAATTTCAGCATCTACAATATTCTTAAATGTTCTGAAATTATTTCCTTTGTTAGCTTCCATAATCATTTCTTTAAATCGCTCATTAAGCTTTTCTTCATCTTCAATAATAACAGCAACTTTTACATTGTAGTTTATAAATTTTTGCAATGCCATGCCTGCGAGTCCAGTTTTAAGATTAAAGAAATCTTCAGATAATACATTAGAATGCAGTATTATTGTATAAACGTCATTTTCCATACATTTAGATATGTAATCCAGTACATCTTCCTCTGAAGAAAGTTTCCTCAAATCAGAAGCAAATTCAATATATTTATTGTCATTTTTATTTACTACTCTGTAATTCAAAGTATTCACTCTCCTTATAAATCCTTTTGTTCCACAAGCATAGAAATTGAACTTAGCATACCTTCAATAAAGCTTACATTTCCCCATAACAAGATCCTTAGTCTGTTTACTTTTTCATCATATTTCATATTAATTGTTGATTTTTCCATTTTGGAATCTTTACAATTCATCAGTGCTATAAGAGTATTTGATATTCTAAAATATTCTTCTTTATCTACATCATTAATATCCACAACAGTAGATACATTTACCTTTTGCTTCATAGTATCTTTCACTTCTTCATTAGTATAAAAATCAATACTTGACTCTTGACTCTCCTTTTTATCATTAATACTAACATTATTTTTTTCCATAAAAACACTTAAATCATGATCTGAAATTCTCCATTGCTTTCCAACTTTATTTGCTCCAAGCTTACCTTCTGTTATAAATTTTCTTATAGTCTTGTGATGCATACCTAATATTTCTGCGATTTTATCTATTGTATAAAATTGATTCTCCATAGAAGTCTACCCTTTCAAAATTAGTTTATGATTAAATTATAATAGTTCTCTTTACACTTGTAAAGTATTTTGTTGTATTTTATTTAACTTTATTGTATTTTGTTTCTACTTGTTTAACTTTTTATTTTATTTACATATTGTAAAATACCTATTTACTTATAAAATTTTTAACTTTTGATGACTCTATCAACTATTTGAGCACGAAACAAAAACCCTTGGCATTACTTCCGAGGATTTTATTAATGTATTTTATCAACTATTATTTTGAAATCGGCAACTGTTTTTTTCTATATTCATATGGTGAAATACAATAAAAAGTTACAAATGCACGTGAAAAAAATTCCTGGGATGAATAATTCAGGTACTTTGAGGTTGTGGCAATAGGTTTAAGAATAATAGCCATCAGTTTAGTAAACTGATGGCTATCATAATAATGAAATATTTGTTATTTATATAAAATATGATCAGTCATTAAATAGTTGAATTTATATCCAACCCATTCACTAACATTAATTGCATGTTTGTTTTCAGGATGATGACATACAATCACCTTATCAAAATTAACAGTCTCGAATAATCTCTTATACATAGATGCATAAAGCCATTTTCCTAAATTCCTTCCCCTATAGGATCTTTTAACTCCAATCATAAATTGGTAAGGAAAACTAGGGTCGTTATTATTGACAGATACATTTGATTTAGCAATCATTTCATTATTTGAGTTAAAAATCATATAACAATTATGAGTTATATTTCTTTTCTTATTAGATTCATTAATTTGCCTTTGCTTTTCAGGATTTATAATAAACTGTACATAACCCTCTTCCATAACATCCGGCATATCTTTCATAGTTTCTGTAAACAAATCGCAATATTGCTTGATATAATCCTCTGATATGATATCAGTATATTTAATAGAAAAATCTGAATTTTTCACTTCCAATTCTTTCATGGATTTATTAAGCATGTCTATATCAATGTCTTCTCTTTTTAAAGTGTAATAATTAGCCCTTAAGCTTACTTTATTATTGTATTGATGTATTAATTCATTTAATTCATAATTATATGTAGCCACTACAATTTCACCATGTTGATCTAGTTTCTCTTGAACCAATTGATTTATAGCCTTAAGCATAACTTCATCAATTGGTAAATCGCATAAAATGATATTTAATTTATATTGTTCATTTCCATTACAGTCAGCAGCCTTACCACAATTAATCATTCCACAAATTAAAGAATTCTTTTCAAGTACAAATAGCTCATTATCAATTCCATTAAAAGATGATAAATATAAAGCTTTATAGTCATCACTGCTTTTATACGGTTCTAAAAAATTATATTTTTTTGTTATATTCTTATTGATTAAATATAAGTTTTCAACTTCATCTGCTGTCAAATTATTGGAGTTAATTTTATAAATTTTATACATCACCTCTGCACCTCCACGTTTTGGGACTTTACCAATATATAACATTCTAGCATACTTATTTGAGGTGAACAACACATTTTGTAAATCAAATTTACTAGTATAAGTAACTAGTAAGGCTAACATATCTCATCAAAAAAAACTCCACTTGTAAGTAACTATTTAAGTCATTACAGGCAGGGGATTTTTACTGGTGGATGTGACGGGGTTACATTTAAAATCCACTAAGTTTTTAAAGCATGCAATTTATTCTATTGCTGTCCAAATATCTAATGCAAGTGATTGAATATCCATGTTAGTATGCTTTCTATATAACTTCAAACGATTAGTACAATCTGCTCTCCATAATAAAGCACTTCCAGCAGCTTCAAGTAAAGAAAGTGCAATAAACTTAGCTTCACAGCAGCCTTCAGCCCATACTATATCAACAATTTGTAATATTATTTCTGGATTCCAGTATCCTTTGTCCTCTTTTAAATTCTTTGCGATGTCCCTATAGGCATTGTTTATAAGGTAAGATTGATTTCTAACACAATTTGCAATGCTTTTTATATACTGAACGGATTCATATATATTATTCCAATCGATTGAAGCTATATAAAATTTGATTACAACATATTTTAATGTTTCATCTGAAACGAGGGTATCAATAATTTTCATATACAAATCTGTAAGCTTTAAGCGGGTAAGATTTGGTAAAGATATTAGTTTATCTGCTAGTTTCATTAAGCGCTGTCTATGAGGCAAATCTCTTTGGCTATTAGCATTCCAGTTATCAACTATACTAACCCTAGATAAATTCTTGAAAACACCTATTACAAACTCATTAACCTTATTATCGCGGCATGTTTCCACTAAAGTATTCATTCCAGCATTCCATCTATTGCAATCTTCAAGATCAGTAATAGCCTTTGCTGCAGAGTCTGCAATTATTTCTTCATTTACATTTGTCCAACGCCTCATGGAGTTAAAAGCTTCTCGCCCAACTTCTGCATCTATATGCTTTGCAATCTTAATTATTAATTCTAAATATGGGGCTCTACATTCTTCTGGTAGTTCATCTGGGTTCTGGTACAATAAACTTTTTACAGCCTCACTTTTGGATGAAGAAGCTATAGTATTTAAAATATTCCACCCGCGTTCATCATCTAAAAATTCTCTCACCGCATGTCCTATTGCAATTATTACGTCCTTATGCAAATTCGCTTCTTCAAATTCATTCACCAGTAGTAAAATGCTATCACTTGATTTATAAGCTCCCAGTAACCTAATAACCTCTTTTCTAACAGTGATTTTAAGCTTGTCTCTATTTAAAAGTTCCTTAAGCATTAGGATTAGAAGAGCTGGATTCACTTTACGAACACATCTAGGTATAGAGTACATTGCTACACGTGCCCTGTCTCCATCTAGATTCTCCAAGAGAATTGAAAGTGCTTTTTCCGCATCTTCCATAAGCGATAATGCATGAAGTGCAGCTTCTACTATAGCTACTTCATTATCCTTTAAAAGCTCTATCACTTTACTTGAAGAGAAATCAGGCATTCCTGCAATTATTCTTATAGCGCTAGAACGTTCCCAAAGGCTGCACTTTGAATCAGAGGCAATTTTCTCAAGCATAATACCTAAAGAATTTTGCTGACGTGGCAGCCACCTATTAAACCCATTATCAGCTGGTACAACATAAATTGTTTTACCAGTTAAAAACTTACCTTTGATAACATTACCAGAAATAAACGGTTCTAACCATTCCTGACGTCTATAGTGTAAATGAAAAAACACTTCATTTATTGTAATAAAGGATTTATCCAAAATTAGTAATTCTTTAACTCTTTCATCACGTGTTTTTTTATTTGCAAGCCAATATGTTACTGCTAGCTCTGCTGTATTATCTGGTTTAGCAGTTATCGCTTCTTTTAACAACTCTTGAAGTTTTATTATGTTATGGCCCCTTTTTCCTAATGAAGCTGCTACATCAATTGTAAATCTATAATTTTCTATTTTATTTGCTTCAACAAGTAATGGATAGAGCTCTTGAAACAATATCTTTTCTGCACCTCTTGGTAAATTTTCCTGAAGTGATGGTAATGCAAGTTGTCCTGTCTTCTTTACCAGCTTTATAATTGTACTTATAGAAAATTTAAAAATCTCCCTTTGAGGATTTAATGCATTATATCTCATAATATTAAAAGCCAATTCTTGTGTTGCATACATTGTCCCATATGAAGTATCTCTAGCTTCAGTAACACTATCAACGAGCAAAGTGAGTTCTTTAATATGCTCATCAGTAAAAACAGATGGAGGACAATTTGAAAGCTCTTTGAACACCGCATTTCGCACGGGATCTTGATCATTTTTAATACGGCCTAAAAATACCAAAGTCTCATATGCTCCATGTCTTGATAATGCAGTACTCTTAATAAGCTTCACAAGTGCACTTGCACGCTCCTCTGCACTTGATGCTTGCGCTGCTTTTTGAAGCATTTCCCTTGAATTATCAATATGGCGACATGCAGTAATCGTAATTTTCTTTTCTTTACTATCATAAATTCCACGAAGTCCAAGCATTCTAGCAGCCTCTCTATCACGCAATTTATTTGGTAACTCATACAATAGGGTTTCTGAAAAAATTCTTTCTTTTCGTTTATCTTCTTCATACACAGCTTGAAAAATCTCTTCTCGATTCGAAGGTGACATATGATGAAGTAGTTTTGCTATATGGGAATGATTATCCGCTAGTAATTTTGCTAATTCAATCCATTGGTCTTGGGACAGGTATTTTTTTCTTTTCAAAATACCATCTGGTATTCCATATGAAATAAGTTCCTTTCTTGATTCATTTCCTGTAAGTAACATATAAACCTTCTGAGGATTTCTACGAACTAAATTACCAAGTTGTTCTTTTAGTACTGAGTATATTACATTCATTGGTCCTAAATTTATTGCACAATCCAAAATGAAATCTGCTTTTGACATACACAAAGTTTCTATTGCAGATGAAAATCTATACCAAACATAAATCCTTTTCCCAAATGGTGCTTTTTCTAAAGTTGCCTTAAGATACTCTAAAACTATATCAGGATGACGATGTGCCAAATTGCGCCAATTCATTATTGCATATCCAATATCTGCAATCCACTTGCTGACAGTTTCTTTAGAGCATGCTGGCAATAAAATAGCCGCTTCTTTCGCTCCCCATTTCGAATACACAAAAGGTAGTAACTTCTCTGATACACTTTGGCGATTTATGATTGAAATATTATGTAGTAATTTTCTGCGGCAATCATAAGATAAATTTATTATCTCACCTTCAATATCACTATCTGAAGCTACTTTTGCTAAAAGCCCCGCTGCCTTATTTCTAACTCTATATGAAGGGTGTTTTAATGCTGACAAGATAATATTGGAATTCTTGGTTACACTAGCACCAATTAGCGCAAGACTTGCTTCATAAGCACCATCTTCTAATAATGAAGAAAGTAATTTTGAATACTGCCTCGATTCATAGTTATCACGGCCTAATAAAGCCATTTTATTTACTCTTTCTAAATATCCTAATGAATCTAATTCTTTAATCAAATTCTTTTTATTCATAACATCGTTGCTAAAAACCATAATTTCTCCCCCAAATTGTTTAGTCAATTTACATTACTACAATTATAATCCAATCCATTAAATACTTGCAAATTAAAATAGCCCACTAAAATCTAAATTTTAGTGGGTTTGATGGTGGATGTGATGTTATATTTATTATTTCCTTATTCCTTTAAATGCTTCTGTTTGTGATTTTATACCTTTTTCTGCTGCAAATCTTTCAATACTTGAAGCACCAAAGAAACCGTCAATTCCTTCTGTTTTTTCTATTACATATGCAGCATCTTCTGGCTCTGCAATAGGTCCTCCATGACAAATTACCATAACATCAGGATTAACTTCTCTTCCAGCTTTAATAATAGATTCAATTCTCTCTACACAGTCATCAAGTGTAAGTGCTGTTTGTGCTCCTATTGTACCTTTTGTAGTTAATCCCATGTGTGCAACTAATATGTCAGCACCAGCTTCTGCCATTGCTCTTGCTTGGTCAGGGTCAAATACATAAGGAGTTGTAAGCATATCCAGTTCATGCGCTTTTCTTATCATTTCAACTTCTAAATCATAACCCATTCCAGTCTCTTCTAGGTTCTGTCTAAATACACCATCAATTAATCCTACTGTAGGGAAGTTTTGAACCCCTGCAAAACCTTGTGCTTTTAATTGCTTAAGAAAAATCTCCATTACTCTGAATGGGTCAGTTCCACAAACACCAGCAAGAACTGGAGTATTTTTTACAACTGGAAGTACTTCTGCTCCCATTTCAACTACAATCTGATTAGCATCTCCATAGGATAGTAATCCTGCGAGAGAACCTCTTCCTGCCATTCTGTATCTGCCTGAATTATAAACTATAAGCATATCTGCTCCACCAGCTTCACTGAATTTTGCCGTAATACCTGTACCAGCTCCTACACCTAATAATGTTTGCCCATTTTTAACCTGCTCTTTAAACTTTGCCATAATTTCACTTCTGGTCATTGTATTCATCAATAAATCCTCCCTCTATAATTTAAATTTATTAATTTACTATTTTTTCATCATATCTATTAATTTTTGTGCTGCAGCTTCTGCAAACTCCACATCGTTAATAGCACAATCCATTTCTACTACTTCCACAATATTTCTGTTTACACCATTTTTTAATATATTAAATAATACCTCATCCTCTTCTGGACCGTAAAAAGGCTGACCTTCTACATCAATAGCAGATACTCCTTTTAGAGGTATGAATAAAGCTGTTTTTTCTTTAGCTATATTTAATTTTTCAACCAGTCTCATACCAATTGCTTCATTTTCCTCTTTATTTGTTCTCATAAGTGTTACTGAAGGATTATGTTTATATAAGTTACGTGTCATAAACTTCTCAGGAACTGTTTCATATGGCCCAAAATTACACATATCAATGGCACCTACTGATACAACCTGTGGTATTTGATTTTTACCTGCTGCCTCTAAACGATGAGGTCCTGCATTTAAAACACCACCAATAACTTCATCTGCCCATTCTGTGGTAGTAAGGTCTAATACGCCTTCAATAAAGCCTCCATCGATAAGTGCTTCCATTGAACGTCCCCCTATACCCGTTGCATGAAATACAAGAACTTCATAACCTCTCTTTTCAAGGTATTCCCTTGCAGCTGTTATACATGGGGTTGTTACACCGAACATAGTTGCAGCAACTAATGGCTTTTTATCTATAACTTTTGTATTTTCAAACTTAAGCATACCTGCAATTGCAAATACTGCATTTGTAAAAATCTTTGTTGAAATGGAGTTAAGACCTGCAACATCCACCACAGAAGGCATCATAATAATATCGCTGGTACCTACATAAGGTTCAGTATTGCCTGAAGCAACCGTTGAGACCATAACCTTTGGCACACCTATAGGCAATGCCCTCATAGCTGGAGTTACCAATGAAGTTCCTCCAGTTCCACCAAAAGATATAATACCATCAAACTTACCCTCTTCATACAATTCAGGTAATAACTTTTCCATACCCTTTGATAATACTTCTGTTGCTAATGCCCTATCTTTTTTAGAAGCTAGAGTTTCTATGTCTGAGCCTGCTGCTTTTGCAACTTCATTGTTTGATACATCTGGTTCAAAAACTGGCTCAAATACACCGGTATGAATGGTAAAAGTACATAAACCCAAACCTTCAATTAGTTCTTTTACGTATAAATATTCAGTGCCTTTAGTGTCAAATGTTCCTGCAATAGCGATTGTCTTCATTTCTTTGACCTCCCTACATAAATTTAATTTTATCTAGTCTGTATAATGCTAGATAAATGACTAAAATAACGTTTTTATAAAAGTATGATATTTACAAGTTAATTATATTAATCATACTTTTTTCGCGCCTTCATGTAAACGCTATTATGTACTATGTTTTTGTGTTTATGTCATATTTCTAAATTTATATTGTTTCGGCGAACATCCCTTATACTTTTTAAACATTTTACTAAACTGCACATAATCTTTATAACCAACTAATGATGCTAAGTCTGATAACTGGATATTCTCTTTATTTATAATTTCTGCTGCTCTATTTATACGGAATTTAACTAGATACTCTGGAAAACTACAGCCAACTTCTTTTTTAAACAAACTGCTTAAGTAACCCCTTGATACATGAGCTACTTTGGCTAAGTCTAGAAATGAAACATCATTCATATAATTTTGAGCAACGTACTCCTTTACAAATTCAACATAATTATAATGCTTTGTAATACCATATAACATTTTAATCATTAAATCATCCTCATCTAACTGAGTTGAAACTTTAAAAGCTTTTGTTATGTTTGTAATAGACTTTTCCGATGGAATTCTTTCGAATGTTGATCCCCCTATATATCCCATTAAGTCTTCAATATTACTATACATGTACTGAACATCGATTGGTGTTTTTACAGGTCCACCATATATTAATTTAATTACCTCTGGCTTTAACTCATTACATCTATTAAATATCTTTTCCGCTTTAGCCTTTGCAGCTTCCAGTGAGAAAACTTTTTTTGCGCCTAACAATCCTCCTCCTGTTAGACCTAAATGTACGCAAATGACGTCAGCTCCTGCAATAATCATCTGCTCCGCTTGTATTTCATTAAATACAAAGGCAACTGTAAACATGTCTTTTTCATGGGCTATTCTTATTGCTTCTACTTCAATTAAATAATTACATCCTTCTTCTTCAAGAGCTTCACCGAACTGACTGTCTATAAGTCCAACTGTAGGATAGTTATTAATACCTGAAAAGCCCATATCCTTTATTTTATCTATGTAACTTTCCATATTCTTTAGAGGGTCCGTTGCATTGATTCCAAATATAATAGGCATATCTTTTACTAATGGTATTATTTCTTTTGAAGCAAAGTCCATTACCATATCATTGCTATTACAGAATGGCAAATAACCTGCCAATGAACTTCTCCC
The DNA here is from genome assembly GCF_039521425.1 of Clostridium subterminale. Taxonomy (NCBI): domain Bacteria; kingdom Bacillati; phylum Bacillota; class Clostridia; order Eubacteriales; family Clostridiaceae; genus Clostridium; species Clostridium subterminale. The sequence goes on from NZ_BAAACI010000011.1 coordinate 24,638, forward strand.
CATTTGCCGAAATCTCCCCGAATTTAGCACTAAAATGAAATCAGCTCCTCCCTTTTCAGCGTATTTTGCTGTCATTCCCGTACCTGTTGCTACACCAACAATATGATTTCCATTTTTTATTTCTGTATTGATATTCTCTAATAACTTTTTTCTTTTCATACTTTCGAACCTCTTATTTTTTCATCATTTATAATTTTCAATAGTCAGATACTTAATATTATATAAATATAACATTCTAAACATGATATACCAAATCATTATGTTTTACTATCTTCAATTATCTATTGATATTTCAATCTATTTCTTATTCCTTAAGAGCTATCCCTCTCTTATATTCTATATAAATTTTAAAATGTTCTATATGAAATATCCTGTAGGCATTGGATATCCTCTCTAACTTTGGAATCAGCTTCAACTCTTCATAAAGGCGTACCGTATTTGAATGAACTCCCATTATTTTTGCAATCTCAGAAGTTCTATGAATTTCTATATGTACCTATTCAGTTACTAATATTAATTGTGAAATATATACATAAAAATAACAACATTCTTTTAAAAAATAATTATATTTATTCCAGTTTTTAATTACTCGTTGAGAATAATCGATATTCTAGATACTTTTATGTTTTTATGTTCTTTTACCCTTAATCCATTGGTGCTAATAGGTTTAAGTCTCCTAGATGAATCAGTATTTTTATATGATTTATATTAAGCGTGAAATATATTTACATAAAAAATTATCCCTTATTGTAATTTAATAAAGGTCATGTGTTTTAGTTGATTTAAGACAAATTTGCTTTACTTATGATAGGTATTTGTACATAAAAAACAGCCATAACCAATTTCAATGGTTATGGCTGTTTTTTGTATTAACTATACTAACTCATATGTCTAACACTATTTATGATAAATAAATTTCTAAGTTATTTATTGGGCTCAGAATCCCATCCACTTAAATTACTATTTCCACTAAAGACAAGTTCATTATCACTTAAATAATATACATCTTCATCTGGATAGTATGCTACGTCTCCTTGTTCTTTAGTACCAATATCAAGAATTTCTAAGGTTTCATCTCCTGTATTTATAAATTGATGAGCTATGCCTTTTCCTGCAGGCTTGGCAACAAAATCTCCCTTTTTCATTAAATATTCTTTGTCATCAATCCTCAAAGTTCCATATCCACTAAGAACCAGGAAAAATTCTTCTTGTTTTGTATGACTGTGATATTTAGCACTTTTAGAACCTGGTAATATTCTATCAATATTTATATAAATCTTCTCGCTGCCTGTTGCTTTACCCAAATAAGAAGTATTAGCTTTGCCTAGGAAGTCTACTACGTATTCATTAGGAAAGTTGTTAATATTTAATATATTAATCATATCTAAAACTATCTCCCTTAACTATTGTGTATCTTTCGAAACATACATTCTAATTTATTTTACTAAATATGTATTTATATGTAAATATGTAAATACATATTCTAATTATACTCTTCCCCCATATCCATTACATCCTTATGATATGATTCTCTGTAACTACTGCAAGTGAGATTTTTCCATCTTATTCTTCTGTATATGCTCCACTCTTTAGAAAACTCACTATTCACATAGTTATAGGAGCAAATTCAATTAAAACTTATAACAAACTATTATAAATCTCTACTCTTCATTTTATTTAATTCTAATTTTTCTTTTCATTAATTTATATAATCCTCAATTTTTTCATATAGAGTCTTATCTGGATACAGAGACATAATACTATCATCATCTATCAATTTATAATATCTAGTAGAGTAGCTAACGCTAAATTTGCTATTTGGTAAAACAAATCTTAATATCTCCCCATAACAATTAGGTTTTCCTCCTGAAGGCTCTCCCCAAATAACACAGTTTGTCTCAAATTTGAATTGATAAGCATTAAGTAATCCTGATGAAAAAGTCTCTCTTCCTATTATTACTTTCAGTTTTTCCTTATTGTTAATTCTAGGATTATTCTTTATATAGTATAATAAAGGTTCTAATAATCTGGAATCGCCACCCAGATTATTTCTTAAATCTATAGTGATTTTACCAATAGAATTTTTCTCTATAAAGTTTATAATCTCTGCTATTTTTGTACTAATTTTTTTATTTTCATCTTCCCTACAATAATTATACTTTATGTAAAGTTCCTCTTTATCTTCTAAATATTCATACCACAAATTCTCATTGGATCTTATTGCATATAAGGGCAATTGGCTATCTAAATATTTTAATTCATTAATATTAACTGTTTTAACTTTAACTGTATTGTGTTCTGTTGTTATTTTAATATTATCCATAGAATCTGATATCAATAGCCCATATAAAACTTCTGCAACCTGCATATACTTCATACTCTGAGCCTTTAAAAAATGTTCATTTTCAAAGGATATAATTTCTGAAAGTTCATGAAGAATCTTATCCATCTTAATATCCTCAATTGCTATAACTTTCTTAAATAATAAATTCTTATAAGCTTCATTAGTTCTTATAATATAAATCCCATCCTCAAACCAATAAAACTTAATAGGCAAATACTTATTAGCAGGAAATGCAACTGATGTATGAGCATCTCCAATTGACGCAACCACCCTTGAAATCTCTACCTTCATCTCTTCATAATCAAGGTCACCTATCATTGACTTTAATTTATCTATCCTCCTATCAAACTCTTCCCTAGTTATATTAAAAAATAAATTTTTATGCTTTTCTATGAGATTTTCTCTCAAAAATTCTATATCTTCTAACCATTTTTCTTCCCATTGGCTTTTCATAATATTATATTCTCCTCTTTGTTTATGTCCTCATAATAAATAATCATAAATTAATTATGTTATTAAGACTTTAACATAAAATCTAATGCTTAAATAGTTATATTTTAAAATATGATTTCTATATTAGATCATATTCTTTATCCATTGTTTAAGTATACTTAATCCAGCTTTCAAAATAGGAAAACCCCTGAAACCCGCACGGCTACAACAAATAGTTAAATAGTTAAATATGTTCATATATTTATATTTAAATAGTTCTCTATATAAATAGTTTAATATATACCTATGTATATATTTGAACTAGATAAAAGTATAATTCTTTTAGATGTAAAATTAATTTTAAAAATGGATGTCTTCAATATTATTTTAACAAAATATTTTAAAATAATATTTAAGTAGCACAAAAAATTTATAGGTGGAGATGTCCACCTATAAAAAAGTATGAATTAACATAACTTCATATTATGCTCATATGAATTACAAAAACAATGCCATTACATAACTATCTTTGTATGTTCCATCAGCCATTTTTTTATCATGCACTTTTTTTCCTTCAACCTTAAATCCAAGTTTCTGATACAAAGAAAAAGCTCTCTCATTATCAGTATCCACTTCCAACTCAAGTTTTTCTAGTTTCTGTTCTATACTCCAATTAATACATTCCTCTAATAAAGCTCTACCAATACCTTTATTCCAATAATCTTTTTTTACCGAAATACCGATATCTCCTTTGTGCTTGCATCGTTTTCTCGAGTCAATAGAAAAACCACAGGTTGCAACAATTTCGTCATTAACTTCTGCTACTAAAAATAATTTATATGGTGTATCTATCCAAAATTCTATTAATTCTTTTTCCCTTTCAACACTTATAGTAAATTCTCCTGGTTCCCGTAATAAAAAAGTGCTTTCTGTATCAATTAACTTTATTAAATCTATCACTTGTTTAGCATCTTTGACTTCTGGATTTCGAATAATCATAGAACATTCTTTTATACTAACTTTTTTATTATATCGAGCCACTTGTTTTCCTCCCTTTATGCAAATTAATTAAAAAATTTCTATTTTATAATAATGTTATCCATTAGATTATAGTTTTATATCATAGTTAAGCAGTTATAAGAACTTATTTATTATTACTGATTATCGACTTTATTTCTATTAGCAACCACAACTCCTACAAGTGGATGCAATCTGTGTACTTCAACAGTAAAATCAAAATTTAAAAAGCAATTTTTTAACTCTTCCACGCTGGATGGAAAATCTACTTCCGGTCCATATCCTACTAAGGAAAATTCCTCACTATAATCGTTAGGATTTTCAAAAAACATTAAATCACCAATAATAATACTTTGCAAATTTTCTCCACCTATATTAATCATTTTTTCTATTGCTTTTTGCTTATATATTGTAGTTAGATGATGTAATGCATAATTAGAAATAATTTTTGTAATACATTTTTTTCGTAAATTTACACTCAATTCAGGCTCTTCAAATGTCCCTATATATAATTCAATATTATGTGCTCTTTCATTTTCTATATTTGCTTTAGCTTGTTTAAGCATTCCATCACTAATGTCTACACCAATTGCTAATTTTATTTTTCGTGATAGCTCGATAATTTGCTTTCCAGTGCCACACCCTAAATCGAGTACAATATCATTCATATTAGGTTTAATCAATTCATTTATTAGTTCTGCAGTTTTGGACCTCCAGTGATAGCTGTCCGTAACATATTGTTTACTTGCGTCATTGAATCTTTGTTTTGCTCTTGTTTCCATATTCGTTATCTTGATAATATCAATAAGTTGTTGAACTTCCAAAAAACTATTATTTTGTATTTGCTTTTCGGCTTTATTTAGAGCAGTAATAACTGTCTCAATATGTTTCTTCTTTTCCTCTAATGCTCTTGTTTGAACACTTATTATATTCTCTATATTTTGGTTTTTTTCATTTATAAGTTGTTTTATTTCTTCAAGTGACAATCCAATAAACTTAAGAGTAATAATCTGTTGTAGCTTGATGAAATCTTCATCACAATAAATTCTATAACCAGCTTGCGTTTTTAAAGATGGCTGTAACAGCCCAATCTTATCATAATGAAGCAATGTTTTTACAGTTACCCCTGATCTTTTAGCAAACTCACCAATCTTCAAGATTCCCGCCCCCTTTCAATATTATTTTAAATCCTAACCTTTGGTTAGAGTCAATACTGATTGTTATAATTTATTAGCTACTTCGCATACTCCTACTATTGTTCATTAGATTATAGTTCTATATCACAGTTAATCAGTTTTAAGAATTTATTCATTTTCTCTTTCATCTAAATAAACTGAAAGATATGCTCCTATTCTTCCATTTGGAGCACATTCATCCATAAGTCCAAATTCTGGATCGTAAAATTTTCCATTATAATGAATCACCCAATGACCATAATTCGGAAACCATACTAAAAGAACACATATAGGCGGATAGCTTGGATTTTCACTTGTAATTTTTACAAATGCATCATCACACTTCACTCCACATGCTTCTAAGCCATTTATAATATCAATGGGCTCTGTTGAACCATCTGTTCCCATTTTATTTATTGCTTCTTCTATGCTAATATTTGCTAACATTGCAACACAAGCCTGTCCGCATGTTAAATCTGTTGATTGTGGAATATATTTAATCATAAAATATCCTCCTTATGAACTTAATGAATTAAACGGTATATATTTTAAATATTAATCTTATTCTTACTTTTTAACAATATATGCATATATTACATATCTATTATATATCACGGTTTAAGTGAGTATAAGACTAGAAAAAATGTAAATTTTATGGTATAATGTATGTATAAAGTAAATGGATTATTTATAACACTAAAAAATGAGCTCCAGTTTAAGTTTATTACTAGAACTGGAGCTTTAATTTTTTTACTATTCTAGATTAAGTTTATTCTTCATAATATAGTTAGTTATACAGAATAAAATTGTGAAGAAAATTAAACAAACTATAATTGCACAAAGTATTGCATATTGTGGAGATATATTAATATAATTTCCAGTTGCAATTAGCATAGTTATACCTATTCCTATTATTGATTGTTGAGCAATGCTTAGTATCATAAATCCAGCAAATCCTCCTAATAATTTTTTTGATTTAAACAACTGACCTATAGAAAGCGATGCATAAAGCATCATAATTTGATGAGCTAAAGATACAATTCCAAAGATTATAAATTCTATAATACCAATGATATTTAATCCAATTTCAGGATAAATATTTTTAAATTCTCTAATTATCTCTTTTAATGCTCCTGGTTGATAGGCCATTACAAATATAGACATTGCAGCTATCAGACCACTTATTATAGTCCATACTATAGATACTATTAATTTATTAACTATATTTTGTGAGCTTTTTACTGGGATGGTGTTCATTAAATATCCTTCATCTCCAAATAGGTTTTTATAAAATCTTTGTAGAGTTATAAAAAGCGTTCCCACAAAAACTGCCACCATAGTTACGAAATATCCTATCATTGTTATAACCGCAGGAACTCCACCTAAGAAATCCATATTCACTTCATCCAAATTAGTTCCAATAAATATCTTATTAATAATTGAAAAACCTAGTAATGCTCCATAAAGAGGTAGCATTATTCTGCCTGTAGCCTTAAATTCATATTTCATTAATTTTCTTAGCATCTAAATACCTCCCTAAATAGCTCATCTACTGTCTTTCCGCTACTTTCTCTTATTTCATCTACACTTTTTTGTAGCATTATTTCTCCATTAGATATAAACACAACATCGTCTAAAACTTTCTCTATATCTGCTATTAGATGTGTTGAAATTACTACAGTTGCATTTTCGTTATAATTGCTTATTATAGTGTTTAAAATATAATCCCTTGCTGCTGGATCTACCCCTGCAATAGGCTCATCTAAAAAGTATAGCTGTGCTTGCCTACTCATAACTAAAATAAGTTGAACCTTTTCTTTTGTTCCTTTTGATAAAGTCTTAAGCTTAACATTTGATTCAATGTTTAACTTACTTAGCATATCATAGGCTCTCTTTTCATCAAAATCCTCATAGAAGTCTTTGAAAAAATCTATAATATCAGATACCTTCATCCAGTCATTAAGATAAGTTCTTTCTGGAAGATAGGAAACTATTTTTTGAGTTTCTATGCCCTGAGGAAGTCCTGCTATCTTTACTTCTCCTGCTGTTGGCTTCAATAACCCATTAGCTAACTTTATTAAAGTTGTTTTACCACTACCATTAGGACCTAAAAGTCCGACGATTTTCCCCTTTTCTAAAGTTAAATTAATACCTTTAAGTGCTTCCTTATTCTCATATTTTTTTACTAATCCCTTACATTCTAAAATAGGTTCACTCATTATTCCATCTCCCTTGCGATTTTTCCTAGAAACTCCATGATTTCTTCATTACTAAGACCTAAATTTTTCATACTTTTAAGAAAAGTCATTGCTTGATCTTTAGCTATATCTAACTTAATATCTTTTATCATATCTACATCCTCCGTAATAAATCTTCCACTAGTTCTTTGACTATAAACAAAACCTGTTCGTTCTAACTCTGCTAAAGCCTTTTGTATAGTATTAGGGTTTACTGATGCCTCTTCTGCCAACTCTCTTACAGTTGGAAACTTTTGTCCTGGTTTGTATTCTCCTGATATTATCTTTAGTTTTATCTGCTCAATTAATTGAATATATATAGGTCTCTGGTCTTTAAATTCCCATGCCATCTAATCACCTCTTTTTGTATTATTGTATTGTTGTACTAACTCCTTAATACAATAATACAATCTACAACTGATCATGTCAACACCTATTTATATAAATATCAAAAAATAAAATTCAGAGAAAGTTTAATCTTTCTCTGAATTTTATTATCCTTAATTTTATAATATAACAATTTATATAGTTTCAATCTCAACTTTTATTGCTGTAGCACCTTCTAGCTGAATCCATTTTAAATTTGCTTTGAATTCTGTAGCAACTTTATCTAAATTATATATATTTTCTATAACATAAGCTCCTTTATTTTCGACATACTTATCTATTGCTACGTGAGCTGCACCATGTTGTATTCCACTTAGGTCAATACCTATTAATTTTACATTACAATCTAATAATTTATCTATAAGCTCATTAGTTAAATATGGACTTGGTTTAGAGTTAAAATATTCTTCACTTCCATATCCATAGGTTTCTAAGTAACCAGTTCTAAATATTACAAAAGAACCTGCTTTAATTGATAAATTTTCTAATATATTAACGTCTATAATATCTATTTTCCTAGCATCTATTACCTTAACATCTATTTGCGATGGTAATTCTATATTTGATAGATTGTAGCAATCTATATGAGTTCCTATATGTTGCCTTTGATGTACCGGCTGTGAGTCTCCCCACTTTAATATTTCTCCTGGAATATTAAAATTCGTTAAGTGCAAATTCATATTATATTTCTCCTTCTGTTTTTATTAATTCGTCTAAATAACTATTAAATTTAATCAAGAAATTAGTTACAATTTTTTCTTCTTTCTTATCTACATTTTTAAAAAATATCCTATTTCTTTCTTCCCATTGCCTATGTTTTATTTCATGATATTTATATAACTCTTCACCTGGCTCCGTTAATTTGAAATATATTTCCTTATCATTATTAGGATTTTTATATTTATCAATAAGATTACTATTTAGAAGCCTTTTAGTTATCTTGCTTATAGCACCTCTTGTCATATTCATACTTTGAGATATTTTAGTAACATTAGGATTTTTCATTTTCCCTATTAAATCTATACAGTGTATTTCTGAAACCCCATAATTTTCATATTCACTACCCAAAGCTAATTTCCCTAAAACCTCTTCCTTTTCATATATTTCTTTAAAACTTTTCATAATAATATTAATATTATCTACTTTAAACACCTCCATATTGTTTCCTTGTAAACAATACTATCATCTTTTTGTTTCCACGTCAACAATTTCGCACAAGTACTAATTTACCATTATAATTCCATTATTAATACAATTTAATAAAAGAAGCCATAAGAATAATTCTTCATATAGCTTCTTCTAAGTCATTTTATATGTTTTAGCAAAACCTCATCTAATTAAAATGAAGCTCTACTCCTTATTAAATTTTTAATACTATCCTTTATATATACTTTTTCTATATCTAACCATAAAGTACATTATTAATTTTATCACATTGAGTTAAAGTAACTGACAATTCTCACAGTAATAAATACTACCACCTAAATAGTTTTCCTTTTTTATAATTCCACCACAAAAAACACAAGAAGAGCCTACATTATTCTTGCTCATCTTAGTTTTATATCCACCATTATTGCTATGGAGATCCTTTTCTGTATCTCTTCCACCAAGTTCAGTCATATTGGAAAGAACAGCTTTAATGGAACTATACAAAACTTCCTTATTCTCATCTTTCAATGTACTAATCTTTCGTTTCGGATGAATTTTAGCATTCCATAAAATATCTTGTAACACTCCATTACCAAGTCCAGGTATTCGCTGCTCTGTAGCAAGAAAAGCCTTTGTGCTTAACTTCTGCACAAACTGTGCGGATATTAATTCATCAAAATAAGCTTCATTAAATTCATAGGATAGTGGAGATGGTTTTTCCTTTGTAATCTTATAATAATTATTTTCGAATCCCTCCTCGGTATTAAAGCACCATATTCCCCCATACATCTGAACTGATGCACTAACTTCAGATAAATCATTAAACTCTAACAGAAGTTGATGTTTTGCAGGACGCTTTTCACCTTTCTCACGATATCTAAATGCTACCCCATCACCAATTAATATTGATGTATTATCCGCATTAATTTCAACCATACCTCCATAAGCAGTTGCCATATTAATAGTCTTCCCTACAAGCATTTCATGGTATTTTTGTGGATCTCCATGATACCACGCAAACTTATGTGGAGTATAGTCAGCAATAACATTCACAATCTGCTTTCCCTTAATTGTATTGTTAATCTGACCTGCAAGTGTTAAAGCTTCTGGTATCTCAATCATTGTTATCCCTCCAATTATTTAAAACATAGTTTATCTAAATTTAACCTCTTCTAGTTATTTCTTATTATTCCATTATATATTTATTTTATATACATTTATATACTTATTGTAAAGAAAATGAAAGAAGGATAAACCCATAATCTGAGGATTCTCCTTCCTTATTACTTGTTAAATACTTCTGTGACTTTCATCAATCATCTAGCTATTTTAGTATTAATTCATACTAAACATTCTCACAGTTACCATTTTATTTCCATTGTTATTTATAGATATTAATATTATAATTTAGAAAAATATCTAAATTATAAGGAGGTTTCAAATGAATCAAGGACAAGAACATTTTTTAAATTTTATTATTCAAAACGTAGAAGAAAAAAATCAAGATAGAGCAAAACAACTACTTAATGAAAGTTTTACAAAACAAGATAATGGAACATTTAATGCAGAATATATGTCTAGTTTTATTCCTAGAATGTTAGAATTAATAAAACCAGAATGTGTTGAACAAGTAAAAAACATTATGATGAATCATAAAGCATAAAAATATTCAAGGTAACAATAAGTAATTTAACATGATAATTTAGTTAAAGTACTTATTGTTATCTTATATATATAAATAAAATAAACCTACGAAAATATTATTCGTAGGTTTTATTTGTTATTATTAGTATTTAAACCATATTGAATTTAAGCTATACTTGATTTTAAACTTAACTGTTTTAAAATAATACGATTTACTGATTTAATATCCTCTTCACTAAGCATATCTCCAATAAACATAATTTGAGACTTATCAATTATAGTTAACTGTTCAGCCATTATAATGTTTCCTTTTGCAGCTATATCATACTCTTGTGATAAAGCTGTATGTACAGTCATCTTATTCTTATTTTTACTAGTTATAGGCAACACCATAGTTGTAGTTGAAAATTTATTTCCAGTATTGTTTTGTACAATAACTGCTGGTCTTTTCCCATTTTGACAACTCCCATTCTCCTTTTCAAAATTTACCCAAACCAATTGACCTCTTCTAATTTTCATAAACAATACGTCCTTTCTATACAATGAGGTGTTATAAATTTTTCTCAAACTAAACACCTCATTTTTACATTACTTTCCTCTTATAACTAATTTCAGCTGTTTACTATAAGTATTTATTAAATTCTTATAGTAATCTAAAGTTGTTGAATTTTCTATGTCTTCTATAGCAAAATACATATATCCTAAATCATTTTCAATTTTCTTAACATCTATTCTATTTAACTTTGAAAGGTCACCTTTGATATATTCATCAAATACAAAGTCTTTTAAATCCTTCCTTAGCTCCCCAGCCTTATTCTTTAAATTTCTTTCAAATCCATTACTCATCCCAAGGATCATTGTCACTTTCGTCTGCTCCGTAGTCGTCAACATCACATTGATATTCAAACTCTTCTCTTGACATGCTTCCTCCTTCATTTCTATATTCCTTCCATCTTCCATCTCTATCATCTCTACACATTTTTAAAACTTCCTTTCTTTTATTTATATCTTTGATACAATTTGATTTTATCTTAAATCATTTTTTAAGCCTGTTTTAGTTAATCCCCTTCCTACCCAAGACTTCCTTGCTCCAAGGGGAAAAATCACTCAAAGATGGCTTAAATATTTAAAGTAAGTGAAACAAAAAGGTTGCTTAAAGTTTATATTTCAAACTTTAAACAACCTTAATTATTAACTATTCTTTATTCTTTTTTCCATTGCTCTATTATGGTTACTATGAATCCCAACCTTTTTATCATCAATTTGCTCTTCTATATTATTTCTTATTTCTTCAAAATCATTTCTAAAAATCCTACTAACTTCATCCTTATCATCTATTATGAGGAAATCGATATTTTTATGCCTTTCTTTTAATTCCAATAATTCATCTGAATTCAAGGAATCATTCATAGGAATTAATAATATTTTATCATCAGTTAGAAAATTTTCTAATAATGAGTTTATTAAATTATGTTTCATTGAATTATCTATAAAGAAATCTGTAAAGGATTCTACTACTCTATAAAGATTATTATTGGAATCTACAGCCATAGCAGCATAAACATACTTGCTTTTAGGTGTATTTGCTATATAGTTTATTCCCTGTTCTTCCTTTAATCTCTTTTTCTTATTTTTAATACTATCCTCATTACTTTTCTCATTTACATAGAATACATCAATATTATACCAACATTTATAATTCTTATTAATATAATCTATTATTTCATTATCATCAATATATTTAATATTTTTATTATATATATTGTAATAATTTGGTTTACTATATTCTACTCCAAAACTACTTTTGATATAGTAAAATATGAGATTTATACTCCACCTTAAGTAAGGAATTCCAAAGTTTAAAGGAATGCCCTTCAAAGCTTCCTCTAATTTTCTATTTTGCTCATAAGTTAACTCACTTTTTTCTGATTTAATATCGATATAGCACTCCCCTTTAGAATAAACTTCTAAAAATTTCTTTTCCATTCTATAAAGAGTAGTTCTTGCAATATCATATTTTTCTATAACTGCATTCTTAGATTTATTGTTCACATATATGTCCTTAAACATATTAAGTTCCTGTATTATCTCTGCAGATAAATCTTTATGTTCCAACTGTTCAATGATATATTGACCTATCAATTTTCTTTCCATTTGATCTATTTTGCTCATACTGTTATTTTCTCTTTCATTTATTTTGACTTCTACTGAGTCAAATAATTCTGTTTAGCATACACTTGTATTAGTAAACAATCAAATTGAGCAATCATTTTCATTTATTAATTTAGTAACCTTTCTATTTATTGCTTCAAAAGTTGTGTTTAATTTGAAGGCCAATTCCGTAAACAGTATATTTTGAATATAAGTTAAAAGTTTGTTATCTTGTACATGAAATTTTTTTCCTTCAACTTCAATTTTACGCTTTTGTCTCATTAAAGTGCTGGCTATCTTAGAAATATCTTTACGATTTCCTGTTTTTACAATATTAGAATATACTTGGTTTCTTTCAGTGTTCGCTTCTATCCACTCTATGCCTGGCTGACTGAAAGACTCTAAAATCTCTTCTGCTTCCTCTTTATTTACAAGCTGTAGCATTGCTACCTTATCACTTTCAACTGGGACGCTTATACTTAATGAATAATCATCCACTGGGTGCAATTCATAGTAATTTCTCTTTTTCCCACATATTATTTTTTCACATATGTCATCTATACGGCAAATACCATGTGCCGAATAAATGACTAATTCTCCAATATTAAACATTCCACTTTCTCCCTTGATGTACTTTGTCAACTAAGTTGACTAATTTCATTGTACATCAATTTTTCCAAATTGTCAATTAAATTGACAATCCCTAATGAATTATGTATATTATTTGTATATTATTTTAGTAAATATAATGATTGGAGTGAAGCGATTGAATTCTGAATTACAACACTTAGATTTAATTGACTTAATAAGTGAGCGTCACGTTCTACTTCGTAGAATATGTGAAAAATCCTGGAATGATAATAACGATATACATATTTCAAACTCTGAATGGTATATCATGGCAAGAATATATAAAAGAAAGACAACTCTATCCTACGTTACAAAACATGTTGATATCTCTAGGCAGGCAACCCATAAGTTTGTAAAAAACCTTGAATCAAAGGGATTAATTGAAATTACAAATTCAACGGATAACAATAGGGATAAATGCTTGCAGTTGACTCCCCTAGGTGAAGAATGTTATGAGATAAACCTATCACAAAAGACAGCTATTGAGCAAAATTTAGCTGAGAAAATTGGAGTTGATAAAGTAGAAATACTTAAAGATATTTTAAAACTAGAATGGGACATATAGGAAATACAATAGCCTTATGTTTCTACTAATGTCTTTTTACTATACCTTTAGAATCATAAGGCCATACTTAATGCAAATACTACTTTGATCTATCATTTTATATGCAATTTCTCTAATATGCTATTCTGAACTTCTGGATTCACTGCTTCCAGAAAATTTTCAAATGCTTCCGGATATAAAAAAGCTTTTACTCCAAAATCATCTTGATAATGTTTTAAAATTTTTTACATTCATCCTTTATAGTGTCTGTAATAGACATTTGTTTAATTGTCTTTCTTCTTTTGCCTTTTCAATTAGAGGTTTAGCAACTTCACTACCAATCCCCTTACCCCAGTAACTAGGCAATATCATATAACCTAGTTCCGCTTCTCTAGAGCTCTTTTCTTTAATTTTCAACAAAGCAGAACCAATAAATTTATTAGTTGTAAATTCCATTACTTTAAAATTACCAAATGACTTATGTAATTCGTTGTTACTCAAAAACACATTATAATTTCTGTTTGCTTCATCCAAATGAATTGCTCACTCTGTAATCATTGCCATTACTTCTTTATTACCAACTAATTTATAATATTTACAATTGTAGTATATTTAGCTAACTTATGTCTATGAATTATCATTTTAATTTATTCAATTGGCTGTATCTTAGTAATAAAAATTTAGAAAAATGATAACCTCAGATGAAAAGTTACGATTAGGTTCCTTGATCTTGATATAAAAGTTAAAATCAAAGAAAAAGTGCTTCATCCGTACAAGATTAGCACTTTTTCTAAAATACACAATTTATAAAGCTTTATTTGTATATCTCATTTATTTTGTCAAACTTTTTTTCATCTCTAGCAAGTAGTTTTTTCTAACGATGAAGAAATATATAATCTGAGCGATTAACATAATTCCTATCACTAGCAATGCTGGAATAACTATTTCAATGTCAAAGCTATATTTTAATGCACTCATAGCAAAGACAAAGTGCACTACAGCAACTATATAAGGCAGCAAAAATAGTACCCCTATTTCAATATTTAGTATCTTTTTTATTTCTTTAAAAGTTAAGCCTATTTTATTTAACTGGTTGTATTTGTTTTTGTCCTCTATAATATTCATGTAGCACTTATTGTACAAAAAGCTTCCAGTTGTTACAAAGAATATGAGTCCGATAAATATTGCACTAAACAAAAGTACTCCATAGGCTATTTTAGTACTTTCTAGTATATCCGCTTTTAATAAATTATTATGAAACTTATTATCTTCGTCACGATTTCCAAATTTATCAAAGAAATTTTTACATATATTCAATGTATCCTTATAATTCTCTACATTAAATGTAGCAAAATAGTACTTAACACCAACTATGCTTTCATATATCTCATCTTTAACTACATATACATCTCTATAAATTGTTGGAAGTATTCCTTTATCATTCTTTTTAGTAACCTCCAGTCTTATATCATTCAGACTAATATCTTTTCTTTTATCTCCAGATAAAGATACATACTTTATAGTTTCATGCTCATTAAAGTAGATAGTATTTAAATCCAGTACTGATGCTAACTTTTTATAACAAGCTTCATTAATTATAACTACTTCATCTGTGCCGTCATCAGGAATAACAAATTTTATTTCGTCACTAGCTTTGGCGTAAGATATACCATGATCTTTCAGCGAATTTTCAATAAAATCAGCTTTTGAATCAACTTTATCTTTATTCGCATAAGTATTAGAAACGAAGAATGCTTGCGGAAAGTCTCTATTTATTTGGTACTCCTTATCTCTCCAATAAGCATATACTGATCCTATTGCTGAAAGGGCAACCGTTGAAGTTATTGTAATTATGAAAAACATTCTAGTATTATCTTTTATCCTGTATAGTAAATTTGAAACCCAAAGCATTGTAGTTTTTTTCATATATAAGCTTCTATTTCTCTTTAGTAACTTTATTATAAATACACTTAATTGAGAAAACAATAAATAGGTAGCTGCAATGACCATTGCAGTTACAGGTATTATTCTATTTGTTATTGTTTTTTCACTACTTGTAACTGATAAAAAATATCCTACAGCTAAAAGTACTATACATATGGTAGCAAGAACAACAGAGGCTTTTGGTTCAGGTCTTGGTCTTTTAGTTCCCTTTATTAAACTCAAAACTTTATCTTCTTTTATAATTAATGTGCAAAAAGTTGAAATTACTATTCCAATCATTAAAAAAGCGCTAAAAGTAATAATCATAGCTTTAATAGGGAGATAAAACTTTAGTGCATTATACCCTAGAATCTTTCCGCTGGCGGCGAAAAGGATCTTAGAAAAAATTAATCCCACCAATATGCCTGCAATCGCTGCTACTGAACTAATGAGCATATTTTCAATACGTATCATCTTTTGTACTAGCCTTTTTGAAGAGCCTATAATATAAAGTATTCCAAATTCTTTATACCTACTTTTAAGAAAAACACTTATGGAATAAAACACAAATAAACATATAAATAGGTATGCTATCACTATTGTGACATAAAGTGTATTTTTTATGTGCTGAGGAAAAGAACTCACCTTAAAATCAGGATGAAGTATAAGCATAGTAAAAGAGAATAATAAGGCTGCCGATATTGTGCTACTTAAAAAGTATGCAAAATATGCTTTTGCATTTCTCTGCACATTTTTAATTGCAAACTCTCTAAGATTCATTAGTTACTACCTCCTAGCAGTGCAAGCACATCAATAATTTCCTGATAAAATTGCTGTCTGCTATCCCCTCTATAAATCTCATTGTATATAGCTCCATCTTTTATAAATAAAATTCTGCTACAATAGCTGGCTGATAGAGGATCATGGGTTACCATAATTGTAGTTACCCTTTCCTTTTTATTTACTTGTTCAAACAATTCCATTACTGTTTTAGCTGCTTTAGAATCCAGGTTACCAGTAGGTTCATCTGCCAACACTAAAGTAGGGTTATGAATTAATGCTCGTGCAATTGCTGTTCTTTGAGATTCTCCACCGGATATTTCAAAGGTTCTCTTATTTAACAAATCCTCTATTCCAAGTATTTTTGATATTCTGTTAAGCTCATCATCCTGTTTTTTAACTGGTATACCATCTAACGTAAGTGGAAGCACTATATTTTCTCCCACAGTTAAGGTATCAAGCAGATTAAAATCTTGAAATACAAAACCTAATTCTCTCCTTCTAAATAATGCAAGTTCATCCCCCTGTAACTTTAAAGGATTCTTATTTTTTATTGTTATTTCTCCTGAGGTTGGTTTATCTACTGTTGAAATCATATTTAACAGAGTTGTCTTACCGCTTCCTGATGGCCCCATAATACCTACGAATTCACCCTCTTCTATAGAGAAGCTTATATTATTTAAGGCACTGAATAATATCTTATTTCCATATACTTTACTTAAGTTACTTATTTCTAAAACTCCCATTCTATTCACCCCTATTATGTTAAAGTTATAATATTAGTTAATACTAATGTTCCTAGTAAAATCCCTGCTACTATTCTATATATGGCAAATACCCTTAGTGGTTTCTTTTTCAGAAAATCCACAAATTTTTTCATAACTATTAAAGCTACTAAAAAAGCTACGACAAATCCAACAATTAATGCAATCCATAGAGTTGGTGTCATTATAGTATAGTTAAATTCAAATAAATCCTTTCCGGAAGAACCTATCATTGCCGGAATAGCTATGAAAAATGAAAATTCTGCCGCTATGGGTGTTGATAATCCTGCAATCCATCCTCCCATGATTGTAGAAGCACTTCTTGACATTCCTGGCCATACAGCCAAAAGCTGTAATAAACCTACCTTAAATGATTGTCCAGGTGTTATATTATCTATATCTTCTACCTTACTAGTCTTATTTTTATATATATTCTCAAGTATTATTAATAATACTCCTCCAACTATAAACCCAACTATAACAGCTTCAGGTATAAACTTTGCTTTTATTTTATCGTAAAATAGCACTCCCACAATAGCCATTGGAATAGACGCTGCAATAACATTTATTCCAAATCTAAAGCCTGTTTTTCCTTTTTTTCCTCGGGTAAATATAAAGCTAAAGAATTCAACTATACTCTCCTCAATCTTTTTCCAATACAAAACAACTACTGCCATTATGGCTCCAAGCTGAATTACAACTTCAAACATCTTGGCAAATTCTCCATCGAAACCAATTGCCCGCCCTACTAATATCATGTGTCCTGTAGAAGACACTGGTATAAATTCAGTTAAACCTTCTACTATGGCAATTATAATAGCCTTCAATATAAAAATTATATCCATTACCTATCACTCCTTTAAAACTGATAGCACTAGTTTATAATAATAATGCATATACTGCTATCTACAAAGCTTACGGGAATGTGACATGTATGTAAGATTTATGCTCAAAAAAGCAAATAGATAGTTACCTACCCATTTGCCTTTTTAAATTTAATTGTGACCATTGTCCCCTCATTAACAGTAGATTGTATCTCTACTTCGTGCTCTAATTTTTTGGATACCTCTTTAATTATATATAATCCCATACCGGTAGACTCTCCATATTTACGTCCATTTTCTCCTGTAAAGAAAGGATCAAATACCCTTTTTATATCTTTCATAGGAATTCCTATTCCTTTATCAATGACATTTAACCTAATCTCCTTTTCACTTTCAGACGCATTTATAATTAATTCTTTTCCTTTACCCTTAGAATATTTTACTCCATTAATAATCAGCTGCCCTAACACAAACTTTAGCCACTTAGCATCACTATAAACTTCAATGTTCTCATCTATCTCAACTCTTGGTATTATTCTATTCTTTATGAAAGTCTTTTTTTCTTCATTTACAGTATCTCGAACAAGCTGCTTTAAAGAAATCCTTTCTACTAAAAAATCCTTTTGGAAAGAATCTAGTCTAGCAAAATATAATACCATTTTTAAGCCTTCCTTTAGCTTATTGACCTCTTCCTGCATGTTATCATATTTCTCTTCCCCTTCAAATTCTTGAAGCTGCAGTTGTATTACTGAAAGAGGAGTCTTCATTTGATGTACCCATTGATTTATAAACCTTAAATGTTCCCTATGAAGTTTATCTCCTTTTTGAATTTGAGCTTCATATAAGCTGTGCAACTTTTTTAATGGCTGTGAAATACTCTGGCTTAAATCTGAAGTGCCAAGGTCTAAAAAAACATCATTTAACTCAGTAATACCGATCTCTAACAACCGATATAGTTGTCTATTTTGATAATACCTAAAAGCTAGAAAACACAGTAAAATGAATGTATTAAATATAAATATGTAAATAATCTCATTAAATCCTATAAATCCATTAAGATTAGAGTATATTATCGTAAGGATTGAACTTAAAAAATATATAGCTATATACCCTTTGTTATGCTTTAAAAACAATTTCATACTTACTCCCTACTACCAGGTTTTATTTAATCTATAGCCTGATCCTCTTATTGTTTCTATCCCGTTATCTATTCCTATAGCCTGCAGTCTTTTGCGTACTCTACTAATATTAACACTTAAAGTGTTCTCCTCTACGAACTCCAAATCATCCCATATCTTTTCTAAAAGCAGATCTCTTCCCACAACTTTAGGGTATTTATTCATAAGACATTCCAGCATTATACCTTCTCTTTTAGTTATAATTAATTTCTCATCTTTAAATTCTACTTCTGATCTTTCTGGATAGAACTTAAGCCCGTCAATTTCAACGATTCTTTCCTCTGATCTGGCTGCATAGTCACCAAAAGCTCTTCTTATTTGACTCTTTATCTTAGCAATAGCAACATCATAGTAAAAAGGTTTAGTTATATAATCATCTGCTCCGCTTTCTAAAGCCATTACTTGATCCATTCCACTGTCCCTTGCTGATATAAATATTATAGGAATTTTTGATTGCTGCCTTATTTTCCTGCACCAATAAAACCCATCAAACTTTGGCAAGTTAACATCCAGCAATACTAAGTTTGGATTGAACTCATTAAAGCCAATCATTATATCCTCAAAGTTATCTGCTGCCCTAGCCTCAAAACCATACTTATCTATATATTCTTGTAATAAAGTACTTATTGATAGATCATCTTCTACAATATATATTTTGTATTTCATTTTGATATCCTCCTAATTTATATTGTAACCAGAATACATTATTTACTTAATTATACTATTTACTTTTGAATATTTAAACTAAGTAAGTTCAATTGGATAAAAAGCTTAAATTCCTCTAGATTTTAACTTACACTCTGTATAGTAGTAAATTTTCTACAGTTTATATTGAGGCTATAAATCTAATTAGAGAATCCGTGTTTGTTAGTCTCAAGAATACATATAAACACCTTGAAGTCAGTTATAAGTTAAAGATATCCTTAATCAATTAATAATTAATAGTACGATACCATTTATATGTATCGCCTTTTTCAAATTTACTTAAATCAAATCCAGATAATCCGAAACCCAATATTGCAATCATACATCCTATCACAATTAAATAAAAACTTATTGTAATAGCTTTTTTCTTAAGCTCTTTTATTATCATAATCTCACTACTTTCTTATTAAATCTTTTACATACTATCAAGGTTAATTTCTTTGTAATCACTATAAATTTCCTAGATAAAAATACGGTTAAAAACGCTAATAATATAGAAATACCAATTAATGCAACTCCCACTCCTAATTGCACAATACCTACAGCTAATATGTCCCCTATCATAAATGGTGCTCCAATTATGCTAACTAAAGCTGCGATTAAAAAAGCAGTTGAACTCACTCCTGTAATGAATGGAATACACCAAATAATAATATTAGCAGATAATATAAGTAAAGCTACCGTTAACAATAAACTTCCCCATAATGGAAATCCTAAAACTAATAGCACTACATTTAGTATGTTATTATTAAAAGGTGATATTTTAATATCAACAGTATCCTTCTCACTTAAAATATCATTAGCTATACTGCAAGGATTCCCTAGTTTATCAATAGCCTCTTCTTCCGTCAATCCACTTTCTTTGTAGTCTTCAATAATTTCTTCATAATAAATAATAAACTTGTTACATTCCCCTTTACTAAGAGGTTTTAAAGACTCCCTTAAGCTATTAAAAAAATCTGATTTAGTCATCTATTTCTTCTCCTTTTATAAAGTAATAAATATCCATAACTTGTTGCCAATTCTTTAGAAATTCTTTTATGCGATCTTTTCCCTTATCCGTGATTCTATAATACTTTCGCAAACGGCTATTATGCTCTACAGAATATGTTTCAAGATATGAATTAGATTCTAATCGTTTTAATATTGGATACAATGTAGATTCTGATATTTCAATACACTCTGATACATCTTTTACTATTTGATAACCATATGAATCCGACTTTTGTAAGGCTGAAAGAACACAAAATTCTAATAGTCCCTTTTTTAATTGTATATCCATACCACACCTCCTAATACATCATACTATACAATGCATAGTATGATGAGTCAAGTAGTATTAAAAATATTTTCTTTATTTGCTGTAGGTTTTCTTTCTTCTCTAAAATCGCCACATAATCTCCATGGTATTCGTGTTTGTCCTTATCTAATCAGTATTCTGTGCCAGTGTTTAGAGTATATCTTAAATGAAGTTTTAAGATATAATACTTGCTGAAAGTAAAACAAATCTATAAACTAATATTTATAGGGGTGATTTTAATGGAAAATATTGAAATTAGTTTAGAGAAAAAAGAAAAATATGTGGAAATGGTAAAAGAATGTAGATCAATGATTAAATCAGGAAAATATACACAATGTCCATGCCCTAAGAAAAAATGTGAGTGGCATGGAAAGTGTTTTGAATGTGTACTATTACATAGAGTTAATCAAGATCATGTACCTTGTTGTTTGCAGCCAATGCTTCGTAATAAAATTAAAGAACTTGCAAAGGTGGCAGAAATGATTACTGAGCCAAAACCATTAACACCTGGTGAGTATTGGGATTATGTAAACGAAGTTTGCCCTAATAGTGATGATGAATAATAAAAAAATATACAGGCATTGATAAAGTTATTTATCAATGCCTGTATATTTTGTCTTTGATACAATAGCAGCAGAGTCGCAAAGGCAATTAAATGAGACTTTTTTTTAAGGAAGCACTATACAAATGCTTCCCTTAGTCATGGACATATTAAAAAATAACGAGTCAACTTCTTATCTTATGATCACTCATACTTTAGTGGCAAACGCCTCTTGTGTTTATTATACTCATGCTTCAACTTAATTTTCTCATCTATTTCTTTATCCCCGCAGCTCCCATTTTCTATATACTTATTAATTTGTTGATAGGAAAAGCCTAACTTCTCCTCATCAGATTGTCCACTTAATCCATCATTTGGAGTTTTATGAACCAATTCATAAGGTAATCCTAAAGCGTCTCCCACTGCTATAACCTCTTCAGTAGTTAGGTCTCCTATAGGATTAAAGTCAAAAGCGTTATCACCCCATTTTGTTGTATATCCTACAAAGCCTTCTGACTTATTTCCCGTGCCACATACCCTATAGTGCATGTTAGCTCCAAGAGCATATAAGGTAGTCATTCGAAGCCTAGGAGGAATATTGATTTTAGCATCAATAGACAAACTTTTATCTTGAATACCCTCTAATAATCCATTATATGCTTTTTCTATATTAACTATTTTATAATCAATTCTGAGAATATCTACAACCCTTAAACTATCGTCTATATCCTTCTGAACACCATTTGGCATTAGGACACCAAATACTCTTTCTTTTCCTAAAGCTTCAACTAATAACTTAGCTGCTACCGAACTATCCTTTCCACCGCTAATTCCAATAATAGCGCCCTCAGCATTAGGTTGAGCTTTAAAATATTCTCTAATCCAATTTATAATATTTTTACATACTATGTCTCCATTGAAACCTTTTCTCACCACTCTATGCCTCCCATCAAATTTTAAAAATATTTCTTATATTATCCTAAAATATTATTAGAAGCTTCCATGCAGCCTATTTCTTATTTCAGATAATGAATAATCTTTTATCAATTTACCATCCTTAAATACAAGCTCTAGCAAATTATCCTTAAATTCTGCTTGCTCTTTCAAAGTTAATTCATCTTTATATAAAATCTCTTCTCCATCTTTATATACATAACACATTCCTTTTTGTGACTTTTTAAAGTTATCTTTATCTGTTTTAGGCGCCTTGAAAATAAACTTTTCTTCACCGCCTATTACTGCATGAGTAGCCTTTAAAGCAAATCCAAAAGTGTCTCTAGTGTTGTATTGGTAGGTGTATGAACCTATACCAAACACACAGTTATTTACTGCAAAGCCCTTCTCCTCTAACCCCTCACTAATCTGTTCGCACCTTTCTACAGTTATACTGTCTCCATAAATTGTCCCTATTTTACTATTTAGGACCTTATATCCTTTTGAGTTAATTTCACCTCCAAATATATCCCATAGTAATTCAACAGTTCCCTTATATTCCTCACTATCTTTTTCTGCATTCTTATCCCCACAAATTATTTTTACTGGATCTCCACTATCGCCTCTAATAACAATTTTTCCATCTCTATTTATAATATCTTCTTTCAACCTTGGAAGTATATCTGTTATAACATTCCAATAATCGTATGTATCAGATACTATACTCAAAACTCCACTTGGAAATACTTCAGTGATCAATCTCTTATAAGCTGCAAACTCATCTTCTCCGTAGCTGCACATTACACTGTGTTCTGTAGAAGGTGTTCCTACTGCAACTATTTCCTCTTCTATATTGCAATTATAATACTCCTCTAAATAGCTAATGGCAGGTATCGTTGCAGTTCCTATAAATGAAAGTAGGTGTGCTGCACCACTAAGTTCTGCACTTTCCACAGAGCTAAAACCTCTCATGCTGAAATCTCCACAAGCTTTTCTTACATCACCCTTTTCTACAGTAAGATTAAAATACTTTTCTATTATTTCTCTGTACCTATATGCAATAGTGGCACTTGTCATTGGCTGCCATATATTACAGCTCATAAAGGTTTCTAAATAATTCACCAACCAGGCAAAACCGTCCTGCGTATTGGTAATTTCAATCATTGGCGTTTTAATGTTTACTCTTGAACCCTCTGCTACAGCCTTAATTTGTATTGGTAAATATCCTAAGTCGTGCAAAGCTTCAATATGCTTTGTGTCCGTTGCCATATTTCCCATGGCTTTAGATATAATTCTTCTATACTCATAAACCACCTTTTCCTTATCCTTTTGGAAGAAGTTTTCATTAAAGTACTGAATTAAATACCTCTTCATAAAAGGCTGTAGTCCAAACATAACAACTTTATCCATATCATCTTTTCTAGACATCCTTGGGGTCCAATAGCTTACTAATTTAGTCATTCCAGGTGCATAACACATATGATGAATTGTTTTATAAAAATCCGTTAATAAAAATGGGTTTATCATAATCAGTTCCCCCTATTAATTACTTTTCCTTGTAAACCTTCAATTACATCTAATGCCTTTTCATGCAGAGAATCATCAAAACTAGCACAAAGGCTTGCATCCACTATGATATCAGCATTTCTATATTGTGACTGAAACAATACCACGTTACTAATTACGCATATATTGGTAACAACTCCTACTAACTCAATTTCCTTAATGTCCTCTCCCACTTCATTGGCTATTTGAATCATATCCTCTGGAGATATCCCAAAACCCTTTTTTTCATAATGCATTGTATCTTCTGAATTTGAAAAATCACCTATTTTACCATACAACTTATGACCATTTGTACCTTTAATACAATGTAATATAGGTAAGTTTTTACCTTCTCTGGTCTGCAAATATTCTTCGTAATGAGTATCATAAGTAAACAATACCTTGTCACCATTTTTTATATATTTACTAACCTTATCAGATATTCCTTGCTCTAAGGTTACCGCTTTCTCAAATCCTAGTGTTCCATCTACAAAGTCCTTTTGATAATCAATAACTACTAATAGTTTTGCCATAATAAATACCTCCCTTAAATTTCATATACTTTAATTTTTCCATGATCTCTGCTTAAAATACTATTGGTTGTATATATTCTCGTTACTAAATCACTGGTTAACAATTCACCTTGAAAAACTGTATTTTCACAATGGGTAACTACTAGATATATTTCCGTTGCCCCCATTTCTTTTAGCTTAGAAGCCGTAAGCATAAAAGTGCCACCCTTTGAACATAAATCATCCACTATAATTGCCCTAAAGTTCTTACTTTCCACATCCCCATTAATCTCTAACTTCTTAATAAACCCTGTTTTAAAGTCCCGCTCCTTGCTTGCAGTTAAAATCTTTTCATAGCCTATTTCTTTTCCATATCTCTTTGCTGCACCTGCATCGGGATAAACTAAATATACCTCTTCTTTTCCATTATCCAATTCTTTTAAGAGTCTCTCAGCTAACATTTTGGACATATTCACTACCTTAGCTCTATCTAATAGTGCGGTTGATACCTCTGAATGTGGCTCATATATGGTTACACTTTCGAAGTTTAAATTATTAATTAGCTTACACAAATGCTTTAATGTAAAGATAGTTATGCCCTCGGTCCTATCCATTCTGCTGTACGGCATGTAGGGAAGTATTAAATTACATTTTATTCTTAATTCATCTAAATGACTTTTCAAAAATATTAAATGAGTTATATCTTTATCATTCTCAAAATAAACTCTAATCTCATTATCAACACTTCTTAACTTTAAATTTTCACTATGAATCAGAGATTCACCATTAGGAAATTTCTTAACCTCAACTCTCTCACTATTAAAGTAAATCATTTCATAACCTCCTCATTTTTAAAAATTATGCTCCCAATTTTCATTAAATTTAAATACCTTAGCTGGTCTAAAGGGTTTACCCTCTATTTTTTCATCAGTTTCTATAATCATTTCTCCCATCTTTCTTCTGAAATTTAAAATTTCTCTTCCCATTATTGCTTCATAGACATTCTGAAGTTCCTTTACAGTAAACACTCTTGGCAAAAGATTAAATGCAATTGGTGTATACTCTACTTTATTTCTCAATCTATCTATTCCATAATCTAATATCTTATAATGATCAAAAGCCAACTCATCTGTAGAGTTATTTAATAACCTATAAGTGGTTTCTTTATTTCTAAAGATATCTCTTCCGATTTTCTCCACTACTTCATAATTTATTATTATCGTTTCATCAATGGATTTAAGAGATAAAAGATGTTTGTTTTCTATATATTCCTCATGCTTTTTATAACTAATAAGAGTTTTATCTATCCAAAACCATCCACTTTTCTTTTGCAAATCCATCTCTTTTAACCTTATACTGTTTTTTTCTACTAAAGCAATATTTCCTACACTAATAACCCTTGTTCTTTTATCTCTGCCAACATCTCCAAAAGTATAGAGCTGCTCTGTATAAACATTGTCTATTCCTGTCTTCTCCTTAAGTTTCCTCTTAGCACCTACCTCTAAGCTTTCTTCTATACCAACAAATCCACCTGGAAGAGCCCATTTATCTATATATGGATAGTCATCTCTTTTAATCAAAATAACCTGCATTCCTCTTTTTGGTACCTTGCGAAGATTATCTTCTTCCATATCAGCAGTTGTAAATATTATGATGTCATTTGTAACACTTGGTCTTTTATAATAATTCTCATCATAGTTTTTTAGGAATTCCTCTTCCTTATCTATAAAATATTTATCCAAATTATTTTCCACCTCAGCTTAATTTCAACTAGATAATATCAAATTGATATTATGTAATTATAATATAACTTATTACACTATATGTCAATAAATATTTTTAGATTTTCTTACATTTAAATCTTTAGGCATCTGAAAATAAATAATAAGTCAAAGATGGAAAGTATATTTTGAGTTAGACAAGGAAACAGGTTCCGCAGATAGTAGCACTATCTACAGGTTCTGTTGACGCAGTATAACACAAAATATACGAGCATTCTGACTTATTTATTTTTTGAAGATGCCTTAGTTAGAGTATTTTAATCATTCTACTCAAGCTTAATGATTTCAACGTTTATAAAAAAAGTCTCCGTTACTTATGGTATGATTCTCCACTCCGGTCTCAAGTGAGGTTTTTTACCAGTAAAAAAGGTAGGATATTTGTATATCCCACCTTTTATAACTAACAAATTAATATGTAGCCTCAAATAGTCTACTAAAATATCTTTGATTTGAAGCTTTATTGATTTTATATCTCTTAACTGATCAATCTTACTTAATTCTATATTTTCATCCTTTAAAGTATTGCTTACATCTATAATAAGACAAGTTAGTAACTCTAATTTTTATCTAATTGTGAATTAAGGTATTATGATTACAACAAAGACCGCAACTACAACGTGTATCACCAAATTTCAAGTCGTAAACTTCTGAAAGCTCTACATTAACTTTAATAACTTTTTCTGAAAAATCTGATTTCTCCTTCGGTACTTCTAAAAGATTATCTGCCTTATCTTGTGTATTTATAATTGCACCAATTGGAACATATTTATTTGCAGCTATCCTAACTCCTCCTGTTACAATTGCTCCAGTATCGATATAGCAATTGTCCTCTACTATAGCATTAAATACAATTGAATTAAATCCAACAAATGTATTGTCTCCTACAATAGCTGGTCCATGAATTAATGCTCCATGAGTTATACTTACCTTATTCCCAATATATATTGAATATCCTATACCATTTACAAAGTATTTAGCATCTTTTAACCCATGAAGTATTACTCCATCTTGTATATTAGAATTATAGCCTATATAAAATGGTGTTCCCTCATCTGCTCTTAGCACTACATTAGCACCTACAAATACATTCTTTTCTATTGTTACATCACCTATTACACTTGAAAATGGTCCTATAAATGCACTTTCACTTATTTGAGGATATCTACTTACAGGATTAAATGAAGTAACTGGATTTTCTCCAATAAAGTAAGCATATAAATTAGTTGGCCCTATTGGCTTATAATCTTTTTTCATACTATTATACATTGTAATTTTCTCCTTAAATTAATATTATATTATATTAAACTTAATATTAATTTGTTAATCATTCTATAAACAGAGTTCCTTGCTTCAGAGGAGGTTTTTACTCCCGCTGAAGCTTACTAACAGACTTCTAAGTATCAGTATTTTTGATACTTAGAAGTCGTTGTCCTTTAGGATAAAACCTGCTACATTTTTAACTTACATTATTTCAAAGAGTTTATATAATCAATAGGCATATATATTACATTTTCTTTACCTTATTGATAAAACCGTATCATAAGTAAATGCGGTTTTTTCATTTTATTCTTGTGTATATATTCTACATAATTATGGTATAATTCTAAAGCAATATTTTAAAATCCGTAGTGGATGGCTACGGAGGTTTCGAACGTTTTATCCTCATGGTTTATTGGTGATATATTTCACTATAGCTAAGGGGGTGGTATTAGATATGTATGATACTTTTATAAAGTGTATGTCAGTTATTTATGTAATTAGATTAATTCTAAAATATAATCTCTTTATACATCATTTAAAAATTAAGATTAAATTCCTTGGTCTCGATATAAAAGTTAAAAGCAAAGAAAAAAGTGCCCCATCCTGCAAAGAGTAGCACTTTTTCTTAATTAATTTTCAATTAATTTCATCCAATAGCCCTAAAACAAAATAAATGTTCTAAGGATTGCTTAGTGTTGACGCACTAAGCTTTTCTTATTTATATTATATCAATTTTTCACAAAAATAAACCTTTATAGTCTTTTATTTTTAAATTTTCATTTCATTAAACCACAAATTGGAATTTATTTAACTCTCTTAAACATTGGGTGAATTTTTTTGAACTGAACTAAATCCCATAAGTTACCGTACAAATCTTTAAATACAGCAACAGTTCCATAATCCTGCTCTTTAGGTTCTCTAATAAATTCTATTCCTATGCTTTTCATTTCATTATAATCACGCCAAAAATCATCAGTTCCTAAGAAAAGAAAAACTCTTCCACCTGCTTGATTCCCTATGAATGTCTCTTGTTCTGGTTTAGATGCTCTTGCAAGCAATATTGTTGTTCCATTTGAACCAGGTGGAGATACTACTACCCACCTTTTATCTTGTTCTGGTTGATATGTATCTTCAATTAATTCAAAATGAAGTTTTTTTGTATAAAAATCTATTGCTTCATCATAATCTTTTACTACTAATGCAATATGCACTACTGACTGAATCATTATTTACCCTCCTTTTATGTTATAATCAACTGATATACAAATTTCTATTTTATACTACTCAAAATTATTTCTAATTTCATTGCAACATAATTTGTAAATATATTGTTACTTATGATACACTTTTTTAGTTGTAAAAACAGCCTTAATCAAGTAATATCAATTGCCAAGGACATAAACCCTATTTACTTATGATAAGGTTCACCATATCACAAATAAGTAGGGCTTTACATAATTTTTGACTATACATAGTTTTATTTTATTATATTTATAAAAGTATATACTAATTGTTATACTTTTCCATTTCATTATTAATATAGTCTTCACAAGAACGCATAGCTAGAATTGTTTCTTCAAATAATTTATCTAATTCCCAGCCAAGCATTTCTGCTCCTTGTCTAATTACATCCCTTGAACATCCAGCAGCAAATTTCTTATCTTTAAACTTTTTCTTGAGGCTTGAAAGCTCCATATCCATAACACTCTTAGATGGACGCATTCTTGCAGCTGCACCAATCAGCCCTGTAAGTTCATCTACTGCAAATAATACTTTTTCCATCTGATGCTCTGGTTTCGGTAGTTCTTCTCCACAAAGTCCATATCCATGACTAGCTACTGCTCTTATTAATTTTTCGTCAAGACCACGTCCTCTCATAATTTCTTGAGTTTTGCTACAATGTTGTTCTGGATACATTTCAAAATCTAAATCATGAAGCAATCCAACTCTAGACCAAAACTCTGCTTCATCTTCATATTCAAGTTTCTTTGCAAAATAATTCATAGTACTTTCAACTGTTAAAGCATGTTGAATATGAAATCCTTCTTTATTATATTCTGTAAGTAGTTCCAACGCTTCTTCTCTTGTTATCATCATAATAACCTCCTCTAAAAACTTAGTTAATAATATTATATTTATAGAATATTACAAATACAAATAATATTAAATAAATATAAATAAAAGTAACAGTAATACCGTGAATATCAGTGCTGTTTTGTAATATTGTTACTGTAACATCTATTTAAACTTTACGTTCTGCAAGTTTTTAAGAAGGTTGTCTGATATATGTTCCTTTGTAAAGATATAAAATACATTAGGTAAAACCGTTCTTTCACCTGATGCTAAGTGTATATCATTTGCATTTAAAGATACTAAATCTTTAGTACTTAAATATGCCTGTGGAGTACATTTATTAAAATCTGTATCTACTTGAATTTTATATTCCAAATCGTGGCTACCATAAAGAGGTGATGAATTTGGATATATTTCATAATCCCTTATACCCGCTCTATATTTATTAATATCTCCTTGATGGTTTTTAACACTTACCCAGCTATTTCTTATTTCTTCACCAATTTTGAAAAATGTAGCATTCATTATCACATTATTATTCATGTATTTATCCATGCTATTTATTAATTCAGTGAGATTTAAAATAACAGGAACTCCTGGTAGCATTAAGAAGTATTGATTTAATTCAAGGCCCTTATAATCATCATTATGAGCTATACACATACTGGTTTTGATTCCTCTCCATCTATTTCCAAGTGTATCTTCTTTTTCAATAAACTCCACTTCAATATGCTCTTTCAGCAGTGATGCTCCATTTTCAACCCAATCTGCTGGAACATTTTGAATTCCACCGAACCATGGATTATACCAACTTCTTGGACCTACACTTGGGAATGAATTATCAAGCCACTCACTGCCCATAAATTCAAGAGAGAATATGCCTGTTGAGAATTCAGGAGATGCCTTAATATTCATAACTCCATTGCTTATTGAATAGACTGTAAGTCCCTTTTCTTCAGTTAGCTGAGATTTGAACTCCATATTTTTAATGTAGAATACAGGTATTTTTCTTTCAAAGCTAATTGAACTAAAATTACACTGTATATAAATCAGGTCATTTTCAAATCCCTTTTCTGGATGAATTGGAATATTAATATTGTTTACCTCATTTTGAACCTTTACATGAGCTTCATTGAAAGAATTATTTTGAGATTTAACAATTATCTCTCCATTATATAAAAGATCTCTATTCTCAATAATATTTATATCAAAATTCTCATTTACGAAGGGGTTCTTATTGTTAACAACTACCTCAAAATCTTCAGCTAAAAATAACTCATTTACATAACTTGATTTTAGGGCAAATCTCCTAGCTTCACGCCAGTTCTTGAAAGTTGAAAAAGCTAAATATAAAGGTTCAGTAACTCTTCTCTCTCCACCTTTTAATTTACCAATACTATGCTCAACGTGGATAAACCAACCGTCAAACTCACATTTTAAATTCTTTGGCCATATTAGGCTTTCTTCAATACTTGAGAATATCCAATTTTCACTTATTTTCTCACTATCATAATATCCAGGATACTCAACACTAGGTTCAGTAGCTTTTATAATCTTATTACCATATGGAATTGATGCTCCTTCAATTCTATAATGAAGGCTCTGATCTATATATATATCATCAAGAGTTTCTTTATCAGAAGTATTAATCACTTCATAAGAATGTTCAAATATACCGTTACTAGATATTTTAAATATAGTTTTAACTGTTATATTCTTAAATTCACTTGAAACATATTCGCCACTTAATACCATTTTTTCATTTTCTAAATACCATTGAACATTTCTCACTAACAGGCTACTAAATTCCTGAGAAAATGGCATTCCAAGTTTTGGATATACCATATATGTGTTTTTTTTCTTTTCTCCCACGAATATTTCTATTTGATTATAATTTCTATCAAGGGTTAGTTTATATATCCCATTTACAATTACATATTTTCCATCACCTTCTCCTCCAAAGGCAGCATTACGTCCTCTGAAAATTAGTGCAACACTTTTTTTGAACTGAACATTTTCACCTGATTCTAATGTTACTTTAATATGGAGTTCTACTTGGTAAATAGATGGATTTTTCAATACACACTGTACAGGTATTGAAACCTTTTGATTTTTTCTCATCTGAATTTTAAATATTCTTTCAGAAAAGTCTATATCACTACATTCCGGAAGTTCAAATTCGAAAATTCCATTTTCATTTAGGTAGCTTTCCATGTCAATATACATATTGAAGGCTTCTTCACTGTATCTTTCTAAGTCATCACATTCTAATGATATTTTTGCTGGAAATTTAGGAACTATTCCAAGTTTAAATAAAGCCTTCTTGCCATTAATAACAATATCTGCTACAACTCCTGGATGAGTTTTAAAATTGCCAAATTCTTCTTCTATTTCTGATAAGTAAAACTCGCCTTCAACTATTTCTTTTTTTACAACACGAATTCTTTTATCTAATGAAAATTTAATGTTCTTATCATCCTTACCTATTATTTCAACATTTAATAGTTTACCTGTTTTATTAATAATCTCATAGGCAGCCTTATAGCTCTTACCAAAAATTAAATTTTGTGAAGGTGCCCATAGAGAAATCATGTACTCATCTGTTTCAATAAGTCTTAGACCTCTACCCCTTCTTTCAAACTCCATTCGAAGCTTTTTACCATTCTTGTCCCAATGGTACTCATAAAAATCAAAACCATTTTCCACCCTTCCATCAGGCTCCATATTGATTGTCCTTTTCATGTCATCATACCAATCTGCATCCTTAAAATAATCCTTCACTGCCTCTGTATGCATAACCGTTGGAATAAAATTCATAAGATGAGTAGTATCTTGTCTATTTTCAAGGAAATATCCACACTTCTTATATAATGGTATTGCTTTTGTGTTAGCTGCCCATGTATATATATCTAGACGAGGCCATTTAAGTTCAATAGTCCGTTCTACTGCTTTTTTAACAAGTACCTTACCAATTCCCTTTCCATGACAATCATATCTAGCGTTTAAACGCCTAATATGTAAGGCCCCCTCATCCTTTACATACCTTGAAAATGCACAGTATCCAAGCACTTCATTTCCTAATACAGCAAGATATGTATTTATATCCGTTGAATTTTCATGTGCCGCTAGTACTGTTTCCTCTGTTTCATTTCCATTCTCACCATTCCACCCTTCAGTGCTCCTCTGCCACATTTCTGCAATAGCCTTTGCATAGGCTGGAGTGTATTCTACAATTTTTAACCCTTCCATAGTCTTTCCCCCATTATATTCTGATTTTGCTTATTTTCTATATTAAACAAGTATTTTAATCACCCCCATGACTAAAATAAAAAGGACTGCAAATGAACACTCATCATTTACAGTCCTTCAATTTTATAGATTTATTTTAAGTACCCTTAAAAACATTTTAGGTAATTAAAAAAAGCTGTACAGTTAAATACAGCTTAAATCCAATAACATAAAAACATGACACAATAAATATAATTGTACATGATCTTTAAAATTAAATTAGGACAGTAAATGCTGTTGTTCTTAACATATCTAAATAACATTTTTGTACATAGCAAATAAACCTGTTTAATAGGTGCTACTATACTAATATATCAAATTTAGATTAAAGGTTAAAAACGAACATAATCATATTACAATCCCCTTCTAATTTCAAATTACTATTCTATTATAGTTTTTATTTTACATTTAGTCAAATATTTATCAATTTTTTTAAGTGTTTCAGTTATATCCTTTGTATATATTCCACCTTGATAACATATAATTCTATCTATATCATAATTTAAAAGTTTTTTAACAGATAAATATAATTCTCAGCAGAAAACTTTCGTGTCTATGATATGACTTCATTTCCAAATTTCTAAAGCCTAAATGTTAAACGCATGTCCATATTATATATCTAGTAAAATATTCATTATATATTTCTATCTCATCTTTTTCTTCTAAGTCTTACTTTAGCAAGCAACTATTTCTTTGATCATAAACTCTTTTCCGCATAATAACTCCCATCCTTCACTTGTACAGTTCGGACACTTACTATTATTCTCAATGATATTAAAAACTTTTTTACACTTTTTACAAATAGCATTTCCTGGTAATATCTCAATTTTTAATTTTGTGTCTTGTAATCGTGTACCATCTACTGCAGCTGGATAACAAGCTTCAATATATTTAGGAATCATTGATGATAGCTCACCAATTTGGAGAACTATTGTATCAATTTTTGTTAATCCATTTTTTTCTGCGAAAATTTCAACAGTCTTAACAACTTCAATTACTACACCTAATTCATGCATTAAACTCACCTTTCTTATCTATGTAAAAAGGTTGAGGGTAACTTTATATTCCCTCACCTTTTTCCTTGTAATATGTCAATTGTTTTGTTTTATTTTTAAGAGTTTTTTGTGAATAACTTTTTAATCTTTCTAGCTGTGATTACACCTTTACGCTTAATTAGATTTTTAACAATTATAGGTTTAAGTTTTTCAAGTGGTACACTTTGTGCATCATATTTCCTAAACAGTGTAATGGCATCAAACTTACATCTAGTTGTACATGCACCACAGCCTATACATTGATATTCATCTGTAATTGTAGCACCACATCCAAGGCAACGTTCTGTTTCCTTCATCACTTGCTCTTCTGTAAATGTAGAGCGTAAATCCTTAAAGGTTTCTCTTGATTTCTTTCCATCTACATGATCTACCTTTTGTCTTGGGATACGGTCATATCCTTGTAGGGTTAAGTTTTCTTTGTCTAGTGCAGAATATGCTCTTCTATCACGACCAAGAATTAAGCTCTGCCCTGGTTGAACATAACGATGAATTGAAATTGCCCCTTCTTTACCTAAAGCAATAGCATCTATAGCAAATTTAGGACCTGTTAATGCATCCCCGCCAGCAAATACATCTGGTTCTCCTGTTTGTAGAGTAAATGAATCTGCTTTTATTGTCTTATTTGAATTCAATTCTATTTTGCTATCTTCTAACAATCTGCCCCAATCCATTCCTTGACCTACTGAAATTAGAACATAATTTGCCTTAACACTCTTAGTGATCTCTTCATCAAAAACAGGACTAAATTTTCCATTGTCATCAAAAACTGAAAGACATTTTTTGAATTCTATTCCTACAACTTTTCCATTTTCCTCAAGGATTCGTTTTGGACCCCAAGAATTATTAACTCCAATGCTTTCTGATAATGCTTCTTCAATTTCTTCTTCAAGAGCTGGCATTTCTTCTCGGCTTTCAAGACAATACATATCTACTTTTGAAGCTCCAACTCTTGTAGCTGTTCTTGAAACGTCAATAGCAACATTACCACCACCAATTACAACCACATCTCCTTCAAGTTTTTCATCATTACCTAGGTTTACATTACGTAAGAAATCAACACCTGTAATAACTCCTTCTGAATCTTCACCCTCAATACCAAGTTTTCTGCCTAACTGAGCACCGATTGCAAGATAGAATGCTTCATATCCTTGACTTCTTAAGTATTTAAGGCTTATGTCTTTACCTACTTCAATACCTGTTTTAAATTCTACTCCTAGTTCTCTTAAAATATCTATTTCTGCGTTTATAACTTCTTTTTCTAATCTATAAGAAGGAATACCAAGGGTAAGCATACCACCAAGTACCTTTTGTTTTTCAAATACCGTTACCTTATAGCCATCAAGAGCTAAATAAAAAGCACAAGAGAGACCTGAAGGACCAGCACCTATAACTGCAATTTTATTACCATATTCATGTCTTAATTTTGGTACATAACGAGTATCCATTTTTAAATCTTGTTCAGCAATGAATTTTTTGATTTCATCTATAGCAACTGGTTCATCAATATCCCCTCTAGTGCAAGCAGACTCACATTTTCTTGGACAAATACGTCCGCATACTGCCGGAAATGGATTTTCATTTTTGATAAGTTCAAGTGCTTCTTTATATCGTCCTTGAGATGCTAGCTTAACATAGCCCTGAACAGAAATATGTGCTGGACATTGTGTTTTACAAGGACTTGTACCTGTTTCAACAACATTTTCTTTGTTAATACGATGATCAACATTCCATTTATCTGGACCCCACTCTGTATTATGAGCAAAGTCCACTCTCTTCTTCTCAATAATTGGTGTTTTGGTACATAATTTTTGACCTAATTTCAATGCATTAACTGGACAAACCTGAACACACTCTCCACAACCAACACATTTGTCTTTATCTACTTTTGAAACATAATTTGAACGTACCATATCATTGTTTAGGAACATTCCAGCAATTCTCGTAGCGAAACATGAACAACCACAACAATTACAAATAGCATGGGTTTTCCCTGGACCATCTGCATTTGGTATTTGATGCATTAAACCGTTTTCTTCAGCTCTTTTTATGATTTCAAAAGCTTCTTCACGGGTAATTGCTCGGCCTCTACCTGTCCGAATATAGTATTCAGCAGCATGACCAAGTTGAATACACATATCTTCCTTCAAATGGCCGCACCCTTCCCCCATAGCTTCTCTTGACGTACGACAAGAACAATCTGAAACGGAGAAAACAGTATTTTCATTGAGATATTTAGAAACTTCCTCATAGGATGCTCTTCTTGTTTCACCTTGGATTGATGTTTCTATAGGAATAACACGCATAGGGCCTGTTCCTACTGGAAAAATACCTGCTGTTATAGGTGCTTTTTTTCTTCCATAGGCCTCAAAAGCCTCAGCAATTTGCTTATAATTATTAACATTTTCCTTATGTGGGTGGTTAACTATCATTTCCATGTGTCCTGGAACCCAAATCTCAAACCAGTACTTGTCAACGTCATCTTCTTCACCAACAAAGCAAACACCGGCAACAGCTAGTTCCCATAGGATTCTCTTTGTCTCCTCTAAAGATTTACCACACAAAGTAGCAACTTCTTCTGCGCTCTTTGGTTTACGGAATTCAACACAAAGTGCTACTTCTGCCATTTCTTCTGTAACCACTGGCTCCAAAATTTTATATTCTGGATCCTCTGGCTTTATTTCATTTTTTGAACCTGGTTTTATCTTACTTATATGATTGGCAAGTTCTAATACTTTTACTTTTACCACACGTATTCCCCCAATAACTTTTTAATATAACCCTATTTTTCATTCCAATCTTTTAATTCATTACGTATCCAGTTAACCCAGTCATCAATTCCCTCACCAGTTCTAGCAGAGATTGGGATTACCTTGATATTTGGATTCAATTTTTTTACACGCTCTTTCACAGCTTCTAAATTAAAGTCAAAATAATCTATTGCATCTATCTTGTTAATTAATAAAACATCAACAATGGAAAACATCAGAGGATATTTTAAAGGTTTGTCATCTCCCTCTGGTATACTTAAAATCATAGCATTTTTTGATGCACCAGTATCAAATTCTGCCGGACATACTAAGTTTCCTACATTTTCTAATATTACAAAATCAACGTCTTCTGTTCCCAATCCACTTAACCCTTGTTTTGTCATATATGCATCTAAATGGCACATACCACCAGTGTGCAACTGGATTACTTTTGCACCGGTCTTTGAAACAGTATTAGCATCCACATCTGAATCAATATCTGCTTCTAAAACACCAATACTCATTTCATCTTTCAAAGCTTCAATTGTTCTTAAAACAGTTGTCGTTTTACCTGAACCTGGTGATGACATTAAATTCAACAAAAAAGTCTTATCTTTTTTTAAATCTTCCCTAAGCAAATCTGCTTGTCTATCATTGTTTTCGAAAACACTTCGCTTAATTTCAAGAACTTTATACATATCCATACCATTCTACCCCCATTTAATTTTTATTTTTTACATTAAAACATAAAAAATATTACTTACAATAAAATTGTATCATGTAATCCATATTAATGAAATATATTCATTTATATCCTCTAATATTATAAACTTACTATAAAAACTATTATTTACCTACAGATTATTTATAAAATTTTATAGCATGATAACTATCAAGGCTTTGAACATTTTATCTCCTGGACTATTGATGATATTTCATATATGTGTTATACATATAAATATAAAAAACCGCACTCACTAATGGTGCGGTTTCCCCTCTTTATGCCCCTATCTTAACTTTTTTAATTCGTCCATTAAATATAAGATTACTTCTTCCTTCATTTCTGGTTCATCATGTCCCAAAATATAAGTATTAAAATCAATTTCCTTAATTAGTGAGATAAAAGATTCCAATTTATCCTTATCATAATGACCTTTATTATCATAGTGATCTTCACAATCGGCATCACCAATAAAAACCACTTTTTCTTCGGGTACATAAATCAATACCGAATCTTCTGAATGAGGTGCTTCAATTTCAGTTATTTCGCAATAAATTCCGCCTAAATCAAATTTTAAACTTCCACTAAATTCTATATCTGCAGAAATTACTTTTATATCTTGCCTGTTTGAATACTCCAGTTTGATACATTTGTCACACATTTTAATATCTTTACCTATTTCAAGTCTACTTTTCATATCATCATCAGACCATTGCCATGTTGCAACTTCTTTCAATTTATTATTTGTCAATTGTCCAGCAATTGTCTTTCCTTCTACTGAATGCATGCCAAATGTATGATCCCAATGCCAATGGGTAATCACTGTATAATCTGGTAATTTCAAACCTGCATTATTTAATTCACAATAAAATTTCTCTACATGTTTAGATGAATTACCTGCATCTATAGCCAATGAATATTTATCTCCTTTGATATATCCAATAACCGGTCTATCAGTTTCTTCTTCGGCAGGTAAATAATAAATTCTATTAGATATTTTTTTTAATTCCATAAGTTAACTCCCTCTTCTTTCTTATTTAAAAATATTTTACGTTTAGCTAGACATACCCTCTATTCATGCATATTTACGTATATTTAATATAATATCTATGCAGTCACTACTACTTATGATAATATTTTTCACTACTAAAGCCACTCCTAAGCTAAGTATATCATCACTTAAACAAACTATTGCTCTTTTTCTACTTCTTTTATAAACTCCCATGTTATTCCTTGATCTTTTGATTGATACAAGACTTTGCTATCCCCATTATAATCACCATCTGCTCCTTGTCCAACTAACATATTAAGAGTTCCCTCTTGCTCATAAGGCATGCCTGGAAAATCGAAAGGACTTATAGTTGCACCACCGTCTAATTTTACTTCATGAACCGGGAAGGATATCTGTTTATAAGATAAACCTCCATCTTCTGTACGATATAATTCTCCATTAGACCCACCGCTATGAGATAAACATAAAAATCCAAGCTTATTATTTATAAAAGTTATCTCTGATGCAACACCACTCATTCCTAAGAATGGATCACCATTTATCACTTCCCATTTTTCGCCACCATCAACAGTGCCACTTAAAGAATAAAATCTACTGCCTGCTGCTGCACCCGTAATATCTAAACGATAACCAACTTCCTTAGATAGGTAAAATTCTACATTATCATTATCTAATTTTTGCGGATCATTCTCACTACTATTTTCTTTTGGAACCGTTGTTGACTTACTCCAATCTGAGTTATTTTTCAAATTATATCTAACAGGAGTATATTCATTTTCTTTTCCTGGTACAAATAAAGATACAGTATATCCAATAATATTAGAAGTAACATCTATTGTTTGCTGTTCATTTCCTTCTTCATCAACATTCACAATTCCTTCTGTATTAAATCCCCAATCCCTTTTTCCATAATAAACCAATCCATACTCATTCTCATTCCACTTACTTACTGTATCCTTTATAGAAATAACCTTAACTGTACTAATTAGTGGTTCTAATAGTTTATCATCATTGTAATCAGAATTTACATTTCTATTTAACTCTACTGCAATATCCTTTGATTTATTCTTATCATAATAGATTAAATAGTTCTCTTCTTTCCCTTTATCACTCTTTCCATAGACAAATGTTTCAAATGATATGATTGTTCCATCTGAATTAAAATTAAGCTTAAAATTATCTGAGATATATAATTTATTTGGTAAAGTATATTTTTTCTTAATATCATTAAAAATACCTTCAACTCCATCTTCATATATATTATTATGATCAAAACTCACTGAATTTTTGTTTTTAATATCATCTATAACCCACGAAAGTTTACCATTATAATTTATTGCACTTTTATAAATCCTTACTCCATAAACTAATGTTATTGCAACAATAATTAAAATTGAAATATATCTCCATACAACTTTATAAACTAATTTTTTAGGCTCCTTTTCTTCATTTTTCATCTTTTTTATAGTTGTAATTGTGGTAAATATAATTATAGCTATAAAAAATACTGTGCATGCTAATAAAATAGAAGTATTGTTATTCATTCTTCCAAATTTACATATTGAAGCTAATTCATGACAACAAATCCAATATGTAATTATTAATATTGGATTTGTTACTAATGATATAAATAATCTTTTTATAATTTCCTTAACCATTCCATTTCACCACCATAATTTTTTCTATTTTTATTAACCTACATATAAATATACCTCATTTTTCTATATATGTATATTATTAATACATCATAAATTTATCATTATTTATAAATTAGTCTTCTTGACAATTACTTTCACTGAGCTTTTACTATCAAGTCTAGTCCAGAATTTTTGGACACACAAAAATAACATCCATCGTTGATGGATGTTATTTTATATGTTTACCTTATTTTATTCGATGACTATCAGCTCTAATACTCCCATCTTCTTCAAAATGGGACTAAAAAGCTGTTATGTCCCTGGATAACGATTTCCCCTAAAGGACGAAAGTTCATGTCTATGAACTCTACCAAGTTCACCTACTCTCATTGGAAAATCTCTATATGAATGAGCTTCAGATTTGTATACTAACATTCCTCCTGGACAATTCATTGGCTTTAATGCAAATTCTTCTTCATCAATACTTGAAGTATACATATTCTCTTTATAATGATCCCAGTGTCCTGAAACTTCCCACAATCTTTTATTAAGCATTATTGGTGTCTCAATCTCACATAACCTGCTTCTGCATGCAATTTTCTCCAAAAATCTATTAAAGTATTTTTAAGAACTAATCCTTTAGGTAATAAAAATGGAAATCCTATACCTTCATCAACAAAGCTAAATAATTTTCTGTGATCTCTTTTTTTAGCCTCCTCTAAATTATGCAAATGAGTTTCTATTAATGTTTTATTTGCAAAGGCAACACCATATATTCTCTGTAGCATCTTATTTTTTTCATTACCTCTCCAATATGCCCCAGCTACACTTGTTAGTTTAAAAGCTTTTACATACTTTGTAGATGGTATATGAGGTCCTCTACAAAGATCAATAAACTCGCCCTGCTTATATAGAGAAATTTTTTCTCCTTCTGGTAAGTCCCTTATAAGTTCAACTTTATAAGCTTCCCCTTTTTCCTCCATTAGCTTAATTGCATCTTCTCTAGAAACATCTATTCTCTCAAATTTAAAATTTTTTTTAATTATGTTATTCATTTCTATTTCAATCTTATCTATATCTTCAGCAGATAAGGGACTTTCAATATCAAAATCATAATAATAACCATTTTTTATGGAAGGTCCTATAGCAAGTTTCGAATTACTATAAATTCTTTTTACTGCTTGAGCCATAATATGTGCAGTTGAATGTCTAATTACCTCAACAGCATTTTCATCATCGTAGGTTAAAATATTTACCTAGTCATTATCTTTTAATTTATAACTTAAATCAACCAAGGTTCCATTTACTTCACCTACTATTGTTGATTTAGCTAAATTTTTGCTAATTGAACTTGCAAGATCATAAACATTAGAATCATCACAAATTTCTTTTATTGAACCATCTTTAAGTTTTATACTTATCATAATTATCACCCTCCTTAACAGAATTTATTGAATTAGTTATTATACGACAAAAAAGCATCCGTCCTACCTTGGGACGAATGCATAACATCCATGGTTCCACCCAAATTGAATTAAAATAATTCAATTCATCTCAAACTTTTTAACGGTATTTACCGATGGCATTTTACTAATATTAGCTAATCAACCATAACTCTAGTGTAGTTTTCTTATAGTCATATTTAGGAATGCTTACAGTCGGTGACACTCCCTCTCTGGAAACTGTACTCTATAATACTCGGCCCTTTCATTGTTCATTTTATTTTTAATTTTAAAGAGTTTTGTGCACTCGCTCTTGTTGAAATCAATATTACCACTTTTGTAATATGCTGTAAATATTTTTCTATTAATTTAGTAAATTTACTTTTAAATTCTTTAACTCAGCCAACAACTCATTATATTCTTCATCCAACGCTACTACATCATCCTTTTTTGAGGGCATGGATAACCTTCCAATAACTTCTGAAAGACGATTCTGTAATATGAAAATTTCATTTTCTATTTCTTCTTTATTATTATCTTTACATTTATTTTTATGTTTATCTTTATTATCTAGGCATTCCTTATAATTACCTTTAAACATCTCAATTTTGTGATTTTCTATAGTCATTATATGGTCTGCAATAGATTCTACAAATCTTCTATCGTGAGATACAAATAGTAGGGTGCTATGATAATCTTTAAGAACATTTTCTACTACCTCAAGAGAGCTTATATCCATATAATTAGTAGGCTCATCTAGTATAAGGAGATTTATATCTTGTAATAGCATTTTTGCAAAGGATACTTTAACTCTTTCTCCTCCACTTAATATACTTACTTTTTTATAGATATCTTCTCTTTTAAATAATAATCTTGCTAGTAGTATCCTAGCGAAAGT
The DNA here is from genome assembly GCF_039521425.1 of Clostridium subterminale. Lineage (NCBI taxonomy): Bacteria > Bacillati > Bacillota > Clostridia > Eubacteriales > Clostridiaceae > Clostridium > Clostridium subterminale. Next base: position 67,267 of record NZ_BAAACI010000011.1, read on the forward strand.
TTCATCCTTTATGCTACTTTCCGTTACATTTTCTATGATGGTACAGTTTTCTTTTAAGATGTCCATATCTTGGCTAAAATATCCTATCTTTGCTCCATTAGCAATTCTAATGGACTCATCACTATCCATTATCATTTTTATCAAAGTACTTTTTCCGCATCCATTAGGACCAATGAGTGCTACCTTTGAGGTGTTATATATACTAAATTCAGCATTATCTAGTATCATTTTCTTATCAAATGCCTTAGCTATATTTTTACCTTCTATAACTATTTTGCTATATAGCTTATTTGAATCTTGAATATCTAGCTTTATGAAGCCTAGCCTCAGAATTGCCCATTCGTTTAGGAGTAGTCTTTATACTTTTTACCCTTTGTTTTGCATCGGTAATTACACTTTTAAGTCGCTTCTTTTCTTTTATATACTCCTCATATTCAAATTCAGCTCGTTCTCTTTCCTTAGCTTTCAAAGCAGCGTAGTCACTATAATTACCATTATATATTTTTATTCTACCATCCTCTATCTCTAAAATATTATTACATAACCCATCTAAGAAGTTCCTATCATGGGATATAAGGATTAAAGCTCCTTTATATTTTTCAAAACTTTTTTCCATAAGCTCAATGCCCTCTATATCCATATTACTAGTAGGCTCATCTGCAAAAATCAACTGGCTATTCTGGCTTAAAGCATGAGCAAGTTTAAATCTAGTCTTTTCTCCTCCGCTCATGTTCTCATTCCATATACTTTCCACATTAAATTTAGAAGCCATTTCATCAGTTATTGATATACTTTCAGGTCCTTCTAACTGAGATATATATGAGTATCTTCCGTATAACTTAACACCGCCTTCATCTGGCTGCAATCTTTGGCACAATATATTAATCAATGTAGTTTTACCTACTCCATTTACACCTACAACACCTATTCTGTCCTGTGAATAAACCTTTAAATTTTCTATATCCAATATGGATCTATCACCAAAACTTTTTTTAATATTACTGCATTCAACTAATAACAAAAAATCCCCTCCTTATAACTTGGAGAGGATAGCATCGCAACTATATCATAACCTTTAATCTGCACTAAATAAAACCTTAAAATATATACAAAAATAACAGTATATATTAGGATTCAAGTCATAATTAAGATTAATAACACATTATATTGACAAACTATCAGCAGTTACAAAAACGCTATCCACTCACAAAATCAAAAAAATGCATAACAATAAAGCCTTTCTTTAGACCTCATTTAATCTTTGATTTTTCATAAACAAAAGTGAATTATATTCTCATCTCTGCAAATACCTTGCCTTTCTTTAAATTAAACTTCTAACATTCAATTATAATTATATAAATAACACATATGGCTGTCAACTACCTTAACTCCAAACCTACCTCTACAATCTATATGAAAATATCTCCAAAATACTTTTATATTCATGTATAATATATATTAATTAATATACATTTGTCTTTGTGGTATTAACAAGTTAAAAATTAAATTCAAAAACATAAAATATAAAAGGAGTCAGCTATGTTAAAATATAAATGTTTAGTCCTTGATCATGACGATACCGTTGTTAGAAGTACACCTGAAATACATTTTCCAGTATTCAAAAATACATTATCTAAACTTCGTCCAAATACAGGAATAACTCTAGATGAATTTATGATGTACTGCTTTGATCCTGGATTTAGCTCTTTATGCTTCGATATTTTGAAGTTTACAGAGGAGGAAATGAAATATCAACTTACTACTTGGAATGAGTATGTAAAAAACAATGTCCCTGCTTTCTATACTGGATTCGAAAGAATTATTCAAAGACAAAAGGAAGAAGGTGGACTAGTTTGCGTTGTCTCTCATTCTTACAGTGAAAACATAAATCGTGATTATTTAGAGAATTGTAGTCTTGCTCCAGACATGATTTTCGGATGGGAACGCTGTGAAGAAGAGCGTAAGCCTAATCCATATCCTCTTCAGGAAATTATGCGTAAATATAACCTTAAACCTAATGAGCTTATAATGATTGATGATTTGAAGCCAGGCTTTGATATGGCAAGGAGTTGTAATGTAGATTTTGCTAGTGCTGGATGGTCACACACAAATAGCTTAATTATAGGATTTATGAAAAAAAACTGTGATTATTATTTTAATAAGGTTAAGGATCTTGAAAAGTTTTTATTTGAATAACATTAATCACAAAAGTCAATGAATAGATACCTTTTCCTAAAAACTGTATTACAATAAAATAATAAATACCTCTGCCAAATGCTTATGGCAGGGGTATATTTTTAGCGGGAACAAATAATCTTTAATAGTTTCTACTGAAAGACTATATTTTTCAGATAATTCATCAACTACAATACCAGATTTAAAGTATCCCCTAATCTGGATATTTCGGTTCATATTTTAATGATTTGTTTTTGTAAAGTTAATTTTTCTTTTAATACTCAACGCTTTATTGATAGCCTCTTGAATAAATGGACTACAACATTTACCTAGAGGATTGTTAATTTCACACTTTCCGCTCTTCATTGCTCCTGTAAGCCTTATAATATCTTTTATATCTTTTGCTCCATTATTAACAACAGCATTTATAATTTGTTGTTCTGTAACTCCATTACAATAACATATGTATTTAGGGTTAGCATCTTTTTTAAACCATATAGGCACTTTCACCTGCTGTTTGCTATATGATGTCCCTAAATGTGGATTAAAGTAAACAATATTACATTCCTCATTAATACAAATAAAGTAATTATGATCTTTTATTTGTTCTACAAATTCTTCATTAACTAAATGTTTTATGGTAGTACTTTCCACTTCCATTCCATTACTATTGCATACAGGACAAAGGCTATCATTTTCTACTTCCCAAGTAGAATTTTGTTCACTGCCTCAACATGATTTTTTTAACTCTTGCTCTTTCATAATACATTTCCCCTCCTCAATGCTATTTAATTACCATCCTATTTTCTACAAAAAGTTTTTCTCTAACTAAGTTTTATTACTTCATACCTAACACCTTTAAGTTTACTCTTCTCATCCCTTATTGCTTTATCAATCATTCCAGTTAGCTGTATTAAATTATTATCTCTACATGTCATATCAATTCCAATGATTAAGATTAACTTAGTCAAATCTAAAATTTAGAGTGTCACTTATATTATACTGATTTATTAAATGTATTTCCATATAATAAAAGAGCTAGGTTTAACTAGCTCTATCAACATATTATCCTTTTTCATGCGTCTTTTTACTATGTTTGCTTCCAAAATTATTTGATTTCTTTTCTTTTTGCTATTGGCTTGCACAAGAACAGTCATATTTTTCACTCATTACGTTTATACTTCCTTGTAAAAAATAAAATTTGCTAAAATCTATACAATTAACCTCTAATCCCTTATCATCTATAATATATCTATTCATATTTATCCAACTCTTACATTTATCAATGATAATTGCATCACTAGATACCACATTTTCTTTTGTTTCTAATACACTATCTACATTATTAATATTCTCTACTTCTATTTCAAATTGTAAACTTTCTAGTAATTCTAAAATTTTCATCTTCAATCTCCCTGAATTTGAAACTGGCTTATCTAAATAGAATATAGCTTTATGAACTTTATACTCTACTAATTTTTCACCTATTAGCTTAATCGCCTTATCAGTTTTATCTATAAGTGAATACGAACCTCGAAGTCCTGCTAAATCTCTTATAGTTCCATCCATTGATTTTATAATTAGTGAATTAGATAGTGCAACTTCTAAAGTTATTATTGTATTAAAACCATCTATATGAATTGTTTTCCCTGATAAAGAATCAGTAACTACTTTAGATTTTCTATTTTTAATATCTTCACTTTTGGATATTCCCCTCACTAAGGCAAGCCTCTGCCTTTCAGATAAAAGATAATGATTTCCTACAAAAGTAGATGCTCCCTTTATCTTATAACCACTATTTAGTAGATACAATAAGTCTTCTCCTGCTTTATATAATTTATCCCTATATTCATCTACGAACTCCTTTTCATCCCTTGGAATATATCCTCTTCTAGTAGTCTTACTCATTATTTTCACCTTACTTTCAACAGTATTATATGTCATTATATTATGGTGTTGCACTTTAAATGGCTTTTCCTACTACTCTTCATTTCCACCATTCATTATGCTCCACATTATAATGATTATTCATACTAGCATTATGGAGTTTGTTAAAATTGATAAATACTTTAATATGTGTTACTATTAGACATTAACTAAAGGATGAAAGGTATGAGTAAATGAATTTTAAAGAATTAGGAATTAGTACAAATTTAATAGATATATTAAACAAGTCAGGAATAAATAATCCAACTGATATTCAAATAGAAAGTATTCCATATATTAAAGAAGGAAAAGATGTTATAGCTGAAGCTCAAACTGGTACAGGTAAAACTTTAGCATTTCTATTACCTCTTTTTGAAAATATTAATCCAAACCTTGATGATACACAAGTGTTAATATTGACTCCAACCCGTGAGTTAGCCATTCAAATTACTAACGAGGCCTCTAAATTAGCTGAGGGCATAAATATAAATATCTTAGCTGCTTATGGCGGAAAAGATATTGGCTCCCAGTTAAATAAGCTTAAGGGAAGCATTCACTTAATAATAGCTACCCCTGGAAGACTTCTTGACCATCTTGAGAGAAAATCAATCAATTTATCTAAACTTAAAACCTTTGTTCTTGATGAGGCAGATCAAATGCTACTTATGGGTTTTAAAAATGAAGTAGAAAATATAATTAAACATACTTCTAAAAACCATCAAACATTATGTTTTTCTGCTACTATGGATTCTTCCGTTAAAAAACTTGCCTATAGATATATGAAAGATCCTATTGTGGTATCTGTAAAAAAAGAAAGTATAACTCTTTCTACAATAAATCAAGAAATTGTCGAAACTACAGATCGCTTAAAGCAAGGTTCCCTCTTCAAAGCTCTTGAAGAAGATAATCCCTTTATGGCAATAATCTTCTGCAGAACTAAAAGAAGAGCTGATGCTCTTGAAATGGCTATGTGTAAAAGAAAATTTAATTGTGAGAAAATCCATAGCGACGTTCCTCAAAATAAAAGAGAGAGAATCATGAAGTCCTTTAGAAATGCGGATATTCAATATCTAATTGCAACTGATGTAGCTGCAAGAGGTATTGATATTTCATGTATTACTCACATATATAACTATGACATTCCAGAATCTCCAGAAAGCTATATTCATAGAATTGGTAGAACAGCTAGAGCTGGTGAAAGTGGCTATACTTGCTGTTTTATGGATCCTAAAGATACCAATTCACTTGAAAAAATTGAAGAAAAAATAGGATTTAAAATTTCTAGAAGAACTATAGATTTAGCGTAACTTGAAGTTTAACATAATATAAAATAATAAGGTACTATGGGATTTATTTCCTTCAGTACCTATCTTTAAATTATATTTTTTACATTTATATTAACCCAAGTTTAATTCCACTCTTCTCATTCTCAATGATTCATAGAATTTAATAGCATCTTTATTAAACTCCCATACAATCAACTGTAAAGATAAAGCTCCTTCTGATTTAGCATAACTTGCAACATAATCAAAAAGCAACCTTCCAATACCATTCTTTTTCTTACTAGCTTTAACACAAAAATCATCTATATAAGCAAATGTCATTGGTCTAAGTATCTGAATGCCTCTATGAGCCATAATTTTCACAATGCTATATGCTACTAACTCTTTATTATTAAGATTTTCTACTACAAATACCTTTGTGTCACTGGCACTTAATAAATCATAAAAATGTTCCTTTATCAAAGGAGTATCGACATCCACATAAACATCAAGTCTGTTTTTAACATGTAAGCTATGTACTTCCTTAACAAGATTATTGATTTCAATACAATCGCTTATAATTGCTTCTCTTACTTGAAAATTCATATAAAACCTCCTTTCTTTATCTTTGTCTACTAAATTATAATTTGATTTAATTCATCTATAGTTTGAGTTCATTATCTATACTTCTTCACGATAAACAAAATGCTTTATTTCCTTTGAATTATTTAATAATAACTCTTTGGCATTTGTGGGATATAGCTCAACATTTAAAATATCTTTCAAATCCACCCATGAAAATTCAAGTTTAAATGAGTCATTATCTATTTTTTCAATTCCATAAAATTCTCCATGCAATGGAATTTGTGTATCCTCAGTTAAAGTAACTTTATAAAATAAGTTAATTTGATGACATGGTTTATCTCCCCAAGGAAAGAAAATTTCACCTACCCACTTTAAATTCTCTACCTTTATGTCTACACCTATTTCTTCTCTAAATTCTCGAATTAGAGTCTCTTCGCTTGTTTCTCCCAAAGAAACATGCCCCCCTGGAATTGCATATCCTGCATCACTTATAGGGTGTTGAAGTAAAATTTTATTATTTTTAATTAATAACCCTGCAACTCGATAACTAAAAACAAAGTCATCAGTTTTAAACAATATATCTTGATTCATTAAGGTGCTCCTCCTAATAATATTATATAAACAATACTTCATAATATTCCAATAAGACTATAAGTTATTCTTACTAATAATTACTTCATAGACCTGCTTTACTATAGCCTCTACTGATAATGAACCCTCTATTATAAAATCAGAATTTAGTTTAATTGAATTTAACGCTTCTAAATAACCTAATCTTCCACGCGATAAATAAACATCTAAATCTTTCCTTATATTCTCAAAAGAAAATTCTTTAAAATCTCTCAGTATACGCCTAGCCATGGCAATATCCAGAGGTGTATCTATAAATATTGTCAAATTTATAGATTTACTCATTTTATTATGTTTATAAGCAAATGGATAATCAAGTATTATGTAGTTTTTTATTTAATCCCGTTGTAATAGTAGTCTTTACACCACCTGATACTGCTGCTATTGCAATAACTAACGTCTTCTTAGCATCCATTGTAATCCTCCAGTTCTTAATTTATATTTCAGATATACTTTTATTATCTTGTTATAATTTAATCCATTCAATTATATATTCGCTAAAAAACTTATATTTCTCTTTTTATATAATTTTACTGCATAGTTTCAATATTACCCGTATTACACATTATTAAATAAAACTTTCAAATTTCTTGGAATTACTTCATACCATTGATCAATCCCTAGCATATGCACTTTTGACTTAAAATCCTCTGAAAAAGAATCAATTGGTTTTCCTTCTAATAACATATTGGTTTCCTCTTCCGAAAAAAATATATCCTCAATAATTTTCTCTTTTTGATCCGAATTCATTGGACAAATGCGTTGGCAAGTCAAACAATCATACAAGGTGTGATGGGCAGTTATAGGAATCCAATCAGGAAACTCACCTGAAGATTCATTGATGCAAGATAAACATCTTTTATTATTTATTAAAAATCTATCTTTGAGAATGGCATTAGTTGGACAATTAACTAAACAAAGATTACATTTGGTGCAAACATCAGCATTTCTTACTTCTCCCCAGGTATCTTTCTCACATTTCATATCTGAGAAATATGCTACATATGAAAAATTGCTTCCCAACTCATCAACATAAGTGATATTATTACGTCCATACTTTGCTAGCCCACTATGAACCCCTAATCTTTTTAATGGAAGATTATTTGCAATCTTAAGAGAAAAATCATTTTCTCTTAAAAATTCTTTCAAATACTTTTCTACCTTATTGAAATTCGCAGTTACTAGACTTAAAAAAGTTTTCTTTTCCCCTTCTATGCTAAAGTTAACTTTAGCATAGAAGGGATGGTGGACTGCAATAAGAATAATAGAATTTACCTTGAAATCTTCTTCATTCACATCATATTGGTACATTTCGTTTACAATCCACTTTTGAAAATTATTAAGCTCTACTTTCTCCTTAAAGTCATTAATAATATGTTTTAATTCTTTTAAGTGCTCTATTGGAATAACATTTAATCTGTCACCATGTTCGATAGCAATATTTTCTATTTTGCTTTTCAAAGAAATTACCTCTTTTCTAATACAGTTTTCTAACACACACTCGTGAAACAAGACCTAAATATCTTTGATAAAGTTTCAAATGGTATTACTTGATTATCAAATACTTGTAGTGCGCCTTTTGGTGTAATTTTATATTCCGATAACTCATCTTTATATTGAAATACTTTATCTGCAAAAATATTTATATGATCATTGAATACACGAATAACAATAGTTGTTTTATCTATATAGAAACATGGAACTTTAGTCCACATTTTTTCCTTTATATCAGGAACTATATTGTGAATTGTATTTCTAATAGACTCCAATCGTTTTTCTTTTTCTACTCCATAACTTGCAAAATAATCTGAAACTTCTTTACCCATAATTCCCATAATTTCCTCCCGCTTTTATACTTAATAGTTTGACTATAGAGTATACTCACACTGTCAAAGTAATTTTTCATATAATCTAAACCAATTCAATCCATAGTTTCCAAGCCCTAAGTCAACTGTATCAATATATTTAAAACCACATTTCTCATATAGTTTAATTGCAGGTATATTACCTTCATAGACATCCAATCTAATTGATTTAGCCTGTGACTTAATACTATGCTCAATAGCAAAATCCATTAATGCTTTACCTACACCACATTTCAAAAACTTTGGGTGTACCACAAATGTATATACAACAAAAACATCTGAATAATCAGATTCAAATCCCCATTCTGCCTTATAATATGCAGATTCAGGCTTGTGGCTTAAAATAACAGAACCAACTATTTTCTCATTATGTTTTGCTACATAAAGATTATTATGTTTAACTCCATCAATTGCATTTTGCCGTACAGGATATATCCCCTTTATCCATCCAGGATAGTTTACTCCTTCTGCTAAATGGTCATTTAAATCGTTATAAAGCTGTTCTAACTCATCAAAATCATCTGCTTGTCCTAGTTCAAAAATCATATCCATATGTGTACCCCTCCAATCAACATAAATTTATCTTCATTAGTCACTTTATCCAATTAACCATTCCTCTTTCAAAATTGCATAGTGAACAACGTCATAGAAAACGTCTTTGACTTTTACCTCCTGTATACCGGTTCCTTCATATTTCATTCCACATTTCTGCATAACACGACCAGAGCCTTCATTTCCTATATAATGTGTAGCTTCAACACGATTCAATTCTAATTGTGAAAATGAAAAGTTTAATATTAGATTTAAAACCTCTGTCATATAACCCTTATTCCAATAATCTCTATTCAAAACATAACCAAAATCTGCCTTATTGTGTTCAATACATAGTCTTAAATCAATACATCCAATACACTTTTTCTCCGTATCTAATTCAATTGCAAAAACCCCATTTTTATTAATGTAATATTTTTCTACTACTTCCTCTATTTCCGACATATCCTTATATGAAGGCCATGTTAAATATTTTGTTACAACATCATCACTGGCATACAAAAAAACATCATCTATATCATCTATAGTAAACGGTCTTAAAATTAACCTCTTTGATTTTAAGAATAAATTTTCTCTTAAAATTTCATTGTAATCAATCACGTTCTACACCTCACTAAAATATTCTTCATACATCTAGTAATTAATCTCCTTCATTAATTCCAATAAGTTCTCTGTTATATTTCTTTTTAAATCACCATATTTTTCATCTGAGTATTCATACTGACTACCATATCTTTGTTCCTTTGGATAAAAATAAGATGGCCTGCACTTATTCTCTTCAGGTTCCCAAGCATAACGTGCTTCAATATGTGCATGTAAATAGTGATCTAAATTCATCAAAATAGAGTAATTAATTCTTAATGGATTACATGCTTTTATAATGGCGTCTCCTATTAATGTCATATCAGTTAAATACTGAGTTCTTTCCTCTAAAGATAATTCATTTAGTGAACTCGCTCTGGGATATCCAAGAAGAACACAATATCCAGGCAGAAATTGATTATCTCCTATAACAGCAAATCCACTTTTCATTTTTACCATTACTGTAGGATTTTCACCTCTCTCTGCAGAACCAATCCTATCATTTTTCCAACTATCCATAATATATCTCCTACATACCTATTTTATAAATCTTATTTACTTCATAATTTACTTCATAAATTTTTATTCATGTTATTTTTTACTTTATACTTTTAATAACAAATTCATGGGTACGTTCCTTTATAAAACCTATCTTCTCATATAAGAACCTTGCTGAATTTCCTTCAACTACCCAAAGAGTTACCTTTGTGCATCCTCTATCTAATAATTTATTAACAGCATAGCTTACTAATACTTTCCCATATCCTTTATGTTGATGTTCTACTCCCACTGCAACTGAATCTATTTCATTACCTTCTAGCCTAGCAGCTGCTACTATTTGATTATCATCACGTAGTAAAAATATATTTTCTGCATTTTCTTTGTACTGATTTCTCTCTTCTTCACTTGGAAGGCTCAATGTAGATTCTAATCCCACGGATAAGCGCATTTTATGAAAAGATTCACTTAAAATCTTTTGGCACTCATGATAATACTTATCTTCATAATTTATAATTTCAAGGTTACCTACTGCCAATTTACCACCAGTGTAAATCATAAAATTGGAATTAAACCAATGGTTGTACCCATTTTTATATAAAAATGATTTTTCTAGTTCATTAACTCTAAAATCACAGACTACCTCCTCAACTCCAACAACTCTCATGTTATCCTCTAAGGACTTTAAAAGCATAGTTCCTATACCTTCTTTTCTTTTTGACGGTTTCACATATAGAGTCATACTAGTCATTTTACTTACTCCAGTAAATACACCTACACCAATAACTTCAGACTCAACTTCAACAATAGTCCCATACTGTGGCCATCTGCCTAAACATCCAATTATATCTTCTCTTGCAAAATTATTATCTGAAATAAGATCAACTATTGCCGACTTATATTCACTTTTATACTCTTTAACACGTAAACCCATAATTTAATATACCCTCCAAAAACATTTACTGTAAAAATGATACTCTACTATTTATTTAGTTTTATTCTTCTATTTCTTATTTACATTTCATTGATTTATAAAATTAATATCACATTTATTAAACCCACTATTATATATACGTGAAAAACTTTTATATTCCTCTTTTTATAAGGTTATGCTTTATTTTACATAATTCTAATATCCTTGAACCCAATTTGACATATAACAAAATAAAAAATAAACTTCAGTAAAGAACTATACTTCCCTGAAGTTTATTTACATAAATATTTATTACTTTTAAGTTATCCTCGTAATTAAGATTTTCTCTACCTAGATTATATTTCCTTAGATTCGCAGCATTTTTTATACTTTTTACCACTACCACAAGGGCAAGGATCATTTCTTCCCACCTTTATTTTTTCTAAATTAACTCTTATTGAATTATTTTTTTCTGCTTCTGTATATCCATTATATTTCCAAGTTGGAATCTTTCTGCAAACTTCATATATAGCATTAATAATTTCATGTTCTATAAATTCTGGTGCAGATAGTTGTTTAAGGACCTTCTTAATTAATTCTTCCTTACCCCCTAATTGATAAGTTTCATATATAAATTCTAGTAACTGTTCTATACCCTCTCCTGGTATATCATAGTTATCATTAATAACTTTCACAAATCTTTTATAGTTATTTTTATCACCTATGTAATCTCTTCTACTAGCCTTAAGCAACTCATTTTTTGTAAGTTTTTTATAATCTTCTGTTACTCCTTCTAATTTAAGAGCTTCTAATTCTTCTACATCACATAAAAAACCATTTAATCCATAACCATCATCATAGATATACTCAGCACAAGTTTTTTCTCCCATAGCTAAAATTTTATCTACTTCTTCTAACTCTAAATCTATCTTTGCATCCTCAGGTAATCTTTCTATAAATTCTTCTACAGAAATACCTCCATAATAAAAAAGCATTCCTCTAAATAATTTTATTATTTCTTCATTCTTATCTATGGATTTCTTATCAATTTCAGGTATAACTTTAAGAACCTCTTCTGGTGCACAAAGATATAATTTATCATCACTTTCAGCAATATATAATATTCCCATTTCTTGCATAAATATAGAGTTTTCAGACTCATCCATATGGCCACTTATAGGAATAATTCCATCATTTTTAAGTATTTTTTGTAAAGAATCGTAACAATCCCTATCTACATATTTAAATACTTGTAAAATTACTTGTTCGTAATCCATAGCAATTTTATTAATCAAATCATCTTTTTTATCAGCTGACTTAAATTCAATATTTAATTCATTCATTATCTCTTTTAAAGTATCCTTTGTTTCCACTTTTAGGAGTTCCTTTAAATCTTTAGAACACTCTCTTTTCAATGCACTTTTTGCTGTCTTTTGAATTCTCTTAAAGATAATTTCATCTACTAACCCTGAAATTTCAGTATCCACATCTTCTAAATAATTTTCATCCTTAATATCATTATCTTCATGTCCAAGGACGCTTGTTTCATTAGTAGTTTCATCTGTAACTTGTTTTTCACAGAAATAAGATTTTTCTTTCATTGTTCCCTCCTGATTTATCTTTATGTTTCGTAAACTATTTTACTAGAATAAGTCTTTAATTTCCATTGTTCTAAAATAGTTAATTCCTTATTTAATAAATTATAACATAAGACAATGACACTTTTAATATCATTGGCTTATGTTATAATATTATGTCATCTTTTCCACAGTTAAATCTTCTTAATTTCTTTCAACTTATTAAAGTTAATATCAATATATGGCACTCGATTCTCGATATTATATCTAATATTTTTCAAATACTCTTTCTGATACTCATTGAGCTCGTTTTTTCCCCATAGTTTTAAAATAAAGTTATAGGAGCAAATCCTTCTATATTCTAAAAATAATGGTATTTTATCTATCCATTTTTCTTCAATTTTATTTTCTTGTAAATATCCTTTTAAAAAGCTTTCAATAAACCTAACTCCAAACTCTACACGTTCTTCTATACTATTCATAGGAATTGTTTGTAAAGAATGATAAATAGCAATTGCAATATCACAAACATACCAATGATATAAGCAATCATCAAAATCAAAAACAGTTATGTTATCATCATTAATAAAAAAATTATATTGATGAAAATCATTATGAATCAACCCATAAGAGTCCTTATCCTTAGGAAAAGAATTCATTTCTTTTATTATTTCACTCCATATATCATAAATAACATAATCTTTTTCATCGACTGCATATTCTCCTATAAAATTAAGATCTTCATTCCATTGTTTCCTTATAATTTTTCCTTCTTTCGGTCTGTAATCCTTTGTTAAACAATGAAATTTACCCATTGTCTTTCCCCATTGATAAAATAAAAATTCATTCCACTCCTTACTATTATCTACTCTTGGAAGATGTCCTTTAGCTTTTTTAAATACTGAAACAAAGCTACATTGATCATTATCATATATAACTTCTACAAGTTTATTATTTATAGATGGAATAATTTTTGATACATTTCCTTGCATATGATATAGATAGTTTACATAATCCATTTCGGCTTCATATTGTGACAAATTACAAAAAGGTTGTTTTGAAATTCTTAAAATATATGCATTGTTTTCATTTTGTAATTCATAAATTAAATTGGCAGAATTACCAATCTCATTAATATTAACTTCTAATATATTTAATTGAAAAAGTCTAAAAATCTCATTTAAAATTGAGTTGTTATTTTCCCTCATTTTTCCTCCCCATTTACAACGAATTAAAATTTGATACTCCATCATGTACACGTCTTTCAGGTTTTCCCTTGTCAGTAAAGTAATTAGAAACGTACTTTTTAACAATACTTTCAACCTTTTTTCCATTTCTTTTATTCTAGGAATTTATCATCACATCAAACTATAAACTAATTGTAAATCGATAAAAGTAATACACACAAATTATTCATTCTTAACAATGTCATAGCCTTACTTTGTTATAACCTTCTAATTAAAATACCTTTCATATTTGCTGAATCATTATGAGTATGATAAATCTTTTCTTTTTCTTCTTCAGTACATCCAATTAATATTTTTATTTCAGAATCCTTTTTTGTTAAATCTACAGTACATATTATGGCATCTATTTTTTGTTCCTTGTCTGTTCCTTTCCAGACATCAATTCCACCACCATCCATTGATGTGGTATCATTTAAGTAACCATAATCTACTTTATAAAGAAACTCTGGATATTTTGGATGCGTTGTTCCCTTTGGTCTATCAATAACAACTTCCGATTGTTGCACAAGCTTATCTAATGTATCCCAAAATTCTACGTTATATTCCATAAATCAGTCCTCCATTTATTATAAATTACTTCATCTACAAACCACACTTACATTCTATGCTCCAAAGGAATATTCATCTATTTTTCAAAATCACCAATAATCCAATATTTAATTAAATACGTTCATCTGTAACAATATGTTCAACAGTATTACTAATACATGTTAATTTTTCCGCAAAGAAACTTGGATAAGCTAAATAATCTCCCAACTTTTCAATAGGTAGCCAATGCATATATTCACGGCCGCCTTGTGAATAACTATTACTATTGAGTTCTTGACTTCCTCTCGGCTTCATTAAAAAGTAAAAGGCTATTTCATGACACTTTAACACCTCTAATGATCCTGTCCCATCAAAAAAGTTCTCATGAATAAAGGCTAATCTTTCAATCTCATATTCTACTCCTGTTTCTTCAAAAACCTCTCGTTTTACTGCATCTTCTGCCTTTTCTCCCAGATGAACACCGCCTCCAACGGAGTAATAATAATCGTCTATTTCATTTTTCACAAAAAGTACATGTCCATTTTCTATAATAATTGCTGCTGCTCTATATCTAAACCATCCATTATCTTTTTCAAATCCACAATCCATTTTAAACCTCCAATTAAAAATTTATTTATAGTTAAATAGTTATATATTTTTATAGTTTCCTATATACCTATACAAATAGTTATATATATAAATAATTCTTTATGTCAATATTTGTATACTTCTCTATGTAAATAGTTTTCTACATATATATTTATCTATTTTCATAGGTAAAATCTAAGTATATTTTTTAACATCTAAGTATATTCCTTAATGCTTTAAATATTAAAATGCAGAAATTATTTTAGAACTTAAGTGACCATAGAGTAAATTATTCTTGTTATATTTATAATTGTCTAAGATTAATCTGATCAAATATGAATTGTGAAATTCTCAAACTTGAAAACTCCAGCACCTTGATGCAAACAACCTTCTTTTTTAATTTTAGAGAACCCTTGATTAATTTCATCAACTAAATTAACCCTAATATCTAAACTGTGATGCCCCGGTAAAATTCTTTTAATATCTAGTGTTCTAATCTTTTGAACTGATTGCATGAAGTCAGTAGGATTTGTTGTAGGGTAAAAGGCATCTAAAATTCCTTTATAAATTAAGTCACCTGAAAATAAATATCCTCTTTTCTTCTCGTAAAAACACATATGACCAGGAGAATGTCCAGGTGTATGAATTACTGTTATCTCTCTTTCTCCAATTTGAATTTTTTCACCATCACTTAAAATAAAACTTGGATTTCCTTGAAATATTTCATAATTACCTATGGTAAAATCACATGGGAAGTCACAAGGATATTTTATTAAATTATCCTTTACTACTCGAAGAGGAATAGGAAATTTTTTTATTATCCAATCTTTTTCTTTTTCATGGACCCCATATTTAGAGAAATGTTTATGACCACCTATGTGATCCCAATGAATGTGAGTTGAAATAACCTCTACTGGTAAATCTGTTATTTCATCGATTATATTTTTTATATTTGCAACCCCAAGCCCTGTATCAATTAAAACACATTTATCATTTCCAATTAACAAATAACAATGAGTTTCTTCCCAATGCTTATATTCACTTATACAATACGTAGTATCGTCTAGTAACTCAACTGTAAACCAATCGGTTTCAATAGCCATTTATTATATACCTCCCTTCAATATATTGCACTAAGCTCTATATCATCATCAGAAAATTGCAATTCTTTATCATATATAAAAATTCAATCCAAGCTTTTTTGACAACGTTAGAATACACTATAGGATTGAATCAAATGTATTTTCCTTTATATTAGGTAGCAAACTATAGATCGATCTTCCGATTTTTCCCTCAAAATATTTTTTAATTTCAAAAGTTGACTTCCACCTTGGAATTGTATATTCGTTAACTCCTCCCCTTAATGCCATTTCTACAAGTCTTTTCTCGATTAAAACAAATCCATTTGGTAGTGATAAATAATCACATAATTTTATTAATTTATCATAATCAGTCTCCTCTGTACATGATAAAAACTCCTTGGTAAAATTATATTCTTCAATTGTACCATCCCATTTACCCACAATAACAACCTCATTATTATATTTAAATCCAGTATGGCTTATACAAGTTCTAGCTACTAAATCATACCCTTTCTCAACTGCATAATTATATCCATCTATACCATGCCTCATACCGTGCATTCCTTCTCTTCTTCCTATATCATGCAATAACCCTAAAATATATGCTAATTCAGGATCTAAATCATCTGTCTGCTCTGCTATTAGTTTTGCTCCTTCAGCTACATTAATTGAATGTTCCACCCATTTACCTGGATTGAGTTTTTCAGCCTCTTCTAAAATCATATTTGCTTCTTCTAATGTAGGTACACCTTTTTTATAACAATATTCCATACTTATCTCTCCTTGTAAAAATTTTTTCATCAAAAATACAGCCACTTATAAACCTATAAATTGATTATACGACAATAAAAGCAAATTTAAAATAAAATTATTACATTCAACCCAATATTTTGAAATAAGACCTTCTTAATTTTAACTATGTATTTACCCTAATCATATATGCCATTTGGTTATATCTTTAGGTAATAGTATGTAAATGTTGTTACATGAGTTACAATAACTCGATCTTTGAAACTGAATAGAACTGTATTGGAAAATATGTTATAATGTGTATATTAATTTAACTGAATCAATAAGATATTATTATGCATTCTTAATGAATAGGAGTGAATTAGAATGAAATTATGGAAAAAATACAAGCATGTTATCATCCTATTTGGTATATTTTTATGGATTTTAGCTAAACTTATTGGAATTCAGCAATGGGATAGAGCCATATTAATGATAACTATTCTATTGTGTAGTATTGATGATATTATTGGATATGCAAAAAAAAATGGCATTAAAAAATTTGCTATTTTGATTGGTGTATTTATAATTATATGCTTATTAACATCACTGATATTTATTAAAATATCCCTTAGCTTTCATTTATCACTAATTTCAAAAACAGTTATTATAATTTTAGGATTAGTCATTGATTTATTTATCATAGGTTATACAATGAAGAAATTAGGAACAACTATCTAATTTTTTAGAAAATTGAGCTATTGAAAACAACTAGCACTTAGCCATTAAACAATAAGAGCTGTCAGGGATGACAGCTCAATATAAATTTATACACATTTCTATTTACACTTGGTTAGTTTAGCTAGAAGCTCCAAGAAAACGATGGTTGTTTTGGGTATGGCTGTGATTTAACAATTCTTGCAATACCCATATATTCATGTGTATAACACTGACATTTATAATTATATTTAAAATCAGAGTTTTTACAATTATTCTTATTGTACGTTTTTTCCTTAAACATGATAATCCCCCCCTTTCATTAATGAACAAATTTTCTTGCCAATTACACAATATGAAAAATAGGTTAAAAAGTTACTATAATAATTAAAGTAAATAATAACTATCACTTATATGAGGAGGAATATAATGAAGTTTTTGAGTCCATTAATAGTGGTTTCTGATATAGAAAAATCAAAGTTGTTTTATCATAAAGTGCTTGATTTAAAAGTTGTTGAGGATTTTGGCGCAAATGTGACTTTAACAGGAGGTATTGCATTGCAGACAAAAAATTCTTGGTCTACTTTTGTTCATAAAAATGATAGTGAAATTGTCTTTGGGGGAAATGACGCAGAGCTATATTTTGAAGAAGATAATTTTGATTGCTTTATTCAAAGACTTAATAACATGACAGACATTAATTATGTACATTCCATGATAGAACATTCTTGGGGACAGCGTGTTGTTCGATTTTATGACCCTGATAATCATATTATTGAGGTTGGTGAAAATATGACTATGGTTGTCAGCCGATTCTTAAATAGAGGTTTATCAATTAAAGAAACTGCTATTAGAATGGATGTACCAGTTGATTATGTAAAATCTTTCTTGGAATAGATTATGAATATAACGTATAGTAAGTTAATTTCAGAATCTTAATAAATGATTAAAATATATATTAAAATAAATAAAAATACCGTATTATTCATAATGAATATGCGGTATTCTTATTTCACAATTCAAATACTTCCATATTAATATTATTTTTCATATCATACAAAATGTCATTATATATGTTCCAATCAAATTAAATATCTATCAAAAGGGGTTTAAATATCAGTGATACACAAAAGCATTTCATCAATTTATTTTTCTACTGAATTACAGTTTCTCTATTTCTAATTTTGTTTATAATATAACTTCCAATAAAAACGAAAACTATATCCATTATCATCCTAATAAACAAGTCTAATATGTTAGCATTAAAAACAATTGGCATAAAGAAGTTAAATGCAAATAAATCAACACCCAAAATTACAAACCCAAATATTAAAGACTTAGTAATAATACTTTTACTCTCTATTAAAGGATTTAAATAATCAAATACTAATCCAATGGCAATACTAGTTCCGATTACCTACGCTATATAAGGTATACTAGATTTATTAAAGGAAGAATATATGCAGAAAATTGTATACTGGATCATTCTTCCTATAAAAAATAGTATAGTAATAATCCCCATATTAAATAAAGATTGTTTTGTAAGTTTATGCTTTTTAGTTGGAGATGACATTGCTATAAATCTACCTAATAATACTCCCATAAAAATTAGCGCAACACTATCTACAATAGGATACGTAATTCTATCAATATTTGCAACATACGGTAGAGGTTCCATAAGGTACATTGTCCATAACAATGAACATGATATTCCGAACTTCAAACCTTTAATTATCCTATTACCACCCATGCCGTTATGTAATATAAGGAAAATTCCTACAATTATAGTATAGGCAAATGTACCATATACCATAAATACAAGGGGCATGGTCCCATTATTCACGAAGATGCTTGGTGCAAGAATAGTCCGTTGCCCTGCAGGTATAAGTGCCTGTAACATTGCTCGTAGTATCGTAGTTAAGGTACTATTAAAACTAATTTAATTGTTTTCATTTTATTGTATTCCCCATATAAATAATACTCATAAAAATTTAACTGTAGGGTATGATCATTTCACACTCTTTACTTTCGCAAAAATAAATCTTTCCGCTTTAACCCATTTGCTTTAATAGATTGTCTCCATCCCATTTCTGCAGCAAACTTATAGGCAACTCTTGGAAAATTTGCTGTTATAAATATATTTTCTTCTGAAGTAGACTTTAAAATATTATTTGCAATTTGTTTTAAAGCTTTCTCCAAGTTTTTCTTAGGTCCATTACCAATAGGAACATTTTTTAAGGATGGGAGCATTCCACCTGCACCAATTCCAACCCCTTGTCCCCACTTAAGTCCTGATTTTATACACCAATTTTCCATAATTTCAATGGCTAATTTATTCTGATGACCTTCATAAAATCCACAGTTTACTAAGGAATAAACCTTTATTTCTTTTTTATTTAAAGTTAGGAGAAAACTTTCTAGCTCAGCAAGACAATTCAACAAATGAGATGGAATTCCATCTACGTATAGAGGAAAAGCAAATACTAAAGCTACACATTCTACTAAATTCTTCATTTCTTCTGTACTCAATTGTGGCTTTCTAAAGTGATGTTCAAAAATTATATTATCCTGTTGTTCTAAAAAAATTTTCAATTCTTGTAAGACACAATCAGAAGCACTATCTTTAATTTTAGGACTTCCATTAATAAGAGCTATTTTCATAATATCTGTCCCTCCATCTCCTCAATACTATTAACAAATGAAATACTACTAATATCACAATTCAAATTAATAGAATTTGCTTTCATCAATTTTTCACCAGTTTGTTTTTCTTTTTCTGTTATATTCTCACCGTAAAAACAAACCTTCATATCTATATGATTTTTGTATCTTCTCCGATGATGCATTTCTCCATTTCTTATTACAAAATAGGGATGGATATAAGAAATGCTTCGATCTAACACATTTTTTACAAATGGACTAAATCCACCATAACAACATTTACTAACAATAATAATCTCTTTACACTTTGCCAAATACTCTCCCATATCACCATATTTATCTCGTATTACACAAGCTGCTGGTGTCTTTATCCAGCACCCAAAACAGCCTATGCAATGGTGTATAGTTCCATCATCTGAAATAACCATTGTATCATCTAATTGATTAGGAAATATCTTTTTAAAATCCTTACTTTCTAAATCATGTATCAATAACTTCATTTTTCAATGCTCCTTTCTTATATCTAATATACTTTCCTAACAATCTTATTATTTCTATATAATTATGACTACACTTATCTTTTTAGTTCTATGTTTAATAACTTTTTCATTGTAAAAAACTTAATACTAGACATAATATATTTTGGAATTTTTCTTCAAAAATTACATTATTATCAGAATCATATACGAAAACTTAATATAGTACAAAACCTCTTTTAAAAACTTTTCTTTTCTAATAGAAGGTATATGATTCACTACCAATAACTTTGTTAACAGATGTTGAGAATTCTTTCCACTTTTTCTTTTCCTCTTTAAGCTGTTTTTTTCCACTCCTAGTTATCTTATAATATCTTCTCTCTTTGCCTGTATCCCCTTTAGCCATATAAGATTTTACATAACCATTATTCGCAAATTTGTGTAAAACAGGATATAGGGTACCCTCCTTAAATTGGAAAGTTTTATATGAGCGAATCTCTAACTCCTTTATTATTTCATATCCATATCTATCGGTTTCTTCCAATAAGGATAATACCAGTAAAATGGTACTACCTCCTATTAATCCTTTATCAATTTTCACATTAACATCTTCCAAAATTATACATTGATTATCTAAGTATAATTATGCTTAAATAATCAATGCATGTAAAATTTTGTATTCATGAAATTGTTACACCACATTTCACATTGGTAGAACATGAAAATCTTCATTCATCAAATTTAAATATTTCACATAGAATAGCATTAAAGAGACATCCCGATTGATGATTCTGTCTCTTCGTGAAACTTATATCCTACACTATTGTAAACTGACAATGCTCTTTTATTTTCACTCCATACTTCTAGTCTTGATTCCTTAATATTTAAGTCTTTTAACCCTTGAAAGGCTCTTATAATCAGATTTTTACCAATACCTTGCTTTCTCCATTCCTTTGAAACAAACAAATCATCTACCCAACCATATTTATTGTTTAATCCATCTTCCTTCACAATAATGATGATATTGCCTACAATCGCCCCTTTATGTTTAGCTGCTATACTGAACCACTTATTTTCCTTTTTCAATTCCTTTAAATCCTCAATAGAATAGCCTCTAACAAATACTTTATTTTGCTTTTCTACTAATTGTTTTATCTCATTTTCGTCTACAAACTCAAGATTAACAAAATTAATACCTTCAATATCAGTAAGCTGGAAACTATCCTCAGTTATTTCTTTTCTTACTATATGCATTCCTTCATCATGGCTAAAACCTTCTTTAGAAGAATAATACGCTATGTTCTCTTTATTGTCTGAAAAACAACAATGGTAGACTCTTACATCAAGCTCCTTATTTTCTTCTTTTATTACTTGTGATCTCTTCATTATTTCATCAAAGATTTGATCTTTTAACTCACTCTTATCTAAAACCTCTCTCACCTTAATATCAATATAAATATTTAATCTAGATTTTTCATATAAATCAGATTCCATAAAAGGTGAAATTATAGCTTCCCCTACTAAGTTGTTATCTTTGTCATAAGCTTCTAACATATGTTTTCTTCTACTATCTTTAATTGTATACATCATAGTGCCCCCCACTTTTCAACTTTAATTTTCACTTAAATGTTTTATTATATAAACTATGCTCTTACTCCTATAGCAACTTTAGCTATATCACTTTATCAATTTATCACTTTTTTATCATATGATTATCTTTTATAAGGAAATTATAACATATTATGCTAATTAAAGATTATTTAATTTTATAGTTATTGCATTTTATCTTATAACTATTCGTTACAGAATAGAGTTATAACTTATCTATCTCAATTTCTTATATATTACACACTTTGTATACTAACTCAAATTTAGTTTTTTACTAATTGTCTCCATATAATTAACTTTTTAAAAAAATTCACAGTTTTTATTTACAATTTTGTGAATTTGTTCTAATATATATATAACATAAATTTTTCATTTCATTATTTTACATAATCACGCATAAAAGTGATAAACTACTTTATAAACATCTTCAAAATTTATTCATCCAGTCTTATACAATTTGATTTATCTAATTTCACATAATTAATTTATATGCACCCATGTTTAAATTATAATTTTCCATAATAATTTAATATATTTGAGATAAACAACTTTAATAATCTTATATTTCAGTTGTTATCTATAGACACAATGTATCTATCATAAATCACCAATTAATACAATTTAAAAGGAGGGATATATTATTTAGAGAGTTTTTCTATCAGTCTTATTTCTACTATTTTTTAATTTTTAGGAGGGAATGTATGAAAAAATTGTTTAAATCAAAACTATCAGTATTTTTGTTTCTACTGACATTTTTAGTTACTCAATGTTTCTTTGTATTTAATACTAGAACCACTTCTAGTCTTGACAATGATGGTAACTCAAATAACACTGATGATGTTAGTGTCACTGTTCTAGAGTCTGATTCTCATCATACAGTTGTAAAATTTGATATTAACAATTTTAGTAAAGACTTAGTAAATATTAATGATAAATCCTACTATAATATTACCTGTGAAGGTACTAGTTTACCTCTTGAAGAAGGAGCACCTGAACTTCCTCGTATATGCAGAAATATAGTTATCCCAGATGATGCTGACGTTAAGTTAAACGTTATATCATCAGAATATAAAGACTATAAAAATTTCCCTATCGTTCCATCAAAAGGTTCTATAACAAGGGATAAAAATCCTGAAGATATACCTTACAAATTAGGTAAAGAATATAAAAATAAAAGCTTTTATCCTTCAGAATTAGTTTCCTTTAGTGAACCTTTTATTATGAGAGAATTAAGAGGAACAACTATCACTCTAAATGCATTTCAATATAAACCTAAAAATGAAACTCTAAGAGTATATGAATCTGTAACTGTTGAGATAATAACAGATGGTGAATCTTCAGTAAATTCACTTGTAGCTTCAAAACCTAATAAAATCACTTCGGATTTCGAACCAGCTTATACAAACACATTTATTAACTACAGTAATATAAAAAAATCAAATCATTCTTTAATGAGTAACCCTTCAGAAACTGGCTCAATGCTTATCATATCCTATGATCAATATAGTAGCACTATGGATTCCTTTATTAATTGGAAAAATTCCAAAGGCATAAACACTACATTGGTAAACATGTCTGATGTATCATCAACCAATAATCCAACTGAAATTAAAAACTATATACAAAATTATTACAACCAACATCCTGAATTAACTTATGTTCTTCTGGTTGGCGACTATGCACATGTATCTTCTCCTACTTACTCTACAGGTGTTTCTGATCCTACCTATACAAAGGTTGCAGGATCAGATGATTATCCTGACATATATGTAGGTCGTTTTTCTGCAGAAAGTATTGCAGATGTTGAAACTCAAGTACAAAGATCTATAGAGTTTGAACAAAATGGTTATAATACAGCTGCATGGTTTAAGAAAGGTGTTGGTATAGCATCTGATGAAGGCTCTGGTGAGACAGATATACAACAAATGGATAGCATAAAGAGTAGGCTACTAAATGCAGGTTATACTCAAGTAGATAGTCTATATGATCCAGGTGCATCAGCTTCTTCTGTTACTAATAGTCTAAATCAAGGCAGAGGTATAATAAATTATTGTGGACACGGTGCTGAAAACTACTGGGTAACAACAGGCTTTAGTAATACCAATATAAAAAATCTTCAAAACCCAGGACAACTTCCTTTTATTGTAAGTGTTTCTTGTGTAAGTGGTAAATTCCAAAGTGGTACTTGTTTTGCAGAAACATGGCTTCGCTCAAAAAATAGCAATGGAAACCCAATAGGTGCAATAGGAACATTAATGTCAACAGTAAATCAACCTTGGATACCTCCTATGAATGGTCAAGACGGAATAATTGACTTACTTTGCAACAACAGTAAAGTATCATTAGGAGGCTTATGTTATTCTGGTGAAACTAGAATGCTAGATAATGGTACAAGCAGTGATTTATTAACTTTTAACACATGGACATTATTTGGTGATCCATCTATACAAATCCTATCTGATTCAACAACTCCACCAGTAGATCCAGAAGATCCATATGAACCTAATGACTCTACTTCTCAAGCATATGCTATAAACAGTGGTGTAGATTATAGTTCATATATATATTCAGATACAGACGTTGATTACTATAAAGTTACAACTAACGAATCTGGTGTTATCGCTGCTACACTAACAAATCTACCATATGACTATGACTTATATTTGTATAACTCCTCAGGAAACAAAGTTGCCTCTTCTACTAGAAGCTCCACATCCAATGAGTCCCTTTCTTACTCAGCACGTACAACAGGCACATACTATCTTAAAGTTGTTGGATATAATGGAATCTATAGCACATCTACAAAATATAATTTAAACGTAAGCTATCCTATAACTAACTAAATTTATAATATATAATAGGGTGCTCTTGTAGCACCCTATTATTATTTAATGCCTTATCAGTTCTTATTGAAATAATTTCCTCTTAGCATTTCATAAGTTTCTTCTAAAAAAACATTTACTTAATTATAAACAATTCTTGTCCACAAAAAAGGTAAGCTTATCATCTATATAATAGATGCAAACTTACCTTTAAAATTATCCATATTTTAATCATATTTTAGCCATAAAAAATAACTATCTTAAATAAATAAAATGGTTATTGAAAAAGAATATTGAATTTTAGTTAGACTGGTCTACGTTTTAATATGTTAATATCTACTTCATGTCTCCCTGTCATATCTTTTAATACTTCTATACTTTCCTTCACTTCTTTAACATTCTTTGAAATATTTTTTATTGATTTCTCAATCAAGTTTGTCTTTTCTTCTATTATTAAATCAGTGCTTCTAAATGAATTTTCATTTTGATCTCTATGTGAAGTTTGTACTTCTACAATCATATCTATGTTTTTTTCTATAGCTTCAATTTTAATTGAATTCTTCTTTATCTCATTTTTAACCCCATTTATTTCTGTTTCAAGTCTTGTTTGACCTTCTAACAGCTTTACAAGTATATCTTCAATTTCAATATCCAAAATCATCACCTCAAACTTGCATTTTCCATTTAACAGTTATATCTTAAAATATATTATTTAATAATGTATTCACATTATAATACTTATTACGTTATAGTTCAAGATATATTGTTGTATTAATATGGATTATTTACTAATTTATCTATTTTTATACAAACCTTATTTATTCATTATCCCATAAATAATTGTTCCCATTAGTTTTTTAAATATACCTATAGGAACTTGAGGTGAAAATACTCCTATACGCATCTCTTCACTATGCCAATAGTCGTAGTCTGCACTTCCTTCTTCATATTTATTCTTTGACATAGCTTTCCAAAGATTAAACATGGCTACTGATTTTAAGGTTGGTTTATGAATCTTTTGAGACCTTAGCTCCTCACTGAATTTTTTTGCACCTTTTAATACCTTTACCTTGTTTTTATCTGTAAGCTCCATGCTTCTATAAGCAATTGGTAAAGTTTGAATATGGTTAAAGCCCCAGTAACTTAGAACACTTTTTACATAGTTAGCAGCATCCTTATGACCTGCACCGGCTGTGGTAGTTATTATTAAAGCCTTCTTTGTAAATAGACTTGGTCTATGAAAATTATAAGACATATGATCGATAAAGTTTTTTAGTAATCCACTTATTTGCAAAGAGTATACAGGTGAAGTGATTATTATAGCATCAGCTTCTTTAATTTCTTTCACTATTTTACTCATAATTTCTTTATGAGGACATTTATCTTCTCCCTTATAAATTCAATTAAAACATCCTATACACAAAGGAATGTTTTCTTTTCTTAATTCTATATCTATAAAATTTAATTCTAAATTCTTTTTCAATTCTTCCTTTACTAAAGTTAACACATCCCATGTATTTCCTCTTCTTGGACTACCATGGATAACTAAACACTTCATATTTTCTATCTCCTTCATAGTCATAGTATATATACAATATTTTACCATAATCATCCTAACTAATGTAAAGAAAATTTATAAAAAAGAGGAAGAGCAGATATATCTATATTTATACAAATATATCTACCCTTCCTATAATATTAGTTATTTATACAGTTTCCTCTACCAGCACCTTTCCCTTGGCCTGTTCCTCTACTTTGTCCTGTACCTTCACCACTACATAATCCTTGATTAAATCCGTAGCCTTCCTTATTTTCTTTATTTATGCCAGTACCATCACAAGTAGCACTATTTTCTGTCATTTCAGCTTTAATTTCATCTCCTCTTTCTGTAGTTATTGTTCCTCTTTCTATAGCTGCATCTACTCTTTCATATTTTTCTTGTAGCATAATTTCCCTTGACTCTTCTAAAGTCTTTCCTTCTTCTATTAAGCTTTGAACTTTTGTAGTTCCACCATTTCTAAAAGCTCCTCCTAAATTTTCATCTGCAAAGGCCATAGTTGCTCCACCAACGGTGATTACTCCTACTAGTGCTAAAGCTATCATTGATTTTTTCATATTAAATCCTTCCCTTCATTAAATATTTTTTATTCCCTCTACACCTTTATAATAACAAGGGAATGTTACATTAATGTTCCAAGAATCTAATAGTTAGCTTAAATTAATTATACATTTTTATAACTTTAAGGTTATCCAAAACTCCACACCTTGCTCTTTATTCTTTACACCATAGGTACCTTCATGAAGAGTTACTATTTGCTTTACTATAGCTAGACCTAATCCTAGACGTTTTTCTTTATAGTTTCTCACTTTGTCTACCCTTACAAAACCCTCCCAAATTTTATTAAGGTTTTCGTCTTCAATATTACTACCACTGTTATATACATAAATTACCAAATTATCTTCAGATACTTTTAAATCAATCTCTATTATTTTATTTTCATCTACATGACTAAGAGCATTATTTATATAATTTTGTACTGCTTGTTCTAATCTAACTTCGTCCACAAAGACGGTAACATTTTTACCTTCATTAAAGTTAAGATTTATGTTTAATTCCTCAAATCTAAATTTATTTTTGTCTAGAATTTTTTTTATCAAACTATTTATATTTACTCCCTTTTTATTTAATTTAAAGGTATTTGACTCTAGCTTATATAGCTCTAAAAGATCATTGACTATAATTCCTAATCTTTCAGTTTCTTCACCTATTACATCTAAATAATATTTTCTGTCCTCATCTGAGGAAATAAATCCTCCTTGAAGTGCTTGTATATAACCTGAAATAACAGTTATAGGGCTTTTTAGTTCATGAGATACGGAGGATACAAATTCCCTTCTAGCTAATTGATTTTTCCTTTCATTCTCCATCATAGTTTCTAACACTAAGTTTTTTTCTTTTAGATTTTTTAGAGTTTCTTCTATTTTAAAGGATAAATTATTTACACTTTTAGCTAAGGTGCCTATTTCATCCATACTTTTTATATTTAAACCTTCACTAAAGTCTAACTCTTCTATTTTTCTAGTTTTTTTAGTTATTTCTATTACTGGTTTAGTAAATTGTTTTGAAAATAATGCTGTGATAAAAAGTGCTATGAATCCAACAGGCAACATTATCATAAATAAAAGCTTTATAGATTTATTTACTGCATCATCAATAACAGTAATTGGGGTTTTAACACTTATTTCATAAGAGGATTCACTGTTTCCTACTACAGTTAAAAACTCTACACCTGTAGACTTATCTAGAGTTATAGTTTCACTTATTCCCTCTTTTTCATCTATAAACTCTATAACTTCAAACCTATGTTGTCCGTTCATCATATTATTCTTACCCATTTTATGGCTAGAAAATATGCTATCTAATGTTATTGCATTTTTAATATCTATTTGAACACTATACTTCTCTGAAAGCCCTTCTAGTTTTTCGTCTACCCTATTATTATAGTCTTCATCTATATAATCCTTAATTTCTTCAATTACCACATTCATTTCCTTTAATTTTTCTCTTTGAAAAAAGTCTTTATATGTAATTCCATATGTTGCAATACCAATAATAAAAGTACTCAATATGAGGACTATACCAGAAAATAATTTTATCTTAATTGATTTCATCATACTTCACCAAACTTGTATCCAAAACTTCTTATGGTTTTTAAATACTTGTTATGATTTCCTAACTTACTCCTCAACCTACTAATATGAGTATCTACAGTTCTAGTATCACCAAAGTAATCTTCATCCCATATGGCTCTTAGTAGAGTTTCTCTAGTTATAACTTTATTTATATTTTTTATGAAATAAAGCAATAACTCATATTCTTTAGGATTTAGCTCCTTCTCTTTACCATCTATTTTTATCAAATGGCTTTCTTCATCTATTTCAATTCCTTTAAATACAATACTTCCCTCCTGAATAATTTTGCTTTTACTTTTTAAAAGCCTATTAACTCTAGCAAGTAATAAAGCTATATTAAAGGGTTTAGATACATAGTCATCCACTCCTATATCAAATGCAAAAAGTTCATCTAAATCACTATCCTTGGCTGTTAATATGATTATAGGTACTTCTGATATCTTTCTAATCTCTTTACATACAATCCACCCATCATAAATAGGCATCATTACATCTAAAATTACTAAATCAATGGTACTATCAAACTTCTCTAAAGCAAGTTTACCATCCGTTGCAGTAATAACTTCAAATTTATTAAAAGTTAAATAATCAGCAATAAGTCTTAAAATTCTCTCATCATCATCGGCAACTAAAATTTTCATTTAAACCTCCTAAAATTGTATATTACCTTTATTTTATACTATTATAGTATAAAATTAAGGAGATGTCCTAAAATTATTTTAGTACATCTCTTTCATTGTAGGTAAGCTCTTCTAATAACTTTATCACAAACTTTGCAGAGCCATAAGCTGCTATCATATCTAATTGCCTATATAATATAGTTGCATATTGGTCGGCATTGTCACATATTCCTCTTATAAGTATAAAAGGAATTTTATTTGTATGACATATATGAGCTATAGCTCCTCCTTCCATTTCTATACATTCCGCATGATACTGTGTTCTTAAATCAGCTCTTGTTTTATCATCTGATACAAAGGTTTCCCCTGTAATTATTCTTCCAATGTGATACCCACATTCCTTTAATTCTATTCTATTATAAGCTTTTATAGCTAATCTCTTTAGATATTCATTTGAAACAAATACATCTTCATTTGGAAATAAAGTCTTCATTTGGAAATAAAGTCTTCATCTGCGATTTTGATATATCGTAATATGTAACCTTATTGGAAATAACTATATCACAAATTTTCACTTCTGGATTTAAGCTACCAGCAATACCGGTACTAATTATTCTTTTCACATTAAATTTTGTAATTAAAATTTGAGTACATTCTGCTGAATTTACTTTGCCCATGCCTGTGCATCATAATACAATATTTAATGTATTATAATTTCCTATATAAAATAAAAAACCTGAATATGCAACTTCTTCTACTATTTTCATACTTTCTTTAATATATCTAATATCAATCTCCTTAACTCCAATTATACCTAAAGTACTCATGTATTCCTCCTTTTTAAAAGATAAATTTTACTTTTTAATTGAAATGTATTCCTATCTTTATTGTATGATTTTACTCTAAATCCTATAATTTTAATTCATACATAATTATATCATAATATATACAAATTTATATATATTACGTCATAATATTACTTTTTTTCAATTTTTAATACATTTTTAAATTAAATACCCCCTATTTTAAAAATAGGAGGTATCATAAAAATCAAATTATTTAATTATTCTATTGAATTAACCTTCCAAGTAAATCATTACTTCTTTTAATAAAATTAGCCATTTCTTCAGCATCTAGCTGTCCATGACTAATCATAGCTAAATCATATACATGGTTACATATGTCATTAACTAAGTCTTTTTTGTTTTCATCTTTAGATAAATTAAACAACTTTTTAATTAATGAATTTGTACTATTTATAACTAAGGTTTCTTCTTTAGGGAACATTGACATATCCCCTCCACCAAACATTACACTCATTTCAGCCATTCTTCTAGACTGTTCTGATAGAGTAATCATGGCTGGAACTTCTTCTGTTTTAATAGGTTCTATAGATATTTTTAGTTCTTTCTTATTTATAGAATTTTTAAATATCTCTTCTACTTTATCATTTTCTTCTTGATTTTCATTTTTCAAATCAGTTTTTAATATTTCTGTTAAGTCAGAGTCAATTCTACTAAATTGTACTCCTTCCTCTTTACTCTCCATTAATGTAATAAAATGACTGTCTAGTGTGGTGTTTAAAACTACTGCTTCTAAGCCGTTGTCCTTTAATATTTTAATATATTGAGACTGCTGCTTTTCATCATTGACATAAATAACTTTTTTGTCGTGGTTTTCTTTATTATTTTCTAGATATTGTGTTAATGTTACATGGTCCTCATTGGTAGTTTTAAAAATTATTATATCTTTAACCTTTTCATAGAATTTTTCATCCCTTAGGCAACCATATTTAATAAAGATATTTATATCTTTCCAAAAGTCATTGTACTCATCTCTATGGTTTTTAAATAAAGATGTAAGCTTATCTGCCACTTTATTTACAATGTGTCTAGATACCTTCGATACATTGTTATCCTTTTGCAGAAAACTTCTTGATACATTTAAAGGAATATCTTCACAATCAATAACACCTTTTAATAGTAATAAAAACTCAGGAATAACTTCTTTTATGTTATCTGCAACAAAGACCTGTTTATTATAAAGTTTCACTTCTCCTTCTGTAGCCTCAAATTCATGTTTTAATTTAGGGAAGTATAGTATTCCTTTTAAATTAAATGGATAATCTACATTCATATGAATCCAAAATAGTGGATCATTATATTCATTGAATACCTTTCTATAAAATTCTTTATACTCTTCATCTGTACAATCCTTTGGAGCTTTCATCCATAGTGGTTTTGTATCATTTAAAGGAGTTTTTTCTATATTTTCCTCTGAGTCCTTCTCATCTTTTTTCTCATTTTCATCTATTAGATAAATCTCTACAGGGAAGAAGTTACAATGTTTTTTAATTATTTGTCTTAGTTTATAATAATCTAAAAACTCATTGCTATCTTCACTTATATGAAGGGTAATAGTAGTTCCTCTAGAATTTCTTTCAGAAGATTCAATTTCATATTCTGTACCACCATCACAAATCCACTTAACAGCTTCTTCTCCCTCTTTATAGGATAAAGTATCAATTTCAACCTTTTCTGATACCATAAAGGCTGAATAAAATCCTAATCCGAAATGACCAATTATTCCTTTTCCTTCATCAATTTTATCTTTATATTTAGATAAAAACTCCTCAGCTCCTGAGAAAGCTACTTGATTAATATATTTTTTTACTTCCTCTGAAGTCATTCCTATACCGTTATCTTTAAATTTTATGGTTTTCTCATCTTTATTTAAGGATACAGTAACTTCGTAGTTAGACTCCTTTACAGTAGCCTCTCCAAAGGTCACTAGTCTCTCTAATTTACTAATGGCATCACAACCATTACTGATAAGTTCCCTTACAAATATATCCTTATCAGAGTATAGCCATTTTTTTATAATCGGCATTATATTTTCAGTGTGAATTGAAATGTTTCCATTCTCTTTAAGCATATATATCTCCTCCAAACATAAAATATTAAATAATTATACTCATTGTATTCTTTATTTTATACCCAATTCCGCATAAAATAAAGAATACATTGTAAATTTTTTGTAAAATATCACATTTACTCTGCTTGAGTTAGTAATTTTTTCATTATATCTCTCAGTTTTCTTTCTTCTAATTCATCGTTTCCAATAATAACAATTACTTTTATATCGTTATCTGATTGATCCCATTTATAAGCCTTTGCATCTATAATAGCTTCTTCCGGGATAAACTCCTCCATATCTAAGGCCATCTCTTCTGCTAAGCTAAGATACTCATCAAAAATATCGTCCTCTTCTATTTCACTTAAATTAAAATCATCATACTCTTCTTCTATAATTTCATTTAAGATTGAGGTTTTCACACTTAAACAAAAGGCATGAACATCTTCTCTTTTAGTTCCCTTTGTCATATCCTTAATTACTTTAAAATCAGTTTTACTTTCTATTATTTCTTTCATCTCATCATTATGAATTACATTTTCACCAAATAATACATACATTTTTATCATCTCCTGTTAATTAATTCTTAAGTTTTTCATGCACATCATTATATCATATATATAAATTTAAATTAACAACTATATGTATTTTTCAGCTGTTCTGTTTATTTCCCTACGGATAAAAAGGTTCTGTCTCAATAGTAATTCACTAAACTTTATAAATATTAAACCTACACTTTAATATAAGTGTAGGTTCAATATTATTTTAAGATAGTTCTTATTTTACTCTTGGTAATACTTCTTTTTTGAAGAAACTCTTTGCTGTTAACCCTGATACACTGAAGATTTCCCCATCATCAATTTTTACAGATACAGCATCAGAACAGTGACCTAAGCAAAATACTGCCTTTAAATCTACTTTGTCAGATAGATTATATTCTTCTATACTCTGTTGAAAAGCATTTATAACATTATAAGATCCCTTTACATGACAGGCACTACCTATACAAACACTCAAGTTTACCACAGCATTTACTCCCCTCTATCGTAATTCACATGTAATAATTTATGAACTTTTCCCTTTAATAATCCTGAATAAAGTGATATCATCACTGGATTTTCTTCTGAGCGTTTAAGGCTACTCATCTTATCTGCTGCATATAATCCTGCTCCACGTTTTTGTTTTCCGGCTGACATGGTAAACGGTTGACCAGCTCCACCTACACATCCACCTGGGCAAGCCATTACTTCAATAAAGTCATAATGTACTTCTTCTGATTTTATCTTTCTTAAAAGATCATCAGCATTCTTAAGACCACTAACTATAGCAATCTTTAATTCCTTATCATTTACAGTTACACTAGTTTCCTTTACTCCTGACATTCCTCTTACTCCATTAAAAGCTATAGAACGCAATGTAGATACAGATTTGTCATCTAGAACTCTTCTTAAAACTGCCTCTGTAACTCCACCAGTAACACCAAATATAACTCCGGCGCCACTACTAACACCAAAAGGCATGTCTACAGCTTCTGGCTCTATCTCTGAAAATACAATTCCAGATTCTTTTATCATAGATATAAGCTCTTGAGTAGTTATAACATAGTCTACATCTTTTATTCCTTCAACTTCAAATTCATCCCTATTAGCTTCAAATTTCTTAGCTGTACAAGGCATTATAGCAACACTTACTATTCTTTTACTAGAATGTTTATAGTGTTCCTTTAAAACAGAACCAAACATCTGCATAGGAGATTTACATGAAGAAACATTACTCATTAGTTCTGGATAATTTCTTTCTACATAATTAACCCAAGCTGGACAGCATGAAGTAAATAGAGGAAGCTTTTCATTATTCTCTAATCTTGAAAGGAATTCCCCTGTCTCTTCTAATACTGTAAGATCGGCTCCAGTGGATGTATCAAATACTTCGTCAAAGCCCATTCTCTTTAAAGCTCCAACAATTTTACCCATTACATTTTCGCCATCTTTATGTCCAAGCTCTTCACTAATTCCTACTCTTACAGCCGGAGCTATTTGAACCACTACTTTAGTGTTTTTATCACTTAATTCTTTCCATAATTTTTGTGTATCATTTTTTACTACTATGGCACCTGTAGGACATACTGCTGCACATTGACCACAACCTACACAGTTTGATTCTCCAATTGGTTTATCAAATACTGCACCTACAGTCATTTCTGCTCCTCTTTTTAAGAAGTCGATGGCACCTACATTTTGAACTTCATTACACATTCTAACACAGTCACCACATAGGATACATTTACTCTTATCTCTTACTATACATAAAGAGGATTTGTCTAATTCACTTTTTTCTGCTGTATTATTAAATCTTATATCTTTAATTCCAAAACGTTGAGCTAGATCTTGTAACTTACAGTGTGTATTTTTCTCACAAGTAGTACAATCTCTACAGTGATTTGAAAGTAATAATTCTAATATATTTTTTCTATATTTTCTTAATCTAGGAGTATTAGTGTATACTTCCATACCAGCCTTTGGTGGGGTAGAGCATGCAGCTTCAATACCTCCCCACTTATTTTCCACCATACACATACGGCAAGCTCCATATACAGAAAGCTCTGAGTAATAACAGAAAGTAGGTAGATCTATGCCTGCTTTTCTAATAAGCTCTAAAATATTTTTCTCTCCCTTTATTTCTACCGGGATATTATCTATAATCATAAATTGTTCATTCATTCTATTAATCCTCCTTTATAGCTTTAAAGGCACAAGCTTCAACACAGGCACCACATTTAATGCATTTGTTCTTGTCAATTACAAAAGGTTCCTTTACCTTGCCTGAAATAGCACCTACTGGACAAATTCTTGAACATTTTGAACAACCTTTACAAAGATCTGCTTCTATAAAGATAGTTTTTAGTTTTTGACATGTCTTGGTTGGACATTTTTTATCGACAATATGAGCTTCATATTCACTACGAAAATTATTAATAGTACTTACTACTGGGAAGGCTGCTGTCTTTCCTAATCCACATAAAGCAGTAGAAGATATAGTATCTGCAAGCTCTAATAATAGATCAATATCTTCAATCTCACCTTTACCAGCCACAATTCTTTCTAAAATTTCAAGCATTCTCTTAGTACCTTCACGGCATGGTATACACTTACCACAAGACTCATTTTGAGTAAAGTTCATAAAGAATCTAGCCACTTCTACCATACAAGTATTTTCGTCCATAACAACAAGTCCACCAGAACCGATCATAGCTCCTGCCTTTTTTAAGGAATCAAAATCTAATGGTAAATCTAAATGCTCTTTTGTCAAACATCCACCAGAAGGACCTCCTATTTGAACAGCTTTAAATTCTCCTCCGTCTCTTATTCCTCCACCTATATCAAATATTATTTCTCTTAAGGTTGTACCCATTGGAACTTCTATAAGTCCTGTATTTTCAATATTTCCTGTTAAAGCAAAAGCTTTTGTTCCATTATTCTTTTCTGGTCCAATTGCTTTATACCATTCAGAGCCCTTTTCAATTACTATAGGTACATTGGCAAAAGTTTCTACATTATTGAGTACTGTTGGTTTGCCAAATAGACCTTGTTCTACAGTTCTAGGTGGCTTAACTCTAGGCATACCTCTTTTACCTTCAATAGAAGCAGTAAGCGCACTTCCTTCTCCACATACAAATGCACCTGCTCCTTTACTAATTTTAATATCCATATTAAAACCTGTACCAAGGATATTCTCACCTAGTATTCCATGTTTTTTAGCTTCTTCTATAGCATTTTTTAACCTACTAACAGCAAGAGGATATTCTGCACGCACATATATATATCCTTCCTGTGCTCCACAAGCTACTGCTGCAATCATCATTCCTTCTATAACTCTATGTGGATCTCCCTCCATTATACTTCTATCCATGAAAGCACCGGGGTCTCCCTCATCTCCATTACATACAA
This sequence comes from Clostridium subterminale, assembly GCF_039521425.1. Classification (NCBI taxonomy): domain Bacteria; kingdom Bacillati; phylum Bacillota; class Clostridia; order Eubacteriales; family Clostridiaceae; genus Clostridium; species Clostridium subterminale. The sequence goes on from NZ_BAAACI010000011.1 coordinate 103,463, forward strand.
TATACTTTTCACCTTCAGGTTGACGTTTTACTTGAGACCATTTACGACCTGTTGGGAATCCCCCGCCTCCACGGCCTCTTAAGTTGGATTCATCAATTTCTTTTATAACTTCATCTGCTGTCATATCAAATAAACTTTTTTCTAAGGCAGAATATCCGCCTATAGCAAAGTATTCTTCTATAGATGTAGAATCAATATGACCACAATGTTCTAATGCTAATCTAGTTTGCTTTTTATAGAAAGGTATTTCTTCTTGAGTTTTATAAATTTTATCATCCTTTTTATAGGCTAATCTTTCTACACATTCACCATAAAGAATTGTTTTATTTATTATTTCTTCACAATCCTGTGGTTTAACCTTTATGTATAAGTATCCCCATGGCTCTATTCTTACAAGAGGTCCCATTTCACAGAATCCGTGACAACCACTTTTTTTAATTCCTACAGATTTATCATGAGGTTCTTTCTCTAATCTAACCTCGCATTTTATATCCTTTTCCTTCATTATTCTTACAAACTCATCATATATATCTAATGCACCACCCGCTATGCAACCAGTACCTGAACATACAAGAATTTTTACTTTTTCATTTTCAAAACTCTCTTTATAGGTATTTCTTATATTAATTAAATCCTGTCTATTAAGAAGCATACTATTTGTCCTCCTTAAGCGTTTTTAGAAGTTCTACTGCCTTTTCAGGAGTCATAGCTCCATAAACCTTATCATTAACTGTTATTGCTGGTGCTAAACCACAAGCCCCAAGACATGAAACCGTTTCCACAGTAAACATTAAATCATTAGTAGTAACCTTATTCTCTGAAAGACTCAATTCACTTCTTAGTTTTTCTAATATAGGTATAGATTTTCTTACATGACATGCTGTTCCGTCACATATTTTTATTACATATTTTCCTTTAGGTTCTAGCGAAAAGTTTTCATAGAATGTAGCTACACTATAAATTTTAGCTTCACTTACACCTAATTTTTTAGAGAAATATGGGAATATTTCCTCTGGAAGATATCTGTATATCTCCTGAGTATCTTGTAATATAGCAATTATATTACTAGAGCTATACCCATGATTTTTTAATATAACATCTAGTTCTTCATAATTAAAGGATGTATTCATTGTTTTCCCCCCTACAATGCTTGTTAAATTATTATCACCATTACATTCTATACTGAATTTTCAAATATTTCAATATAAATTAATAATTATTTTTGTCATTAATCTATATATAATTATAATAAATTCTTTGTATAATATTGATTTTTTAAGAAATTTATAAAATAAAGTAGATATATTTAATTTTATTTGTATATTAAATACATCTACTTTAAAAGTTTACATCTGTAATGAGGTAAAGTTTATGAAAAAAACTTTTTAGAGTCTGTCAAAAATATAACTAGCGCCAATAAATCTGCCGACCCTCCTGGACTGACATTTTCATCTATACACTGCTTTTCAAAATCATAGGCTGCTTTAATTCCTTCTTCACTATTGAAGCCCCCTAAGTTTAAAACTTCATAGGCGTGTCTTTGAACTTCACGAAGTTTATCTATATTTTGTCTATGTACAATGGTACTATCTTCGACTTTACTCATTAGCATAAGCAATGTCTGAGAATATAAATCATTTCCTTTCAGCTTAGAATTTCGGTAATTGGGTATTATTTCCTGGAAAATATTTCCAAGTCCCGTTTTAACTTCTCCTCTAATCCCAGCGAAACCATGTTTTAAATATAAAGCCTCTCCATGAGTTAATTCTTTCTTTTTATGTAAATCTTTAAAATCATCTAATATGTTTTCACACATGTCTTTTAGTATAGTTTCAATTTTATTATACGATAATTTCTCATAAAGAACTTTACCTAGAGCAGCAGCTACTACTCCTATTAAAAATATTATGCCTTTATGCGTATTTACTCCTTTTGTAACATTGAACATAGCTTCTTCGCATTTTATTCCAATAGCTCTTATAGCTATAAAAATATTTTTAGGACTTTCATAGCTATATCCTACTTCTACCATTTCTTTTATAAAGGGTACTATAGCAAAACTACTATCTAAAAATGTATAGTAATCCATATCTATATGCGACCCCTTTGTAATAGGTGAAACTAATCCAAAAGAAGGCATAGTGGATACCTCTGAAATCATTGCTTTAAGGGCTAGTTGAGATATATCATAGGATAATTTATCTTTTCTATATACATAACACATATATTCTTCATACTTTTTAACAAAGTACTCTTTTATTTCCTCTATATTATGTTTTTGACTTCTAGAACATACTCTAGCTTCTTCTTCGCATAAAAAACATTTTCTAGGTTCTAAACCTATGTCACGTCTGGATACTCCATGCAATGTTGGCATCATTGGATCACTATCCTCAATATAGTATACATCTATATCTACACATCTACCTAATATATGATTTTCTTCCATATATATAAGTTTTCTTTTTACTTCAATGTTATCTGTATTAAATATAAAGTGACCTATAATTCCTTCTCTATTCTTATATACTTCTTTATAAATTATATTTTTATTGTGAAATAAAAATATATCTTCACAAATTATCTTTGCGATACTATCTGTAATATAATTAGATTTTTCTATACCAGGATAATTTACTCTTACAGTGGCAAGAGTAACTCCGCCTGAAGTATTTCTAAGAAGCTGTTCTTGATGTAATACTCTTTTTTCTCTATGGTTTAAAAATTTATCTATTTCTGTATAATCCATATTAATGTAAGGATAGGCAATAATTATCCTATCACTTTTCCCCTTCCTTACTATGATAAAATTAAATTCATAGGTTTTTATTATATACCAATCAGTTTCTAACTTACATAATAGCTAATACTTATTATTATAATTTTAATGGGGTAAATCTCTAAGTTTAAGCTTTTCAATAATATCTTTTCCTACGCTACTTTCCAGGAATTCATAGGTAGTTTTGGGTACTAGTTCCCTTACTTCTTTTAGTCTATCTCCTTTAAGTAATTCTCTTACTCTAGATGCACTTATAGCTTTATTTTCTATCTCATATCTCTCTATAACTTCAACTTTCACGCCATACTTAGGCAATACTTCTTTTAAAGTTTCATTATAAGTATTGGTAACATTGCAATAAGGTTCACTACCTACATATCTTTTAGTTATATTTAGCTCCTTACAAAAGTATTTTCCAAAGACATTTCCATCTATCTTAGTGTATTCCTTTAGAATGTCATCATCTTTTCTTAAAAAATAATTTGGAAAAGTAGCTGATGATATGATATAATTTCCACCTGGTATTACAGTGACATTTTTTAATTCCCTTACTCCCTCTTTTATAAGTTGAAACCTAATTTGAAATGGAAAAGAGGATTTATCTTCTTCTACTACAAAAATTATTACATTGCTATTTTCCTTAGCTGCTTTTTCAACTATATATTTATGCCCTAATGTGAAAGGATTACAGTTCATAATCAATGCAGAATATTTCTCACCTTCCCTTATTTCATAAATCTTTTTTAGATTTTTTAGCTCACTTTGGATATTTTTATTCCCTGCTTCCAATAAACTTACCTTATCTGTATCAACAATCACCTTATATCCAAGTCCTTCAAATAGAAAATTATTAGAAGGCTTAGTAAAAATAAAGTTATGATATATACCCTCTTCAAAGAGTTTATTAGTTATATCAGTGATAAGTATATTAGATATACCTTGGCCTTGATAATTTTCACTTATAGCAAAACATTTAACTATATTATTTTTTTTAGAACAGGTAGCTATTATTTCTCCATCTTCTTCAATGATTAAAGTATAATCTACATCCTCATACTTAAGTGCAAATCCTTTTAAAAATTCCTCAACCCTATTTATTTCTATTTTAGAATTAAGATTTATTTTTTGAGTATTAAAATACATTTTTCCACCTCATTTAATAAGTTATATCTTATATTAATTTTATAAGTTAAAATATTTTCTTACAAAAGATATTATTAGTAATGCAATAATTACTATAATTACGGATAACATGGCATCAAAGCCACTTTTAAATTCATATTTCTTTTTTCCTTTAGATATTTCTTCTGCTTCACTAAACATTCCTTCTGCATGAGCTTCTTGTAGAATTTCTTTATTGATTTTTATATTTTTCTTTTTACTCATATTTATCACTCCATTATAAGTTTATAACTATTAGGATACTTACATTGTATCATAATATAAAAAGAGTGTTGACATCAACACTCTTTTTATATTTATTTTCAAAGGCCGATTTTAGAAGAACATACCAAAGGCTATACTTGCTAATATCAGCATTATTCCTCCGCCAAGACGAGAAGAAATTTGTGCAAAGGACATTAAATCCATACGTTTTGCTGCTGTAAGAACAGCAACGTCTCCTGAACCTCCACGGTTTGCCATGCATAATCCAGCAGAAATTGCTGTTTCTATTGGGTAGAATCCTACTAACCAACCTACAAGTGCTGATCCAATGATTGCCCCTAAAACTATTAAACCTGCTATAACAACGTTAGCTACATTAAATGCTGCTATAAGTTCTCCAAGATCTGTCATAGCTATACCAACTCCAACCATTACTACTAGCAAGAATTGTTTTGAGAAGAATCCTTGAAGCTTTTTAGCACCTTCTTTTAACTCTAATGGAATTATATTAGCTACATTAGCTATAGCTACTAAAATAACCATCCAAGCAAATCTATGAATATCAATTTTAACATTTATCCCCATAAGTGTGAACTCTGGTATAATTAAAGTTTTTGATAATATATTTCCAAATACATAGAATGCACATGCAAGAATTAATCCTGCTGCAACTTCTCTAGCTGTAACTTTAACTACTCTTGTTTCTTCTAATTTAGATATATCTTCTGCTTTTCTTATTAATTCACCATGTCCGTTAAATTTAGCTCCTGTCTTAGTTTCACCAAATTTATTTAATATAGAAGCCGCTATTATAGCTATAATATTAGCTATTGTAAGAATTGAAAGAGCAAATGATAACCAAGCTGCTGGATCTCCACCAGTAACACTTGAGTAAATTTCACTCATAGGAATTGCTCCTGCTCCAGTACCACCACCCATTATTGGTAATACATACTTAGTAGCTATGTCTGACATAGGAATTCCAAATATAAATCCACCTAGAGACCCAAGACAGAAGGCTGCAATTACTCCTCCTAATATTGCTGGAATATATCCAAGGAAAGCTTTCATAAGTAATTTTCTATTAACTGATAATATTGATCCGGTTATAAGTACTGCTATAAATAAGTCTAAGAAATCTGCTGTATCCATAAATACCTTTACAGCTTCAACGCTAGCTTCTGGTATTATTCCATAGTAAACTAATGCTGCTGAACCAAGGAAAGCAAGGATAGGACCTCCTCCAACATACTCTTTCCATATTGGAATTCTATCACCAACCATAGCAAATAGTATACCTACTGAGTATAATAGTGCAAAGGCACCTACAGAGTTTTTAGGTAAAAAACCTTTGATTGCTGCAAAGAAAACTACTACTGCAACTCCTGCAAAAATGTACCACGGCATGCCGTATACTTTAAATGGACCTTTTTTTTCTTCAATAAGATTTTCTGGCATAATTAATCCTCCTAAAATTAAATTGTATAATTTCATTACTAAGCTTTACTGAGTTTTGTAAAGCTTAGTAGGGTTAACAAGTTATATGTTTAAAATTTTCAAATCAAAGATAATGTTCAAGTTACTTTTTAAGCTTTTTAACTACGTCTATAATACTTCCATCTCTGTATTCTATTACTGCTACTACCTCATCAGTAAACTTTAATTCCTTAGGAACTCCTATTAGTTTAATGGCAATTTTTCTCAATTCCTCCATGGTTATTAAAGGAAGACCTGCCTTCTTAAACTTCTTAATTAAGTCTTGTCTTCGTGGATTTACAGTTACACCATAATCTGTAACAACTACATCTACTGTACTTCCCGGAGTAACAATAGTAGTTACCTTATCAATTATGGTTGCAATTCTTCCTCTAGTAAGAGGTGCTACTAGGATTGATATTCCAGCATTAGCTGCTGTGTCACTATGTCCACCCGATGCTGCTCTAATAACTCCATCAGAACCAGATATAACATTAATATTAAAATCAGTATCTATTTCTAGTGCACTTAGTATAACAAAATCTAATTTGTTAACTGCTGCAGATTTATTAAATGGATTAGCATAAAAATCTGCACTAACTTCTATATGTTTTTCATTTTTCCCAATGGACTCTGCAGCCTTTAAATCAAAGCATTGAACATCAAATAATATATCACAAAGACCCTCTTCTAAAAGGTCTACCATAGGTCCTGTAATTCCACCCAATGCATAACTTAATTTAATATCTCTTTTCTTTAATTCCTCTTTAACAAAACGAGTAACTGCTAGAGATGCTCCACCACTACCTGTTTGCATAGAGAATCCATCTACAAATCTTCCTGAGGCAAGCATTACATCAAGTACTCTTTTTGCCATTAAAAGCTCTTTAGGATTTGATGTAAATCTAGTTGCTCCAGACATTATTCCCTTGGAATCACCTATTTCATCAACTACGACTACATAGTCAACTTTAGTTTGAGGAATGCTTTGTGGAAAGTTTGGATAATCAACTAAAGTATCTGTAACTACAACTACTTTATTAGCATACTCTGCATCTACCTTTGCATATCCTAAAGATCCACATATAGATTTTCCTTTTACACCGTTGGCATTTCCCATACAATCTGCAGATGGAGCTGCTATAAATGCTACATCTATTTTTAAATCTCCCTCTACAATAGCTCTAGCTCTTCCACCATGAGAACGAATAACTGCCGGATGATCTCCTAAAATTCCTTCTGATATTGCTGCAGCAAGTTTTCCTCTAAGTCCACTACTTTCAATTCTGTTTACAACACCATTTGCTATATGTGCTTCAAGCCCATCATGAGCACTAGTTAGAGAACTTGATGCTACTCTTAAATTTTTGATACCCATCTCTGCTAATGTGTCTACCACCATCATTAAAAGCTTATCTCCAGCTCTAAAGTGATGATGGAAAGAAATAGTCATTCCATCTTTAATTTCACATTTTTCTATAGCAATTTTTAAAGATTCTACAACTTTAGTTCGCTTTACTTGTTCTTTTAAGTTTTCACTATCGCTTTCAACCATGGTTTCCTTTGGTTGATTAATAAATGGAGTTTCATAAACCTTCCTTTTCTCATAGCCTGGGATAGTATTTAATAATTCCTTACTTACTCTATTATTCATCATCTTCACCTCCAGCTAGAACCCCTGCTGCTTTGGCAAGTTCTAGAACTCTTTGAGCTCTCTCTATAATTGGTTTATCTACCATTTTACCGTCTACAGTAAATACTCCTTTATTTTCACGTAGTGCTTCCGCTGTAGCATCTACTATCTTTTTAGCTTTAACTATCTCTTTTTCATTTGGAGTATAGACACTGTGTATAAGTTCAACTTGTCTTGGGTGAATTAGTGACTTACCGCCATATCCCATTCTCTTAATAAGATTCGCTTCTTTTAAGAATCCTTCATCATTATTTACATCAGAATAAACTGTATCTAATACTTCAAGACCACAAGCTCTACCTGCCATAGCAATCATTCCTCTAGCTACATAAAGCTCGTCCCCTTCTGGAGTTCTTGTTGTTTTCATGCTTGTTACAAAATCCTCACCACTTAAAGCCATTCCTATTAATCTTTTAGTAGGCGACTTTGCTATGTCAAAGGAATGCATAACTCCTAACGCAGATTCAATGGCCACCATTATCTTTGTAGATCCAATTTCTCTTCCACAAGCCTTCTCTATTTTTTCTATTTCTCTATCTACAGTCATAACATCTTCTACAGTTTCAGTTTTAGGTATTCTAACAACTTCAACTCCACCTGTTACTATTGCTGCTAAATCATCTTTCCAAAATTCTGTATCTAAACCATTGATACGAACCACTGTTTCTATGCCTAGTTCTTTATAGTAATCTCCTAGATTTCTCAACATATTGTGAACTAAAAATCTTGCAGAATCTTTCTCTGTTATAGCAATGGCATCTTCTAAATCAAACATTACTGAATCGGGTTTGTATATGTGTACATCTCTTATAATTCCTGGATTGTTTCCAGGAACAAATAACATCGAACGTCTTAGTTTCATCTTAATCTCCCCTTACATCCATTTATATTCCTTGTTATCAGCGGATCTATGAACTGCAGTCTGAACTCTACTTTTAATTACAGGATTAATTGCACCTTTATCATTAGCAAACACCTTCGCATTTTCTACCCCTAAGGAGTTAAGAGTTTCTTTAATAACTGCTTCTATTTCCTCTCCAAATTGTGCTTTAACAGTACTTTCTAGAGTAATTTCTATTCCAGCAGTTGAGGGTTCAATTATAATTTGAATATCACTGGACTCCAATGTGCCAGCACTAGCTACTGTTTTAAGTTCCATATTTACGCCTCCTGATTAAAAATATTCATCGTTTTGTATCCCTTTTCATACTTTGAATACATTTTGTATACATCTTGTTTATAGTGTATACAAAATATTTATAAAAATCAATAGAAAATTGAATATTTTTTTAAGTTTTCATAATTTTATAGTAAATATTAAATTTTCTTTAATGCATAAAAAAGAATTGCTAATACACTTAGTATTAACAATTCTTTTTATATTATATATTATAGGTAATATATTATAAGCTATTACTTAACCACTGCATTTTGAAAAGATTTTTTAGCACGTGTAACATGAACCCTTGCTCTTTCTTCAGCAAGTTGTTCATCTCCCGCTTCTATAGCATCTACAATTTCTATATGTTCCTTAAGTGCATCTAGTTTTCTTTCCTTAGTCATTAAACTAATTTTTCTTAGGCTTTGTAAGTATTCATATATATATTCCATTTGTGATATTAATCTTTTATTATGACAAGCATCTAAAATTATTCTATTAAATCTGTTGTGAACTTCTACATATTCCTTTTCTTCATTAGCCTCAATAAGTTTTTTCATATTTTCTATGATTTCTTTCAACTCTCTTATCTCAATTCTAGAAATATGCATACATGCTCCTCTTACTGCAAGTCCCTCTAAAACTTCGCGTATATCATAAATCTCTATAGCATCCTCAATGCAAATCCCCTTAACTATAGTTCCTTTTCTAGGAATATTCACAGCCAAACCTTCACTTTCCAACTGTCTTAAGGCTTCTCTAACAGGTGTTCTACTAACTCCCATAGCTGTAGCTATATTATTTTCTACCAATCTATCTCCTGGATTTATATTTCCTGTAAATATAGCTGTTCGAAGTTCTTTAAGAACTATTTCTCTTATAGATTTTTCTTTACCTTCATCTAAATTCTTTAAAACACTACTCATAAATATCTACATCCTTAAAAATAATTTGTGACTATAACAAACATACTTTATTTTAGTTGTTAATTTTCATTACAAATAAAGTCATTCATTTAATACTTTACTTAATTAAAAATATTAACCATATACATTAATATTGCATACCTTTAACTCTTTGTCAAATTTAATGATGCATAATACTTATGTATATAAAAGTAATAAAATTTTTAAAGGATTAGATTCTTACTTTGAAGCATCTGTTTGCTTTGGTTGATTATATTTATTTATTTGTCTTTGATTTAAAAGGTGAGTTAGTTCTTCCTCAGATATATCTCCAAAATTTTTAAACTCATAGTCATTGTCTTTAAAATATTTAATTATAGAAGGAAGAGCCTTAGGTGTAGTAGAGTTTGAAGCTCCATCATGCATGAGTACTATGGCAGTGTTAGGATCTATAAAAGTTTTTTTAAGCTCTTTTCTAAAAGTAGATAAAAGTTTTTCTACAGGTACATTTGTAGATAGAGCATCCTCAATAGACATATTCCAATCCACATAGTACAATCCCTCATCACACAACTCATTTCTAATAGCTCTTACAGTTCCTTTATCTCCTATGGTAGTGCTAGACCCTCCAGGCATTCTCATGAATTTTGAAGGTTCATGCCCAATAACATCAGTAATAGCCTTAAAAGCTTTGTTGTAGTCCGCCAAATATTCCGCCTTACTCGAATATATACATTTCTTATGGTTATAGGTATGTACGCATATTTCATGGCCTTGTTCTTGAACTTGCTTTAATATATCTGGATTTTGCTCAACTAGTTCACCTATAACAAAAAATGTGGCTTTAACATTTTCTTTTTCTAAAACCTTTAGTATTTCTATGGTATTATTAGTAGGACCATCATCAAAAGTTAAATAAACTACTTTTTTTATATCTTCCTTGGAATCAGCTTTCTTCTCATCTTCAGCTAAAGCTGGATTGAAGGTACAAAATATAAAGATAAGTATAAGTACAACCATAGAAGAATATTTTAATTTCTTCATATTAATCCTCCTTATATAAATAGTAAATTACCTTAATATATATTGTGTTCTTAATTATAAATGTATACTATTATTTTTAAGGTTAAATTAACAAAAAGAGGTTGTCGCAAACTTATTTTGAGACAACCTCTTTAAAATTATTTTTTATCTATTTTATACAATTAGCTTTAGTAATAATTTTTATATTATCACACATTTCTCTTAAATAATCATAATTAGCTATATCATAGTCAAGCTCTTTGGGATTCAGAGGACTTCCAAAGTAAACTTCTGGATTGCATTGTGTTGAATAGTCTTTTCTTTTAGTAAAGGAAGCTACATGAAGTTGATTAAACTTCATATTTTCAATCATCCATTTTACGTTATATGGTCTTACCCCTCCTGGAAGTATTTCAATTTTGCCCTTACCACACTTCATCAGCTCTTTTAAAAATTCAGACCCATCTTCTATTGTATTCTTTTGTCCCTTAGTAAGAATTCTTTTTACACCTAAATCAACTAATGTATCCAAAACTTTAAAAGGATCTTTAACTACATCAAAGGCGCGATGGAATACAGCTTCTCTATCTCCAATAATATCCATAAATTTTTTGCATAACTCCACATCAAGAGTACCATCTTCCTTTAATGCTCCAAATACTATGCCATCAGCACCTGCTTTAACAGCTGCTTTCATATCTCGCTCCATGGTTTTAATTTCATATTCAGAATAACAAAATCCAGCACCTCTTGGTCTAATCATTACCATAATAGGAATATTTACTAATTTTTTAGCTTCCTCAATAGTTCCTATAGATGGAGTTATGCCTCCTAAAAACATATTAGAATTCAACTCTACTCTATGGGCTCCTGCTTTTTTAGCTATTATAACATCTTCTAGTGAACCACAACATATCTCCACTAACACCTTTTCTTTCATTATTAATTACCTCCATCTCATACCTTTTATTTTGTAATCTACCTCCCACTAAAAATTACATATTAAGATATATAACTTTTTAAGTAAACTTAATATTACAAATAAGTTTATCTATTTCAGATTAAATTTTACAATACTTTCTCCTACTATTTTGTTATTATCATTAACAATAACCCTTGGAAATACCTTCTTTAATCTCTCTATTGTATCGCTATTTTTATAATTGATCTGCTCTAAAATAGATGCTACTATTAAAGGCCATTCTTCCTCTGAACCATCAATTATCTTAATTGAAAATCCAAGTCTTTCCTTTTTAAGCCCAAAACAATATACACCTTTAGCTCCCCCCTTTGCAACAATATTATTATCCTGTAAAAGTAATGAGCATATTAAATCAGTGCCTGAAACCATCTCATAATTTTCATTCATTAATTTAGTAAGCTTTATTACTGCATTTCTTGTTAACTCATCCTTAATAGTATCTGGACATGCCATGGTCATATAAGCCATAGCTAAATTTTTCATAGGCATTGCAAATACAGGAACTCCACAGCCATCTGTACCAATTTTTATCTGATCTATTGGATAACCAGATATCATTGAAATATGAGAAAGAATTTCTTGCTGAGCTGGACTGTTAATATTCCAATATTCTTTTTTATCACAGTTCATATCAGTGCATAAAGTTAAAATTCCCATATGTTTTCCTGAACAATTGTGATAAATACGTCTCTTATTCTCTTGACATCTCAATATCTTCTCTTTAGCTTTCATGGATAATGGATATGTAGGTAAGCATATAAGTTCTTCTTCCTCTACTTGAACTTTGTCCATTATAGATTCTAATGCCTTAATATGAAAAGGTTCCGCCCTATGGGATCCTGTCATAACTGTAATTTCTTTATCACTAAGATTATACTTTGTGTCAAGGCCTCTCTTTATTAATGGAATAGCTTGTATTGGTTTTGCTGATGATCTCATATAAGTTACAAATTCAGGATCACCAATGGAGTAAACAACTTCTCCGTCTTCGTTTACACAACATATATATCCTCTATGTACACATTCTAAAAGTTCTCCCCTATACTCTTCAACTAAAATCTCATCCATGGTAACACCCTTTCTATTAACTATTTTATATGCTGTAATTATTGATATATATATAAGTAATATATAAATTAAATACACATAGGATAAGCATTTATCCTATGTGTATATTTTAACATTATTTTTAATTCTATCCCATAGATTTCCTTTAATTTGCCTCTTTTATTTCTCTACAATCCTCATTATGAATTATATTTTTCTCCCAGGCTCCTTTTCGGTACATTATATATCCAAAGATACATATTATAAGATTACTAAAACTCATAGAAAACCATATACCTACAGACCCTATATTAGTAAAGTTTTTAAATAGTAATATCATTGGAAGTCTTACAAACCAAAGTCTTCCCACTTCCATCTCCATAGAATATCTAGTATGACCCGATCCCTGAAATACGCCTTGAAGCACACTAAATATACCCATTAGTGGCATAGACCATGCTATATACTGAAGATATGTTATACCCTCTGAAATTACCATCATATCGTCCTTTGATTGCATGAAGAAACCTATAATTTCTTTATCAAAAGCTAGTAAGATAATTAATCCTAAAGCTGAAAAACCGATAGTAAGCTTCATAGCTTTTACAAAGGCCTCCTTAGCTCTCTCAAGTTGGCTACATCCTAAATTTTGCCCTATAATAGATGTAAGGGCTGCACCAATTCCCATAGCTGGTTGACTTACAAGAGAAGTAATTCTATTTACCATAGCAAAAGCTGCTAGTGTTGCCGTACCATAAGATACTATAAAAACATTTAAAGCCATAAATCCTAAAGCTGAACCAGATTGTCCAATAGATGATGGAAGGGCAACTGATATGATTTTCTTAATTACTTCTACATCAAATTTAAACTTCTTAAAAGAAGGTCTTACCTTAGATGATCTTCTCATTAATACGTAAACCCCAGCTATTGCTAATATAGCCTTTGACAATAAAGTTGCTATAGCTGCTCCTGCAATTCCCATATTAAATGTAAATATAAATATTGGATCTAAAATCATATTAAGAACTGCACTAATTGCACTAAGTACAGTTGGAAATACTGTATTTCCTTCTGCATTCATTATGGAGTTAAAGTTAAAAAATAAAAACATAAAAGGCATATCTAAGAAGGTAATTCTTAAATATATTATACTATTTCTTGCTAATTCACCTGTTCCACCCATTATTCTTACAATAAAGGGCGATAATATATATCCAATTATGGCAAATAGAATAGAAGATAAAAAAGATACTACTATAAGTTGACTTGCGTACTTATTAGCCTCTTCATATTTGTCAGCTCCTATGAATTGAGAAATTATAGATGTACCTGCTATAGATAAACCCATTCCAATAGATATAAATAAAAAATTTACTGGCCAAACAAATCCTGTAGCTGCAAATTCTACTGATCCAATTTTACTTACCCATAATCCATCCACTAGATTATATAGTGTTTGTATTAAATTATTTATCATAATAGGAATTGCTAGTACTCCTATTACTTTGTATAAATTACCCTTTAAAATAAAACTTCTTTTATTCTTAACCATGTCCCCTCCTAAATTACTTTTAAATTTCTCATTACTACACCATATATTATATACCACATATACTATAAATTTCTATAAAAACTTAGGATGTCGAAATATATTTTTTTCGAAATAAAACAGTGTATACTTTATAATTTAAAATTCATAATCATATACACTGTTCTATTTATTTTTACTTTAAATTTTATTACATATTATAAAATAAATTTTGTGAAGGATACTCAGCATCACAAGTAACATCTATTCCTAGTTTTCTAAATATTTGCTCGTCACCAGTACTAAGAATAGTAGTAGAGTGAGCTTGACATCCTTTGAGCCTTATAAGCTTTTCTAAAGCTACTTGAGCCATAGGATTAGTAGCTGCACAAATACTAAGAGCAATTAATATTTCTTCTGAATTTAAAGATGTATTATTACTTCCTAAAGCATTAGTTTTCAAGCTTTTTATAGGTTCTAATACCACTGGTGAAATTAAATGAATATCATCAGATATATTAGCCAAATGCTTAACTGCATTTAAAATAGCAGCTGAAGATGCATCCATAAGTTCTGAACTTCTGCCTGTTAAAATAGTTCCATCTTCAAGTTCTAGCGCTACTACAGGACAAGCATCATTTTTGTTTGCCTCTAATTTAAGCTTACTAGAATATTCTCTAGCAGGAATAACTACTTTTCTATCCTCTGGCTTAAGATTTAAACTTTCCATAATTATTTTAATTCTTTGGAAAACCTCTGCATCTACATATCCTTTTTTATATTCAACGCTAGTTTTAAAGTATCTTCTAATTATCTCCTGTATAGAAGCTTCCTTAACAACTTCATCATCAGTAATTCCAAATCCTACTCTATTAACTCCCATGTCTGTTGGAGATTTATATATAGATTCTTTTCCAGTTATCTTCTCAATAATTCTCTTTATAACTGGGAACATCTCAATGTCTCTATTATAGTTTACTGCAACCTCATTATATGCATCAAAATGAAAAGAGTCTATCATATTTACATCCTTAAGGTCTACTGTAGCTGCTTCATAGGCAATATTTAAAGGATGTTTTAAAGGTACATTCCATACAGGAAAAGTTTCAAATTTAGAATACCCAACAGCATTTCCTCTTTTATTCTCATGGTATAATTGATTAAGACAAGTAGCCAACTTTCCACTTCCTGGTCCCGGTGCTGTTACTACTACTATTG
This sequence comes from Clostridium subterminale, assembly GCF_039521425.1. NCBI lineage: Bacteria > Bacillati > Bacillota > Clostridia > Eubacteriales > Clostridiaceae > Clostridium > Clostridium subterminale. The sequence continues at coordinate 118,662 of NZ_BAAACI010000011.1, forward strand.
GCTTAGTAGTTTCTATATATGGATTTTTTCCATAACCCTCATCACTTACGATAGTCTCAACCTCTGTAGGATATCCTTTAATAGCTTCATGCTTATAAACTTTAATACCTCTACGTTCCAATTTATTTATAAAGATATTAGTAGCTGGTTGACCACTATAGCGAGTTATAACTACACTGTTTACCTGTAAGTCATATCCTCTAAGATCATCAATTAATCTTAGTACATCCATATCATATGTAATTCCAAAATCGCCTCTTATCTTATTTCTTTCAATATCACCGGCATATACACAAATAATTATTTCTGCCTTTTCTCTAAGTTTATGAAGTAACTTTATTTTTGCATTTTCATCAAAGCCTGGCAAAACTCTTTTAGCATGCATATCAAATAAAAGTTTTCCGCCAAACTCTAGATAAAGTTTATCATAATTATTAACTCTCTCTAAAATATATTTTGATTGTTCTTCCAGATATTTTTCGTGATCAAATCCAATTTTCATCTTTACACCTCATCATAATAATAAAACATACATATTATTATTACATATTTTCCTCTTTAGTAAAACCTAAATTAAAAATTTTTAATTTTTTTGTCAATTCTAAATTTGACCTTTATTATTTATTTCTGGATTTTATGCTTTTAAAATTTCTACTTTTAATTCCTCCATTAATTCCTTTACTGGGACTATACTTTTAATCCTATGGGCATTATCTCCGCAAAATACTAAAGCTTTATCCATATTTCCCTTAACACCATTTATTAATGCTTCACTAATGCAATATGGAGTTATTTTTGGGTTACAGTGGGATATACATCTATAGCATTTTTCCACATTTAATTTTCCTTTAAAAGTTTTCTCTACAAAGGAATTACATATAGCTCTTCCTGGTAAACCTACAGGACTATCTACTATAACTATATCTTCTTCTTTTGAATCAATATAAGCCTTCTTAAAATTTTCTGATGCATCACATTCAACCGTTGCTACAAACCTAGTAGCCATTTGAACTCCATCTGCACCTAACTTTAAGTATTTAGCTATGTCTTTTCCATCATATACACCTCCAGCAACTACTACTGGAATTTCCTTATTATACTTTTCACCATAAATTTTAGTTTCATTAATTATATCTACTACCTCTTTATCAAAGGCTTCTCCAGACATATTTATATTTTCTTTTTTAAATCCTAGATGTCCTCCAGCTCTTGGACCTTCAACAATAACCATGTCAGGAGCTACCTTATCGTGTCTATCCCAAAGCTTCAAAATAACTTTTGCTGACTTCAAAGAAGATACTATTGGTGCGATTTTTATTGAAAAACCTTTGATTAATTTAGGTAATTCAATTGGTATTCCAGCTCCAGAAATTATAATATCTGCACCACCTTCTATGGCAGCCTTAACATGTTCTTTATAATTATTCATGGCAACCATTATATTAACCCCGATAACGCCTCCATTAGTAGCCTTTTTCGCTAAGAAAATTTGATTTTTTAAAGCCCTGATGTTAGCTGCTAAATTATTACTTTCAAAATCCTCTTCATCATATCCTACTTGTGCTGCAGATATAACTCCAATTCCTCCTTCATTAGTCACTGCTGATGCAAGTTTTGATCTCGAAACTCCTATTCCCATTCCACCTTGAATTATCGGCATAGGTGCTAATATATTTCCTATCTTTAGGCCTTTTATATCCATAAAAACACAACCTTTCAAATTTAAATATTTTATTTTGGCTTTCAAATACTTTGATAATCAAAGTTTATTTTATTATAAGCCATTTTAATAATGGATGCAATAAGTATCCTTACTGAATATATATAATTAACTTATCCTTCATAAAAAAATTCAAAAATAAAAGAACTATAACACAAAATCATATGTATAGTTCCTTATTCTTTATATTTTTCACCTTAGTTATATTCTATTTTTCCTTTTAAATTACTAAATATCTTCTTAGAAGTCTCATCAATAAACTTATCCATTTCTTCTTCATTAAGATATATGAAATTATCTTTAGTCTCTTCATTATCTCCTAAATAATATTCTGTTATATATTTAACTTGCTTCATTAAAGCTCCCTCAGGAAAGTAATCTAAATAATCAGGTACCTGGTCTATATTTTTAAAAATAGTATGGAAAATAAAGTTAGGATTTTTTTCTAAATATAAAAAATCTAATCCATACCAATCTTTTTTTATCGTCCAAATAAAACTTGCATCTTCCTTTAATTTTTTATTATATAAGGCATTCTTCTTTTTTTCATCAAAAAACTTAGACCATTCTATATCAGTAAGCAAATGTATATAATATCCAAGTACATAAGAATATTTGGAATATTCCATTGAATTATTTTTTATATACTTATTAAAAAACTTATTTGCCTCTATATTATTTTCTTCATTAATCCAATGAGTAATTGTTTTTGGTGGATTGAAACTACTCCAATCTTCGTTAGGAACTCCCGAATCTGGTCCCACGTTACCAAGAATAAAAGCTGTAGAATCTAAATCATCCACATTCTTTAATATATTTTCCGCAATTCTAAGATGAGCTATCCAAGTTGCCATTAAAATCCTCCTTATAATCATATACTAATATTTACTGGCCTAACACCTCTTGTTCTTTCAATGCAATTCCTTTAGACTTTTTTGCTATAGCCATCATAAGTCCCAAAGCTATTGATAAGAAAGCTGAAGCTATTACTCTATACTGTGGTGGCATTAAGAATACAACGGTATGGCATGGTATCCAGAAAAACGGAATGGTTTTTAGCATGCTAAACCCTATAAGCATATTAAAATCCACTTCCTCAATTAATTCATTTATAGTTACCTTTTTCATCCCTCTGTATTTAGCATCAATATATAAATCACTAAATTTATGAAATAAAAACATAAATGGCGCAAAAGTAATATTCATCATGGTACTTGTTAAAAATGCATGCCCAAGCTTTGAGTCTTGGAAAGGTAATCTGCCCATACTTTGTGCTGATAACACTCCTTCTGAATATAATGTAAAGGCTAAAGTTATCATCATTCCAATGATTCCCCATATAATTGCTTTAAAAATTAATCCTTTAGTTTTTTTCCATTGTCCATGTAAAATTCTCGCTCCTAATATATCTCCCATGGTAGCTAAGACAAAAAACTTTAAAAAACCACTAATATATGGATATGCTTGTGTCATAACCATGAATACTTCTCTAGTAGATGGCACCACTAAAACCATAGCCCATAACAGTAATAAACCTCCCCATAAGTAATCCCCTAATTTCATTCAATTATTCTCCCCTTTTCTACTGTATCTTTTAAAATTTGTTATTTTATAAATATTATAACGTTTTCATAACTATTTATCTATAACAAATTTTCATTTTTAAGAAGTTTTTAATAAGTTGAAAATTCACCTCTATTACATTTATATGTAATTTCCACACCCATTTGTGTTAAAATACATTTTATTTTTTTGATATAAAGATAAAATCTACAGGATGAATATATGAATAATTCAATGAAAGATATATGTCTTAAATACAAATGTAACCCTTTCTTCTTTTGTTTTTAAATTTCCTTAGTATCTATAAATCTTTTTAATTTATAGTTCTAATGATCTATCTATATAACTTCTATATTGAGTATGAAACTTTCCTTAAGTTTGTACTATTTAACTATTATTAACTTCTCTTTATTTTTGTAATTCAGTAATACTTATATATCAGCATAAATATTACTGAAATTATAAATAAATGTTAATGTTTATTTATAATTATTTACAACCCAATTTTTATATGATACACTATATTTAAATTGCTAAATAATAATTATTATTAAATAATAAATTACTTTTAATGGTAATAGTATTAAAAAGAAGAAAGTGGGGAATAAAAATGGGAAATCTAAAAGGAACTAAAACAGAAGCTAATTTAGCGACAGCATTCGCAGGAGAATCTCAAGCTAGAAATAAATATACATTTTATGCTTCAAAGGCTAAAAAAGAAGGATATGAGCAAATTGCCGCTCTTTTCACTGAAACTGCAAATAACGAAAAAGAACATGCAAAAATATGGTTCAAGCTTCTTCATGATGGCATAGGTGACACTATGGAAAACCTTAAAGATGCAGCTGCTGGTGAAAACTACGAGTGGACTGATATGTATGCTAATTTTGCAAAAGAAGCCAGAGAAGAAGGCTTTGATAAAATTGCCAACTTATTTGAAGGCGTAGGTAAAATTGAAAAAGAACATGAAGAAAGATATTTAGCTTTATTAAAAAATATTGAAGAAGGAAAAGTCTTTGAAAAAGAAGAAAAAGTAGTGTGGCAATGTGCTAACTGTGGATTTATCTATGAAGGAGAAAAAGCACCTAAGGCATGTCCTGTATGTGCACATCCTCAAAGCTACTTCCAAATCCTAGCTAAAAACTATTAATAAAAAATGCACATCTGAATAATCTGATGTGCATTTTTTATACTTATTCATACTGAATTGTGATCAATAATTCAGTCTTTTGCTTTTTAAATATTGATATGATTAACCATTAATTTCTTGGATACACATCATTGGATCTTCTTCAACCTCATCACTCTTTACGTTGTTTTCTACCAAACACTCATATTTTAAAACATATGATTCTTTAAATTCCTTTGTTGCCAATATAAACAGAAAAATATTCTCACTATCATCGTAGGCTGTACAGATACTATTTGCCATAAATCCATTTGGTAGACACCATATATCTTCATTATTGTACATTGGATATATTATATTAATTATGTTAATCATATTTATTGAAGAAGGGTTATATATATTACACCTTAAAATTTTATCTAATATTATTCCAGCAGTTAAGGTGACATTTTTTTTATTATTTCTATATTTATAGAATATTTCTCCGCTTTTTTTAACCATATATACTCCCTCATAGGTAGTAATTATAAGATTGTCATCATTATGATTATATGAGATACTATTTATTGATTCTAAATACTCTGTTAAAATTTTTATCTCTTCTATAATAATGAATTCTAAGTTTAGCTTATATAGAATTTCATTATTTTCTTCTGAGACTGCCCAAAAGCACTTTTCTACAGTATCATAACAAAGGCTTGTATACGGTCTCTCAGTATCGCAACTCTTTATAAAATCCCCCTCTAAGTTAAAAATATATATATTTGATGATTTATGAAAACACGTATAGAAATACTCTCCATCAAAAGCCATGCCACTGAATGGTTTCTTTTCTATATTATTTAACCGAGTCTTTGATAAAAAAAACAAATTTTTCATAAAAATCTCCTTATTATTAACATTATATATTATTATATCCTTATTAGGTATATTTTGTTCACTTATTTAAACCACTTTATAAGTAATTAAAACGTACTGCCATATAGAACATAAATGCATTGACCATCTAAGTAAGATGTTGTGATTGATTATATCAATTTCATTCATGTAAAAATCCTAATGATTGTTAATAAAACGAAGGCAGTAAATGCTTATGCATTTACTGCCTCCATTTTATTATAGACAATACTTTTTATTAATTAATGTTCTTAGTTGAAAATTTTTATAAATACATATGCTGAATTTTGTATTTATAGATTTACCTAAATATAGCACTCATCACAACGGTCTTCACATTCACGCTTTGGTTTCTGTTTACAGTTAATCTTATCTGCTGGTGTCACTCTATATTTATACTCTCCACATGGATTATATCCTGGTGATGTACAAGCATGGCAATTTCCATCATTAGTACTAATTATTCTTTCAATACCTACTGCTGATTTGTTAACTAGAACTTTATAACATCTACCTGGAACATCAACGCAAATATCAAATTGATAAAAACCTTCACAATCACTAACTGTATGAGCTATTCCTTGATACTGGCACACATCACCATGTTTAACTACTTTAACAAGTTTACAGAGTACATTAGAAACGGGTTGTCCGTCGCAGTTTTTTACTTGACCCCACAATCTTATGGAGTTAAATTCAGATACAATTACATCTGCTCTTACTTCTGAATCACAACCTTCTAATATTACATCTATTGAATTTCCATCAATCATACTATTATCACATACTAAATTATTATAATTCTTACTCATAAGAAGTTAACCTCTCTTTAAATATTTTGGTGGTATGTAGCTACCACAATACATTATATGAAAGTTATAAATTTTCTGTGCCATATACTTGATTATCAAATTATAATTCACCACTACTATAAAATATAGATAAATTTTAGTTTATTGGTATGAGTTGCTTATAGATTTCTGTACCATACCTTTTATCTATTAAAACTATGGTACCCCTATCTTCTTCTGTTCTAATAACTCTTCCCATAGCCTGTATAACTTTATTCATTCCTGGAAATGTAAATGCATAGTGAAATCCTGGCTCTCCTATTTCGTTAAAATATTCTTCTATTAATTTTCTTTCAAAGGATATTTTAGGTAAACCAACTCCAACTATAATAGCTCCTTTAAGCCTGTCTCCAATTAAATCTATACCTTCTGAAAACACTCCTCCTAGAACAACAAAACCTATAGTTCTATCCTTACTATTTATCTCTCCATCCTTTAACGAAAATCTTTCTAAAAATTCTCCTCTTTCTTCCTCTGTCATAATACTATCTTGTAAATATATGTTATCTTTACTATAATTCTCACAGTAACCTTCATATACTTTAGACATATATTCATAGGATGGAAAAAATACTAAAAAGTTTCCTTCATTATTATTAAGAGTTTCATTGATATACTTACAGATTGGGTAATAACTTTGCTCTCTGTACTTGTACCTAGTATCAATATCATATTTTAGAATCAATTTTCTATTTTCTGGTGGAAATGGAGACTGAAGTTTTATGCTGTAACTTTTATCATCTCCACCTAGTAGCTTTTTAAAATAATTCATTGGAGAAAGAGTGGCTGAAAAAAATATATTGCTTATATTTCCTTTAATACACTGTTTTATTACATTGCTTGGATTTAAGCAGAATATTTTCATCATTATATCCTTCTCTTCATTATTACAGTAGAGTACAAAATCCTCTGAAAATAATTCTCCAATTCTAATAAAATCTAAGAAATAAAAATATACATTTAAAAATATTTCATCTATGGTTTCACCACTGTGCTCTTTTAGGTAATTTTCACCTTCCGTTACAAAAAGTCTCAAAAAAACTAGCATTTCTCCCGGTCCTTCATCTATTATCACATTGCCATTTTCACCTATTGTATATTCCTTTAAAAGCTTAATTATTTTATTTATTATACCTATTAATTTTTTATTTTTATATTTAAATTCTTTTTTTAATTCTTTCAAATCACTTACTTTTATTTCTGCAGAATACATATTTCTTCCACGATCTACTAGATTATGAGCCTCATCTATAAGAAATATATACGGGGTATCGTCAAAGGCCATTCTCTTTATCATTGCCTTTGGATCAAAAAAATAATTATAATCTCCTATTATAAAATCACACCAAGCAATTAAGTCTAAGGAAAGTTCAAAAGGGCATACTCTATATTGCCTACTGTACTCCTCTATAACCTGTTGATTAAAAACTTCATTATTCTCTATCATGGCCAATATAGCGTCATTAACTCGATCAAAATGTCCCTTTGCATATTTACAGGCGTCCCCATTACATATTCTCTCCTCAAGAAAACAAATCTTGTCTTTTGCAGTAATAGTTAAAGTTCTAAGCCTCATACCAGAGCTTCTTAATATGTCTAGGGTATTTTCAGCTACTCCCTTAGTAATATTTTTTGCTGTAAGATATATAAGCTTAGCTGAGTTATTTATAGTGAAAGTCTTGATTGCAGGGAAAATTGTTGAGATAGTCTTCCCGGTCCCTGTAGGTGCTTCAATGTAAATATCTTTTTTCTCCTTTATAGTTCTATATATATTTACAGCTAGTTCCCTTTGACCCTTCCTATAATTTTTAAAAGGAAAGTCTAACTTCTCAATCGATTTATCTCTTAACTCTATCCAACTGCTTTGAAGCTGAATCCATCTCGTATATCTATCCATCACTTCATTGAAAAATCCTTGTAGTTCTTCCCTTAAAAAAGTTTTGGAAAAGGTCTTTGTATGCAAACTTTCTCTATGACAATATATAAGATCTATATCTATCTCACTTAAGTTTTCTTCTTCACAATAGATATATCCATATAGTTTTCCTTGAGCCCAGTGAAGAAAGTTTTCATTTTCTTCAAGGGTAAGTAAATCCTTCATTGTAGTCTTTATCTCTATTATTTTTACTCTAGTATTATTATCTTCCTGTGAACTAGTAATAATAACACCATCAGCTCTCCCTTCTAAAATAATGTTTATTTCCTTATAAGATAACTCTTTTGATAGATACATCTCATTAATATAGATTTTCTCTTCCAATTCATCACATTGCTCTTTAAGTTCCTTTTGTATGACTTTGTGAAGTCTAGTACCCTCCTGAGCTGATGCAATACCACCTACTCTATCATCAATATCCCCTTGTCTATAAATAAACTCTATTAAATTTCTAACAGATATTCTCATATTATTTTCTATCATATTCTTCTCCTAATAGGTAGATCCATGATTAAACTTTAGGAATTACTTGTTTTGTTTCTGTCTTTCCATCTCTTCAAAAATTTCATTTAAATATTCCCATCTTTCTAATAGAAAGTTCAATTCCTCTTTTAATCTATTTTGATCTTCTAACAACTGTTGTAACTTTACAAAATCACTTCCACATTGATTTATCTCGGCCTCAATTAATGTAATATTTTCTTCTTTTTTTTCAATATCCTCATCTATGGTATCAAATTCTTTTTGCTCTTTAAATGTAAACTTAACTTTAGTTGGTTTTTCCTTACGATTTTTATTTTCTTCATGTTTTTTTTCTTTATTAGCACTTGATGTAGCCACTTCTTCTTCAGCTTTTATATCCTTATACTCTTTATAATCACTATAATTCCCTACAAGTTCTAAAATCTTTCCTTTTCCTTCAAAGCTAAAAATTCTATTGGCAATTCTATCTAAGAAGTATCTATCGTGGGATATGGCTATTACTGTACCATTAAATCTATCCAAATAGTCTTCTAAAATTGTTAAAGTCTGAATATCTAAATCATTGGTTGGCTCATCTAAAAATAATACATTAGGTGCTTCCATTAGTATTCTTAAAAGATATAATCTTCTCTTCTCTCCACCAGACAATTTAGATATAAAACTATGCTGCATGGTTCCATCAAATAAAAAATTCTCTAACATTTGAGAAGCAGTAATTTTACTTCCATCATTTGTAGTTATATACTCAGCTATTTCTTTAATATACTCAATAACTCTCATAGTTCCATCTAATTCTATATTTTCTTGAGTAAAATATCCTATCTTAACAGTTTCACCCTGTGCAACTTCTCCCTTATCAGGGCTTAATCTTCCACTTATAATATTCAATAAAGTGGATTTACCCATACCATTATTCCCTATAACTCCTACTCTCTCTTCCTTAGTGAAAATATGACTAAAATCCTTTATAATTACCTTGTCTCCAAAGTCCTTGCTTATATTATCAAGCTCTAATATCTTCTTTCCTAACCTTGAACCAGCTGTATTTAGTTCCATTTTTTCTTCATCTATCTTGTAGGATGTTTCTTTTAACTCTTCAAATCTATCAATTCTTGCCTTTTGCTTAGTAGATCTAGCCTTAGCTCCTCTTTTTATCCACGCTAACTCTTTTCTGTAAAGATTTTGTCTTTTACTCTCAAGCGCCTCAAAAAGCTGCATTCTCTCTGCTTTCTTCTCTAAAAATACAGAATAATTCCCTTGATAGGAATAAATCTCTCCCCTATCTAGTTCAAAGATTCTATTAGTAATTCTATCTAAGAAATATCTATCGTGGGTTATCATTATAACCCCACCTTTTCTTTTCTGTAATAGTTCTTCCATATAATCAATTATTTCATTATCCATGTGGTTAGTAGGTTCATCCAATATTAAAAGATCACAAGGGGTTATTAACACATTACAAAGTCCCACTCTCTTTCTTTGCCCTCCAGAAAGCTTTCCCATTTTAGAATCAAAATCCGTTATTCCTAACTTTGTTAGTAATGCTTTAGCTTCACTTTCTATTTGCCAACCTCCTAATGCATCAATTTTGCTAGTAAGCCTAAATAACTGTTGTTGTAGCTGAGAGTTATCACTATTGGTTTTTAGTTCTTCTAATACATGTTCATACTCTCTTAGCACTTCCATTATTTCTCCCTCACCATTAAAAACATGATCAATAACTCTATCTTCTGGATTAAACTCAATATGTTGAGGTAAATAAGAAATATTAAGTCCATTCATCTTTGTAATTGTCCCTGAATCCTCTTGTTCTATTCCTGCAATGATTTTTAGTAATGTAGACTTTCCAGCTCCATTTACACCAATTATTCCAATTTTATCTTCTGATGTTATGGTTAGTTTCACATCTGTTAATAATGGTTTTTCACTAAAACTCTTATATATATTTTCAAGTGTAATTAAATTCATATGTATCATCCTCAATTCTTAACTATGTTTAATTTTTATAACTTCATTTGTAATATTTTCTTTTTCTAAAACTTTTCCTATGGACATTATACCTAATTGAGAAAGAAATAAAAACCTTTAGATACTATTATTATCTAAAGGTTTTTATTTAACATTTAATATTTATAGGGACTTTATACTATATCGTTAATCAAATTTTTTCTAAAAAATATACCTTTAACAAAATCAAGTCTATAAAAAATGTATTTATACTGCTATATCTTTATGATCTTCTTTCTTTTTTTCACCTATAGTAGATAAATTAATTCCTAATCCTTTTTGTATTATTCTAATAATTGGAAGAGAGATTATACCGTCTACAATATGATGAATTATAGTTCCTATTCCTGTGACAACAAGTGATAAAATTATATTACCTGTGAATATAAGTACTACTAATCCTTCAAAAATTCCATGTATTGGTGCTGTAAAAGCTACTACTTTACCATAAGACATTTTTTTCATAATCATTTTAGCTCCAATATATCCTACTATTATATGAGATGAAGCCCTCATTGCTACAATTGGGTCTGGTATAGCAAAGAAAAAACCTACCACTGAACCAATTCCAACTACAGCAGCCTCAAAAGGTCCTAAGAACATAGCAATAAACATAGGTACGTGTGCTGCCAAAGTTGCAGAGAATGGCGGTATATATACCTTAAGAAAAGGCCCAAATATTACTGGTATTATAATAGACATAGCTATTAATAATGAACTTATTACCATTTTTTTTAAATTTGTTTTCATTTTTATCCTCCTTGTATATCTGTATATACACCAGTATATATTATTGAGATGTAGTTGTAAATAGAAAGTATCCATTATAAAAAATAATGGATACTTTCTATTTAAATCAATTATAATTTTAATTATTTTTCTCTTTTAATGCTAATAATAACTTATCGCAGGTTACAGGTATGCTATACATCCTAATTCCTACAGCATCATAGATGGCATTTAATATAGCTGGAGCTGTCGGTATCATTACAGGTTCTCCTATTCCTTTAGCTCCATAAGGACCTGATTCCTCTAGCTCCTCCACAAAATAAGTATCTATATGTGGTACATCTTTACTGGTAGGTATTATATAATTAGAAAAATTTTTATTTTTTATAGAACCTTTTTCTATTTCTATTTCCTCCATAAGGGCATAACCTATTCCCATAGCAACTCCACCTTGTGCCTGCCCCTCTGCCGAAGATGGATTTATTATTTTTCCTGCATCATTTACAGCTATAACTTCAATTATGTCCACCTTACCAGTTTCATCATCTACTTCAACAGTAACTTTTTGTGCACCAAAGGTATACGGCCAATAAGGATTTCCTTCACCAGTTTCCATATCAATTTGTGAAGTCTCTGCTTTAAAATATCCTTCTGTCTTTGTCGGAATTTTATTTTCTATCATATACTTATAAATACTTTTTAAATCTTCTTTACTAATAGATTTAATCTTTGATTTATTTATACCACTATCTAAATTATTTCTAAGTCTTTTACAAACATCATAAACTGCATTTCCTGTATTATAAGTTTGTCTACTAGCTGCTGCAGTACCACTATCTCTTATCAAACTAGTATCATTATATATTACCTTAATTAAATTTCTATCTATATTTAACGTTTCTGTAGCAATTTGCCACATTACACTTATACCACCAGAGCCTACATCTGAAACCTCAACATATACTAAAATTTCGCCATTTTCCATAAGTTCAGCTGTTGCTCTTGATTCATCTGGAAATCCATTTCCATAACCAGTACCATAAAATATAGTAGCATAACCTACTCCTCGATTCTTCATATAAATTTCACCCCTTCTTTTAAATTTCTACTCCATCAAGGTCTGCAAGTTTTTCTATACATTTTTTAATACCTACACTCGATTTTAATACTTGACCTGTAGCAGTTTTATCTCCTACTTTAAAAGAATTCATATATCTAAATTTTAGTGGGTGAATTCCAAGCTTTTCAGCTAACATATCCATCTGAGCTTCTGTAGCAATAGGACACTGTGTTGCTCCAAATCCTCTCATAGCTCCACTATATGGATTATTGGTATATATAGCCATAGCTCTTATATCAACATTTTCTATATTGTACGGTCCTGTAGCATGTACTGCAGCCTTTCTTAACACATTCATTCCCCATGAAGCATAGGCTCCAGTATCTCCATAGATTCTAGCTTTTAATGCACAAAGCTTACCATCTCCTCTTACCCCTGTTTTGAAAAAAATTTTCATAGGGTGCCTTTTACTATGAGATATAGTAGATTCTTCTCTATCATAAACTACTTTAACTGGTTTTTTACTTAAATAAGCTGCAATTGCTGCATGACATTGTGGGTTAATATCTTCTCTACCTCCAAAGGCTCCACCAATAGTCATATTTCTAATTCTAACCCGCTCTTCCTCAATATTTAAACATCTAGCTACCTCTTCTCTATCATAGTGTGGATATTGAGTTGCAACATATACTTCGACTACTCCATCTTCATCAATTCTACTTACAGCTGCCTCAGGCTGTAGAAACGCATGTTCTACCATAGGAGTATTATACCAATTTTCTACTACATATTTAGCTTCCTTAAATCCATCCTCTATATTACCTTTTTTTATCTTTAAATCATAAAGTATATTACTTCCTTCACCTAAAATTGGAGCATCTTCTTTTAAAGCATCATCAATAGTAAAAACTCCCTTATACTCCTCATACTCTATTTCTACCCTATTTAAAGCTTTTTTTAAAGTTTCCTTATCCTCGGCAACTATTAAAATTATAGCATCCCCTACTCTTTTAATAGTATCTTTCACAAGAGTAGGAATGTCTTTAAATATCACACCATGACTTATAACTCCTGGTATCATAGTGTAATCTATGACCATTTCCACACCTTCTATGGCTCTTATCTCTTCAATATTTATATTTTTAACTTTTCCATAGGGTATTGTACTTCTTTTTACTCCAGCATATAACATACCTTCAAATTCTAAATCGTCAGGATAAATTGATTTACCTAGAACCTTATCGTAAACGTCCGGCCTTATTAGTCCTCGTCCAACAACCTCCATATCATCCTCTCCTCTAATTATTTTTCAACTTACTTTGTGCTAAAATTATACCTTGGACTATTTTCTCATAACCCGTACACCTACATAGATTTCCAGAAATACTTTCCCTTATTTCCACTTCAGTTGCATCTATGTTGTTATCTAGTATAGCTTTAGCACTTATTATCATTCCTGGAGTACAATATCCACATTGAACTGCTCCAACTTCCATAAAAGCTTCTTGAATAGGATGTATCCCGTCATTGCTAATACCTTCTATAGTAATTATTTCACTATCATCTAAAGTTGCTGCTAGTAAAAGGCAAGAATTCACAGTCTTACCATCTAGAATAACAGTACAAGCACCGCACTCACCCTCTCCACAACCTTCTTTTATTCCTTTTAATTTTATTTCATCTCTTAAAAAATCTATTAGTCTCATCATAGGATTTATATTTCTTTTATATTTAGTTCCATTTATTTTCATAGTTACTTCTATCATAATGCACCTCTTTTCTATAATATAAATTTATATTTATTTCTCTAAAGCATTATTTAAGGCTCTTTTAAATACCCCTTTAATTGCTTCTCTTTTAAAAGGCATAGTTTTCCTACCACCAATGCTTTTCTCTACAGTCCTTTCCAAGTATTCTAAAGCCTCTTCAGAATATAGCCATTTAATATCTTTTTCCAAAGACTTTTCTTCCAACTCTTTAACCCTAAAAGGGTATCTTCCAACTGCTCCAAGACATATATTTATATCACAAATCCTATCCTCTTTTATTTCTAAATTTACAGCAGCACTTACTCTTGCAATGGCTAAAGAATTCCTTTTACCTAGCTTGTAATAGCCGCTTATTTCTTGTGTTTTAGGTATAATAATTTGAGTTAATATTTCATTTTCATTTAATTTCTCTTCTTTATAATTTTTGAAATATTCTTCACAACTTACTCTTCTTATTCCTTCTTCAGAATCTATAAGTAACATTCCTCCTAAACTAATTATGCAAGGTATTATATCAGCTGCAGATCCACCATTAGCAATATTTCCTCCTACTGTAGCTACATTTCTAATTTGTGGTGATCCCATAGCCTTACTACAATTCAAAAGTAAATTACAGTATTTCTTTATAATATTACTTTCAATTAAATTACTAAAAGTCACCATAGAACCAATATATATTTCATCTTCATCCTCTACTATTTTTTTTAATTCTGATATTTTCCTTAAAGAAACTATAGACTCACAATTTACTTTATTTCTCTTAAAGTCCAGAACTAAATCTGTTCCCCCAGCTAGCAGTTTAAGATTAGAATGATTTTTCATATATTCTTTAACTTCTTCTATAGTTTTAGGATTGTAAATTTTTAATACTTCCACGCTATACCCCCATTCTAATGAATTTATTTCATGTTTTTCAACTTTATTACATATAAATTTGAAAAAAATCTTCTATATCTTATATAGAAGACTTATTTTACTCTAATGCCATTATTGTATTTTTAACTCTACTAATTAATTAATTTATAATATTATTTAAAAAAGGAGTCCCTCAATGCCCCATAAACAAAACAACTATTTAAATAGCTTCATATATAAATAGAAATCTATTTATATATCCTACAATAATATAAGGACACGAATTATTTTCTTTTAGTGCATGCCATTAAGATCATCTCCTCTGCAACTTGAAAATACTCATCTAAATCAAATTTCCCTTCATCAATTAAGTACTGTAACGACGCTCCTAGCATTAATGATACCATCACAAAAGGAAGATTTCTCATAGTTTTCTCATGTAGTCCTTCTTGATCTTCTTTAGATAGAGTATCTTCAATACTCTTTCTCCAGATATTAAAGGTGTTTTGAAAGATAGTCCTTATCTCCTCATTTACCGTTCCTTGAACCCAATAATCAATTTGAGCATACTCCATCTTTTTATTTATTAAAATATCATCTTTTTTCTGCTCAAAGAAGCCTTGAATATTTTCAGTAACAGTTTTACGTTCAGTATCTATATAGTTCTTACGTCCATTAGAAAATTCCTCTTGTATACTATTAAGTAATGCTACCATAATATCATTCTTAGTAGAGAAGTGATAATGCAGGTTAGCTTGGCTCATATTAGCCTCCTTAGCAATTATATGCATACGAGTACCACTAATTTTCTCCTTTGATACTACTTCAAGTGCCGCTTTAAGTATCCTCTTATCCACATCTTTTTCCATGATTAACCTTCTTTCTTACTTAACCCTAATTTCATCTAAAAGTTTATAGTTTTATAAATTACCTATATGGCTCTTCTATAACTTTTCCAGCCACATATCTTTTTATGATATTTTTAGGATTTCCTGTGTAAATAAATTTTTGTAATCTTTCTTCTATTGATAGCTTTTTGAAACTGTTTAATGAGCTATCATCTATAACTAAAGCATCAAATTCGTAACCTTCTTCAAAGCTACCAACCTTTCCAAAGAAACTTCCACTTCCCTTGGTTGCTAAATAAAACAACTCAGCTGTATTTAGCGGTGCTTCTTTTTTACCACTTTCAAGCCATTTAATCTTCGATGCCTGTGCACTGTCTACTATTATATTGCACATAGATAAGCTATGTCCTCCTGATATGTCAGAAGCAAGTCCAATTGGTATTCCCTTATTTATTAATTTCCTAATTGGGGCTATACCACTTGCTAAATTCGAGTTAGAATTTGGACTATGAGCTACAAATACTTGATTTTTCTTAAGCATTTCTATTTCTTCATCTTCAAGTAATACGCAGTGAGCCATAATTGTTGGTTGCTTACCAAGAAGTCCTGCATCTTCATAAACGCTAGCGTAATTTTCGAACTCCGGATGTAAGAACTTTACAAATTCTACCTCATCTTTATTTTCACTTAAGTGTGACTGCACTGGTATTTTATATTTTTCAGCTAAGTCACCTAATGTTCTTAATAATTTTGTAGTACAGGTAGGCACAAATCTAGGAGTTATAATTGGTTTTACCAGTTCATACTTATTTCCATATTCAATTATAAAATTTTCTGTATCTTCAATGGATTTCTCTGTATCTTCTCTTAAGAATTCCGGACAATTCCTATCCATATTTACCTTTCCTACATAAGCACCAAGTCCTGAATGGTTTAAGATATCCATTAAAAGCTTTGTTGAATCAAGATGTACTGTAGCGAATATACAACTTCTAGTTGTTCCATTTTTCCAAAGCTCTCTTACTAAACTAGTGTATACCTCTTTTGCATAGGTTATATCCCAATACTTTTCCTCCTCAGGGAAAGTATATGACTCTAACCATGGCATTAATTCCTTATCTAATCCTAACCCTAAATTAGGAAATTGAGGTCCATGAAGATGTATATCAACAAAACCAGGAATAATTAATTTATCACCATAATCTATTACTAATACATTATTAAGTTCTTCTGGCAATACTTCATATACTCCCTTTATTATATTATTCAATAGTACCACATACCCATTTTTTATTATTTCATATTTTCCAAAGTTCTTGGTAAAAATAATATTTCCTTTTATTGCTTGAAGCTCTTTCATCACATTCCTCCTTAATTAAATTAACATATTCAAACTATAACTTAATCTTTCTATCTAGTGAGTTTTTTCCCTTCTTGCTTCTTATAAAATGTATCTTGTAGAGGTAAAGTAGTTCTAAATTTATGATCTAGCATATAGTAAGCTCCTTGAATTGCTGGAGCTGTTGGTATAGATGTTATTTCGCCTATTCCCTTTGCCCCATAGGCTAAATCACTAGTATTCTTTTCTATTATTATAGGTAATATCTTAGGAACTGCTGGAGCTCTAAATAAACCTAAAGTTCCAAATTTAGCTGTTGGTATGCAGTTATTAAGTGGATAATCCTCTGTTAAAGCATATCCTAAGCTCATAACGACTCCACCCTCGATTTGTCCTTCTACATTTATAGGATTAATTGATCTTCCCACATCATGAGCAGCAACTATCTCTTTAAGTTTACCATCTTTATCAAGTATTGCAAGTTGTGTTGCATACCCATAAGCTACATGACTAACAGGGTTTTCCTTTGGATAATTTATAGGATCTGTGATTCCCTTGTATTCTCCATAAAATTCTCTATCATTTAATAAATTCATAACCTTATCTATATTGTTTAATAGCCATTTTCTAATTGTACTACACTCTATGTGATTTTCTATTGCATGGTCTATTAATTTTTCTTCACTATATAGCTTCATCACTTCTTCCATAAACTTCAATGCAGCAATCCTAATAGCCTCTCCTGTAAACACAGTTTGTCTTGAAGCTGTAGTTGTTCCTGAATTAGGTGAGTCAAAGGTATCAGGAAAACCTATTTTAATTCTATTTGGTGATAATCCACTAACTTCACAAATTATCTGTGTCATTACAGTTCCTACGCCTTGCCCTATACAAGCTGCACTAGTTCTTACATTAATAACTCCATCTTTTATGATTAGGTTACACCTACCTATATCAGGAAGTCCAACTCCTATTCCACTATTTTTCATACAACAAGCAATTCCTACAATTTCATTGCTATCATATTTATCTTTTACTGCCAATAGTGTTTCTTTAATTGCTGTACCTGAATCAGCTATCTGCCCATTAGGAAGTATATCTCCTGGTTCTACAGCATTTCTATATCTAATTTCCCAGCTTGATATACCAACCTTTTCAGCTAAAAGATTTAAATTACATTCTCCTGCAAATACAGATTGAGTTACTCCAAATCCTCTAAAAGCTCCTGCTGGTGGATTATTAGTGTATACTGCAGTGCCAGTAATATCAACATTCTCACATCTGTATGGTCCTGCTGCATGGGTACATGCCCTTTGCAGCACTGGTCCTCCTAAAGATGCATATGCTCCTGTATCAGAAACTATATTGGCTATAAAAGCTGTTAAATTTCCTTCATCATCACATGCTGTAGTTACTTTAATCTCCATAGCATGTCTTTTAGGATGAGTCATTATACTTTCTTTTCTACTTAAAGTGACTTTTACTGGCATTTTTATAATGTATGATAATAAAGCTGTATGATGTTGAACACTCATATCCTCTTTTCCGCCAAAGCCACCTCCCACATACTTACTAATACACCTTACTTTCTCCTTAGGAAGTCCTAAGAGATCTGATATTTCTCTTTGATCATCGTAAATTCCTTGAGAACCAGTATAAACTAGTACTCCGTCTCCATCGGGCATAGCCAGAGCACTTTCGGGTTCCAAAAAAGCATGCTCTGTAAATGGAGTTGAATAAGTATTAGTAACTACATATTTTGAGTTTTTTAAAACCTCTTCAACATTACCTCTTCTAACCCTTTCATTTCTATATATATTTCCTTCAGGATGAATTCTAGGAGCATCATAACTCATAGCCATTTCAGGTTTCGTTAGAGGTACAAGTTCTTCATATTCTACTTCTATAAGCTCTAAAATTTCCTTTAAAGCTTTTTTTGATTTTGCAGCTACTAGTGCTATAGCATCTCCTACGTATCTAGTTTCTTCTCCCACTGCTATTAATGCTGGCCAATCCTTTGAAATATGTCCAATATATCTATTACCTGGTATATCCTTTGCTACTAATATTGTTATAACATTAGGATGGTTTAGTGCTTTATCTATATTTATTTCTTTCACCAGTGCTCTTGGATATTTTGCTCTTAATGCAGAACCATACACAAGTCCATCAACCTTCATATCATCAACATAAATGGCAGTTCCCAAAATTTTATCCATAGCATCAATTCTTATCAATGATTTCCCTATAGAGCCATTTCTCTCTAAATCTAAATTTAGTTTTCCGTGCCTAAAAATTTGTGCTGCTAATTCTATTGCTTCTATTATCTTTACATAGCCTGTGCATCTGCATACATTTTCTTTAATAGCAGCTTTTATCTCCTCCTTAGAAGGAGTTAAAGTTCTATTAAGTAATCCTTTAGCACTAATAACCATGCCTGGAATACAAAATCCACATTGAACTGCACCAGCCTTTGAAAAAGACCATGAAAATACTTGTTTTTCAAATTCTGATAAACCCTCAACAGTTTGTACTTCTTTTCCATTGATTTTTTCAAGAGTATTTATGCAAGCTCTGCTTTGAACACCATTTATTAGGACCATACAAGCTCCACAAGCACCTTCTCCACACCCATTTTTAACTGATGTTAGATTTGCTTCTTCCCTTAAGTATTCAAGTAAGTTCATATTTTCAATGAATGAAATATTTTTTCCATTTAGCACAAACTCATACATGATTTCCTCCTAAATAATTTATTGATATCTAAATCTTCTAACACATTATATAGTTGAATAGGACCCCTCGAGTTTAATGTAAACTCAGGGTCCTAGTATATTTTTATTATAATGTATATCTAATCACATATCTATTAATACCTAATTTATTTATTACAAATTTTCAACTTTATGGTTAAATTCTTCTATCAATTTGTCTAACTTTGGTGCCATTTCATGAAGTCTTCCCCAATAATTATCATAATCATACCATTGAGCATTTAATTCATCCAACTCATATTGTTGTTGTTCTATCCAAGTATAATATTTTAAATTATGAATTCTCTTCTTCGCCGTATAAGTTAGTTCTTCCATAAAATCTGTTCTTATACCTAAAGCACTTTTATTATGATCAACCATGGCATCTTTTTCTTCATACTCACGTTCTCTTTCTTCCTTCATTTCAATAAGTCTAGATTGATACATTTCTGATGAGTCTGTAAGAACAGTTAATACTATATCATTTTCGTCAAGCTCATAATACTTAGCAAATTTTATTGCAGATATTATATTGGCTGCTCCAGAAATACCTACCCAAGTAAGTTTTTCAATAATTTTTTCTGATACTCCTATGGATCTTAAATATTCTTGACCAGCTGGTTCATTAAATAGTCTAAACATTGCTAAACTATCTTTGTCATCTATTGCGATAACCATATCTGTATTTTTTACATTATGAATCCAAGGCACATGCTTATCTCCTATACCTTCAATTCTATGATCACCAAAACCATTATTTAAAAGCGTTGGACATTGAAGAGCTTCACCAACGGCAAGTTTAGCACCTGGATATTTATCTTTAATAAAATCCCCGCTTCCTAAAGTACCTGCTGAACCTGAAGTTAAGCAAATACCAGCTACTTTTCCATTTTCACATTTTTCATGTTCTATTATAGAAGCCATAGCATTACCAGTTACTTCATAATGCCAAAGGTGATTTCCAAGTTCACCAAATTGATTGAATATAACTACATTATCTCTAGTTCTTCTAAGTTCCCAAGTCTTATCATAAATTTCTTTTACATTACTTTCACATCCTGGAGTTGCAATTACTTCTCCAGCTACACTCTTAAGCCAATCAAAACGTTCTTTACTCATATTCTCAGGTAAAATAGCTATTGACTTACACCCTAGTAATGTTGAGTTATAAGCTCCTCCACGACAGTAGTTTCCAGTTGATGGCCAAACAGCTTCATGAAACTTTGGATCAAATTGTCCTGTTATAAGTCTTGGTACAAGACAAGCATAGCTTGCTCCAACTTTATGCGCTCCTATAGGAAAAAACTTTCCTGACATGGCAAAAATTCTAGCTTTAACTCCTGATATTTCTTGTGGTATTTCTATATAATTGGGTAATGTGTTATATAAACCGCCTTCTTCAACTGGTTGATTGTACCAAGATATTCTAAATAAGTTGATCGGATCAATATCCCAAAGCCCTGTTTGAGTAAGTTTATCTTTAATCTCTTGTGGTATTTTATTTGGATCCTTCATTTGAGCAATAGTAGGAATGATTATATTTCTCTCTTTTGCACTCTCTGCTGTCTTTAGAATTTGTTCCTCATTAACTTCTAAATCTATTAATCTATGCATTTTATATCCTCCTCAAAATCTTTATAAAGGGATTCCCTATCCTTCAGGATAAACATTTTAAATATTCAATTAATTCATTCATATCTGGCTTTATTAATTCTGGTTTATTAACTGCCTGTTGAGCTGATTTCACATCCTTAAGACCACTACCTGAAACTACAATAACCACCGTTTCATCTTCTCTTATCTGTTCTAGTTCAACTAATTTTTTAAGCCCAGCAAAACTAGTTACTCCTGCTGGTTCCCCAAATACTCCTGTCTGCCTTGCTAAGGTTGTTACTGCACTTAAAATTTCTTCATCACTGACATCTATAGCAATTCCATTGCTTTCGTCAAGAGCATTTAAAGCTTTATATCCATTTCTAGGAATTCCTACTGATATACTATCTGCAATAGTTACTGGTGGTATATAGTCAAATGCTCTAATTCCATTTCTATAAGCCCTATTAACTGGGTTAGCTCCTTCCGCTTGTACTGATACCATAGTTGGAAGCTTATCTATTAAACCTAGTTCATAAAATTCTTTAAACCCTTTCCATACACTAGATATGGAACATCCATCTCCAACTGACATAATTACTTTATCAGGTACCTTAAAGTTTAATTGCTCACATATTTCAAAAGCAGCAGTTTTTTTTCCTTCTGCTAAATATGGATTTATGGCACAACTTCTGTTATACCATCCAAAGTGATCAACAGCTTTTAAACAAAGTTCAAAGGCAGTATCATAATCTCCATCCACTAAAATTACATCACTTCCATATACTAAAAGTTGTGCTAGTTTTGCCTCTGGAATGTTTCTAGGAACAAATATATAATTTTTTATTCCCATACAAGCCGCAAATCCTGATAGAGAAGAAGCTGCATTTCCTGTAGATGCTGCACACATAATATATTTTTTTAGCTCCATTGCTTTTGCCACCCCAACAGCTGTAGCTCTATCCTTAAAAGATGCTGTAGGATTTCTGCCCTCATCCTTCACATATACATTTTTTATATTTAATAACTTCTCTAATCGATTGGCTTTATATAATGGTGTGCATCCTATTTGTAAAGGTGTTATACCTTCTCTAGATTCTAAAGGTAGAATAGGTATATATCTCCAAATATTCTTTTCTTCATTTTCTTTTAGATATTCCTTAGTTAATTCTTCTTTTACCAAATCCATATTATAATTTACATCTAGTGTTCCTTCTGTACCACATTCTGGACAGTGATACATTACTTCTTCTCCAACTTTCTTACCACATTTTGAACATACTAATCCTTCAACCTTTTCCATAACTTCACCTCATTTTATATGCTAATCATTGAAACTCCTTCTCCTTCGTCGAATGAGTAAGTGCGACTAACCAAATCATAGATTTGGAGTCTTACTTACAGTATTCTTTTACGTAGGTAATTGGGATTAAAGCATACATAGCTGCACATTTTACAAGTTCATCTTTCCAAGTTAATTCATTTGGAGCATGAGCTTGATCTTCATGGCCTGGACCAAAACCAATACAAGGTATACCATATCTCCCCATTATAGATACTGCGTTTGTAGAAAATGTCCACTTATCTACTAATGGATCTTTCTTAAACAGACTTTTATAAGAATCTATTAAAGTTTTACAAGCTGGGTGTGATTCTTCAAGAACCCAAGTTGGGAAATAGCATTCTGTTGGATAGATAAGTCCTGTATAGGATGATTTTTCATAGGTATACATTTCAACTTTAGCGTTAGCCGCTTTAACAGAAAATAATTCCCTTATTTGACTTAGAGCATATTCCCAAGTCTCTCCATTAGTAAGTCTTCTATCTATAGAAATAGTACAACCATCAGCTACTGCACATCTAGAAGGTGAAGAAAAGAATATTTCTGACACCGTTAAAGTTCCTTTTCCTAAGAATGGATCATCGATTAATCTTTCATTTAATTCTTTTAATTCATTAAGAATAGGAGCCATTTTGAATATAGCATTATCTCCTCGTTCTGGAGCTGACCCATGACAACTAATTCCATGAGTTGTCACTTTTATTTCCATTCTTCCTCTATGACCTCTATAAATGTTAGTTGAAGTTGGTTCTGTTATTACTACAAGCTCTGGTTTTATCTTGTCTTCATTTACAATATATTGCCAACATAATCCATCGCAATCTTCTTCTTGTACAGTACCTGTAACTATTAGGGTGTAATCATCTTCTAAATTTAAATCTTTGATTATTTTACCTGCATAAACCATTGAAGCCATTCCGCCTTCTTGATCAGAACCACCCCTACCATAAATAACTTCGTCATCTTCATAACCCTCATATGGATCATTAGTCCAGTTATTTATATCTCCAATTCCTACAGTATCGATATGAGCATCCATAACAATTACATGTTTACCATGTCCTATATATCCTAATACATTTCCCATTTGGTCTATTTTTACTTTGTCAAAACCTACCTTTTCCATTTCCTCCTTTATTCTTAAAACTACTCGCTTTTCATCACAACTTTCACTAGGAATAGCTATCATGTCTCTTAAGAATCTTGTCATATCAGCCTTATAGTCTTCTGCTAACTTTAGAATTTCATCTTGACATGTAATTTTTGACATATTTGAATCCCCCTTTAAATATAAACATATTTTATTTCCAAGAATTACTTCAACAATTTAGATACTTACTAACCAATTAATTAGTTAACAGTAAATAAAAAATTATATAATTAAATACAATTAACATGTGCTATACTCTAATTTATTGATATTACTAAATAAATTTAGTAACACCAATAAACTAAAAATTTTTGTTTAGTTTACTACAGATAAAAAGGATAAAATAGATTGAAAGTATAATATTCCTTCTAATACCGCTCCACCTATAGTTCTTGACTTATCGGAAATAGTATTGCAATTACGTATCTCATCATATCTTGGATCTATATCTGCTATTTTAAATCCATTTGTAACATAAGTGTTATCTCTGACAATACCTCTGAGCACTCCATCAATTTTAGCTTTTACTTCTAAATCATCTATTAATGCTATAGTTTCATTGGCTTTAACTATATCTCCTATTTGTCTTACATTCTTAATTTTTCCTTCATAAGAACTATAAATGACTCTTTCCTTTTCATAACCACATATAGGTCCTGGTACTCCTGTATTCTCTATAGCATATCCCTCGAAAATTAATCTTCCTAAACTATGTCCTCTCATGGTCTCTACTACTATATTTACATCTACACCTGCTTTAAATCCAGGCCCTAATGCAATGGTTATAGGTGCCATATCTATAGTTGTCCCTAAATTTCGTTTTGCTAAAATTGCATCAACTACAGCAATAGGTCTAACTGTTTCAATGAGATTTCCATATCTATCAACAGCTACTGGAATAAATCCCATATCCCAAGCTTTTAATATTTCCTCATAGGTTCTAACATGAACACCCTTCATCCCTTCAACTGTTGTTTCACCATCAAATACTGCTTCACTAAAGGATACATTTCTTCTAATACTAGAAGGTATCTCTATCTCAAGGACTAGGACTTTAAATCCACTTCTATGAAGTTTTTGTATAGTACCTGAGGCAATATCGCCTCCACCTCTTACAATTACTCTATTATTTATCACCAAATCGTCCCCTTGCTTAATGATAATTTGACTGTAATAATTCTGTGTAATCTTTTTCAGTATCAATATCCCAAAGAAAATATTCTTCATCTATTTCTACGAAATGTATACTCTTCTCATGATTTTTTAAAATGGCTTTTCCTCCTACATCTCCATTAAGTGCTAAAAGCTCATTTCTATACTTTGATGGAAATATTACAGGATTTCCTCTCCTTCCTTTATAAACTGGTACAATAAATTTATCTTGATTTTCTTCAAATTCTTCGATAAGTCTATTAATAAGATTTTCACTTAAAAAGGGTTGATCTCCTGTAATAAAAGCATATCCAGAAATTTCAGATGCTTCCTTCAATCCAAGCTTTATAGATTGACTTTGCCCCATGTAACCATGGTAATTTTTAACTACTCTTAAATCTCTAACCTCGGCTAACTCTACTATAGTTTCATTTCCAGTCACTACAATTTTTCCTTCTAAATTACTTTTGCTTACTGCATCTAAGACATATTCTATTAGAAACTTGCCTCTATACTTTAATAATAATTTGTACCTACCCATCCTAGTACTAAGGCCTGATGCCATAACAATCCCAGTAACCATCTTGATCCCCCCCTTAAAGCTCTGCCGTAAATTCTTCATCTATAACCTTATATGTTTTATTAAATAAACTTCCAACAATTATTTTTTCTAATAACTTTAACTCTTTATTTATTATTATTATATTTTCTATTAGCTTTTTTAAGTTCTTAAAGTCTTCTTCTTCAACCTTATTTATAAATAAAATCCTTTTACCTTTAGAATTTTTAAATAATCCTTCTGGTTTAAATATTATAGATATAATGTCTTCTTCATTTATACTATTTCCTATGCTTCTATTAGTAAGTTTTAGAAACTCTTCAATCCTATGAATATTTTCTTCATGGATTTTTAAATTTAAAACTTCTCCACTTAAAACTCCGATTGTCGTACTAGTAAAATTACTTACTACTGGCTCATCTTTTTTCCAAGCTTTTAAAGGTTTTTCTTTTGCCCCATCAGATTCTATTAAAATATAATCATAATTATAAAAGATATTAGGAATACTTTTGTCATCAATTCCAACTACTTTATTTTCTTCATTAATGCTAGAACCATAGACATCAATTTCACTATTCTCTGCCTTGATTTCACTTATATTTCCATAGTATACATATACTTCATTTTCACCTAGAGTATACTTACTTTCTTCAGTTAAATAATCTCCAAAGCTTGCCTTTAGAATTAAACAATTATATTGATTTCTTTTGGGTAAATATATTTTAGTTGTTGTTGTTATAAGCACTCTTCCTCTTTTTTTCAACTCTTCTGCTAAGATAAACATAAGAGTGGTTTTTCCTCCAGCTCCTACTATAGATATTTTTTCTCCTTTGTTAAAAGTAAGAACATTTGAAATTTCCACCCTTCTTCACTCCTTTTTTAAAACCGCTTCCAAACTTGAGCTGCTAGCTCTCTACTTCTAGCCATAATTCTTTCCTCATCTAAATTAACCAGTTTTCTATTCATCATTATAATCTCCCCATTTATAATAGTGGTTTCAACATGTCCTCCACTAACTCCAAATAAAATATGACTATCTATATTATCTTTATTTATAGGTGTTGGAGAATTATAGTCCACAATTATTACATCAGCTAAAGCACCTTCCTTTATAACTCCTATAGAACTATCTATAAATCTTTCAGTTATAACTCTATTACCTTTGAAAATCATTTGTGGAAATTCTTCCCAAGCTACTGTTGAATCTTTAGCTTCATGCCTTTGAATAACACTTCCAGTTTTATAGGATTCTAGAATATCAGAAGTATAGCCATCTGTTCCTAGCCCCAACAATATTTCTTTCTTAGTCATTTTTAAAATTGGTGATACTCCTACTGCATTTCCCATATTAGATTGAGGATTATTAACTACTATGGTGTTCTTTTCTTTAAGCATATCCATTTCCTCATCAGTTATGTGTACACAATGAACAGCTATTGTTTTATTAGAAAGAACGCCTCTTTTATACCATCTTTCAATTACTCCTACACCATACTTTTCCATAGAATCTTGCACATCTTCAATTCCCTCAGCACAGTGTACATGAAATCCTGTATTTAAACCCTCTATGGCTGTTAGACATCTCTCTAAAGTATTTTCACTAATAGTCATAGATGCATGAAGTCCAAACAATCCTTTTATCATTTCGTCTTTTTTTCCATTACAATACTTTATAAATTCAATATTTTCCTCAATACCTTCTTTTGCTACTATCTCTCCATCTCTGTCAGAAGTTTCATAACTTAAGTTACTTCTGATACCAACTTCCTTAGCTGCATCTGCAATAGTAAATAAACTACCCCTTAAAGCATGCGGACTGGCATGATGATCAAATGAAGTTGTTACACCATTTTTAATTTGATCAATCATTGGAACTATTGCACTATAATAAACATCATCTAGTGTTAATTTTTTGTCTAATCTCCACCATAGTCCCTTCAATATATCTAAAAAGCATTTTGCTGGAGGACTATCATTAGCAATTCCTCTAGCAAAGGTACTGTAATAATGCATATGTGTATTTATAAAACCTGGCATTATTAATTTTTTTCTTGCATCAATGAATTTATAATCTAAGTATTTTTCTTTTAAAGTTTTTGTGATTCCTACTTCTACAATTTTATTTTTTTCTATAGCTATACATCCATCATCTATAATTGAATTTAAATCATCTCTGGTTACAACTTTCCCATTACCTACTAGTAGCATTTTCACTCCCCCTATAGATTAACTAATATAACCTTAATTAAATATATCTAGATTATATATTCATGTCTCTTTATACAAGTTTCTATAATACATTTCATTTCTGCAGAGATTGATTCTGAATTCTTTCCTTTAATACACCAATCAAAAATTTTACCTTTTTCATCTCGAACTTTACAAATACCTATACTAGAATCTATAACATAGAAACCTGAATTGCTACTGTTTTCAAAATCTTCCTCACCCCAAAATATAGTTATTTTATCCTTGTAAGGATTACCTTTATATGGACAGAATACTCCACAATTGCCACATTCATTGCACATACCATCTAAATGTATAATTTGATGACCTGAGATAGGCCCCTCTTTAATTTCTATAAACATATTTGCTCTATTAGGACAAACATCTACACATATTTCACAAATCTTATTGCATTTAAGACATCTGATAGTCTCCTCCTTAGAATGTATTGTGTCAAGTAGTACCCCTTTTCTTTCATAGGACTTTTTAAGTTCATATCCGCAAGTATTTTTCTCAGTTCTAGGGAAATCACAAGGCATATTTTCTTTTCTTAAAATATCCCTAGTTATAATTTTCCCATGAGACATTGCCTCTACTATTGTACCTGGACCATTTTTAGCATCTCCAGCTACATATACATTAGATATATTAGTTTCACATTTACTGTTTACTTCAGGAAGTCCTTTAGAATTTAACTCTATACCAAGATTTTCAAAGAATTTCGAATCTACTTTTTCTCCAATAGCAGCTATAACTGCAGTTGCATTAATCTCTTCATATTTTCCTAAAGAAATTGGACTTTTTCTACCTGATTTATCTTGTTCTCCTAAAATCATTCTTTCACAAACAAGGTTATTATCTTCTAAGGCTACAGGATATAATAACTCTCTAAATTCAATACCATCATCAACAGCTAATCTAATTTCTTCTCTACTAGCAGGCATTAAATCTTTAGTTCTTCTATATATAATGGTTACCTTTTCAACTCCATTAACCCTTTTAGCAGCACGAGCTACATCCATAGCTACGTCCCCTCCACCAATAACACATACATGTGTACCTAGTTTTATATCCACACTATTTTTTTTAAACTCTTCTAAGAATTGAATAGCGGTTAAGACTCTATCATTACCTTTTTTAAGGGTAATATATCCTGGCTTCCAAGCTCCAGTTGCAAGGACAATATAATCAAAATTTTCCTTTAGAATATTTAAATCAACCTGTTCAGCTATCCCATAGGTTACCTTTACTCCATGGCTTTTAACCATTTGAAAATCCTGTTCTAAAATTGAATTATCTATTCTAAAACTTGGAATTACATAGTTTATAACCCCATATGGTTTATCTCTTTTTTCAAATACTTCTACATTAATACCATTTCTTCTAAGATATAGAGCTGTTGATAACCCTGCTACACCAGCTCCGATTATAGCTACATTTTTATGACTTTTAATTGGGCTTGCCTTTATATTGTTTGTATAGATGGCTTCAGCATTATCCACGGCTATTTTTTTTATTCTTCTAATTTCTAAAGAACTATCATAATCTAGTCTAGTACATTTATATTGACAATTATGATTACATATAGTCCCTGTTATAGCTGGAGCTGCATTATCTCTAACTATTACTTCAAAAGCTTCATCATATTTTCCATCTCCCACAAGTTCTATATACTTTGGAATCTGTTGAGCTATAGGACAGCCTTCACTACAAGGTGCAATAGTGCAATCATATATAGGTAATTCCCTATCTATCTTTCTACTTTTAACAATCCTCGCTTCCTTAAGGTGATGCTTATCATTAATTGATTCCTTTGCCAGTATTTCTAGTAATTGCATATCAATTGTTAACTTTCTATTAGGAATAAGTAGCTCTATCTTTTTAGCTATCTGTTCAATTCTTTCATAACCACCTGGTTTTAATATTGTAGTAGCAAAAGTTATTGGACATATTCCTGTTGCAAATATCTTCTCTACATTAAAGGATTCTGCTCCACCGGAATATGAAATATATAACTTTCCTTCAAATTCCTTAGAAAGTTTACTTGCTAAATTAATTGTTAAAGGATATAAAGATCTACCTGACATGTACATCTCTTCTCCTGGTAATTCTTCATTTAATATCTTTACTGGAAGAGTATTAGTAAGTTTTACTCCTATCTCCAAATTTTCCATTGTAGCTACTTCTTTTAATTTTTTTATCATTTTTATTCCATCATCGTATTTCAGATCGTTTTTAAAATGATGTGAATTTAATTTTATATATTCATAACCCATTTTATTAAAAGTTTCTCTTACAAACTCTTCACCAAGCAATGTAGGATTCATCTTTACAAATGTATGAAGATGTTTTTCTTTTAATAAATAGGTAGCAATTCTTTCTATTTCTTGTGGAGGACATCCATGTAGAGTGGATAGTGTAATTGAATTACACAACCTTGAAGAAATTTTATTTAAATCTTCAGTAGAAAATCTGTAAAATTTTTTTATATTATTCTCCAACACTTGCAAAGATTCCTTCCATATTTTTGAATTCCTTGAATTTTTCATATTTTCCATATAAAAGTCTATTTTATCTGATTTTATTCCATCTAAATCATATCCTACACTCATATTAAAAACAAAGTCTCTTTCCTGGCTTAAATTAAGTTCCTTCATTAAAACATGTAATATAATCCAAGCTTTCACATATTCCTCATAGGCTTCCTCTACAGTAAGTTCTGTAGACCACTCTACGTTATAGCATTCGTCCTCAGCATTAATACATGGTTTTAACACTGGAAGATCTTCTCCATCAATAATCTGAACCGTCTTTAATTCAATAAATCTACTCCCAGTAAGATAAGCCGCTATAATATTTTGAGCCAATTGCGAACTAGGTCCTGCTGCTGGTCCAATTGGTAGGCCTAAACTCTCACCTAAAAAATGAATAGTGTTATTAGGGATTCCGTAGTAAAACTTATCTTTATGAATTCCAAAAATACTTTCTTTAGTTTTAAGTTCAGTAAAAATCCAGTTAATGAGTTTTTCAAAACTTATTGGACGCATTTTGTCACTCATATTTACTCCCCCTTATAATTCATAAGTTACTTAAAAGTATTAAATACCCTTAAGTAGCTATGCAATTCAATTAATCTATTTATTATTTACTTTTCTATAAATCGTGGATTGTCTTCTTCTAGCAATTTCTTAAAAGTAGCTATAGGATCCTTAACTTTACTTAATAACATCATGGCTGCAATTATATATGGTTTAAACCCAGCTTCACGGTATAGCAATTCACGGTAACGATCAAACACAGATTTCGCTACTTCTCCATTTGCACAATTTACTCCTGTTATATCAGCTGGTAAACAATGAAGATATAATGCTTTGCCATCTTTAGTAAGTTCCATCATTTTTTCATTGCATTCCCAATCCTCATATTTAGCATTTTCTATCAACAATTCTTTCTCAAGTTCATCAATACCAGCTCTATCTCCCTTTGAATATAGTTCTGTACGCTTTTCCATAGCTTTAAAAGGTGCCCAGCTCTTTGGATAAACTATATCTGCATTTTCAAATGCTTCTTTCATAGAATTAGTCTTTATGAAGCTTCCTCCATTTTTTTCTATATTTTCCTTAGCAATTTCCACTACTTCAGGAAGTACATCATATCCTTCTGGATGTGCTAGTACAACATCCATTCCCATTCTTGTCATAAGTCCTATAACTCCTTGTGGAACCGAAAGTGGTTTACCATAAGAAGGTGAATAAGCCCAAGTCATAGCTAATTTTTTACCTTTTAAATTTTCTACTCCACCAAAATAGTGGATTAAGTGTAATAAATCTGCCATACATTGAGTTGGATGATCTATATCACATTGTAAATTAACAAGAGTTGGACGTTGTTCTAATACTCCATCAGCATAGCCTTCCTGAACAGCATTAGAAACTTCTTTCATATAAGCATTGCCTTTTCCTATAAACATATCATCTCTAATTCCAATTATGTCTGCCATAAAAGAAATCATATTCGCAGTTTCACGTACAGTTTCTCCATGAGCTATTTGAGATTTTCCTTCATCGAGATCTTGTACCTCTAGTCCTAATAAGTTGCATGCACTAGCAAAACTAAATCTAGTTCTAGTTGAATTATCTCTAAATACCGAAATGCCTAACCCGCTATCAAATATTTTTGTCGATATATTATTTTTTCTCATTGCACGAAGAATATCAGCAACAATAAATACTGATTCTAATTCTTCATTACTTTTTTCCCATGTTAAGAAAAAATCGTTATTGTACATCTCCCCGAAATCAAGTTTTTCAAGTTTATCCATAAGATTTTTAATATTCTCCACAAAATCCACCCCTTGATATTTTTTAAAATTTACTATTGCAAAATAAATTTCTACACTTTATTTTTTTGAAATTCATTATCAATTTCCTTTACTGACTAGTTAATCAAATTGTAACCCTTATTACATTTAATGTCAATAAAAAAATCATATAATTCAAAATATTTTATGTGGATTTATTGAATTTTTTCTTTCTTATTGGCAAAATCTAAATACTTTAAATTTATCCATTTCAAACTTAGATTATTTTATTTTCTTAATATTTATTCATAAACTTATTATACTCATTCATAAACTATAGTTAAGTATATATACTTTTTTATTTATTTTTTATATTAACTAGTTAGTAAAATATTTATAGCACTTCATGCATTATGCGTATGATATAATTATAAATTTTAGAGGGGGAATTAAATTGCAAACAACTAACACTCCAAAGAAATCGCTTCTCAGAATTAAACTAGATGACAAACCACCTATGAAACAAGCTTTAATTCTTGCATTTCAAGCAATCTTTGCATGTTTCAGTGGTATAGTAGCAGTTCCACTAGTAGTAGCTGGTGCACTAGGATTAAAAATAACTGACACATCATTTCTAGTCTCATGTGCCCTATTTGCTTCTGGTCTTACAACACTTATTCAAGCTAAAGGCATTGGCCCTATAGGAAGCAAGCTTCCATTTATCATGGGTACCTCCTTTGCTTTTGTAAGTCCGGCTATTGCCATCGGTAGCACTTATAACGGCAACATGACTTTAGGTATCGCTACTATATGTACAGCTACAATGATAGGAGCACTATTAGAAGTAATTTTAAGTTTTTTCATTAATCACGTAAAAAAAATTTTTCCACCACTTGTTACTGGTACTGTAGTTACTATGATAGGTATTACTATAATTCCTGTTGGAATTGACTGGCTAGCTGGTGGTTCTGGAAACCCAAACTATGGAGATCCAAAATTTTTATTACTCGGTGCTATTGTCCTAATTATCATTGTAATTACCAATCAATCTAAAAATACTTTTATAAGTTCTTGTTCTATATTTATAGGTATATTATGTGGATACTTGTTAGCTATCCCTTTTGGCTTATTAGACACTACTCCAATATCTGCTGCATCCTGGATTTCTATTCCTAAACCTCTTAAATTTGGAATTAATTTTTCCGCACCAGCCATTATTAGTTTTTTAGCTGTTTATCTAGCAACTACTGTAGAAACTGTAGGTGATACTCTAGCTATTGGAGAGGCCTGTGAAATTGAAGTTTCTAACAAACAACTTTTTGGAGGTGTACTTTGTGATGGACTTGGTTCAATCTTAGCTGGATTTTTAAACTCTACTGCAAATACATCGTTTAGCCAATGTACTGGTCTTATAAATGTTACAGGAGTTGCTAGTAGGTTTGTTATAATTGTAGCTGGAGTAATACTGTCAATAATGGGTTTAATACCAAAATTCGCTTCTTTAATATCAATTATGCCGAGTCCAGTTCTTGGAGCCGCTGGTATTGTTATGTTCGGTTCCATTGCTTGTTCTGGTATTAAAATTCTAGGCAAAGTTGATATGACTAGAAGAAATATTTTTGTAATTGGAATTTCCTTTGCTTTAGGTGTAGGTGTCATTGTTCGACCTGAGGCTCTTAGTATGTTTCCAGAATCCTTACAAATAATATTTGGTTCTGGTGTAACAACTGCAACTATATTTGCTGTAATATTAAATTTAATCTTACCTAATGATAAATCTGAAAAGCCTGTTATTAAAACTAAATCTGGTATGACTTTGAACAAATAATTAACTATGTATTCCCCAAAATTATATAAGAGATACATGAAGTTGATTAATACTCTTCATATATCTCTTATGTTTTTTCATAATAAAATCCTAGCATAAAAATTAACTAGGATTTTATTTAAATTATTTCTCTAGGGATTTCTTTGTAGCATTAAATATTTTTTGATATCCAGTACATCTACATAAGTGTCCAGATATTTCTCTTTTTATTTCTTCATCACTATATTCTTGTCCGCTATTTAATAAAGCTGTAGTTGTAAGGACTAATCCAGGAGTACAGAAACCACATTGAATTGCTCCCTCTTCTACAAATGCCTTTTGTACTTTGGATAAATTACCATTTTTAGACACACCTTCTATGGTTAAGATTTCTTTTTCATTAGCCCAAACGGCCATATAAATACATGAATCTATAGGGATACCGTCTACTAATACTGTACAAGCTCCACATTCCCCAACTGAACATCCTTGCTTTACCCCTGTAAATTGAAGTCTATTTCGCAATACATCTAACAAAGACTCTCGCACATCTACTTCTAAAGTGTATTTTTTTCCATTTACCTTCATTGATATCTTCCTAAAGTTCTTATCACTCATAATAAAATCTTCCCCTCTATTTAGTTACTTCTTCAATAGCTCTTATTGTTAATTCTTGTATTAAATGCTCCCTATAATCCTTTGATGCTCTCCATGAATCTCTTGCTCTTGCTGATTTTACTGTCTGTTGTGCAATATTCTTAATACTTTCTTCTGAAATTTCTAGACCAAGAGCATACTTTTCTGCCTCCTTACATCTTATAGGCGTTGGTGCCGCTACCCCTAGGGCTATTCTTAAATCTTTAAATTTATTTTCCTTCACATTAGTAACAACGCATACACCTAACATAGAAATATCCATTGCCTTTCGATTGCTATACTTAATATATGTTCCTCTTGCTCCTTCATAGTCCTTTTTTTCAATTAAAATGCTTATAAGAATTTCATCATTTCTTATATTTACCTTTCCAGGACCTTCATAGAATTCTTCTATGGGAACTATTCTTTCTCCCCGAAAACTTCTTAATCTTAACTTAGCATTAAAAGCAAATAAACTTGGTGCACTATCTGCTGAAACAGCTCCATTACATACATTTCCTCCAATAGTAGCCATATTTCTTATCTGCGGTCCCCCCATAGATACAGCTCCTTGTCCTAAAGCAGGAATAAATTCTTGTATAATTTTATTTCTATATATATTAGTAAAACAAGTGGTGGATCCAATTTCTATGGTGCCATTTTCTAGAACTTTTATGAAATCTAATTCCTCTAAATTTTTTAAACTTAAAAGTTCCGTTTCTTCCATACCACCATGATGTAATTTAATTAAAACATCAGTTCCACCAGATATTATTTTTAAATTGTTATTTTCATAAAGAATTTTTACTGCCTCTTCTAGACTGCTAGTCTCTAGTATATTTTTAATATCAAACATTTTTGTCTTTAGTAGAGATTTAATCCTCTACTAAAATCCACCTCCTTCTATATTTGTAACTTCAATTTACTAACTATGAAATCTGTACTATTAAATTTAAGAGAAATTCTATATTAAGCCTTCTTCCTTAAATTTTTCGAATACTCTTTGTGGATTCATTGGTATTCTATTAAAGGCAACACCAGTTGCATCTAGAACCGCATTTCTTATAGCTGGAGCTGGAGAAAGTGTTGTATTTTCTCCTAATGATTTTTGTCCAAAGCTTCCTGCATCATCTGGAATTTCTACAAAGGCTGAACCAATATTAGGAGTGTCTAAAATAGTTTGTAATTTATAATCTAAAAGATTATTATTAAGAGTTCTTCCAGTTTTCTCATCAAATATCATTTGCTCTGATAAAGCATATCCAAGTGCCATACTTACACCACCATCAACTTGCCCTTCTGCCAACATTGGATTAATTATAGTTCCAGAGTCATGAATATTATATATTTCTACGACGGCAATTTGACCAGTTTTCATGTCTACTTCAACTTCTGCAAAAGTTGCTCCATAGGCAACTACGTTAGTCCTTATATTAACAGAAATGTCACTAGTTATAGGACAACTATAAATTCGATCATAAAATGATTCTAATGCTATTTGTTCAAGAGGACAGACAACTATCCCTGTTGTTTTTTCAACTATATTGCACTCCACTATATCCATTACCTCTGGATTGAGACCATTTTTTCTGCTAGCAAACTGAAGGACTTTACTTTTCACCTCTATAGCAGCTTTTTTTACTGCAGCACCTGTAACAAAGGTCTGTCTTGATGCATAAGCCCCTGTATCAAATGGAGTAACATCAGTATCCTGATTTGAAATTACATGAACCATATCTATTGGAATTCCTAAAACTTCTGAAGTCATTTGTGCAAATACAGTATCACTACCTTGACCAATTTCTGTAGCCCCAATTTGCAACTGTACTGAGCCATCTTGATTCATAACAATTCTTGCACCTGCCGCTTCTAAAGCTACTGGATGAGTCCCTGCAAAATAGCTAAAACAAGCCATTCCTACTCCACGTACTAAATTACCTGCTTGACTTTTATAATTTTTTTTCTTTTCGTCCCAATTTATTAACTTCTTCCCCTTTTCAAGGCACAGTGGTAGTCCCATAGAACGCACAACATTTTTAGAAGATGGATCTACATGATTTTGCTTTACCAGGTTTTTCAATCTAAATTCTACAGGATCTATATTGAGTTCTCTAGCAATATCATCTAAATGACTTTCTAGAGCAAAAGAAATTTGCGGAACCCCATACCCTCTCATAGCTCCTGCTACTGGAATATTAGTATATATAGTTTTAGGCTCATATTTTATAGCATTAAAATCATATAATGGTCTAAATTTACTTCCACAACTCATGGTCACTGAATGTCCATGGGACGCATAGGCTCCATTGTTTACTAAGTTCTTTATGTCTATTGCCAATAACTTACCATCCTTAGAAACTCCTGTTTTAAATGCAAATTGCATAGCATGACGAACTCTTGTATCTATAAAACATTCCTCTCTAGTTAATGCATATCTTACTGGTCTTCCATTAACTGCGAGTGTCATAGCTACTGTTAATGGCTCTATAACAACATCTTGCTTATTTCCAAATCCACCACCTATATATGGCTTTATAACTCTTATTCTTCCCCATGGCAACCCAAGTGCCTGTCCTACTATTCTCCTAACTATATGAGGAATTTGAGTAGAAGTTACAATTACAATTCTTCCATCTGATTCCACATAAGCATAAGCACTATGATTTTCCATATGACAATGTTGTACAGTGCTAGTATTAAATTTACCTATAAATACTTTGTCAGCTTCCTTTAATTCCTTTTCTACATCTCCTACTCCATTGCCAAAGGAATTTATAATATTATCTTTTCTTTTTTCATGTATTATAGGAGCGCCTTCTTTTATAGCTTCCTCTTGATCCAATACAAATGGTAACACCTCATATTCTACCTCTATAAGTTTTAAAGCTTTTTTAGCTATTATTTCATCTGTTGCTACAACTGCCGCCACAGGTTCTCCACAAAAGCGAACTTTATCAGTAATGATTAATCTATCTTCTACATCTCTATGTGCTTCATCAAAGGTCCAAGGATGTCCAGCCGTTGCAAATTTTATTTTAGGTAAATCTAGGTGAGTAATTACTGCTTCAACACCTTCTAAATCTTTTGCTTTAGAAACATCAATACTTTTTATTTTTGCATGAGCATAAGGACTTCTAAGCACCTTTCCTACTAACATTTCTCTTTCAAAATAGTCATCTGCATACTTAGCCTTCCCAGTAACCTTCGCCACACCATCTAACCTAGATACACTACTACCTATTACTTTATAATTCATAATTCTCTTTAGTAAGATAAAAATCCTACTAAAGCACCTCCTTTCATACTTACTGATTAATTAGTCATAAAAGCATATAAATATATATTTTTTTTATTCTCTATAGCTTTAACTCTCTACCTACATAATTTCCTTTTTCAATACATACTAATTCTTCATCCTTTATAATAAATTTCCCCCTCGAAATCGTAGTTATAACTTTACCTTGAACATCTATTCCTTCATATAAATTATAGTCGCAATTAGAATGAGAATTCTTTATTTTATGACTAGCTAAAGGGTCAAATATTACAACATCAGCATCTGATCCTGGAAGTAATGTTCCTTTTTTAGGATATAAGCCATGAATTTTTGCTGGATTTTTTGTAAATTTATCAATTATCTTTTCTCCAAACATTGTATACAATAAATTAAAAGAATGCTCTATCCCTCCTATGCCCATAGGTATTAAATCTAAGGTTTCTCTTTCTTTTTCATAAGATTTAAATGGACAATGATCAGTCCCTATAACACTCACATTCTCTATATTTTTTCTTAATTCATCAATTTCTTTTAAAGATCTAAGAGGTGGTGTTAAGGTATATAGAAATCCATCTTCCAATGAATAATTGTCTTTTGATAAATAAAAATATTGAGGGCAACTTTCTATAAATAAATTTTTATCTACTAAACTTTTATATAAATCCATAATTCGTCTTAAAGATTCTCCCGAACTAAGGTGGACAATATACATATATCCATCCATGTTCCTAGTCATTTCAGCTAAAGTTAAAACTTCTGTAGTCTCACATAATGTTGGTCTATTTTCTTCATGAACACTTACTGGAAACTTGCCCTCCCTGATAAATTCTTCATTTTCGCTATGGGATATAAGCATAATTCTATGTTTTTTTGAAATTTTCAGTAAATTATTGATAGTTCTTAAATCAGTTTTTCTATTACTTGAACTATAAGTAGTAAAGAATTTTATACTACAAATTCCACGCTTTTTAATCTCCTCAATAAATAGCTCTTCATTATCCTGAAAATTTGCAATAGTACTATGAAACCCATAATCTATAACTGAAATTTTAGCTTTTCTTTTTCTATCCACATAAGCTCTTTCTAATTCTTCAATATTTTTTACAGGATCTAAAAAATCTATAAATGTTGTAACTCCACCATATGCAGCTACTATAGAACCATTGTAAAAATCATCAGCAGAAACATCACTTCCTACCTTAAGCTGAAAATGTACATGAGGATCTATAAATCCTGGTAATACATAATTCTCTTTTGCATCATAAATATCTTTTGCTAAGAAAATATCCTTTGATATGTTTTTAATAATACCATTATTAATATACAAATTTCCTCTAATAAATTCTCCTTCCACATATATATTTCCATTGATTATAGCTAAATCGTAACAATTCATAATATCAGCTCCATATATTTATGTTATATAAATATTTTACCATTTTATTCCCCTAATTACCACAATATGTCACTACACTTATAAAAATTATTGGACAGAAATAATTAATTAATTTATTTAATAAATATTATTAATTATTTGTTGTAATAGATTACATTATTTTTGAAATTCCACTATACAAACCTTTAAAAAAGGATTATACTGTTAGTGATTTGATGAATTATTGAAAATATTTTGTATATTTTCAATGTTAAACTTATTTAGTAAGGGGGTATTTTTTAAGTGTGTTGTAACTTAGAAAAAAATCTAATGTTTAAGGAATTGGATGATTTTATTGAATCCTTACCTAGCAAAGATGGAGCTTTAATAGAGGTTTTGCATAGAGCTCAGCATATCTTTGGATATCTACCTAAGGAAGTTCAAACTTTCGTAG
This sequence comes from Clostridium subterminale, assembly GCF_039521425.1. NCBI lineage: Bacteria > Bacillati > Bacillota > Clostridia > Eubacteriales > Clostridiaceae > Clostridium > Clostridium subterminale. The sequence goes on from NZ_BAAACI010000011.1 coordinate 158,475, forward strand.
CTGATAAACTTAATTTACCTGTATCTAAGGTTTATGGTGTTGTAACATTCTACTCATTCTTTACTACAGAACCTCGTGGTAAGAATGTAATAAATGTTTGCATGGGGACTGCATGTTTTGTTCGTGGTGCTGGAGATATTCTTAAGGAATTTGAAAAAGAATTAAGCATTAAATCTGGACAAACTACAGAAGACATGAAATTCACACTAGGTTCACTAAGATGCGTTGGCGCCTGTGGTCTTGCTCCTGTTTTAACCATAAATGATAAGGTTTACGGTCATTGTACTCCAGACCAAGTAAAAAGTATATTAGCTGAATATGAATAAAATTAGGAGGTAACAAAGTTGAATAGAATAAATTCCTTTGAAGAATTAAATAAAATTTATCAGGAATACAAATCATCCCTTAATATTAGAAAGGCAACTGGTATTGCCGGCTTTGATTGTGAAAAAAATAACTATACAAAAGAAATTCTTATTTGTGGCGGAACTGGATGTAAGTCTGCACAAAGTGATTTAATTAAAGATAATCTTGAAAAAGAGATTAAAAAGTTGGATTTGGAGGATAAAGTATACGTTTCTATAACTGGTTGTTTCGGATTCTGTGAAAAAGGTCCTATAGTAAAAATTACTCCAGATGATGTATTTTATGTTCATGTGACTCCTGAAGATGCTGAAGAAATCATCAATGATCATATTGTTAGTGGAAAAGTTATAGAAAGATTACTTTATGAGGAGCCGACTATAAAAGAAAAAGTTAAAACCCAAGATGAAATGACCTTTTATAAAAAGCAAGTAAGAATAGCTCTTAGAAATTGTGGATTAATAAATCCTGAAAATATTGATGAATATATAGCTGAAAAAGGATATATAGCTCTTGGAAAATGTCTAACTGAATACACTCCAGATGATGTAATAAATATTATATTACAATCTGGATTAAGAGGAAGAGGCGGTGGCGGCTTCCCTACAGGAAAGAAATGGCAATTCGCAAAAGGCTACAATGCCGATCAAAAATATATTATTTGTAATGCTGATGAAGGCGACCCTGGCGCATTCATGGATCGTTCAATTCTAGAGGGTGATCCAAATAGTGTTCTTGAAGCTATGGCTATAGCTGGTTATGCTATAGGTGCTACTAAAGGTAATATCTATATTAGAGCTGAGTATCCACTAGCTATCCAAAGACTTAGAACAGCTATAAGTCAAGCCAGAGAATATGGACTTCTTGGTAAAAACATACTAAATTCAGGCTTTGATTTTGATATTGAAATTAAATATGGAGCTGGTGCTTTTGTATGTGGTGAAGAGACTGCTCTTATTCACTCAATAGAAGGTAACCGCGGCGAACCTACAAATAAGCCACCATTCCCTGCTGAATCTGGACTTTGGAATAAACCAACTTGTGTTAATAACGTTGAAACTTTAGCAAATATTCCAGCTATAATTAATAATGGTGCAGATTGGTTTAGCTCTATAGGAACTAAAACTTCTGCTGGTACTAAGGTTTTTGCTCTAGCTGGTAAAATTAATAATGTTGGTCTTGTAGAAGTACCTATGGGAACAACTTTAAGAGAAATCCTTTATGAAGTAGGCGGAGGAATTAAATTTGATAAAGAATTCAAAGCTGTTCAAACTGGAGGTCCTTCTGGTGGATGTATTCCTAAAGAATTTTTAGATACTCCTATTGACTTTGATTCTTTAAGTGCTATCGGTTCTATGATGGGTTCTGGTGGTATGATAGTAATGGATGAAGACAACTGTATGGTTGATATTGCCAAATTCTACTTAGAATTTACTAGAGAAGAATCTTGTGGTAAATGTACACCTTGTAGAATTGGTAACACTCGTTTACTCGAAATCCTTGAAAGAATTTCAAAGGGTGAAGGTGATTTAAGCGATTTAGATAAGCTTCAAGAGCTTAGTAACACTATAAAAGATACTTCCCTTTGCGCTTTAGGTCAAACTTCTCCTAACCCTATTCTTAGTACAATGAAATATTTCTATGATGAATATAAGAGCCACGTTGTAGATAAGATTTGTCCATCAGGAGTTTGTAAAGACCTTATGAAATTTGTTATTACTGATAGATGTATTGGTTGTACTAAATGTGCAAGACAATGTCCAGTTGGATGCATCCAAGGTAAAGTTAAGACTAAACATATAATTGACCATAGCAAATGTATTAAATGTGGTGCATGTAAATCTAGCTGTCCAGTGGATGCAATAGATCTAGTTTAATAATTTAAAAGAGGTGAAAGTATTGAGTTTAGTTACACTTAAAATAAATAATAAAGAAATATCTGTGGAGCAAGGAACCACAATTCTTGATGCTGCACGTAAGCTTAATATAAAAATTCCTACACTTTGCTACCTAAATCTTCATGATAAAAAGACTACAAATAAGCCTGGTTCTTGTAGAGTTTGTGTAGTTGAAGTGGAAGGAAGAAAAAATTTAGCCCCATCTTGTTGTACAGCTGTTGCTCCTGGTATGGTCGTTAATACTAGTCCTCCAAGAGTAATAGCTGCAAGAAAAACTATAATTGAACTTTTATTATCAGACCATTCAATGGATTGTTTAACTTGTCAAAAGAATTTAAATTGTGAACTTCAAGAGCTTGCTAGCACTTATGGAGTAACTAATTTAAAATATACTGGTTCAAAATCTGTAGCTATGAAAGAACTTAAAAATCCTTCTATAGTAAGGGATACTTCTAAGTGTATTTTATGTAGAAGATGCGAAGCTGTTTGTAGCCAAGTTCAACAGGTTGGTGCTATTGGTCCAGTAAATAGAGGTTTTGATACTACTATAAGTACTGCCTTTTTTGAAGAATTAAACAATAGTACTTGTACTTTATGTGGTCAATGTATAAATGTCTGTCCTACTGGTGCTTTAATGGAAAGAGACAACACTATAGATGTATTAAATGCTATAGGTAATAATGATAAATATGTTGTAGTTCAAACTGCTCCAGCTGTTCGAGCTGCCCTTGGTGAAGAATTTGGAATTAAAGAAGGAGCTGTTACTGGTAAGATGGTTGAAGCTCTAAGAGAACTTGGATTTGATAAGGTTTATGATACTGATTTCGCAGCAGATTTAACTATTATGGAAGAAGCTACAGAATTCTTAGAAAGATATAAGAGTGGTAAAAATCTTCCTATGATTACAAGTTGTTGCCCAGGATGGATTAATTTTATAGAAAAACACTATGGAAAACTATTAAATCTTCCATCAACATGTAAATCGCCTCAACAAATGTGGGGGGCTATTGCAAAATCATATCTAGCTGAAAAATTAGGTATACCATCTGAAAAACTTTTTGTTGTATCTGTTATGCCATGTGTTGCTAAAAAATTTGAAGCTAATAGAGAAGAATTTATCAATGAAAATGGTAATCCAGATATCGATGTAGTTATAACTACAAGAGAATTAGCTAAAATGATTAAACGTTCAGGATTAGATTTTGCTTCTTTACCTTCAACTGATTTTGATACTATTATGGGTGAATCTACTGGTGCTGGAGTAATTTTCGGAACTAGTGGTGGTGTTATGGAAGCTGCTTTACGTACCGCTTATGAATGGATTACAAATAAAACTTTAGAAGATCTTGACTTTAAATCCGTTAGAGGTCTTGAAGGAATCAAAGAAGCTTCATTAGTTATTGATGGTAACACTATTAATATAGCTATTGTAAATGGACTTGCAAATGCAAAGAATTTGTTAGATAATATAGAAGATACATCTAAAAAATATCATTTCATTGAAGTTATGGCATGTCCCGGAGGATGCATAAACGGCGGTGGTCAACCATACTCTAATGAGCAATATTCCTTAATTGAAAAAAGAATGAATGCTCTTTATAGTGAGGATGTTAATAAGGTTATAAGAAAATCTCATGAAAACCCTGAGATAATAAAACTTTATAATGAATTCCTTGGAAAACCTAATGGAGAAAAATCTCACCATTTACTTCATACTCACTATATAAATAGATAAACACCTTAATTTAGTTATTAGTTATTAGTCCCTAACTAATATAAATATAAACATAAAAATGATGGTATAAATAAGTAATTTATACCATCATTTTTATATAGTTTTTTAATTTGCAATTGTGAAAACTAGAACTACTTAAAGTAATCTTATCCTAAATTATAAAAGAATGTCACAAGTACCGGAACTAAAGAGCTTAATATAACTCCATTTATAAATGAGATTACAGCTATCTCTGGATTTGTTGCTTTAGCTATAAGTGGCAATGTAGTATCCATAGATGTAGCCCCTGCAGGTGCTATAGCTGTATATCCATTTAGCTTTTTAGCTAATATAGGAATTAAAATAACAGTTAGTATTTCACGGAATACATTTGTTAAGAATGCTATGGCCCCTAATGTATCTCCACCCATCTCCTTAAGCATTATCCCTGATATGCTATACCATCCAAACCCTGAACCTATAGCCAAACTTTCATTAATAGCCATGTTGAATAAGAATCCTACTAAAAGCCCACCTACCAAACTACCAACAATTCCTCCAAAAGGTATTAATAGAACTTTTAAACCTACTTTTTTTAAATCCTTAAATATCTTCTTGTTACCACCTACATCTATTCCAACTAAAAAAATTAATGCAAACAATGAAATGGAAGCAACCTTGTCCATACTACTTATTATCTCTGGTGGAAATACAAAATAACCACACCCCATTCCAATCAATATAGATACTATTATTATGTATGTCATGTTACTTGTCCTCCCCACATGCCTCATTTAAAAGTTCATCACCATCTTCAACTATGGTTTCTTCATTAAGATTTAAATTTTTTTCCTTATGTAATTGATTTTCTTTAGGCATAAATTTTTCTGATAAAAAATATATAAGTACTATACTTACGCCTATGGTACCCACTGCAAATAAAAAAGACTTTAACCCTATAGATGGAAGATTTTTTATTATGTCCTTATCAGCTCCTATAGAAACTCCCATAGAAAATAATAAGAATATTACACCAAGTTGTTGTAATTTACCATTTATATTTTTCCCCTTCTCACCTAATTTTAAAAAGTAGCCTACAATGGCACCAAGTATTAATGCAATTAAAATTTCCATATGTCCCCCTCCTCTACCACGTTATTATATCATAGATTTGGAAACAGTTACATTATATTCGCATTAATTTTATTATATTAAACTTTATATCTTTATATATTAAGTTATTTGTAAAAATAATGATAAATATATTTAATCTTGAATATATATAGGAATATATTAAAAATTAATAAATAAGGAGTTTTTATATGAAGAACATCTTTATGCCCTACTATATTAACGGTGATACAATTAGAGATATGTATAAAATAGCTATAAATAGATTTGAAAATATTGAAATAAATGCAACAAGAGAAGATACTACTATTCAAGCCACCCTCCCCTTATCCGAATTAACTTGTGGGAAGATTATTCAAGGCTCAGCTACAGTAACTCTATCTAAAAGTACTCAAAGAAAGTCTATAGATGAAATAGAAAGTTCCTTAATTAATATATTTGTAAATCTAGAAACACTATTAAATCGTAATAATGTAATTAAACCTTTAATTAATAGTAGTGATTTGAATACAATTTCTCCTGGTGATATTGTAGAATTCCAGTGTACTATAGAAAAATCAGATAGCACTTTAGACCTTTTAAGAAATACATTAGAATTAATGGAGTTTCAACAAATTACCTCCCAAGTAGATAATACATCTATGATAAATTGGATAAATAGAAATATAAAAGCTTTAACAGAAGATAAAGTATTAAAATACCCTGCCTCTCTCCCTTTTGATTCTGATACTTTAATTATTACTTCTGTTTGTAGTAAACATGCATCTATGGACATAGAGTGTTATATTGGTAGACCTTGTACCATCGTTGGCGAAATAGCTAGTTATGAATATTCTCAATCAGATCATAATATTATTGACAGCAATCCATTAGTGTCTAAATTATTATGGAATTTCATTACCTCTAATGATAGGTATAAAGGTTTTGTTTCTAATTTGAACTATAATAATGAGTTACCGGCTGGCAAAAAAATATTAGAAATTGTCCCTATTATAATTTATATGTAATAAATATCTTGTATTAGTAATATTTGTAGATTGTAATAATATTAATAAATTATACCTATTAATATAAGGGGGAATTTTATGGAGAAGTATTTTAAACTTACCGAAAATGGGACTAACGTAAAGCGTGAAATTGTTGCTGGAATTACAACCTTTCTAACAATGGCTTACATTATTGCTGTAAACCCTAATTTTCTTAGTACTGCTATGGGTGACGGAGCCGCTGGTGCACTAGTAACTGCCACTTGCCTGGCTGCAGGACTTACTACTATACTTATGGGATTATATGCTAACGCACCTTTTGCACTGGCATCTGGCATGGGACTTAATGCTTTCTTTGCCTTTACAGTATGTGGTGCTATGGGTATTTCATGGCAAATAGCTCTTACTGCAGTTTTTGTAGAAGGTATCATTTTTATCATTCTTTCTTTAACTAGAGTACGAGAAGCTGTGGTTAATTGCATTCCACTTACAATGAAGCACGCTGTTACTGCTGGTATTGGACTTTTTATTGCTTTTATAGGTTTAACAGGTGCTGGTATTGTAGTATCTAATGAAGCTACTCTTGTATCTCTTGGTTCTATGGTAGCTCCTAGTGCTATAATTGCAGTTATTGGCATTCTTACTATAGCTATTTTAAATTCTAAAAATATTAAAGGAGCTATGCTTTGGTCAATTCTCATTTGCTCTATAATTGGTTGGATATATGCAATTGTAAATCCTGAAGGTGCTACTACTGCAGGCATATATCTTCCAACCGGAATATTTAAATATGAGTCAATCAAAGCAATAGCTTTTAAACTTGACTTTTCTGTATTTACTAACAGCTCTGCTATTCTTAATTTCATAACAGTTTGCCTTACTTTCTTATTTGTAGACTTTTTCGATACCGTTGGTACTTTAGTTGGAGTATGCTCTAAAGCTAATATGTTAGATAAAGACGGTAATGTCCCTATGGCAAAAAAAGCTTTACTAGTAGATGCTATAGGAACCACCTTTGGTTCTTTAGTTGGAGTTTCAACTGTTACTACTTATGTAGAAAGTGCTGCTGGAGTTAGCGAAGGTGGAAGGACTGGATTAACTGCTGTTACTACAGGTGTTTTATTCTTATTAGCAATGTTTTTATCCCCAATATTTATAGCTATACCTGGTTGCGCTACTGCTCCGTGCTTAATTTGGATTGGTTTTATGATGCTAGAAAGTGTTATGAAAATAGACTTTACGGATTTTACTCAAGGCTTCCCTGCATTCATTACTATAGCTGCAATGCCATTATGCTATAGCATCGGTGATGGTCTTACTCTTGGAATTCTTTCTTATACATTAATAAACTTATTAAACAACATATTTGGAAAGAAGGAGAATAAAAAACCAATCTCTATAGTAATGTATCTTCTATCTATCATATTTATTCTAAAACTTATATTTATGTAATTTAAGTTTTCACTATCATTAATTTAAAAAGGTAATCACTAGAAAATTTCTAGTGATTACCTTTTTGTTTATATTTATATATCCATAAGATTTCTTCTATAATTCATATATAACCTTCTTAAGATTCTCATATCTTCATCTACAATTAATTGTAACTCTGATAGTTCCTCATAATTTTTATCATTAATTGCTTCTCTCATCTGAGTAAATAAGCTTTTACTTACAAAATTATCTTTCATAAGTTTTTCTCTTAGCTTATTAATTTCACTCCATTTTTCAAGATCATATTCCATAAAATCATCTCCATTAGATCTTCTAATGTTTCTAATTTCATTAGAATAGTTTTGAAGAATTCTATGTTCTAACTCAGTAGTCCATCTTTCAAGTACTGCTTCTTTATATCCTTTAATCACTTTATCAGTTATTACGCCGTCTCTAGTTAAAACATGTACTCTTTCCTTATCATTAAAGGCTAATAAATTTTCATATACAGTGCTTGGAGCCTTACCAAAATACTCTTCTCTTTCTTCTTCTGTATAAAATTCAAATACATCCTCTTCACTTCTATAGCATCTGCTTTCTTCTAAGTAAGAAGTTTTTACTCCAGGCTTTTTAGAAAGCTCTGCCAAAAGTTCTTCTCTACTTCTATTATTTTTAACTACATAGCTTATTCCATCTACCATAGATATTATAACAGAAGATAATACTAGATAAATATTTGTATTGGGATTTGGTGACCTTAACTCAAATCTAGTAGCCATTGGATTAATTGCATCTCTTACTAATCCTACAAGTATAGTTCTATTTCTTGAAGGCACATCCTTAGTAAATCCTAATGAAGTAACTATACATACTGGAGCTTCAAAGCCTGGTTTTAGTCTTTGTAATGCATCATAGTTTGAAGAAACAAAAGGATTTATTACTTCATAATTCTTTAATACTCCCATTATTGCTCCATATCCTATTTCACTTAAAAAGTCTTTTTCAGCATAACTGTGGAATAGATTCATCACCTTACCATTTTTAAGTTTTAGAGTAACACCTACATGTAAATGCTCTCCATTTCCTGCCACTTCTTCAATTGGCTTAGCTTGAAATGTAACTTCAAGACCATTCTTTCTAAAAGTTTCTTTTATTAAGCCTCTTACCAAAAGTTCATTATCACAAGTTTGAAGAGCTGTGGAAAATTTCCAATCAATTTCCAATTGCTCCATGATATGGGTTAGAACTCCAGACTCAGAAAGCTTAGCTTTAACTCCCCCTACTTCTTTATGACCCATTTCTGGTTCTAGTCCATATTTAGCTAATAAATCTAAGGATTTTTCTAATGCTGTTCTTACAGGACCCTTAGTTCTTTTCCAGTATTGCTCCTTTAATACTTGGGATGTTGATAATTCTTCTATTTCAGCTAATTCATTTGGAGTATTTACCCAAAATTCTAATTCTGTAGCTGATGTAATACTTACATCCTCTATTTCATCATAGTTTATGTTAAAGTTTGCTAAAAATTGTGGATTTTCTTCAAATAACTTCATCATTGAAGCTCTAAAATGATCTACAGAATTTTTTAATATATATCTAGAATCCACGGCAATATCTTCATGATATAGGTGACAAGGCATTCTAATAGTTCCTACAGGTTTTTTTGTTTCTTCATCTATATAATCATAATTATAATCTACAAACCAATTACAAGTTAAATCAACCTTCATATCTACCTTTGCATTATTAAGGGTAGCTATTCCCGGTAAAATTACAGATGATCCGTCTGTCTGGACAGCTGTACCATGTAAAAATGTATCAATATCTTCTATGAAATTTTTAACAGGAATTTTTTCATCCGTATCGTTACCTAAAAAGTCAATACCAACTAAAGACACAAATCTTATTTCCTTATGCTGCTGAAGTATTTTTAGTAACTCCTCTTTATTTTGTTTATTAGTAGGTATTACAAATAATAAACTCATATAATATAAGCCCCCTTTTTTAATTGTACTCAATATTTGCATTATAGCATAATATAAAAACAATGAATATAATTAATTTTGTTAATAATAAGTTAATATATGTAGTTTTTTATCGAATCTTTATTATATTTGTGTAAACTTTTTACCACTTGTTCATATAAAATCCTTTACATTTCATATTAAACCTTTTCATTTTTCTTTAAATATATAATTAAACTTCTAAAAATTTCATCTCAATATTTTTATATTTATAATTTTTTTTGTTATTTAGTCTATTAGTCCTATCACTTATTTAATTTATACAAAAGTAGAACTGTAAAACGACTCAATATATTGACATAACTTTAAGAGAATTATACTATTAACTTATTGACTAAAATTAGTAAATGTATAGTTTATATCATATTAAGAATTTAAGGAGAACTTGTTTATGAAATTATTATTTTTCGATACAGAAACTACAAATATAAAACCTGGAAACATATGTCAATTATCTTATATTACAGTAGATACCAGTACAAAACCTCAGACAACGGTGGGTAAAAACTATTTCTTTACCGTAGAAGAAATGAGTGAAAGTGCTGAAGCTATTCATGGCTTTTCTTTAGAAAAGCTCTATAATCTCAGTAATGGAAAATATTTCGAAGATACATGTGAAGAGTTTATAGATGATTTTATCAATAGTGATATAATTATTGGCCATAACGTTCAATTTGATATTAAATTTTTAAAAAGTGAATTAGAATTTTTGGATATTCCTTTTAATCCTAAAGGTTCATTTTGTACCATGGCATATTACAAAGAAATATGTAAAGCTACTAATTCTAGAGGTTTATTAAAGAATCCTTCCCTTGGAGAAGTTGTAAATTTTCTAAACCTTAAAGAGGATTTTCTTCAAAATAAATGTACTTCCCTTTTTGGTGAATCATCTAAATATCACGATGCAAGATTTGATACAACTTGCACATATATGTTAGTTATCCAAGGAATAAAAACTGGATTAATTCCTCCAAATTATTTTACTAATATGTTACAATTAAAGTAATACTATGAAATAAAATTTTTATTTTAGGAGTGATTAAATGATAGCTATTAAAAATGTTACTATCCACACCATGACTGAAGATGAAATTATCGAAAATGGAGTCATTCTAATTGATAATGGTAAAATATGCGATTTCGGTTTCAATGTGTCAATTCCTGAAAATAGCGAAATTATTGATGGAAATAATGGTTTTTTAATGCCTGGCATTATTGATGCTCATTGCCATATTGGAATGTGGGAAGATGGGCTAGGCTTTGAAGGCAATGATGGAAATGAAATTACTGATCCTGTTACACCGCATCTTAGAGCTATAGATGCAATAAATCCTGTGGACAGATGTTTTGAAGAAGCTCTAGATGCAGGTATTACTACTGTAGCTACTGGTCCTGGAAGTGCTAATGTAATTGGTGGAACCTTCGCAACTATGAAAACTCGTGGAAAAACTATAGATGACATGGTTATAAATGATTGTACTGCCATGAAATCTGCCTTTGGGGAAAATCCTAAGCGATTTTATAGCAGTAAAAAAGCTACCCCCAGTACTAGAATGGCCACTGCGGCTATCCTTCGTGAAAATTTAATAAAAGCTAAAAATTATGTAGAAAAACAAGAAGCCTTCAAAAATGGTATAGATAAAGCTCCTGACTTTGACATGAAGTTAGAAGCCTTAGCAAAAGTCATTAGAAAGGAAATTCCATTGAAATCTCATGCTCACAGAGCTGATGATATTCTCACTGCTATTAGAATAGCTAGGGAATTTGATTTAGACCTTTCTCTAGAACATTGTACTGAAGGACATTTAATAACTGAAAGTCTTAAAGACGAACATATAAAATCTATAATTATAGGGCCAAGCTTATCTGATAGAAGCAAAGTAGAACTTAAAAATCTAACATTTAAAACTCCTATGATTTTAAGCAAAGCCGGAATAAAAGTTTCAATCATGACAGATCACCCTGTAATTCCACTTCAATATATATCTCTATGTGCTGCCCTTGCTGCTAGAGAAGGATTGGATGAGGAAGAAGCATTAAGATCTATTACAATAAACCCAGCTCGTGCAATAAATGCTGACCACAGAGTTGGTAGCATTGAAATAGGAAAAGATGCTGACATTATTATATATAGTGGACATCCTTTTGATCTTAGAAACACAGTTAAATTTGTAATGATTGATGGTGAAATAGTTAAAAATCAGCTTTAATTTAGTCATTATATAAATTAAATATAACTTTATTAGGGGATTCCTTATTTATAATATACCTAGCTACATTTCAATGTAACTAGGTATATTTTGTTATTATATACTCTATTATTTGCCTTTACAATTCTACCATAAGTTACATTTACAATTATTAGGTCAATTTATGGACTTTAGTTTTAAATTTTGTATAATACTAATTACAGCATCAAATAATCTTTTTATATATAATATTTAATTTTCTAATCATTATATATTGTATATATTAAATTATATTTTATATATACAAATTTTAAGGAGGTAAGATTATTGATAGATAAAATTAAAAAGAATTTAATTATAATTCCACTAAGTATATTAATATTGTCTATTGTAGCTTTAGTTCTTTTAAATGTAGGTTCATCTACGATCCCCTACAAAACTTATTCAGATTTTTTACTTGATTTAGAAAGTAATAAAATATCTAAAGTATCCATGTCTCAATCACCTAAAATTACCGTTATAGATAAATCTGGAAATAAATATTCTACAGATAATCCTAATAGTTATACCCTTAAAGAAACTCTTTTAAAAGAAGGCATTACCGTTGAAAGTTCATCCACTTTGCCAACAAATCAACGTATAGCAGTTATATTCCTTAGTATTTCTGCTATAGCTACTATATTTATGGCTATAAAAAGAAATAGTTCTGGTGGATCAATGACATCTATTAACGCAATTGATGGACAAAGTGTTTCTAAGGATAAATTTAACTTTAATTCTGTAGCAGGTAATGATGAAGCTAAAGAAAGTTTAAAGGATATAGTAGATTTTCTTAAAAATCCAGAAAAATATGCTTCTTATGGTGCAAGAATGCCTAAAGGTGTAATTCTTTATGGTGATCCTGGAACTGGAAAAACCCTACTAGCTAAAGCTATAGCTGGTGAAGCTAAAGTTCCTTTTTATGCTGTATCCGGTTCTGACTTTGTTCAGATGTATGTCGGAGTTGGAGCTAGTAGAATAAGAAATTTATTTAAGAAAGCTAAGTCCCATGGTAAAGCTGTTATCTTTATTGATGAGATAGATGCTATAGGTAAGCAACGTAGTTCTAATAAAGCTGGTAATTCTGATGAAAAGGATCAAACCTTAAATGCTCTTCTAACTGAAATGTCAGGATTTAAGGAAAGTGATGGCATTGTAGTTATAGCTGCTACTAATAGACTTGATATATTAGATGAAGCCCTTTTAAGACCTGGTAGATTTGATAGACATATAGAAGTATCGCTTCCAGATATTAATGCAAGAGAAAAAATATTAAACCTTCATTTAAAAAATAAACCTGTTAGTGATATGAACATAAGAGACATTGCTCATAACACAGCCTATTTCTCTGGTGCTAAACTAGAAAATTTGGTAAATGAAGCTGCTATAATTGCATGCAAGGAAGAGGCTCCATATATCACTGCGACCCATTTGGATAAAGCTTTTTCAATAGTTATTGCTGGTCATGAAAAATTAGATAAAGAAGCTCTTAAAGCAGAGGATATGAAAATTACTGCTTATCACGAAGTCGGACATGCTTTAATTTCACATTTAATGTTACCTGAGGAAAAAATATCTAAGGTAACCATAATTCCTACATCTAATGGTGCTGGTGGATATACTCTAACTATAGGTGAAGATAACACCTATCATAATTTAGATTACTTAAAAAGAAAAATAATGGTTTTATTAGGTGGAAGAGCAGCTGAAGAAATTATATTTGGTGAAGAAAAAATTACTACAGGAGCATTCAATGATTTAAAGAAAACTACCAATATAGTTAATAATATGGTATGTGAATATGGTATGGGAAAATCTCTAGGTCTTTTAAGGCTTTCAGAGATGCAAGGAATACCTACTGATTATTATACTACAGTAGTATTAGAAGAATGTAAATCTGTACTGGATGAATTATATGCAGAAGTTAAAAACACCTTAAATAACAATTTAGATTTATTAGTTAAGGTATCTGAAGAATTACTTTTAAAAGAAACACTTTACACTAATGATATTCTTAATCTAGTATATGGTAAAATAAACTAATCCACTTACAATAATTTTTAAAACCTAGGGATATTTTCTTAGGTTTTTATTTTTCTATTTTACAATTTATCAATATATATGCTTTAAGGTAATATATTGATAAAATAGAAAATAAATATATTATTAACACTTTCATATAAAATCTTTTTAACTAAGGAGGTCTATTGTGAAAAATAAAAATCTCTGCACTGGTATTAGTTTCTTAATTTTAGGTTTAACATACTATATATATAACTTTAGACCATTGCTATTTAGTAGGGTGTTTAATCTGTGGCCAATTTTTATGCTACTTGGTGGTGTTATATTAGAATACTTGTACTTTGATATAGAAAAAGACTTCTTACTAATATGTAGTGGTGCTATGATAATAATAGGAACTATGTTTACTTTAAATTTTTATATAAACTTCATAAATACTCATACATTATTTGCTATACTTTCATTAGCTATAGCAACAGCTCTATTAAATTATTACATTTTTGCAAAGTGTACTGACCTAATACTTCCATTTATATTTTTATTTATTATAATCTCCATTATTATATTTCTATATCCTATTTATAAAAATACCTTATCTGATCTAAACTCCAATCTTGTTGTATCATTACTCTCTTTTTCTATTGGTATGCATAGGCTATAATATAATTAGTAATAAAAATTTTAAAATTAATAAAAGGCATGAAACCTTTTTTATTTCTTTGGTTTCATACCTTTTATTTAGGTAATATTATAAGTTGTATGCTAGTTAACATTTACCTGAAATTAAATCTTAACTAGTTATATTTTATTTTAAATACTATTGTAATTTAGAAAGTTCTACTGCAAGTTTTGCTCCAACCTTAGCATTATTAAATACTAATTGAATATTAGATTCTAAACTTGATCCTCCTGTAATTTCTTTAACCTTAGCAAGTAAAAATGGTGTACTCTCTTTTCCCACTATACCCTTCTCTTCAGCCTCCTTAACAGCTGTTTCTATAGCACTGTTAATTGTATCATAATCCATTTCAAATTCTTCTGGTATTGGATTGGCAACAACCATTCCACCCTCTAAACCTAAATCCCATTTAGCCTTTAATGCTTTTGCAAGTATTTCCTCACTATCTACTTTATAGTCTACTTTAAATCCAGATTTTCTTGTATAGAATGCTGGTAATTCTTCTGTTTGGAATCCTACTACAGGTACTCCTTTAGTTTCTAGGTATTCACGAGTCAATCCTATATCAAGAATAGATTTACATCCCGCACATACTACAGCTACATCAGTCATAGCTAATTCTTCAAGGTCAGCTGATATATCCATAGTCTGTGAAGCCCCTCTATGAACTCCTCCAATTCCACCTGTAGCAAATACTCTAATTCCAGCAAGTGCTGCAATAATCATTGTAGATGCAACTGTAGTAGCCCCATTTAACTTATTAGCAACTATAAAAGGTATATCTCTTCTACTAGTTTTTACTACTCCAGAAGTTTTCCCTAAAAATTCAACTTCTTCAGTGGTTAATCCAACTTTTAATTTTCCTTCAAGAATAGCTATAGTGGCTGGGATTGCTCCATTTTCTCTAATTATACTTTCCACTTTTAATGCAGTTTCTACATTTTTAGGATAAGGCATTCCATGAGATATTATAGTTGATTCTAGAGCAACTACTGGCTTTCCTTCCTCTAATGCTGTTTTAACCTCTGGGTTTATATCTAAATATTTTTCTAACATGATTTATTCTCCTCCAATTTTTTATTTATATTTTCCAAAGACATGTTTGGATTAATAGTATCTTTATGAGTAATTGCCAGTGAAGAACAGGCTGAAGCAACCTTCAAAGTATGTATTAAATCAAAATTATTCATACTTGAGTATGCTAATCCAGCAACAAAGGCATCCCCTGCTCCATTAGCATTAACAACTTTAACTTTAGGTGGAGTAAATAATCCTTTACTTATCCCATCATTATAATATACTCCTTCTTCTCCTAAACTTATAAATACATTTTTAACTCCCAGGTTTAAGAAATATTCACTAACTTTTTCTACATCCTCCATAGTTTTAATTTTCATTCCAGATAAAATCTCAGCTTCAATTTTATTCGGCTTTATTGTATGAAACTTATGGATGATGTCTTTTACCTTGATCGCCTTAGATGATGATACCGTATCTAAGAAAAATTTTGTATTTTTAAAATTATTAACTACATACTCTATTACTTCCTTAGGAATATTAGTATCAATAATACATATTCTAGAACTTTCAATTACTGATTTTTTAGTTTTAATAAATTCTTTAGTCATCTTTTCATAGATATCCATAGATGAAATTGCTACCTTCATATCTCCAGAATTATCAAGAACAGACATATATATAGATGTAGATTCTCCATCTAGTTTAAGGCTATGTTCTAAATCTAAACCAATTTCTCTACCTTCATCTATAACCTTCCGACCATAAATATCATTACCTATAACAGAAATTAGTTTTGTTGCAACTTCTAATCTAGCCAAATTTTCACCTATATTCCTACCAACTCCACCTAAAGAAAATTTTATATTTCCAGGATTGGAATCATTAAGTCTTAGCTCATCATTAGAAAATCCTACTATATCTATATTAGTACCTCCAATTATAGATACAAAATTTTCTTTATTCATTACATATCCTCTACCTGAAATATAGCCTTTTTTTATAAGGTTTCCTATATGAACTCCTACAGATGATCTAGTAATCTTAAGAATATCTGCTATTTCATTTTGAGATATTAAGGGGTTATCCTTTATAAGATTTAATATTTCTTCTTCTCTATTTGTCATCATATTCTCCTCTTAATATTTCTTTATTTTATAAACATTTGTTTACTAAATGTTATCATACTATAAAAATATATGCAATATTATTTTATCCACATATTTTTAATATAATAAATTTTTATTTATTTTTTTAACTATAATACTCCATAAAAATTCTAATTTATTGCAAACTTTAAATTGTTTTATCTAAATTTGAATAAGAAATACTTTAATATTAGACAATGTATGCATTATTTTCTATTAATTTTTTTACTTATCTACTATAATTTTAATTATTCTTAAATAATATAAACAATTCAATATATTGCGCCATAAAGATTTTCGAGTTATAATAAAGTTTGTACTATAGGAGTCATTAATACAATGTCTTTATAATTTATACTATAGGAATGGAGGAATATTATGGGACTTTTAACTTTTAAACGAGGCATTCATCCGCCTCACGGAAAACATTTTTCAGAAAAAAAAGAAATTGAAACCTATCTTCCAAAGGGTGATTTAGTGTTCCCTATGAGCCAACATATAGGGGCTCCATGTGAACCAATTGTTAAAAAGGGAGATAAAGTACTAGTTGGGCAAAAAATAGGTGCTAGCACATCTTTTGTTTCATCAAATATCTATTCTAGTGTATCTGGTATAGTTAAAAATGTAACACCTATGCTTACATCAAGTGGTTCAAAGGTCATTAGCGTTATTATTGAAAACGATAATACTTACGAAGAAATGGCTTATACCCCACACGAAAATTACAAGAATTTATCTAAAAATGAGCTATTAGAGATAATTCAAGAAGCTGGTATCGTAGGCCTTGGAGGAGCATGTTTCCCAACTCATGTAAAACTAAATCCGCCAAAAGAATGCAATATTGATACTATTATTATCAATGCTGCTGAATGTGAACCTTACTTAACTTGTGACCATCAGTTAATGCTACAATATTCAAAGGAAATAGCTGAAGGTTTAGAAATCGTTTCTCAAATGTTTCCTGATGTGAAAATCTTTTTAGGTATTGAGAACAACAAAAGTGATGCTATAACTATAATGAAAGCAGTTGTAGAATCTATTAAAAATGTTGAAATAGCAGAACTTAAAACTAAGTATCCACAGGGTGCAGAAAAACAGTTAATCTATTCTGTTACTAAAAGAGAAGTTCCAACCGGAAAACTACCTGCAGATGCTGGTTGTATAGTTCAAAACGTAGCTACTATTTTCGCTATAAGAGAAGCAGTTATTCTTGGTAAACCACTTACTGAAAGAATAGTTACTGTTACTGGAGGTGCTATAAAAACTCCAAAAAATCTTAGAGTTAAATTTGGTACAAGCTTAAAAGAACTTATTGATCATTGTGATGGATTTAACGAACAACCTATTAAAGTTCTTAGTGGTGGTCCAATGATGGGAACTGCACTATTTACTTTAGACATTCCTGCAATAAAAGGTACTTCTGGCATACTTTGCCTAACAAAAGTTGAAGCTGTGCCTACTGTTGAATCAAACTGTATAAGATGTGGAAAATGCGTTAATGCATGTCCAATGTTCTTGCTTCCAAATAAGCTTAATGCTCAAGTTGTAAGAGGCGATTATGAAAACTTTGAAAAGTTTGGTGGACTTAACTGTATTGAATGTGGTGCTTGTAGCTATTCTTGCCCTGCTAAGAGAAATTTAACTCAAACTTGCAAAGAGGGTAAAAAAAGAGTCATAGCTAATAGAAAGAAAAAGTAGAGGTGAACATAATGTCTGAAAAATTATATAACGTATCAGTATCGCCACATATAAAATCTAAGGAAACAGTTCCAACTGTAATGAGAGATGTACTAATTGCATTAGTACCAGCTACTATAGCAGGTATTTACTTCTTTGGGAAAGATGCAGCCTTAGTTATAATAACAGCTATTGCTTCAGCAATGCTTAGCGAATACTTATTTAATAAAATAACTAAAAGACCAAACTCATTAAAGGATTTAAGTGCAGTAATTACTGGACTATTACTTGCTTTTAACTTACCACCTACACTTCCTCTTTGGATGGTTGCTGTTGGTAGTGCATTTGCTATTATTGTTGTTAAATGCTTTTTTGGTGGCCTTGGCCAAAATATTATAAACCCAGCCTTAGCAGGAAGAGCTTTCTTACTTGCTGCTTATCCAAGTCAAATGACTGAATGGACTTTAAACGGAGTAACTAAAGCTACTCCACTAGCTATCCTTCGAAACGGTGGTGGATTACTTCCTGATACTTTAGATGCATTCCTTGGCTCTAATATAGCTGGATGTATAGGAGAAATTTCTGCTCTTGCACTACTTATTGGTGGAGCTTATCTATTGTATAGAAAAGTTATAACATGGCACATTCCTGCTACGTACATTGGTACAGTTTTTGTAATCACTACAGTACTAGGTAGAGATGGATTTATGCAAGGAAATGGATTATATGAAATATTAATTGGTGGATTAATGATTGGTGCTATATTCATGGCCACTGACTATACTACTTCTCCTATGACTAAAAAAGGTCAAGTTATATTTGGTGTTGGATGTGGATTATTAACATCTTTAATTCGTTTATACGGTGGGTACGCTGAAGGTGTTTCTTATTCTATTTTAATAATGAACCTATTAGTTCCAATGATTGATAAATGGACAAGTCCACGTGTGTTCGGAGGTGCAAAATAATGAAAGAAAATTTAAAATTAGGAGCAACTTTACTTGCAATTACTGCAATAGCTGGCCTAATTCTTGCATTTGCTTATGATATTACTAGAGCACCAATTGAAGCTAAAGCTAAAGAAGATCAGGCTGCTGCTATGAAAGTTGTATTAGAAGCAGAAGAATTTACAGAATTAAAAGATGGTATTGCTGATGAAAACGTAACAGGTGTATTTCAAGCTAAGACTAGTGGAAGTGATGCAGGTTATGTATTTCAAGTTAACTCATCAGGTTATGGTGGAAAAATTGAGTTAATGGTTGGTATTGATGCTGAAGGAGCAGTTTCAGGCATTACGATTTTAAGTCATACTGAAACTCCAGGTCTTGGTTCTAAGGCAAAGGATGATCCTTCTTTCGCAGCACAATATAAAGGTCTTTCTTCTGAAAAGGAACTTACTGTTGGTTCAGATATTCAAGCAATTACTGGCGCAACAATTACTTCTAAAGCAGTAACTGATGGTGTAAACACTGCTATAAACTACTACAGTACAAACTTGAAAGGAGCAAAGTAGAATGAAAGAGTTAGTTAATAGATTAAAAACAGGTATTATTACCGAAAACCCAGTTTTCATACAAGTACTAGCTATGTGTCCTACTCTTGCTGTTACAAGCAGTGTAAAAAATGCTGCAGGTATGGCTCTTGCAGCTACAGTAGTATTAATAGGATCAAATGCTGTTATATCTTTAATCAGAAAACTTGTTCCTGATAAAATCAGAATACCGGCTTATATCGTAGTTATCGCTACCTTCGTTACTTTAATACAGTTCTTACTACAGGCCTATATTCCTGACTTATATAAGTCTCTTGGAATATTCTTACCTCTTATAGTTGTTAACTGTGTTATCTTAGGTAGAGCTGAAGCTTATGCATCAAAAAATAAAGTAATACCTTCAATTTTTGATGCTATCGGTATGGGACTTGGATTTGGACTTGCTATAGTTATTCTAGCAACATTCAGAGAAGTTCTTGGTAATGGAACATTCTACGGATTCCAAATACTACCAAAATCTTATATTCCAGCTATGGTTATGACATCCGCTCCTGGAGCTTTCATAACTCTTGGTATACTTTTAGCAAGCTTGAATCAATATAAAATTTCAAAAGCTAAAAAATCTGAAACTACGAAATAAGGAAGGTGAAATTTGATGAAAGAATTATTTACTATATTTATAGGAGCCCTTTTAGTTAATAACGTAATATTAGGGCAATTTCTAGGTATATGTTCCTTCCTTGGAGTTTCTCAAAAGACAGAAACTGCTAAAGGTATGGGTGCAGCTGTTACCTTTGTAATGTTACTCGCTACTCTTATTACCTTCGTGGTAAATAAGTTAATTTTAATTCCTTTCCACATGGAATATCTATCAACATTAGCTTTTATCCTTGTTATAGCAGCTCTAGTACAATTTGTTGAGACTGTTATTAAGAAAATCCAACCAGGTCTTTATAGATCTCTAGGTATATTCTTACCTCTTATCACAACTAACTGTGCAGTACTTGGTGTTGCTGTTACAAATATAGATAAAGGTTATGGATTAGCTCAATCACTATCTAATACTATTGGATCAGCTCTCGGATATGTACTTGCTATAGTAATTCTTGCAGGCTTAAGAGAGCGAATGGAAGATAATACAGATATGCCTGCTGCATTTAGAGGATTACCAATTTCTTTAATTACAGCTGGATTAATGGCTATTGCTTTCTATGGATTCAGTGGTCTAGTTTAAAGGAGGGAATTTAAATGGATTTATCAAATTTAGTGGCTCCCGTAGTCAGCCTAGGTGGTCTTGGATTAGTATTTGGAGCACTATTAGGATATGCAAGTAATAAATTTAAAGTAGAAGTTGATGAAAGAATCCCTCTAGTAAGAGAATGTCTACCTGGTGCAAACTGTGGTGGATGCGGCTTTGCTGGTTGTGATGCTTATGCCGAAGCTGTAGTTATGGGTACAGCTCCAACTAATAAATGTAGTCCTGGTGGTGCTGAAGCAGTTACAAAAATATCTTCAATTCTTGGAGTTGAAGCATCAACAACTGAACCAATGGTTGCCTTTGTAAGATGTAAAGGTACTCCTGATGTTGCAAGAGAAAAGTATAACTATATTGGAATTTTAGATTGTAATCAAGCTTCTGTAGCTCCAGGTGGTGGTTCTAAAACTTGTGAATTTGGATGTTTAGGTCTTGGTTCTTGTGTAAAGGCTTGTGAATTTGGTGCCCTATCTATAGTTAATGGCGTAGCTTCTATAGACGACGAAAAATGTGTGGCTTGTGGTGCTTGTATATCAGCTTGTCCTAAAACTTTAATTCATCTTGTGCCTAAAAAATCTAAGGTTAGAATAGATTGTAATAATAAAAGTAAAGGTAAAGAAGTTATGGATGCTTGTGACGTAGGCTGTATTGGTTGTGGTATCTGCATGAAAAACTGTCCTAAAGATGCTATTGAGATAATTAATAATATTCCTGTATTTGACTACAATAAGTGCGTTAACTGCGGAATATGCGCAAATAAATGTCCAAAGAACTCTATACTAAATCTTAAAAAACCAGTATTAAAGAAAGAGGCAGTACCAGCTCCTAGTAAAGTAGCTAGTGAGTCTACTTCTTCTCCAGAAAATAATAATGCTACAGTATAATAAAATTTAGTTTTATGTTATAATATAGAAGGCTTCTAGCCTTCTATATTTATTTGGAGGTGATTTCATGCAAGAAGAAGGTATTATAAAGAAAATTAATGGAGATATAGCTACTGTTGCTTTTGTAAAGAAAGGTGGTTGTGGTGGTGGATGTTCCTCTTGTAAATCTGGATGTCCTAAAGATACTATATTAGTAGATTTAAAAAATACAGAACATGCTACTATTGGTGAAAGAGTTTTAGTATCAATGGATAATAAGGTTTTTAGTAATATGACATTTTGGGCCTATGCCTTCCCTACCATTGTTACAGTAATTACTCTTGTAATATGTCTCTACATATTTAATAAGCTTAATTTAGCTAATTCAGAAGTATATTCAGTGCTACTGGCTTTAGTAGCCATGGTAATTTCTTATGTGCTTAGTTCTAAATTAAATAAAAAACAAGATAAGTATTCTTTTAAGATGATTAAAAAGTTTAATTAAATTTTTAAATATTTGATTAAAGTTATATTATTAGAGATATATTAATATTTATAAAATTAATATTATTTAATAATAAATTGTTATAAAATCAAATGTAACCATTAGGAGGTAAAAAAATGAATATAGCATCAATGATTGATCATACTATTTTAAAAGCTGAAACAACCAAGGACCAAGTTATAAAAATTTGCAAAGAAGCAAAAGAGTATAACTTTAAGTCAGTGTGTGTAAATTCATGTTATACTGAGTTGGTATCAAAGGAACTAAGAGACTCTGGAGTGCTTGTTTGCACAGTGGTAGGTTTCCCTCTAGGAGCTATGGATACTAAATCTAAGGCTTTTGAAACAGCTAGAGCTATTGAACTTGGAGCTAATGAAATAGACATGGTTATCAATGTAGGAGCTTTAAAAGATAAAGATTACGATTTTGTAAAAAGCGATATAAAAGAGATTGTTGATACAGCTAAAGGTAAGGCTATAGTTAAAGTTATTTTAGAGACTTGCCTATTAACTGAAGAAGAAAAAATTAAGGCTTGTGAATTATCTCAAGAAGCAGGTGCAGACTTTGTAAAAACCTCAACAGGATTTAGTACAGGTGGAGCAACTCCTGACGATATAGCTCTAATGAGAAAGATTGTGGGCCCTAATATGGGAGTTAAAGCTTCTGGTGGTGTTCGTACTACTGAGGATGCAATGAAGGCTATAAATGCTGGCGCAAATAGAATTGGTGCTAGTGCATCTATATCAATTGTAAACAATTTGTGTAATGTCGATTCTGATTATTAGGATTTATTTCCATTTTATACATTAATTAAAATAGTATTTTATCAATAGATAAACTTCTGTAAATCCCAGAAGTTTATCTATTTTGTTTTTCGACTTTTTTGTTAAGTTCTTGTTAAGTACGTTAACTTTGTTAAAACTTTGTCGTTTTTATTGAAATTAGTCATAAAATGTTTAAAATTAAGATATGATAGAAAATTAAATTAATTCTATCAAATATTTTTATAGGGGGATATAAAAATGAAATTTTTAACAGGACTATTCAAATTTTTACCAATCTTTGTATTGGCAGGTCTAATGATGATGAAGGTCAACGTACTTACGGCAGCTCCAATAGCGACAATAGTTGCTTGCTTTGTAGCCTACATCACAGAAAAAATTAAAATGAATGATCTAATTGATGCTGCTGTAAACAATGTAAAGGAGCTCATACTTGTATTCTTTATATTAATGTTTGCTTATGCAATGGCAAGTGCCTTTATGTCAACAGGAGTTGGTGCTTCTATTGTTAATGTAGCTCTATCTCTTGGGTTGAATGCAAGGACTGTTGCTGTAACCGGTTTCTTAGTAACTTGCGTACTCTCAGTTGCTACCGGAACTTCTTGGGGAACTTTCGCAGCATGTGCACCTATTTTCTTATGGCTTAACCATATAGTTGGAGGAGATATCCTTCTTACTACATCTGCTATCGCTGGTGGTGCTTGTTTTGGTGATAATATTGGTCTTATCTCTGATACAACAGTTGTAAGCTCTGGTATTCAAGATGTAGAGGTTATAGACAGAGTTAGAACTCAAGGTGTTTGGTCTCTTGCTTGTATGATAATCACTGCAATTATTATCTTTGTAGTAAGCCTAGCAATGAAATTACCTACTGATGTAGCTAATGCAAAGTTAGCTATTGATGCTATTCCACCAGAAGCTTGGTCTGCTATCGAGGCTCAAAAACCAGCAGCTGTTGAACTTTTAAATCAAGTTAAAACCGGAGTTCCTGTATACATGGTAATTCCTCTAATACTTGTTATAGTTGCTGCTGTTATGGGTATTCCTACTCTACTTTGCCTATTCTTAGGAATTGGTTCATCATACATCTTTGGTTCCTTTGCAGGAACTGTAGAAAGCTTACCTGCTTTCTTATCTTTAGTTCAAGATGGATTTGGCGAAGCTGGTTCTTGGGTTATTGTAATGATGATGTGGGTTGGTGCCTTCGGTGGTGTAATGGCTAAAATGGATGCTTTTGCCCCACTATCAGCTCTTGTTTTAAAAATATCTGGA
Organism: Clostridium subterminale; assembly: GCF_039521425.1. Classification (NCBI taxonomy): domain Bacteria; kingdom Bacillati; phylum Bacillota; class Clostridia; order Eubacteriales; family Clostridiaceae; genus Clostridium; species Clostridium subterminale. The sequence continues at coordinate 182,965 of NZ_BAAACI010000011.1, forward strand.
AACGTAAGACAACTAATGTTCTGGAATGGTGTTTTATGTTTAGGTGGTAACGCTGCTCTTTCTGATGAAATGGCTCAAATAGTAACTATCGGACCTATCATTAAAGAATTAGTTGATAAAAACGTTGAAGGAAGCCAAGAGGATATGTACAAACTATATCTTAGAAATGCAACCTTTGGTGATGCTCTTGGAGTATTTGGATCTCAATTAATTCCTTGGCACGTATACATTGGTTTCTATGTAGGAATTGCTTCTTCAGTATATCCATTACACAAATTTGTAGCTACAGATATAATTAAATATAACTTTATGGCTTTTGTAGCTGTAGGTTCAATCCTACTACTTACTCTTACTGGATGGGACAGATTTATCCCTAAATTTGGTCTACCAACAGAACCTGCTGTTAGATTAAAAAAGAAACAAAGATATAACACTGATAAGGATGTAATTCTATAATATAAGTAAATATAAAAACATGCTATTAATATTATAAAATATTAATAGCATGTTTTTATATTTACTTTGTTATTTTCTTAACATATATGTAGAAATACCATACGATTCTCTTATTTACAAATACTAAATTGTAAATTTTATTTGTAAAATTAATTATATACTAAATTTTTAGAAATTATTTTTAGTAAACATTTACATAGCGTATAAGTAAATAATTGTATTTTAAGTATTTTTTTCTACCTGTTTCTACTTTTTGATTTATTATTTTTACTAATTAACTTAAAATTTTTAATTTTTTTATAAAAAGTTGTATAATTTATGTATTTTTTATGGAAAACACTTGATATTTTTCTGAAAAGGTTTTAAACTAGTCTATAAGAAAATAGTGGTTAAAAAAATAACTATATTTTCATTTTAATTTATTTATAGGGGGATCTTAAATGAAAATTTTTAAAGGATTTTTAAAATTTGTACCAATCTTTGTATTGGCAGGTCTAATGATGCTTAAAGTTAATGTACTTACGGCAGCACCTATAGCAACAATAGTTGCTTGCCTTGTAGCCTACATCACAGAAAAAATTAAACTGAATGAACTTATCGATGCTTCCATCGATAATGTAAAGGAGCTTATTTTAGTATTCTTTATACTAATGTTTGCCTATGCAATGGCAAATGCATTTATGTCAACTGGAGTTGGTGCTTCTATAGTTAACATAGCATTATCTCTTGGAGTAAATGCAAGAAGCGTTGCTGTATGTGGCTTCTTAGTAACTGGTATACTTTCCGTTGCTACTGGTACCTCTTGGGGAACCTTCGCTGCATGTGCTCCTATCTTCTTATGGCTTAACCACATATTAGGAGGAAATATTCTTCTTACTACAGCTTCAATAGCTGGTGGTGCTTGTTTTGGAGATAACATCGGTCTTATTTCTGATACTACAGTTGTAAGTTCTGGTATTCAAAAGGTTGAGATACTTGAAAGAGTAAAATCTCAAGTTGTTTGGTCTGTCCTTTGTCTTGTTGTGTCTGCAATTATTATTTATGGTATGAGTGTAGCACTGAAACTGCCTACAGAAGCTGCTAATACTGCACTAGCAATTGAGTCTATTCCAGCAGAGGCATGGTCTGCTATTGAAGCTCAAAAGCCTGCAGCTGTTGAACTTTTAAATCAAGTTAAAAATGGAGTACCTGTCTATATGGTAATTCCGCTATTACTTGTTATAGGTGTCGCTGTTACGGGTGTACCTACTCTACTTTGTTTGTTCCTAGGAATTATTTCTTCTTATATCCTTGGTTCCTTTGCAGGAACAGTAGAAAGCCTACCAGTTTTCTTAGAATTAGTTCAAAGTGGATTTAGTGAGGCTGGTTCTTGGGTTATAGTAATGATGATGTGGGTTGGTGCCTTTGGTGGTATCATGGCTAAAATGGATGCCTTTGCTCCACTATCAGCTCTTGTTTTAAAAATATCTAAAAATGTAAAACAGTTAATGTTCTGGAATGGTGTTTTAAGTATAGGTGGTAATGCTGCTCTTTCTGATGAAATGGCTCAAATAGTAACTATTGGACCTATTATTAAAGAATTAGTTGATAAAAATGTTGAAGGAAGCGAAGAAGATCTTTATAAACTTCGTCTTAGAAATGCTACCTTCTCAAGTTCATTAGGTGTTTTTGGATCTCAATTAATCCCTTGGCATGTATACATAGGATTCTATGTAGGAATACTTTCTTCAGTATATCCATTACATACATTTATAGCTACAGATATTATTAAATATAATGTCATGGCTTTTGTAACCGTAATTTCATTACTTCTTCTTACTATTACTGGATGGGATAGATTTATTCCTAAGTTTGGTTTACCAAGAGAACCTAAAGTAAAACTTAAGAAGCAAAAGTCTGAAGCTGATTCTAATAATGAAGTTTGTGCATAATAAACTATAAATTTAATCTCACAATAATTATTTAATTATTGTGAGATTTTTTATATTTTATAGCTATAAAAATTTCAATAGATTCCATAAAATACATATTACATTAAAATACATATTACATTAATAAATATAATCATAAAATCTCTTACATATAATAACATTTATCCTTTTATAATACATATATTGGCAAACAATCCTATGTTTCTACATTAAATTATTTAATTTATGCATTTTTTCTGAAAAATACTTGATATTTTTCAGAAAACGTTTTAAACTAAATTTATAGAAAAACTAGTTAAATAAATAACTATTTTTCTAGTAAATTTTTTATAGGGGGATATAAAAATGAAATCTTTAAAAGCAACCTTTAAGTTTGTACCAATATTTGTATTGGCCGGACTTATGATGATGAAGGTAGACGTGCTTACAGCAGCACCAATTGCAACTATATTTGCATGTATTGTAGCCTACATCACAGAAAAAGTTAAATTCAGTGAACTTATTGACGCAGCAGTCGATAATGTAAAGGAACTTATTTTAGTATTCTTTATACTAATGTTTGCCTATGCAATGGCAAACGCTTTCATGTCAACAGGAGTTGGTGCTTCTATAGTTAATATGGCCCTAACTCTTGGATTAAATGCAAGAACTGTAGCTGTATGTGGCTTCTTAGTAACTTGCATACTGTCAGTTGCTACTGGAACTTCTTGGGGAACATTTGCTGCATGTGCTCCTATTTTCTTATGGCTTAACCATATAGTTGGAGGAAATATTCTTCTTACTACAGCTTCTATAGCTGGTGGTGCTTGCTTTGGTGATAATATCGGTCTTATCTCTGATACAACAGTTGTAAGTTCTGGTATTCAAAAGGTTGAAGTTATTGATAGAATTAGAACTCAAGGGGTTTGGTCAATAGCATGTGCGATTATAACTGCAATTATTATATTCGGTGTTAGTTTATATATGAAACTACCTACAGATGTAGCTAATGCAAAATTAGCTATTGATGCTATTCCACCAGAAGCTTGGTCTGCTATTGAGGCTGAAAAGCCAGCAGCTGTAGAACTTTTAAATCAAGTTAAAAGTGGAGTACCTTTCTATATGGTAATTCCTCTAATACTTGTTATAATTGTTGCTGTTATGGGAGTTCCTACTTTACTTTGCTTATTCTTAGGAATTGCTTCTTCATATATCTTTGGTACATTCGCAGGAACTGTAGAAAGCTTACCTTCTTTCTTAGGTTTAGTTGAAAGCGGATTTGGTGAGGCTGGTTCTTGGGTTATTGTAATGATGATGTGGGTTGGTGCCTTCGGTGGTGTAATGGCTAAAATGGATGCTTTTGCTCCAATATCAGCTCTTGTTCTAAAAATATCTGGAAATGTAAGACAATTAATGTTCTGGAATGGTGTTTTATGCATAGGTGGTAACGCTGCCCTTGCTGATGAGATGGCTCAAATAGTAACTATCGGACCTATCATTAAAGAATTAGTTGATAAAAACGTTGAAGGAAGCAAAGAGGATATGTACAAACTATATCTTAGAAATGCAACCTTTGGTGATGCTCTTGGAGTATTTGGATCTCAATTAATTCCTTGGCACGTATACATTGGTTTCTATGTAGGAATTGCTTCTTCAGTATATCCATTACACAAATTTGTAGCTACAGATATAATTAAATATAACTTTATGGCTTTTGTAGCTGTATTTTCAATCCTACTACTTACTCTAACTGGATTGGATAGACTTATTCCTAAGTTTGGTCTACCAAGTGAACCTGCTGTTAGACTAAAAAAAGGAAACAAAAATATAAACACTGATACAAGTAAAGCTATATAAAACAAACAAAAAGATAACCTTAAATCTTAAGGTTATCTTTTCTATTTGATTCAATTATAAATTTTATATGTTTATAATCATAGGTAATTTATCTCTTATTACTTTCTCATCTCTTCTTCGAATATTTTATCATATTCTGCAACTACTTTATCAAATTCAGCCTCATCTTCAACCATTTCATATGAAGCTGTAGCACCTTCTCCAATTACCTTATATACATAAGCTTCCTCTTCTTCTTCAAGTGGTGCTAAAATGACATAGTGCTCTCCATCTATAGTTAAATCTTCAACTATTTCTAATTCTACTTTTTCCATTGTTTCTGAGTCAGTAAGTGTTATTATATTCATTTCTTCCATTTTCATGTCCTCCTAAATTCTTTCAAATAAATCTTATTTCATTATATAGCATATAAAACTATAAAACAATGCTATATTCAAAATATAAAGCTCAATTGCATTATTATCTTATTTAAATTATTTATTGGTAGACATGTATAAATCATATATATCCCTTGATCTTAAATATAAAATCTAGTATCTGGATCTATGAGATTATCTTTTATTTCTACACCAAATAATCCATTCATTAAAGTAGCACTTTCAATATGATGTGCATCCTGTACATCTCTATTTAAAATTTGTACTTGATCTATAGTACTCTTTTGTGATGGTTTAATTTGATTATTCTTTTTATTTTTCTTTTTAGATTTACTCATGTTAATTTACCTTCCTTTCTTATATAATATAAATTATTTAAGATAAAAAGATGGTTAATCATGTTTTGCATTATACGCAGTTAAAACTTGATTGAACTCTTTACCAGCTCCTATAGAGGCATACTCAACCATACCATTTTCTCTACTTACAACCTTATATGCACAAGCTTCATCTGAATCCTTTGGACCTGCAATTACATATTCATTCTTCCCTACATTAACCACATCAATAAATTCTAATTCTACTATTCTTCCATCTTCCCCTGAAACTTTTATACATTTATTATTGCTCATCTTATAACCTCCAACTATTTTTATAATCTTTACTTAAAAGTTATATTCCCTATTTATAAGATGTGCATAAAACAAAAAATTATTTATGTTTTTTAGTTTATTTTATATTTTTAAGATATCTAGTCTGTCCTTTATACGTTTTTCATATCCCAGTGATGTTGGAATATAATATTTTTTCTTCAGTAATTCCTTTGGCATATATTGCTGTCTAACATAATGATTTTCGTAATCATGAGGATACTTATATTTTGATCCTTCATTTAGAATATTAGAACCACTATAATTGCTACCTCTAAGATGCAATGGAACTCTACCTATATCTTCATTCTCCACATCTTCAAACGCTAAATTAATAGCATTATAAGCAGCATTACTTTTAGGTGCTCCAGCTAAATAAGTAACTGCTTGAGCTAATGGTATTCTAGCTTCAGGCATACCAATAAACTTCACTGCATTTAAAGCAGCATTGGCTATCAAAAGCGCATATGGGTCTGCATTACCTATATCTTCTGATGCTGATATTACAATTCTCCTAGCTATAAATTCAGGATCTTCTCCACTATATAGCATTCTGGCAAGGTAATGCACTGCAGCATCTGGATCACTTCCTCTAATACTCTTTATAAATGCAGATATTATATCATAATGATAATCTCCGCTCTTATCATAACTAACTTGTTTTTTTTGCATGCATTCTTCTACTACATCTTGAGTTATTTGTATTATACCATCTTCATTTTTATTAGTAGTTAATACAGCTAATTCTAAAGCATTTAATGCCCTTCTTCCATCACCACCAGAATTGTCACATATAAACTCTTTCGCTTCATCATATAACTTTATATTAATGCTTCCATAACCTAACTCTTTATTCGTAAGCGCTTTATTTAATAAAGCCACTATATTCCCCCTTGATAATGGCTCCAATTTAAAAATCATAGATCTAGATAAAAGTGCTTTATTAACTTCGAAAAAAGGATTTTCTGTAGTGGCACCGACTAACGTTACTATTCCTTTTTCTACATGAGGTAATAGACTATCCTGTTGGGTCTTATTAAATCTATGTATTTCGTCTATGAAAAGTATAGTTTTCTTTCCACTTATAGAAATTTCTTTTATTGCCTCATCTATTACATTCTTTATATCTTTGATACCTGAAGTCACAGCATTTAACTCTACATAGTTACACTTAGTAGTTTTAGCAATAATTTTTGCTAAACTAGTTTTTCCAACTCCAGGAGGACCATAAAATATTAAGGATGTAATTCTATCCCCTTTAATACTTCTATATAATAATTTGTCCTTAGCTAATATATGTTCTTGCCCTACAAACTCATCTAAATTACTAGGTTTAAGCCTTTGAGCTAAAGGCTCATTGCTATTAAATTCAATCTCTTTATTTTTCTCTTTTGTTTTTTCTAAATCAAATAATGAAATATTATAATCTCTTTCCATTCACATCATCCTTTAATAAATACTTACACCTATTATATCACCTAAATCTAAATTTCACTTGATAATATATAAAATATAACATAAAGCCTTCTAGAATAAAATTTTAAACTCTAGAAGGCTTAGTTATATGTTCTTAAAATTTATTAGCTTTATTAAGGTAATAACCTGTATATTTTATATAGTAATGCAAAATTACCATCAGTTAAAATAAATTTGTAAACACTGTGGCGAATTATTAAAGTAAGTTTTTACTTTTCTTTTCATTGTAATCATCTAAACATTTCTTAACCCCTGCAGATAGCGCTAAAAGAGCAAGTAAATTAGGTAATACCATTAATCCATTAAAAGTATCTGCAAGCTCCCAAACTAAATCAACTTTCATACAAGAACCTAGGAATATAAATATCATAACTAATATTCTATAAGGAGTTGTTCCTTTTTCACCAAATAAAAATTTTATATTAGCTTCTCCAAAGAAATACCATCCTACAATTGTAGAGAAAGCAAAGAAGAATAAAGATACTGAAATAAATATTCCTCCAATCTCTCCTCCCATACCAGTAGCAAATGCCTTTTGAGTTAATATAATTCCTGTTTCTCCACTATCTAAAGCTCCAGTAGTCAATATTACAAGAGCTGTTAAGGTTAATATAATGAAGGTATCAATGAATACCCCCATCATAGCTACTAAACCCTGTTCTGATGGATGATTAACTTTTGCCACTGCATGAGCATGTGGTGTTGAACCCATACCTGCTTCATTTGAAAATAATCCTCTAGCAACACCATATCTAACTGCTTGTTTAATAGTTACTCCTACAACACCTCCAGTTATAGCTTGAGGATTAAATGCTCCAACTATAATCATTTTCAAAGCTGGCAATATGTTTTCATAGTTTATAAATATAATAAACAAACTACCAATAATATACAGCAACGCCATTACTGGAACTATTTTCTCTGTAAAGGATGCTATACGTGAGACTCCTCCTATGAAAATGATACCAGCTAATACAGCAACTACCACACCCACAATTCTAGCATCAATTCCAAAGGACTCACTAAATGCACTTCCTATGGAGTTTGCTTGTACCATATTTCCAATGAAACCGAGAGCAAGTATAATAGTTATTGAGAAAAATATAGACATCACCTTTGCTATTTTTTTGTTTTTTAATCCATTTCTAATGTAATAAGCTGGACCCCCAGTAACTTGTCCATTCACTACAGTCTTGTACTGCTGCGCTAAAGTTGCTTCAGCAAATATGGTCCCCATTCCAAAGAAGGCACTAATCCACATCCAAAAAATTGCTCCAGGCCCACCCATTACAATAGCTGTAGCAGCTCCTGCTAAGTTTCCAGTACCAACTTGCGCAGCTATAGACGTTGCAAGTGCTTGGAATGAAGACATTCCATCTGCCCCTGCTTTTTTACCAAATTTTATTTTTCCAAAAACAAGTTTAAAGCTTTCTCCAAATTTTATAACCTGAACGAACTTTAACTTGAAAGTGAAATAAATTCCAGTTCCACATAGTAAAAAAATTAATGCATAGTCCCAAAGAACTCCATTGATACCCTTAACTATTTCTAGTAAATTATCCATAATATCCTCCCCATGATGTTACAGTTTACTACCTTATGTTCATTATAAGGTTGTTTTGTGAATTTTTCAACAATTTCAAATAACGTTTACATATTTAAATACATAATGATACTATTTGATATTTAAATAGATAAAATTAAAAATATCAAATTATTACATACAAGTTTTCATTATTGTATATTTATTATAAGAATTAACTTATTTCTTCCATATGCATTCTTAAAAATAATAAAGGTGTCAAACATCATTTTCAATTCATTTCTTGAAAATAATACTTGACACCTTATATTGGTGCAGATGGCGGGATTTGAACCCGCACGAGAATTCTCTCACTACCCCCTCAAGATAGCGTGTCTGCCGTTCCACCACATCTGCATAATAAATTATACAATTTTATTATATCATCATCCATTACTGGATTCAACAACTAAAATTAGCTTAATTTGAAGCAATTTAAAAAGTAAAATCCAATTAAATTTATAAATAAATTGAATTTTACTTTTATAATTATTATAATATATGTTTTACTCAGCATTTTCACCTAAATTATATAAATATCTATATATTTTATGATTAAATTTAACCCTTTGAACATAACTTTTAGTTTCCTTAAATGGAATTTTATGAAGGTTTTCTCCATCACTAGAATATTTCTCATCCTCAAGCCACTTAGTAACATTTCCAGGACCACCATTGTAAGCTGCTAATATAAGAATATAATCCCCATTAAAGTCATTACTCAATTTCTTCAAATACCAAGTTCCCATTCTTATATTCATCTCAGGATCTGCAATTATTTCTTCCTTAAAGTTAGTTAACTCTAGTTTTTCTGCAATCCATTTTCCCGTATCTGGCATTATCTGCATCAATCCTATTGCCCCCTTTGATGAACTTGCATCTACTATGAATTTACTCTCAGTATTAATAACTGCTGCTACTAAGTTTGGATCTACATTGTACATCTCACTATATTCAATAATACTTTTTTCATATTCTAGCGGAAAAAAGTTTTTAAGTATAACTTTAAAATTAACAATAATAATTATAGCTATAACTATTATTAATATACTCTTCCTGATCCTTCTATTAGATTTATAAGTCATTTTTCCCCCTAATCAATTTAAGCTTGCTTATAACTTTCATCACTTTAATCCTAGTTTCTTGCAGATTTCCACTATTATCAATGATAAAGTCTGCAAACTTACATTTTTCTTTTGTACTCATTTGATTATTTATTCTTATAATTGCTTCTTCCCTTGAAAAATTATCTCGTCTCGTAACTCTCTCTATTTGTATTTCTTCACTGGCAATAACAACTATTATCTTATCCATGTAAGTATGAAGTTTATTTTCTATTAATGTAGGTGCATCTATGATGCATATTTCTTCTCCTACATCATTATATTTTTTTATTTCACTAAGTATATCATGAAAAATATGAGGCATTATTATATTTTCATATTGGACTTTCCTACTTTTATCAGAAAATATTAAATTTCCCATTTTACGCCTTAGAAATTCTCCATTCTCATCGAAATATTCATCACCAAAAGATTTTCTTATTTCTAATAAAATGTCTGGATGGTTTAAAAGTACTTTTCTAGAAATTTCATCTGCATCAATAACAGGAATACTATTTTCCCTAAAAATCATGCTTATGGTACTCTTTCCACATCCAATGCCTCCTGTTAAACCTATTTTTAATATATTACTTTGCTTCATACCAGGTCTCTCCTATAGAAATATCTACATCTAGGGGAACTTTAAGATCTAGTACATTCTCCATTTCATTTTTAACTATATCCTTTACTGAGTCAAGCTCATCCTTATATACATTAAGTATAAGTTCATCATGAACTTGTAAAATTAATTTACTTTTAAGCTTTTGGGATTTAAGTTTACTGGCAACATTCACCATGGCAATCTTTATAATATCTGCTGCGCTACCTTGAATAGGTGCATTCATAGCTAATCTTTTTCCTAAAGCCTTTACAATTTTATTAGAGGATTTTATTTCCGGAATATATCTTTTCCTATGAAGAAGTGTTGTTACATAAGAGTTTTCTTCTGCTTCTCCAATTACTTTATCCATATATTTTTGTACATTCTCATATCTCTCAAGGTATGTATCAATATACTTCTTAGCCTCGCCTCGCGTTATTCCTAAATCTTGAGCCAAGCTAAAATCACCTATTCCATACACAATTCCAAAGTTAACAGCCTTTGCATTACTTCTCATAGTCTTAGTTACCTCTTCAATTGGCACATTGAATACTTCTGAGGCTGTAGAAGTATGAATATCTAAACTGTTTCTAAAAGCCCTAATCATATTTTCATCTTTAGAAATGTGTGCAAGAACTCTAAGTTCAATTTGTGAATAGTCTGCTGATAAAATTACTGAATCTGCATCATGAGGTATAAAAACCTTTCTTATTGATCTTCCATTCTCATTTTTGATTGGTATATTCTGAAGATTAGGCTCTGTACTAGATAATCTTCCAGTAGTAGTTACAGTTTGAGTAAAATTAGAATGTATCCTTCCATCTTCATCTATTACATTTTTAAGTCCCTCTATATAAGTAGAGTATAGCTTTGTAATTTGTCTAAAATATAAAATTTTATTTATTATCTCATGTTTATCCTTTAAAGCATCTAGCACCTCTGCATTAGTAGAATAACCTGTCTTAGTTTTCTTTATTACTGGTAAGTCCAGTTTTTCAAATAATATTTTTCCAAGCTGCTTAGGAGAATTTATATTAAATTCTTCCCCTGACAAATGGTATATTTCTTTTGTAAGAGTTTCAATTTCTCCACTAAATTTAGTCCCTAGATCTTCCAATCCTTCTCTATTGATATTAAAGCCTTCATATTCCATATAAGATATAACCTTTGTAAGAGGTTGCTCTACTTTAAATAGTAGTTCTTCCATATCTTCTTTATTAATCTCCTCTTTTAAGATTGTATATACTTTCTCAAGAGCCACAATTTCATTGGCTTTAAGAGAGTCTTCATCTCCATCAAAGGTTTTTCCTAACCTTTCTTCATAAAGTGTTTTTATGGAATACTCTGATTTTGATGAATCTAATAAGTAAGCTGCTATTTCCACATCAAAATTTACTAGGTCTAAATCAATACCAAGCTTTAAAAAAGCTGTATATCCATATTTAATACCATGGGTAATCTTTTCAAGATTAGAATCTTGAAAAATTATCTTCATAGCCTTTATAAAGCTTTCCCTGTCTTCTTCAATCAATTTATCACAATAAATTAGATATACCTGACCTTCTGACAATATGCCTATGGTCTTCACCATAATTTCAGCAAAATTACTAGTATCCTCCACATATAACTTTACAAAGATTTTATTCTTTATATTAGGTATAACTTCATTTAAGGCTTTAATTTCATTTATAACTTTAAAATCAACAGCTTCTGATCTTTGACTTTCTGATACTTCAGAATTATCTTGTGAAAGATTTTCAAATTTGCTAAGAAGGGATTTAAATTGTAATCTTAAACACATATCCCTAACTTCACTATTATTAAAATCTCCTTTAGTTCTTAACTGTTCCATAGGTATTTCTACAGGAACTTTAGTAATAATTGTAGCTAATTTCTTACTGAAAATTGCTTGTTCACTATATTCTTGAAGAGATTCTTTAAGTTTCTTACCACTAATATTAGATATATTCATCAGAACATTCTCTATGCTTCCATATTCCTTAATTAACTTAAACGCAGTCTTCTCTCCTACTCCTGGAACTCCTGGAATATTATCCGATTTATCTCCCATAAGACCCTTTACATCTATATATTGAGTTGGTGTCACTCCAAAATCTTCAATAAATCTTTCTTTATTATATATCTCTTTTTCTGTAATTCCTTTTTTATTTATAACTACATTAACATTATCTGTTGCAAGTTGAAGAGCATCTTTATCTCCTGTTACCACAAAGACTTCCATACCCTCATCTTCTGCCAAAACAGATATAGTACCTATTAGATCATCAGCTTCGTATCCTTCTAATTCAAATACACTTATCCCCATCTTGGATAATATTTCTCTTATTATAGGAAATTGCATGGAAAGCTCTGGAGGAGTTTTCTTTCTTCCCGCTTTATAATCTTCATATTCCTTATGTCTAAATGTATTAGATGATTTGTCAAAGGCAGCTACGATATAATCAGGATTTATATCTTCTTTAATTTTAAGAAGCATATTTAAAAATCCATATACCCCATTAGTATAAATCCCTTCTTTTGTTGTTAGTTCTGGTATAGCATAAAACGCTCTATATAATAAGCTATTTCCATCTAAAACAGCTAAGCTTTCTTTATTAATTTTAATCACATCCATTCAAATTATTTAAGCACTTTTATCAAATTCCTTTAATTTTTTCTTATAGTCCTCTATATTATTCTTTACTTTTTAGGACCTAAAGTCAAGTAAAGAAACAGGAATCTTTTAATAAATGATTATATCATTACTTCATCATATTAACAATAAAACTTAATATTTTTAACTGTAACTTTTTATCTATCCATATTATAAATATATTATGAATTTTATTTAATCCAATAAAAATAAATAAACCTTCTAAGTATAGATCTTAATCTGTATTCAGAAGGTTCATATCATATAAAATATATATTTCTAATTACCTATAAATACTTATGTGACAAGCAAACAACATCTGTAAAAAATTTCCATCACATAATTTATAACTTTAAATTTTGATACCTTCATCATAATATTTAAGGCTAAAGCAATAATTAGAAGTGATCCAACACAAGTCATCTCCTCAATAACTATTTCGCTTAGATAAGGTAAAATAAGCTAATCCAATAAAGTTATAGTTCCTAGCATCACTTTTCACCTTTTAAAATATGCTTAAATCTAATTCATGGGATAATTTTTCAAGTATCTTGATTCCACCTATACTATTTCCCTTAGCATCAAGAGCAGGCCCCACAACACCAATTCCCATTCTTCTTGGTACTGCAGCCATTATCCCTCCGCCAACACCACTCTTTGCTGGAATTCCTATATGTACTGCAAACTTCCCAGATGCATCATACATACCGCAAGTAACCATTATGGTTTTAACAATTCTACAAGCCTCTCTAGATATAACTCTTTCATTATTCAAAAGAACTCCATCATTAGCAAGCATAGCTCCTATCCTAGCAATATCCTTACAAGTAATCTCCATAGAGCAAGCCTTAAAGTAAACATCTAAAATTTCCTCAACATCACCTTCTATTATACCATTGCCTTTCATATAATAAGCTAACGCTCTGTTTCTATTTCCTGTTTTCTTTTCACTCTCATACACATTATAATTTACTCCAATATCATCATTTCCGGTTATCTTTCTTGTAAAAGTAAGTATTCTGTTTATTTTATCCTCAGCTGTTTCTCCATTAATTAAAGACACTGTTGCAATAGCTCCTGCATTTATCATGGGATTTAGTGGTTGTTTTTGTTCATGAATTTCCAAGTTAGTTATGGAATTAAAACCTGATTCTGTAGGTTCCATTCCTACTTTAGTGAAAACGTATTCTATACCATTATCTAAAATGGCTAACATTAAAGTTATTACTTTAGACATACTTTGTATGGTGAATTTAGTATCCCAATCACCTGCAAAATATTCTTCACCACCTAAATTTGTAACCCATATACCTAGAGCTTCCGGATTAGCTTTTGCCAGCTCTGGAATATATGAGGCCACTTCACCTTTACTTGTCCATTTTCTACAATCATCAATTATACTATCTAATATCCTCTTCATAATCATGTCTCCCATCTGATTTTACTACTTACATTTTTATTATAGTAATGGAGTATCTATTTTTCAATACATAAGTATTTACTTCTATATTATCCTTATCTATAGTAAAAATACTATTGTAATTCTTAGTACATTGTGGTAAAATACTAAATGTACTAGCCGGTGTGATGGAATTGGCAGACGTGCGGGACTCAAAATCCCGTGGTGGCAACACCGTACCGGTTCGACCCCGGTCACCGGCACCAAATAATTTATAGAATGACTATATTACTAGGTTTTAACGCCTTTTGATATAGTCATTTTTCTTTGTTTGGTACTACTACAATAAAAATCATATTTTCCTCTCTAATTTTGCATATAAAAACACCTACATATATTAAGTAAGTGTCAGTTAGTTATTTGTTTGTCACTCAGTCTTTAATTCAATAAATGAATCCAATATGTTCTTATACATCATATCATATAGCTGAGATACTATTTTTATACTAGCTTTTATTGCTTTAGATTGTGTATGTACTTCTTCTTGATAATTTTCATCTTTAAAAAAATCAATATTACCTTTAATGTCTTTATTACATTGATCTCTTTCATAAATTGTGTTATTCATAGAGACTAATAACTGAAAAGCTTCGCAAATATCATTGAACAAATCTTTATCCATAAAATCATACATTGTAAATATCTTACTCTTCCATTCTTTATCAATATATAAGTTTCTAGGTAAATGATACATTAACCCGGAATCCTTATCTTTATTAGACTGATTAACTCTATTAAATTTTTCCTAACCTTTAAGCTGAAAACATAAATACTCCTTGATCCTTATTAACTCTTTTAAATTATTTTCTTTTTCTTTCTTCTCTTTAATATACTCACTTCTCAACTGAATTAATACGGTCCCAATAATAGTAATTGTTACACCTAAAAATGCACCAATAAATTGTAGATATTGGCTAGCATTTTCCTTGCTTTTAAATATACTTAATGCTAAGTTTCTAAATGCATCAATATTTATAATAAGAATTAGTAAAATTATAATTAATACAGCTACTATTAACAATCGTATAATCATTTTATCATAAATGTTTTCATCTCCCTTTTCCTCTCTACCTACAGTAACACACTTTGTACTAGAACATGATTTTACATCTACACCAGTACTATACCTCTTACTTCTTTTGTTTCTAATTTTATATTTTCTATATTATCTACAGCTTATGATGTTGTACTATTAATATTAGTAGACACTAAAAGTAAGCATTAGCGTGATATATTAAAGTTGTAACACTCGTTCGAATAATCTAGTATAATAAGATTTAAGAAAGTGGTGTTATAAATGGCAAATAAAAAATATGATAAAGAATTCAGAGAAAAATAGCTAGACTAATCTTAGAAGATGGAAGAACTTTATCAAGTATCTCAAAGGAATATAATGTTGCAAAATCAATCATCAATGGATGGACTAAAGCTTTTGAGCAAAAATATATTGAATGCGATGATAAGATATTCCTAGTGTTCATGAAGAGATTAAACGATTGAAGAAACTTACAGCTGATCTTGAAAAGGAAAATACCTTTCTAAAAAAGGTGGCAGCCTTCTTCGCCAAGGAAATAGACCATTAGTTTATAAATTCATTGATTTAAATCAAGTTGAATTTGGTGTTAGACGGTTTCTTAAACGTTTTAAAATCCGTCCTAATGCTTATTATAATTATTTAAAGCAGCGTAAAAACCCCTTTTATGAAAATAAGAAGTTAGTACTGAATAACATTAAGGAAATCTTCCATAGTAAAAATGGAAAGATGGGCTATAGAATGATAAATCTCTTGTTAGAAAAAGAAAAGATTAAATTATATCTTTAGCCAAGGTAAAAGATTCCTTATATCTCTAGATGGACATACTAGACTTTATTATGCAATAAGCAAGGGATATTCTGAAGTAAAAGGATATTTAGCAGAACCAGGTGATTACTTAGAAGGCTTTGTAGAAGAGGCAAGAAAAAGGAAAATCTACTCACCATATGATCTTAAATTAGTATCCCATGAAGAGTATAAAATAAAATGGGATAAGTTTTGTGATGATTTTTTTAGAGAAAGAATGAAATAGCAGTAATTTAAATTAAATAATTAATAAAAGTATGTATCTATAAAGGGGGAAATTATGGTGAATGAGTTCTTAATTAATGAGATGAGACAAAAGCTTATATGTGGTAGGTTATGGCCATTGGAGGTACAGTCAGAGTTAAGTACAGAGATATTAAGAGAAAGACTAGATAAAGTATTGCCTTGGGCAATTGAGAGTTCAGATAGTGATTTTTGGATAGTGATGGGCAAAGAAAATAATGAAGATCCTATTATGAAAACTCTATTTTCCTGGGATATGCCTAATGCACGTAGAATAAGTATCTTAGCTTTTTATTATGATAAGAAATCAAAGAAAGTTAGAAAAATGATGTTTGGTAGCCATTCACCAATAATGAATTCAATATACGAGAATGTTCAAAATAAAGATGAAAATTGTTGGCAAGGTTTAAAAAGAATAATTGATGAAATAAACCCAAAGTCAATAGCTGTTCAAGAAAGTAAGAACTATGGTTTTTGTGATGGACTTATATCTAGTTTATACAAAGAATTAATAGAGAGTTTATCAGAATCACAAAGAAGCAGAATTTGTAGTGCGGAGAATCTTTCTGTTAAATGGCTTCAAAGGGTTACTAAAAAAGAGTTAGCTGTTTTGAAAGTTTTAGTAGAAGTTACCCAAGATATTATAAAGATGACCTTTAGTGCTGATAGTATTAAAATTAATGGAACCACAACCACTGACCTAGAATGGCTTATGCGAAATACAATATCAATGCTAGGGCTTAATTTTTGGTTTGGCCCAGATGTTGATATGCAAAGACAGGGTAATTTAGTTAGTAGAATTTTTGATGAACCAATAAACTATGGTGATTTTCTGCATTGTGATATAGGGGTATCTTGTAAATTTATAAACCTACATACAGATATGCAGTGGGTATGTTATGTACGAAAACGAGAAGAAGATTCTGCACCAAAGGGGTTAAG
This sequence comes from Clostridium subterminale, assembly GCF_039521425.1. Taxonomy (NCBI): domain Bacteria; kingdom Bacillati; phylum Bacillota; class Clostridia; order Eubacteriales; family Clostridiaceae; genus Clostridium; species Clostridium subterminale. Next base: position 200,114 of record NZ_BAAACI010000011.1, read on the forward strand.
AGATTTATTGGTGAAAGGAAATAGATTACAAGAAATAATTACTTCAAAATTTAAATATGGAAAGACTGGAAATGATGTATTTTTTGAATCTATAAATCAAGCTAAAGAAGAAGGTATAAAACCAATGATATATTCTCATCCAATAGGAACTTTTGGACATGGTTCTGGAACATCTATTGGTAGATATGATCTTCAAGGATTTTTAGAAGGATGTGGAGAATGTCCAATAGAAAATGAAACTTGCTATGCATTAGAATTAAATGTTTGCGATAAATTGTCAGAATGGGATGGACAAAATGTTTATATGTATTTAGAGGAAGATATTTATTTTAATAATGATGTAAGCTATATTTTAGGAAGACAAAAAGAGATCATTGAGATTTAAATATATTAAATAGAAAAAAGTATTGAGCTGAGATTTGCTCAATACTTTTTTCTATTAATATTACTTTTTTAACACCCAATAAGGCATAGCTGGAACTTCATCCTGATATATTGGAATTTTTACATCCTCTCTTGATGGGCCATAAATAGCTTTATGATTATGCATTATCTTAGAGATTTCTGATGGGCTTGATATAAAGCCATCACTAAGAATTAAAGCTTGCCATCTCATGCCACATGTAGCCATTTCGTATACAGGCTTAAATCCATTTCTTTTATAGAAGTTTATTCTACGTTCACGTAAATTATTTTCAGAAGGAGAGTCTTCAGAAACAGGTAGTTCTGACTCTGCTATTATATATTCATTTTTGTAGTATTTTTTAAGGGCTAACAGAATTTCACTTCCTAGTCCTTTATTACGTAAGCTTGAAGACACGCCAAGATAATCTAAGAGTAGTAAATTTATATTTGGAGATTTCCAAATAGTTGCATATCCAAGCATTTGATTAGAATGTTCATCAAATAGTCCTAATAAATCATAGTGACCAGAATTTCTAAGCTTTATAATATCGGCTAGAGGCTTTCTTTCTTGTGAGTTGAAATGATTTTCAAACTCTTGTGTATACCAGTACGTTACTTCTGAATCTGTCATAAGACGAAGATTTAGATCACTCATTTTTGTCACTCCTATCGTCATTAAGTATTTACTAATATATTACCATCTCTTTACTACCATTAAATAACTGGATAACCATAAATCTAATGTCATTACTATATTATGGCATATATAAGTTTAATGCTTGAACAGCCCCCTGTCAAGGTTTATTCTATTCACTATACATATAAATAATTGTTTTCACATAATAACAATAGTGTGATAATTACAAGAAGTATTTGAGATATCAATAGTTTTTATAATAGATAGCATATTAACTCTTATTTCCCTTAGAATTGAATATATATTTTCAAAAGAAAATTTAAACGAATTAAAACTAAAAGAGCTGCCGCTCTTAACTAATTTTCAGTCAAAAACAACAGCGCATGCTTAAATTTTTAATTTTCATAAATACTTTTGTTTTCTTTATTTATTCTTTCAGTAATAGTTATAATCATTTTAAAGTCATTAATTAGCTCTTTTGATAGAGTCTCTGCTTTTTTATATGTTTCTTCTGCTTCTCTATTGTTATCTCTATTAATAGCATCTATACCTACTTGTCCAAGTTCATGAAATTTTCTATGCTTTTCTTCTAACCTATTCCAAATAGAAAATATTTCTTTATTTTTAGGTTTCATAGAATAATAAAAATGTCCAAATCCACATTTACGCTCATCTACTTGTAGCGGTGTTATAATCCCTGCTTCAACCATATGCTTTAAGTTGCATAACCAATTTTCATGGGCTACTATTGCTTTATTTATAGTATCTATGAATACTTTATTATCAATCATATAGTATCTATCATTAACTAAAGTTCCTATTATTTTTGCAGCTCTATCCAAATCTGATTCTATAGCAGATACTGGAATTATAACTTTACTTAAACTATCACTTACATCTCCAAGTATATCTCCGCTCTCTTTTAAATCATCAATATCACCTTCAAGATTCTTTATGCTAGTAGAGACTTCATCCATAGAAGCATTTATTTCTTCACTATTAGTAGCAACGGTGCTTATTGCTTCAGTAATATTATTAATCTTGTCTCTATTTTCTTTACTAGAATCAACTACAGAATCTAAATTTTCATTTATTTTATTTAAAAATTCTACTGTGTTATCTACACTTATATTACTCTTATTAGATGCTGTTTCTATGGCAGCTACAAATTCATCCATACTTGAAGTTAAAGTTTTTGTCTCATCAGCTAACTTTCTTATCTCATCTGCAACTACCGCAAAGCCTCTACCGCTTTCTCCAGCTCTAGCAGCTTCTATAGAAGCATTAAGAGCTAAAAGATTAGTTTGCTCAGAAATATCATTAATAGCACTTATTACACTTTGTATATTCTCAATAACATGAATAAGGTTACCCATATCTGCTTTCATGCTATTAGAATGACTTATAGCCTCATCCGAAAATTCCTTTATTTCCGCCAATTCATCTTCATTCTTTTTAGTTGCCTCTAATAGCATTGAGGAATTCATAGATAGAGTGTTAATTGCTAATGTCATATCAGAATGAGCTGCAGTAACTTCTTCTGAAGTATGGGATGTTATATTTGTTGTTTGTGTAATCCTATCCATTAAGTTTATAATTTCTTTACTAACAATATTTATCTTTTCCTCTTTATCTTTTAACAATAGATCTAAACTACTCATTTGAATAACAGAGTTTAATACTAACTCTGAAATTTCTTCAAAACTTGATTTTCCATTATTTAATCTAGAATATATACTTTTTAACTTTTCTAAATTATTACTACTAATCTTTAAATTTGATTTTGGTTTTTCCAATAAGGATATATTGTTTATTACTTGATCTATTGTTGAATTATTGCTAAACATATGTACACTTCTCCTCTTTTTCAAATATATTATTTAAATTCATTTATTGACCTAATAATACTATATTTTACACAAATGATGCAATTTTATTATATCATTTATTATATTTATATAAATACTTAAATAGAATTTTTGTTAGAGTTAATAATCTGTATAATATATTTCTAAGTGATTAATAGATGGGAAGTATATTCTGAACTTTTTATTCACTAAAGACTTATTTTAACATTTTCATCCATATCATTTAGTATTTTTTCCAATTCTCTAATAATTCCTAACTTTATAGTATAGCTAACATCATTATCCAACTCATTATAAGAAGGATTTATTGCCTTGCCTATAAAAAAATTATATCATTAAATTTTTTAACTAAAATATAATAGTAATATATAGTATTATATTAGGAGTTTTTATGACTAATTCAAGAGAGTGTAGTTTATATTATAATGAAAATACGTCTAATTTTCTAGTTCAATATAAAGATAAAGATGAATTTATAAAACAAATGAGTAAAATATCCTATGCTTGTGGCGATATAATCACATACAATCTAGCTGTAGTATCAGTATCCCATTTAGATATGAATAGACTATTAGAAGATGTTCCTCAAATTGTTTTCTTTGACTTTAGAGGTATGTATGTATTAGGCGAAACTTCTATATCTACATCTGCTTCTTCTGTAGGAAACATAAATCCTATAAAAATAAACCCTTATTTAAATTTAACTGGTAGAAGTGTCCTAATAGGAATTGTAGACACAGGTATAGATTATCTTAATGAAGAATTTATTAGAGAAGATGGTACCTCGAGGATAGTTAGTATATGGGATCAAGAAATCCCTGGTAACAGTTCTACTAACACCTATATGGGAACTACTTACTCAAATGAGCAAATAAACTCAGCTATTAAAGCTTATAGAAACAATGAAGATCCTTATGCTATTGTTCCTTCTAAAGATACTGTTGGACACGGTACTAATGTTGCTGGAATCATAGGTGCAAGAGGATATAGTGCTGATATAACAGGTATAGCAAATGATAGTGATTTTGTAATAGTTAAGCTTTTTCAATCAACTAATTTTAGAAAAACGTTATTAGATAATGGAGTAGAGTATACACCTGTTTATAATGGCAGTGAAATTGTAGCAGGCATTGAATATTTAAAAAATGTGGCTATAGAACTTAAACGCCCCATGGTTATATATTTAGGCATAGGTTCTACAGAAGGCAGCCATGATGGATTTAGTTTAATTTCTAGATATTTGACTTCCATAGGTACTATCCGTGGAATATGTTTTGTCTGCGGCGTAGGAAATGAAGGGGCTGCTCAAACCCATGCTACTGGTTATATTAGAAATATAGATGAAATTTCATCTGTAGAACTAAGAATAACTCAAGAAATGAAGTTTATTCAATTTAATATATGGGTTAGAAAACCAAATAGAGCTTCCTTAATAATAGCATCTCCTACTGGAGAAACCTCTCAACTTCTAAAATCTAAAAATGCCAATGAACAAATTAGTAAATTTATTTTTCTAAACACTACATCAAGAATTTTATATTATAATCCTGAACGTTTTACTGGTCATGAAGTTATCCACATAGAATTTTATGATATAAAGCCTGGAATATGGACCTTTAGGTTGATAGGCGAATATTTAACTGATGGCCGATACGATATTTGGCTACCACCTCATAGTACCTTGCCTAGTGGTACTGAATTTCTTCAACCTAATCCATTAAATACCTTAATGGTGCCATCTACAGCTAGTAATGTAGTTACCACTTCTTACTATGGTCCAGATAATGCTTTAATCTCTGAATCTGGAAGAGGCTTTAATACTAACAACTTAATTAATCCTGACATATCTACTTTAGGAACAAATATTTTAACTACAAAAGTTGCAGGTGGAACAACTACTATGTCTGGTAGTTCTGCTGCAAATGCCATAGTTGCAGGAGCTTGTGCGCTATTATTAGAATGGGGAATTATCAATGGTAATGATCCAACTATGTACTCTCAAAAAATCAGAAGTTATTTAATGCATGGTGCTGCCAGAAATATTTATTATAGATTTCCTAACGAAGAACTAGGATACGGATATCTAGACTTATTGGGTGTTTTTAACTTTATAAGTAGATCATATGCTGCAAATATTGTATATCCTGCTAGTATGCGCACATATAAAGAATACAATGAAAATGTTAATTATATTGTATATAATAGTAATAATTTATTTATAAGAATTCCAAAATGTATTGTAGGTGATTTTATATGAAGCGAAATTTAGAAGTTCCAGAAAGTATTTTTAGTGACATAAATTACAATCATTATATTGTTCAGTATCAAGGTGACGTTCAACAGGATTTTTCCCAAGATCCTGATCACTATTTAACTATAATTAATGATAGATATGCCATCATATCTCTACCTAAAGATGTAGAACTAGCTATTGGTGCCCCAGAGTTTCCATCCATAGTATATGTAAAACCAGCTGAAATGTATACTCTCCAACAAATTACTCCTATAGAAGCTTCTCAAGTAGGTTTCCTACAGCTAGATCTTCCCTTAAGTCTAAATGGAAGCGGTGTTAACATAGCAATTATTGATACAGGAATTGATTACTTAAGTGAAGAGTTCATGAGAAATAATGGAGAGACTAGAATAGAATGTATCTGGGATCAAACCATACCTTCTAACGGTAAAAATTCAGATCAGTTTATTCCCTATGGTTCAATATATGAAAAAAAAGATATTCAAGCTGCTATACAAGCATCTAGAGAAGGTATGTATCCCTATGATATAGTACCATCCGTAGATGAAATCGGTCATGGCACAAATATGGCTGGAATAGTTGGTGCTACTGGCAAAAACCCTGAATTAAAAGGCATAGTCCCTAATTGCGATTTCGTAATTGTAAAACTAATTCAAGATTTTTCATATAAAACACAATTTAATGTGAAAGTTCCAATTTATAATATAACTACTATTTTTGCGGCCTTGGAATTTTTATATAGATATTCTCTAGAAACTTCTAAACCAATGGTTATTCTTTTCCCCCTCGGTACAAACTTAGGTAACCATAAGGGTACTGGTATCTTAGAGCAATATATAGAATCTATAAGTCAAAATAGTGGAATTGTAATGGTTGTTCCAACCGGAAACCAAAGAGATAAAGGATGCCATACTTCCGGAATACTCTCTGAACCTGGGGAACTTCACATAGTAGAAATTGACGTATCTCCAGAACAAAATAGTTTGTGGATGGATATTTGGGTAGACTCCCCTAATGTCATGTCTGTAGATATTGTATCTCCATCTGGTGAAAATAGTGGTATTATTGGTGCTTTAATTAATAATACAGAGTATTATTATTATATATTTGAGGAAACTTCAATTAAAGTTAATTACTATTTACCTGAAGAAATCACTGGAGATGAACTAATTAGACTTAGATTCTATGATATACAATCAGGTATTTGGAAACTTAGATTAATTGCAAACTCTGTATTAAAAGGTAGCTTTAATGCTTGGATTCCTGAAGAAGGCTTAACTGTCGGTGGTACTCACTTCAGCTATGCAGATCCCTTTGGAACATCCACTAATCCAAGCAACTCCCCTTATGTAATCTCTGTTGCAGCCTATAATCAAAACAATAATTATCTTCTAAACTATTCTGGTGCAGCTTTTAATGATCTTAGATTTAATTACGTAGATATAGCTGCGGGAGGTGTAAACGCTATAACTGTAGCCCCTAACAATAAAATTGCAACAGCTAACGGCACAAGTGTAGCTGCTGCTGTAACAGCTGGTGCTTGTGCACTATTATTCGAATGGGGAATTATTAAACTCAATGACCCCTATATGTATTCTCAAACAATAAAGACCTATATCGCCCGCGGAGCTAGCAAACGCCTTGGAGATATATATCCTAATCCTCAATGGGGCTATGGGCTACTAAATATACTTCAAATGTTTCAAAACATGATATAATTGCAATAGAAACCCTAATCATAAAATATGCTATGATTAGGGTTTTGTAATTTTTTCTTTCAAAAACTATGTCTATTCAATACATACTCACTTTAACATTTTTACCCATACCACTGAGTATCTTCTCTAGTTCTCTTATTATTCCTAATTTTATGGTATGACTAATATGACTATTTGAATCATTATGGAAAGAATTTATTGCATTTCCTATAAAAAAGTTTATATCAGTTGTTTCTTCAAATAAAATTTTAGCAATTACAGACGCTCCATCTATTTTATTTTTTAAATCTAAAGAAATGTTTGAGGTAATACTGTATTGCTTAGCAATATATAAAACTTTTTCCAACGTTATAACTCCTTCTGTAACTAAGTCTACCCCTTCAATACATGCAGTTGAAGGTATTTCCTCGCTACCCGTATTATTGTTTATAACAATAGGTTTATTTAAATATCTACTTGCAATCTTAGCTGTGGTTCCACCACAAATTATCTTCTTACCTTTCCTCGAAAAAAAAAGTTTTAATACTTTATTATCATCTTCTTTATGCTCTGGTGGACCTACCATAAGATTTACTACCTTTCGCTCACAAATCTTAAACACAGCAACGGTTATATCATCATCTGGTGAATTTAAATATAAATCCATAGATGCATTTGCTATTGTTGCTGCCATCCTTTGTGGTGACATATCTGGAGTGTACCACCTCTGAACATATTCAATAATGCTTTCTCTTTTCCACCCATTTTTCGTAGTTCTTCCAAGTCCAGCACTAGTAACTCCATCAGTTACAAGTATAATCATATCTCCTATACTAAGCCTAATATTACTTTCATGTATTTCTTTCTCATACATAACTTTACGTGTTGAATCATAGACAACATTTTTTCCATCTCTCATTAATATTATTGATGGATTATCAAATTGTGCTAAATATGCATCACCTCGTTGATAAATTTGAAGTATTGTAAAAGTAGAATATGCCATATTTCTAACCTTACAAATAGGTAAAGTTTTAGCTATTGTATATACACTTTCCTCTATAGACATATTACTAGACATCATGGTACCTAATATCTTTGATGTTAAAGTTGCTAATATATTAGCTTTAATACCACTTCCTAATCCATCAGATAGTACAAATGTAGTCTTATCTTTACTTTTAATCGTAGTATAAAAGTCTCCAGAAATAGATTCTCCATGCTTATTAATGCTGGCAAATCCACTTTCTAAAAACACATTAGTCATAATCCTCTTCCTCCATAAGTATTGCTTCTTTAAGATCTGTAAGTGCTATTTGAGTTTCGGCTGCCGTTTCTCCAAGTAATGATGCAATCTCATGTACAATACACATATGCTTTTCTACAATTTTATCAGTTATATCAGCTCTATTGGTCTTTTCCTTAATCAATTTTTCTCTTTTTCGTTTCAGCTTAGTTATGTCCTTCATTATACAAATAATAATTCCACTGTTTTTATCATATATGAAATTCTGTTTAACAAACTTATCATATTCAGGCAAGTAAACATTTTCATTGATAATATTTTCTTCATTGCTTATTACATTTATAAAATCGAAGTCATCCATAACCCTAGATATTGGTAAACCAATAATATCTCTCGAATTTTCAACTTCAAATATTTCACAAGCTGATTTATTTACCTGTTGAACTACTAAATTAGTATCTACTGTAAGAATAGCATTAGGTGTAACACTTATAATTTTATCTGAAAAGGATTCTGCTTTTTCCTTCATATAGGGTAAACACATACTTATTTCTGCTTTTCCTAAAATTACTGCTATTGCTTTCTCTCTACAAGTTGAATACCCACAAGTCCCACAGTTCAATTCATCCTCAATACTTATTTTCCCCATTTTTTTTAGTATACTACTAATCTCCTTATCACTAGGAGATTGTATAACTATTTGTTCATCTTTAAATCTTCTACTTGTATCAATACTATATTTAAAATTAAAATCAGTAGGATTATTTTTATTCAATGCTATACTTTCAACTTTATTCATTGACGATATTCGTAAAGATTTATTATGAGATGATGCTGGTCCATTTATACAACTACCACTACATGCACTCATTTCAATAAAACAATTTTCCAGATTATTGTTAATTATTTCCTTTAGTGTTTCTATACAATTGTCTAGACCATCAACAGCAACATATCTATAGTCATATCTCTTATTCATTGTATTTAAAATTCCTCCACTAATGGGAAATAATCTTGAAACATACGTGTTATTATCTATATTTTTATTATCTTCAAATTTTAACCCTTCTTCCTTTATCCAAATATCTAATTCTTCAAAAGTAATAGCTATATCATTATATTCTTCACCTATTACACACTCTTCTTTTTTAGATATGCATGGACCAATAAATACAACAATAGCATCCTTTATTTTACTCTTTAATAACTTACTATGAACTTGTACTGGAGAATTTACAGGTGCTAAATACTTTAATGCTTCCGGATAATGCTTTTGAACTAATTTGACTACTGTAGGACAACATGAAGATATAATTATATTTTTCCAGTTACTTTTAATTAATTTTTCATATTCGCTTTTAACTATATATGCTCCTTCTGCAGTTTCAAAAGCATTACTAAATCCAAGCTTTCTTAATATACTAGCAAATTGTGAAAACTGAGTAACGTTGTAATTTGAAATAAAGGAAGGTGCTATACTAGCAATAACCTGTTTCCCCTCTCTAATCAAATTCTTTATCGTTAGTACGTCATTACGAACTTCTTTAGCATTCTGAGGACAAACAACCATACAATTACCACATAAAATACAATCTCTTTCAATAATCTGAGCTTGATGATTCTTTACTTCTATAGCTTTAACAGGACAATTTCTAATACATTTATAACAATTTTTACAATTAGCTTTTTTAAATTTAAGTATACCCATTAAAATCTATCCCCTATCATAAAATAAATAATGTAGACCATTTAAGGATATCAATTTTGATAAACTTTTAACAATTCAATTGTATAGCTAAATAATATAATTGTCAATTCTGCCCAAATTTTTGGATAATAACTACACTTGAAATGTTAAAAATTTCATTCTATTATTTTATTTTTTAATCCGTATATCTATAGATTATATTAGTTGCCATAAAAAAAGATATGCTATAACATATCTTTTTAATTAATACTATCATTTCCATAAATCTTCTGTAAGTTTTTCAATTTCTTTCTTAAGTCTTTCTGTTTCTCTACGATTAAAAACATATTTATCATTTACTAAATCTAAACAATCTCCCTCTTTTACGCCCTTAGGTAAGTATAAAATTGGTATATTTATCATTTCCATATTTTCTCTTTCGCATACAGCATACTCTTTTTCAAATCTATCTATAATTATCATAAAAGTTCCTCCCTTTATACTATTTATTTTATCCTTATCTCATACTTAATAATATAATTTCTATCACTTAATATTAATATTTATAATATAGATATTGCAATTTTATCTATCTTTATATTATACACAGTACTTTTTCTTAATAGTAGTAATAATTTCACCTTAATTTTCATAATTTATAAGGAATAAAGGGGTTGATATTTTGAAAAAGAAGTTTTTAATTTTATTTATTATTATAATAACAATAACCACCGGGTGTACAAACATAAAGTTATCACTAAACAAAGAAAAAACATGCCTTAATTATTATACTCAAGAACTCATAAGTAATCTTAATAAAACAGAACCCACGCGCATTTCTGTATTTTACAAAGAGTTTTTTAAAGAATTTGATTTTCCTTCTACAGAATCCAAAGATGCTATTAGTTTCTTAAATTCTTTAAATGAAAGTTACTTTATTGAAAAACCTGATGATTTACCTGAATCCTATAAATATAAAGTATATATTGAGTTCCCCAATAAAAAATATGGCATAACTATATTTAACGAAAAATATATATCTATATATGGTTGGGATGGTAAATATGAAGTCGATTATTTGAATATAACTGAGGTGCCAACATCCTACAACCTATATGGTATATGTAAATACTTTACAGAAGAATAGCTGACTATAAAAAAATATAAAAGGCAGAAGAATATTTCTTCCACCTTTTATATTTTATATAATTATTTAAATTAGATATCTAATAAGAATGCCTCATAAGCTCTGCAAGTCTCATATATGTCTGCTTTACTTGCAATTTCCCATGGTGCATGCATGTTGTGTAGAGCTACACCTGAATCTATAACTTCCATTCCGTACTCAGCAAGAATGTAAGCTATAGTACCACCGCCGCCTTGGTCAACCTTTCCAAGTTCTGATGTTTGCCAATAAACATTATGCTTATCCATTACTTTTCTTAATTGAGCAATAAATTCTGGATTTGCATCGTTGCATCCGCCTTTTCCTCTTGCTCCAGTATATTTATTGAATACTACACCTTTTCCAAAGAATGCATTATTTTGCTTTTCACTTACCGATGGATAGTTTGGATCGAAAGCCGCACTTACGTCTGAAGAAAGCATTTTAGAGTTTGCAAGAGCTCTTCTAACTTTAAGTTCACTGTATTCTTCAACAAGGTTCACAAGTTCTGCTACAGTATTTTCAAAGAATCTTGACTGCATTCCAGTTGCTCCTTGACTTCCAACCTCTTCTTTATCTACAAGTAATGTGATACAAGTTTTATCTGTACTCTTAATTTTCATCATTGCTTCAAATGAAGTATATGCACAAATTCTATCATCATGACCATAAGCCATAACCATTGAACTATCTAAACCATAGCTTCTAGCTCTTCCTGCCGGAACAACTTCTAGTTCAGCTGATACAAAGTCTTCCTCTGTAATTCCATATTTTTTATTAAGAAGTCTTAATATGTTAAGTTTAACTCTATTCTTAGCTTCTTTATCCTCTACTGGTATAGAACCAACACAAACATTTAGACTTTCGCCTTCAATTCCTTTAGCTAAAGTCTTAGCCATTTGATCTGCAGATAAATGAACTAATAAATCTGATATTCCAACTACTGGCTCTTTATCATCTTCGCCTATCACTATATTTATTAAAGTTCCATCTTTTTTAATTACAACACCATGAATTGCTAGAGGTATAGTAACCCATTGATATTTTTTAATTCCACCATAATAATGAGTTTTAAACATTGCAAAATCCGAATCTTCATATAATGGATTTTGCTTTAGGTCAAGTCTTGGTGAGTCAACATGTGCACCTAATATTTTAAACCCTTTTTCTATAGGCTCTGTTCCAATTAAGAATAATGCAAGAGTTTTTCCCATGCAATTAGCATAAACTTTATCTCCTGATTTAAGCTTTCTTCCTTCAGCTATGCACTGATTTATATCTACATATCCGTCTTTTTCTGCCAATTCTATGAATTCAGTAACACATTCTCTTTCAGTTTTGCACTTTGACATAAAATCTATATATCTATCTGATAATTCGAATGCCTTATCAAGGTCTTCCTTTCCGTATTTATCCCATACCAATTCATATTTTTTTTCTAACCTTTTTAAATCTTCCACTAAAATCCCTCCCGATAAAATCATAGTTATAGAATTCTACTTTTATATTACTCCAACTTGAATTGATTTACAATTCAAATTTGAGAAAATTTCAAATGTATATTATATTTAAACTTATTATAGTAAATTTTATTAATAAGTATCTAAAACAACTGAAATTTTTAAAATTATTTTTAAATTACATTTTTACATAAGCATCCTAAGAATTTTGACTATCCATAATTCTCTTTTCAATTGTTTCTACAGCAGTGCAATTTGATGTGGCATTATACCTAAAATTAGCTGCTGCAGCTTCAATTATAACGGCTATATTACGTCCTGGCTTTAAAGGTAATACTATTTTCTCTACATCAACCCCTAGTATCTCCATATATTCTTTATCTACTCCAAGTCTTTCATATTTATCATTTACATCCCAGTTAACTAAAGAAATAACTAAATTAATATTTTTTTGAGAAACAATACAACTACTACCATAAATAGCTGATAAATCAATAATACCCATACCTCTAACTTCAAGCATTCCAGTAGTTATATACGGACAAGATCCATATAGTTTCCCATCTATTTCCTTAATATCTACTGCATCATCAGCTCCAAGCCTATGTCCTCTTTTAATAAGCTCCAATGCTGCTTCACTCTTTCCAATTCCACTTTCTCCCATAATCAGTATTCCAATACCATATACATCTACCAAAACACCATGAAGCCTAGTTTCTGGTGCTAACTCTGAGTCCAAAAAATTACTAACCCTATTAATAAACTTTGTAGACTTATCATTACTTCTAAGAACAGTAACATTTTTTATTCTTGCTTCTTCTAAAAATTCATCATGTACTTTTAATCCACTTGTAATTATTACTCCTGGTATAGGAAAAGAAAAGTACTTTTTTATTCTACGTATCCTTACCTCTGGGTCAAGGCACTTTAGATAACTCCACTCAGTTTTTCCTACAATTTGAATTCTCTTATTATCAAAATAATCGTAAAAACCAGCAAATTGTAATCCAGGTCTATGTATATCACTTACTACAATATTAGATTCCAAATCTCCTTCTACTAAAACTTCTAAATTATAGTTGTTAACCAAATCTAAAACTTTTACTCCCATCTTACTCCTCCCCTACTTCAAATTATATATTTATACTCATTGTTTATTTAAATTTTATTTTACTAATTATTATGTTTAGGGTCTAAAGGCTTATATCCACTAATTTGAGCTTTAAAATTTTTTTTAACATTATCAATATATCTTCTTCTTAAAACTTGCTGTCTATTTTTTTCAGCTTCTGTTAAGCCATACTCTTGGCTCTTTTTATATAAAACGTTTATTTCCTCAATAACCTCTTCTATTTTCATGTCATCGATATTTTTATATTCTTTATCCATTTTTTCCTCCTAATAGTTTAATAAATGATTATACAATAAAACTCCTTCAAATAATTACTTTTATGTAAATTTCAGTATTATTTATTTATAAATTTAAAATTATTTTAAATTCACATACGCCACTTGTCGAAATACGTATCATTATAATCACTTAGAGATTCTAGTAATCGCATTAAGTCATCTTGATATATTTATTTATAAGTTTTTTATGATATATTTATCATTTTTATGGAGATTTTTGTAAAACTTAATATGAATTTGACTATTAATAATTATTAACATTAAGTTGTATCTCTGTTAAAATAAAAATATAAAGTTAAGGATGTGATTGAGTGTTATTAAAATTTAAATTCCTAAATCAAAAAATTAAGTCTTTTAAACTACTACTACATGTACTGCTTAGATTTAAGAGACCTACAGATAATATTGTTGTAATATGCTCTCAACATTTAGACGAATACATTGTAGAATATCAAAAGCTAAATCATAATTCTCATAAAACACAAAATAATAAAAAACATAAGAAGTTAGCCTAATATTTTCTCCTTATTTATTAGGTTCTGACATTTTAAAATTTCATCATGATACTCATTAATATAATTATAATTTATGTCTGTATTATCTATATATAGCTTAAATAAAATATCACAATTAAGGGTATTTAAAAAATATTTACCTATAGTTTCCATATGAATAAACATACTATTCCAGGAACTACCCCCATTAAATATAAATATACCCTGTCTTCTTTCTTTTGTATTTTGCTTAAATATAAACTTTTTACTCCAGATAACTTGACACCTATCTATCAAAGATTTTAGTGGTGATGGAAACATACCAAAATACATAGGCGATGCTAGAATGATTATATCACAATCTTGTATTAATTTATAAATCTCAGTCATAGAATCTTTAATTGAGCACGCCCCTACGACTTTACTACAATATTTACAATCAGTACATGGTTTAATATTCATATCATAGCAATTAATGTATTTTATTCCCACATTTGTATTAATTCCTTTTATAATTGCATCTACTATTTTATTTGTGTGCCCTTCTGTATTAGGAGAACCATTTATAATAAGTAATTTTTTCATAACAAATTTATAACTCCAAAATTAATTCATCAATGTCTACAGGTAAATCTTCTCTATAAAAAGCAACTAAGAAATCCATTGAATCATAATCATCTTCAGAAAGCTCATAAGACAACATTTCATAATCTAAATCATAATCCTCTGAAATTTCATCTACTATATCATTTATATTGTCTATTGCAGTATCATTTAAATAAGGTAGAAAATACTCTTGATACCATTGTTCTCCTTCTCTTTCTTCATCACAATCTTCATTTGCAAATTCTCTAGCTCCTTCAACTTCTAGCTCGTCAAATTCGTAAGAAAATTTAATTATAAAGCAGTCATTATGCTTTTTTATTTCTGTAATATTCTCTAAAGCATTATCTTCTAAAATCTCTATAATTTCTTGTTTATTCATAGTATAGTACTCCTTTATTTTTATTTATTTTGTTTCTACTATATTTCCTTAATTTTTGCATTTCTAATTATCTATATGCAAAATTTCTTTATTAATTGTACTTATAAATTTATATCTTTTAGGTATTTCTTTATATTATATACTTTCCCTTATTATATAAAATAAAGCATAAATTTTACCTTTATTATATAATAATCTAAATTTTAATATAAATCTATATGAAAGTTTTAAAATGGGCTACACAAAGCTATAGATAATAACTATAAATTAATTAAATAAAAACTGCTAAAAGGTCCTACTTATAGTTAACCTTTTAACAGTTTTACCTATTTTAATATTATCATCAAAAAACCTTTATTCTTTACTCTCAACTAATTCATACATCTCATCAGCTCTTTCCATGTAAAGAATTCCTTCTAAATGATCCATCTCATGACAGAAAACTCTTGCCATAAAATCTTCTACCTCATACTTTATTAGCTTACCATCTTCATTTAAAGCTTCAACTATCATTTTTGTAGGTCTTTCAACCAATCCTTCGTATCCAACATAACTAAGACACCCTTCATAATCTCTATCCATTTCCTTAGATGCTTTAATAACTTTAGGATTTATTAGTATTATAGGAGATGTATTATCAGTCGTTAAATCAATTAATATAATTCTTTTATTTACAGCTATTTGTGGAGCTGCAAGTCCAACGCCTTCAACTGTTGATAATGTATCCTTCAAATCTTGAATTATTCCTCTGATTTCTTCATTTATTTCAACTACAGTATCACTAATTTTTTTTAAATGTTCATCTCCATACTGAACTATCTTCCTTACTGCCATCTTAAGTTCCCCTTTCATATTCTTTGATAAGTATATTAAAACATACTTTTATATATTTTTCATCCTATGTTCTCATTATTTTTACTATATATACTAAGATAAAAAACCTACATAGTAGCATATTAGAATTATTATAGAAATACATCCTCTTAGCACATGTTGTTTTAAATTTAATTGATTAAATAGCTTATATCCATGGATTATTGCAGCTATGTGTATTAGTATTAATCCTACTAAAAGCACATATAGCATATCATTTCCTCCATTAAATTCTGTAATTGATGCAAAGAGAATAACTATACTTCCAACAATCATAATGATATTGGGGAAAATACCATCCCTACTTTGTCTAATTGCCATAGTACATGCAAAGATAGATAGCACACTATATACTATTATTAGAATTAAGGTAATAAATTTAAAAGCTATAGACATAACTCCCTCCTACATCTACTCTATTTAATTTATAGACTTATATAATTATTATATATATTTAATTAGTTTATGCTCTTAATAGAGTTCTCATTCAAGTTAAAATTGCATATAAATAAACACCTTATAAAATTTATTTTTATAAGGTGCTTATTTATTAACTATCTTAGATGTTCTTCAAACCAATTTGTTATTTCTGTAAGTCTTCTTATTCTATGCCTTGGTTTCCCACTTCTACTAAGCTCATGATTTTCGCCTCTAAACATGCAAAGTCTAGCCTCAACTCCATGATATTTTAAAGCTGTGAACATCTGTAGACCTTCTGCTAACCAACATCTGTAATCTTCTTCTGAATGTATAAATAAAGTCGGTGTCTTAACTTTATCTGCATATTTAAGTGGAGAATGATACCAAAGTTTATCCACGTTATTCCATGGAGTACCTCCATTTTGATCATCTACAAAATAAAATCCTATATCTGTAGTGCAAAACTTAGAAATCCAGTTGGATATACTTCTTTGAGATGCTGCAGCTTTAAATCTATCAGTATGACCAATTATCCAGTTGGTCATAAACCCTCCATAAGATCCACCAGTTACACCCACATTATCCACATCTATATTTTTATACTTTTCTAATACTTTATCTGTAAAAATCATTATGTCATCATAATCAATTGTACCATATTTTCCTCTAATATCTGCATAAGCTCCTCCATGTCCATCGCTGCCCCGTGGGTTACAGAAGAATACAAAGTACCCCATATTAGCCCATAGCTGCATCTCATGATAGAAAACCTCACCATAAACGGTTTTAGGTCCACCATGAATATCTAAAATGGCAGGATATTTTTTATTTTCTTCGAAATCTACAGGTTTTAATACCCATCCTTCTATTATAACACCTGGTTCTGTTTCAACCTCAACTCTTTCTGGTTTCGAGATTTTTAATTCATCATGTATCCATTGATTAAACCTTGAAATTTCAGTTTCTCTACCATCTTTTAATGAATATATTTCTTGTAACTGTTGATTTCTAAGACCTATAAATAATATATTGCCATTCTTAACATCAAAACAATCTACTGATCCAGTATTAAAACTTACTTTTTCTATATTTCCATCTATATCGATTCTATTTATATAAGAACTATCTATTTCTGTAGTTATAAAATATAAGTAGCTACTATCTCTTACAATAGATTTCCCTTTACCATATCTACAATCCGAACCTACAGAATTCCATGTACTTCTATCAAAATCTGGGGTTAATAAAGTTTTATTACTAGTATTCAAATCTATTATATAGAATTTACCATCTTCATTAACTCCATATTCCTGCATATCACTTCCAAGTAATATTAATTTATCTTCACTCATGAAACTTACATGACTATAAGAAAAGTTTTCTTCTCCATTAATAAAAGTAAGTTTATCCAGTTTAATGTCATAAACATATAGCTCATCATTAAGTGCTGCTTTATCTTTATAAGAACTTGCAGTAAATACCAACTTACTTTTATCTTCACTTAATTCTACTGACATAACTGAAGTATATTCATCAGTTATTAAGTTTATTTCCCCTGTACTCACTACATATTTATATAATCCACTTCTCTTTTTATTAGTAAAGCCACTACCATTGCTCCAAAAAGGTATCTCATCTAAAACTTCATAGTCCTTCTCTTCTTTTCTAAACTTTAATTCCTCAGCTTTTTCTTCATCAGAAAGTCCAATTAAACTTTTCCCACCTACTCTATGATTTCCTGTAAATAAAAAAGTATCTTCATCTATTTCAATTATAGTTTCAACTGGCATAGGGATTTTAAAAGCCTTAACAGCTTCTCCACCATGAATGTTTAACTTGTAAAATTGAGCAAATTCATCTCCCTCTTCAAGTTTCTTTTTATCTTTACTATCTCTTACTCCTTGAAATAATATAGTCTCATTATCTTGAAGCCATATAAAGCTTCTTTCTTTATTAAAAGTAGTCAATTGATAATATTTGTTCAAAGCTAAATTATAGAGCCATAAATTAGTATCATAGTCGTTATCCTCTAAATTACAATTAGACACAACAAAGCAAGCATTATCCCCTTTAGGTGAAAAATTTAGAGATGATAAAAATTTATATTTTGTAAAATCCTCTAATTGAATATTTTTCATTATACTCCCCCCAAATCATACATTGTAATAATTATACTATATTTTAAATATATTGTAATTATAATAATTACTTTATTTTCATTCTGTAATATCCTCTTCTTCTGCTAAACCAATTCTCCATTGTCCAACTTTATCTCTTGCAGAATAATAAAGCAAATATTTATCTTTTAATCTTACTAAACTTGATTTATAAAGAGTACCGTTATCAAAAGACTCTTCACCTTCTGAAGGATTGAATAAATTTTTCATTGGTAAAAAATT
>NZ_BAAACI010000012.1:0-1015 GCF_039521425.1 Clostridium subterminale
GCCTTGGGAGGTGGTCCTCCCTGCTTCCCACAAGGTTTCACGTGTCTCGTGGTACTCTGGATCAGAACTCTATAACTTCCATTTTCACCTACAGGTCTATTACCTTCTGCGGAGCAGCTTTCCAGCTGTCTTCGGCTAATTCCTGTTATATTTTATGTTCTGTCCTCAACCCCCAAGCCAAAGGCTTAGGTTTGGGCTCTTTCCATTTCGCTCGCCGCTACTTTGGAAATCGATGTTTCTTTCTCTTCCTCCGGGTACTTAGATGTTTCAGTTCCCCGGGTTTACCTCCATACACCTATTTATTCAGTGCACAGTACATAGTGTTAACTATGTAGGTTTCCCCATTCGGAAATCTTTGGATCACTGGCTATTTGCGCCTACCCAAAGCTTATCGCAGCTTATCACGTCCTTCTTCGGCTCCTAGTGCCAAGGCATTCACCATGCGCCCTTTGTAGCTTGACCTATCTATACTTCATTATAAACTTCGAAATTCTACGTCAACTCCCTCACTCCGGTGCTCATTTACCTTAGTAAACTCTGTTCCTCGTTCAGTCGTTTCCTTGACTTTCTCGTTTCTAATGAAATCTTTAATTTACTAATCTTAAGCGATTAAGATTAGATTTTCATTCTACAAAGAATTCAAATTAAAATTCTTGACGAAATTGTTTTATCTTTAAATTTAAAGGTTTAACAATATATCTTCACTGTGTAATTTTCAAAGAACATTCAATTTTGCAAACTTCATTGCAAATTAATGGTGGGTCTAAATGGACTCGAACCATCGACCTCACGCTTATCAGGCGTGCGCTCTAACCAGCTGAGCTATAGACCCACAAATGGTGGAGATAAAGAGATTCGAACTCTTGACCCCCTGCGTGCAAGGCAGGTGCTCTCCCAACTGAGCTATACCCCCATGTGGAAATTTACTATAAAGTTTTTTGAGAGATGGTCTCTCAAAATTAAACAGAGTTAAAGTACCAGTTTGTCATGAAGGATTAACTTCATGTCGACTCCC
>NZ_BAAACI010000013.1:0-3115 GCF_039521425.1 Clostridium subterminale
TTTACCTTTTTCTCTGTTTAATTTTCAAAGACCATTTGGTTTTCATTATCATCGATTACTTCCGACGACTCTTATTATTCTACTAGATAATCTCTTATCTGTCAACATTTTTTTAAGAAGTTTTTTTCTTAATTTCTTGTTGTTTGCTGTCGCATCTCTCAGCGACAAGACTTATCTTATCATGATTTAATTATGCGTATATTATATAATTTAAATTTATTCATAAATAGCCTTATCTTTCTAGTGATTTCTTCTAATTACTAACTTATCCTTATATTGATACACTAGGATTTGTTTATTTTATTTATTAATTATATTTACACATTTATATCATATATTTACTTATATTATTTATTACATAATTATAAATGTATAATTACAATTCTCTAAAATTAATTATCTACTATCTTTTAAAAAAATATATAAATTGAATATTTATTTTTTTTTTGGACAGATTATAATTATTAATAAAAATTTTGGGAAATATGGTGATTAAATTTATGAAGAAGAAAGAAAAAAGTTTTATTCCTCTAGTTGTTATATTTATATTAGTATTACAACTTATTAATTTATCAACCACGGAGCAAAGACAAAATATAACTAATAAAAATACAAATTTAATTGGCAGTGACATAAAATCAATAAATACTCTATCTATAACTTATAGAATTAAAAACTCTAATACATCAAACACTGAATTTTCAAAATACAACTCTGATTATAATTCTTATTCTATAGAAAAATCTCAGCAAAAATATAAAAATTTGTATCATAATAATCAAGTAAGTGAAGATGCGATAAACCAAACTATGCATTTACCTGATTGGTTTAAATATAAAGTTATAGATGAAACCTTATTAAAATCTTATCTAGCTAATAAATCTTCTCTACTTAAAGATGAACCTTACTTTTCATCCATAATAGAAGTTAGTAGAGATTTTAATATTAATCCTATACTGCTATTCGCTATTACAGGTCAAGAACAAAGCTTTGTTCCTCAAAATCATGTAAGTGCTGCAAAAATAGCTAACAATCCTTACAATGTATTTTGTAGTTGGCAAAGTTATAATACTAATATTGTAGATACATCAGAAATTGCTTGTCGTACAATTATAAATCTGTCTAAAGATAAACCTGATAGTGTTGATCCTTTAGTATGGATTAATAGGAAATACTCTGCTGATCAAAATTGGCATTATGGTGTAAGAAGCTTATACAATGAAATTGTTAACTTTATAAACTAATAATAAAAGGTTTAGGTAATTCAAATAAGAACTACCTAAACCTTTTATTTATTTTCTATATATACACTTTTCGTTGGAAAAGCAATACTTACTTCCTCATCGCTTAGAATTTTCATTATGCTATAATTTATATCTTCTTTAATTTCCATATATTCATTAAATCCAATTTTGTTTATAAAGAAATACATGCTTATGTCTAAACTACTTTCATTAAGTGTACTAAAGCTAACATGAATACTCTCACTATCCACCCCATCATGATTTTTTAACATATCTTTTATACTACTAACACACTTTTGAAGCTGCTCAGTAGATGTATCATACGTTACTCCTATATCCATAGTTACTCTTCTTAATTCCCTCTTATTAAAGTTCAGTATTGAATCATTTACTAGTAATGAGTTAGGAACTGTTATTAACACTTTATCAAAAGTTCTTATTCTGGTACTTCTAAAGCTAATATCTTCTACTATTCCCTCAATCTCCTTACACTTAACCCAATCGCCTATTGTAAATGGATTATCCATAAATATTATTACACCTGACATCATATTGGCTGCAAAGTCTTTTGCTGCCAAAGCTATTACAACTCCGCCTAAACCTATTCCTGTTATAAAAGCATTTACATCTAATCCCCAAATATTTGCTATTTGTATAATTGCAAAGGCTATTATTAAATACTTTATTCCTTTGGACATCATAGGTATTAATACAGTATTCACTTTTATATCATATTTATCTGTAGCTCTAAATAAAAAATCATCTGAATTGTTTGTAATATTGATTAATCCATTAGCAAACAATACTATAATCGATGTCCCTAAAAATTTATTAATTATACTTCTAATACTCCATCCCATTGATGAACTTAATATACTCATAAATATGTATACACCCATTACTATAAATGCCATCTTTATAGGTTTTTCAAATGCATTCAATATTTTTCTAGCACTTTTTATTTTTAAAGCTTTAAACATGCTATCTAATATCTTTATAATATATTTAGCAAATATGTTCCTTAAGAACATTAATAGTACAAATATTCCTACTCCAATTGCAATTGATTTCCACACTTCAAAAAATTTACTGTTTAATATAATCTGTACATATTTATTCGTTAATATCTCTACTTGAGCTATTACCATTTATCTTCCCTCCTATATAAAAAAATTAGTTTTAATTCTAATTATTTATTCCTTTACAATTCCGAAAACTAAAATATCAACATATTCTATTCCGTCATAATATGCTTCTCTTCTTGTTCCTTCATGAAGAAAACCTACTGATTTTAATGTGCCTTGACTAGAATGGTTAAAACTTAATACCTCTGCATCAATTCTATGAGTTCCAAGACTAAATAAATAGTCTATAATTAATTTCAACCCTTCTTTGGCATATCCCTCTTGTCTATGGCTTCCTAACCCAAATCTAAGCCAAGCCATTTCTTTACTTTCATCTATCCAGTTTATTCTTATATATCCTATAGATTCATTATTATCTTTTAATACAATAATTAAATATAATTCTTCTCCTTCTTCTATACTAATTTTAATGTCTTGAAATTGATTTTCATAACTTATATTTGTATCTAATCCCACAGACATTTTTCTCATGATTATATCATCTTTCCATTTAGTCATTAAATTAACATCAGTTAATTCTATATTTCTTAAATAAATTCGTTGTCCTTCACATAAATTATACATTTTCTAATCCCCCATACCCCAAATGCTACTTATTATATTATAAATTAAGTTTATTATTCTATATAGCAAAAAAGCACTTCATTATGAAGTGCTTTTGGTGGCTCACCGGGGGATCGAACCCCGGACACCATGATTAAAAGTCATGTGCTCTACCGACTGAGC
>NZ_BAAACI010000014.1:0-1814 GCF_039521425.1 Clostridium subterminale
TTTACCTTTTTCTCTGTTTAATTTTCAAAGACCATTTGGTTTTCATTATCATCGATTACTTCCGACGACTCTTATTATTTTACTAGATAATTTCTTATCTGTCAACATTTTTTAAGAAGTTTTTTTCTTAAGTTCTTGTTGTTTGTTGCCGCATCTCTCAGCGACAAAACTTATCTTATCATGCTTTATACATATATAAATTAAAAATTGTGGTATTCATCCTTGAATATCCTTAAATTACTTTTAAATACTCTAATTTTCTTCTATATACTTATATTGATACACATGGCATTGTTTATAATATAAACATAAAAAAATAACATCCTCTGTTAAAATAGATGATGTTATTTTTTATTCATAGTATTCTTACTTATATATCTCTACTTTTTGCTCTTGTTTTAAATCGTTTATAAGTTTAATATATTCCATGTTTTGTTTTTGACCTAATAAGTTTAATTTTAATGAATCTTTAACTTCATCAAAAGATTTCATTACCTCTGGTAACTTCTCATCCACTTTTATTAGATGATATCCAAATTGAGTTTTTACTGGTTCACTAATTTGTCCAATCTCTAATTCAAATGCTGCATTTTCAAACTCAGGAACCATTTTACCTCTTGTAAATGTTCCTAAATCTCCACCTTGTGAATTTGATGGACAAGTTGAAAATTCTCTTGCTGCGTCTTCAAAACTTAATTCATTATTAATCTTTTCCTTGATTTCTTTAGCCTTATCCTCATTATCAATTAATATATGTTTAGCTCTTACACTTGCTTCACCTTTAAACATCTCTTTGTTATCTTCAAAATATTTTTTTACCTCTTCATCTGAAATTGTAACTACATCTAGAACTTTTTTTACTGCAGCTTGAATTAATAAATCTTTCTTTAATAATTCTAATTGAGATTTAAAGTCTTCTGTTTCTTCTAAATGTTCATCTATAGCAAACTTATGAAGTAATTCAAAGCTTATTAATTGCTCTAAAAATTGCTCTTTTCCTATTTCACTTGCAAAGTATTCTTGATTTTGTTGTGGAAATCTAGTCATTGCCATATCTACATCTTGTTGAGTTATATTCTTTCCATTAACTGAAGCTAATATTTGATTTTCCATATTTCTACTCCTTTATGCATTATTGTATTTTACTATATGATAACATACTTTATATCTAAAATGAAATAAAATAAAATTTATTTTACATTATGTACAATTTTTAAATAAAAAAATAAATCCCACTACACTAAGTAATAGGATTTGGTGGCTCACCGGGGGATCGAACCCCGGACACCATGATTAAAAGTCATGTGCTCTACCGACTGAGCTAGTGAACCATCTATTGGCTGGGATAGCAGGATTTGAACCTACGAATGCCAGAGTCAAAGTCTGGTGCCTTACCGCTTGGCGATATCCCAATATATGGTGCGTCTTAAGGGATTCGAACCCCTGGCCCACGCCTTAGAAGGGCGTTGCTCTATCCAGCTGAGCTAAAAACGCAAAATGGAGCGGGTGAAGGGAATCGAACCCTCGTAACTAGCTTGGAAGGCTAGCACTCTACCATTGAGTTACACCCGCTTATGGTGCAGATGAAGGGAGTCGAACCCCCACGCCTAAGGCGCTAGATCCTAAGTCTAGTGCGTCTGCCAATTCCGCCACATCTGCATATGGTGACTCCTAGGGGAATCGAACCCCTGTTACCACCGTGAAAGGGTGGTGTCTTGACCGCTTGACCAAGGAGCCATATTGACCTGGCAACAACCTACCCTCCCACACAGCTTCCCATGCAGTACTATCGGCCTCTTGATGCTTAACCTTCG
>NZ_BAAACI010000015.1:0-17258 GCF_039521425.1 Clostridium subterminale
TTTTCTCTGTTTAATTTTCAAAGACCATTTGGTTTTCATTATCATCGATTACTTCCGACGACTCTTACTATTCTACTAGATAATTTCTTATCTGTCAACATTTTTTAAGAAGTTTTTTTCTTAATTTCTTGTTGTTTGTTGCCGCATCACTTAGCGACATGGATTATCTTATCATGATTTCAAATACCTAAAATTTTATTATTTGCCTACTAAATAAATAATATTCATCTATTACTATATTTTTCACCGAAATACTTCTTTTTTCTTGTATTGATACACCAGGACAAGTATCTTTATACCACATTACTATATATGGATATTAATCTTTTTTTCTAGCTTTACTATATATTTTAATCATGCTTAATGATATAATATTAATAATGAATATTAGTTAATTATTTTTATTAACTTTCCTTAGGAGGATGATAATAATGAATGATATATTAGAATTAAAAAAAGCACCTGATTTTTCATTAATAGGTAGTGATAACAATCCCCACTCCATTAATGACTTCTTAGGTAAAAATGTAGTATTGTATTTTTATCCAAAAGATAATACCCAAGGTTGTACAACGGAAGCTATAAGCTTTAGAGATAGCAAGGAAATATTAAATGAATTAAATACAGTTATTATTGGAATTAGTAAAGACAGTGTTAAATCTCATGAAAAGTTTATTGAGAAACAAGAACTTAACTTTCTTTTATTAGCTGATGAAGATAAATCTGTTTGCCAATTATATGATGTTCTAAAAGAAAAGACTATGTATGGTAAAAAGACTATTGGAATAGAAAGAAGTACTTTCATAATAAATAAAGATGGCTATATAGTTAAAGAATTTAGAAAAGTTAAAGTTCCAGGCCATGTAGATGCAGTAGTTAACTTTATTAAAGAAAATTTAGTATAGGTAATATGTTATTAATAAAACATTTAACTTATTTATCCATAATAAAAAGCAGCAAACCTTTATTTTAAACCAAAGGCTTGCTGCTTTTTTATTTCTAATCATATATTTAAACTTAAATTTTATTGTTTGTAATTATACATAAGTAAATACCTATCATAATGATAATATATATATATTTTACAAATATATTATTCCTATTTAGAATAAAAGTGAGAGAACAATTCGTACAATAACGAAAAATAAAGATAGGAGATTTAAAATCATGGAAAATACATCAAAAAAAGATTTAAAAGTATTATGGCAACTATTTAAATCAACCTTTTCCCTCAGTGCATTTACCTTTGGTGGTGGCTTTGTAATAGTGTCATTAATGAAAAAGAAGTTTGTAGAAGAACTTCAATGGCTGGATGAAAGTGAAATGTTAGATATTACCGCTATTGCTCAATCTTCTCCAGGTCCAATACCTATTAATGCATCAGTAATATTAGGATATCGTATGCATGGAATTTTAGGTTCACTTATATCAGTTATTGGGACAACTCTTCCACCTCTAATTATTATTTCTATAATATCTATGTTTTATCAGCAATTTCGTGATAACACCATTGTAGCTATTGCTCTTCAAGTAATGCGTGCAGGTGTCGCAGCTGTTATTTTTGATGTTGTTCTAAATCTTGCAAAAAACATAGTTAAAACTCGTAATGTAATGTATATAGCTATGATGTTTATTACATTTTTAATGACTTATGTATTTGGAATTAGTGCAATGACTGTTATTTTAATATGTGCTGGTATTGGAGTTATAAATCTTATTATAGATCTTAGAAAGGATGGTAACTGCATATGATTTTCAAGTTATTTCTAAGCTTTTTTAAAGTAGGACTGTTTAGTGTAGGCGGTGGCTATGCTGCTATACCTTTAATCCAAAGTCAAATTGTAGATATTCATCATCTAATATCTATGGAAGAGTTTGCTGATTTAATTACTATCGCAGAGATGACACCAGGACCTATATCTATAAACTCAGCTACCTTTGTTGGTACTCGTGTTGCAGGTTTACCTGGTGCAATAATTTGTACATTAGGTTGTATTTTACCAGCCTTCATTATATGTCTTACATTAGCGCATCTATACTATAAATATAGAAACTTTAAAGGTATTCAAACTATCCTTAGTAGTTTGCGCCCAGCTGTAGTTGCTCTGATTACATCAGCTGGACTATCAATTCTTACTTTAGCTTTATTCCAAGCAGAAAAATCTGCAATAGTTCTATCCAACTTTAGAATTATTGAATTCTTATTATTCATATCAGGAATTATAGTATTACGTAAATTTAAGGCTAATCCTATTTTAGTTATATTCGGGTCAGGAATTATTGGTACTCTTGCATACATGATATTTTAGATATCTAAATTAAGATTTTTGCAAACATCTAAAAAATTCTTCATCTGTTCAGATATAAACTTATCCTTATGATAAACTAAGCAAATATTTCTAGTAATATTAATATCTTTAATTGGAACTATCTTTAATTTTCCATACTGTAGTTCATTTTTAACCATAATACTGGATAATATAGCTAAACCTTGACCTGCTATTACTGCATTTTTGATGGCTTCAGTATTGGTACTATTCCATTTTACATTTACAGAAATATTTTGTTCATTTAGTAACTGCTCAAAAATATTACGATCTCTACTGCCTTTCTCCCTAGCAATGACATCTTTATTCTCTAGTTTATCTATAGTAATCTCCTTTTCATTTGCAAAAGGATGACTTTCTCCACATACTAATACCAATTTATCTTTATAAATTGGTATTTTTATTATATCTGAACTTATAGTCTCGCCTTCTATAATTGCTAAATCCAAGGTACTGTTTAATAACATATCTTCAATAACTGTGGTGTTATTAATTATAACCTTTGTAGAAACTCCTGGGTTCCTTCTCTCAAATTGAGTAACTATTGGACATAGAAGACATGTTCCTACAGTTACAGTACCGCCTATTCGTAAGCATATATTTTCACCAGCATTTTTAATATCAACTTCCATTTCTTTAAATAATCCTACAATATGACGAGCATACTTCAGTAGTCTTTCTCCACTATCTGTTATATAAAGTTTTTTAGATAACCTTTCAAATAGCTTAACTCCATAATAACTTTCTATATCGGCAATGGCTTGACTGACGGATGGCTGTGATATAAATAATTGTTCTGCTGCTAGCCTCATTTTACCACAATCAGCAACGGTTATAAAAATCTCCAAATGTCTTATAGTCATTATGAGTACCTCCTAATTTAATCTTCATTTCTCTCACGCTTCTTTTTTAATAACTCACCTGTATTTAATACAATATTTCCATCTTTTGATTTCATCCTATTAAGTCTATCTTTATATGAGCTTCTATGTTTTATTTTAGATTCTTTATGTTTCATATCTAAATTATTATTTTTAAGATCATTTTCTACTGCTTCTCTAAGTACAAGTTCATCTGCTTTATATTTCTTAACTACATTATCAACTTTTCCATACTCTTCTTTTTTATATATTCTTTCTCTTATATTAATAAACAATTGCTTATTTAAATATTTTTTTAGGCCTAACCTTCTATAAGTTATATCAAATAAAAATAATAACATAGCTATTATTAATAATAAATTGCTTATATTTTTTTTAGTATAACCCTTATTGCTCTTTATCTGATATATATCCTCTGCAGAATTTATAACTTTTCCTTCAGTATCTTCCACTAAAGCTAATAAACTATTAGATTGTTCCTGAAATTTATATTCAGGAGAATATTGATATGCAAATCCTCCTAATTGACTAGCTATAGTATTACCTTGTAACTCTTCCGTAATGTTAAAACTATAAAATCCTAATTCACTTATAGGTACTCGGCCTTCATATTTACCAGGTGATACTTCTTTTAGTTCAAATTCTGACGTGGTATTTCCTTCAAAGGTATACGCTCCTTTAACCTTCTTATTATCATCATGATTATTGGTCTCATATTGTACTTTAGCACTACTTCCTTCCTGTGTAATACTTAAATTGCCACTATTATCATAATCAATCATTGTCCATGATATTATATTACTAAAAAGTTGTGGTGTTTTATCAAAGGCTAATAATTCTTTACTCCACTGTCCATTTACATCTGAAGTAAAAGATACTACTCTTCCGATACCATATTGCCATGCTGCTAAAACTGGTTCATCCATATGAGACGTCATTATTTCTATAGCTGTATTTTTTATAGACGTACCTACATAACCAAAAAGAGATGGAAATTTTCCTTCTTCTATAATATTATTTAAAATATCATGGTGAGCAGATATCTTAGGAGTAAACTCTTCATTTATTAAATATTCCCTGGTAGATATTAATATTTCATTTGCAAATATTCTTGGGACATCTGTATATATATCACTATGATAGTATCTACCCCCAGCATTAGCACTTATCCATTCTAATAATTGATTATTACTATCAGTACCTATAGACACTGTAGACAAAGTTATTTTATCCTTCTTAATATCATTTACTAAAGTTTTATATTCATTTTGTCCCATACCATCTTGTCCATCTGTTAATAGTATTATATGTTTTATTTTTGCACTGCTTTCCTTTTGCTTTTGATAAGCTTCATTTAGTGCTGAATATATAGAAGTTCCACCTTCTGCTATAATACTATTAATTTTATCAGAAACCTCTTCTATATTAGATAGCTTTTGCATAGGTACTACCCAGCTATACCCTGTATTAAAAGTTACTACCCCTATATTATCAGTTTCTCTTAAATTATCTAAAGATCTAATTGCTGCCTCTTTTGCTAAACTAATTTTACTAAAACTTCCCTGGTCTGAAGATAACATACTAGATGATCTATCTAATACTAAAGTTAAAGATATCTCCGGAATTTCATTTTTTCCTTTTTTGTCAGAGCTAACAGGAAGTATATCTTCAAAAACAGAATCCTTATATCCCCCTAAAGCATAAGAATTATCTCCTCCTGTAGTTATAATTGCACCACCATAATCTTTTACATAGCTTTCTACGTTATCTAAAAACCCCTTAGGTAAATCGTCTATATGGGTATTACAAAGAAATATTCCCTTATATTCTATAAGTTCATTTATAGATCTAGGTGCAGCACTAGGATTTATAATAGTATAACTACTACCTATAGCCTTTAAATTTTCTTCAAGCCCCTTTCCTTCACCAGCTTTTCCTTGTATTACTAGAATCTCTGGTTTCGAAACTATATTAGTGTATGTTGTATATTCATTATTATATGATATTCCATCATTTTCTGGCTCTATAACTACTTTATATGGTTTAAAACCACCTTTATGTTGAATATCTTTAAATAAAAATGTATTCTCGCCCTTTTCTATATCAATTTCTTTTTCACTTTTTTTTTCTCTTCCTGAATATATTGATATCTTTGATTTCGTCTTAATATTAGATTTAATATTTGCAGTTACAGAAAATTGTTCTCCTATAGCTACTTTGTCAAGTATATCTATATCTTCTATATATACATCTTCTACTTGTTCACTATCTATTTTATATACTTGAAAGTCAACCTGATTATCCCTAAAATAAGTGGATGTTTCTAATAGATCACCCTGATTTTCCTTTCCATCTGTAACTAAAACTATTCTCTTATAGTCACTATCCTTAAATATATTTAAAGAAAATTTTATTGCTTCTTCTATATTAGTAGTATTACCAATTGGAGAAGTTTGAATATCATTGAAGCCTTTTGAATAGGTAAGGAACTGTTCTATCTCTTGATTTTCGCCAAAAGTAACTATTCCTATTTTATTATTTGACGGTGAAGCTTCTATAGCATTTTTAACAAACACCTTTGTTTCATCTTTATAATTACTCATACTATGAGATAAATCCAATAAAAATATGGTCGATGAATCCTTTGTCCTAAAGCTTATACTTATGTTACACATAGCAAGTATAAGCATTGTTACAATAATAACTCTATTTATATTAATAAAACTGATATTTTTTTCTTTATATTTAATCTTTTTAGATATAAAGTACATTGTCATAAGAATTATCGGTATTAAAAATAATAAATATATTTTTTCAATTTCAAAATTCATTCTTCCCCTCCTTTCTAGTGACTACTTAACTTAAAAAACTTTATTTATAATATATATCTTAATATCCCTTATTATATAAAACCCACTCTACAATAATTAAAAGCATAATTAAACTTATTATATAAGGTGTTATATTTAACATTCCTTTTATACTACCCTTGTTATTAGATCTAGCTTCTATATTTTCTATAGTATCATCCATTATATTTCCTTCCTCACTAGATGGAAAATTAACAGAGAATATTTCATTAAAACTATGGTTACTGTCTTCTACATCATAAACTCCAAGCTCTAAATTTTCCTTTAATATACTATTATTCTCAATAGTATGCACTCTTCCACTCGGAGTAGTTAAAATTAATTCATCATATTCTGAACTTCCATTTATTTTTATATCCTCTCCACCAATATAATTACTATTAACTATATTGCTTTCTATAAGCTCTTCACATATATAATCAATAAGCATAGGGAACTCTGCTTTAAGTGGCAAATCAGTATCATGAAAATCAAAATCTACTACAGCAACTTTCTGATTATTATGTTTCCCGAGAAATAATACAGATTCATTTCCTACATTTATTAAAGACTTTGCCCATGACGGCATATCAGTCTTTTTTATTTTAGATGCTATGAAAGTCATATCCTGAAGGTATTTAGGTATATCTTCACTAACTACCACTGCTTCTCCTCCAGCTTGTTCACCTAATACACTAAATAAATTATTTTCTGCTGGATTAACTATTAAAATATTACCATTATGAGGCATATATTCACCTAAGATTCCATCAAAAATATATAAATTATATCTATCCTTTTCAGATATATTAGTTATATCATTAGTTTTTATTACTTCTGCATTACTAACTACAGATAAAGCTTTCTCTAAAAAAACATTTTTATTACTTACAAGCAATATTTTTTTATCATCATTATTCTTCATTACATGATAAAATGTATTATCCTCTAATATGGCATCATTTCCTGATATTTTACCTTTTAAGTAATCTATATCAGTATCTTCAATATTAAAATCAAGAGTAACCTCTTCCCCTTTTTTTAATTCTAAGGAAGCAGCTTCTAGCAAGTCATTTTCTCCATAAAGATAAAAATCACCACTATAATCCTCATTCCCTCTATTTGTTATGGTTGTTATTATTGATATATTGCCATTTTCTCTTTTATGCCCAATATTATCTATTGATATATTAGATTTACTTTTATCTAAATAAATTATTTGTCCATTTATATCTCCTATGTCTAATTCTTCATCAGTTATAAATAATACCTCATAATTTTCTAGTTCCTTAGTCATAGATTCAACTAATTTTAAAGAATTCTTTAAATTCCCTGGATTAAAACTTTTAGTTATACTGTCAATTTTATCTTTAACTAAGCTCTTATTTTCTGATGATGTAACTAATGCTTTCGCATCTTTATCTGCTGTAATAATAGATATCTTGGTACCATTAGCACAAGAATCTATATATTCTTTAGCTATAGCTTTTCCTCTATTAATACAGGTTTCATCCTCATTTATACCTAACATACTAGCTGAATTGTCTATTACTATTATTACATTACTGTATTCTTTACCAAAAAATCTTAGAAATGGATTCATAAGAGCTAATATAATTAGTAATATAATCATTATTTGAAGGAATAACATGATATTTTTTTTTAATTTTTCAAAAGGACTATTAACTTCTAATGTTTTATAAATTTCTTCCCAAAATATTGATGATGACACTGAGAGATCCTCAGATTTTTCCTTTAAAATATATAATAAAATTAAAAAGGGTATGGTTGCTAAAAAAAATAATGGCCATATATTCAAAAAGCTCATAAATTTCCTCCTTACCCTAAAAGTTTATGATTAAATAAATCTGTTAAAATTATTTTCTCTATGTCCTCTTCTGAATTTACCTTTATAAAAGTACCACCATACTTTTTAACTAGACCTCTTACCATATCTTCATGTTCTTTTATCCTAGATTTATATAGTTTTAATACCTTTGGTGTTATTGATACTTTAACTTCATCCTTAGTCTCTATATCTATAATATTCTTAGTTCCCATAAACTCAGGATTTCTTTCTTCTTCACATAATATTTGTATAAATACCACCTGTTGTTTTTTGTAAGTAAGATACTTCACTATTTCTTCTATTTCTTTTTCTCCATTAGAAATCAAAAAATCTGATATTAGAATAAACATACCTATACTAGTGAATCTATTTTTTAATATAGTTGATTTTAGATTTGTTTTACCACTAAATTCTAAGCTTTCTAATCCACTTATTATCTTTATAAAAGATTCTTTTCCTCTTGACATGTTAAATAGTTCAGTTCCTTCTTCTTTTAACGCACCAATTCTTACACTATCAAGATTATTAATAGCAATATAACTTATTGATGCTGCTATTTTTAAGGCCATGTTACCTTTATTAAATTCTCCAAAGTCCATAGACTTGCTACAATCTATAAATATATTAAAATTACCTTCTCTTTCTTCCATGAAAAGTTTTACAAACAATTTTTCAAATCTTCCATAGGCATTCCAATCTATCCTTCTAAAATCATCTCCATATACATACTCTCTAAAGTCTGAAAACTCTACTGAAGTTCCTCTAGCTTTAGATTTCCTTCCTCCTTGAGTTCCTTTAGATAATTTAAGATTTAATTTTATACTAATATTGTTTAGCTTTTTAAAAAATTCTTTATCAAATCTACTGTTCATTTTACGTTACCTTCAAACTTTTAATAACTTCTTTAATAACCATATCAGTAGTTATACCTTCTGATACAGCTTCAAAATTAAGAAATATTCTATGTCTTAACACTGCATATGCAATATTATTTATATCTTCAAAAGCCACATTAAGCCTCCCCTTTAAAATAGCTTCTACTTTAGAACCATTAAAAAGACCTTGAGCTCCTCTTGGGCTTGCTCCTACTTCTACATATTTTTTTACAAATTCATTAGAATATTCACTTTCAGGATGAGTAGCTAAAATGAGTTTTAATGCATATTCTTTAACCGCCTCTGCCATTGGTACTTCTCTTACAATAGACATCATAGATAATATATCTTCACCTGTAAGTATACCTTCTAAATTCACATCATTATTAGTAACTGTAATATCCATAATACCCCTTAATTCATGTAAAGATGGAAAAGCAACCTTTAATTTAAATAAAAATCTATCCATCTGAGCCTCTGGAAGAGGATAAGTTCCCTCCATTTCTATTGGATTTTGTGTAGCTAAAACCATAAATGGACTTGGTAAATCATAAGTTGTTCTTCCTACAGTAACAGTTTTTTCTTGCATGGCTTCCAAAAGAGCTGATTGAGTTTTAGGAGTGGCTCTATTGATTTCATCTGCTAAAATTAAATTTGCAAATATAGGTCCTTGCTCAAACTTAAATTTAGTTTCATCCTTATCTTTAACAATAAGGTTTGTTCCAACTACATCTGCTGGCATAAGATCCGGTGTGAATTGAATTCTAGAAAAGCTTAACTTTAGAACCTTAGAAATAGTTTTAACTAGTTGAGTTTTACCAAGTCCTGGTACTCCTTCTAGAAGTATATTTCCTCCACATAAAATGCCTATTAAAACCTTTCTTATTGCATCCTTTTGACCTATGATGCCCTTGGATATTTCACTTTCACATTTATTTATTTTTTCTACAGTATCTTCTATTAATTGTTTATTTATCTCCATCTTCCACCTCATACTTATTTCAATTCTTCAAAGTATTTTTTTATTAAATCTTGCAGTGATTTTGGTATTGGTTTATTTTTAAGTCCTACTATCTCACTGTTAGAATATTCATGAATAATTTTTTCATAGTCTATAGAATCTCCAGCTATATTTACTCCATTCTCCGTAGTTATACTTTGAGAATCTCCACCTTCTGATATATTCCCTCTTAAATTATCATCATTGCCTGTAGCTCTATTAGGAAGGAATACTTTTTCACCATTGTTAAGTTTTCCTTCTCCATTTTCTTTATTTCCAGTATCCCATCCACTTCCATTTCCCGAACCACTACCACTTCCCTGGCCTGAGTCATTGCCGTTGCCTTTTCCATTGCCCTGACCGTTTTCTCCATTTCCACCTTGATTATTTTGTGCACCAGTGCCATTATTGCTATTTCCATTATCCGCATTGATAGAATCCATATTTAAACTTATCAAAGTATTTTCTAATTTGCTAAGATCTATGTTTCCACTACTAATGGATGCTGCTGTAGAAGATAGTACACCTTTTAAATTTTCATCTGATATATTAGCAGCTATATTATCAAGATTACTTGAAATTTCTTCTTTCTCTTCATCTTTTAAATTCTTTAAGCCTTCTTCCAGCTTATCTAAAGCTTCTTTAATTTTCTCTTCATCCTGAGAATTTATAGCTTCACTAAGCTCCTTCATTTTATCAATTTTAGAAAACTCATTAGCTATTTTATTTAAAATAGCTAATTTCTTATTTGTTTGTTCTTTATTTAGATTTAATTTTTTCATAATATTCTGTATTTTATTTTTACTATCGACACTATCAAAATTTTTTTCTATATTGTCTAGTTTTTTCTCCAGCTTATTTAAAGCTTTTTCTGTATCTAATTTGCTTTTACTCTTCTTTATTTCATCTACAGACTTATCTAACTCCTTTACTATATCTAACTTATCTTCCACTAATAGCTCTTTGCTACTATTAGTGTCCTTTTTCTCAGCCTTTACTTTTTCCATTACTTCTTTATTAATTTTCTTAATCTTTCTAATCTCTCTAGCTTGGTTTTTAGCTGTAGTTGGAATACATATGGTTATGATCAAAACCGTTAAAGCAGCTATTAACTTATATAGATTCTTTCTTTTTATATGAAATGATGTAATTTTAGAAATCTTAATTTTTTTTATTACTTCTATGGTATCTTCCTTCTGTGCATTTGATATGCTATCATCTTTATCTATTAACTCTAGTGAAGTAATTAATCTCTCATCAAGGCCTTTAGAATCTAGCTTAAGAGCTATCTTTTTATTATCAGGCCTAACTTTATATAAATATATAAATGTATATATAATCATAGATATTGTTAATGTAATAATACATACTTCAAATAAATTATATATGGGTATAAATAACCCTAATATACTTACCATAGAGCAAAAACCTAATGCCACTATTAGTGACACTAGTAAATTCTCTATAAATATAATTAACCTTATTCTTGTTCCACCTTTTTTTATAAACTTTCTAATTTGTTTGTCTAGATTATTCATCTTCTCACCTTAATAATTGATTTTCTTACTGGATTTAACCTCCATGCTGAAAGTAGTATTAGCAATACTGTTACTATTCCTTGATTAATTAAAGATATAATAAATATTTTATTTAAATTCATATATGTTATTATATTGGGAGCAAAGTGTGAAATTCCATTTTGTTTAATTAGAATATATATAAACTCAATAGTTGGATTTATATAAATCCAAAATGGTAGTGTAATTTTAAATGTTGATATAGTATTATTAGATATTGCGTTATAATAATCTCTACTAATCATAACAGCACCTATTATAATAGTCCCAATTACAATAAATATAACCGTTAATATACTTGCCACTGTTGAAGATTTTGAGGTCTTAAATATAGTGGACATAAATATTCCTATAGATCCCACATATATAGTTGTGCTTATAAAAAATATGGTTAATATTATTAATTCTTTAAAACTAGTACCTCCAACTAAAAAATTTATGGCATATATTGGCATAGTACTAACAATTAGTAAAGCAACTTTAGTTACCGTTGACATTAATTTTCCTACCACTATCTTCATGGGTGACAGATTAGTTGAAAGTAAAATATCTAATGTCTGCCTTTCTCTTTCTCCCGTTATTGATGTGGATGTAAGTACAGGCACTATAAGCATCAATAGTACCGCTTGCCCACAGGCTAAAGCAAAATTAAGTATTGTAAAGTTGCTTAAATCTATTCCCATACCATTTCTATCACTATTTATGAAATAATAAGCCCACATAGCTACTATTGAAAGTATTCCTACATATAACATAACCATTAAATTAAATCTGAAGGTTCTAACCCCTACCTTGCTTTCATTTTTCAATATAGGATTAATTTTCATAATTCTTTCCTCCTACTTAGATTCCTTTTCAGTAATCTTTATGAACACATCCTCTAGATTTTCACTAACTTGAGTAAAGGAAACAACAGGTATATCCTTTAATACCAAAGTCCTAATAGTATTAGATATTTCTACTTCCCCGCCATTGAAGAATACTGTTAGCTCTCTTGAATTTTCTTTTATATTAGTTACATAAGGAAGCTCACTAAGTATAACCTTTGCTTCCTTAGCTTTATCTCCTACTATTATTTTTAATGGATTAGCACTACTCATTCTAGTTAGTAAAGTATTTATACCACCGGAGTATATCAAATTACCTTCTTCTATAATCCCAACTGATGTACAAATTTCATTCATTTCAGAGAGTATATGAGAACTTATGATGACTGTCTTATCCATATCTTTGAGATTTTTCAGAATACCTTTCATCTCAAACCTAGATCTAGGATCCATTCCTGAAGCTGGTTCATCAAGAATTAAAAGTTCAGGATTGTGTACTAAACTTCTTGCAAGACAAAGTCTTTGTTTCATTCCTCTAGATAATCCATCTACATACATATCTTTTTTATCTTTTAAGTTAACTAATTCTAGTAAATCCATTACCAAGTCTTTTGATTCTTTTCCTACGATTCCATAAATAGATGCATAAAACTCCATATACTCTATAGCTTTAAGATTCTCATAAGAACCGAAGAAATCAGGCATATATCCTATTTTTTCTTTTAATTTTTTATTATCCTTTAAAGCATCTATTCCATCTACATATATTTCTCCACCATCAGCAGGTAATAATCCAGCAATAATTTTCATAGTTGTACTTTTACCTGCTCCATTAGGACCAATAAATCCAAATATATCTCCCTTTTTTAGATGCATATCTAATCCATTGACTGCTTTATGTTTACCATAAAACTTTTCAAGATTTATTATAGTTAACATCTACTTCACCTTACCCTTCACAGAAATATCTGGAACCTTAGTCCATTCTTCATTATTACCATGAATTTTAATCTTAATATTTCCATCTAAGATGTAGTCTTCTATGTTAGTTAAGTTTAGCTCATCATCAAAATTTAATACTTCATAATCCTTAATCTTGTAATTATAAATTTTATATTCACCCTTCATTTGAGAACTACCTTGAGAGTAATTCTTTTTAAAATTAATACTTTCTATAACTACATCATCTTCTTGTAATTGATAACTAAGTGTTAATTCTAAATTTCCACTTATAGCTCTTTCATTAGGATCATAATATCCGTCCACATTACTTTGTTCCAATATATATGGTACAAAGTAACCATATGGATATTCTATAGTCCCATTTTCTGACTTATAATTAATATTTACCTCATTAATAAATATAGTATCATTTTTAACTAAAGGAGCTTTACCATTTACTTTTAAATCATATTCTACATCCTTTTCTGTTACAGCAATTAGCTTAGACGTAGCTCTATTGTTTTCATATACAGAATTATTATATGCATAATCTAATAACTCACAAGTTCTTAATTCGTATTTTGTACCATCCTTATTTTTATTACTATTATTATAGTTATCATTTCTAATATTACTAGTTATTTCAAAAATATTTAATGCTGAAGTAAATTTATCACTATCTTCTACAGATATCTTTTCACCATTAGCTAAACTACCTAAGTCCCATACTTTATATGGAGTCATAACTACTAACTTTTTAATATCACAACCTAGATTATTAATAACATATCCTGTTAACTTTCCACTAGAAAATCTTAGCTCTTGCTCCAAAGGTTCAAATCTAATATTCAAATTACTAACCTTGAAAATTTCTGGACTAAATGAAGACACCTCATCAAAATTATAGTATGTCTTGTCCCCTTCTTTTATTATATTCAACCTCATAGTAGCATTTTCATTGCTATTATAATTGCTATATCCATAATAACCCATATTATTTTCTATAAAATTTAAATTTACATCCTTTGGCTCTTCTATTACCATTTTTCTACTTTTAGCTGTTAACACACCTAGATAACTCTCGGTCTTTGTTTGTCCATCTAAATCTACCGATACAATATTTACTTTATTAGCTATAATATCTTGAACCCTTGAGTTACTACCTATAAAGTATATAAGAACTGTAAATCCAATAGATATTATAGGTATTAATAGCCATACATAATCTCTTTTATTTAATCGCTTCAATACAATATATATTAGTACTCCTATAATTAATATATATATTATAAATAGTATTACCATGAGCTGAAAAGATGGCAACTTTACATCCTTGACTTTACTTAATAATGAATTTAAATTCCAAAAACCTTCTTCACCTCTATTAATTCTATTATTAAAATCTGATGTTATTTCTCCCCAGATTAAATTATTTTCACTAAACTTTGAAATTTTTTCTGTAGACAAGTCCCATGGAAATACAATAATCTGTCCATTTTTTTTAATAACTTTACTTATAATACTATTATTCTCAAATAAACTTATAGAATCTTCAATATTCATATTCACTGCTAATACATTTACATTGCTTTCTCCAATACTTATATCCCGTGATATAGCTTCAGAAAAAGTACCATTTATAATTTTATTATTAATACCACCTATAACCTTTTTGTAGTTCTCTCCCGTACCAACTACTAAAGTTCCTCCATTAGATATCCATTGATTAAGCTTATTTAGATTATCTTCTGTTAATTTTAGCGTATCATAATTATTTATAATTATCATATCAATAATATCTAAAGACTTAGAATTTTTCTCTATAATTTCTTCTGATATACTAACTGGAATTAACTTTTTATTCTCCATACTAGAATTATTATTTATATTTATACTAGATATATAATTTAAACCATTAAAATCATCAGTTAATACTCCTACTAATATATCTCCTTCATTTAACCTCCCTTTATTAACGTTGATTATTTCTTCATGTACAACTTCATTATTATCGGTAATTAACCTCACCTTAAACTTATTCACAACATTTATGTTGTACCACAAACTCTTAGTTGTGTTTTCAGCAATATTTATATTTTCAGTATTTAAGTCATATTTATTTGTATCTGGAACTAATGTCTCAATTTGTATCTTACCCTGAAATTCCACTCCATTGTTAGTAATCACTAAATTGATAGGAGTTTTACTATTAACTTTATATCTTCCATCTACCCCATAAGAAGCTTTTAAATTTATGTTATATTTATTATCTACTGCACTCGCTATATTGTAATTAAAAATAGTAAAGATAAATATTATGCTTAATATAGCCAATATGAATCTTGATTTTATTAATTTACATTTTAAAATCATTAATTTACCCCCTAATTAACCTAGATATATATACATATTAATTATTTTCAATTTTAAATATCAAAATCCTCTAATGTATTTAAATAAAATATGATAATTTTTTTATCTTATTTTATTACACAATTAATTTTAACATAATTTAATTAGTAAAATTATTACAAATACCTTACAATTTATTAAAACATTCCTTACAACTTATTTACGAAATTATTTATTGAAAAACCTATATGGAATACATAATTGCATTTATTTAAAAATTCTTTTTAAAATAAGCTTTAAAAAGAAAATGTAGATAGGTTTTATTAGTATAACCTATCTACATTGATATTTATCTTTAATTTTCTTGTAATTCTTCTTCAGCTTTTTTCTCTTCTGTTTTGCTCTTTTCTAATTTATCAATTTCATTATCAATTTTATCCTTCATACTATTAGCATTTTTATTTATGTTTCCTATCTCATTTGCTATCTTATATTCTAAATTTAATATACCTCTGCTTAAGCTAGCTAATTTTTTATTACTATATGAATTAGAATTATCATTAGGTACAATATAACCTGATTCAACTTTAAGTCTATTTTTTATATCTTTTAATCTATTTATGTTTTCAGTAGAATGACTTATCTCTATTAATTCATTCAAACTAGCAGATATTATAACTCCATCTTTCACTTCATCTTCATTTACTTTATTCTTTTCAGCTTCCACTTTTTTTGCTTCAAGTTCCTCTTTTTTCTTATCTATTTCTTTTTGCTTTTCATTCATCAACACTTGTTGTATTTGAGCCTCTACTTCTTGAATTTTACTATTTATTTCTTCCATTTTATATTTCTTTTCTTCTGGGCTCATCTGTTTTTCTCTTAAAGTTTCCTTTTGATCTAAAAATCCTTTTTTTATCTTTTCAAGATTATTAAGTAGCTTACTTAGACTATTATTATTATTCAATTTTAAATTTTTGCTTTCTTTTTTATCTTCATCCACCTTA
This sequence comes from Clostridium subterminale, assembly GCF_039521425.1. Lineage (NCBI taxonomy): Bacteria > Bacillati > Bacillota > Clostridia > Eubacteriales > Clostridiaceae > Clostridium > Clostridium subterminale. The sequence continues at coordinate 16,484 of NZ_BAAACI010000015.1, forward strand.
ATATTTTTAAACAAGGAACTTGTTTTGTTAACACTATTATTTTGTGATATATTTATTCCCATTGCATTTATTTTCATTTTCCTTATCTCCTTATTTATTTATAATGGTATTTAAAATTTCTTCTTCTTTATCTATACATTCTCTGATTTCTAGGTTATTTAATAACTTTTCCTTTACAACTTCCGATATTATTCTATTTTCATTCATTAGATCAGTTAAGCTCTCAGCTACTATGATATCCTGCTCTATGTTATTATTTTTATCTACTTTTTTTATTTTTTCTTTAGTAGGTTGTTTTTTAAATTTATTTAATTGCTCCTTAAAGTTTTTGTTTTTGTCATTATTTAAGTCATCATTAATTCTATTTGATTTATTAAGTTTTTTAACTTTTCTATTTCCATAAATTGCAAGCTTTTCAGTATCAAGATACATTCTGTCTACCATAATACTCTCACTCCTATCAAATTCCCTTACTTAATTATCGTATTCTTATATTTTATATTAATAGAATAATTATCCAAAATATTATAATAAATAAAATTTAATTGATTTATACTATAGCTTATATTTAATTATAAAAATACAATAAAAAAGAACCTAGATTATAAAATCTAGGTTCTTGGTGGCTCGAGCAGGAATCGAACCAGCGACACGAGGATTTTCAGTCCTCTGCTCTACCGACTGAGCTATCGAGCCACGTTAAAAACCTGGCAACAACCTACCCTCCCACACAGCTTCCCATGCAGTACTATCGGCCTCTTGATGCTTAACCTTC
>NZ_BAAACI010000016.1:0-22829 GCF_039521425.1 Clostridium subterminale
TCGTCTACCATATCTGCTTTGTTTAAGAATACAACTATGTATTGTACTCCTACTCTTGATGCAAGAAGGATGTGCTCTCTTGTTTGAGGCATTGGACCATCTGCTGCACTTACTACTAGGATTGCTCCGTCCATTTGTGCTGCTCCTGTAATCATGTTCTTAACATAGTCTGCGTGTCCTGGACAATCAACGTGAGCATAGTGTCTTGTTTCTGTTTGATACTCAACGTGTGATGTATTGATTGTGATTCCTCTTTCCTTCTCTTCTGGTGCTTTATCTATATCAGCATAGTTGAATGCTTCTGCATATCCTCTATTTGCTAATACTGTTGTTATTGCTGCTGTTAATGTTGTTTTACCGTGGTCTACGTGTCCTATTGTTCCAATATTAACGTGCGGTTTGCTTCTTTCAAATTTTTCCTTTGCCATTTCTTATTCCTCCTTAATTAGAAAACAATTATATTTTCACTTTTTAATGTAAACTTATCCACGTGTGTTGCAAAATAACTGGAGCTCATAACCGGGATTGAACCGGTGACCTCCACCTTACCAAGGTGACGCTCTACCTACTGAGCTATATGAGCATTCAATACATAATGTATTCATTTTAAAATAATTTTGTCAGTTTCTTATTATATATGATTTTCTTTTGTTTGTCAATACGATTTCATCTTTGTTCTAAACACTTTTCAAGTTTACGTTTTACCCTCTGAAGTGCATTATCAATAGATTTTGCTTGCCTATCTAAATCACTGGCAATTTCTTGATAAGATTTACCATCAAGATAAGAATTTAAAACTTCCATCTCTAATCCTGACAATACTTCTTCTATCTTACTTTCTATACTCTCCATCTCTTCCCTATCTATTATCAACTCTTCTGGATCAGATACCCTTATACCTGATAATATATCTAATAGAGTTCTATCTGATTCTTCGTCATATATAGGCTTATTCAGTGATATATAAGTATTCAGTGGAATGTGTTTTTGTCTTGTGGCAGTTTTTACAGCAGTTATTATCTGTCTTGTTATACATAACTCTGCAAAAACTTTAAAAGATGCTAACTTATCATCCTTAAAATCTCTTATAGCTTTGAATAAACCAATCATACCTTCTTGATATATATCTTCTTTGTCTGCTCCAATCAAAAAATATGATTTTGCTTTAGCTTTCACAAAGTTCTGATATTTACAAAGAAGATATTCTAAGGCTCTATTATTTCCTGACTTAGCCATAGCTACTATCTCTTCATCTTTTTTATCCGTAAATATGGAGTTTAACTCATCATTGCCACCTGTATTTCCCAACAATATCCCCTCCAAAGCATAAATGACCTTAATTAGAATTATACATTAACAAAATTTAGATAGTCAAGATATATTATCGGCTTCTCCTTATCTTTTCTAGCTTTTCTGCTATTTCTTTATCTATAGCTTCTTCAAAAAGATTTTTATTGTGAAAACTCTTATTTTCACACTGCCTAGATATCTTTCTATTTGCTTCCTCGATCCAACTGTAAAACTCTAGAGATGACACTCTATTGGCACCTCTTTGAAATATTAGTTGTTGCTCTAGAGAGTCAGAGGTTACAACATATACCTCTGATTTTCTCCCTATATGGTTTACAGTCCTTTCTATATAACTATCCGCAGTTTCATCATGCTTTGTGAAAACTATAGTCAAATTCCCTTTTCTATCCTTCTTTTCTATACTTCCCTTTACCATATGTGCATCAAATACCAGTGTTATTCTGCATCCTTTAAAGGCTACATAGTTAAGAAGTAAGTCAATAAGCTTATTTCTTGCAGCTTCGTAACTATAGTCCTTTATAGTGTTTAATTCTGGCCAGCTATTAATTACATTATACCCATCCACAAAAATTTGCTTCAACTCTATACCCCATTTACTCTACTTCAATCTTTGTTTTAATATTTCATAGGCTATCATTCCACATGCTACTGATGCATTTAATGAATTAACCTTTCCTACCATAGGTATTTTAACCAATACATCGCACTTTGATTTAGTTAGCTTTGAAATACCCTTTCCTTCACTTCCTATAACTAAAGCTATAGGTCCTTTTAAATCTGAATCGTAACAGTATTGAGTCCCATGCATATCTGCTCCATATACCCATACCCCAGATTCCTTCAGTTCATCTATAGCTACATTTATATTTGTAACTTTAGCAATTTTTATATATTCTGTAGCTCCAGCCGAAGTTTTATAAACAGTAGGTGTAACTCCTACATTTTTTCTTTTTGGAATTATTATCCCATGCACTCCACAAACTTCTGCTATTCTTATTATAGAACCAAAATTATGAGGATCTTCAATTTCATCTAATACTAATATAAACGGATCCTCCCCTTTTTCCTTAGCGTTATTAATTATATCTACTATACCACAATAATTATATGGAGTTACTATTGCAATTACCCCTTGATGTGCAGCCGTTTCACTTATACCATCTAATTTTGCTCTATCCACATATTTAACTACTACGGATTTTTCTTTAGCTAACGCTGTAATTACACTTATAGATCCTTTAGTATCTCCTTGTGCTATCATTATATATTCTATAGTTCTATCAGATTTTAGAGCTTCAATGACTGCATTTCTACCTTCAATCATATCTTCTCTTGAGGTTGCATTGAAATTTTCAGTTTTTACGTTACTTTGTATATTTTCATTTCTGTAGGGCTGATTATTTCTTCTTTCACTATTTATATCACCTACAAATCTATTGTTATCTCTTCTATTTTTCCCTATACGCTTAGGCCTAGCACTTTTACTACCTTGTCTTTTATCTTCCATCCTTATATCGCTCCTATCATCTATTCCTATATTTATTTACATTTTTATATAGATAAGTACTTATTCCTTATTTCTATAGCCTTACCGCAAGTCATAGCTCCTTCTGAACAGCTTCCCTTTACACAACTAGGGCCGCATCCGTCAAATAAATTCGGTGCTACTTTTTTTACTTCCTTAACCATGGCATCTGCTAAATCTCTTATTTCCCATTGAGCTCTCGTACAGCATCTATGACTAAAGAAATGCATAAGCTCTCTAGCATTCATTGTAACTACAATTTTAGTTGCACATGCATTAGGAAATACATATCTTGCATCTTCAATAGCACTTTTTTCAGCTTTGGATTTTAATGATTTCAGCTCTTTTTCTGTAATTTCTTCACATTTTTTTCTTGCTTTATGTTCTTTAATATATACATCTAAATTAGAAACTTTAAGCACTTCCACTAATTTATCATAGTCTTCTTGATCTTTTCTCATAGCCTCTATAAAGATAGCCTTACATTTTTCATCTTTTGCTATAGATGGTGGAATTATATATTCAAAAGCATCTAGCTTAACATATCTTTGACTTTGCTGAGAATAAGAAGCCACTCTATGTCTAACCAATTGATGCGTTAAGCTTCTGGATACACCTTCAATACCAAAAGTAAAGCTTACATGTTCCACCGGAGAGTTATGACCATAACTATTCAACATTTTTATAAATTTACTTGTAGTTTCTTCATCTAATCCTTCTGTTATTTCCTCAATTCCTACTGAACTATAACATAATTTAGCTGCTGCAGCTACTACTTTTTCTGGATTTGGAGTAAACTCCAAAAGTTTAACCTTTATCATTATTATCACTCATTTCAATAATTTTATTAAGCATACAATTTAATCTTTCATTTTTTCCGGCAATATATAAATAGCCTATAACAGCTTCAAATCCTGTTGCCCACCTATATTCACTAACATCTGCATTTTTAGGAGCACTAGATTTAGTATTTCTTCCTCTCTTAAAAACTGACATTTCATCTTCGTCAAACATATCTAAAATTAATTTTGCATAATTACTCTGTGATTTTGCTTTAACATAATTAACAGTTTTTAGATGTAACTGCTGTACTTTTAAGGATTTATTTTCACCAACTAAATAGGTTCTTATAAATACTTCATATACTGCATCCCCTATAAAAGCAAGAGTTAAAGGGTTTATTAAATGTGCTTCTTTTGCGCTAAATTTTTCTTTCAATAAATCAAATTCCATATTTTTCTCCTTAATGAGATAAATCCTATTCTAATAATTAAACATAATCATTATATATTTTCAAGATTTTATAGTCAAATCTATCTTTTTCCTAGTACAATTCTTGTTAATAAATTATTAAAAAATATAGTTATTAAAAGACCTAATTATTGACTATCTTCATCTTTTTCTTCTATTTCTAATAGGCTCTGTTGAAAATTACAGTGATAGAATATCATTGGCTATTTTCACTTCTTTCAAAATAACAAAATCTCCGAAACCCTTGAGGCCACAACAACTAGTTAACTATTTATATAGTTTCCTATTAACATATATAAATTCTCTCCAAATTTTATCACTTTGATTAACCACAGAGCCTTCTAATAAACCAATATTAAAAATTATAGTAAAATAGGACTATACAGTCCTATTTACTTACAATGAAATAATTTACTTTATAATAAATAATTAAAATTTTAAATTATTTGCTAAAAATTCTTTTTCTATTCTACATACTACATCTTCCATATTCACTTCTTCAATATCTTGATTTTTTCTTAGCTTAAATTCAACTATATCATCTACTATTTTTTTACCTACTGTTACTCTAATTGGAATTCCAATTAAATCTGAATCCTTAAACTTAACTCCAACTCTTTCATTTCTATCATCTAAAAGTACATCTATTCCTCTTGACTTTAGGTCTTCATAAATTTTCTCTGCCATCTTCATTTGTTCCTCATTCTTAACATTAGCAGGCATTATTATTACTTTATATGGTGCAACAGCCATTGGCCAAATGATTCCATTTTCATCATGGTGCTGTTCAATTATAGCTGCTACAGTTCTATTAACACCGATTCCATAACATCCCATTACTAAAGGTACAGACTTACCATTTTCATCTAAATAGTTAGCTCCCATGGATTCTGAATACTTAGTTCCAAGCTTAAATATATGCCCAACTTCTACACCTCTTCTAATGTTTATTGGACTTCCACACTTAGGGCACATGTCTCCCTCTGATACAAGCTTATAATCCCCTACTATACCTTTAAAGTCTTTTTCATGATTTACATTTTCATAATGATATCCTGTATCATTGGCACCAACTATGAAATTGCTCATTCTAGTAACTTCTTCATCTACAAGCAGTATATCTACTTTTAACCCAATTGGACCTGCAAATCCTATTTCTGCTGATGTAGCGTTTAACACTGTTTCTGCATCAGCCATTTCTAGTTCCATAACTCCACCTAATGCATTAGAAACCTTTGTTTCATTTAAACTTCTATCTCCTCTAACCATTACCCCAACAACTTTATCATCAGCTTTATATATTAGAGTTTTTGCAAACTTCTTATCGTTAGTATTAAAGAATGCTACTAGTTCCTCTATTGTTCTTACATTAGGAGTTTCTGTCTTTTTTAACTCCTGTTCTACTTCTCTCTCTATTTCTTCTAACTTAGATGTAGCCTTTTCTGTATTAGCAGCATAGTTACATCTAGTACAGAAAGCTATTTCATCTTCTCCTATATCAGATTTAACCATAAACTCTGCTGAACCTGACCCTCCCATAGCTCCTGAATCTGCTTCAACAGCGCTAAATTCTAAATCACATCTAGTAAATATCTTATTATATGCTTCATACATCTTCATGTAAGATACATCTAATCCTTCATTATCTTTATCAAAGCTATAGGCATCTTTCATTATGAATTCTCTTGATCTCATAACTCCAAATCTAGGTCTTCTTTCATCTCTATATTTTGTTTGAATTTGATAAAGATTTAATGGTAATTGTTTATAAGATTTAATTTCATTTCTCGCTAGATCTGTAAATACTTCTTCATGGGTTGGTCCAAGACAAAAATCTCTTCCATTTCGATCTTTAAGCCTAATCATCTCTGGTCCCATTACATCCCATCTTCCAGATTCTTGCCATAGATTTGCTGGTATAAGTGCAGAAGCTAAAAATTCTTGAGCACCTGCTCTATCCATTTCTTCTCTAACTATATTTTCTACATTTTTTAACACTCTAACTCCATTTGGCATGAAAGTGTATATTCCTGTAGCTGATTTTCTTATCATTCCAGCTCTTAACATAAGTTGATGGCTTGCTATCTCTGCTTCACCTGGAACTTCTCTTAGTGTACTTATTAACATCTTTGATAACTTCATCTTCCATTCACCTCGTAATTATATTTATTAATAAAAAAATAGAACCCACCCTAATTAGGGCGAATTCTATCGCGGTACCACCTAAAATTTATACTTCATTTCATAACGGCTCATGCCGGTAGTTAAAACTACTGCTCAGAAGCAGGTTCAAAACGTGTGAAAATCTTTCAGCCGGTGAATTTTCTCTCTGTGGGTGTGTTTCTACTATTCTTCCTCATCACATATTAATATTAAATTTTAATAAATATCATTATATCATACATATTTAAATATTGCCTACATATTTATATTTTATTTTTATTTTTTAAAATATTTTCTCCAATTATCATATCTTCTGGAGTTGTAAGCTTTATATTTAAATAACTACCATCATAAAGATATACCTTCTTATTAAATTTTTCAACAATCATAGCATCATCAGTAACTTTCTCTTTAGTCTTTCTTAATTTTTCATGACAAAATAATATTATATCATACTTAAAACACTGAGGAGTTTGAACTATGAAAGTCTCCTCTCTATTTAAGGTTTCCTTCGCAAACCCTTCTTTATCCTTAATTTTTATAGTATCCTTTGATTTAACTCCACAGGTACATGCACCATATTTTTTAGCGTTAATAACACCATCATTTATTATATCGTCAGTAACAAATGGTCTAGCCCCATCATGAATTAGTACTACGTCACAGGGTTCTATTGCCTTTAATCCATTGTATACAGAGTCTTGTCTTTCCTTACCACCTTTTACTAAAGCTCTAACTTTTTTAAGGTCATATTTTTTAATTATATTTTTTTTACAGTACTCCATCTCATCTTCGGCACACAGAACTATAATATCATCTATATTTTCATTGTCAGAAAAAGCCTTTATAGTATGATATAGTACCGGTTTTCCTGCCAAAGTCAAAAACTGCTTGTTTACATTTGCTCCCATTCTTTTTCCTTGTCCTGCAGCCAATATTATCGCTGTATTTTTTCTCATAATTCCTCCAATAAATTACCCTTAAACTAATCATAATTAGCGCTTAGATTTTTCTTAGTAAAAAACTATTGCTCCTTTGGTTTTGCAAATATCATCCTTCCCGCTGCTGTTTGAAGTACTGAAGTAACTACTACCAATATATTTTCACCAATATATTTTCTACCTTCTTCAATGACAATCATAGTTCCATCATCTAAATATGCGACCCCTTGACCTGATTCTTTTCCATCTTTAATTACCTGTGTTTTCATAACTTCTCCTGGTAGCAAAACAGGTTTTACAGCATTTGCCAACTCATTGATGTTTAATACAGGCACTCCCTGAAGCTCTGCAACTTTATTTAAATTATAATCATTAGTAATTACCTTTCCACTTAATAATTGAGCAAGTTTAAGTAATTTAACATCTACTTCCTTAATATCTTCAAAATCACCTTCCCATATTTCTACATCTATACTTAACTCTTTCTGTATTTTGTTAAGTATATCTAATCCCCTTCTTCCTTTTGTCCTTTTTAAAGAATCTGAGGAATCTGCAATATGCCTAAGCTCATCTAAAACAAAGGTTGGAATTACTAAAGTATTTTCAATAAAACCACTTTGGCATATATCAAATATTCTTCCATCAATTATAACTGATGTGTCTAACACCTTAGGGCTTAACTTATCACTAACATTCTTTGTCTTACATTCTTTATTAGCTCCAGGTTTTTTAAAACTTGTAAACACATGTATAATTTCATCCTTTTTTCTTACGCATATATCTGCAAATAGTACAGTAATTATTACCGTTACAATAACGGATATTATGGTTATTATTATTGAATCCACTCTAATAAGCACAGATAATAATACTGATATTATAAGTCCAATTAAAGCTCCTATACCTGCAAATACAATATCTACTATTGGAATCTTTTGAGCAGACCTTTCTAAGTATTCCATAGCTTTAACAATTCCTGAATTTATAAAAGGCGAAATAAAATAAAATATAAGTCCGATAAAAATAATACATAATACAACAAATATTATTGAAATAAAGCCTGTATTGTTTATTCCTAACTTAGGTAAAAGTTCCGTAGAATTTCCCCATGCACCTAAAAAATATCCTAATGTTCCTCCTATTAAGGTAAACAAACCCCTTAATATTTTCTTTAACACCACAGCACCTCCTTGATTTTTTTAACCTATATTGTGATTATTTACAAATTTTCTCCATAATATCCTACTAAATTAAATATATATTATCACTAATTACATTTCAATGGATTATTAGAATATTAACTAAAATTTGATTAACTATATATAATATTAACATTTTAAATATTTGATATTCTAAATGAATAATTTAAAAATTATTTTAAAAATAGAAATGATGAATATGAAAATTATATTTCTTAATCCTCACATTTTCTACATTTTGTCATAAAATAAATTATTAACAGTAAAATTACCCCCTATGAATAATAGTAATATTGATATATTATATAAATAAAGGTATTCCAAGTAAGTAACTTTATTTATAAAGGAGTGAAAGTTATGAAGGATCTAATATTTGATGAATTTCAAAATTCTGTAGACAGTTCTTTATTAAGACATAAAAGTATACTCGACATACTAAGCAAATTGCAGGAGTCTGAAAGTAGAGTTAACAGATCCGTAGTGAAGGCTGTTACTAGTTGCGGTTGCGTTAAAATTAAAGCTGAAAAGCAGGGTATAAATTATTCATTAGACGATGATAAGGAAAATACAATAGATAAATTAACCTTAGATGATTTAGAAATACCTCTTAGTTCTCATATACAAGGAGAGTTATGTGATAATTGCCGTAAAATCATCGAAAGAGAAATAGGCAATCACTTATTCTATATAACTTCCTTATGCAATAGTTTAGATATAAATTTATATGATGTACTTCTAACTGAATACAAAAATATAACTACCTTCGATAAAATTAATTTAAGATAACAAATATAGCACAAACTTAATTGTTTTGTGCTATATTTGTTTATCTAATATAAATTGCTCTTTTAATCTTCTTAGACCATTTTTTGTGGTTTTCGCCCTAGCTTCTCCTATTCCATCAACTAAATCTAATTCATCATAAGATGCTTTCATTACCTCTTGAAGCTCTCCAAAATGTTTTATCAGATTTTCTATGATTACAGATGGTAATCTAGGTATTTTGTTTAATATTCTATATCCTTTAGTAGATATTAAATTATCAACTAAAGGAACTCCACCATATCCTAATACCTTAGCTATCATATCAATATCCAATAAGTCTATAGCTGATAACTTTTCAATATTCTTATAAACATCAAGATATTTTTCAGCGTCACTACAATAGTCTCTCACAAGAAGTACGCCCTCCTGTTCAACCCCCTTGATTAATTCTCCTAATTGCATAGATATAAGTCTACCTTCATTCCCTAGCTCACATATGTACGTTTCTATCTCACAAACTATTCGCATTACCATTTCATTTCTCTGTATTGCTGTGACTACATCTAAAAGAGTTGATAAATCTTGTAATTCCAGTAAATTCAGATTACTTATTACTCTTTCTAAAACTAACTGGTATTTTTCTAGGGTTTGAATAGCCTGATTAGCCTTAGCTAATACCTCACTACTTTCTCTAAGGACATATTTTATATCATCTTTATATACAGTGATTATATTCCGTCTTTGAGATATAGCTACTACTATATCCCCAGTTTCCTTTGCAACTCTTTGAGCTGTTCTATGTCTAGTTCCAGTTTCTTGAGTAGTTATAGATGGATTGGGCATCAACTGTGTATTAGCATATAATATCCTCTTTAAGTCACTACTTATCACTATTGCTCCATCCATCTTTGCTAGTTCATATATATATGCTGGAGTATACTCAGATTTTATTGAAAATCCTCCATCTACCATATCTAATATAGCATTGCTATCACTTAATACTATTAATCCTCCAGTTTTAGCTCTTAATATATTATCTAATCCCTCCCTTAGTAGGGTTCCTGGCGACATGATTTTTAGTATTCCCATAAGTTCCTTTTGTGCTTGTTCCCTCATATTTTCCTCCATTAACAATTTATCCTTTTACTTTACTTTTACTTATTATTAAAAAATCTTTGCTACTGCTTCTCTAACTGTATCAACACCAATTAAATTTATGCCCCTATTAGTTATTTTAATTTTATTTTTATTTGGCAGTATTACATTAGTAAAGCCCATTTTTATTGCTTCATTTATAATTTTCTCTGCATGAGCTATAGGTCTAACCTCTCCAGTTAATCCTACTTCTCCTATAACCAATAAATTTTCTATTTTAATTTCCTTTGCCTTGACACTAGATATTAATGCTAGAACTATCCCTAAATCTCCATATGTACCGTCAATATTAAGTCCGCCTACCACATTAACATATACGTCACTGTTATAAAAAGGTACTTTTAACTTTTTTTCTAACACCGCTAGTATTAAGCTCAATCTTTGGTTGTCAACTCCTACTGCAGTTCTACGTGGCATTACAGCTTTAGTCTCACTTGCTAAGGCTTGAATTTCTACTAAAATAGGTCTACTTCCTTCAACTATCCCAATGACTACTGATCCTTCCTGTTGCATAGACTTTTCTTGTAAAAATACTGAAGATGCATCATTTACTTCCTCAAGGCCACTTTCCCTCATTTCAAATACACCGATTTCACTAGTAGTTCCAAAACGATTTTTTATGGTTCTTAGTATTCTAAACTCTTGTGTTCGTTCTCCTTCAAAATATAGAACTGTATCAACCATATGTTCAAGAACTCTTGGTCCAGCCAATTCCCCTTGTTTAGTTACATGAGCAACAATAAATAATGGAATATTTTTAGTCTTTCCTATTCTCATTAAATCATTAGTACATTCTCTTACCTGAGACACACTACCTGGAGCAGAAGAAATAGTTGGTTTATATAGTGTTTGAATAGAATCTATTATTATAAAACTTGGATTCATTTCAATTATATGTTCTTCTATTATATCTATATTTGTTTCTGATACAACATAAAGATCTTTTCCTGTAGCCTTCAGACGTTCTGCTCTCATTTTTATTTGTTCTTCTGACTCTTCTCCAGATATATACAAAACTCTTCCGTACTTTAATGAAATATTACTAGCACTCTGTAGCAATATAGTAGACTTACCAATACCTGGATCCCCTGATATTAAAGTTAATGATCCTTTTACAAGTCCACCACCTACAACCCTATTTAACTCCCCAATTCCTGTATCTAACCTTTCGTATTCACTTGATTTTACATCTGTAATACTCTTTGGCTTATTTCCCGAAGACATAGTAACAGATCTTTTAAAATTAGTTATTACTTCATTTTTGATTTCTTCTCCCATGGTGTTCCAGCTATTACATCCAGGGCATTTTCCATACCACTTTGGAGCTTCATAACCACATTCATTACATATATATACTTTTTTTATCTTTGCCATAATCTGCTCCTTAATTTTTCTATATTTTATATTAATTTATTATATCTTAACTCTTAATTAAAATACTTAGTATTACATACTATCAGCTTAAATCTTATTTAAAATAATAAATTATAGCCTTATTAGCTATAAAAAAACCACTTATATAAAGTGGTTTAAAACATATAATATTAATACATAATAATTATATACCTATTTTTGTATAAACACAACGAAGTAATTAGCTACACTTATTAAACTTCAACCCATCATTTTCAACGGTTATTTGTATAATATCACTCTTTTTAAAATTACCCTTAAGAATCTCATCAGATAGTCTATCTTCTATCATATCAGTTATAATTCTTCTTAATGGTCTAGCTCCATACTCTTTATCTCTGCTTTGTTTACTTATGAATGTTTTAGCTTCCTCTGTAAACTTTAATATAATATCATTTCTCTTAGCTCTTTCACATAGATTATTTACCATTATATCAACAATTTTAATCATATGTTCTTCATTAAGTTTATGAAATACCACTATATCATCAATTCTATTTAAAAGCTCTGGTTTAAAGATATTCTTTATTTCACCAAGTATAGTTTCTTTCATTTTTTCATACTCATTGTCACAATCTTCTTTAGCAGATAATCTTTCAAATCCTATAGAACGTTGTTTTCTTATCATAGATGCTCCTGCATTGGAAGTCATAATAATTATAGTGTTCCTAAAATCTACAACTCTTCCCTTAGAATCTGTAAGTCTTCCATCTTCTAGTATTTGAAGTAAAATATTAAATATATCTTCATGTGCCTTTTCTATTTCATCAAATAGTATTACGGAATAAGGCTTTCTTCTAACCTTTTCCGTTAATTGTCCTCCTTCATTAAATCCTATATAACCTGGAGGTGATCCAATTAGCTTTGACACAGAGTGTTTCTCCATATATTCTGTCATATCTATTCTGATTATTGAATTTTCATCATCAAACATAGTTTCTGCTAACGCTTTAGATAATTCAGTTTTACCTACACCTGTTGGTCCTAAAAATATAAAACTTCCTATTGGCCTTTTACAATCTCTTAGTCCGACCCTTGATCTCCTGATAGCCTTTGCAATAGCTTCAATAGCTTCATTCTGACCTATAACTCTTTTATGAAGAGTATTCTCTAAGTTTAACAATTTATCAGTTTCTGTAGATGTAAGTTTCTCTAAAGGTATTTTAGTCCATGTTGATAAAACTCTTGCAATCTCTGCTTCATCTACTGTTATTCTTATTTCTTCTTTACTTTCTACTAAAGTTCTTTTTCTGGAGTTTAATTGTTGTCTTAATTCATATTCTTTATCTCTAATGGAAGCTGCCTTTTCAAAATCTTGAATATCAATTGCTTGTGATTTCTCTTCAATCTTTTGCTTAAGCTTCTGCTCTAAAATCCCAATCTCATTTCTTTGTAAATTTTCTATTCTACTTTTAGCCCCTGCTTCATCTAGAAGATCTATTGCTTTATCTGGTAGATATCTATTTGATATATATCTATCTGACAAATTTACTGCTGCACTTATAGCCTCATCTGTAATTATAATTGAATGATGTTCTTCATACTTGTTCTTTAACCCTTTAAGTATTTGTATAGCATCTTCTTTAGATGGTTCTTCAATTATAATTGGCTGAAATCTTCTCTCTAATGCTGAATCCTTTTCTATATACTTTCTATATTCATCTACAGTTGTAGCTCCTATGCATTGCAGCTCACCTCTTGCAAGGGCAGGCTTTAATATATTAGAAGCATCTATTGCCCCTTCTGCGCCACCAGCTCCTACTATAGTATGAATTTCATCAATGAATAGAATAATGTCATCGCTCTTACACACTTCATCCATTAAAGATTTTAACCTATCTTCAAATTCTCCTCTATATTTTGCTCCTGCAACCATAGAAGCCATGTCTACACTAATTACTCTCTTATTTATTAAAATATCCGGCACATCATCACTTTGAATTTTTTGTGCTAGTCCCTCAACTATTGCTGTTTTGCCCACTCCAGGATCTCCTATTAAACATGGATTATTCTTAAGTCTTCTACATAATACTTCTAAAACTCTTTCTGTATCTCTTTCTCTTCCTATAACAGGATCAAGTTTATTTTCACTTGCATATCTAGTTAAATCCTTACCATACTTATCAATCATTGGAGTTTTATTTCTTTTAGATTTGTACTGTTCTTCCATTTTTATTTCAGGTCTACTGTCATGGAAGTCAGAATTACTACTTAGTGATATTTCACATTGTTTTTCATCATAGGATAGCATTCCTAGCAACTCATTGAAGTTTGTTCCTAAATTATCTAGTATTGTATAGGCTACGCCCTCTTTTTCTTTAAGTATAGCTAAAAGTATATGCTCTGGAGATACAAATTTATCATTTAGCTTTCTAGCTTCTACTAAGCTAGCTTCCATCAGTTTTTTAGTTCTAGGAGTAAAATATACCTCTTCTGGATATACCTCATCATCTCCATAACCAACTAATTTTTCTATTTTATCTTTAACCTTTATTTCATCAACGTACATATTTTCTAGAGCCTTAGCTGCCATACCGCCCTCTTCCACAATACCTAATAATACATGTTCTGTGCCTACATACCCATGTCTAAATCTTTTCGCTTCTCCATGAGCATACATCAATGCTTGTCTTGCTCTGTCATTATATTTATTAAACATTACACTAACCCCTTTACCTATATAGCAAAATGCTAATACTATAATATTTAGTCTATCCACTTAAAGCAATCACAAACCATAAATTGTAATTATTTTAAAAAATATATTTACTTTTTTAAAATATATAAATAAAGTACCTTCCCTATTGGAAAAGCACCTTATTTATATATTTTCTATCTTTATATAAAGTAGATATAGCATTGTCATACTCATAGTACTCTATTTTAATACATTTTTCTTCATAACATCTTATTTTAACATTAAGATTATCATTCAAAATTACATCTATAAGAGTTCCATCTTTATCATAGCTAAACTCCTTTAAATCATTTAATAGCTTGTCTATATTTTCTTTGTTCCTAATCATTTTTTTCCTCCAGTATTGTAAATAATTTTGATTTCATATAATAGATTACTTTAAGTAAACATCATATTTTCATATGAACCTTATCTTAAATAAATAACTTACTCAAATTTGGATATTAAAAGATATATCATCAGCAACTCTAGAATTCTAATTCCGAGTCATTAAAATATCCATTAAACTGTGAGTTATACAACCTAGCATAAATTTCTCCACTATTAATCAATTCTTTATGATCACCTTTTTCAACTATTCCATCATTTGTTAATACTACAATCTCATCTGCATTTTTTACAGTTGATAATCTATGAGCAACTACAATAGTTGTTCTACCCTTAGATAACTTTTCTAAAGATTTTTGAATTATAAGCTCTGAAGTATTATCAAGAGCTGATGTAGCCTCATCTAATATTAATATAGGCGGGTTCTTTAGAAATACTCTAGCAATAGATATTCTTTGCTTTTGACCTCCAGATAATTTAACTCCTCTTTCACCTACATAGGTTTCATAACCTTCTGGAAGTGACATAATAAAATCATGAATGTTAGCATTTTTAGCTGCTTCAATAACCTCATCATCGCTAGCTTCAGGATTTCCATAGAGAATATTATCTTTTATAGTTCCTGTAAATAGAAATACATCCTGCTGTACTATTCCTATATTTTTTCTCAACGATTTTAATGTTATCTCCTTAATATCTTCTCCATCAATGGTAATTATTCCTTCATTTAGTTCATAAAATCTTGGGATTAAATGGCAAATAGTTGTTTTACCACCACCAGATGGCCCAACTAATGCTAAAGTCTTACCTTGTTCTATTTGTAAATTTATATTAGATAGTATTTCTTCACTTCCCTCATATTTAAAGGTAGCATTTTTAAACTCAATTGCACCTTGTACATCTTTAAGGTCTCTTGCATTATCACTATCTACTATATCTGATTTAGTATCCATTAGTTCTACAAAACGCTTAAATCCTGACATTCCTGATTGATATTGTTCTACAAAGGATGTTAATCTTCTTATTGGTTGCATAAAATATGCTACATATAGAAAATAAGTAGATAA
This sequence comes from Clostridium subterminale, assembly GCF_039521425.1. Taxonomy (NCBI): domain Bacteria; kingdom Bacillati; phylum Bacillota; class Clostridia; order Eubacteriales; family Clostridiaceae; genus Clostridium; species Clostridium subterminale. Next base: position 15,816 of record NZ_BAAACI010000016.1, read on the forward strand.
ATCGATTACGCCTAGTTCCCCTTTATATACAAAGTATCCTCCAAAACCTAAGACAACTACATTTAACATGTCTACAAAGAATCTCATTCCAGACATGAATTCTGCCATATATTTATAAGCAGAAGATCTACTAGTTCTAAATTGAGTATTTCCTTCATCAAACTTTTCCATTTCATATTCTTCATTAGTAAAAGATTTAGCAACTCTTATTCCTGATATGCTATTTTCCAGCTTAGTATTAACTACTGCTATCTTCTTTCTAACATCATAAAATGCTTTTGACATTTTCATTCTCTTAGTCATAGTAAATATTATAATTATAGGTATACAAGCAAATATTATTAATGTTAACTTTATATTTATAGCACATAGTAAACCAAAGGATCCTATTAGCATTATTATTGAAATAAATACATCTTCTGGTCCATGGTGTGCCAGCTCCGATATGTCCATTAGATCATTAACTATACGTGACATAATATTTCCAGTCTTATTATCATCAAAATAGCTAAATGGTAATGTCTGAAGATGGGCAAAAACTTCTTTTCTCATATCATATTGAAGTCTTACACCCATGACATGTCCCCAGTAATCTATTATATAGTTTGCTATAAGCTTAACTACATATAATAATGCTAACACAGCTGTAAATATTATTATTATTCTTAGATTCTTATTAGGAATTGCATCCTTTAATAGATAATTTGTAAACATAGGAAATACTAAATCCATGGCTGCTACTAAAAATGCACATATCATATCAATTAAAAATAGAGTTTTATGTGGTTTATAATAAGATATAAATCTCTTTAACATTAAAATTCCTCCCTATTTCCTCGTAAAAATTTATATAATTGTTTTATAAACAAGTTTTAAGCCCCAGCAGAAAAACTCCTACTGAAGCTTAATTTTTTTATAATCTTTTTAAATTACTTTCCAATTAATGCAGATAAATCTTCAATAATAAAACTTCCACTGATAAGAAATTAATTATTATTTTTACTCATAAAAGCTTCTATATCTTTAACACTTTTAATTATATGAGCAGAAAGATTTATATAACCATCCTCTGTAACTAGAATATCATCTTCAATTCTTATGCCTATACCTTCTTCTTCTATATAAAGTCCCGGCTCGTCAGTAATAATCATACCTGGTTTAAGTTCTACATTTCTTGGACCTACATCATGGGTATCTAGTCCTAATGGATGTGCTACACCATGATAGTAATATTTGTTTAACTCTGAATCTTCCTTTATAAGTCCAATTCTCTTACACCCCTCAGCAAGAACTCTTTTAGTTATGTCTTGTAATTCACCAGTAGTAGCTCCTGGTTTTACAGCTTTCATAACAGTTTCATTAGCTTCTAATACAATATTATATACTTCTTTTTGTCTTTCTGTGAACTTTCCATTGATAGGAAAAGTTCTGCTTATATCTCCATTATAATATTTATATTGTGCTCCTAAGTCTAAAAGCATAAGCTCTCCATCTTCAGTCTTAGTATTATTATCTACATAATGAAGTATAGTTGCGTTCTTTCCTGTGGCTGCAATAGTCGGAAATGCAAAATCCTTAACTCCATTTTTCTTTAAGATATAATTAAAATATGCTTCAATTTCGTATTCCTTCATGCCTGGCTTAGCATTACTCCAAATTTCTTTTATTCCATCATAAGTTATATCTATAGCTTTTTTAATTAATTCTATTTCTTCTTCTCTTTTTATAGTTCTCAGTAAAGCTATATCATGATATATATTTTTAACCTTTATATATGGATATCTTTGCATAATCTCTCCTGCAAAATTTTGAGATGGTGTTCGTGGTATATTAAATTCTTGTCTTTCTAAATCTAGAAACACATTATTCATGCTAAATCTATCAAAATAACCTGCAATTGTGCTTTCAAAATCTTTTAAAAATTTAATATCTTCTATATCTGAAACTTCTTTTGCCTCAACTTCACTTATAGTTTCACCAACCCATTTAGTCATAACAGGATCATTCTCTTGTATAAATAGCATTTCCGATACTTCACCATTAATATTTACCATAACCATAATTACTTTTTCTTCATCAATACCGGTTAAATAATAAAAATTTCTATTTGGTGTAAATGGATAAGTCTCATCTGCTGATTTATAAGGAGCTTGTCCCGCGAAAAAGATGGCCATGGAATTATTAGAAATTACGTCCCCTAATTTTTGTCTATTTGTAGCAAAAAAATTCTTATTCATAATTAATCCCCTTTTCATTAATATTTTCTATAAAACCCAATAATTATTATATACCATTTACTAACATATATCTAATAAATACTAAAACTATTAAGTGAACTGGATAAAATCCATAAAATATCAATTGTGCTTTTTTGCCTTCATTACCATCGTAACGATAAATAAAAAACAAACTACTTATGCAAGTTGCTTGAAGGAAAACTCTGAAGTTTACTCCAAAGGGTGTTATAGAATATTTTAAATACGGTATAGTATATAAAATATTCAATCCTATCATAGAAAGGGTTAATTTCTTAAAATTCCCCTTAAATATCTTAAAACATAATATTATACAAACTCCATATGCTGCGTAATCAGATTTAAATTTCACTAAAATGTATAGTATTCCTAATATAATGACAAATTTAACTATATATATAGAAATTTCAAATACTACTTTAGCTATCTTGCTATCATGCTTTAACTTGTAAAAATCAATTTTTTTGTCTAATATAATCATAATGAATATCCCAGAAAAGAGTGTGAAAAATACATTTAATCCTTTAGTATCAAAAGCTAACATATAAGGTATTTGTGATATGATGGCTAAAATGAATAATCTAGACATATATCTTTTTAGATTCTTAGTCCTACTATATCCCTCTGTTATTAAAAATGCATATATAGGAAATGCCACTCTTCCAATGATTCTAATAAACATTATATCCGGGAAAAATATAGCTCCTATATGATCAATTAACATAGTTATGCAAGCCAATAATTTAAGCGAGAAACTATTCATAGTTTAACAATCCCCCAATGATTAATCTTCCTACTCATTATATTCTTTCACTTGATACTCATGGTGTGATATATCTGCACATTGCACTATCTTATGTACTCTATCATCAAATTCTATAGTTGTAAGGCTTGTCTGCTTTATATATGGTTTCATCCAAAAATTACTTATGTCAATATTCTCTAAACTACAAAGTAATGCTTTTATAGGCATAGTATGTGTAACTATAAGAATACTTTTTCCTATGTTTCCTTCTATAATTTCCATAATTACTTTATCAATTCTTTCAATGAGCTCTTCAATGGTTTCTCCATCCCCTACAGGATTATATATATCCGGCTTGTTCCAATAATTGTAATATTGTTCTGGATACATTTTCTTTATTTCATCTTGGTTCAATCCTTGAAATTTACCTAATTTCAATTCTCTTAGTCCATCATGGCTTATTAATTCAACTTTCTTATTTTCATTAATTATTTCTGCTGTCTTATAAGCTCGACCACTAGAACTAGAATATATCTTGTCTAAATTAATTCCTTTCAATCTCTCTCCAAGCCATTGTGCTTGTTTCACCCCTAGCTCTGTTAAAGGAGAGTCATTCCAACCTTGCATCCTCCCTTCCACATTCCATTTGGTTTGTCCATGACGAGTTAAATATACAGTTGTTGTCACTTCTTCTCCTCCTACACTAAATTAAAACTTATCAATATACCAATTTTAATATAACTTCACTAATTATGCAAATATACTGCTTTTAAATTATATATTTAGAATTCAAATTAATATTTAAAAATATTATTATATTTTTTACATGAGTAAATAAAAATATGCAAATAGCAAGCTCCTCTAAAGCTTACATATTTGCATACTATATAAACAATAATACTTATACTAGTAAATTAATCCTTATAAATATCAAACTCATCTAATTGTAATCTATTTGGTAACACTTTTGTATCATGAAATAACTCATCCAGTAGCATAAGATTGTCATTTAAATCATCAATTTTATAAGGTCCAATTCCAAATTCTTCTTTTAATAATTTTTTATCTTCGTTTTGTGGCATGAATGTAGTACTTGCCATCACTTCTTCCTCCTCTCTCCATTATATCAAATTTATCACTCTCCAAAATGTTACATAATACTTTTGCATCTTCTAACTTAGCTTCGCTCATCTCAATTTGGAAGTTATCTAACGGTCCAATTATTCCCATATAGTCATGAATAGAACTATAATCACTTAATCTAATCTGTCCATTTATATTCATTTTATAGTCTGACATAAACAACCCCCTATTATATAATTAATTGTAGTTTGCTAAAGTTCACATATTTTTATACATAATTATTTAAATCATATACTCTTTGAAATATTAAATATTTAAAAGTAATTAATTATATGTTAACCTACTACATAAAAAATAAACCCAATGATAAAATTTCTATTACCACTGGGTTTATATATCTATACAACATTGAAATATCTACACAAATTTTATATTATTTCTATGCTTCTTTTTTACTCTCAGCCACAATTTTATCTATTAACTCACTAGGAACTTCTTCATATCTTTCAAATCTACTTCTAAAGCTTCCTCTAGCTCCTGTTATACTTCTTAAATCAGTAGCATAATTATACAACTCTGATTGAGGTACTTCACTGATTATTCGTTGACCTTTAACTCCAGGCTCCATTCCTAATATTCTTCCACGTTTTTTATTTATGTCAGCTATAACATCTCCCATATAATCATCTGGTATATCTATCTCTAGGTACATTATAGGTTCTAATAGGATTGGATTAGCCTCTTGAAGACCTTTCTTATAAGCTAAAGAAGATGCTATTTTAAATGCCATTTCTGAGGAATCTACTGGATGGAATGAACCATCATGCAATGTTGCCTTTAATCTTATAACTGGATATCCGGCAAGTACTCCATGAAGTATACAATCTCTAAGACCCTTCTCTACAGCTGGTATATATTGTCTAGGTACAGCGCCTCCTACTACTGCATCAACAAATTCTAACTCATCTTCACCATCATTTCTAGGTTCAAATCTAACCTTTACATCTCCATACTGTCCATGTCCTCCCGACTGCTTCTTATGTTTTCCTTGTACATCTGCAATTTTTTTGATTGTTTCTCTATATGGTGTTTTAGGAGTTCTAAGATTTACATCTGCTCCAAATTTATTTTTTAACTTACTTACTAAAACTTCTAGATGTGTCGTACCAATACCTGAAATTACTACCTCAGCATTTTCTATATCCCTAGATATTGAGAATGTAGGATCTTCTTCTAATAACCTTGAAAGTCCACTTGATATTTTGTCTTCATCTCCCTTTGTATTAGGTATTACAGCTCTAGAATATACAGGTAATGGAAATTTCATTCTATTAAATACAATAGGTCTGTTAGCCGCACATATGGTATCTCCTGTACTAGTAAATTGTAATTTTGAAACTGCTCCAATATCTCCAGCTTTTATTTCTGTAGTAGGATATTGTTTTTTCCCTTTCATAAAATATAGTGATCCAAATTTCTCATCTTTTTCCTTAGATGAATTATATACAACAGTATCTGATTTTGCAGATCCTGTTATAACTCTAAACATAGATAATTTACCAATGAATGGATCAACTATTGTTTTAAATACTAATGCAGAAAATGGTTCTTTCTCATTAATTTTTATATTTAAAAATGCATTATTTTTAATATCCTTAGCCATATATAAATTAGTCTCTATAGGAGATGGAAAACATTCCACTATATCTTCTAATAATGTTTCAGTTCCTATGCTTGTTATAGCTGAACCACACATTATAGGGCATATATCACCTGTAGATGACCCTTTAATTAACCCATGATACATATCTTCTTCACTTAATTCGCCATCATTAAAATATTTATCTAACAAAACTTCATCAGTTTCTGCTACTGCCTCCATGAGCATTTGTTTACACTCTTCAACTTTATCTCTTAACTCTTCTGGAATTTCTCCTTCTTCCATAGTATTAGTTTTAAGATTAAATATTCTAGCTCTATTAGATATAATGTTTACTATACCTCTAAGCCCTGATTCCTTTCCAATTGGGTATTGTATAGGTACAACAGACATACCAAACTTATTTTTTAATTGATCCAAAACTTTTTCAAAGCTACTATTCTCACGATCTAATTTGTTCACAAATATAGCTCTAGGTAATTTACGCTCAACTGCATAATTCCATGCCTTCTCTGTTCCTACCTCAATTCCTGCAACACCACAAACAGTTATCATTGCCATATCTATAGCACTTAGTCCCTCAATCATTTCTCCTTCAAAATCAAAATATCCTGGCATATCTACTAAGTTAATTTTGACATCCTTCCATTCACAATGAGCCACAGCTGTAGAAATAGATATTTGTCTCTTTTTTTCTTCTACCTCATAGTCACTTACAGTAGTTCCATCTTCAATTCTTCCAATTCTATCAATCTCATTAGTGTAATATAGTAAACTTTCCATCAAACTTGTTTTGCCAGAACCACTATGACCAATTATTCCTACATTTCTTAGATTATTAATTTTATACTCTTTCATAAGGCGTACCCCCTAAATTAAATTTGGATGTATTAAGTTTATAAAATTGTATTAAATATATATTTTATTCTATACATTATCAAAATCTCCTTCAAATGTTAGAATTTTTATAATATTTAATTAATTCTAATTAGAATAAAGCCATAATATAGCTTTATATCTATTTATATTTATTAAATTAACTAATATTCTTTCCTTATGAAAATATCTTATAACAATGCTGTTTGTGCTTTTTTGAAATAATAGGTTTTTACTTCAAAAAGTGTTAATAAATCAACACTTTATACGTAAAAAAAGCAGATAATTAACATAATTATCTGCATAAAATTTATTATATTTATAAGAAATGGCTCCGCGAAGAGGATTCGAACCTCCAACCTATCGGTTAACAGCCGAGTGCTCCACCGTTGAGC
>NZ_BAAACI010000017.1:0-15398 GCF_039521425.1 Clostridium subterminale
TCGTCTACCATATCTGCTTTGTTTAAGAATACAACTATGTATTGTACTCCTACTCTTGATGCAAGAAGTATGTGCTCTCTTGTTTGAGGCATTGGACCGTCTGCTGCACTTACTACTAGGATTGCTCCGTCCATTTGTGCTGCTCCTGTAATCATGTTCTTAACATAGTCTGCGTGTCCTGGACAATCAACGTGTGCATAGTGTCTTGTTTCTGTTTGATACTCAACGTGTGATGTGTTGATTGTAATTCCTCTTTCCTTCTCTTCTGGTGCTTTATCTATATCAGCATAGTTGAATGCTTCTGCATATCCTCTACTTGCTAACACTGTTGTTATTGCTGCTGTTAATGTTGTTTTACCGTGGTCTACGTGTCCTATTGTTCCAATATTAACGTGTGGTTTGCTTCTTTCAAATTTTGCCTTTGCCATTTCTTATTCCTCCTTAATTAGAAAACAATTATATTTTTACTTATTATTTATTCTTAATTATTTTTTAGATAATTGCTCTTGAATGCTCTTTGGAACTTCTTCAAAGTGATCAAATACCATTGAATAAACACCTCTACCTTGAGTCTTTGATCTTAAAGTAGTCGCATATCCAAACATTTCAGATAGTGGAACGAATGCTCTAATAACTTGAGCACCACTAACAGCTTCCATACCTTCTATTCTACCTCTTCTTGAGTTTACGTCTCCTATTACATCTCCCATGTACTCTTCCGGAACTGTAATTTCAACTTTTTCAACTGGCTCAAGTAATACTGGGTCAGCTTTAGCCATAGCATTTTTAAACGCCATAGATCCAGCAATTTTGAATGCCATTTCTGATGAGTCAACTTCGTGGTATGATCCATGTACAAGTCTAATCTTAAAGTTAATAGTCTCGTAACCAGCAATTATACCATTCTTAGAAGCTTCTCTTATACCATTATCAATTGGAGCAATATATTCTTTAGGAATAGCTCCTCCAACGACAGCATTTTCAAATACATAATCACCTTCAATTGGTTCCATTTCTATTACGCAGTGACCATATTGTCCTTTACCACCTGATTGCTTAGCATATTTAGCTTCAGCTTTAACAGCTTTTCTAATTGTTTCTTTATAAGCAACTTGTGGTGCACCAACGTTACATTCAACTTTGAATTCTCTTGTTAATCTATCTACGATAATATCTAAGTGTAACTCACCCATACCAGCTATGATTGTTTGGCCTGTTTCTTGATTAGTATAAGTTTTGAATGTTGGATCTTCTTCAGCAAGTTTTGCTAAAGCGATTCCTAATTTTTCTTGACCAGCTTTTGTCTTTGGTTCAATAGCTACAGATATAACTGGCTCTGGGAACTCCATTGATTCAAGAATTATTGGTCTATCCTCAGAACATAAAGTATCACCTGTAGTAGTTCCTTTAAGTCCAATAACAGCTCCAATTTCACCTGCTTCTAACTCTTCTACTTCTTCTCTATGGTTAGCATGCATCTTAACAAGTCTTCCAATTCTTTCTTTCTTACCCTTAGTTGAGTTAAGTACATAAGTACCACCTTTCATTATACCTGAGTAAACTCTTGTAAATGCAAGTTTCCCTACAAATGGGTCAGTAGCAATTTTAAATGCTAAAGCAGACATTGGAGCTTCATCTGATGCTTCTCTTGAATCTTCTTCGCCATCTAATGTAGTACCATTAACAGCAGGAATATCTAATGGAGATGGTAAATAAGCAACAACGCCATTTATCATTTCTTGAACCCCTTTGTTTTTATATGATGATCCACATATACATGGAACTATTTCATTTGCTATAGTAGCTTTTCTTAAAGCAACATGTAATTCCTCTTCAGTGATCTCTTCACCCTCAAGGTATTTCTCCATTAAAGTCTCATCAGTTTCTGCTATAGCTTCTACCATAGCCATTCTATACTCTTCAGCCTTATCAGCTAACTCTGCAGGAATTTCTTCAATTCTTACATCTGTTCCTAAATCATCATAAGTTATGATAGCATGATTAGCTATTAAATCTATCATTCCCTTAAAGTTCTCTTCTGCACCTACAGGAATTTGTATTGGTACTGCATTAGCTTTTAATCTATCTCTTACAGTCTTAATACATCTAAAGAAATCAGCACCTGTAGCATCCATTTTATTAACATAAATCATTCTTGGAACACCATACTTGTCTGCCTGTCTCCAAACAGTTTCAGTTTGTGGTTCAACTCCACTCTTGGCGTCAAGTACTGTAACAGTTCCATCTAGTACTCTTAATGATCTCTCAACTTCAACTGTGAAATCTACGTGTCCAGGAGTGTCTATAATATTTAATTCATGTTCCTTCCAGAAACATGTTGTTGCAGCAGAAGTAATTGTTATACCTCTTTCTTGTTCTTGAACCATCCAGTCCATTTGAGATGCACCTTCATGAGTTTCTCCTATCTTATGAGTTTTACCAGTATAAAATAAAATACGCTCTGTTGTTGTAGTTTTACCTGCATCTATGTGAGCCATAATTCCGAAATTACGGAATTTCTCTAAAGGGTATTTTCTAGCCATTCCTATTTCCTCCTCTTAACGAGTAATTTTAAATTCGACAAAACTGTTTTGGCCTTAGCCAAAACAGTTTTTGTATTAGTATCTGTAATGAGCAAAAGCCTTATTTGCTTCAGCCATTTTATGAGTATCTTCTCTCTTCTTAACTGCAGCTCCTGTGTTGTTTGAAGCATCGATTAACTCGTTAGCTAATCTTTCTCTCATATATTTCTCGCCTCTTTTTTCACAAGCTAGCAACATCCATCTAATACCTAATGTTTGTCTTCTCTCTGGTCTAACCTCGATAGGTACTTGATATGTAGCTCCACCTATTCTTCTAGCTTTAACCTCAAGTAATGGCATTATATTGTTCATAGCTGCCTCAAAAACCTCTAGAGGTTCTTTTCCAGTTTTCTCACGAATGATATCGAAAGCATCATAGCATATTTTTTGTGCTACACCCTTTTTTCCATCTTCCATAACACTGTTTATTAATTTAGTAACAACTTTTGAATTGTACATTGGATCTGGTAATACATCTCTTTTTGCAATAAATCCTTTTCTTGGCACTTTTCTTCCCTCCTTAACATTGTAAAATTAACTCATAGGTACTCGATATCTCTACCGCAAAGTGCTCTGCTCTTATAATCTATGTAAATCTATATAAATTCGAAGGCATAGCACTCTTTAATTAAGACCTATTTTTGTTTTGGTCTCTTAGCACCGTATTTAGATCTTGATTGTAATCTGTTTGCTACTCCAGCAGAGTCTAAAGCTCCTCTAACTATGTGGTATCTGCAACCTGGAAGGTCTTTTACTCTTCCTCCTCTAATAAGAACAACGCTGTGCTCTTGTAGGTTGTGTCCTTCACCTGGAATATAAGCAGTTACTTCGTATCCATTTGTAAGTCTAACTCTGGCTACTTTTCTTAACGCTGAGTTTGGCTTCTTAGGAGTACTTGTTTTAACTACAGTACATACTCCTCTTTTTTGTGGACACTCTTTTAATGCTGGTGCTGTAGATTTTGAAGCTAATGTCATTCTACCTTTTCTTACTAATTGGTTTATAGTTGGCATTATTTCACCTCCTTAAAATAATTACTAATGCTTATCTATTCACACAATAATATTATGATAGATATTCTATAATAAATTAGTCATTAGCAAGCCTTAAATTATGAGTGCAGTTGCAGCTGAAACATCAATTCCGCATAATACACCTAGCTCTTTCATAGTATCAATTTCTATAATTTCTAGGGATCTGTCTGCTGCTAATTTAAGTATAGGTTCTAGTAGTTTGCTATCTGCATCTTTTGCAACATACAGCTTACAACCTAAATTGTTCTTTAAGGCTTTAGCTGTTTGTTTTACTCCAACAACCTTTTCCCCAACAAGCCTAGTCACCATACTAACCCCCCTCATAATTTTAATTCATAAAGTGATAAAATACTATTTTATCAATCACATACAAAATGTATTTTATCACTTTATATAATTCATGTCAATAGAACTAACTCTATGATTAAGCGTTAATTTCTACCTCTGTAACTGGCTGATTTTCACAGATTTCAATTCCTCTATATCTATTCATGCCAGTTCCAGCAGGAATTAACTTACCTATAATTACATTTTCCTTTAATCCTACAAGCGGATCTATCTTTCCTTTGATAGCTGCATCTGTAAGAACTCTTGTAGTCTCTTGGAATGATGCCGCTGATAAGAATGAATCAGTTGCAAGTGCTGCTTTAGTTATTCCTAATAGTGCAATCTTGCCCTCAGCTGGTTTTCCACCTTCTGCTAAAGCTCTTTCATTTGCTTCTTCAAAATCAAATATATCCATCATTGTTCCCGGTAGTAAATCAGTATCACCAGATTCTTCTACCTTTATTTTTCTTGTCATTTGTCTTATAACTACTTCAAGGTGCTTATCGTTTATATCAACACCTTGTAATCTATAAACTTTTTGAACCTCAGATAAAAGATAGTTTTTAACACCCTTAACACCCTTAATTCTAATGATATCATGCGGATTTACTGATCCTTCAGTGATTTCATCTCCAGCATCTATTATATCTCCATTGATTACTTTAATTCTTGAACCAAATGGTATTTCGTAGGTGAATTCTTCACCGGAGTTACTTGTTACTATAACAGTTCTCTTTTTCTTAGTTTCTTCCATTCTTACTGTACCTGCACAGTCACTTACTATAGCAAGCCCCTTTGGTTTTCTGGCTTCAAATAGTTCTTCAACCCTTGGAAGACCCTGAGTAATATCTGCTCCAACAACTCCACCTGTATGGAATGTTCTCATTGTAAGCTGAGTTCCTGGCTCTCCTATAGATTGAGCTGCTATAATACCAACAGCCTCACCTATATCGATCTTTTGCGCTGTTGCCATGTTCATACCATAGCATTTAGCACATACCCCTATTTTAGAGTTACAAGTAAATACAGATCTTATTTTAATTTTCTTAACTCTAGCTTTTTCAACTTTTTCTGCCATAGCAGCATTCATATATTCATCACATTTAACTAGAATTTCTCCTGTTTCTGGATGAACTATATCTTGAGCACTATATCTTCCAGAAAGTCTTTCACTTAGTGCTTCAATTACTTCATTTCCTTCTTTGATTTCACTTACTTCATAACCTTCTTTAGTTCCACAGTCCTCTTGTCTAACTATAACATCTTGGCTAACATCAACAAGTCTTCTTGTTAGATATCCAGAGTCCGCTGTTTTAAGTGCTGTATCAGCATTTCCTTTTCTAGCTCCGTGAGTAGATATGAAATATTCTAATACTTCAAGTCCTTCTCTGAATGAAGCTCTAATTGGAAGCTCAATGATTTTACCTGATGGACTAGCCATAAGTCCTCTCATACCTGCTAACTGTTTAATTTGGCTCTTAGATCCTCTGGCTCCTGAGTCAGCCATCATATTTATCGGATTAAACTTATCTAAGCTATCCATAAGAGCGTCAGCTACTTCTTCAGTTGTTTTTGTCCACTTGTCTATAACTTTTTCATATCTTTCATCTTCAGATATGAATCCTCTTCTATACATCTTTTCTATCTTGTCAATGGTATTATCAGCATCTGCAAGTAATTCTTTCTTAATTTCTGGAACTTCCATGTCAGAAACAGCTACTGTTACAGCTCCGATAGTAGAGAAATGATATCCTTTTGCTTTTATATTATCAAGCATCTTAGATGTTTCAGATGGACCATATAATGTATAACACTTATCTATTATATTTCCCAAATTTTTCTTACTTACTAAGAAATCTATCTCTAATTTGAATTCATTATCAGGTATAGTTCTATCTACAAAACCTAGGTTTTGAGGTATTGATTCATTAAATATCAGCTTTCCTAATGTAGTATCAATAATACCAAAAAGTTTTTCTCCATTAATAATTTTGGATACTTTAACTTTAATAGCTGCATGTATATCTACATCCTTAGCTTCATAAGCCATCATTACTTCTTCCGGTGACGAGAACATTCTTCCTTCACCCTTAGCTCCTTCTTTATCTAATGTTAAGTAGTAAGAGCCAAGAACCATATCTTGAGTAGGTACACAAACTGGCTTACCATCAGAAGCTTTCATAATATTGTGCGCTGCAAGCATTAAAAATCTAGCTTCTGCTTGTGCTTCTACTGATAGAGGAACGTGTACTGCCATTTGGTCTCCATCAAAGTCAGCATTATATGCTGTACATACAAGCGGATGTAGTTTTATAGCTCTTCCTTCTACAAGTATTGGTTGGAAGGCTTGAATTCCCAATCTATGAAGTGTAGGAGCACGGTTAAGTAATACTGGATGATCTTGAATAACTTCTTCAAGGACATCCCATACTTGAGGCTGAACTCTTTCAACCATTCTCTTTGCACTCTTAATGTTGTGTGCAACTCCACTTTCAGTTAATTTTTTCATAACAAATGGCTTAAATAATTCTAATGCCATTTCTTTTGGAAGTCCACATTGATACATCTTAAGTTCAGGTCCTACAACGATAACTGAACGTCCAGAGTAGTCAACACGCTTACCAAGTAAGTTTTGTCTAAATCTTCCTTGCTTTCCTTTAAGCATATCTGATAAAGATTTTAATGGTCTATTTCCTGGGCCTGTTACTGGTCTACCTCTTCTTCCATTATCAATTAATGAATCTACTGCTTCTTGAAGCATTCTTTTCTCATTTCTAACGATAATATCAGGTGCTTGTAAATCAAGTAACTTTTTAAGTCTATTATTTCTATTTATAACTCTTCTGTATAAATCATTTAAGTCAGATGTAGCAAATCTTCCACCATCTAATTGTACCATTGGTCTTAAATCTGGTGGTATAACAGGTATTACATCTATAATCATCCACTCTGGTTTATTAGTTGATTTTCTAAATGACTCTACCACATCAAGTCTTCTAATAGTTCTTATTTTCTTTTGTCCTGTACTTGTTTTAAAATCTTCTTTAAGTTCTGCAGAAAGCTTATCTAAATCTATATCTTGTAATAAAACTTTTACAGATTCTGCACCCATTCCTGCTACAAAGCCATCATATCCATATTTATCTACGGCTTCTCTATAGTCTTTTTCTGTTAATATTTGCTTCTTATCAAGCGGCGTATCCTTTGGATCTAACACTACATAAGCAGCAAAATAAAGTACTTTTTCTAAAGAACGTGGTGACATGTCAAGGATTAATCCCATACGAGATGGGATTCCTTTAAAATACCAAATGTGAGATACAGGGGCAGCAAGCTCTATGTGCCCCATTCTTTCACGCCTTACTTTAGATTTTGTAACTTCAACTCCGCATCTGTCACACACTATACCTTTGTATCTAACTCTTTTGTATTTACCGCAATGACATTCCCAGTCTTTCATTGGCCCAAATATTCTCTCGCAGAACAGACCATCTCTTTCCGGTTTTAATGTTCTATAGTTGATTGTTTCAGGTTTCTTTACTTCCCCTCTAGACCACTCTCTGATCTGTTCTGGTGAAGCTAGCCCTATTTGTATTGCATCAAAATTATTTAATTCAAACAAGGGTACATCCTCCCTTCAATTTAATGTTCATCATTAAAATCATCTAAAACTAAATCACTGTCTAGGTCAGATTCTAAATCAATATCTAAATCCGAATCTAGATCTGGCTCTAATTCATCATCAAAATCATCTAACTTAACGTCTTCAAAGTCTGAATCCTCTTCCGCATCCGATGAATCAGTATCTATTGGCTCAACATATTCTTTCACAGGTTCTTTTGTAAAGGAATCCTCTTTACCTTCTATGTTTACCTCTAAGTCTTCAACTTCATCATCAACAGATTCTTTAAGTTTAATTTCCTCATGATTCTCATCTAAAAGCTTAATATCTAAGCATAATGCTTGAAGTTCTTTGATAAGTACCTTAAATGATTCTGGAACTCCTGGCTCAGGTATATTTTCGCCTTTTACAATAGCCTCATAAGTTTTAACTCTACCTACAACATCATCTGACTTAACAGTTAGAATTTCCTGAAGTGTATGAGCTGATCCATAAGCTTCAAGGGCCCAAACTTCCATCTCACCAAATCTTTGTCCTCCAAATTGAGCTTTACCACCCAATGGTTGTTGCGTAACTAACGAGTATGGTCCTGTAGATCTAGCATGTATCTTATCATCAACTAAGTGGTGCAGCTTTAATATATACATGTATCCTACTGTAACCCTATTATCAAATGCTTCTCCTGTTCTTCCGTCATAAAGTACAGTTTTACCATCCCTATTATATCCTGCTTTTTCTAAGCAATCTTGAATTTCTGTATCTAAAGCGCCATCAAATACTGGAGTAGCTATATGCCATCCAAGTTCACTAGCAGCCCATCCTAAATGAACCTCAAGTACCTGACCTATATTCATACGTGATGGAACTCCTAGTGGATTTAAACATATCTGAAGTGGTCTTCCATCCGGTAAGAATGGCATATCTTCTAATGGTAATACTCTAGATATAACACCTTTATTACCATGTCTTCCTGCCATCTTATCTCCAACAGATATTTTTCTCTTTTGAGCTATATAACATCTTACTAATTGATTAACACCCGGTGGAAGTTCATCAGCATTTTCTTTTGTAAATACTTTTACATCTACAATTATACCAGCCTCTCCATGAGGAACTCTTAGTGAAGTATCTCTTACTTCTCTTGCCTTCTCTCCGAATATAGCTCTTAATAATCTTTCTTCTGCTGTTAGTTCAGTCTCGCCCTTAGGAGTAACTTTACCTACTAAGATATCTCCTGATCTTACTTCTGCACCTATTCTTATTATTCCACGCTCATCTATATCTTTTAGAGCATCCTCACCTACATTTGGTATGTCTCTTGTAATCTCTTCTGGTCCTAGTTTAGTATCTCTAGCTTCTGACTCATATTCTTCAATGTGAACTGAGGTAAAGATATCATCTCTTACTAGTTCCTCAGATATAAGCATAGCATCCTCATAGTTATAACCTTCCCAAGTTATAAATCCAATTCTAATGTTTTTACCTAATGCAATTTCACCTAAATCCGTAGATGGACCATCAGCTAAAACTGTATTTATATCAACTTTTTCTCCTTTATCAACTATAGGACGTTGATTTATACAAGTACCAGAGTTAGATCTCTTGAATTTTAATAGGTTATATACATCTGTCCCACCATCTATATCTCTTTTTATTCTTATTTCATTTCCACTAACATAGGATACAACCCCTGCATTCTTAGCCTTAGGTAATACTCCTGAGTCTACTGCAGCTTTATATTCTATACCGGTACCAACTACTGGTGCTTGTGTTTTTAGAAGTGGAACTGCTTGACGTTGCATGTTTGATCCCATCAGTGCACGAGTAGCATCGTCATTCTCTAAGAAAGGTATCATTGCTGTAGCAACGGATACAATCTGTCTTGGAGATATATCAATTAGGTCTACTTGCTCTCTTGGTACTATTATAACTTCTGATTTTTCTCTAACAGTAACCTTTTTATCTATGAAACTTCCGTCTTCAGATAATGGCTCACTAGCTTGTGCTACAAGATAATTATCCTCTTCATCAGCAGTTATATATATAATCTTATCTGTAGCTCTAGCTGTTTCCTTGTCAACAACTCTATATGGAGTCTGCATAAATCCATATTCATTAACCTTAGCATATGTAGCTAATGAGTTAATTAACCCTATGTTAGGACCTTCAGGTGTCTCGATAGGACACATTCTTCCATAGTGAGAATAGTGAACGTCTCTTACTTCAAATCCAGCTCTTTCTCTTGATAATCCTCCTGGTCCTAATGCAGATAATCTTCTTTTGTGTGTTAACTCAGATAGTGGATTTGTTTGATCCATGAATTGTGATAGCTGTGAGCTTCCAAAGAACTCTTTTATAGCTGCCACAACAGGTCTTATATTTATTAATGCCTGAGGAGTAATTATTTCTTGATCTTGAACAGTCATTCTTTCTTTGACTACTCTTTCCATTCTTGATAAACCAATTCTGAATTGGTTTTGTAATAATTCACCTACAGATCTTAATCTTCTATTTCCTAAATGGTCTATGTCATCTACATATCCTATTCCGTACGGTAATCCCAACTCATAGCTTAATGTAGCATATATGTCGTCTCTAATTATATGTTTTGGAACCAACTTGTTTACGCTAGCCTTTATTTGCTCTTTAATTTCATCTTCATTATGATATGTTTCTAATATCGCTTTTAATGTAGGATAGTGAACATACTCTTTAATGTTTAATTCAGAAATATCAAAGCTTACATGCTTAGATAAATCAACAAAGTTATTTCCTATAACTCTTAGAACTCTATCATCAACTTGGATGTCTACAGAATTTATACCCAAGTTTTGTATTTCTGCAGCTAATTCTCTGCTTATCTTATTTCCCTTTTCAACTATAATTTCACCTGTAGAAGGATTAATTATATTTTCAGCAGCAGTTTGATTGGTAATTCTCCATTTAACAGCTAACTTCTTATTAAATTTGTATCTACCTACTTTTGACAAATCATATCTTTTGGCATCAAAGAATAAGGACTCTATTAATGAAATGGCACTATCCACAGTTGGTGGCTCACCAGGTCTTAGTCTCTTATAAATCTCTAGTAATGCATCATTCTTTTCTTTTGTATTATCTTTTTCTAAGGATGCCTTAAGTCTTTCTTCTTCTCCAAAAACCTCAAGAATTTCAGCATCACTTCCATAGTTTAGCATTACCCTCATAAGTACTGTGATAGGTAACTTCCTTGTTTTGTCTATTCTCACATAAATTACATCATTAGAGTCAGTCTCGTATTCTAACCAAGCTCCTCTATTTGGTATAACTGTTGAAGAAAATAATTTTTTACCAGTCTTATCAACAGTATAATTATAATATACTCCTGGAGATCTAACTAACTGGCTTACTATAACTCTTTCAGCTCCGTTAATAACAAAGGTACCTTGATCAGTCATTATTGGGAAATCACCCATAAAAACTTCTTGTTCCTTTATTTCTCCTGTTTCATTATTTTGTAACCTAACTTTCACCTTTAATGGTGCTGCATAAGTAGTATCTCTTTCTTTGCACTGCTCAACGGAATACTTAATGTTCTCCATATCCAATTTATAGTTGACAAATTCTAAAGATAAGTTGCCAGTATAATCTTGTATAGGATTAATATCATCGAATACCTCGTGCAATCCTTCAGCTAAAAACCAATCGTATGAATCAATTTGAACTTCGATTAAGTTTGGCATTTCAGCCGTATCTTTTACTTTGGAAAAACTCATTCTTTCCCTTTTACCAACTTTTACAGGATGTACCATATAATTTTCACCCCTTGTATAAACTAAAATAACCCAAGACACACTTTCCCCTAGGACTTTGTGTTTCGGACTTACACTTATTCATCATGCAATTCTATCCAATTTGTAGAAAAATATTCACATAATTATAATTCTATATAAATATACGAAGAACTTTTTCCTTAAATATGAATATACACATGACTTGATTAACTTTATTCGCATTGAATTATATTATCATTATTTTTATTTAATGTCAATATATAATAAACTTATTTATTAAGTTGTCTTTATTTCTTTTGTTACAAAAATGGAGTACTTAATTTAAGTACTCCACAATGTAAATCCATTGACTTACTATTTTACTTCTACAGTAGCTCCAACTTCTTCAAGTTTAGCTTTCATGCTTTCAGCGTCTTCTTTGCTTACGCCTTCTTTAATTGTTTTAGGAGCTCCATCAACTATATCTTTAGCTTCTTTTAATCCTAATCCAGTTAATTCTCTAACAACTTTTATAACTTTTATTTTTCCTGCTCCAGCATTAGTTAATACTATGTCGAACTCAGTTTTTTCTTCAGCTGCTGCTCCAGCAACTGCTCCACCTGCAACTGCTACTGGTGCTGCTGCACTTACTCCAAATTCTTCTTCACAAGCCTTAACTAACTCGTTTAAATCTAAAACACTCATATCTTTTATAGCTTGAATTATCTCTTCTCTTGTCATTTTAAAATGCACCTCCGAAATTTTTAAATTATATTTTTTATTTTCTCTACGTTTTTTAAATTCTTACTTAGACTAATTACTCTGCTGCTTCTTGACCTTTTTTCTCAGCTATAGCATTTAATAAATATGCTAAGTTTGAAAGTGGAGCCTTGAAGCTTCCAAGTAGTTTTGCAATAAGTACATCTCTTGATGGAATTGATGCGATCTCTTTAATTTGAGCTTCACCAAATAACTCACCTTGGATTACTCCTGCTTTTAATTGAAGTTTTTTATGAGTTTTTGCAAAGTCATTTAAAACTCTAGCTGGTGATGTTGGATCATCATATCCTAAAGCTATTGAAACTGGTCCTTGAAGATATTGATCTAATCCTTCAATTCCTAATTCCTTAGCAGCTAATGTAACTAGTGTATTTTTATATACTCTATATTCAACACCTGCTTCTCTTAGCGCTTTTCTTAATTGTGTATCTTCTTCAACATTTAGTCCTTGATACTCACTAAGAACAACTCCTTGAGCTTTTTCTAACTTTTCCTTTATTTCAGCAACTTTTGCTTCTTTTAAAGATCTATTTTTACTTTGCACTGTGTATCCACCTCCTTACAGCTTTCACTGTATATTAAAAAATTAAGGTCTCTCCGCAGACACGAAGAGACCAATAAAATCATTTATTAGCATCCTCGGTAGGTATTTAGTTACGCTTTTTAGCACCTACTGTCTACGGAATATATTCAACTTTTGTATTATAACACATTAAAAAATTTAATGCAATACTAATCTAACACTTTTGTTGGATTAATTTTAACCCCTGGTCCCATAGTTGATGCTACAGTAACAGATTTAATATATTGTCCTTTTGCAGCAGCTGGTTTAGCCTTAACAATAGCATCCATTAAAGTATGGAAGTTATCCATTAACTTTTCAGATCCGAAAGATTTCTTACCAACGCCTACGTGAACTATAGCTGTTTTATCTACTCTGTATTCAACTTTACCAGCTTTAATATCATTTAGAGCTTTTGCTACATCAAATGTAACAGTACCTGATTTAGGGTTTGGCATTAAACCTTTAGGTCCTAATACTCTACCTAGTCTTCCAACTACACCCATCATATCTGGAGTAGCTACAACTACGTCAAACTCAAACCAGTTCTCTTTTTGGATTTTATCTACTAGTTCTTCTGCTCCAACGAAATCAGCTCCAGCAGCTTCTGCTTCTTTTGCTTTATCTCCTTTAGCGAAAACTAATACTCTAACAGTTTTACCTGTTCCATGAGGAAGTACTACTGCTCCTCTTACTTGTTGATCTGCATGTCTTGGGTCAACACCAAGTCTTACGTGAACTTCGATTGTTTCATCGAATTTAGCTTTTGATGTTTTTATTGCAAGTTCCATAGATTCTGCTGGTGTGTATAGAGCATTCTTGTCTATTAACTTAGCGCTTTCTATGTAATTCTTTCCCATTTTAGCCATTTTGCATCCTCCTTTGTGGTATTAACGGTTTTTGCCTCCCACCGAATTAATTGAAATTACTCTTCGATTACTATTCCCATGCTTCTAGCTGTTCCAGCTATCATGTTCATAGCAGCTTCTAATGATGCAGCATTTAAGTCTGGCATCTTTAATTCAGCTATCTCTTTAACTTTAGCTGCTGAAACTGTCGCAACCTTAGTTCTGTTTGGAACACCTGATCCACTCTCTATTCCAGCCGCTTTCTTTAATAATACTGCTGCTGGTGGAGTTTTTAGTATAAAACTAAATGATCTATCTTGGTAAACTGTAATTACAACTGGTATTATCATACCTGGTTGATCCGCAGTTTTTGCGTTGAACTCCTTACAGAATCCCATAATATTTACACCGTGTTGACCAAGTGCAGGTCCTACTGGTGGTGCTGGTGTTGCCTTTCCTGCAGGAAGTTGAAGTTTTATCATTCCTGTTATTTTCTTAGCCATGAGTTTACACCTCCTATATTGTGGTAATCGGACTTTTATAAGTCCTCCCACTTAAATAGAATTTAGTCTTTTAGACATCATTCTACTAAGTCTTAAAGTTTTTGTATTTGATTAAAATCAAGTTCAACAGAGGTTTCTCTGCCAAACATGTTAACTAATCCTTTAATTTTATGTTTTTCTATAGATATTTCAGTAATTGCGACAACAAAGTCTTCAAATGGTCCTGATACAACCTTCACTTGTTCTCCAACTTCAACATCTACAGTAACTTGTTTTTCAACTATTCCCATATTGTGAATTTCATCATCTGTTAAAGGCACCGGTTTTGATCCAGGACCTACGAACCCAGTGACCCCTCTAGTATTTCTAACAATATACCAAGAGTCATCAGTCATAACCATCTTAACCATCACATATCCTGGGAATACTTTTCTTAATGTAACTTTTTCTTTGCCATCCTTGATTTCTACTTGCTCTTCCATAGGTACTTGAATATCATGAACGAATTCTTCAAGATTTCTATTTTCAATAGCTTTTTCAAGATTAGCCTTAACTTTATTCTCATATCCAGAATATGTATGAACTACATACCACCTAGCTTTTTCTTCTGCCATAGTTACAGGGGCCATAATTCTATCGTCCCCTTACCTCCCTTTTAAATTATTTAAAAATCAAATTAAAAAGGTTTTTAAAACCAGCATCTAACAAACCTACAATTATTACATAAAGAAAACAAAAGCATATTACCGCCATAAGAGCTTTTTTAAGCTCTTCTTTTGTAGGCCATGTTACTCTTTTAAATTCCGCTTTTAAGTCGATAAAAAACTGCACTATCTTCATTCGTTTTTTAGGGTTAATCGCCTTACCCTCAACTTTTTCAGCCATAATTTTCACATCCCCAAAATATTTCAAGTTCTAAAAGAACTATTTTGTTTCTTTATGAAGTGTATGTTTGTGGCAGAATCTGCAGTATTTTTGCATTTCGATTCTGTCTGGATTATTCTTTTTATTTTTCATTGTGTTGTAGTTCCTTTGTTTACATTCAGTACATGCTAAAGTTATTTTAACTCTCACAATCTACACCTCCTAGTTTATGCGTATTTAATCTTATTTATAAAACCAATAATTTCTTCTCTTGATAATATATCGTTAACCGCAATTGCTACTTAAACAACTTATCACAAGTTAACACTTATGTCAATTGTAAATAATTCCTCGCGCCCATTATACTATAAAATCATTAAAGATATCTTATTGTGTTTTCTTTTAAAAGGACTAGGTTTAGAACCCAGTCCTATTAAAAATCTTAATTATTCAATTATAGAAGTTACAACTCCTGATCCTACTGTTCTTCCACCTTCTCTGATAGCGAATCTTAATCCTTCATC
>NZ_BAAACI010000018.1:0-62167 GCF_039521425.1 Clostridium subterminale
TAGGATCTAGCGCCTTAGGCGTGGGGGTTCGACTCCCTTCACCTGCACCAATCATAAAAATAAAAAATTGCGGGAGTGGCTCAGTGGTAGAGCGTCACCTTGCCAAGGTGAACGTCGCGAGTTCGAATCTCGTCTTCCGCTCCAAATGCGGGTGTAACTCAATGGTAGAGTGCTAGCCTTCCAAGCTAGTTACGAGGGTTCGATTCCCTTCACCCGCTCCAAATATGCGTTTTTAGCTCAGCTGGATAGAGCAACGCCCTTCTAAGGCGTGGGCCAGGGGTTCGAATCCCTTAAGACGCACCATATATCGGGGTGTAGCGCAGATGGGAGCGCGCGTGGTTTGGGACCATGAGGTCGCAGGTTCAATCCCTGTCACCCCGACCACTTTAAATTAAATATATGCGGGTGTAACTCAATGGTAGAGTGCTAGCCTTCCAAGCTAGTTACGAGGGTTCGATTCCCTTCACCCGCTCCATTTTTTTATTTTTTGAGAATATATATTGTTGGGAATTAATATTTTACTTGTGCACCCATAGCTCAGCTGGATAGAGCGCTGGACTTCGAATCCATCGGTCGCAGGTTCAAATCCTGTTGGGTGTACCATGAATGTAGTAATATCAACGGTTTCAGTTATTGAGATTGTTGGTATTTTTTTATGTTTTCATATATTTATCACATTTTTATCACACTGGTTAATTTATCACAATTATTGAGTTGAAAATATCTATACTTTTCTCTTTATGTTCTTTTAATACATGGGTGTAAGTATTAGCTGTGATATAAATATCTGTATGACCTAATAATTCACTTACAGTTTTTAATGAAGTATTACCTTCAAATTGATTAGTAGCATAAGTGTGGCGAAGAGTATGAAATTTTTTATAATCAACATTAATTTTGTCTAAGAACCTTTTCTATGCTCTAGTAAAGCAGTTAGATGTTTCTTGAAAATTGGATAGTACGATGTTTATTATATAACAAATAAATGAAATAGTGTATAATTGTAATACATTATAAATTAAGATAAATATTAATAATGTGTAGAGGTGAAATTATTGATTAGTACAATAATAACTGCTTTTATTTCATTTGCGAGTACAAATATTGATGATATATTTATACTCATGCTATTTTTCTCTCAAATAAATAATGGTATGGAGAAACGACATATTATTATTGGTCAATATTTAGGTATTATTTTATTGATTACAATAAGCATTATAGGGGCTTTGGGTGTATCATTAATTCCAAGTGAATATGTTGGGCTACTTGGATTAGTACCGATATATTTAGGAGTAAAAGCATATATTGGCCATAAAAAGGATCATAAGAATAATGTGGATATAGGTCAGCGACAAATTCAAAATAGTGAGGATTTAGAACTGATAAAAATAACTGATATAAAAGAAGAAGGCATATTAAGTTTTGTTATGAAATTTATTAATCCGAGTGCTGTAAAAGTATTGGGTTTGACATTTGCTAATGGTGCTGATAATATCGGAATTTATATACCTCTTTTTTCAAGTATGAGTCTAAGAGATATTTTTATAACAGTAATAGTATTTATGTTTTTAACAGCCCTTTGGTGTTTTATCGGAATGAAATTAGCAGAACATTCTTTGATACAAAGAATTATTGAGAAGTACAAGAATATTTTTATTCCAATAGTATTTATAGGATTAGGAATTTTTATATTGATAGAAAGCGAAACAATAAGTTTCATTATTAAGAAAATATTTTAATTGTATTTAATAAGCGTAAAATTAAATAATTTATTCACAATACCGTATTATTTAAATGAATATGCGGTATTTTTTTATTTTACTCTTAGTTTAAGATTAACATTGTAATGATTTATGGTATGTAGTAAAATTTCCATATATTGATTTTAAATGGGAGGCATTAATTATGAGTAAAAATCCTATAGCTACAATTGTAATAAATAATAATGAATACATAAAGGTTGAATTATATCCTAGAGATGCACCAAATACTGTTAACAGTTTTATAAATTTAATAAATGAGAAGTTATACAATAATAGAGCTATAAAAAGGATAGTAAAGGATTTTGTTATTCAACCTAGTTATTGTAATTTTGAAGATTCAAGATGTAACTTTTTTATTGATGGAGAATTCGAAAATAATGGATTTGATAATAATATTAAGTTAGATAAATGGACTATAGCAATGGCTGGAGATGGGAAGAAAATAGCTTCAGGAAGTGAATTTTTTATAACTATAGGTGAAAATGAAGAAAGGCTTAATGGAAGGTATGCAGCATTTGGCAAAGTTATTGATGGGTTTGAAGTATTAGAAAGATTAGAAGAGGTAAAAACTAAAGAAATTGAAAGTGATATGGAGGAAGTTACTATTAGGGAGCCTATAAAACCTGAGATAATCACGGAAATTTATGTAAATACCTTTGGTGAAATTTACCCAGAGCCAATAAGATTAAAGGAATTGGTAGAGTAAAAAATAAGAACTACTGAGTTAAACCAGTAGTGCCTATTTTAATATAAAAAGTTATTTTTCAACTGTAATTTCTGTATTATGCTTATTTATCAAATAACAGTATAAATTCTTAATAAGAATTTTAACAATATTATATATAGGAACAGCAAGGAAGGCTGCGAAGAAACCACCAAAGTATACACTTATGGTAACTACTAAAATAGTTGTCAGTGGGTGCATATTGAGTTGATTACCAGTGATATTAGGGGTTATAACATTGCCTTCTAATTGCTGCACAATCACTGTAAGAATTATTATTTTAAGTACCATACCAAAGCCCATACTTAAGGATATAAGGATAGCTGGAATAATTCCAAGTATTACACCTAAGAAAGGAATAAAGGCGGTTACAAGTGAAAATAGAGAAAGAACAAGAGCATTAGGCATGCCAATAATTACATAACCTATAAACATAAGAACTCCGATGACACAAGCAACCATAATCTGTGAAGTAATGTATTGTTTTAATACTGTATCAATTTCATGGAGTATTTTTAATATAATACTTTTAAATTTTATTGGAAGAAAGGAGGTGAAAGTATTATAAATTTTTTTATCATCTTTAAGTATATAAAACATTATTATTGGGATTAAGATCATCTGAGCTACAAAATTACCTATAGAACTAGCAAATACATATATATTTTTACTTATATCTGTAAAAGAGTTTACTAAATAGTTAGCAGCTTTTTGAAGTAATTCACCAATATTCAAAAATTCATTAATTTGAGGAAATAGATAGCTATATTTATCCGTTAAGTTTTGCACAGAATTAATTATAGATATGGTTAAACTTTCACCTTGAGAAGCTATTATCGATGAAGAATACATAAGAATATATACTATTAAAATTATTATTAATAGTATTGAAAGTGCCGTAGCTAATCCGCTTGATAGCTTCCTATTTTGAAGAAATCTTTTTACCGGCCTTACCAAATAGTAAAGAAAAATTGCTAAAACTATAGGTATAAACATGGCATTAAGAATTGTAGTTATAGGAGATAGTACAAAGTTCATTTTACTAAAGAGCCATATAGCTATTAGAATTAAGTTTATTATTAAGAGAATTTGTATTGTTTTATTCATATTTTTATTAATATTTTTATTCATTTTTTCCTCCCTTTATTTAAATTTTAGCTTCGAGTAAAGTTTTGGCTACACCCAGGTTTGGTTATATTTATACCATTATATACCATGATATAAATGATTAAAAAAATACATGCTAGAAAGTTAAAACTAGCATGTTAGTTTTCAAAGTTATTTAGTTGTGTAAGGTAGAAAGGATTTTAGGGTATTCTTCATCTACAGCTCTAAATATTATAGAAAGCATTTGAAAAACTAAATCTGCATCAAAGTTATCATTGAATGGTAGAGATACTTTTGCGCTTATAATTTCATTATCTTCATAAAAGGATACATATTTATATGTAGAGTTTAATTCATTAAATAAAGCATATAACTTATATTTATCTTGAGCTTTAGCTATAGATGCTATATTAAAGCAGAAGATGTCAGCTAATGTATCATCATCTCTTAGTGATATAACAGCTCTTCTATCTTGGCCACCACCAAGAACAGGCTTAGTAACACCATTTATAGTAATCTTTTCAGGAAATGAAAAGATGGTGAATTCATCTACATTGAGTCCTTTATTTAATGGAATTCTATGTTCTTCTATATATTTTTCAAATTCTATGGCATTATTTCTCATATTATTTCCCCCTTAGATGAAATTAATATAAATATATTTTTTGAATATTATTTATATTATAATGTATTAGTAATTATCTCATAAAAATGGTAGTTAGTAAATAGAAT
Source organism: Clostridium subterminale (assembly GCF_039521425.1). Classification (NCBI taxonomy): domain Bacteria; kingdom Bacillati; phylum Bacillota; class Clostridia; order Eubacteriales; family Clostridiaceae; genus Clostridium; species Clostridium subterminale. Next base: position 4,330 of record NZ_BAAACI010000018.1, read on the forward strand.
TGTATAACTTAAAAGTATATGATTTAAATTATAAATTTATTACCAACCTGTGGATAAACTTGGGGATTATGTGGAAAAAAATGTAAAAGAAATAGTGGTTTAAGAAATTTTATTCTTTTTACCCTGTTGAACTTTAGATACTAAATAATCTTGGAGTTGACTACAAGTTTCCTTATCCATCTGGTTTACACCATCTAGTCTATATTCTATACCTAAATTTTCATACTTATTTACACCTAAAAGGTGATAAGGTAATAATTCTATCTTATCTACATTAGGAATTTCTTCAATTATTATATTAGCTATTTCATCCATATGTTCTAAAGTATCCGTATAACCAGGGACTACTACATGCCTAACCCATACACGAGCTTTAGATTTTCTAAGAGCTGATAAGAATAAGTTAACATCTCGTGTGTCCCTACCAGTAAGAGTTACATATCCATCACTATTAATATGTTTTACATCTAATAAAACTAGATCAGTATACTTTAATATTTCATCATAATCACCATGTCCATAGCCAGCGGTATCAATAGTTGTATGGATACCTAATTCTTTACATTTTTTTAATAATTCTAATAAAAATTCAGGTTGAATAAGAGGGTCTCCACCAGAGAAGGTTACACCGCCTCCAGAAGGTTGAAAATATGGTTTAAATCTGATGATTTTATTTATGATTTCATCAGAAGTTACTTCTTTACCATCTTTTAAGTTCCAAGTATCTGGATTGTGGCAATAAGCACATCTTAATTTGCATCCTTGAAAAAATACTACAGTTCTTATACCAGGACCATCTACTAAGCCCATGCTTTCTATTGAGTGAATTCTACCAGTTTTCATTATAAATCCTCCTTGTAATTTTAACTAAATAACATAATTAACTTTATACAAAAATAAATTCTATAATTTCTCTATAAAATTAATTAAAATCAATTTTTCAAATGTTAAATATAATAGAGATATCTAAAGAAGACATCTCTACTATGTTGTTATAATTAAATATTTTAAATCAAATTACATTGATGCGTGGAAAGTTCTGCTAACAACATCTAACTGCTGCTCTCTTGTTAGTTTAATGAAGTTAACAGCATATCCAGAAACTCTTACAGTTAACTGAGGATATTTTTCAGGATGATCCATAGCATCTAATAAAGTTTCTCTATTAAATACATTTACATTTAAGTGATGAGCATTTTGTCCGAAATATCCGTCCATTAAGTTACTTAAGTTTGATATTCTATCTTCAGATGATTTTCCTAAAGCATCTGGAATAATTGAGAAAGTATTAGAAATACCATCTTGAGAATATTCATATGGTAACTTAGCTACAGAATTTAGTGATGCTAAAGATCCACTACTATCTCTTCCGTGCATAGGGTTAGCTCCAGGAGCAAATGGCTCACCAGCTTTTCTACCGCATGGTGTTGTACCAGTTTTCTTACCATAAACTACGTTTGAAGTTATAGTAAGAACTGATTGAGTGTGATATGCATTTCTGTATGTTTTGTTCTTTCTAATCTTATTCATCATAGTTTTAACTAAGTTTACTGCTATATCATCAACTCTGTCATCATCATTTCCGTATTTAGGGAACTCACCTTCAATTTCAAAGTCTACTGCTATTCCTTGTTCATTTCTAATAGGTTTAACTTTAGCATATTTAATTGCAGACAAAGAGTCTGCACATACTGAAAGACCAGCTATACCACAAGCCATTGTTCTAAATACATCTCTATCATGTAAAGCCATTTGTAAAGATTCATAAGAGTATTTGTCATGCATGTAGTGGATAACGTTTAATGTATTAACATAAAGTTTAGCTAACCATTCTACCATAACATCGAATTTTTCTATAACTTCGTCATAGTTTAAGTATTCAGAAGTGATTCTTTCCATTTTAGGAGCAACTTGTACTCCAGATTTTTCATCTACACCACCATTTATAGTATAAAGTAAAGTCTTAGCTAAGTTTACTCTAGCTCCAAAGAATTGCATTTGCTTACCAACTCTCATAGCAGATACACAACAAGCGATAGCATAGTCATCTCCCCAATAAGTTGCCATTAAATCGTCATTTTCATATTGAACAGAACTTGTATCTATAGAAGCTTTTGAGCAGAAGTCTTTAAAGCCTTGAGGTAATCTTGTTGACCATAGTACAGTTAGGTTTGGCTCAGGTGAGGCTCCTAATGTATATAATGTATTAAGCATTCTGAAAGAGTTCTTAGTTACCAAAGTTCTTCCATCTAATCCCATACCACCAATTACTTCAGTAACCCAAGTTGGGTCTCCAGAGAATAAATTGTTATAATCAGAAGTTCTTAAAAACTTAACTAATCTTAATTTCATTACAAAGTGGTCTACCATTTCTTGTGCATCTTCTTCAGTAAGAACACCATTATCTAGATCTCTTTGAATATATATATCAATGAAAGTAGAGGTCCTACCAAGAGACATAGCAGCACCATTTTGCTGTTTTATTGCTCCAAGATATCCGAAGTATAACCATTGAATAGCTTCTTGAGCATTTCTAGCAGGAATTGATATATCAAAGCCATAACTAGCTGCCATTGCTTTTAACTCATTAAGAGCAACTATCTGATCAGATAATTCTTCTCTTAATTGAATAACATCAGCATCGATAGTGCTAACCTCTAAGCTTTTCTTTTGTTCAATTTTATCTTCTATTAATCTATCTATACCATATAAAGCCACTCTTCTATAGTCACCTATGATTCTACCTCTTCCATAGGCATCTGGTAAACCAGTTACTATACCATATTTTCTAGCTAATTTCATTTCATCTGTATAAGCATCAAAAACTCCTTGATTATGAGTTTTTCTGTGTTTTGTAAATATTTCAGAAATTAAAGGATCAATTTCGTATCCATAAGATTTAGCTGCAGTTTCAGCCATTCTTATTCCACCTTGAGGCATAACAGCTCTTTTAAGTGGAGCGTCAGTTTGAACACCAACAATTTTTTCAAGATTCTTATCTATATAGCCTGGGTTATATGCATCTATCTTTGATATGGTCTTAGTATCAACATCTAAAACGCCACCATTTTTTATTTCTTTTTTAAATAGTTCACTTACTTCATTCCACAACTTGTTTGTAGCTTCTGTAGCACCAGCTAAAAATGATGCATCACCTTCATATGGAGTATAGTTTGATTGAATAAAGTCTCTTACATTAACTTCTTTCTTCCAAGTTTTGCCGTTAAAGCCATTCCATTGAGTAAACATATATAATCCTCCTAATAAATTTAATTTTGAATAAATAAATAAATTTATATATTCAAATCAAAGCATAAAACAGATCAAATTTAACTGTTTTATATGTAAAAATTAAACAACTAATAATATGAATTAGATGTTGATTTCATCTCCATCTGTTATAATTGTACAACTATAACAGATGAAAAACAATAGTTTTTTTTATGGTGAATTAAGTTTTAATATTAAGAAAATTAAAACAAGTAAAGGATTAAATTTGTAAAATTTATTAAAAAAACAATTGCAAGGTGGTTAAAGACAATTTTCATTAAATAGCAATCTTCAGATGAATATAACAGTTAAAATGAAATTCTGAAACAGATTAAAGTTAATTAACTGTAACACACAATTATATATATTAAAATAATACAGTAATACTAGATTGGGATTTTAAACAAAAAATAGAGAAAGTTAATATAGTAAATAAACTAATTGTAAATTTAAATTGATTTGACATAAAAAAATGTTAATTTATAATAAGTTGAGTTATAATAAGTTATGAGAATATAATTATTAATCAAAATGTATAGTGAAATAATAAAGTTAACTATGGAGGTAAAAGATGTGAGGAAAAAACCAAGTATGTTTAGTAAGGATTATCGCAGACAGTTAAAGCTGAGGCGTATAAAATATATGGTTATATTTTTGATTATAATAATGGTTATGGGGATAGCAGGATTAGTTTTCACTAATAAAGAAGGAATAGTAGCTATAAAGAAAATTTTTGTTAAAGAAAGCATAGAAGATAATAACCATAAGTCTGAAGAAAATAAAAATAAAACTGAAGAAAATTCTGAAGGTGAAAGTGTTGTAGAGGAAAAACCTACTCAAACCTCTTCAAATATAGAGCTTAAGTCAGGAAAAAAAGTTGTCATTAATTATGAAGAAAAAGATGGAGTTAAGAAAATTAACACAATTGATTCAGATTCGCAAGTTAAATGCAGTCTATCTCCATCTCAAGAAATAATTTTAATTTTGGATAATGAAGCGCAGGACATGTATATTTTAAATAGAAAAGAAGAACTAACTAACATTACCAATGAACAGTATGTATCAACTACAAATGAAGTTTTTAGAAAGGAAAATGTATTAAGTTATAATCCTTCTTATAAGTGGGTTGAAAGTGCTCAATTTATTGACAATACTCATATTGCATATTCTAGTAGCTTGCCTTGGATAAATGATAATGATAATAGATATCTGTGGATATACAATATGGAGAATAATACTCATAAGGGATATTACAATATAAAAGGAAAAAGCTTTGAAGTAGGACAGATAACAGATAAAGGATTAACTATATCTTTAGATAATAGGGAAATAATTGTAGATAGAGATGGTAAAATAGTTCAATAAATATATAGTGGGAAAAAGTATTGTACATAATAATAGTATTATTGTATAATTTATTAGGTAATATTTAATTTATTATCATAAATTTAGAGTATGACGATGTATCTTATTAGCAGTTAAATAATGAAATGTACTATTTACTTTACTAAATTTATGTTATAATTTTAAGAAATACAGAGTTGGTAATATTAGGAGGAAGAAATAATGAACGTTAAAATGGAGAAACTAGAAAAAAACGTTGTTAAATTTGAAGTAACAATAGGAGCAGATAAATTTGCAGAGGCTGTTAAAAAATCTTATGCAAAAAATGCGAAAAAATTCAATGTGCCTGGATTTAGAAAAGGTAAGGCTCCAATGAATATAATTAAACAATACTATGGAGAGGGTGCATTATATGAAGATGCTATAAACTACATATATGAAACTACTTATCCAGAAGTATTATCAGAAAATGATATACATCCAGTAGATTATCCGTCAATTGATATTGTTCAAATTGGTGAAGGAAAAGAATTTATATATACTGCCTTAGTACCAGTAGTACCAGAAGTGGAACTAGGTGCTTATAAGGGAATCGAAGCAAAGAAAGAAGTAGTAGAAGTTACAGAAGAGGATGTAGAAAACAAATTAAAAGAATTACAAGCTCAAAATACAAGAGTAGAAGTAAAAGAGGGAGCTATTGAAAAAGGTGATATAGCTGTTATAGACTTCAAAGGTTATGTAGAAGAGGTTGCTTTTGAAGGCGGAGAAGCTAAAGACTACGAATTAGAAATAGGTTCAGGTAGCTTTATTGATAACTTTGAAGATCAATTAGTTGGATTAACAGCTGGAGAATCTAAAGACGTGGACGTTAATTTCCCAGAACAATATGGAAAAGAAGACCTAAATGGAAAACCAGCTAAATTTGAGGTAACAGTTAAATCTGTTAAGAAAAAAGAATTACCAGAAATAACTGACGAATTTGCTAGTGAGGTTTCTGAATTTGAAACTTTAGAGGAACTTAGAAACAATATAAGAGAAGAATTAGTAAAAGCTAATGAGTTGAAAGCAGTAAATGAATATGAAATGGCTGTTATAGAGACTGTAGTTGCTAATGCTAATGTGGAAATTCCAGATGCTATGGTAAATAGAGAATTAGATGGAATGCTACAAGATTTAGAAAATAGATTAAAATATCAAGGTTTAGATATAGAAAGTTACTTCAAGTTTACAAATACTTCAGAAGCTGACTTTAGAGAACAGATGAAAGATATAGCAACTAAAAATGTTAAAAATGAATTAGTATTAAATGAAATTGCTAAAGCTGAGAAAATTGAAGCATCAGAAGAAGAGATAAGAGAAAAAGCTAATGAGATTGCTAGCAAGTATGGTGAAGCTGAGAAGTTAGAAGAAACCGTTAATCGTTTAGTTCAAGTTCAAAGAGAATATCTTGGAACTCAAATAGTAAATGAAAAAATTAAGAATATGATAATGGAAAATAGCAAAACTATTTAAGTTGATTAATAATTGCCAGTATATACTGGCAATTATTTTAAATAAAATAGGTTAAAATAATTTTAATGAGGATATAATAGTAAATATTCTAATATATTTACAATAGTAAGGAGGTTGTATTTATGAGTTATATACCAATGGTTGTAGAGCAAACTGGTAAGGGGGAACGATCTTATGATATATATTCTAGATTATTAAAAGAAAGAATTATTTTCTTATCAGATGAAGTAAATGATATCACTGCTAGCTTAGTTGTAGCACAACTTTTATTTTTAGAATCAGAGGATCCAGATAAGGATATATATCTATATATAAATAGCCCTGGGGGTTCAATAACGTCTGGAATGGCAATTTATGATACTATGAATTATATAAAGCCGGAGGTTTCTACAATTTGTGTAGGAATGGCTGCATCTATGGGAGCATTTTTACTTGCAGCAGGACAAAAGGGAAAAAGATATGCGCTTCCTAATAGTGAGATAATGATACATCAGCCATTAGGTGGATTTAAAGGTCAAGCAACTGACATCGATATTCATGCTAAAAGAATATTAAAGATAAAAGAAACTCTTAATGAAATATTAAGTGAGAGAACAGGCAAGCCTTTAGACAAAATAAAGCAAGATGTTGAAAGAGATTATTTTATGTCCGCGGATGAAGCTAAAGAATATGGATTAGTAGATGAAGTAATTATTAAAAAGAAATAGCTTTAAAGGGGTGTCAACATGCCAAGAAATGAAGAAAAGAAAAAATTTAAATGTTCTTTTTGTGGAAAAAGTGAAGAGCAGGTAAGAAGACTTATTGCAGGTCCAGGTGTATATATTTGTGATGAGTGCATTGAGCTTTGCTCCGAAATCATAGTAGATGAAAGAGAAGAAGATGTCCAAATTGACATGGGCACATTACCTAAACCTAAAGAAATTAAAAAGTATCTAGATCAGTATGTAGTAGGCCAGGACGATGCTAAAAAGGCTTTGTCTGTAGCAGTGTATAATCATTATAAAAGAATAAATTCCAATGTTATGGATAATGATATAGAACTACAAAAAAGTAATATACTTCTTTTAGGCCCAACAGGTTCAGGTAAAACTTTATTAGCACAAACACTAGCAAAAATGTTAAATGTACCTTTTGCAATAGCAGATGCTACAACTCTTACAGAAGCTGGATATGTAGGTGAGGATGTAGAAAATATATTATTAAAATTAATTCAAAACTCTGATTATGATATAGAGAGAGCTGAAAGAGGCATTATCTATATCGATGAGATTGATAAGATTGCACGTAAGTCTGAAAATCCATCTATAACTAGAGATGTTTCTGGTGAGGGGGTTCAGCAAGCTTTACTTAAAATTCTTGAGGGAACTGTATCTTCTGTACCACCACAAGGTGGAAGAAAACATCCACATCAAGAGTTTATCCAAATAAATACATCTAACATATTATTTATTTGTGGTGGAGCTTTTGATGGATTAGAAAAAATTATCACAAAAAGAACTCAGAAATCAGCCATGGGATTTGGTGCAGAAGTGGTATCCAAGGAAAAGCAAGACTTAGGAGAATTATTTAAGCAAATAATGCCAGGGGATTTACTGAAATTTGGATTAATTCCAGAGTTCGTAGGAAGAATTCCTGTAATAGTAACTTTAGACAACTTAGATGAAGAGGCTCTTGTAAAAATATTAAGTGAACCTAAGAATGCATTAGTAAAGCAGTATCAAAAGTTATTAGAAATTGATGATGTTAAACTTGAATTTGATGAAAATGCACTTATATCTATAGCTAAAGAAGCAATAAAGAGAAGCACAGGAGCAAGAGGTTTAAGGGCAATAATAGAAGATATAATGCAGGAAATAATGTATGAGATTCCTTCACGTGAAGAAATAGAAAAAGTTATAATTCATGAGGAAACTCTAAACACAAAGATTCCTGAATATATTATTGCAGACAATGGAAAAAGGGAACCTTTAAAAATAGATAGTAAAAAGGGTGTAAAAAGAGCACCTGAACTTGCATAATATAAAAACTGCTGAATTTCAGCAGTTTTTTCTTGTTATAGAATATTAATCCAATATATTGTGAATAATACTATTGTGACTTAAATAATTAGTAAAGGGAGGGAAGATTAGTTTGCTTATAAAGTAGGCTAATATTGATATGGAACCAGTAGCGATTTTAATTATGCTAATACAACTATTAGTTACAATAGTAATGGGAATCTACTTTTTTAATGCATTAAAGGGGCAAAAATCATCTAAGATTACAATTAATAAAGAAAGTACGAAAGAAATTGAAAAACTAAGAAAATTAAAAAGCATATCTTTAACTGAACCTTTAACAGAGAAGAGTAGACCCAGAAATTTTGAAGACATAATTGGCCAAGAAAAGGGGATTAAGGCTTTAAAAGCAGCCATATGTGGTCCGAATCCTCAACATGTAATAATATATGGACCTCCAGGAATAGGAAAAACTGCAGCAGCAAGACTTGTACTAGAAGAGGCAAAACTAATTTCTTCTTCACCATTTAAGGCAACTTCTTCTTTTGTAGAAATTGATGCTACAACTATAAGGTTTGATGAAAGAGGAATAGCTGATCCTTTGATAGGGTCAGTTCATGACCCCATATATCAGGGGGCGGGTCCACTAGGTGTTATAGGAGTACCACAACCAAAACCTGGAGCAGTTACCAAAGCCCATGGGGGAGTTCTATTTATTGATGAAATAGGTGAACTACATCCTATAGAAATGAATAAGTTATTAAAAGTTTTAGAAGATAGAAAAGTGTTTTTAGATAGTGCATATTACAATAGTGAAGATCCTAATATGCCATCCTATATTAAAGAGATATTTGAAGAAGGGCTTCCAGCTGATTTTAGATTAATAGGTGCAACAACTAGAAGTCCAGAAGAAATAGTTCCAGCTATTAGATCTAGATGTGTAGAAATATTTTTTAGATCTCTCGATGGGGATGAAATAGAGATAATTGCAAAAAATGCAGCAGAAAAAGTTGGAATAACCATAGAGGAAGAAGCAGCAAAATTAGTTGGAATGTTTGCTAATAATGGTCGTGATGCTGTAAATTTAGTTCAATTGGCTTGTGGGATTGTAATAAATGAAAATAGAGATACTGTTGGTATAAATGAAATACAATGGGTTATCGAAAATGGTCAATACTCACCAAAGCCTAATAAAAAGATATGTGCTAAACCAAAGGTTGGTTATGTAAATGGCCTTGCAGTATATGGTTCTAACGTTGGATCTGTAATGGAAATCGAGGCAACGGCTACTAAGTCACGGGAAAGAGAAGGAATAGTTAAAATAACAGGTATAGTTGAAGAAGAGGAATTAGGGGATAAGGGCAGAAAATTAAAGCGAAAGAGTACAGCAAGAAATTCTATTGATAATGTAATTACAGTGCTAGAGAGATTATATAACATTGATACAAAAAAATACGATATACATGTTAATTTTCCTGGTGGAATACCTGTAGATGGTCCATCCGCTGGAATAAGTATGACTACTGCAATTTATAGCGCAATAACAGGTAGGAGTGTAGATAATAATATAGCTATGACTGGAGAGATATCCATTCATGGTGAAGTAAAGCCTGTTGGAGGTGTTACAGCTAAGATTACTGGTGCTATAAAAGCAGGTGCAACAAAGGTTTTAATTCCAAAGGAAAATTGGCAAGAAGTATATAAAGATTATAAAGATATAAAAGTAATACCTGTAAATACTATAAAAGAAGTAATAGATGAAGCTATAATAAAAGAACAAATTCTTCACATAAGTGTAGAGCAAAAAGATCAAGGGTTTGAATTGAATATGTTACCACAATTGGATGCTTAAATCTAATCCCTATAGAAGTTCAATGGATAAAATTTTTATAGGGATTAATTTAATAATAGATACTATTGCAGAACAAGAAGCCTTTGGTGTAGCTATAGCTAAAGGTATATTAAAACACTTAGGGATGACCACTGAAGTATCTAAGCCTACACCAGAATCAGTTCCAACACCAAGTAAAAAGAAGATAGATTCTTTTATCAAGTTGGATAATTTCTCTTGGGTACAGAACTATAAATCATCCAATGGAAATTATGATTTTGCTGGTAACGATATAGAGATAGATAGAGTTTAAATGAAACTTAAGGGGTTAAATGGATATTCTATAAGATATAGAGTACATCTGTTAGGAGGTTCTTGGCTTGAGTAGGTTAAGGACGATACAGACTTTGCAGGTATAGTAGGAAGAACTATAGATGCAATCGAAGTTGAAATAATATAATTTTAAGGCTAGTAGAGAGTAAAATCCTTACTAGCCTGTTTTTCTTTTGTATAATCACATGGTTTAAGATGTATTTAGATTATAGACAAAAATATATAAAATTAATGATAATATTGGAAAATTAGGTTCAAAAATAACCCTTTCATGCATTTGCTAAAGAAAAGTATGTATATTCATGTAATAATATAGTAGATATAAATAATTATTGAGGGGGATATAAAAATGAAAAAACTAATTTCAAAAAAATTGCAATTAGTTTATGTTTACTTTTAATGCTTTCTATTTCTACAGTTTTTGCGGAAACACTTATGCTCTACAAAGAGACAGGCGTTCGTGAAGGATTTTCTCAAGGATACTTTGAAATATACAATGAGGGTTATATATCTATAGGTAATTGTATTGACGAATGGAGTACTAATAATCGAGATGATCAAAATATGCAAGTACAAATTTGGCAAAGGATACCTGGTTCAACAGGGCAATATAAGCTATATAATAATGGGTTTTATCATGGCGGAGATGGATGTGTTCCTCTTAGAAAATTTTTTTGTGAGAAAGGGATATATAAACTAAAATTTGTTTCTTATAACAAAAATGCTTATGCTGATGTGCAAGGTCGAGTTGGAACTTGGGAGGATTAGGTTTTATCGAGCCTAAAATGGATAATATAATCAGATTTTAGATTTTAGTGTTGGAACATATAAAATTAGGATCTAAGAGTTATGTTTCGAGATAAGTGATTAATTACTAACATAAAGGGCATAGTTTTACATTCTAATTAATAGAGGATTAAAAGAGAACCTATAGAATAAAATATAGGTTCTTTTTTTGTAAATAATCTAAACCAGTTGTGACTGAAGTGAATGGTTTTTATTTTATTATAAACAGCAATGTCAACATCATAAAGAATGCAAATATCCCAAGTATAGATCTTAGTACCAGTATTGCTTTAGTTAAGATTTTATTATTTCCACATCATCACCTCATTTAATTTTCTTAAGATTATCTTCCTTTCAAAATTTGTAGGAGTTCTTCTTTATGTGAATCAACTAATCTTAATAATGATTCTGTAATTAATTTAGATGAATCAGGTCCCGTAGTAACAGTTGCGTTTAATTTTCTTTTTTTCTTCATTGTAAATCACCTCAAATTAATTATTGTCAATTAAAGAAGAGTTTATAACATATCTATAGATTTTATATAAGATTTAATAAATATATTTAGAAATAAGTTGATATCACAGGGAGAAACTCTATAAAGATATTATAGAATTTGTTTTAAAATAAAAAAGAGTATGATATAACTGAATATACCTACTCGTTTTATTTGCCGTCAAAAATTAATTTCACAACTATTCGTGTCTTACAAGTGATATTAAAATTATATTATGTTAATACTAGACATATCAATGTTTCTCATAGTTTATCACCCTTTTAAAATGGTTCATTAATTTAATTGAAAAATTATATTTTTATAGGTATAATATACTAGTCTAATTATAATTAATATAATAATGCATATCATTTAGATATTTTATTAAAGTATGATTTTCTTTCATAAGTTTTATTTTGCAATAAATAAAGAAAACAGTGCCCTAAAAGATTCCTGTATAAATACTTAAGATTGAATTATTTAGTTTAAGTAAACTAGGTAAAGTTTTATAATATGAAATTAAGTAAGATTAAATAATAGATTAGATAGAAATGAGGAGATATTATGGAGAATCAAATAATGAAACTTCCATTAATTCCCCTTAGGGGATTAAGTGTCTTTCCACATATGGCTTTAAACTTTGATATAGGCAGAAATAAGTCTATAGAAGCGATTAATAGAGCCATGGATGAAGATCAGAAGATATTTGTAATAAGTCAAAGAGAAGCAACTACTGAAAATCCAACTGAAAAAGATATATATAATATTGGATGTGTATGTACAATAAAGCAATTTATGAAGTTGCCGGGGAATCACTTGAGAGTATTAGTAGAGGGCGAATATAGGGCTAAACTTGTAAATTATTTAGATGAGGATGATTGTATAAGTGCAGACGTTGAAGCTATTGAAGAGTTAGATATAGAAGATGAAACAGAATCTCAAGGATATAAAAATTCATTAAATGATATGTTTATTAATTACTTAGAATTAGCAGGTGAAGAATTTAAAGATTTAATAGTAGAATTAGAATCAGAAGAAAATAATAGTGTATACTGCGATGTTATAAGTGCATTTCTACCTGTAAAGGCTGAAGTAAAGCAAGAGTTATTGGAAATCATTTCAATTAAAGAAAGAATGGAAAAGTTATTAGTTATTCTAAAAAAAGAGATAGAAGTTGTAAAGGTAGAAAAGCTTATAAGTAATAAGGTTAAGGCTAGAGTGAGTGCATCTCAAAAGGAATATTATCTTAGAGAGCAACTTAAGGTAATTCAAGAAGAACTAGGAGAGGAAGATGAGCTTACAAGAGAAATAGCTAACTATGAAAAAAAATTAGGACAAATTAAATTACCTAAAGAAGTTAAAACTAAGATAGAATACGAAATCAATAGACTTAAAAATGTAGGACCTTCATCCCAAGAGGGGTCAGTTATCAAGACTTACTTAGATACTGTTTTAGGTATGCCATGGAATAAACTTACAAAAGATAATTTAGATTTAACTAATGCTAGGAAAGTTTTAGATGAGGAGCATTATGGATTAGAAGACGTAAAAGAAAGAATCATAGAATATTTAGCAGTTAGAAAAATGAGTAAATCACTAAAGTCACCTATAGTGTGTCTAGTTGGACCTCCAGGTGTTGGTAAAACATCTATTGCAAAGTCAGTGGCTAATTCACTAGGAAGAAAATTTGTAAGAATGAGTTTAGGTGGAGTGAAAGATGAGGCTGAAATTCGAGGTCATAGAAAAACTTATGTAGGAGCAATTCCGGGAAGAATCGTATCTGCTTTAAAGGAAGCTGGCTACAAAAATCCAGTATGTCTTTTAGATGAAATTGATAAAGTATCAAAGGATTATAAAGGAAATGTAGAAGATGCTCTTCTTGAGGTGTTGGATTCAGAACAGAATAAGACTTTCAGAGATCATTATATAGATGTAGAATTTGATCTATCAAAGGTATTATTTATAACTACAGCAAATACTTTAGATACTATATCTAGACCTCTTCTAGATAGGATGGAAGTAATAGAGGTTTCAGGTTATACTACAGAAGAAAAGTATGAAATTGCAAAGAAATATTTAGTACCTAAAGTTATGAAAGAATATTCTGTGGAAGATGGTCAGATTGTAGTTAATGAAAGTGCTTTAAGAACTATAATAGATAGATATACTAGAGAATCAGGGGTTAGAAATCTAGAAAGAAAGATTGCCTCAGTGATAAGAAAAGCTATAACTGAAATTATGGAAAGTGATAAGAAAAAAATAGCTATAAATTCTTTAACAGTTAAAAAATATTTAGGATCTGAATTATATAGCTATGATGATTTAGAGAAAGAAGATAAGATTGGTGTAGTCACAGGTCTCGCATGGACTGGATATGGTGGTGATACACTTCCTGTAGAAGTAGCAGTAATGGAAGGTGATGGTAAACTTCAACTTACAGGACAACTAGGAGATGTAATGAAGGAATCAGCTAAGGCAGGATATAGTTATGTAAGGGCTCACTGTGATGAGAATGGTATAGATAAGGAGTTCTACAAAAATAAAGATATACACATTCATATACCAGAAGGAGCTATTCCGAAGGATGGTCCATCTGCTGGAGTTACTATGGTTACAGCTATGATTTCTGCTTTAGGTAACAGGAAAATAAAATATTCAGTAGCTATGACAGGCGAAGTTACTTTAACGGGTAGAGTATTACCTATAGGTGGACTTAAAGAAAAAAGTCTGGCTGCTTATAGAATGGGTATAAAAACTATAATTATTCCCAAAGCTAATGAGAAGGACTTAAAAGATATACCAAAAGTTATAAAAAACAAAATAGAATTTATACCAGTAGAAAAAATTGAAGATGTGTTGAAGAATGCACTAGTTGGAGAAGATAAGAATGGAAATTAAACAAGCAGAATTTAAAACATCGGCTGTAAAGCCTACTCAGTACCCAGAAGATGGAATGTGTGAAATTGCCTTTGTTGGTAGATCTAATGTAGGAAAATCTTCACTTATTAACACTTTAACCAATAGGAGGAAGTTGGTTAAGGTAAGTGGTACGCCAGGAAAGACAAGACTTATAAACTTCTTTACCATAAATAATAAGCTATACTTTGTAGATTTGCCTGGATATGGATATGCGAAAGTTTCTAAAAGCGAGAAGGCTACTTGGGGGAAAATGATGGAACAATATTTAATAAATAGACCAGAGTTAAAAAAAGTAGTTATTTTAGTAGACTGTAGGCATAAACCAACTGGTGATGATGTAATGATGTATGAGTGGATTAAACATTATGGTTATGAGGTTATAGTTGTAGCTACTAAAAAAGATAAGTTAAATAAAAATGAATTACAGAAAAGTGCTAAGGTAATAAAAGAAACTTTAGAGTTTGGTAAAGAAGATAAATTATTATTCTTTTCTTCTTTAAAAAAGGAAGGAAAAGAAGAATTACTTGAGGAAATATTTAAAGATTTAGATATTGAATAAAACAAAGGGTTATTGATTGTTACAGTCAATAACCCTTTATCTATGATATAATAATATTGATTTACTTTTAAACATATAAATTATATATGTGATTAAAGAGGGGTGTTTATTTGAAGATATTTGGAAATTTATTTATTATATTTATGCTTTATATTTTACCGTTGGTATGTTTTCTAAGAACAGTGATAATAGAAAGAAATTCTAAATTAATTAAAATTGTTGTGACTATAATATATATATCACTATACTTGTTATTGCCTGAACTTTATAATAATATATTACCTTTTATTTTAATTATTTTTATATTAATTAATTGGTCTAATTCAAAGCATAAAAATGGTGATTATATTAAATATAAGTTTTCTTTAACTGAGTTTAGACTAAGTAAAGGCATGAAATATGTAGGAATGACTTATGGATTTACAATAATATGTGCTTTAGTATGGTATATGATACTTATTATCTTAAACATATCTATTCAACAACAAGAAGTTATAACTATGCTAAGTAATTATGATTTGGTTTCTTTTATAATTACTATTCCTTTTACAGTTATTTTTGCACCAGTAGTTGAAGAGTTTGTTTTTAGGTACTTATTTTATGGCAAATTCTTAAGAAAGAGGCTTAATAGTAAGTTTGGATTTATTCTATCTGCATCTATTGTAAGTATACTATTTGCATCAGTACATTTTAGCATTAGTGTTTTTGCTTCGTTATTTGTAATAAGTTTTTTAAATTGTTATTTAATTGAAAAGGAAGGGTTTTGGTATTCAGTATTTACCCACTTATTTGTTAATAGTGTTTCTACTATCGTCTTGCTTTTAGGCAAGATAATTTTATAGTAATAACATAATAAAAAGTCATCTCATAATTTTCTTTATTGAAAATTATGAGATGACTTTTTTATCACCGATTTTATGGAAAAACATATATTGTAGTAAAGAGACTTAGGAAAAAAACACCGAAAATACTATAGGATTAAATATATAAATAACTTTAGAAATATAATTATCAGTGTCAAAACTTAAGCAAAATCATATAGTGTATTATACAAATGATGATATAAGAATATAAGTTTAAAAGGAGGATGAAAAATATGAGTGACTTTTCAAATCTACATCAAATGTTTGGAGAAGCATGTACAGATGGGAATTTCTCCCGTAACTTTGGATTTGGAGGTGGAAGAATAATAATTTGGATAATAATAATACTAATTTTCTGTAGAGGTGGATTCGGAGGAAACTGTGGACGCGGTGGATTCGGAGGAAACTGTGGATGCGGTGGATTCGGAGGAAACTGTGGATTCGGTGGATTCGGTGGATTCGGAGGAAATAATTGTTGTTGCAATCCTTGCTGTTGTGATCCTTGTTCTTGCTGCTGCGACCCTTGTTCTTGTTGCTGCTGTGAGCCTTGCTGCTGCAAATGTAAAGAATGTTGCTGCTGCTGCGGTGGAGTTATAAAGGGCCATAAAAAACAAAAGAACTATATAGTAGAAACATGTTGTTGCAATCCATGTTGCTGCAATAATAACTTTGGTTCTGGTGGATTCGACGGAAACTGTGGATCCGGTGGATTCGGCGGATTCGGAGGAAACTTTGGATGGTGCCAAATAATTCTTATAATAGTTATTTTCCTTATAAGAAGAGAACCAATATGTTGTAAGCCATGCTAAAGAATAGATGATATAAGAAGCATATGGATAAGAAAACGATAAATAAAGATTGGAGGAATGAATAAATGTGCGGATGTTCAAATAATAGATGTAACTCACAAGCATGTACTATTATTTTAATAATAGTTATTTTTGCAAATCAAGGATTGTTAGATGGTTCATCAAAGTCTAAAAATGCATTAACATTGCTTTTCTTATGGTGGTTATGTGGATTCAATGGCGGATGTGGATGCAATAACTCAGGACAAATGATGTCAGGAAATTGTGGCGGTAGATCAATGTGTGGAAACCAATGCTCATGTGGATGCGGATGCGGATGTCAATGCAAGTGTAAATGTTGCAAATGTAAATGTAAAGAAAAAAAATGCAAATGTAAAAGAATAAAAATTTGTTGCGCATAGAATAATAAAAAATTAACAGAAGTAATATTGATTATCAAGAGATAAAATTAAATTAGTAAATTTTAACAAAAGGTATTAAGTGATTAATTTATGATAATTAAAAAATACAATTTACAAGGAGGAGAAATTTATGATGTCTGGATGTGGGAATATAGGAAATTCAGGTTTTTGCTCTTCACCATGCATAATTATACTATTAATCGTAATTCTAAAAAATCAATGCCTATTAGACACAGAGTGTAATTCAAGTGCTAGAAATGCATTAACTTTAGTATTCTTATTCTGGCTATGTTGCTCTTGTGGCTCTGGTGGCTTTGGAGGTAATAGAGGAAATTTTGGATTTGGCCATAATAACTTTAATAGTGGATGTTGCTGCAGAAAACAATGCTGCTGCAAATGTTGCTAATCTGTAAGAAATTTGAACAAAAGAAATGACTGCTTATAATAGTGGAAATAACGAAGGATGAATTGTTATGTAAACCATGGCCCAGTGTAGGGGGGTTTCTAGAAAAGTAAGAAAACTAGCAGTCCATGTTATTCATGGATTGCTTTTTTAAAATTTATAATTAGTAAAGAGGTGAGTAGATGGGAAAGCATAAGCATAGAAGAAGAGATAGAGAAGAAAACTATGTACAAGATCAAAATAATAATGGATACTTTGGAGGATATAATGGTAATAATTCAATGAATAATATGGGTATGAATGCTATGAATATGGCCGCTAACTTAGGTGCTATGGGAATGAACAATCCAACTGGGATGAATAACCAAATGGGAATGAATAATCTAATGGGAATGAATAATCCAATGGAAATGAATAATCCAATGGGTATGATGAATCAAATGGGAATGAATAATCCAATGAATAATATGGGAGGAAATAATCCACTAGCTAGTATACTAGGAGGTATGGGTGGAAATTTTAATGGCATTCTAGAGTTGCTTAGCACTTTAGGCATAGGTGGAGGAAGCAACACAGGCGATGGTGGTGATTTAATTAGTATGATATCTTCTTTATTAGGAGGAGGTAGTACACAAGCTTCTTCTAATAATATAAACAATGGTGCAGCAAATAACAATAATTCCATAGAGCAGTTTTTATCTCAAATTAAGCCAGAGGATATAGAACAATTAAAAACATTAATAGGGAATATGAATTCTAATAATACTAATAATGTTAATGAGGGGAATTTTGGAGAAGTTACAGATGTAAAAAAAAAAGATAAAGAATCAGTAGATGAAATATTAGCTAATCTTGACTTTAATGCTATATTAAATAATATGAATAATATGGAATTTTCAGGAGTAGATTTTTCAAATGTAGATTTAAATAATTTAGACATAAATGACATTATAAAAAATGATGAATTTTCAGAAGAAAATATTACTACAGTAGATGAAGCAGATATAATTGAAGAGAACATATTTAGAGATGAAAAAGGGTTAACTCAAGAAGAGTACAATAAACTTGTAAATATATTAATAAGACTTATTGATCCAAATAAAATTAAATTACTACAAAGAATTCTAGATGAATATAATAATGCAGAAAAAGACTAAAATATTTTAAAAAATGTATATATAATATAATTTGGTCAATAATAAAAATGTAATGGAAGTTAAAATCTCCATAAGCCTCTAGAAGTAATTTTAGAGGTCCCCCCCCATCCCCCTGGGACCGTTAGGTCCCATTTTTATTTTTTTGACTATTATAATTCTAATGATGGGAGTAGGAAATTATAAAAGTTGAAATAGTTTAATATATATTAACAGAGGTAATTTTAAATGGAAAATCATCATCATTATATTTATTTACCATTAAATTTATAGTTATATTACTTACTTTTTCACTATCGGATGTGCTGATTACTCTAAAGTTTAATATCCAATTTTCACAGATTATATTTCCAGTATTATCCCAAGCTAAATCTGTAAAATAGCCATCTTGAAATTTATAATAATTTGATCCGTTAGCAAGCCTAAAAATACTCTCTAAATCTGCCCCACTTATTTGAGAATAAAAATAAGTGGGAACAGACAAGTAAGGATTTGGTAAACTTTCTATTAGGCATATAAAATTATTTATAGTATCTTTCCCAGGCAAAGATGTAGTTAGACTATTATTAAATTCCTTAAGTGAGCCTTGATTATATAAATATCCCTTTAACTCAATATTATTATCTTGAAAATTACCAGATATAATTTTAGGAGTTTTATTATTAGCACTATCTATAAATCCTAATAAATTATTGGTAGAACAGAATATGTCATCATATCCATTTCCATTCCAAGAAAAAATATGTTGTACAGCTTTATTGTGAAAAGAGCTTTGAATAAGTATTTCTTTAGAATTATCTCTAGAAATATCTAAGGTAGATACTCTTACAGGCCAATATTTGCAGTATTCTCCAAGGGTCTGCAAGTTTTTATCATAATTTAAACTATAGGTTTCATTATCGTTTAAATTTACTTGAGCTAATAAATCAGAGTTAGATTTTTTTATAAGTATAGAATCTTTTTTATTATCATTATTTAAATCTTCATTAATCACAATACTTTCTTCAGATAAGTTAAATACATTTTTCCCTTTTAAGTTATATTCTACAAAAAATAGTTTTAAAAAGCATAAAATAGCTAATGCTAATAAGAATATATTAAATAATTTAGTATACAAATTATTTTTCTTATACACTATAATCACCCCTTTATAAATTATATGTGTAAAGAGCGATAATAATTAATAAAAATTAGACAAATAAAAAGGAGATTAGATAATCTAATCTCCTATTTTGATTTCTTGCACGTAGGGCATAGTCCATAAAAATATACTTTATTAGAAATAATCTCATAATTCGTATTATCTTTTACACTAGAATTTAGAAAATCAAAGTTAACACCTTCTAAATCATCTACCCTAGAGCAATTTATACAATGTATATGAGGATGTGGATCAGCAAAACCATCATATCTAAAGTTGCCTTCTCCAACATTAATTTCTTGAATTAAGTTAACGTCTACTAAAACTTTTAGCGTTTTATAAACCGTTGCCAAACTCATTGTTGGATAAGCTTCTTTTAAAGCTTTATGAATAGTTTCAGCTGATGGATGTTCTTTTGTTGATTTCAAGTAATTGTATACGGCTATACGTTGAGGTGTAAGTTTTAGTTTTTTTTCTTTGAAAACTTGGGTAAAATTAATATCCATTGAATCACCTCTATAGTTATTTGTTATGGATATTATATAATAAATATTATCCATTGTCAAAGGTAAATGATGGATAATTATTATTATATAATAGAGTAATATTACATAATATATTATAGCAATAACAATAAAATATTTGTACAAATTTTAAAAAATAATTCAATTAATAAGAAGTGATTCATATATTATAGTATAAGAGAGGAGGAGAATGACTTGAAAAAAACATATGTATTAGATACTAACGTTATATTATATTCATCAGGAGCATTATTATCTTTTGGTAATAATGATGTAGTAATACCAGAGGTGGTACTAGAGGAACTAGACGATTTTAAAAAAAATAATACAGAGCTTGGATTAAATGCTAGACAGGCATCAAGAATTATAGATGGATTAAGAAAGTTAGGAAATTTAAATGAAGGAGTGCCTCTTCCTGGTGGTGGTAAATTAAGAATAGAAACTAATTGCTTAAATGCTGAGGTTCCAAAGTTTTGGGATAGTAATAAAGCTGATAATAGGATACTCCAAGTATGTAAGGCATTAAAAGATGCTGGAGAAGAAGTTATATTAATCACAAAGGATACCTTTGAAAGAATAAAAGCAGATATTGTTAATGTAAAAAGCGAAGACTTTTATGAGAAGGTAGTTCCAGCTGGGGATGAACAGTATACTGGGCGTATTGAGGTTTATATTTCACAGGAGAAGCTTTCAGAATTCTATTCAAAAAAAGTTATATCTAAAAATGACGTAGTTTGTTATCTAGAAGATAATGATGAGTATTACACTCCTATCCTTTATACAAATCAATTTTTAGTTATGCATTCATTAGAGAATAAAAAACAAAGTGCTTTAGGCAGGTTTGATGGAGAAAATATAGTACATTTGCATTATAAGGATAGTAAACCTCTTGGGTTGAGTACTAGAAATGTAGGACAGAGATTTATGTTAGAGTGTCTATTTACATCATCTAATATGGCTCCTCTAAGTATAGTAAAAGGACCAGCGGGAACAGCAAAAACATTATTTTCTTTAGCAGTGGGATTACAGAAAATAATAGAAGAAGAAACTGGAGAATATAGAAAAATATTAGTATGTAGACCTAATGTAACTATGGATGAAGAAATAGGTTTTTTACCAGGTACTGAAGAACAAAAAATATCTCCATTTATGAGACCTATTTTTGATAATTTAGAAGTACTAGTAGATTCGGATGAAAAAGAAAGATATCGTAATGAAAAAGAATTACAAGATAAGGTTAATGAGTTATTTGATAGAAGGATTATAACCACTGAAGCCATAGCATATTTAAGAGGTAGATCAATAATAAGACAGTGGGTAATTATAGACGAGGCTCAAAATCTTTCTCCAAAGCAAGTAAAGGCAATTACTACTAGGGTAGGAGTTGGAACAAAGCTTATACTTATTGGAGATCCAGATCAAATAGACCACCCATTTATGGATTCTAGGTCCAATGGGTTATGTTATGCATCTGAAAGAATGAAGGGAAGCAAATTGTGTTATCAAGTAACTTTGAAATATGATGAATGTGAAAGATCACCATTATCTTTTGAAGCTGCACAGCGTCTGTAGTTTATGAATTACAAAATTATTAGGACATAATAGCCTTTATAGTATTTAGATAATAGTAAAGAACCGATAAGTATTTTTAAATATTTGTTGGCTCTTTATTTTTATAATAAAATATGTTGTCATGGCTGAGTGCATAATTTTTCATGGAGAGTACTTGAGTTACTATTTAATGCATGAGTATAGACAAAATTGTACCTATTTAAAATGTTACATATATAAATATTTAACTATATAACTATTTAAATATTTGTTTTATCCATGAGGGTTTCAGAGGTTTTCATATTTTGATAGTGCAATTAAAGCTATATTAAAGATAAAATGAAAGTATATTTTATTAAATTAGGTAGTTTATCAAATAATAAAAGCGCTATATTGATAAAAGAATTAAAAAATATTATAAAAATATGATATACTAGGAGTATTGCAGAAGGAGTGAAAAGCATGAACGACAATTATTTATTGGGAAGAATCTTAGTGATACCAGCAATATTAGTTGCATTTACATTTAAGGGATATATACAATCTAAAATTGCTATAAAACTTGGTGATGATACCCCAAAACAGTATGGAAGAAATACTTTAAATCCTTTAAAGCACATTAGTGTATTTGGGTTTATATTTATGCTTATAATAGGTTTTGGATGGATAAAACCTGTAGAAATTAATAAATCAAATTTTAAAGACTATTATAAAGCTGATTTGAAAATAAGGCTTGGAGGCCTTATAACTACTTTGGTTATAGGATTTATAGCTACAATAACTCTAGCTTTATATGTTAAGTTTATACCAGGGAATAGTAATATTAAGTATATAATATATTTGATTATTAAACAAACGGCCATAATAAATTGTTCATGGTTTATATTAAATTTATTACCAATACCAGGATTTGATGGATTTAATATAATATTGGATATATTGAGAGGCAGATCGAAAAAATTTGAAACTTTAATGTATAGAAATAACATGTTAATATTTATTATATTAGTTCTACCTATCATAGGTGGATTTTCAATTTTAGATTTTGTTGTTGGAATACCAGGTCAGCAAATATATAATATTTTTGCAGCTATGGCTACATATTTATTTTTATAGAATTTATATAGACAAAAATAAATATATAATATAATTTAAGAAACTAATATCGAGGAGAGAAATTTATGAGACTTAGAAAAAAGTACTGGGCAAGACCAGAATTAGAAGCTAGTGATATTGTAATATATGATAAATATGGTCATTGTGGAAAATGGAGAGAAGAATTTGAAAACAATAATCCTATTCATTTAGAGTTAGGTTGTGGTATGGGAGGACATATAAGTCAACGAGCAATTAAAGATAGAAATGTAAACTATGTAGGAATAGATTTGAAAGATGAAGTCGTTGTGTATGCACTAAGGAAAGTTATGGCGACATCAGAAGAAATCGGAAGAACAAAAGATATAAATGTAAGACTTATAGTTCTTAATATAATGCTTATAGATAACGTATTTGGTAAAGATGAGATAGATAGAATATATATAAACTTTTGTAATCCTTGGCCGAAAAAAAGTCATAATAAGAGAAGACTTACATATACGAAATTCTTACAATCATATAAAACGTTTTTAAAACAAGATGGAGAGATATGGTTTAAAACGGATGACGTAGATTTATTCAATGATTCTCAAGAGTACTTCAAAGAAGCTGGTTTTTCTTTAGAGTTTGTAACTTATGATTTACATAATAGTGAATTTAAAGATAATGTAGTTACAGAGTATGAGAGTAAGTTTACAGCTATGGGAATGAAAACTATGTTCTTGGTAGCAAGACTAAAATGAAAATAAGAGACAAGATTTAGCTTTAGATTGATGTTAAATCTTGTCTCTTATTTTTATAATATATTTAATCTATAGATATTTCAAATAGAAACTAAGAAAGCTATAAGTATATTAAATAAATTTTGACTATAAATAGTGTCTTTGCTATATTTATGTAGGAATATAAAATAGTAAAACTATATGGGGGAATTAATATGAGAAAAAAGGCATTATTATTAGCTATGAGCTTAATGTTAACTACTAATATTTCCTTGGTTGGTTGTGGTAAAAAAGAAGAAGTGAAATCAGAAACAAATTCTTCAAAAGGAGCTCAAGTTGAAGAAAAGGTCAGTTTTAAAGGTAAGTACATAGTAGACGTTTCATATGTAAAAGAAAGTTTAGAAAAAGAAAATCTACTTCTCATTGATGCTAGAGGTGAAGAAACTGCAAAAAAAGGAACTATTCAAGGAGCAATGGCTATGGCATGGCAGTCTATTGCTAAAGTTGAAGATAGCAAAGCTGGAGATGAGATGTGGGGTACTATTCTAGAACCAGAAGAGTTAAGTAAAAAGCTAAGTAACTTTGGTATTGATAAAGATAAAGAGATTATTATTTTTGCAGCTGCTAAAAATGGATGGGGCGATGACGGAAGAATTTTATGGGAGCTTGTAGCAGCAGGCTATGATAATGTTAAAATGGTTGATGGTGGATACGATGCTATGGTATCAGCAGGGTTACCAGTAGTAAAGGAGATTGCTACACCGGAGCTAGCAGATGTAAAAATTGAGGCTGTTGATGATACTCATTTAATTAACACTGATGCTTTAAAAAAAGAATATGAAAATGTAAAGGTAGTAGATGTTCGTGCTGATGAAGAGTATGAAGGAAAGACATTATATGGAGAGGCAAAAGGTGGACATTTACCAGGGGCAATACACATTAAATACACAGATTTATTTAATGAAGAAGGAAATTTAAAGTCAAATGATGATTTAACAAAAATATTTGAAACATCAGGATTATCAAAAAGTGATAAGATAGTAACCTATTGCACAGCAGGTATTCGTTCTGCATATATGCAGTTAATTCTTGAAATGTGTGGATTTGAAAATTCTCTAAATTATGATGAATCATACTATAGATGGTGTGCGGTAGAGGAAGTTGAAAAATAATATCATAAAGTTAATATTATAAAATAAAGTATTCTTTGATATCAAAGAATACTTTATTACAATAGAAAAACATTATATCTAATACAAGAAATAATACAAATTACTGAATAGCTTGGATATTATATATGATACAAAAAAGATAATAAGTAAATATGATTTTCTATGGATAAATATACATAGTTAAAGTAAGGAGTATGTTATGGAAAAGAAATTGACACACAAAAAAAGAAATTTAGGAAAAATCTTAATATTAATTATTATAGTATCACTAAGTTTAGCATATTTTTTCATACCAACTTTCAATTCTAAAGTAAATGGCATATTTATGTTATTCAGCTCCATGAGTATAGAGTCTATAGCTGGATATATAAGATCCTTCGGAATATATGCAGTATTAGTTTCATTTTTACTAATGGTGTTTCAATCAGTGGCAGCACCTTTGCCAGCATTTCTAATAACCTTTGCAAATGCTGCTATTTTTGGATGGTGGCAAGGGGCAATGTTATCATGGATTAGTTCTATGGTTGGAGCGGCTTTATGCTTTTATATTGGAAGAATTCTTGGACGAGATGCCGTTGAAAAACTTACTAGTAAATATGCCATGGCAAGTGTGGAGGGGTTCTTTGAAAAGTATGGCAAGCATACAATTTTAGTATGTAGATTATTACCTTTTATATCTTTTGACTTTATATCCTATGCAGCAGGACTAACATCTATGGGATTTTTAGCATTTATAGTGGCTACAGGAATTGGGCAATTACCAGCAACTGTTGTTTATTCCTATGTAGGTGGTATGTTAACTGGTGGAGCTCAAATGATTGTAACAGCACTATTAATACTTTTTGCAATAACTGTATTAGTATTTATGTTTAAACAGATATATAAAGAGAGACAAAAGAAAGGTAAAAAATAAAATGCAGAGTTAAAATTCACTCTGCATTTTATAATAAAAATTATTTTTCTAATAATTCATCATATGGCCAACCTTTTTGGCCTTTTTCTAATATAAACATTCTCTTTGCATCTACACCTTTAGTTGTTAAGTAATCAATAGTGTTTTTAGCACCACCGCCACCACCTGGGCAAACAACTATTATTGGTTTATCTGTTTTATTAATTTCATCTAAGGTAACATCTATTTTAGATCTTAAATCATCAGTATCTGCTGGATAAGCATAAGTTGGAACAGTACCAACAATATGATGTGAATCGTAATCTTCTTTTGGCTGTATATCTATTAAATAAATATCATCTTTATTTTCAATAGCAGTTTTTAATTGTTCAGTTGTATAATATTGATATTGTTTTTCTTCGCCTTCTTTTGAAGTATCCTTTGATTTACTACATCCCATAAGCATAGTTGAGATAATTAAGCAAAGAGCAAGTAGAAGAGTAAGTTTCTTTTTCATTTTATATCCCTCCGTAAGTAAATTAATATATTTATTATATTGGTTTCTATTACCAAAGTTATTATATATAAAGGATACATTAAAATCAAATAGAGAAATTAAATTGAAAGTAATAGGTGTATTAGAGATAGCTATACTTATTGACAATAATTATTATTAAAGCTATACTTTTTTTGTTGAAATAAAAGGATATGAAATAGGGGTCAATAGTACCTCTTATTTTTATGCATAGAAAGGTAGTGTTATAAGAGGATGGTTAAGGGGGAAATAAGCATAAAAACTCATCAACTTCTTAGTTTTAGTTCACTATTTATTGAGCTTTCACCAGGAGAAAATGTATTTTGGCCAGGGTGTGCTATTTTATCTATGGGAGAAGAAATAGTGATGAAAACCTATGAACTTTTAAAAACACAGCTACCTGATTTAAAATTAAGTACTATGTGCTGTGGAAAACCATCACTTCATATAGATGGGGGAAAACCTTATGAGAAAAGAAAACAGTTTTTAAATAAGGCTTTTGAGAAAAATGGAGTAAAGAAAATTTATAGTTTATGTCCTAATTGCCAAAATACTTTGGTTGAAAATAGCAATTGTGAAATAATATCAGCATGGACAGTTTTAGATGAGGTAATCCCAGGAAATAAACATAATATATATATAGGAAGAAAATTATCTTTACATGATCCTTGTCCAATAAGAGGTCATTTAGAGAATACTGTTGCTGCAAGAAATATATTAAATAAATTAGGAGTAGATATATTAGAGTTTCCTAATAATAGGGATGAAACAATTTGTTGTGGGAAAAAAGATATGATTATGACTTTAGATCCAGAAAAGGGTCAAAAGCTATTTAAAATTCGTGCAAAACAGGCACCATCTAAAGAAATAGTGACATACTGTGGTTCTTGTGTAGATACTTTTAGAGAAAATAGTTTTGAAGCATATCATATATTAGAATTATTATGGGAAACAAAGGCTAATGGATCTTGGAAGAATAGGTATAATTCTGTAAGGAAGAGTAAGAGGAAAGATAGATAATGTTAGATACAAGGGGAAGAAAATATTTTGATAGAATATTTGATAAAATCGGAAGAAGTTTTCTTAAAATCGGTTTCATGCCAACACATATAACTATTATTGCTGCTATTGTTGGAATTGTAGGAGCTGTTTCATTTTCCTTTGGTAAGTTTATTTTATCAATAATTTTATTATGGATTTCTGGATTTTTAGATGCTGTAGATGGTTCTATGGCAAGACAAAGCGGTAAGGTTTCAGAGGTAGGTACATTATTAGATATATGGCTTGATAGATTAGTTGAAATTTCATATATAATATCCTTTGCTATAGTATGTAATGAGGCAACCTTTACCTTAATGATATTAGCTTGCACTATAATTTTATCTATGACGGTATTTTTGACTAGTGGAATGCTCTTAGAAAATACAGGTATTAAAAGTTTTCATTATCAAGCTGGATTAATGGAAAGAACTGAAGGGTTTATAATATTTACCTTTATGATAATCTTTTATTCTTATATGAAAATATTAGCATTTATTTATGCCGTGTTAATTTTATATACAGCGGTACAAAGACTATATATGGCAATTAAAATATTAGGAGGTAACAATGAAAATTAAGAAATTAAAATCAATACTTTTGGTGATTTTTTCTGTAATACTTGTTTTTGGACTTGTAGCCTGTGGTAAGAAAACTGATGAAGCTGAAGTGGTAAACTTATATGGTTGGGGTGGAGATGAAAGAGTTAACACTTGGGTTGATAAGGAATTAGCGGCTTATGTAAAAGAAAATTACAATATTACTTTAAATCGTATTCCTATGAATATTGATGAAATTTTACTAAAACTTACTAATGAAAAAAGTTCTACAGAAAAAGGTTCTATTGATATTGTTTGGATAAATGGTGAAAATTTTTATTATGCTAAGGAAAATGAACTCTTATATGGACCTTTTTTAGATAAGTTAGATAATGTAAAAAAATATGTAGATTTAGATGGTGATGCTGCAAATAAGGATTTTGGATATTATACAGAAGGATATGAAGCACCTTGGGGAACTGCCCAATTTGTATTGAATTGTGATAGTGATAAGATAGACATGCCACCAACTAATGCAGAAAAGTTGAAAGAGTATGTAACAAAGAATCCAGGGAGATTTACATATCCTCAGGCTAGCGATTTTACTGGATCAGCCTTTGTTAGAACAGTACTTTATGATATTATTGGTTATGATAAACTGAAAGATTTACCAGCAGATTATGATGCAGTTAAAGAAGCTATGGCACCTGCATTAGAATACCTTAAAGAGATTGAGCCTTATCTATGGAAAAAAGGGGAGGTTTACCCTACAGATTCTGCTCAACTAGATGGCTTATATCAAGATGGTGAAGTTGATATTGCTATGGATTACAATGCTAATAAAGCTTTAAGTAAAGTAATGGATAAAAGTTGGCCTGCGTCTACTAAATCCTTTGTATGGGATAAGGGAACTCCATTTAATACACATTATTTAGCTATAGCAGCTAATGCATCTAATGTAGATGGAGCATTAAAGGTAATTAATGCTGCCTTATCAGCTGAAATGCAGATATCTAAAGCAGACTTAAGGGGATGGGCGGATCTACCATCTATTGAATATAATAAGTTAAGTGAGAAACAACAGAAGGAACTTGATGAGAAGCTTACTCCAGATAAAGAGTATGAGCATACAATTCTAAGCTATGAAGAACTTTCAAAGCATCAACAAGCAGAATTAAGATCAGACTTAGTAGTAATTATAGAAAAGGTATGGGAGGACGTGATTCTTTTTGATAAATAATAAGCAGAGACGAAAGGTTATAGGTGGATTAATGATTATTCCATCTTTATCTGTGATAGTTGTAATTACTATGTTTGTTATTATCAATACCTTTATGGAAAGCTTAGGATATATTCCTGAGCTTTCCTTTAATAATTTTACATTTAAATATTATAAAGAGTTATTTTCAGACCCTGTTTTTTTAAATAGTTTATATTATAGTTTTAAAATATCCTTAGTATCTTCAGTAATTGCTACAGTTTTAGGAAGTTACTTAGGGTATTACATATCAAAATCAAAGAATAAATTTATAAATGTTTTATATAGATTACCAATACTACTCTCCTATGTGGCAGCAGCAGTTCTTATATATACAACTTATAGTGATAAGGGGTTACTATTTCACATAATATCATTATTAGGATTTTCTCATATAAATATAAATTTAATTTTTAATTCTAAGGGAATAGCAGTAATACTTTTAAATATTTTTAAAGGTATGCCTTTCATAGCATTTAGTGTTGCTCCTATTTTTATGAAAGTAAATAAAAATTATAGCTTTATAGCACAGAACTTAGGATGTACAAGATTTCAGTATATAATAAAAATTCTTTTACCTTTAGCTAAGAGAGCTATATTTACTTCATTTTTAGTAATATTCAATTTTAATATGTTTACCTATGAAGGTTTTTACTATCTGGGACCATCAAACCCAATTTCTATAGGGGTTTATGCTTATAAAACCTACCTAAATGCAGATTTATCTAATAGAATATATGGAATGGCTATAAATATGATAATGATTATAATATCTTTAATATTATGTGTGCTTTATTATAAAATGATAAAGGATAAGGGTCAAGAGGAGGTGAGATAGTGAGAAGGTGGATTAAAAGTGCATTGATATTTTCTATACTTATATTTTTAGTACTTCCTATAATATCTATGATGGTTTGGGCCTTTTTTAAAAATTGGAGAGCAACGGATATTTTACCTAATACTTTTACACTAGATGGTTTTAAATACTTTTTTACATCAGGAGATTTGTATATTGGAATAAAGTCTATTATCTTTTCTATAGAGGTAGCATTAATTTCTTTAATTTTGAGTATAATGGCTGCAAGATTTTTTATAACTACCCACATAAAGTATAAAGGTACACTAGAAAGCATTTTTTATTTGCCTATGCTATTACCAGTAATAAGTATATGTTTAGGAAGTCATAAATTATTTCTAAATTATTTTTCTTCTTGTAGTATTGCTGTTTTAGTATTACATATTTATTTTTCTTTACCCTATGCATTTAAATTAATATATTCCTATTATACTGTTTGGGGTATTGAAGATGAGCTTACAGCTCGAGGTCTAGGTGCATCTTTCTGGAAAGCTTTTAAATATGTGAATATACCACTATATGCTCAAGGCTATGCATCAAGTTTTTTCATGGCATTTATTATATCCTATTCCCAGTATTTTGTAAATATGTTTATTGGAGATAATAGCCATGTTAATTTTTCTATGATTATGACTCCGTATATAGGAAATTCTAACAGAAATATAGCTTCGGTATATACATTAATGTATATACTCTATGGAGTAATAGTAATGATAATGACTTCATTTATAGCAAAGAAGTACAGTAATGATAAATATAGGGAGATGGGTTAGGATATGAGTAAGCTAGAGCTTAAAAACATATATTTTTCTATTGGTAATAAGGAAATTCTGAAAAATATTAATTTAACTATTGAAGATGGAGAGTTTTTCTCTATATTAGGTCCTAGTGGAGCAGGGAAGACTACAATTTTTAAGACTATTACAGGAGCTATATTACCTAATAAGGGAGAGCTTATAGTAGATGGTGAGATTATTAACTATTTACCTATGGAAAAAAGAAATGTAGTAATGGTACATCAAGGAAATCAACTTTTCCCACATATGACTGTAAGAGAAAATGTAGAGTTTGGATTAAAAATGAGGAAGTTTCCAAGGAAATATATTGAGGATAAGGTTAAATTTCTTGTTGAGTTTTTTAACATGAGTGAACATATGAAAAAATACCCCCATCAACTTTCTGGGGGACAACAACAGTTAATAGCATTAATGAGAGCTTTAGCTATAGACCCTAAGGTACTTTTGCTTGATGAGCCTTTTACAGGGTTAGATAATAATTTAAAACATTATATAAAAGATTATCTAATGAAGATACAAAAACAGTTTAGAATTACTATCATTATGATCACTCATGAAAAGGAAGATGCTTTTTCTATGAGTAGTAGCATAGCTTTTTTATTTAAAGGAAGTATAGCTTTAGTAGGTAAAACAGAAAACTTAAATAGATTAACTAATATATCTTGTATTGATGAATACTTAGGTGAAATTACTACCTTAGAGGATGGAAGGATTATTTTTTCAGATAGAATTATAAAGGTAAAAAATAAGGAATCAATTATTTAATTGATTCCTTATTTTTTATATTATTTAGTTAAATGTATGGGGAAATTCATATGAGATTTATTTTAAGAATTAGTTTTTCCTATCTTTTTTCCAAGGATTAAAGAGAAAACCGTCAATAACATTAGAAGAATAATTGATACTATAAATGCTGGGCTATGGATATTCAAAGCTTGATTTCCAATATTCAAAAATACTAAGGTGCCTGGAAGGATTCCAAGGATAGTAGCTAGCATATAGCTACTGAATTTTATTGATGTTAATCCAGCACCGTAATTAATTAAATTATACGGCATTGCTGGTATTAATCTTAGAATAAATATAATTCCAAAGCCTTTTTTTTCATCCAAATCAAATAAGAAGCTATTCCAATTTTCAGGAAGCTTTCTTTGAAGCAAATTAGTAACAGCCTCCTTTGCTAGTACTTTAGCCATTAAGAACATTATGGCACTATTTAAAACTGCCCCAATTAAAGTATATATGGTACCAGGAAGAAATCCAAATAGAAGTCCTGCAGCAAGGGCTAAGATAGGTACAGGGAAAAAAGCAATTGGTAGTATGGTAAAGCATAATATATAAATAAATGGTGCTAAGTAGCCAAAATCACCTATGTAATTTCTTAAAATCTCTGGAGTTAATCCTCTGAAAAATGCAAAATAGGTGATAACAAGTATTAAAAGGGTTATCGTTGAAATTATAAGCTTTTTATTTTTTTTCACAGTGTTGCCTCCTTATAGTAACTATATGTCCATAACATATAGTATATAAATTAAAAGTGTAAGTCAATATATTGAAACTGGTATAGGGAATTTCTATAAGTAAAAGGTAATGATTATTAAAATGTAGTAAGTTAACTTTAATTTTGGTATAATTTAACTAACTAGTTGATATTTAAATCATAATATGATAATATACAACAAAATAGAAAGGGGTATGAGTTATGGACTTTAAAGTATTGCCAAAAATAGAATTACATTGTCACTTAGATGGAAGTGTTAGACCTGAAACTATATTAGATATAGCTACTAAAGAAAATATAGAAATACCAACATATGATTTGGAGCAGTTGAAAGAACTATTAGAAGCTCCATTAGAATGTAAATCACTAGTGGAATATTTAGATAGATTTAACATTCCCATAAAGATAATGCAAAGTAAAGAAAGTTTAAGAAGGGTTACCTATGAACTTTTAGAAGATGCAGCTGGAGAAAATGTAAAGTATATAGAAATTAGGTATGCACCTACTTTACATACAGAAAAGGGATTAACACTAGAAGAAGTTATTGAAAGTGTATTAGTTGGAATTAATCAAGGTGAAAAAGATTTTAATATAAAAGCTAATTTGATTTTATCTTGCTTAAGACATAATGGTGCAAATAGTGCAGCTACAGTGGTGGAAGCTGGAAAAAAATTCTTAGGTGAAGGTGTAGTTGCTGTAGATCTTGCCGGAGCTGAAAATGAAGGCTTTGCTAAAGAGTTTATAGATGTAATAAATATAGCTAGGGAATATGGTTATAGAGTTACTATACATGCAGGGGAAACGGGTATAGGAATAAATGTGGTAGATGCAATCAAATTACTTCATGCAGAGAGAATAGGTCATGGAGTAGCTATAAGAGATCTTAAGGAAGCCTACGACTTAGTTAAAGAAAACAATGTAACTTTAGAAATGTGTCCAACTAGTAATATGCAGACAAAGGCTGTTAAAAGTTATGAAGAACATCCATTATTTAAATTTTATAAAGATGGTATAAGAGTTTCTTTTAATACTGATAACAGAACTGTTTCTGCTACTAATGTAACTGGTGAGTGTGAAAGTATAGGCAAGGTTGTAAATATGACCTATGAAGATTATAAAAAGATATATAATTATTCTGTAGATGCTGCATTTACTACAGAAGAAGTTAAGGGATATTTAAAAACTTTAATATAAACAGAGTCCTTTGCTTCAGAGGGAGTTTTTACTCCCTCTGAAGGTTAGAAATCGTTATCCAGGGACGTAGTAGCTCTTTACTCCCACTTTGAAGAAGATGGGAGTATTAGAGCAGGTAGTCATCGGATAAACGTGTTAGTTTTATAATTGTTATATTAAATAGCTATAATCTTAGTTTTTAAGATTATAGCTATTTATGTTTTAATTTCTAGATTTAAAAGTGGATTTAAATATAATAATTACTATTAATACAAAAACAGAGGTTAAGGCTATAGTACCTCCAGGAGCACAATTTAGTATGTAGGAAAAAACAAGTCCCAATATTATATCTATAAACCCAAAAAGAATAGACAGTAGTAGAGTTGGTTTAAAGCCTTCATCCAGTTGAAGAGCTGTAGCTACAGGTAGTGCAATCATTGATGACATTACAAGAATACCCATTATACGTATAGAGACAGATATGGTAGCACCAACTAGTAAAGAAAATATATAGTTTACTGCCTTTACATTTATACCAGAAATCTTAGCTCCTTCTTCATCAAAGGTAGTATAAAGAAGTTTATCATATAAAAAGTATATAACTACAATAGATATACAGCTAAGAATAACCATAATAATTAAGTCCGATTTAGTAACAGTTAGTATACTTCCAAATAAGTAGCTATTAACATTCCCACTAGCTTTTCCAGTGCTTATAAGGGTAATTCCTACGCCCACACTAAAGGTTAGAACTATGGAAAGAATAAGCTCTGCATATTTTTTATAATAATCTCTAAGGTATTCTATGGATAAGCCGCATATAGTTGTAAATATAAATGCACATATTATAGGGTTAAATCCCATTACTAGACCTATAGCAACACCAGCAAAGGCTGAGTGAGCCAAGGTATCACCCA
The DNA here is from genome assembly GCF_039521425.1 of Clostridium subterminale. Lineage (NCBI taxonomy): Bacteria > Bacillati > Bacillota > Clostridia > Eubacteriales > Clostridiaceae > Clostridium > Clostridium subterminale. The sequence continues at coordinate 38,715 of NZ_BAAACI010000018.1, forward strand.
TCATGGAATGTCTTTTAAGCACTAAAAATACCCCTACCATAGGGCATAATATGGATATGAATATAGCTGCTAAAAAGGCATTTTTCATAAACTCATATTGAAACATTAGAAATCCTCCTTATGTACTCTTCAGATGTATATAGAGTTCCAAAGCCATTATCCATGGTAAGAATATGGGATGAATTTTGAAGGGCAGTTTCTAAGTTATGCTCTACAGATATAACGGTAACTCCATTTTTTTTATTTAAAGAGGCTATAAGCCCATAAATTTCTTTCATGCTTTTACTATCAACTCCAGTGGAAGGTTCGTCGAGAATTAATATATCTTCATTAGCTAATATAGCTCTTGCAATAAAAATCTTTTGTTTTTGACCTCCAGATAAATTCCCAATAAGAGAATTTTTATATTCAAGCATTCCAACTTTATTTAGTGCTTCAGTTATTGACTCTTTATCCTTAATTTTAAGAACATTTCTATGGGCATTAAGCATCTCCCAAACAGTTATAGGAAAAGAACTATTAAAACTTTCAACTATTTGAGGAACATATCCAATTTTTTTTGAGGTTAAATTAATAGTTCCTTTTTGAGGAGTAAGTAGATTTAAAATTAACTTTATTAGGGTGCTTTTACAACTACCATTAGCACCAATTATGGATACGTAGCTTCTTTTATCTATGTTTAGTGATAGATTGTCAATAATATAGGGTTTAGAATTATTATATGAAAAACATAGGTCTTTAATTTCGATCATTAGCGTTGCTCCTTTCTATCATTATAAGTCTAGCCATAATTTTACATAGTATAGCTTTAAGTTTCAATAAATTAATATAAAATTATATTTTATTGAATGCTTTTTCTTCAATAGGACAATATTAAAAATGTAATATATGCAAATTATTAACACTGACCTAATATATAATAGTAATAGGTCAGTGTTGATAATAAAAGTGAATATGATATAATTATACTACTTATGAAAATCACTTTCAATTGAAGGAGAGAAAATTATGAAGAAATTAAAAGTTTTAGGGGCGCTAACTTTGATAGTTGTTATGTTGACAGCGTGTTCCAATAGAGAGTCAAAGGATAATGTGCAAAATGATGACAGGATAAAGGTTGTTACTTCCTTTTATGGTATGAAGGCTTTAACTGAGGAAATAGGGGGAGATAAGGTTAATATAGAAAATGTTATACCAGAAGGTAGCGAACCCCATGACTTTGATATTAAAGCTAAGGACATGAAGGCAATAGAAGAGTCTGATATATTCATTTATAATGGAGCTGGTATGGAAGAATGGATTGAAGATGTAAAAGCAGCTATAAGTGAAAAAGAATTAATAATTGTAGAGGCTAGTAAAGGTGTGGATCTTATTAAGGCTGATGAAGAAGCGGAAGAATCAGAAGAACATGAAGGGCATAATCACTTAGGAAAGGATCCTCATACTTGGCTTGGTTTAAATGAAGCAAAGATTCAAGGTGAAAATATTAAAAATGCTTTGGTAGAAAAGGATGCAAAAAATAAAGAGTATTATGAAGAAAATTTTAAGAAATTTAATGAAAAAATAGATAGCATAATAGAGGAATATAGTCCAAAGTTCAAAGAGTTAGATAATAAAAATTTTGTTACAGGTCATGCAACTTTTGGATATTTATGCAGAGATTTTGGACTTGCTCAAAAGAGCATAGAAGGGGTTTTTGCAGAAGGAGAGCCATCGCCAAAGGAATTACAAAATCTTATGGAGTATTGTAAAGAAAATAATATTAAAACTATTTTTATTGAAGAACTAATTAGTACTCAACTTTCAGATACTTTAGCTAATGAAGTAGGAGCAGAGACTAAACAAATATATACTTTACACAGCAATGAGGACGGAAAATCGTTTTCTGATGTATTAAAATATAATGTAGAAACTATATATAGTGCTATGAATAAAAAATAATTACATAATATAAAATAAGGCGTGTACTTTATAGTATACGCCTATAGTTTTCAATGAAAATAAATTTTAATTTTTGTTGTAAATAAAGGACTATAGTATATAATAATTATATAAATTATGAATAAGGATTGAAGGGATAAATAAACTATGGGAAAGAAGATTAGTACATGTAAATGTAACGAGGGACAAGAAGAACTAGTAAAGGAATTAAAAAAATTTCTTGGTGATGATCATAAGATAACAGAAAATATGTGTATAGGTGCATGTAATTTATGCAGTCACAAGTACATTGCAAGGGTAGATGGAGTGCTTGTAGAGAATGAGAATTTAGAAGAAGTTTTAAATTCCATTAAAGAGAGAGTCCATAGAATTTAGTATATAAAATAAATAAATATAAAAAAATTGCATATAATATTATCACTTCTGATATATCACTATTGATAATTAGCTCATTAGTGATATATAATAATAATAGAACACATATAGGAGTGATAAGTATGGAAAAAATAGCTTTAATTACTGACAGTGCTAGTGATATTACTAAGGATATAGTTGATAAGTACAATGTAAAGGTATTGCCTTTTAAAATAATATATAGGGATAAAGAGTATAGTGATGGAGTAGATATTACATCTAAATATGTATATGATACTTTAGAAACTAATGCACCAACCACTTCATTACCATCCATGAGAGATATGGAGGAAATGTATGATGAATTAAAAAAAGAAGGATATACTCACGCAATAGTAGTAACAATTTCTTCAAAACTATCAGGGTTTAATAATGCCATTAAACTAATATCAGAGGATCATCCTGAGATTAAGACCTATGTTCATGATTCTAAATCTATATCTAAGGGTGAAACTATACTTATTGAAGAGTCAGCAGAAATGATTAAACAAGGAAAAAGTTTTGATGAAATAGTATCAGAACTTCCTAAAATAACTGATAGAATAAATATATACTTTGTTATAGGAACCTTAGAATATCTTATAAGAGGGGGAAGAATTGGAAAGGTAGCTGGAACTATAGCTCAATTTTTAAATCTTAAACCAATTGTAAGTGTAGATAAGGAAGGTGAGTATTATACTTATGCAAAGGTTAGAGGAAGAAAACAATCTTTAAATAAAATTTATGATATTGTAGTATCAAAATTAAATGATAAAAAATATGATATTCATATAATGCATGGTGAAGCAGAGGCAGAGGCTATGACATTGCTAGATAAATTTAAATCACATAAAAATGCTAACTTCGTAAATTTCGGAGGTTATCTAAGTCCAGTATCAGGTGTTCATTCAGGGCCAGGATTCATAGGAGTACTTATCTATGAAAAGGAGTAGATTGATATGGTGGAGGATGAATTAGGGAGAGATTTAAGTGGTATAAAAGCTGAAGAAAAGAAACTTTATGAAGAATATAAAAGAAAATTGCAAGAGCTTCGGAAGGTAAAAGCGGAAAACGAAGCAGTAGGCCAAGTGTTTACTAAAGGATTATTACCAATATATACACTATATATATTGTCTCAGAGACCTACTAATGGTAATGATATATCTCATCAAATAGGAAAGAGAACTAATGGATTTTGGATACCTAGCACAGGCGGTATATATCCTTTGCTTAAAAAGTTAGAGAAACAAGGATTTATTGAAGGTAGTTGGGATGAAGGAAAAAAATCACAGAAGATATATAGCATTACAAATGAAGGGATGAAAGAGTTTGAACATAAAAAAGTGCTATTAAAATCAAATATAGAAGAGGCATTAGAAGTATTTAAAATAATTAAAAAAGATTTATATGATTAAAGAAATTCCATAAGTATAGTATCTTATGGAACTTTTTTATGATAAAAATTAATAAAGATAATTTAGTTAAATCTATAGTATATATATTCGTTATAGCATCTATCATAGCCATTGGAAGATTTATGTGGAGAATATATGCAAATGGTACTTAAAGAAAAATAGAGTATGATATAATAAGTAAATTTTTAAACATTTATAAGGGGTATCATCGTAATGCACAAGGGAAGAATACGTAAAATTGGAAATCATTCAGAACTATTAGAGAAAAAGGGACTTTATAGCAACTTTTATAAATTACAATATTCAGGACAATAATTAAAGTAATAAAATAAAAAGTAAACTTAAAAGCTAGCTAAAGGGCTAGCTTTTAAGTTTATGTGAAAATGTTCATTAATAAAGGTTTAGAGCCGTAAGAAAGAAAATTTATATATTTAAATAACTTATTCCATCTAAAGGTATTAACATCTGTGGTGTTGGAAAATTATTAACTAAGCCAATCAAATAAAGAGTGTAGTATTTATCTGATTTAAGATTTATATTGGGAACATATAACATATCAATATCTGTATTAGCTAATTTTAATAGCATAGTATATCTACCAATAGGTAGTTCTATATAATTTCTTATATCCTTAAAGTTTACATTTTTATAAAGTACAGTACCATTAGAAAGTACTACATCTACAGGTGGCATGTTTTCAATAAACTGAGCAATTCTAATTTTAGCTTTACCTTCAGTTGGAGAGGTTAATGGAGTCTCATCTACAGGGTATAAGCTTAGCATTCTTCTTTGAATGTAAGCAGCTATGGTAGTTACACTTTTAGGTGCTATAAAAACATCTACATCTGCCAAGGGAAAATCAGTATTATTAGCTCTATATACCTTTATGTTATAAGTTCCAGAAGGAAGTTTAATATAGTTGGTAAATTCTCTATATTTAAGAGATGGTATTATTAGTTTATCATTTAAATAAATATCTACATCAGGAGCTCTAGCTGCAATGTGAACAAGTCTTACGTAAGCTGACATATTATCTTCAGAATTGACAATATCATCTTTTCTTGTAGAAATATTAAAGGGAAAGTTAATATATTGCATTATATACCTCATATAAAAATATTATCAAATATAGTATATGAAATAGAATTGCAGAATGTTACAAAAGGGAACTTAATATAAAATCTAGTATATAATTATCCATTAAATAACTTAATAATTATATGCTAGATTTCAAGTGATTGTTTACTATTTAAAACATATCTTTTTTTCTAAGATAGTAGGTTACGGCTAAAGTTATTAATCCTACAATTATACACATATACAGAAATCCATCAGGTGTATTGAAAAAAGGTATTCCACCTACATTCATACCTAAAAGACCTGATATTAAGGTTGGAATAGAAATAACTATAGTTACAGATGTTAAGTATTTCATAACTTGGTTTTGATTATTAGAAATTATAGAAGCAAAGACATCCATAGTACCAGTTAGTACAACACTATATATACTACACATCTCTATAGCTTGACGATTTTCTATCATAACATCATCTAAAATATCTCTATCTTCATCATATTTTGTAAGGATTTCCTGTTTTAAAAGTTTCTCTAAGGTTAAATCATTAGATTTTAAAGATGTAGAGAAATATACTAAGGATTTTTGAAGAGCAAATAATTGAATTAATTCTCTGTTTTTCAAAGATTTATAAAGAGTTTTTTCAACTAATAGACTCTTTCTATTTATTTGTCTTAGGTATAATAAATAATAATTTGATGCTCTATATAATATTTGAAGCATAAATCTGACTTTCTTAAAAGTATAAAATGAAGGAATTTTTTCAAGGGTAAAATCTGATAATACAGGACTGTTTTTAAGACATACAGTTATAATTACGCTTTCAGTATATACTATTGCTAATGGATATGTATCATAGGTTAATGAATTATCATCCATTTCAGTGAATGGAATATCTATAATTACAAGAGTAGCATTATTCTCAAATTCTATTCTTGAACCTTCTTCTTCGTCTAAGGCAGCTCTTATAAAATCTTGAGGAATGTTAAGCTTTTGCGTAATAAGAAGAACTTCTTCATTAGATGGATTAATCATACTAATCCAAGAGCCATGTTCTATAGAATCAATTTCTGTAAGAAGGCCCGAGGTATCACTTTTAAATATTGTAATCAATGTTATCACCTCATATAATAAAACTCATGAATATATTTTAACATTATATTTCTAATTGACAACTGTATATTTAAAAGTAATAATTATTATAATACAAATATTTTATTTTATAATCATAATTTTGAAAAATTAGAATTATAATATTAATGTTAATGTTGTAATTTAAAATATAAATTTATGATAATTTTTAAATTATTGTATTTGTAGGAGGTCTTTTATGGCAATAGAAGAATTGCTATTCATAGCCTTGGCAGTTTCACTAGATGCTTTTGGTGTTGCAATAGCTATTGGTTTATGTAGAGGAGCTAAGGCAAGACAAAAGTTATCTTTTGCAATTTCTTTTGGATTTTTCCAATTTTTGTTTTCTATTTTAGGAGGATTTGGTGGTAAAATATTTACAGAGAATATTGCTTCCGTTCCGGCAGTTATTGGAGGAATAGTAATTGCAATAGTTGGTATACTTATGATAAAGGAAGGTATGATAGAAAAAGAAGAAAGCATAGTCATAACCTTTAAAATGTACTTCATATTAGGGATATCTGTGAGCATTGATGCAATAGTAATTGGATTTATTGCTTTCTCAAGGGTAGAAAGTATGGTAACCTTAACACTCTTTACTGCTATTGTTGGTATGATAACATTTTTTATGAGCATATTAGCATTTATAATAGCAAAGTATCTAAGAAAAATCCATATATTAAGAAAATATGCTGATTATATAGGAGGCATAATTTTAATATTATTTGGATTAAAGATGATTTTCTTTTAAGGAAAGGATGATTAAAATGATAGAAACATTAAAAAACTTAAAAAGCTTTGAGGCAATCAAATTTTTTAAGGAGATGAATGAAATACCAAGAGGTTCAGGAAATGAAAAGGCTGTTAGTGATTGGTTAGTTAAGTTTGCCAAGGAAAGAGATTTAGAAGTTATACAAGATGAAGCGCTAAATGTTATTATTAAAAAGCCGGCTACTAGTGGTTATGAAAATGCTCCAACAGTAATTTTACAAGGACATATGGATATGGTTTGTGAAAAAAATCAAGGAACTGAACATGACTTTGAGAAGGATCCAATAGAATTTATTGTTGATGGTGACTTTATAAAGGCTAATGGAACTACTTTAGGAGCTGATAATGGTATTGCTGTAGCATATGCTCTTGCAATTCTTGATAATACAAAAATAGCTCATCCTCCTATAGAAGTATTAATTACTACTGAAGAAGAAACAGGGATGGGTGGAGCTACAAATTTACATCCAGAACATTTAGATGGAAGGATATTAATAAATATAGATTCTGAAGAAGAAGGAGTACTTTTAGTAAGTTGTGCTGGTGGAGTTAGGCTTAAGTTCTCTGTACCAACAAATTATGAAAAGGTAGAAGAAAACTATAGTTCATTAGCTATTAAAATAAGAGGATTAAAAGGCGGACACTCTGGTATGGAAATTAAGAAAGAGAGAGGAAATGCCAATAAAATGATGGGTAGATTCTTAATGGATCTTAATTCAGTTGTAGATTTCAAATTAGCATCTTTAAATGGAGGAGCTAAAATGAATGCTATTCCAAGAGAATCAGATGCTATTATAGCTGTAAGACCAGAAGATGTAGTTAAAGTTGAAGGAAAAGTTAAAGAATGGTGTTCTATATTTATAAATGAGTTAAAAGGTATAGATGATGATTTAAAATTAACTTATGAAATTACTAAGTCTGTAGATAAAGTATTCTGTGATGATACTAGACAGAAAGTTCTAAGAACATTATTCTTATTACCGAATGGAGTTCAAACCATGAGTATGGCAATACCAGGATTAGTACAGAGTTCTACTAATGTAGGTGTAGTAACTACTACTGGTGAAGCTGTAGAATTTGATAATGCAGTTAGAAGTTCAGTAGCTTCTTTAAAAAAATCAATAGTAGATCGAATGACAGTACTTGCAGAAATAATGAATTGTGTTATAGAGCTTGAATCAGATTATCCTGAATGGCAGTATAATCCGGATTCTAAAATTAGAACTGTATTTGAACAAGTTTACGAAAATAAATTTGGTAACAAGGCAGAGATATCTGCAATTCATGCAGGGCTTGAATGTGGATTAATTGGAGATAAATTTAATGGAAATATAGATCAGATTTCCTTTGGACCAAATATTTTTGATGTTCACACACCGGATGAGCATGTAAGTATTTCTTCACTAGATAGAATGTATGACTACTTATTAAGTGTATTAGCAGAAATAAGATAGTAAGAACAAATGCTCCCCTTAAGGTAACAATCAATATTATCTTAAGGGGAGTATATATTGTTGTATATTTATGGTTACTAAGGTATACTAAAGTAGTTATGCTTATGTGAAATAATCAATTGTTATTAGGAGAAATTTCAGATAATTTCCACTTGCCTGATTTATGCTTTACTAAATGAAGATTATAAGTTATGGATTTATATGGACTTTTTCCTTCTATTCCATTTACTTCTGCTATGCATATACTACCATCTGAAAACTTGATTTTAAAGTTTTCTAAGGAATATAATTTATGTTTATTAAAAAGACCAGAAGTAGAGTATTTTTCTATAGCATAATCTAAGTTCTTACATTTAAAGTTAGAGTAGCTAAAGACAATTATAGAAGTAGTAATTATAACAATTAAAGATATAAGGAAAAGAGTTTTGAATTTCTTAAGTTTTTTTACAAGATTCATAATTCACACTCCTTTAAGAATATAACAAAAGTATAACATTTAGTGTTATTTATGTAAATAAATTACAAAAATTAGGAGGATATTATAATGGATTTTTCTGCTATTGTATTAATGGAAAAGGATAAAGATACGAAATTTTTTACAAGAGAGCTTGGAAGTTATGAGGTTAATGAAGGTGCAGAATATATTATTAAACTATTTTATGATGGTGAAAAGGTAAATTTATATTTTGATACTAACAAAGATGTTGAGGAATGGGAGTTTTCAGCAATATACGATTTATTCGATGATGAAAGTTTCAATGATATAGTAGACTCTATAGAAATTTATGATGAGGAGTTTAATCCTACGTGGATTGTTACTTTTGATTATGATGAAGATCATAATGTACTAAATAATAGATTAAACAATATATGTATTAGAATTAAAGAAGCTCTAGAAAAAGTTTTTATTGATATAGAAGGAAAAAGTGTAGAATATCAATAGTACATAATTGGGGGAGAATCATGAGATTAGAACATATAGGTAGAGTTAGTGAAGCAGATATACTTGGCAAACATGTATATGGTGATGATGGAAGAATATTGTTAAAAGCGGGTATGAGTCTTAGTAGTATGTACATAAAAAGACTCGAAGAATTAGGAGTATATTATGTTTATATAGAGGATGAAAGATTAGAAGATATAGACATAGTAGATGAAAAACTAATAGTACTAAAGCAAGCCACTATGAAAAGTTTAAAGAACATATCAAGGGGTATAGGAAGTATAGGTGGTTCATATGGAGATGAATATTTAGAAAATATGGACCATTTATTGAATTATATAATGGAAATTGAAGATGTGAATAAATGTTTAAATGATGTAAAAACTCATGATAACTATACATTTTTACACAGCATAAATACTGGAATTATGGCAGTGTTTCTAGGAATAAGCCTAGGGATGAAAAAGTGGGTAGTACGAGAATTGGGTATATGTGGGATGTTACATGATATAGGGAAAATAAAAGTGCCAGCAGGTATAATTAATAAAAATGGGAAGCTTTCCAATGAAGAGTTTGAAATTATGAAGAAACATCCAATTTATGGTGGAGAAATATTGAGTAAAAATTATAAAATTTCAGCTTGCGCAATTGAAGGAGTAGAGCAGCATCATGAAAAGGTTAATGGAAAAGGATATCCTTATGGATTGCAAGGAAATCAAATTTCAAGATTTGGTAAGATAGTAGGAATATGTGATGTATATGATGCTGTAACTAGTGATAGAAGTTATAGAAAAAAGTTTGAGCCTAATCAAGCTTATGAACTTATACTTTCGGGATCGGGGAGTCAGTTTGATGAAAAATTAGTACATACTTTTAAAGAGACATTTTCAGTATATCCACTAGGTTGTTGTGTAAAACTTTCTAACGGAGTAGAGGGATATGTTATAAGGCAGAATAAAGGGTTCCCAGATAGACCTATATTAAGAGTACTATATGACCATGAAACTAGAAAACCAGTAAAATTTTATGAAATTAATTTGTTAGAAAAAATTAATTTAATTATCCAATGTGTAATTTAATAAATATATGGAATTGAGGGATGTACTGTTCTTGATTATGCTGTATAATTGGGGTATGTCCTTTTTGTTTTAATTTAGAAGCTAGGTATATTTATAAATATATTTTATCCGATGACTACCCGCTCTAATACTCCCATCTTCTTCAAAGTGGGGAGTAAAGAGCGGCTGCGACCCTGGATAACGATTTCCCCTAAAGGACAACGAATTCTAAGTATCGAAAATACTGATACTAAGAATTCTGTTAGTAACCTTCAGAGGGAGTAAAAACTCTCTCTGAAGCAAAGAACTCTGTTTATATTATGCTTAGAGTACAATTGGAGGTAAAGTAAAATGAAGATATCTAATATAAAGATTACAATAACAGAAAAAGATTTATATAGTATTGTTGTAGATGTATTACGAGACTATGTATCGGTGGAAGGACTTAAAATCGACAAAATATTAATAGATAAAAATATTAATGTAGTTGGAAGTTATAAACATAGAGTATCTATTCCTTTTTCTGTTGATATATCCATAAATAAAGTTGAGAATAATAAATTATATTTAAGTATAGATAAAATTAATTTAAAAAGTCTTAAAATATTTAAAGGTGTTGTAAATGTAGCATTAAAAGTGATTAGCTCAAAAGTAGCCAATTTGGGTATAGAATTTACTGATAATATAATAAATATAGATTTATATAAGTTGTGCAAAGTTATACCAATGGTTGATTTTAAGCTAGAAGATTTATCTATAATCCCATATGGACTTGAAGCAGTGGTTAGTAATTTTAATTTTAAAAATGAAAGTGAAAAATCTAATGATGAAATTTATAATGGTGATGATAAAAATAAAGAAAAACATGAAGAAGAAGTACTAATTTCAAATGTAGAATGTAATAAAAAAAATTTAGATAGTCATATAGAATACACGTATAGAAGATTTAGAAAAGAATTTAAAGAAAGATTTTCTGCAAAATATGAAAAGATGTACCCATATGTAGTAATGATACCAGATATAATTGCTTTATTTATGAGGTTATATAAAGATGAAAGAGTAGCAAAGGAGGTAAAGTTTAATATATCTATTGCTTTAGGATATCTTTTGTTTCCTTTAGATATATTGCCAGATACATTACCGCTTATAGGTAAAATTGATGATCTAGCAGTTACTTTTTTTATACTTCAAAAGGTGCTTTGTGATATTCCAGAAGAAGTAATTCTTGATAATTGGGAAGGGCAGAGTAATATTATAGAGATCTCTAGAGAAGCTATGGCTTTGTTAAATGACAAGTTTGGGGCAAAAGAAATAAGAAAAATGGTGGATGTAGTAAGGATATCTATAAAGAAGACTATAGTATTTTTTACTAAATAAATCTACGTTTAAGGTAGGAGTTATTATGGCAACGAAATATTATGCAATAAAAAAAGGAAAAGATTTTAATAATAATATTGACGTTAATAATATTATTGTGAAAAGTTGGAGTGAGTGTCTTTCTTATGTAAAGGGAGCTAAAGGTGCTATATACAAGAGCTTTTTAACAGAAAAAGAGGCAAAAGATTATTTGGATAGTAGTTTAGAATTAAAGAAAGGTGTGGACAACTATCCTTTAGATGTGCCTCATATATATGTTGATGGTAGCTATAACATATCTACAGAAGAGTTTGGATATGGGTTACTTGTAGTTGAAAGTGATATAATTACATATGTTAACTATGGTGGAGGAAAGAATAATGAGTGCAATCAAAGACAAGTAAATGGAGAGCTTAAGGCTGCTATAGAGAGTGTAAAATATGCATTAGATAATAACTATAAAGAAATAGTATTATTTTATGATTATGCTGGGGTATGTCAACATGCAACAGGCGCATGGGAAAGAAATACAGTTTTATCACAAGAATACTATGAAGTTATTAATAAGTTAAAAAAAGAAGGAAATATAAATATTATATTTGTTAAGGTAGATAGTCATACCAATGATTTGTATAATGATATTGCTGATGAATTGGCAAAGAGTGGTGCAGGGTTAGAATTTGATTCTGTAGTTGATAAAACCGTTGGAAACAATGCTATAAAGGTTGCTACTAGTGATGTTAAAAATAAACTTTGTAAAATTATTAAGAAAAATATTAGTAACGTTATATCCTTAGATGTTCATAATACTAAAGAAATTGAAGAAAAATATGATATTTCCAGCATAGTAGAACTCTTAAATAGTATGGATATGAATGAGGGAGAAAATTATTTGAAATATATACCTATAGAAGTTAAGGATAAAATTATATTAGAATTAGTTAGAAATTTAAAATAAATTAATTATAATTAAAGGAAAATTTTAAGCATATAAATTTAGAATATGAGCATCCTATAAATATACTTACATCTGCTAATTATAAATAAGTAAATATTTGTGTAATTTTAAATGTTTATTTATATAAAATTCTAAGGAATTTTAAGTAGATAGGTATACAATGAGAAGGGATGTGTATTTTATGAAAATGTTATTAAAAATTATGGTGTTGATAGCAAGTTTAGCCTTAGCTGTTAATTACGTAATGCCTTCAATGGATGGAAGAACTAAAAGAAAATTAAGGAAAAGAGTAAAGAGATTTCAACATAGAGCTGAGGATATGTTAGATAAAGCAATGGTTCCTTTAAGATAGCTAGAGCAGATATTCTGCTCTAGCTTTCTTTATTCTAAAAAAAGTTTAATATAATATTACAAAATCGATTAAATTAACCCATATTTAATAAAAATTTAAGACATTTATTTTTGTTTATTTTGTTTGTTTATGATACAATATAAGGGTATAATTATCTGAAGTATTTAGGAAGCATTTGCTAAGAGAAGAGGATGAATTTATGGAAATTTTATCTTTAGGAGAAAAAATAAAAAAAAGGAGAAAGGAGCTTGATTTAACTTTAAAAAATCTGGCTGGAGATAGAATAACTGCTGGTCAAATAAGTTTAATTGAATCAGGTAAATCTAATCCTAGCATGGACTTGTTAGAATATTTAGCAAGTGCATTAAAAGTTTCGGTAGAACACCTTATGGAGACTGAAGAAACACAAGCAGGCAAGATTTGTATATACTATCAAAATATTGCGGAATCTAATATATTAAACAATAATTTAGATGTAGCATGGAAGGCTTTAGAAGATTCATTTTTATATATTGAAAAGTATGATCTTGAATTGAATATGGCAACTAATTTGTATTTAAAAGCCTTAATACTTGAAAAGAAAAAAGAATATGATGAAGCTCAGGAGTTACTACTTTCGGCTAATAATATATATATTAAATATAATTGTAGTGATGAAATTATTAAAGTATTTATGCTTCTAGGCAAAATTACTCTTGAACTCGATGCATATCATTCTGCATATAGCTATTTTCAACAAGCAGAGAAGGTATTTGAAGAAAGTGATGTATATAACGAAGTTGCTATAGGAAAGGTTTATTATTACATAAGCAAAACTCTTAATAAAATGGGAATTGATAAAGAAGCAATTGAGTATATGAAATATGCTGAAGAAAAACTTTTAAAACTAAAGGATTCAAGAAACTATGGAGAATCATTTATGAAAATTGGACAAGAGCGGTTTAAAGAGGGTAACTTAAACCAGGCTATTGCATACACTGAAAAAAGTTTGAGTCTTTTTAAAACTAGACAACAAAATGTTTTAGTTGCATATTTAATGTCTGGGTTAGGAGAATTATTTTCAGAATATGGATATATAGATAGATCTTTTGAACATCTTTTAGACGCAAAAGCTATTAAAGAAAGGATTTCTGAAGAATCTACGGTTAACACTTTAATGTTGATTTGCAATAACTATATAAAATTAAAAGATGAAATAAATGCAAAAAAAGTATTAGAACAGATAGTATTTAGCATGCAAAATTTAAGTGTAACAGACTGTACCTTAATGTGCAAGTATCATATTCTCAAATATAAAATTGAGTTACTAGAGAAAAAATATGAAGAAGCAGAAAGAACTTTAATAGATGCTTTAAACTATACAGAAAAAATGAATTATTATAAGGAAAGTGCTGAAATTGCTATTACCTTAGGAAAATTTTACATGGACTTAGGAAAAGAAGAAGAAGCTAGAAAATATTTAGATGAAGGGGTTAAGATTCTTGAACAAACAAAATGCTTAACGGATTTTTAATAATGGGGGATAACTATGGAAATATTATCGGCTGGAGAAAAAATAAAGAGGACCAGAATATACAAAGGTCTAACTTTAAAAGATATATGTGAAGATAAAATTTCCGTTTCTAAAATGAGTTGTATAGAAAACAATAAGGTGGAGCCAGAGGATTGGATTCTAGAAATTATTGTAGATAAGCTTGGATTAGATATGGAGTATTTAAAGCACGGTGTGAGAGAACAGATTGAAGTAAATATTAAGAAGTTTAATTCTATGACACCATTAATTTCTTTAGAAGATGTACTATACAATGTAGATTATGCAGAGAAATACCACTATTACGATTTAAGTTGTAAACTATTTCAAATACTATTTGAATACTATCTGAATCATGGTATGTCAGCAGAATTAAGTACTACTATACCTAGATATTATAATTCTTGTCAAAAGTCGAAAGATGAAATTTTACATATCAATTATTATATGTATATAGCAAAATTTTTATATACTAATGGTGAATATTCTCAAGCTGGTAGTTATATATCAACAGTAAGAAAAAAACTTATTGAACTAGATAAAAAGGACTCAGTAGAATATATAAAGGCAACTTATAATCAGGTAGTAATCTATATAATGAGCAGTAATATAGTTAAAGCAAAAAAAGTTAGTGAAGATTTAAAGGAGATACTTTCATTTAATAAAAATGAGTATGTAAACGCAGAAATATATAAAGTGTTAGCTATAATAGAGATATATTTAGGTGGCAATGAAGTCAAGTACTATGAAGATCAAGCTTTAAAAAGATATGATAACTTGTTAGATAAAAAAGCTAGGGCATATTATGATCTTGCAAAAGCCATGTTTGAAAATGATATTAAAGACAAGGCTTTAGAATATATACAAAAAGCATTGAATGAGTATCCAAGAAGCAATAAAGAGCAGCTATGTGAATTTTTAATTGTAGGGGCTAAAACTTTGATAAAATATGGACACTACGATTTAGTTTTAGATTACATAGAAGAGGTGCTAGATTTATCTATTGAATTAGAACTTATTCCGATAATGGAAAAAGCGTATTATTATAAAGCAACGATATTCGAAAGGAAGAAAAATTATATAATGGCTGAAACTTATATGATGCTTTCTTTGGATGCTTTGATGAAATATGGAACTAAGAATGAAATATATAAAAGGTATATGAGGATAGGAAACATGTATCATGATATGGGAAATGTTAATGACTCAATTAAATATTTTAGCTTAGCTTTTAAAAAGGAAAAAAGTTTTTATTAGTAAGTGATTTTACCAATTAGAGTTTTAATATGAAAATAGGTTGTTGCAAAATGATTTTTGATTATTTTGCAACAACCTATATATTTTTTTATTTAATAAATCTCTGTATAATATGATCTTTAGCTTTAATTTCAAAGGAATCATCTAGAGGGGAAAGTTCAGCTTGACCATACTTATTTTTAATGGCTAAAGACAAAAGTCTATCTGTAAGTTCTGGGTTTTTAGATAGTAAACTTCCATGAAAATAAGTACAGAAAGTATTTTTATAAATGCAACCTTCTTTTTTATCCTCGCCATTGTTACCAAATCCGTATTTTACTATACCAAGAGGTGTTAAATCTCCAATGTAAGTTTTACCAGAATGATTTTCGAATCCTACATAGGTTTCGTTAAAGAATTCATTATATATAATTGAATTACCGATTAATCTTTCATTAGAGGCTTTAGTATAAATATCTAATACACCTAATCCTTCTAAAACTTCACCTGTAGAAGTTTCATATGTTTTTCCTAGAAGTTGATATCCGCCACATATGCATATAAATACTTTCCCAGATTCTATATAATCAGTAATTCCTCGTTTTTTAGTTTCTACTAAGTCTTTAGAAACTATGGATTGTTCATAATCTTGTCCGCCTCCAAAGAATACTATATCAAAATCTTCTGGGTTAAATTCATCACCTATTGATACGTTTTTTACTGTAACATCTATTCCTCTTTTCTCGGCCCTATGTTTAAGGATTAGAATATTTCCAATATCTCCATAAACATTTAATAAATCAGGATATAAATGACATATATTAATTTCCATAAACTCACCTTAACCTTACCAAATTTTATTTATGTAGCCTTTACTGTGTAATAACTTTCTAAGATGTAACATAGCAGTATATGTAACAAGTACATAGGTGGTTTCTGCTTCAGCACTTATTATATTATTTATAAGTTTATCATCAGATTCACACATTTTAAAGCTTTCTTCTTTAAGACCAGCAATCTTTAGTCTTACAGCCATATCATAAAGACGTATACCGGAAATTATAATATCCTTTATTGCTAGTGAACTTAAATTTTCAAAGTCTACATCCCATATCCAAGAAACGTCTGTACCATCAGCATAATTATCATTTAACATTACTGCTAAATTTATTGGTTTATCATTAAGAAGTAATGTATTTATAGCTTGATTATAACCAGCAGGGTTTTTTACAAGAATTATTTTTACTTCTTTTCCATTTATATTTAGGCTCTCTTGTCTTCCAAAACTGCTCTCTTGATTTTGTAAAGAAGCTTTAATTGAAGTTGATTCTATACCTAATTCTCGGGCTACAGATAATGCACAAATAGCATTATAAATGTTATATTCTCCAGATTGATTTATAAAGTAACTTTCTTCATTAACAACAACTTCTGAGCCTTCAGCGTTCAAAGTCGTTATTTCATCTATGTGATATTTAAGCTCGGGTCTTTCATAACCGCAATCCGAACAAAAGTATTTGCCTAGATGATTGTAAGTAATAAATTCATAACTATAAGGAGTTTTACAGAACTTACAGAACTTACTGTCTGCATTTACATTTAAAACTGTATTTTCTTTAATGGGAACGTTAAAGCCATAATAAACCACGGGATTATTGGCATTAATTTTACCCAGTAGAGACTCATCACCATTTAGAACAAGAAGAGACTGAGGGGATTTATGTATACCTTCTAAAATTTTATTATAAGTGGTATGAACCTCTCCGTATCTATCTAACTGATCTCTAAATAGATTAGTAACCGTAATTATTTCAGGCTTTACATGTTCTGTTATGAATTTAAGGTAAGCTTCATCTACTTCTATAACTGCATATATCTCTTTATTCTTATTAGAAAATTTGAAGTTAGAAATGAAAGATGCGACTATACCAGTATTCATATTAGCACCAGTATTATTTGTTATAGCATTTTTACCGGACTTATTAAGAATATTATAAATCATGCTAGTAGTTGTAGTTTTGCCGTTAGTACCTGTAATTAAAATTACTTTATATCCTTTTGCAATTGTCGATAGTATATTTTTATCTAAGGCTAAAGCAACTTTGCCAGGAAAGTTTGATCCTCCTTTAAATAATTTAGTACTTAATTTTAGTATAATTTTTGAAGTGACTATAGCTATAAATGAATTAATTTTAATTTTTCACACATCCTTTAAATATTTTCCAAAGTTTTTTTATAAATTAAACATATAGGATATTTACAAGTATATCAATTTTATATTATAACATATATCTACATTAATGACATCATTCTATAGTGAAAATGAAAAGATGATTTCAAATGTTAATTAGATTTAAAAAAGAAATTAAAAGAGAGCAAAATTCGATAAAAGTGATGCACTATATATGGTGAGTATATCAAAAATGCATTATAATGAAGTTCAACTTGCAATAATCTTAAGGAAAATATGAATTAGAAAAGAAAAATAAAATTTTTATTGCATTTTTATAAAAAAGTAGTATTATAATATTAGGAAATTAAAAAATGTGTTACATTAATTCCTAGAAGATATTTGGGGGTAATAAAATGGATTTTAACTTAAATGATTTAAAAATTAATACTAATAAGGAAGCTTATAGAAATTTAAGCTATGCTGAGTTAGTTTCTCATGCTGTTAAAAATGGAGAAGGAGTTCTTGCTAATAGTGGAGCTTTCGTGGTAAAAACAGGAAAATATACAGGGAGATCTCCTAAAGATAGATTTATCGTAAGACAAGAAAGTGTCAATGATTTAATTAATTGGGGAGATGTTAACTTACCTATAGAAGAAGAAATTTTCAATAATTTATATTCGCAAGTTATGGATTATTTATCTGATAAAAACTTATATGTATTTGATGGCTATGTTGGAGCAATGAAAGAGTATAGCATGAATATAAGAGTTGTTAATGAATTGGCATCACAAGCTTTAATGTCTAATCAATTATTTAGAAGATATGAAAAAGAACAATTAGAAAATTTTGAACCAGAATTTAATGTGGTTGTAGCACCAGGGTTTAAAGCTAAAGGAAAAGAGGATGGAGTAAACTCAGAAGCCTTTATAATAATAAATTTTGAAAAGAAGATTGTTTTAATAGGTGGAAGTCAATATTCTGGAGAGATTAAGAAGTCAATATTCTCTATAATGAACTTCTTATTACCTAAAAAGGGTGTATTCCCAATGCACTGTTCAGCTAATATAGGAGAAGATGGTGATACTGCTGTATTCTTTGGGCTTTCTGGAACAGGAAAGACAACTTTATCTGCAGATCCAGATAGAAAACTAATTGGTGATGATGAACATGGATGGTGTAATGAAGGGGTATTTAACTTTGAGGGTGGATGCTATGCAAAAACTATTAAGTTAGACAAGGAAAAAGAAAGAGAAATTTATAATGCTTTAAAATTTGGAGCATTATTAGAAAATGTAGTTTTAGATGAGAATAATAGACCTATGTTTGATGATGATTCCTTAACTGAAAATACAAGAGGAGCATATCCTATAGATTTTATCGAAAATGTGGAGATAAGTGGAGTAGGTGGAAATCCAAATACAGTAGTATTTTTAACTGCAGATGCTTTTGGAGTAATACCACCAATATCTAAATTATCTAAAGAAGCTGCTATGTATCACTTTATGTCAGGATATACTAGTAAGCTAGCTGGTACAGAAAGAGGGATAACTAAACCAAAGGCTACATTCTCTGCTTGTTTTGGTGAACCTTTTATGCTTATGAAACCAGAAGTATATGCTAAACTTTTAGGAGAAAGAATAATCCAAAATAATACAGAAGTTTATCTTGTTAACACTGGATGGTCTGGTGGAGAATATGGTGTAGGTAAAAGAATGAACTTAGCTTATACTAGAGCTATGGTTAAGGCTGCAATAGAAGGTAATTTAAGAAATACAGAATTTGAAAAGGATGATAACTTTAATGTTCTTATTCCTAAAGAAGTTCCAAATGTACCATCTGAAATATTAAAACCTAAAAATACTTGGGAAGATAAACAAGAGTATGATAAAAAAGTGTACGATCTTGTTAAACAGTTCCGTGAAAACTTTGAAAAATTTGATAACGTTAGCGAAGAAATATTAAAGGCAGCACCTGGATATAATAAATAGTAATTTTAAAGAAGAGAAACTCTAGTTTGGTGGAGTTTCTCTTCTTTATGTAAAGAAAAAATAGTATAAATAATGTAAAATTATCACTTAGTATAGAAAACTTTTATTTTATTGGAAAAAAGTTTATAATAAAATATAAATATAAATATATCAACATTTTAGATGTAAAGGGGAGTAATGGGTTGAAAACTAGAAAAGGGAAAAATATAGGATTAGGTATCTTGGTTATAATATTAAGTGTTGTAGGATTTTGGATATTGAGTCAAAAGGATAAAGAAAAAGATTATACTACTAAAATAGAAAAATGGGATAACTTATATTCAGGAAATAATATAAAGTTTTATTATATTGATAGTTCTGTAGCGGAAATAGCTACCCTGAAAAGCAAATATAAGGTAGATACTTTAGTTGGTGAAAATACTAGTGAAATTATGAAATGTATAGATATAAATAAATGGTTAAGTGAAAAAGGCGAAATAACCCTGTCTGATATGGACACTAACAAAGATGGGGAAGAGCTTTTGAAAATTCTAATATCGGAAAAAAAGGTTTCCCAAAAGGATTATAATACCATACTTCAAGAATTGTTATCTTCAATAGGTATAAAGGTTAGAGTTGGAGAATATAGATTAAATGGAAACTACTCTGTGTTAGAAGTATGGGATTCTAATTTTAATAAGTGGATAATGTTTGATACTATTACAGGTGGATATTTTAAGGAGGGTGATGAACCTTTAAGTGCTATACAGGTATTAAATAAAGATTTATCGCAGCTTAAGGTTAGTAGTAACGAAGATGGAACTTTAGATAAAAAGTCTATAAAGTTATTAAATAAATATCTAGGTACTTATAGTATAAGAATTGACAACAGTAAATTTGAGGGGTCTGTAATAAACTCATATATAACATATGTAAAAGATGTTAAGGGTGCTCAATTAGAAACTTCTAAAGGTTATATTCAACCAACTATATTTGTTGACAATGATTCTTTATTTAATATTAATCCTTATGAGGAATATGTAAATGATAAGTCAGATAAAATTCCAACTATTATATTTTCGAAAAAGAATATAAAAGAAGATGATGATAATAATACGAAATTTACTTTAGGGGCATTTATGAATAGTTTAATGTTAGAGGAGTTTTATGTTAGAGTAAATAATGGAGATTTTATTAAGGTTGATACCTATTATAATTTATCTATAGAAAAAGGTAGTACAACTATAGAAATTTCATTAGATGGTATTAATCCCTTACGACAGGTGGTTATAAAGAAATAATAGAAAGGGGAAAAGTGTGGACTTTATTTTGTTGTTTAAAGCTATAATAATAGCAATAATTGAAGGAATTACGGAGTTTATTCCCATATCATCTACTGGCCATATGATAATTGTTGGTGATGTGTTAGATTTTACAGGGAATTTCGCAAATTTGTTTACTGTAGTAATTCAACTTGGAGCAATTTTTGCTATTTTAGTATTATACAAACAAAAGATATTTTCAACTATTTTAGGGGTATTTAAACTAAAGAGAGATTCAATTAGATTTTGGACTAATATAATGATTGGATGTGTTCCGGCGGCAGTATTAGGTTTGTATTTTGAAGACATAATTGATGAATATCTGTTCAATACATTTACTGTGGCCTTAGCATTGATAATTGGAGCTATTCTTATGCTTTTATCTGAAGAGCATTTTAGGAGAAAAGAGAAAACTAGAGATGTAGATTACATTACCTTTCCACAAGCTTTTAGTGTAGGAGTATTTCAGTGTTTAGCATTGTGGCCGGGTATGTCTAGATCTGCATCAACTATAATAGGTGGCTGGATAAGTGGATTGTCAACTGTGGTGGCAACTGAATTTTCATTTTTCCTAGCAATCCCTGTAATGGTGGGAGCTTCCGGATTGAAATTAGTTAAGCATGGTAGTATCCTAAATAAAGGTGAAATAATAGTGCTTATTATTGGATTCATGGTTGCATTTTTATCAGCTTTGGTATGCGTAGAAAGATTCATAGGTTATCTTAAGAAGAAACCTATGAAGAATTTTGCATACTATAGAATAATTTTAGGGTTGGCATTGTTGATATTTGTAAGCTTCAGGTAATAGTTACTTAACTGGTAGACGGTATTAAAATAAAATAAATAGGTTAAGTATTTGTAAATATAGGACAAGTAAATGTATAATGTAGTGATTATATAAATATATAGTATGCATTAGTATATTATAATCAATATATATAAGATGAAAATGAGGCATATTAACTTGTTTAATGTGGATAATGGAGTGGTATAATCTAAAAAAGTATATCACTTTATTGTTTTTTTACAATAGTCAGAAATTTGACATAATATATAAAGAAAATTATAATATAGCTAGTTATAAATCGATATTACCATTTGGCATGTGGAGGGTATGTATGAAAGAAATCAAACGTTATTTAGAAACAAGAGAAGGGGAATATAGTTTTTATTTTGCAGATTTAAAAAGTGATTACACTTATGGGTTTAATGAGGATCTTAAAATGGTAGCCGCTGGTTGTATAAAACTTCCTATTGCTATGGCAGTAATGAAAGAAGTGGAATCTACTAATGTATTTTTAGATCAATTAGTAACCATAACAAATGATGATAAGGTTTCTGGTTCTTTTGGTATTATACATGAATTAGAAGGAAGACAGTATAGTATTAAAGAATTAATAGTTGCAATGCTTATTCAAAGTGATAATACAGCAGCATGTAAACTTATAAACACTATAGGCAAAGATAGGATAAATAGTATCATTCATGATATGGGATTAACATCTACATTTATAAATAAGTATCCATCAGGTGAAAAAGAAGAATTTGATAACGAAAACATAACTACAAGTTTTGATTTATGTAAAGGTTTAGCGTTGCTAAGCAAGGGGAAAGTATTAAATGAAGAACATAGTAAATTTATTCTAGAAGTTATTAGAAGAAATCAATTAACCACAGGGATATCATTTTATTGGCCTAAAGATTTTAAAGTTAAAACAGCACATAAAGCAGGAAGTTTAGAAGGAATAGAAAATGATATTGTGTTATTAAATTTGGAAAAAGGTGATTTTGTTTTTGTTGTTATGTCAAGAAATTTACCATCTAATGTTTATGGAGTTAGTTCTTTAACAAGAGTTGGGAAAATGATGTTTGATATTATTGATAAGGATTGGAATTAATATAATATGTTAAGTTAAGGAGCGTGGATTTTATCCACGCTCCTTAATTTAACATTAGATTATTAAAAATTTACGATGAAATTTTAATGAAAAAGGTAAATGAACGTTTGATTTATTGATTTATAATCATTAGAAATAAAGGGATACTCGAATTATTGGTAACAATATTGCCAGGTGTATCAGTAATAGAATTATATAGTAATTATAAGGAAATTAAAGAAATAAGAATTTAATTTCATACAATGCAATTATTGTAAGAGAATATGATGTTATATCATGATAAGATAAGTCTTGTCGCTGAGAGATGCGGCAACAAACAACAAGAATTCAAGAAAAAACTTCTTAAAAAATTGTTGACAGATAAGAGATTATCTAGTAGAATAATAAGAGTCGTCGGAAGCAATCGATGATGATGAAAACCAAATGGTCTTTGAAAATTAAACAGAGAAAAAGGTAAAACCAGTTAATTCCGATAGATT
>NZ_BAAACI010000019.1:0-762 GCF_039521425.1 Clostridium subterminale
CTCCCTCATCCACTTTGTAAAATTCTTGCATTTTTTTATTTGCATCTGATATTTCTTCAACAATTTGTTGAACCTCTTTTGAATAAGGATCTTTACTTAAGTCAGATGCAAGCTTTTTATATAGTTCTTCTAATTTAGGTTGCTTATCTCCCAAATAATTTTTTAGAGCTTCTCCTATAAATTTAGATGCACCATTTCCATATTTCTTATCAACTTCTTCTATCCAATTAGGAAACACTAAATAAAGTCGTACTATATAGTACCAATGATCATCGCCATTATCCATTTTGAAAATTTCATAATCTTTTTTAGCTGTATTTGTTATTTCTTCAGCAGTTTGTTGAACTTCCTTTGAAGAAGGATCTTTATTTAAGTCAGATGCAAGCTTTTTAAATAGTTCTTTTAATTTAGGATGCTTATCTTCCAAACAATCTTTTTTAAACTCATCATATTGTTCTGCTAAAGTTAACATGTCACTATTAAGATTTTTCTTTACAGCTTTAGCATATTTCTCAATACTCCCATATTGCTCTATGGCCATTTTAGCAATTTCATCTTCCTTAGATTTACATTTTTCAATAAGTTCATTATATTTATCTACGCTACCATACATTTTAATTACTTTATCCTTGTGATCTGTTTTAAATTCTTCCAATACATTAAAATATTCACTCATATCAAATTCTTTAAAATTCATTGTGCTCTCTCCTTTTAATGTTTTATTTATAAGCTCTATTAAACCATTCAATCTCTTGCGTTTTA
>NZ_BAAACI010000020.1:0-690 GCF_039521425.1 Clostridium subterminale
CCATTGCGATTGGAGTGATTAAGTCAACGTTCATGTCAATGTGGTCTCCTGGCATTACCATTTCCATTCCATCTGGTAATTTGATTGATCCTGTTACGTCTGTTGTTCTGAAGTAGAACTGTGGTCTGTATCCATCGAAGAATGGTGTGTGTCTTCCGCCTTCTTCTTTCTTAAGTACGTATACTTGACCTACAAACTTAACGTGTGGATGTACTGATCCACTTTTTGCTAATACTTGACCTCTTTGGATATCTGTTCTTTGTACTCCTCTTAATAGAGCTCCGATGTTATCTCCAGCTTGTGCTTCATCTAGAAGTTTTCTGAACATCTCTACTCCTGTACATACTACTTTTCTCTTATCTTCTGATAATCCAACGATTTCGATTTCATCTCCAACTTTTAGTATTCCAGTCTCAACTCTTCCTGTTGCTACTGTTCCTCTTCCTGTTATTGTGAATACGTCCTCTACTGGCATTAAGAATGGCTTATCTGTTGCTCTTTCTGGAGTTGGGATATAGCTATCTACTGCTGCCATTAAGTCCATTATGCATTGTGTTGCTGCTTCATCTGTTGGGCTTTCTAATGCTTTTAATGCTGATCCTGTTACTATTGGAATATCGTCTCCTGGGAAGTCATACTCAGATAATAACTCTCTGATTTCCATTTCTACTAATTCTAATAATTCTGGAT
>NZ_BAAACI010000021.1:0-1602 GCF_039521425.1 Clostridium subterminale
TAGTGGATTTTTTATAATAAATAATAATACCCTTTAAACCGTTGAGAATACTATGTTTTCAGCGGTTTTTCATTTTATTTTAGTGGAAAATACTTTTTTTATCCACTAGACATAAACCATTGATATTACTCTATTACAGACATATTTAGTGGATTTAGTGGAAAATAATTTATATGCTTACACATAAGAAATAAATATAATAATAATATATATATAAAGAATACATTGAAAAAAACACACTAAATACACTAGAATACCATCAAAACATTGAAAACACTATATTCCAACTAGTTGATTTTGAAGAAAAAACACCCACTAGACATCCACTAAAAACTCACTAAAAACCCACTAGACTTAAAATACAAGTATGTTTAACTGTAATGTTAATAAAAAGGAAGTGTATTTATGATGTGAAAGTATTAATTTCGTGACACGATAAAAAGAGGTTTATAAACACTGTTAAAGCAATCTATGTGGACTCGATAAAAAAGGAACTATGCTAATACAATACACCTTAAAGGATAGGGCATAAGTTATAGGCTAACCTTGACAAACGTGTACTCCTATATAAAACACTTAATAGGGTGCAAACCACGATAAACGTTGATATTACTAAGGGGAGTTAGGTTAGACAGTAGGTTACATATCTGTAAATGTGTATAGATGATATACATTGCATAGAGAGTATATAGGGATATATGTACCAGGCAAGGTATATGACTATATAAATATTATATAAGATATATATAAACTATTAAATCTAATGGCATAGTTACTACCGATACCATTTAATATTGGTGCTTAAAAAGGGCATAATATAAGAACAATAAGTATAGTTAAAAGCATTCAACATAATAATTGTTATATTGAATGGATATTGTTATAAGATAAATAGTTATTGATAAACAGTATAATATTAATAGCTTATAACTAATTATATTGAATGGAATATTAAGTAAAATATATATGCCCCTTACCTTCTAAATTCCAATTTATGTATACCCCGTCCACTACCCCCACAAAATTTCTCACCAATTTTCAAAACTCGATGGGGCGTCACCTTCTAAAATTTGGCTAGATGTCTTTCTTACAGTTACAATAAATATTTTTTCAAAATAAAAGGGCAAATAACATTACCAACATAAAAATAAACCACCTTATTTGGTGGCTTTTTCAACGTAATCCTTTAGTACTGTAATGACTAGATTATTAAATGATCTATTTTCTTTTACTGCAATTTCTTCTAATTCCTTTTTTAGTTCTTTAGAAATAGTAATTAATGTTCTTGTATTATTTTCTGATATTTTACCCATATTCTCACCTCGAAAGCATTATAACATGATATTTACTTGTTGACTAGTTGATATCAGCTTGATATAATATAGCTAACAAAGGAAGGAGATTTTATGTATGAAATATGAAGAAATTGCAAAATTAATCAATAATGTTATAGAGAATGAGTTTAATCACGTACAAGAGTATCGAGAAAGGGAATTTACGGATACAGATAAAGAACAAATTAAACTTAATGAAGCATCCGAAAAATTATTTAAACAATTACTTGAAAGTATTCCAGAAGAGTATAAAGAGCAATTGAATGAT
>NZ_BAAACI010000022.1:0-660 GCF_039521425.1 Clostridium subterminale
CAGTACTGTCAGGGTGGTATCCCAAGGATGGCTCCACAGAACCTGACGGTCCTGTTTCTCAGCCTCCCACCTATCCTGTACAGACAATACCGAAACTCAATGCTAAACTACAGTAAAGCTCTACGGGGTCTTTCCGTCCAATCGCGGGTAACCAGCATCTTCACTGGTACTACAATTTCGCCGGATTTGCTGTTGAGACAGTGCCCAAATCATTACGCCATTCGTGCGGGTCGGAACTTACCCGACAAGGAATTTCGCTACCTTAGGACCGTTATAGTTACGGCCGCCGTTTACTGGGGCTTAAGTTCATACCTTCGCTTGCGCTAAGCATTCCCCTTAACCTTCCAGCACCGGGCAGGCGTCAGCCCCTATACATCAGCTTTCGCTTTAGCAGAGACCTGTGTTTTTGCTAAACAGTTGCTTGGGCCTATTCTCTGCGACCTACTTGCGTAGGCACCCCTTCTCCCGAAGTTACGGGGTCAATTTGCCGAGTTCCTTAACAGCAGTTCTTCCGATGGTCTTAGGATTCTCTCCTCACCTACCTGTGTCGGTTTGCGGTACGGGCACTTGCTTCCTCCATAGAGGCTTTTCTTGGCAGCGTGGAATCAGTTACTTCGCTCTATTGAGCTCCTCATCACACCTCAGATTCGGCTAGCGGAT
>NZ_BAAACI010000024.1:0-2989 GCF_039521425.1 Clostridium subterminale
TTACATACCATCATTAAGGATAAAGCCAATGATCTTGGCTTATCAGTAACCGCATACATTAAACTTTGTATACATGAAAAGCTAGAAAAGGAGGGGTAGACATGCCAGTTAATTCATTTATATATGAAGATGGTACAGAGGTAGACGAGGAATTGAGTAAAAGAGTTACCGATTATGTTCTTAGTCACAAAGAAGAATTCCCAGAAATTTCCGAATGGCTTGATAAACAATTGGATGAAGAAAGAATTAAAAAGTATAAGCAGTAAAGAGCCTACATCTCGAACATGCAGACTCTTAACAAAGAATTTAATAACAGTGCTAATTATAGCACTTAAAAGGAGAGATAAACAATGGCAATAGAAAATTATAAACCAACCCTATGGGAAGATTCCATTATGGAAAACTTTCATGATAGTTCTTTCGTAGGCATTATAACAACCCCCCCAGTGGAGAAAAAAGGTGAGAAAGTAGTATTTAATAGAATAGCCCCAGGCGCATGGAAACAATATACTACAGGTCAGAAAATAGAATGGAGTGCAGTCGCAACTACTAAAGTTGAAATGACTTTCCCGAACCAAAAGTATTATGCTTTTATGATAGACGATTGTGATGCAGTACAAACTAAAAACGATGTGTTAAATTCAGTTACAAAGGAACAAAGTGGAGTATTAGGGGAAGAAGTAGACCAGGAGGTTATAGGGTTCATAGTGAACAATATCAGCCCTGAAAACACGATTGGAGCTGTAGGAACAGAAGAGCTTGTAAATAAATCAAATGCATATGAGTTTTTAGTAGACTTAAATACAATGGCTAATAAGAATAAAGTTCCTTTAACGGATAGATATTTCATTATCCCCCCAGATTACTTGGCATTACTAGCTAAAGATGAAAGATTTACTAATGAATATACAGTACTTGAAAATGGAATTGTGGAAGGCGCTACAATAAACGGAACAACTTTGATATGTAAGGCTGATAATCCACTTAATCAAGTCATATTAACCCACAAAAGTGGTACTGGTTACGCAATGCAGTTAAGTGGTGATGCTGAGGCAGTAAGATTACAAGATTACTTTGGTGATGGAGTTAGAGGTATTGTAAAATATGGATATACTGAATTAAGAAATGAAAGTTCATATATGGCATATGTAAAATTTAGTTAGTAGGTGATACGGATATGGCAGAGTTAGAGAATACAACTCCGCTAATTGATAATCCAGGAGGGGAAAATAACATTCCCTCCAAGGATGTCAAAACTGACGGGGAAAATGAATTTAAAATCAATGAAATTATAGAAAAACAAATGGAAGCCTTTAAAAATACTTTTATGGCTCAATTCAACGAAGAGTATAGCCATAAACTAGATAAGTTAAAAAGTGATAATTTGGAACTAGAAGAGAAAAAACAAAGGTTTGCAGTAAGTGAAGAATTAAGAATTGAAGGATTAGATGGGGACTGGATAGATTTTGCATATAATAAGGATTTTGAGATTTCTAAAATGAAAATAACTCAATTAAAAGGGCTTATAGATAAAGAGGTTCAAAAAGGGGTTTTAAATAGGTTGAGAGCGGGATCTTATGTTCCACCAGAAGACCACGGCGGGGACTTCACTCCAAGTAAAGATAAACCCCAATATTTTCTTTAAACAACAAAAAAATCAGGTAATATTTGCATATTAGATTTTCATGCTTTATAATAAAAACATAGTAAAATAAAAAAAGTCCTCTGTCATCTGATTAAAGTGCTGCTAACATTTTAATCAGTATATCAATAAGGTATATGCCGATACCCTAACGACTTTTGAGAGAACTTGTTTTTACAATATATCTATATACATTTATAGGTGTATTGTATCAAATGAGCATGTAAATTTCAAGTCTTTTAGGTGAATTCAATACCTAGAAGGCTTTTTTGTTGCATTAAATATATGAAACAAAGGAATGATACGTTATGGTAGATTATGAAAATGTATTAAATAAATTTACAGTAAAATCAAGGAATGGAGATAAGGCTCAGTGTATGTGTCCTTCACATAAAGATAAAAATGCATCATTATCAATTAAGCATGATAAAGTAGCTGATAGGATTGTTATGTACTGTCATGCTGGATGTGAAATTGATGCTATTTTAAAAGAAGTAGGTCTAACTTTTGCAGATGTAGGGACAACTTGCGAAAAGAAAGAAAGTGATCCAAATATAATTGCAGCTTATCAATACACTGACGAACATGGAGCATTACTATTTGAAAAGATAAGATTTAAAAATAAGAAATTTTCTCAAAAAAGATATGTAGATGGTAGTATAGTTTGGGGTTTGAACTATGGTGAATATAGTGAAACCTTTGAAGGTTCAAATGCATTTTCAATGAAACATAGACCTGCAGCAAAGAAGAAGATTTTCTTTGAACAAAAACCATCACTATATAATTTACCTAAACTTATAAAGTCTATAGGCAACGGATACACCGTTTATATATGTGAAGGTGAAAAAGATTGTGACACCTTAAATAAATTGGGGTTAGTCGCTACTACTGGGAGTCACGGAGCGGGAAAAGGGAAATGGATTGAAGAATATTGTAGTTGTTTCAGAGGTGCAAATGTTGTAATACTTTCGGATAATGACGAAGTAGGCAAGAATTATGGCACAGAAATAGAAAATAAATTAAGAAAATATGCACATAGAATAAAAGTTATAACTATTTCAGATAAAGAAAAAGGGGACGTAACGGATTATATCGAAGAGGGGCATACTAAAGAGGAGTTTCTAAAAGAAGTTGATAAAATAGAATGGCTTTATGCCCCATGGATCAGTATTAATGAAAAGAATAAAAAGCAAATAGTAAATCAAGGTATTTTAATAGAATGTATTCAAGATACACTGCATTATGTAACTGTGGGGGATATAAGCAGTAATAACCCTTTAATTTACGTTTATGAAAATGGGGTATATAAAAACATATCTAAAAACATATTAAAAGGCATAGTGGCTG
>NZ_BAAACI010000025.1:0-1862 GCF_039521425.1 Clostridium subterminale
GTAAGATTAACTAATTTGCAATATTAAAAAATGAGGTGAGAAAAATAGCTACGTTTTATCATATTGATAGACTGGGAACATTAAAAGAAGGTCAAATTATAAATTTAATTAATTATAATGATCGCCTATTTGATGGTGAATTAGAATCAGATATTAAAGATTTAACCCAATTCTTTAATAATGGGATTTCACTAAGAGGGAGAACTTTAGAAGGAAATTCTAACTATATGGAATTGATATTTGAATTAGTTAGACGCAATAAATTTGTTAATAAAGTATCTAGGTTTGAAGCATTTTTTGGAATTGAAAATTTAGAAGAAGTAAATAGGTTTAAACAGGAATTACATATTTATAATCAAGTTGAAATATTTGAAGTTGAATGTAATGATTATTCTAAAGTAGATATGAACCTTGTAAGCCAGTACTGTGGATTAGAGATAGTAGTGGATGCTTATGACTATTGGGCGGGAAAGTGCTCTTGTAATCCATTATGGGAAATACTTATGAAACCTCCTATAAGGGTTAAAAGAAAAATTTGCTTTTTATAAAAGTAGGTACTTATGATTAAGATTAAACTAAGTTATAAAAATTAAGAGGACAAGGATATAAATTTATTGGTGATGGGGTAACCATTCGTGACTCTATAGTGTTGATAGTAACTACCCCATCTTTAAATCGCTCAAAATAGCTATGGAACGTCAATTCAATACATGGTAAGGTGTTTACACCTCTTATATGCTTGGAGTGCTTAAAATCGAATTATGAAGCATTGCAGTGATTCAATTAACTATTGCAAAAAAATATTATAATTCTAAATTCATTTTTATTATTCCATCAAGCCTGTAAAGAGTGTAAACTAGAGTTTAAAGGTGGGGTGTAAAGTGAATAATGAGAGTAAAGAATGGTTTAAAGTAATTGAAATCGCTGATTTACTAGGGTTAAGCAAGGTTAGTATATATAATAAAATTAAAACACTTGACAATGACGTTTTACAGCCTTTACAACGCAAGGAAAAGGGCATTACATACTATAACTACAAAATAATAGATATGATAGGAGATAATCCTATAGATAAGGCTAAAGACGAAGTTGTAGCTGACATTGTTTCAGATAAATATATAGATATTTATATATCAGAATTAAAAGAGGAAATTAAATTTCTCAAAGAACAAATTCGTTCCAAGGATGATTTAATTTTAAAGCAAGTAAAGTTGGTTGAAAACGAGCAGATATTGAAGAGAGAAGAACAAAAAGCAATTCAAATGCTTGAAGAATCTAAGGCAAAAGAAGTTGATGAAAAGTTAACAGTATGGAGAGAACAACATTACAGTTCAGAGATTAAAGAGATTAAAGAAAGCCCTTTACAAAGGCTTAAAAGGTTCTTTAAAAGTAAATAGTCTAGTTTGATATCCCTTAATTTTAAGGGGTATTTTTTTATTTATATAAATTTGTTACCACTACGATAACAATACATTGACATAGTAACAAAGTGTTGATATAATAGTAACATAGGAGGGTGATTTAAATGCCAAGCATAGGAGATTTAATTAAAGAAAAAAGAACTGAAAAAAATATAAGTCAAAGAAAACTTGCTGAATTATGCGGAATGTCATATTCCCATATATGCAGACTAGAAAAAGGTGAGAACATTCCAACTTTAGATACCATTACTAAAATATCGAATGCTTTAGGAGTGCCACCTGATATATTTACTTTTGACGAAAACGACGAACTTAGTGAATTCATGAAACAATCCATCCAACAATTAATGGATTCAGAAGTTGATTTATTTTTAAATTTAATATCACATATCAATGATAATTATTGCATTGATAAATTTGATTTAAGTGTATTAACAAATG
>NZ_BAAACI010000027.1:0-938 GCF_039521425.1 Clostridium subterminale
TTCGGCCTCGGCTTAGGTCCCGACTAACCCTGAGAGGACGAGCCTTCCTCAGGAAACCTTAGGTTTTCGACCGCTAGGATTCTCACCTAGCTCTCGCTACTTATGCCAACATTCTCACTTCTGCATCGTCCACCGCTCCTTTCGGTACGACTTCAGCCAATGCAGAAAGCTCCTCTACCACGTGTACGTAGTACACATCCATAGCTTCGGTGGTAAGTTTTAGCCCCGGACATCTTCGGCGCGGGATCTCTTGACTAGTGAGCTATTACGCACTCTTTAAATGAGTGGCTGCTTCTAAGCCAACATCCTAGTTGTCTTAGAAATCCCACATCCTTTACCACTTAACTTACACTTTGGGACCTTAGCTGATGGTCTGGGCTGTTTCCCTTTTGACTACGGATCTTATCATTCGCAGTCTGACTGCCGGAATAAAAGTATATGGCATTCGGAGTTTGATAAGGTTCAGTAAGCGTTATGCCCCCTAGCCTATTCAGTGCTCTACCTCCATTACTCAATTAACCGACGCTAGCCCTAAAGCTATTTCGAGGAGAACCAGCTATCTCCGAGTTCGATTGGAATTTCTCCGCTATCCACAGCTCATCCCATGGTTTTTCAACACCAACGTGGTTCGGACCTCCACGACATTTTACTGTCGCTTCATCCTGGCCATGGATAGGTCACCCGGTTTCGGGTCTACGACATGCAACTATGCGCCCTATTCAGACTCGGTTTCCCTTCGGCTCCGTACCTTAAGTACTTAACCTCGCTACATATCGTAACTCGTTGGCTCGTTCTACAAAAAGCACGTCGTCACACATATAAAGTGCTTCGACCGGTTGTAGGCACACGGTTTCAGGTTCTATTTCACTCCCCTTCCGGGGTTCTTTTCACCTTTCCCTCACGGTACTTCTTCACTATCGGTCACTAGGTAGTATTTA
>NZ_BAAACI010000028.1:0-1663 GCF_039521425.1 Clostridium subterminale
TGACTCCATCCTTTGACACAGCATAATACAAGCCTTGTTTTCCCGCTTGATTATTATTATAGCCGTTAATAACTATCTCATATCCTAAATCTGTTTTTATTAAATCATGATGCCATAGATGAAAGTTAGATGGCTTGTCTTGAAATTTACATACCTCAACATCCTTAAAGTTTTTAAAATCATTAGTTTCCGTATAATATAAATCACTACTATAGTTAGAAAACCATATTTTATATACTCCTTCATCATAAATTATAATTGGTGACACATAGTCATATTTTTTATCAAAAGTATCTGGTGCTAGAACTAATTCTTTCTCACTCCACTTTATACCATCTTTACTTTTCATTACATAAACCATATTAGTATGATTATCTGCCTTTTTATTTTTCTTACAAGGCGGATTATACCTAAAGTATACCTCTAATGTACCATCCACTAAACAAATATTTATATCAGAGTAATGACTACCATTTCCAACATCTTTAGGAATATCTAAAGGATTCTTTGAGCCTTTTAAATAATTAAAATTACTTCCATCATTGCTAACTAATATTTGTGGATTTTCATAGTCATCATTCCCATTTGGGTAAGGTGTTAGTCCCATCAAATACTTATATCCATTCCAACCATTTTCAACATATAAAACATCTGGATGAACTGCTTGATTACTTCCATCATAAGTTGGAGTTACTAAAGGCTTTTTTGCATTAGTGTAAGATTTACCCCAAGATGTTATATTTAATAAATTATTACTAATTTCTTTTTCGTTTCCTACAGCAATAATATGATTTATATAACTTCCATTTTCAACCATGAATTCATTCGTAGATTTATTTAACATTTCCGAACCGACATCAACTAAAGGCATATTGAGAACTCCACTTGCTGTACTTGCGGATATAAATTCTGATGGATTATTGCTTGAAGCCATAAGAATTTGGCCATCGGGATATAAGCCTCTATTCTTATTCATTAACTTTGCCCCTGCATCTTTAAAATAATTAGCTATATCTATTTTTTTCATATTTAAATTAGAAAATGTCCTATAGAAAATATCTTCATTTCCAGTAAAATATATAGTTGAATCTTTTTTATTTCTTAGAAATTTATATGTTGACAAATAATTATCTGATATTATTACTGGAGTTTCATTGATCATTCCAATATATGATAATAACATTATTTCTTCAAGATTATCGCCTTTAGAAAGAATATACGTATTATTATCTTTAAATTCTTCTGCAATTCTGATACTAAGATTAGTAATATCCTTTCCTTGAACTCTATTTACTTCTAAATCTTTTTCTACAAGTTCATTTTCTATATTCTTTGAAATTAAATTCTCTTCTCCAATTAAAATTATTTTAGTCGTTTTTAATCTGCTAATTTCTTCCTTAACTAAATCACTTAACTCTTCCCCTTTAGATAAAAATATGGGTGCATTATACTTTCTACTTAGTGATAATGATAAACATCCTTCCATAAAATTTTTATCATTTACTATAATTGCTACATCAGAACTTTTCCATATTTTTTGGCACATATTTATTGCTGTTTTTTCAGGATTTTCTTCATTAAATCGACTTACTTCTAACAGATCTTTATTATTCACTAAGTTTATACTATTGCTATTAGCCATAGTGTTAATAGCTTGTTCATC
>NZ_BAAACI010000029.1:0-1009 GCF_039521425.1 Clostridium subterminale
ACGTTAAAACTAAGATATTAGAACCTCATACACCTGGATATATCAGTGATTTTCAATTGGATATAAATTATATGGACAACCCTTCTAATAATCATATATGGGATGGTTTTTTAGATACATTAACAGAAAAAGACCAGGAAATAAAAGATTTTCTTCAGGAATGGTATGGATTAATATTGAGTAACTACGATGCATCTATAGTAAAATCTTTTACATACTTAACTGGTAAAGGGGATTCAGGAAAATCAATTCCTATAAAGGTATTAAATGCGTTATTAACCGATAAATTGTTTATGGCATTAGATGTATGTAAACTAGGTGATAGATTCAGCCTTGGGAATGTAGCGAATAAAAGGCTTATTGCCTGTGGTGATGTTGTAGGAAGGTTTATTGATGAAAGTTCATTAGGGATGATGAAACAATTAACTGGTGGAGATATCATAAGTATAGAAAAGAAAGGGAAAGACCCTTTAAGCATACATTACAGAGGATTAATGATGTTTAGTGCTAACCACATACCTTCATTCAATGGAGATTTAGGTCGTCATGTATTCGAAAGAATTAATATAATTCCATGCAATAATGTTATTCCAGCAGAAAAAAGGGATAAGCTATTCCATGAAAAAATACTGCAAGAAAAAGATTATATATTCAAATGGGCACTTGAAGGACTAGAAAGGTTAATAAATAATGACTTTAGATTTACCCAATCTAAGAAAATGATTGAAGCTAAAGAAGAGTATAGCCTGGATGTTGATAGTGTAAGAGCATTTATTAGGCGTAGTTATGACATTACAGAAAGTAAGCAAGATAGGTGTAAAACTAAGACTGTTTATGAGGAATACAATAACTATTGTCTTGAAGAGGATCTTATTCCAGTATCAAAGAAAAACTTTAAACCTAGACTATTGAATTTAAACATAGGCTTTACAGTATATTGTGGAAGTGAACACTATACACATTTAAGAAAAAAGGATTATATAGAAGTTGAAGAGGATACATCTCTATT